>JAXLXF010000016.1:0-155922 GCA_046328125.1 Chloroflexota bacterium
TCCCCGAGCCATCGTGCTGCCGCCTATGGGTTATCACGAGCGATGAATTCGACGGCGTGATCGATGTCTCTCTGCGCTGGCCCGGTGATCTCGACCTCATCCCAGGCCATGACGCGCGCGAATCTCACGTATCACGTCGCCCAGTGGCCGAACGTCGCCGGCTTCCATCGCATCGAGACCGGCACGCACTGCCGCGTCCTCCTCCGCTGAGATCTCGCTATCGTCGTCCACGACGGAGACGCGATACTGCCCAGGTGGAAGCTGCCGCAACCCCTTCGGCAGATGGGTGCCGTCCCACTCGATCACGATCTCTTGCACCACCAAGTCCCTGAGCCTTTCTCGCGGCTTGCTCCGACTGACTGCATTGTACGACCCATCGTCGATGCGGGATAGCTGCCCGCTCGGCGTCAGCGCTGCTGGCGGTATCCCAGCGCGTACTCCGCGATCAGCACCCGCTGTAGCTGGCTGGTCCCCTCGCCGATCTGGAGCACCTTCGCCTCCTGAAAGTACCGCCCCACCGCGCACTCCGCCGTCAGGCCGTAGCCGCCGTGGATCTGGACCGCCTGTTCCGCCACCTTCATGCAGACGTCCGTGGCGTACAGCTTCGCCATGCTGGCCTCGGCGCTGGCCCGCTCCACGCCGGCCTCCTTCAGCTGCGCCAGCCGCCGGCAGAGCAGCCGCGCCGCCTCCACGCTCACGATCATGTCCGCCAGCATCGCCTGGATCATCTGGAACCGCCCGATCTCCTGGCCGAACTGCTGCCGCTGGCGCGCGTATGCCACCGACGCGTCCACGCACGCCTGCGCCTGCCCGACTGCCCGTGACGCCACCGAGAAGCGCCCGGTGTCCAGCGCCGAGCCGACCACCCGGAAGCCGTTCCCTTCGCCGCCCAGCAGCGCCGTCGCCGGCACCCGGACCTCGTCAAAGCGCACCTGCGCGATGTCACCCCGCTGGAGCGTGTGCATCGCCATCGGGCGGGTGGTCAGGCCGGGCGTGCCGCGCTCCACCAGGAAGATGCAGACGCCCCGATGCTTCAGCGCCCGGTCCACCGTCGCCACCACGAAGAAGAGATTGGCCTGGTTGGCGTGCGAGATGAACACCTTCTCGCCGCTGATGACGTACTCGTCGCCGTCGCGGACGGCCAGCGTCGCGGCGGAGGCGAGGTCAGACCCGCCCCGCGGCTCGGTCAGGCACGCCGACGAGAGCCACTCGCCGGAAGCCAGCAGCGGCAGGTAGCGGCGCTTCTGCTCGTCGGTGCCCCAGCGCACCAGCGAGCCGGCCACCAGCGAATTCTGGATCGAGACCATCGAGGCGCAGACCCAGTCCGCCCAGGCCAGCTCCTCACAGACGATGCCGTAGCTGGTGTAGTCCAGGCCCACGCCGCCGTACTCCGGCGGGATCATGCAGCCGAGGTAGCCGAGCCGCCCCACTTCGCGGATCAGCTCGGTTGGGAATTGGCCGCGACGCTCGTACTCGTCCACCTTCGGCGCGATCTCGGCCCGGGCAAACTCGCGGACCGCCCGCCGCAACGCGCGCTGCTCCGGCGTCAGCCCGATCTCCGCGCGGTCCACACGGGCCGAGTCAGCCGTGCCCGTCACGAGCGCGGCGCCTGCATCGTGCTGCATGTCCGATCTCCTCTTCTGATGTCGGTGATGCTCACGGTCGGGTGTCAGGCGGGCGGCGGGCAGCTGGCGTCATCGTCCGAAGCCGGGTAGAGCCGGGACTGGCAGTTGCGGCAGCACCGGCTTCGGGGCCGGCGCTGCCGTCGGCGGCGGCGCCGGGCGCCGGGTCGGCGTCGGCTGGGGGACCGGCGTGGCAGTGGGCGGGACCGGGGTGGCCGTCGCCGTCAGCGCGTCCAGCCGTGCGCGCGCCTCGTCGCCGTCAGGGTACACCTCGCGTGCCCGCCGAAGCCGGGCCAGCGCCCCATCGCGGTCGCCAGCGGCCAGCGCACGGTCGGCGGTGGACACCAGCAGAGCGTACAGCTTGACGTTCGCGTCTCGGTAGGTGGGATCTTTGGCGAAGATCTCCTCCAGCGCGGCGATGGCAGCGTCGTCGTTCGTGCCCCACGCCGACTCCATCGTGCGCCAGAGCCGTGCCAGCGTCACCCGATCGCGTGCGCTCAGCGCCTCCAGTCCGTCTGGACGCACCTTCAGCGCCTCGGTCAGGTGGGCATCGCTCTCGTCGAGGAAACCCTGCGCCAGGAGCTGCTGGGCGTAGCCGACGTGCACCCGGTAGAGCGTGTCGTCCAGGCCCTCGGTGTTGGGCGCGGTGCGCTTCAGCTCGTTGAGGGCCGCGATAGCTGCTGGCCCGTCACCGCGCTCGAAGGTCGTACGGGCGGCGTCGAGCTGCTGCGCTGGCGCGAGCGTCGGCGGCGTCACCGGAGAGGCCGCAGCCACCGCTGGCGACGACGACGGCGCGACCGCGCCAACCCTCGGCGACGGCGCGGCCACCGCGACCGGCGACCCGCCTGACGGTTGAGCTGCCGCCGGCGACGCAACACCGGCCGGCGCCACGGCCACCGGCGAGGCAACGGGCGCGGCCCCTGGTGGAGCCGCGGCTGCCGGGGCGGTCGGCGCTGGCGTCGCCCCGAGCGCCGAGGGCAGCAGGGTTGGCGTCGGCGTCAGCTTCGGCCCAAACGTCGAGCTGGCGAGATACAACCCCAGCCCGACCCCGATCGTCACGCCGACCGCGACCACCACGCTCAAGACCCAGCGGGTTGCCGACCCACGTGGGGGTGCAGCCACACCAGTGTCGCTCGGATGCCGCTCGGGCGTCATGTACGCGGATGGGCCGTACGAAGGCACCCCCGGTGCGGGTGGACGAGACACCGGATAGCCATGTGGCGGGGACTCATAGGATGGCGGCCGGTGCGGCGTCTGCTGCTGATATGGCGAGTAGGGGGACGGGGCCGGCTCGTACGGCGGCGCCGCATACCCGGATGCCGCTGACGATGGCGCCCCGTTCCAGCCTGGGCCGTATCGGCTGGGGTCATACGCCGGCGCCTCGTCTGTCCGCGGCTCATGCATGTGCGGCTCGTACGGGGGCAGCGTCGGCGACTGACCGGGCGGCTGTTCGTAGCGCGGGTTGTAGGAGGGCGTCTGGTCTGGTGGCGGCTGATACGCCGACGGTCCCGGCACCGTCTCGGACGGAGGCGGGACCTGCTGATTCGGCATGGTGCGCACGACGCCGTCGATGTGGGCTGCTGGCGGGCGCTCGAATGGAGACGGGGTCGGAAGCTCAGGGTCAGGCCCCAGACGGCCGCCCGGATCGTCCAGGAACAGGTCGTCGCCAGGCGGGCGAGCTGGCGCAGCCGCCAGCCAGTTGACGACCGAGACGTCCGGCGCGAGCTGCCGCCCACTCGGCGCGGGCGTCTCCGGGGCATCGGCGTCCAGCCCCATCGTGCTGGCCAGGGCACGGACAAACGCGTCGGCGGTCGAGAATCGCTCGTGAGGCGCCTTCGAGAGCTGGCGCAGCAGGATCTGCTCTGCCGCCGGTGGGATCTCGGGGCGGAGCTCGCGGGGCGGCCGGGGCGCCTGGTTGACCTGGGCGTGCAGGACCGCCATCGAGTCTGCGCCGTCGAACGGCACCCGGCCGACCAGCGTCTCGTAGGCGAGGGTGCCGAACGCGTACAAGTCGGTCCCTCGGTCGCCCTCGCCGCCGGTGATGACCTCCGGCGCCAGGTACTGCGGCGTCCCGACGATCATGCCCGGCCCGGTCAGCCGCCCGACCGTCCCCCCGGTCCGCGCGATCCCGAAGTCGAACAGGGTAACGCGGTCGTCCTGGCCGACCAGCACGTTCGCGGACTTGACGTCACGGTGGACGATGCCGTTCTCATGCGCGAAATCGAGCGCGGCGGCCAGCTGGCGCAGCACCATGATGGCGCGCTGGAACGAGAGCGGCCCCTCCTGTCGGAGCAGCCGGCTGAGCGGCACGCCCTCGACATACGCCATGACGAGGTAGTGGAGCCCGCCCTCTTCGCCCACGTCGAGGACCGGGACGATGTTCGGGTGGCGTAGCCTGGCCGCGATCTTCGCCTCGGACTTGAACCGCTCCACCAGGCCGGTGTCGTCCGCCAGAGCCGGGTTGAGCACCTTGATGGCGCACGGCTGCCCGAGTCCCCGGTGCGCGCCGCGATAGACGACCGCCATCCCTCCGGTCCCGATCTGGTCCCAGAGCTCGTACGGTCCGAGGGTGCGCCCAGCGAGATCGTCCATCGCCATCAGGAACGAGTCTACAGCAGTGTGGAGCCCCCTCCCCAACCCCTACTGTCCCCCTTGCGAGGGAGAGGGGCAGAAGAGAGCCCCTCTCCCTCGCAAGGGGGACAGTAGGGGTTGGGGAGGGGGCTCCACTGTCGTCACCAGCGGAGCAGCCGGCGGATCGTGCCGTCGTACAGGTCCGCGCGCTCCGCATCGGTCAGGTCGGGCAGCGCCACGCCGACGAAGTCGCGGAGCTCGGGGTAGCTGACGGCATCACCCAGACGCCCCCGCGCGGCTGTGTAGTCCGTCGCCCAGGCCAGCCGCGACGTCCCGAACAGGTCGTACACCCGGCGCACCGAGTCGAAGACGTCGGCGTACGGGTATCCTTGCTGGGAGCAGAGCGCCAGCGCCGAGATGGTCAGCGCGACGTTCTTGTACGGTAGCAGCACCCGTAGCGTTTCGACGTGGGCGGCCAGCGCCTCGGGGCCTCTCACGCCGCCGAGCGCCAGGTGGTTGCAGGCGATCCGCAGCTCCGGGTGCCGTTCGGCGACAGCGGCGATGTCCTGGGGGCGGCCGGGTCGCATGAAGTAGACCGCCACGCCAAGCCGCTCGGCTGCCGGCCAGAACCAGTCCAGCGCGCCCTCTTCGAGCAGCTGCGGCGCTGGCGGTCCTTCCAGCGAGAGCCGCACGCCGCGCATCCCCGGCTGCTCCAGCCACGATTCGAGCACCCGCCGCGCCGTTGGGGGGCGCGGGTCGAAGCGCCCCATCACGGCGAACCGCCCGGGATACCGTGCCACAGCCTCCAGCGCGTAGGCGTTGGCGGTGTCGTTGTTGAAGCCGCTGACGAGTGGCGGCACCAGCACCGCCCGGTCGACGCCGTGCTCGTCGAGCAGCGCGACGGCCCGCTCGACGGTGAACGGCTCCGGCAGCTGCGGTCGATGCTGGCGGTCCCACGGCCGGTCCGGACGGTCGGCCTCCCAGACGTGAAGCTGCGCGTCGGTGAGCATGGTCCCTCCGAGGAGACAGGAGACAGCATCCAGGAGACAGGAGAGTGACGCCCCTACTGTCTCCTGTAATAGTCCAGCACCTCGCCGAGGCTCTCCTGCATCGTGCGGGCGGGACGGAAGCCAGCCGCGTCGAGCGAAGAGGCGACCGACCAGCGGGCGGCGCTCAGTGGCCCAGCTCCTTGAATGCTGGTCTGCAAGTCACGGGCGGTCGCCTCCCGCTCGACGATCGCCGCCACCTCGCCGACGCCGAGCACTTCGGACACGGCGTTGACGGCCCGCGCGCCGGATCCGCCCGCGTGGGCCAACGTCGCGGCCAGCCGCAGCGCCTGGACCGCGTCGTCCAGGTGCAGGAAGCCGATCGGGCGGTTGGCGCCGGCGCTGACGGTCAATAGCTGGCCGGTCGCGGCGCGCAGGCAGAACAGGTTGGGGACGGTCAGGAAGCGCGGATCGTGCTTCATCAGCGGCCCGAGCCCGTACACGACCCCGAGCCGCACGTTCGCGACCGGGACGGCGTGCTGGGCCGCCAGCATCTCGAACAGCTTCTCGGCGTACACCTTGCTCAGGTGGGAGAGATCGCCGATCTGGCCGTACGGCGTGTCCTCGGCCACGACGCCGGCGAGGTGATCGCCGTACACGCGGAACGAGCTGCCGTAGACGAGCGCGCTGGCGCCGTGTCGGACGGCCGCTTCGTACACCAGCCGTGGCGCCACGAGGTTGGTCTGCTCGGTGTAGCTGGGTGGCGCGGCCTGGGGATGCGCGCTCGCCTGGGCCGCCAGGTGGTACACCACGAGCGGTCCGTTCTCGGATAAAGCGTCGCCAGCGGCCTGAAAAGCCCGGTTGACGGACGATTCGCTGTTGACGCTGCCGCGAATCAGGGTGAATTGAGGATGCTTCGCCAGTCGCGTCACGGCTGACGGCACCGTCGAAAAGCCGTTTTCCAGCCCGACGACCCGCTCGCCGTCCGCCAGCAGCGCCTCGGCCAGCGCCGCCCCGATGTACCCGATGCCGGTGACGAGAGCGGTCATTCAGGAGGCGGCCGAGGTGTCCGCGGTTTCGCCCAATCCGTGCAGCTGTGCCAGCTCCGCGCGAGCCTTCGACACCACCAGACGTTCGTTGGCGAACGCCAGCCGGCGCTCGGCCTCGGCGATGGGGAACCAGGCTGCCACGTCGTACTCGTGGTCGTGCAGCGAGGTGTCGCCGCCCACCGCCTCCATCAGGTAGAAGTGCACGGTCTTGAAGTGGCGGGTGCCGTGGAGCACGAACCAGTACTGGATATCGTGGAGCGGGCGGATCAGCCGAACCTGGATACCGGTCTCCTCGGAAACCTCGCGCGCGGCCGTTTGCTCCAGCGACTCCCCCTGATTCGGCGTGCCCTTGGGCAGCACCCAGCGCTCCGGCTCGTACCGCCCGACCAGCACGACCTCGATGCCGTCCGAGCCCTGTCGAAACGCGACGCCGCCCGCCGACACGTCGCGCACCGTCTTGAGCCGCCGCCCTTCGCCTCCACGCCCTTCCATTGCCGCCCTGACCGCCCTGCGCCGTCGTGACTCGTGGTCGGCAGCCGCTCGCCGCCTGCCGACCACCTCTCCATGATATCAGTGCACGAGGGCCGTCTCATCCCCCTCAGAGCATGACGCTGGGATTGTCAGAGCATCGTCTCGCCCACACGGGCCAGACCGGGCGGGCGGTCGCTCGCTAAGCTGGCCCGAACGGGATCAGGCCGCCGTCGCAGCCGGTGACCTCGTTCACCACCTGATACGTCCCGGTCAGCCGGCCGTTGACCAGCCGGCCAGACAGCGTCACCGAGTTGCCGACGTACGTGCTCGGGCGGACCGATGTGAACGAGCCGTCCGGGCCCAACACCACCGAGAACCCCACGATGCCCGGCTGGGCCGGATTGGCGGCGCCGGTCCGCACGTTGAAGGTGCAGGCCGCCGACGTCTCGTCCACCAGCGCTTCGCCGCGCTGACCGTCCGCGTAGAGCAGGAGCTCCACCTTGATCCGGCCTTCGGGGTTGGCGGCCAGGATGCGAGGACGATCCCGGAGCCAGGCGTTGAAGGCGTCCTCGAACCCTTCCACGCTTTGCGTGCCGGTCAGCTCGGTCAGCAGCGCCCCAACGTCTTCCCGCGTCTTGTTGTGGCTGGCCTGGAGCAGCTGCTTCATCCGGTCGGCGCCGAACCGGTCGTACATGTAGAGGACGGCGGTGTACTTGCGTGCCAGGACGGTGAACCAGTCGGTGCGCTGGATCGCCGTGTTTGTGTTCTGCACGTCGAACAGCTCGGTCAGGTGCGGGTACGTCCCGCCCTGGAGCGCCCGAGCCGCCTCCACGAGGTAGCCGCCGCTCGCGCCGTTGAGAGCGTACCGGTAGTTGTGGCGCGTCACCAGCCCGTCCCGAATCCAGAGCGGCATGTTGCTGCCGTCGCCCGTCGTGATGGTGAGATCGCGGCCGATCGTCCGGAGCACCCCAAAGTAGCCGAAGGCGTTCTGGATCTCGAGGCCGATGGTGGCCGCCGT
Source organism: Chloroflexota bacterium (assembly GCA_046328125.1). Classification (GTDB taxonomy): domain Bacteria; phylum Chloroflexota; class UBA6077; order UBA6077; family JACCZL01; genus JADZEM01. The sequence goes on from JAXLXF010000016.1 coordinate 7,718, forward strand.
GCGCTGGTTCGGGTCCGAGAGGTTGACCAGCGAGATGTTGCCGTACGGCACCTCGTTCCCCAGCGTCGTGTACAGGCGCGACACGCCGGCTCGGGCCTCGGCTTCGGCGGCCTGTGGGGTGTCCAGAACCTGGCGATACCGCAGGTAGACCTCGGCCGCCGAATCGACGTTCGAGACGACGATGGTGGTAATCGGCTGGTCCGGCGTCCAGCCGTACTCGGACGTGATCGCCTGCACGGCCCGCGCGACTTCCTCGCGGGCCGTTGGGAGGAACTGCCCGGCGTCGGCGTCGCCGGCCACCACGCGTGGCGGGCAGGTCACCGGCAACGAGAGGAGATCCTCGTCGGTGTAGCCGGCCTGAGCCGGCGTGCCCCACGGCAGGTACTTCGTCACCGAGCAGAGATCGGTGCCGTGCGCCCGGATCCGAGCGATCGCCTCGGGCCTGGCAGCGCGGAACTGCTCCGGGGAGTCGATCCCGTTGATGACCGCGGCGTACACGTCCTCACGCGGGTAGTGGAGCAGGCAGAGCCGCGGCCGACCCCACGTGCCGTCCGGCCCGACGTCCCCCTCTTCGTAGGCGAGGGTCACCCCAAACTCAGGCCAACGCCCGGCCCCGAGCAGGTCCGTGCAGGTCGGGAGCTGGGCCGGCTGTGCCCTGACGGTGGCGCCATCGGAGCCGCCGACGGGCTCCGCGCTGGCACGGGGCGGCGAGCCGCCCAGGACGAGGAGCAGGGCGAGCACGACAGTCAGAGCAGAGCGCACGATTCCTCCCACGAGGACGCAGCGTGTGCTGAGCGTGTCCTCAATTGCGCAGTGTCTACGTTCGCGTTGTGCCATGTCTACGTCTGGCGCCATCGTGCCAGGTCTATGCCGGACCGAACGGGATCGCGCCGCCGTCGCAGCCGGTGACCTCGTTCACGACGCGATAGGTGCCGGACAGCTGGCCGCTGTCCACCCGGCCCGTCAGCGTCACCGAGTTGCCGACGTACGTGCTCGGCCGGACCGCCGTGAACGAGCCGTCCGGCCCGAGCGTCACCGAGAACCCGACGATGCCAGGTCGGTTGGCGTCGGTGCTGCCGCTGCGCACGTCGAACAGACAGGTCGCGGCTGCCTCGTCCACCAGCACCTCGCCGTGCTGGCCGTCCGAGTAGGTCACCATCTCGACTTTCAGGCGTCCCTCCGGGTTCGCGGACAGGAAGCGTGGACGCTCCAGCAGCCAGGCATTCACCGCGGCGTCCAGACCGTTCACGTCCACACCGGTCAGATTCGTCAGGATCCCGGTGACGTCGGCGCGCGAGCGGTTGTGCAGATCCTGCAGCTGCTGCCGCATCGCCGCGTCTCCGAAGCGGTCGTACAGGTACGCGACTGCGACATAGTCCCGAGCCGCGACGACGAACGGATCGGACTGCTTCACGGCCTCGGCGGACTGTTCGGCCGTCACCAGCTGGGCCAACGACAGCGTCTGGCCGTTACGCACGGCTCGCGCCGCCTCCACGAGATAGCCGCCGCTCGCGCCGTTCAACGCGTGGAGATACTGAAAGCGGTTCAGCAAGCCGCTGCGTAACCACTCCGGCAGGTTGTCGACGTTGCCGCCGGGGATGGTGGGGTCACGGCCAGTCGTCCGGATCAGCCCGAAGTAGCTCAGACTGCGCTGGACTTCGAGATCGATCTTGGCGGTCGTGCGCTGGTTCGGGTCGGCGAGGTTGATGAAGGCGATCTTGCCGTAGATCGTCGAGGACCCGTACTGGTAGTAGCGGCGTGAGACACCCTGGCGCGCAGCCTGCTCGGCCACGTCCGGAGTTTCGAGCACCGATCGATGGCGTCGATACACCTGCGCGGCCGAATCGACGTTCGTCACGACGATGATGACGATCGGCTCGTCTGGCTGCCAGCCGAAATCTGCCGCGCCGGCCGTCAACCCCCGCGCGACCGACTCGCGCGCCGTCTGGAGGTACGCCCCGGCGTCGTCATCTCCGCTCAGCACGCGCGGCGGGCAGACGAGCGGCTCGCTCAACAGATCCTCGTTGGTGTAGCCCGGCTGGTTCGGCGTCCCCCAGACGCTCCACTGGGTGATCTTGCAGAGATCGATGCCGCGCCCCTGCAGCTTGCCGACCGCCTCAGCCTTGGCCGCGCGGAACTGCTCGACGTTGTCGATGCCAGTCATCACGACGTTGTAAACGTCTTCGGTTGGGAACCCGAACAGGCAGAGGACGGGACGACCCCACTGCGCTGGCGGGCCGACGTTCTCCTCCGAGAGTGCGAGCGTCGCGCCCAGCTCCGGCCGACGCCCGGCGCCGAGCGGATCGGTGCAGGGCACGCTCTGACCGGCCGGGCCGTGGGCGACAACCGGGCCGGACGAGCCAGTCAGCTCGGCGCTGGCCCTCGACGGCAGGCCGCCGAGCACCAGTGCCAGCACCACCACGACCACCAGTCCCCGCTGCATGGCTCCTCCTCGACGATTGCCCCGTCTGACGCTCCTCACCGTCTGCCCCGCGCCCCAAACGGTACCCTGAGTCAGGACGCGCCGAACAGGGTCGGACCGCTGTCGCATGCCGTGACCTCGTTCACCACCCGGTAGCTCCCCGAGAGCTGGCCGTTGACCAGCCGGCCAGACAGCGTCACCGAGTTGCCGACGTAGGTGCTTGGGCGGACCGCCGTGAACGTGCCGTCCGGGCCGAGCGTCACCGAGAACCCGACCAGCCCGGGCTGCCCGGTGTCCGTAGCTCCCCGCTCGACGTTGAAGAAGCAGGTGGTGGCAGCCTCCTCCACGAGCGCTTCGCCGTGCTGGCCGTCCTGGAACAGCCGCAGGTCGATCTTGATGCGCCCATCCGCGCTCGCCGCCAGGATGCGTGGCCGTTCCAGGAGCCAGGCGTTGAGCCTGCCGTCGAGGGCGTCCACCTCGTGCCCGAGGATCTGGGTCAATATCGCCTGGACGTCGCCCTTCGTCCGATTGTGGCTGGCCTGGAGAAACTGCTTCATCGTGTCCTCGCCGTAGCGGTCGTACAGGTAGGCCACGGCAGCATACTCGCGGGCGCCGACGGCGAACGCGTCGAGACGCTTGACGACGGCGACACGCCCGCTCTGGGTCACCATGTCGGTCAAGAGCGGGAACTGGCCGTCGCTCACCGCCCGTGCCGCTTCCACCATGAAGCCGCCGCTGGCTCCGTTCAGGGCGTGCCGGTAGCTGTACCGATAGATCAGCCCGTCGCGCATCCAGGTCGGGATGTTGTTCGGGTTGCCCGTCGCCGAGGTGTCGATGCCCACGGTGTCGCTGATGGCGAAGTACGCCAGGGTGTACTGGGCCTGCTGGTCGATGTTGGCGGTGGTCCGCTCGCTCGGGTCGCTGATGTTGAGGAGTGAGATGTTGCCGTACGGCACGCCCGGATCGAGTGTCGCGAAGATGCGCGCGCCGCCCTCCCGTCCGACCCGCGCAGCGTCCTCGACCGTCTCCGGCTCGCGACGATAGCGGGCGTACAGCTCGGCGGCCGAGTCCTCGTTCGTCACCAGCACGATGGTGATCGGACGAGTCGGGTGCCAGCCGTACTCGGCGACGGTCGCCTCGAGCCCTTGCTGGATAGCTTGCTGGACTGTCGGAACGTAGGCGGGTGCGTCCGCGTCGCCGGTCACCACGCGCACCGGGCAGGGCACCGGCAGGCTGTAGAAGTCGTCGTCGCTGTAGCCGGCCTGGTTCGGCACGCCCCAGAACGACCACATGGTCACCCGGCAGAGGTCGATGCCACGCGCCTGGAGCTTGCCGATCGTCTCGGCCTTGGCGGCGCGGAACTGCTCCGGGCGGTCGATGTTCTGGAAGACGACGTGGAACACTTCCTCGCGCGGGTAGGAGATGACGCAGAGGTACGGTCGTCCGAGCGTGCCGGGCGGTCCGACCTCGCGCTCCTCGAACGCGAGCGTTGCGCCCAGCTCCGGCCGACGCCCTTCGTTGAGCGGGTCGCTACACGAGTCGGCCTGGCTCACTACCATCCGGCCGGTGGCGCTGCTCTGGACGCGTGCCACCTCGGCTCGTGCGCCGGGCGCCTGACCGCCCAGCAGTGTGGCTACCATCACCACGACGATCAGTCCGCGATACATGGTCCCCCCTGACCCCCACATCGCCCGTCGCATCCCGGCGCCGAGCGGCTCGCTCACGACCCAGACACATCCTCGGCTGGCCGTCCTCGTCACGCCCACGGTCAACGCTGACCGAATCGATCATACCGGTGGCCGACCTGCATTTCGGGCGGTTCAGGGGCATCTCGCAGCGAGATGTTCCGAAGAGAACAGTTCTCGCAACAGAGCAGGAGCCCCGCTTCATCGGCTGAAGTGGGGCTCCTGGAGCGGGGGAGGGGGAGCGTGGAGATCAGGCGGCCTGGCGGGCCTCCGTCTGGACGCGAGCCGCGCGAATGGCGGCGCGGTCGGTCGCCAACTCGGCGTCCAGGTGCCGCCAGAGCTGGAACAGCTCGTGGAACGCCCGCGCGATCACGTCCAGGCGAGCGCCGGTCGCCGTGCCGGCCGTACGCGGCAGGTGCCGGACCGGCAGCTCCGCGATCTGAAACCCGAGCCGCCGAGCTTTGACCAGAAACTCGGCGCTGAACGTGGCGCCCCGCGCGTGGACGGTCACGCTCTGCCAGACGCGCCGCCGGAACAGCTTGAACGCGCAGTCCACGTCGCGGGCGGTGTAGCCAAACAGACCGTTCACCAGCAGCTTCCAGCAGAACGCGTTGAGCAGCCGCACTGGAGGGTCGGCGCGCCTCTGGCGGTAGCCGACGACGAGATCGATGGCAGCGTCCAGCGCCGGCAGGAACCGCCCGAGCTCCGTGACGTCGAACTGGCGGTCGCCGTCGGTCATGAAGATGAGCTCTTTGGTGGCGGCGTCGAAGCCGCTGGCGAGTGCCGCGCCGTATCCACGATTCTGCTCGTGGAGCACCACCCGCAGCGGCAGCTCGGGGTACTGCTCGGCCAGCTCCATCAGCACCTGGCAGGTCTGGTCGCGCGAGCCGTCGTCCACCACGACGATCTCGTAGTCGTCGGTCAGGCTGCTGAGGACGACTGCCACGTCCAGCACGGACTGTTCGACGATCGCTTCTTCGTTGTAGGCCGGCAGGACCGCCGAGATACTGGGAGCGGCGCCGGCCTGGAGAGGGTCATCCTGGGACACCGTGGACGCACGCATAGAAGGACTCCGGTGTGGATGCACGCTCGCGAGGAGCGCGCCTCGTCAGGAACGAGCAGGACGCATGCAGAGCACGCGCACAGGAGAGAGACGGCGGTCCGACCCGCTCCGACCAGCCAGTCGGACCGTCGCCTCTCTACGTACAGTCTAGGGCGCCCCGGACGGCATCATGGGACTTCCAGGCTGAAATCCGCCTGACACTTCGAGTCAGCAGCGGGTGACAGAAGCACTCACGAGGTCTCGATCTTCACGATGGCGTCGAGGATGTGCCGCAAGTAGACGATGTCGTCCTTCACAGCGGTATGGCCTCGGACAGTACCCGGTCTCGCAGGTATGGACTGAGCACGGCCTCGGTGACCACATCCACCGGTCTTGCGAGCACATCCTCGAGGTCCTGCTTGATTGCAATGAGGTCGAGGAGCGAGCGCCCAGGCTCCAACTCAACCAGGAGATCGACGTCGCTATCATCACGCGCATCGCCTCGCGCGGTCGAGCCGAACACCCGGATCGATCGGGCGCCATGCCTGGCTGCGACCCTGCGAATCTCCTGCTGATGTCGAAGTACCAGGCTGTCCATGGGACGAGTATGCGCGATGTTCGCGTCTCAGCGATAGGCAAACAGGGGTTCAGAGGTCGCGGCGGGAGAAGCTGCGCACGGCCAGCAGCAGGAAGAGCACCGCGTACCCCAGCGCCCAGGCGATCAGCGCAGCTGTCGGCGGGGCCGCGCCGATGAACGGCACCTGCCCGCGCGTCCCGCCTATCGCCAGGAACAGCGGCGACTGCGCGTAGAACGAGGCCGCCTTCCAGACGGCGTCGCTGGGGACCAGCAGGCTGACCGCGACGCCCAGGTTCACCATCGCGTCGTTCTGGACCACGCCGCCGGTGAACTCGATGATGCCGCCCAACCAGGCCATCCCGAACAGCGTGAACGCGATCACCCCGTTCGCCAGCGTCGAGAAGATCGTGCTGCCGAACAGGCTGACCGTCAGCAGCAGGATCGCACCGAGCACCATCAACGCGATGGCACGGACCGGGTCGAACGCCTGGTAGCCGGATATCGCCCAGGCCAGGGTCAGGATCGCGCCGCTCATCGCCACCACGTAGATGCCAATCAGCCCCGAGTAGGCCAGCCAGCGCCCTAGCACCACGTCCGCGCGGCGGATCGGGCGGGCCAGCACCGCGTGCAGCGTCCCGGAGTCGATCTCGCTGGAGATCGCGCCGACCGTCAGGAACAACGCCACGAAGCTGGACAGGAAGTGGACGGCGTACAGTCCCAGCACGGTCAGGACGCTGCCGGCCGTCGCGATCTCGTTGGTCGTCGCGATGCCGCGCTTGAACGGCGGCGCTTCGGCGAACACGAACGAGAAGCCCAGCACGTAGAGCCCGATGAACAGCACGCTCAGCACCGTGGCCGACAGCACCAGCTTTCGGCTGATCGCCTCGTGCACCGTGAACCGCGCGATCGTCAGCGCGTGCACGAGCCACCCCACGCCGCCCAGTGTCCCGTGCCGGCCTGCCCCACCAGCCTCAAATGCCCGCCACTCATCCTTCGCTCCCCTCGACCAGGCTCACGAACACCTCTTCCAGCGAGCGGCGCGTCGGCACCAGCCCGTACAGCGCCACGCCCTGGCCCACCACCGTACGGGCGATAGCCGGCACCTGCTCCAGATCCGAGATGGCGAGCACGACGGCGACCTGGCCGGCGTCCATCTCCTCCACGTCCTGGACGGTCCCGTGCTGCCCGAGCGCCGCCAGCAGCTCCCGGTCCGCGCGGTCCACCGTGACGCGCACCTCCGGGGCGCCGCCGACCACCTCCCCGAGCGGACCCTCGCGCACCTCCCGGCCGCGATCCACGATGGCGACGCGGTCGCAGATCATTTCGACCTCGCCGAGCAGGTGCGAGTTGAGAAAGACCGTCACGCCTTCATTCCGCAGTTGGCGGATCAGGTCGCGCACCTCGCGGCGGCCGACCGGGTCCAACGCCGAGCTCGGCTCGTCCAGCAGCACCAGATCCGGGCGGTGCAGGATCGCCTGGGCCAGCCCGAGCCGCTGCTGCATCCCCTTGGAGTATCCCCGGACCTTCTCGTCGCCGCGCCCCGCCAGCCCGACCTGCCGCAAGACCTCTGGGATGCGCCGGTGTCGCTCGGCGGGCGCCAGATCAGCCAGCCGCCCGTGGAAGTCGAGCAGGCCGGCTCCGGTCAGCCAATCGTGAAAGCGGAAGTGCTCCGGCAGGTAGCCGACTCGCGCCCGCGCCCGGCGGTCCGTCACCGGCAGCCCGAAGATCCTGGCCGCGCCGGCTGTCGCGCCGACCAGCCCGGTCAGGATCTTGATCGTGGTGGTCTTGCCGGCCCCGTTCGGCCCCAGGAACCCGAACACCTCGCCGGGCTGGACGGTGAGGGTCAGGTCGTGGAGCGCGACCTTCCGGCCATACTCCTTGCGCAGCCCCCGCAGCTCGATGGCCGGGGAAGACCCCGTGCTGTCGCCTGTGCGCCGGGACAATTGAGGGGAAATTGGCGCGATGCCGTCGGGGGGCGCGATGCTGTCGGGGGGCGCGATGAATCGCGCCCGTACCGAGTCACCGTCTGTAGGGGCGCCATTCATTGCGCCCGCCAAATTCATCGCGCCCATCTGCTCCCCCTCTCCATCGCAATGGGGAGGGGGTTGGGGGTGGGGCTTTCCCGGACGGTCACCGGAGGCTCTCGGCGATCTTGCGCAGGTCGGTCGCCTTCATCGGGCCGGCCACACCCAGGATGCGACCGTCCTTCTGCCAGATCGTGCCACTGCCCAGACCGGTGTTGTCATTCAGGATGTACCCCTGGGCGCCACCCTGGGTACCGCCGATCTTCGTCTCCTGCCAGGTCATCTTGTCCACCGGGACCGGAATCGGGAGCGTCGTCGTCCAGTCCTGGATCGAGCGCAGCTGGCGCACGAGGTCAGGCGGCAGGTCCGGCAGGCCGAGCAGGAAGGCCCGGACCTCTTCCAGGCTCGCGTTGCCCTCCACGCCCACCTGGACCTCGCGCGCCTGCCCGACCATGACGGCCGGCCGGTTGGCGTCCGTCGTCCCGTATTCGAGCATCACCACCGGCGGCAGCGACACCACCAGCGTCACGCCGTTCAGCTTGTCCGGCAGTGCGAGATCCTTGCGTCCGATCGAGTCGAAGTAGGCGCGCACCTTCTGCTTGTCGAACGTCAACCGCGTCTCGGAGGCCGGCGAGTACCGGATCTTCGGGGTCTTGGAGGCGCCGGCTGGCAGGGTGGCCGGATCGGGCTGGAGGATCGTCTGCATACCGGTCTTGTCGGCCGCTTCCTTCAGGTTGGCGGCTTCGACCGGACGAGACGGCTGGCCGTTCGTGACCGTGCCGAGCCGCTCCAGCCGGAACAGCCCGGTCTGGCGCGCCTGGTTCGGGTCGATGGTGACGATAGCCAGGCGCTGCGACCGGAACTGGGCCAGGAAGCTCGCGGCGGCGGCCTGGCCCTCCGGCGTCGCAAGTGCAAAGGTGAGCGCCAGCGCCGCCGCCAGCCCACCGAGGGCCAGCCGCCAGCGCTGCCAGACGAGCGAGATCGGCATCGGGAGTCTCCCTGGTGCGGAAGCATGCGCCCTCTCCCTCTGGGAGAGGGCTGGGGTGAGGGGGGTGGTGTCGAGCGAGCGAGCGGGAGCGGGCGTGTCATCAGATACATCGCGATCGCTCGCGATGGCGTCGGGCGTCATCGCGCACCCGTTCACTGCGCCCACGACGGTGACGCGATCTCCCAGCCGACCACGGACCTGGGCCAGCGCCAGCTCCGTCTCAGCCGCCGAGGGCGCCGGCCCAGCCATCTCCGCGAGGGCACGCCCCACGAGCTCGGCGTCGCGCGACAGGCTCCCCAGCGCGGACTGGCAGGCATCGCACACGGCCAGGTGGTCCATCATGGCGTCTTCGTGGACCGGCCCGGTCTCCTGGTCGAGCCAGGCGCGCAGTCGGCCCGGCTCGGGACATGTCGTGTTCATGGTCTCGTTCCCTGTGCGGTGTCCGGGCCGTCGTTCAGCGTCTCCGGATGGTAGGCTGCGCGAAACGCACGCTCCCCGCGTGCGAGATATACGCCGACCGAGCCAATCGCGATCCCGAGTGCTGCCGCGATCTCGGCGTACGAGTGGCCGGCGTGGCGCAACAACAGGCAGTCCCGTTGCCGCTCGGGCAGCGTGGTCAAGATCGCCTGGACTTCGTCGCGGGTCTCGGCGCGCACGATCGCCTGGGACGGATTGCCGCCCTCGTGTAAGGCACGCTCCGGATCGAGCGCCGCGTCGAGCCGGCCGGCGCGTTCCAGCCGCTCCAGCGCCCGGCGGCGGTCGCGCAGCCGGTTGACCCCCAGGTTGAGCACCACCCGGCGAAGCCAGGCGCCGACCGCCTCATCCGGGCGGTCGAGGAGCGCTTCCGCCGTCTCGGGGGCGTCAGCCGGCTGCTCGTCGCGACCCGGACGCCCATGCTGGCCGTGCTGTGCCAGCCGCCAGAATGCCTCCTGCACGATGTCCTCGGCCTCGGCGCGGTCCCCGAGCAGCCGATCCGCGACTGGCACCAGGCGCGGGTAGAAGTGGCGGAACAGGTCGTCGAAGCGGTCGGCCGGGCGCAGCGCGGCGGTCGTCGTACGATCGGCCACGCTCAGCACCGTCGGCTCCGAAGCGGCATGGGGGTGCCTCCTGTCAGCGTGCTACGTGCGCATCGTCCGCAACCTGAAACACCGCCAGGCCCCTGGATTCTTACACCCGGGCGACATGAAAGAGGAAGCCCCACACCCAGTTGACGCACGCCGCGCGCTGCACTAGACTGCAACTCGCTGCAAACCTTTGAGGCGAATTGCGGATGGCTACTGGCATCAAGGATATCGCGAAAGAGCTCGGGGTCTCGCTGGCGACCGTTTCGCGAGCGCTCGCGGACAGCCCCGACATCAGCGCCGAGACCAAAGAGCGCGTCTGGGCTACTGCCGAGGCGCTGAATTACCTGCCGAACCTGATGGCCCGCTCGCTCCGCTCGCGGCGCACGCGGGTGATCGGCGTGGTGGTGCAGGAGGTCGCGAGCGAGTTCGGGGCGCACGCGATTCGCGGCATCCACGACGAGCTCAATCGCTGTGGCTACCAGATGCTGCTCTCGAGCGGCAGCACCAGCGCCGAGCAGGAGCGGACCGCCGTCTCGACCCTGCTGGAGCGGTCGGTGGACGGCCTGATCGTCGCCGATGCGTTCCACCACCTCGTGGACGCGCTGCCAGCCGAGCTGGAGAGCGGCCGGCTGCCGGTCGTCTTCGTCAACCGCCGCTCGAAGTCGTCCACCGCGGCCAGCTTCGTCGGGCCGGACGACGTGTTCGGCGGCTACCTCGCTACCGAGCACCTGATCGGCCACGGCCACCGGCGGATCGCGTATCTCTCCGGCCCGGTCGAGTGGCAGGCCAGCTGGGATCGCCTGGACGGCTACCGCCGTGCGCTGGCCGACTACGGCCTGCCGTTCGAGGAGCGGCTGGTGGAGCGCGGCGACTGGGCCGTCGCGTCCGGCCACGAGGCGACCGCCCGCCTGCTCGACCAGGCAGATCCCCCAACGGCGATCTTCGTCGCGAACGACGTGATGGCGGCCGGCGCCATCGACGCGGCGCGTGAGCGGGGGCTCGCGCCGCCAGCCGACCTTGCGCTGGTCGGGTTCGACGCCCGCGAGATGTCGCGGTATCTCCGGCCGGCCCTGACGACCGTCACCCGCCCCACCTATGAGGTCGGGCGGACCGCCGCCGGCCTGCTGGTGGAGCAGATGCAGAAGCTTCGGACCGGCCCCACGATGGTCGCGGTGCGCGGGCGGCTGGTATATCGAGCGTCCTGTGGCACCCACAGCATCGAGGCCGAGCCCACGGGGACCGAAGACCCGTTCCTCTGCCGTGCCGCTCCCACCCCCGCCCCCCTCGACCTGGAGTATGCGACGGGAGGTGACGCATGACTGGCGCCTGCCCGACACTCCGTGCCGCGGCGGCCGGCGGCGAGATCGAGGTCCGGGCGTGTGCGCCGGGCATCGTGCGGGTTCGCTTCTTCGGGCCGCCGCTCGTGGCCGAGGCGTCGTACGTGGGCCGCGAGGCGTGGCCGGACATCCCCTCAGCCGACGACGCTGGCGAGGACGGCAATCGGATCAGCACTGGCCGCCTGACCGTCCAGCTCGAGGACGCGGGCGACGGCGCCCCGCGCCTGTCGGTGTTCGAGCCGGGCGGACGGCGCCTGTTCGGCACCGCGCCGCGCGGCGGGATCGTTCGCGAGGAGGTCACGGACGCGGCGACCGGCGCCCGCCGCCAGCGCGCGATCCTCCAGTTGCTGCGCAGCCGGACCGGCTACGAGGACGACGTCCACTACTACGGCCTCGGGCAGGGCGGCGGCGCCCAGCTCGACCGGCTCGGCACCTCGCGCGTCTTCTGGAACAGCCAGGTCGGGCACGGGCCGGGCGTGGACTTCGGCGTGCCGCTGGTGGTCGCGGTGGCGCCGGGCGGGTCGTACGGCCTCTTCTTCGACACGACCGCCCTGGCCCGGCTGGACACTGCCCGTGGGAGCGGCGGCGCGACCCTCCGCTACGAGGCCGAGGTCGGCACGTTCGACCTGTACATCCTGGGCGGCCCGCGCCCCGAGGACGTCCTCCGGGCGTACGCCGAGCTGACTGGCTTCCCGGCCATGCCGCCGAAGTGGTCGCTCGGATTCTTGCAGTCCACCCGCTTCTTCGACAAGACCGAGGAGATCGTCGAGCTGGCGGAGACGCTGCGCGAGAAGCAGCTGCCGTGCGACGCGATCATCTTCCTCTCAACGTACGGCACCTCGCAGGCGTGGAACGAGGGCGTCGGGCATCTCGGGTTCCACAAGGCGCTCTGGTCCGACCCGGCCGCCACCCTCGGCGAGCTCCAGGATCGACTCAAGTTCAAGGTCATCACCCACGAGTACCCGGTCATGCACCCGGCCATGCCCGGCTTCGAGGAGGCCCAGCGCAGAGGGTTCCTGCTGGACGTGGCCTACCCCGCGCCAACCCACGTCGGCCCACCCAGCGACGCCCGCGAGGCGGTCCACCAGCGTCAGAGCTACGCCGAGAACCAGCGCTTCATCGACTTCACCAACCCGGATGCGCGCGTCTGGTGGTGGGAGCAGCACCGCCACCTGATCGACTTGGGAGTCGCCGGCTGGTGGCTGGACGGCGGCGAAGGCCCGTCCGGCCCGGCTCCGCTCCACCGCGGCGACTCCACCCTGCTGCACAACGCGTTCGACCTGTACCGCTTCCGGGCGTTCGCGGAGGGTGAGGAGCGGGACCGCCCGGACGGACGGGCCTGGATGCTCTGCCGCTCCGGCGCGGCCGGGATGCAGCGGCTCGGGGCCGGCACGTGGTCCGGCGACATCAACACGACGTTCACGACGTTCGAGGCCCAGGTGCTGCTCGGGCTGGGTCTGGCGATGTCCGGCGTGCCGTACTTCGGGACGGACATCGGCGGCTTCTACCCGAATGCGCTGGACGGCGAGCTCTACACACGCTGGTTCCAGTTCGGCGCCTTCAGCCCGATCTTCCGCGCGCACGGCTGGGTCTGGCGCGAGCACCTGCCCTGGGCGCACGGCCCGGCGGTGGAGGAGATCTGCCGCCGCTACGGCCAGCTCCGGATGCGGCTGCTGCCGTACCTGTACACGGCGGCCTGGGAGGCCCACACCACCGGGATGCCGCTGATGCGCCCGCTGGTCATGGAGTATCCGGCCGACCCGAACGTCTGGGAGCTGGGACGGCAGCACCTGTTCGGGCCGGACCTGCTGGTGGCGCCCGTGACTCGGGCTGGCGCCTCGCACTGGCCGGTCTACCTGCCGGACGGCGTCTGGTACGACTTCTGGACTGGCGAACGGCACGAGGGCGGGCAGGCGATCTCGGTGGCGACGCCGCTGGACACGATCCCGCTGTTCGCGCGGGGTGGCGCCATCATCCCGATGGGGCCGGCGATGCAGCGCACCGACGAGCGCCCGATGGACGATCTGACGTTGATGGTCTATCCTGGGGCTCCCGCCAATGGAGACGGGGTCCGGTCCGGGGTCCGCTCGATCTACGAGGACGACGGCGCGACTCGCGCGCACCTGCGTGATGAGTACGCCCTGACCGAGGTCCGGAGCGCGTTCGACGACGATGGAGTCCGCGTCGAGGTCGATGCCGTGCAAGGCAGCTATGCCGGGCAGCCAGCTTCGCGTGACCTGACGCTGCGGGTCTGGGCGCGCGAGCGTCCAGGCTCCGTCCAGGTCACGGTGGACGGGCGCGCCGTCGAGGTTGCGCAGGGGCCGTTCCGGCGGTCCACCGACACCGGCGCGTCCTGGTTCTTCGAGGCGCCAACCTGGGTCACGGTGCGCGTGCCAGGGGTCGATCCCCGACACGCTGTGACGGTTCAGTTGTCACCGTAGGTAGGAGGGGCAGCTTCGGTAGTCAGCGAGGGAACGCCCTCACCCCCGGCCCCCTCTCCCTGTGCGCGGGAGTGGGGGAGATGTCGGGGCTTGGCAGCATCACTTCCCAATACGGGATCGGCACCAACGATGCAGGTTGCTCCCCCTCTCCCGCGCACAGGGAGAGGGGGCCGGGGGGTGAGGGCCTCCCGAAGATTATCTCTCCGATGATGGAGAGAGAAAGGCGCGACGCCATGGATGGACGCGAGACCCCTGACGGCTTCTCGACGGCGCGAGGTCGTGTATCGCGGCGCTCATTCATTCAGTTCGGGGCGTTGACGGCAGCAGCCGTGCCGCTGGCGGTAGCGTGTGCGCCGCAGGCGCCGAGCGCGCCAGCCGCGACGTCGGCCCCGGCCAAGCCTGCTGAAGCGCCGAAGCCGACCGAAGCCGCCAAACCAGCCGAGGCCGCGAAGCCCGCTGCCCCGGCTGCCACCACCGCGCCAGCGGCGCCAGCTGCCGCCAAGCCGACCGACGCCCCGGCTGCCGCGAAGCCCGCCGAGGCGAAGCCAGCCGTTGCTGCCGGCAAGCCAGAAGCGAAGCTCGGGGCGCAGTTGATCGGCAAGCTCGAGGGGCCGACCGTCATCACCGATCCCGCCCAGTGGCCCAAGACGTTCAAAGAAGCGCCGATGCTGGCGGACCTCGTCAAGGCCGGCAAGCTGCCGCCCGTCGAGCAGCGCCTGCCGGCCGAGCCGCTCGTCATCAAGCCGCTCCAGGGGATCGGCAAGTACGGCGGCACCTGGCGCCGGGGCTTCACTGGCCCGTTCGACACCTCGAACGTCCACCGGGCCGGCGGCAACGACAAGCTCATGTTCTTCGACTACACCGGCACCAAGCTGGTCCCGAACGTCGCGAAGGGGTACGAGGTCAGCGCCGACGGCAAGGTCACCACCCTGACGCTCCGCAAGGCTATGAAGTGGAGCGACGGCAAGCCGTTCACCGCTGATGACTTCGTGTTCTGGTTCGAGGACATCTACTCGAACAAGGAGCTCACGCCGACCCCGCTCGTGTCGATGACGATCAACGGCAAGCCGGTCAAGATCGAGAAGGGCGACGAGCTCACCGTCAAGTTCGTGTCGCCGGACCCGTACTTCGTCCTGCCGACGGTCCTGGCCGGGATTCTCGGGCTGGGCCATCACTCCCGGTTCGGGCGGGATCTCGGCGGCGGCTACGCGCCGGCCCACTACCTCAAGCAGTTCTTCCCAAAGTACGCCTCCGGCGGCGAAGCGGCCGTCAAGAAGATGGTGGCGGACGCCAAGTTCGACAGCTGGGCACTTTTCCTCAAGAACCGCAACGATTCGACCCGCAACCCGGAGCTGCCGGTCCTGACGCCGTGGGTCATCACCAGCCCGATTACCAACCCGACGATGGTGCTGGAACGCAACCCGTACGCGATGTGGGTGGACAACGAGGGGAACCAGCTGCCGTACATCGACAAGATCCAGATGACGGTCGGCGAGAACCTGGAAGTCATCAATCTCCGGGCCATCGCCGGCGAGTTCGACGAGCAGGCGCGCCACATCGACATCGGCAAGCTTCCAGTCTTGCTGGAGAACCAGCAGAAGGGCAACTACACGGTCAGGCTGGACCCATCGGCGCAGGGCACGGACGTGGGGCTGTTCTGCAACCAGAGCTTCGAGAAGGATCCCGAGATCGCGAAGTGGCTGTCCAACCGCGACTTCCGGGTGGCGCTCTCACAGGGCATTGACCGTCCCCAGATCAACGAGACGTTTGTGCTCGGGCTGGGAGAGATCGGCTCCAACGCGCCGGGTGAGAACACGATCTACTTCCCGGGTCCAGAGTTCAAGACGCGCCACGCCAACCTGGACGTCAAGGCGTCGAACGACCTGCTGGACAAGATCGGCCTCAGCAAGAAGGACGGTGAGGGCTTCCGCCTGCGGACCGACAACGGCCAGCGCCTGCGCCTCGAGCTGACCACCTACGTCGGCTTCCTGCCGTTCGTCCAGATCGCCGAGATGATCCGCGAGCAGTGGAAGAAGATTGGCATCCAGGCCGATGTGCTGGAGCAGGAGCGCGGCCTCGCCACCAAGCGTGTCCAGGGCAACGAGCACCAGATCCTGTTCGAGACCCAGTGGGGCACGGACAACATCTTCGGCCACACGCCCCTCTTCTTCCCCTACCAGTACGACAGCCCGACCGGCCCGCTCTACGGCCTCTGGTTCGCCAGCGGTGGCAGCCAGGGTAAGGAGCCCACCGGCCGCGTACGCGAGCTGATGGACATCTACCGCAAGGCGGCCGGCCAGCCGGACGAGGAGCGGATCAAGCTCGGCAAGCAGGCGGTCGGGATCTCGGTGGACGAGGCCTGGATCATCAACGTGGTCGCGAACTCGCCGGCCTCGCAGGGCGTCCGTGTCGTCAAGAACAACGTGGGGAACGTCCCCGAGCGGATGTGGAACAGCGCTGTCTCGGACAACCCGATGATCGCGCACCCGGAGACGTACTTCTTCAGGTAGACAGGAGACAGGAGTCAGGAGTCAGGAGGGGCTGAGAGCTCCTGACTCCTGGGCGAACAGGAGGGGCGGGTTTCCGACCGGTCGTCTCCGCGACATCGCCTTCGAGCTCAGCTTGCGCCCCATCCGCACCGCGAGCGTCAGCGAGCCGGACCCTCAGTGTCGTGTTAGACCGTCCAAGTGAGCCGGAGGTCCACTCGCTGACGCTCGTGGTGAGGATGCGCTGTGGCCGCCACAGTGAACGGCATTGGGGCTGGGGGTGGCGCTCAGTCCTCGACGATGCGGAAGCCGGCCGCCGCGAGGCGTGCGTCGAGCGTCGGCGAGATGAACTTGCCGGCCGCAATGTCCGCGGCCGCCTCGTCTTCGTGCTTCAGGATCTGGCGTGACGCTTCGAGGATCGCCTCGGCGTACTGCTGCGGGATCACCACCACGCCGTTCTCGTCACCCACGATGATGTCGCCGGGGTGGACGATCTGCCCGCCGACGCTGACCGGCACGTTGATCTGGCTGTCGCTCGCCTTGACCGGTCCGTTCGGGGCGAACCCGCGCGCGAAGACCGGCAGCCCGGTCTCGCACCAGGAGCGGTACGGTATCCTTGGCGCCACCGGCGGCGTTGCCGGCCCGACCCACATTCACTGCTGGGGTGAGCCCATGCCATCAACGTCACGCCGCACCCTCTTGAAGCTGCTCGCGAGCGCGCCGGGCATCGCACTGCTGGCCGCCTGCGCCCCGTCCGCGCCAGCCACACCGCCCACCTCGGCGCCCGCCGCCAAGCCGACCGAAGTGCCGAAGCCAGTCGCGACGGCCGCCCTGCCGGCCACCTCGTCGTCGCCGGCTGGGTCGCCAGCAGCCGCCGCGCCGGCCGCGTCTCCCGCTACGGCGGCTCCAGCTGCATCCCCCGCCGCCTCGCCGGCCGCCTCGCCGGCAGCTGCCGCACCCGCCCAGAGCGCCCCGGCTGCCGCGTCCGGTGGCCGGCCCCTCACCATCGCGCTCTCGCTGCCGCCCCAGAGCCTCGACCCGAGCCTCTACGTCCCGTTCGAGAACAACAGCATCGTGGCCCACTTCTGCGAGCCGCTCGTCTCGCGCGATCCGCAGCTCAAGCTCCAGCCGCACCTCGCCGAGTCGTACAACCGCCTGAACGACACCACCTGGCAGTTCAAGCTGCGCCCGAACGTCAAGTTCCACAACGGCGAGGCGTTCGACGCGGCGGCGGTGAAGTACAGCATCGAGCGCGTCCTGGCGAACGACAAGGCTCCGATGCGCGCCAACATCAGCGCCATCGACCACGTGGACGTGGTGGACGCGCTGACCGCGAACATCGTCACCAAAGGCCCGTACCCGCTGCTGCCGGCCTCGATCACCGGCTGGGGCGCGCTGATCGTGCCGCCGAGCTACGCCGCCGACCCGTCCGGGCCGATGGCGACGAAGCCGATCGGGACCGGGCCGTACAAGTTCGTGGAGTGGGTCAAGGACGACCGCGTCCGGATGGAGGCGTTCGAGGGGTACTGGCGCACGCCAGCCGCGATCAAGCAGGTCACCTTCCGCACCATCCCCGAAGCGGCCACCCGCCTCGCCGAGCTGAAGGCCGGCGGCGTCGATCTGGCGGTCGGGATCGCGCCCTCGGAGCTGGCCGGTCTGGACGCTGGCGCGGACACCAGATCGCTCCAGGCGACCAGCGTCCAGATGATGCGGATCGGCCCCTACCCTGACAAGGGCGGCCCGCTGGCGAACGTCCAGGTCCGGCAGGCGATGAACTACGCCGTGGACTGGGACGCCATCGTCAAGACGATCCTCGGCGGGCTTGGCCGGCGCGACACCATCATCCTGCCGCCGGAGGCGTTTGGCTCGGATCCGTCGGTCAAGCCGTTCCCCTACGATCCGGCGAAGGCGAAGCAGCTGCTCGGCGAGGGCGGCTTCGGGAGCGGGTTCAGCACGTCGCTGACGTTCCGACAGGGCCAGTTCCGGGGCGACGAGATATCGCAGGCGGTGGCCGGCTACCTCGGCGCGGTCGGCATCAAGTGCGAGGTGAAGCAGGTGGAGGCCGGCGTCTTCGCCGAGCTTCAGCGCTCGCGCGGCTTCGAGCTGGTGCTGGGTACCTGGGGCGGCAACGGCATGTTCGACGCCGACCAGTACTTCGTGCCGATGTTCCGGACCGGCCAGATCAACGCCGCCTGCCCGGACCCGGAGCTGGACGCCATCATCGACAAGGCGCGCGTCTCGCTGGACCCGGCGCCGCGCGCCGACCTGTACAAGCAGGCGCTGACGCTGGCCCACGACCGGGCGTTGAACATCTTCGGGCCGCAGCTGGTGACGCTGTACGGCGCGCGCAAGAACCTGACCTGGACCGCCCGCTCCGACGAGCTGGTGCACGCCTACGAGATGCGCCTGGGCTGACCGCGTCCAACGCTCGTTCGTTTCGCCCGCGTGAGTCTCGAGAACGCGGTGAGAGATGCGCGTCCTCGATCCGGGCGTGCCCACGATCTCAGACCTTGGTCTTAAGGCACTCCGACCAAGGTCCGTAAGATGGCTCGGACTCTAGCCCATTACCGCTCGACCACCATCCTGCCATCCTGACAGAGTCTTCTGAGGCGATGACGTTAGCCGACGTGGCATGAGAGGTGGACATGTTCGCTGCTCTACGGGTTCTCGGGCTCGCCGTTGTTGCCGTCGCCATGACGGTTGCCCCGGCCTTCGCGGCTGGCGGCAGCGGTGGTGGCGGTGGCGGTGGCGGTGGTGGCGGCGGCGGCACGTCGACAGGCTGTGGGTCGCTCACGCTCGGGGTAGGCGGCTATGTCCCAGGTACCGCGCCCACCGGGAGTGGCTCCATCGTGCAGGCCACTGGAAAGACCAGGAACTGCCTGCCGCTGAACGCGACCCTGGCCATCCGCTTTGACGACGCGCGAACCGATGCGTGCGCCCTGGCCTCGTGGACGTTCATCCCGGCCACGTACAATGCGTATGGCGCGAAGATGATCGACAACTATCGCTCGAACACCTACTTTGTGGTGAGCGATGGTTGCGCGATCGTGCCACACACGATCAACGCGACACTCTACGTTCGCGCCACGGGCGAGGTGGTGAGCACCGCGACGGCCGTCTGGGATCCGTCGGTGCCATACTCGATCCTCTAAACGTGACGGGTGGGCGTCGGCCCTGAATGTGGGCCCTGGTCGAGTCGCCGACTCGACCAGGGCCCACAGTTTTTGCGTCATGCCAGTTGCTCGCCAGGAGACGCTTCAGGTGACCAGCGCCCAGAGGCGGCGCTCGTCGTCAGGCGGCCGGCTGCGTCGCCTCCGCTGCCGCCTCGCGCTTGCCGAAGACGAGCCGCTTGATCCGCTCGCGGTACTTCCAGGCCACGCCGCCGAGGAGCCCGAACGCCGCCACCTTCAGCACCACCAGCCAGACCGCGTACTGGCCGTACTCGCCGAGCGCGTCGATCGCCGAGCCGCCGAGCACGCCCATCCCGAGCCAGAGCGTCGTCCAGGCCGCCGCGCCGACCAGCTCCAGCAGCCAGAACTTTCGGTACGGCACCTTCATCATGCCGATCGTCAGGAACAGGGCCGGCCGCAAGATGCCGGAGAAGCGCCCGAACAGCACCACCCAGCCGCCGTACTTCTGGAACAGCCCCTCGACCCGCGCCACCACATCGCGGCCAGGCAGGCGCTGGAGCACCCAGGCGCCGGCGTACCGCCCCACAAAGTACCCGACCGTGTCGCCGAGCATCACGCCGAGGAAGACGGCCAGCCAGGCCAGCTCGAAGCCGAGCTCACCCTGCTGCACGAGATAGCCGCCCACCAGCACCAGCTTCTCGCCAGGGAGCAGCCAGCTCAGGAACGCCGCGTTTTCGAGGAACGCCGCCAGGAACAGCAGCAGCGGTCCGTGCTCCCGAACGGTGTCCAGTAGCCAGGCCAGCGCCGACTCGAGCATCTCTCCTCCGTGTTGCCCCTGAGTGATACACGATCGGCCTGACATTCCGTTCAGGACGATCGCACCGTGTTCTGTGTGCCCCAGCATACGGCGTCGGCAGCCTGCGCTCCGTCGAGCCGGCGACCTGGTGTCTGTCTGCCTGCGAACAGCCCTGCGAGCATCGCTGTCTGCGACCGTACCAGAGACGGCAAGACGGCGTTGCAGAGGCGCCGGGCGTGCCGTTCAACGCATGCGCGTGCCTCGCGCGCGGGCGTTCAACTTGTTAAGAGAACAGTAAGACCATTCTAAGGGTCAGATAAAAATGTACATCTGATGTCGCGCTTGTGGCACGATTCTTGTGTCATTCACCCGCAACAGACCAGGGCTGTCCGTCCGAGCCGCGCATGCAAGCCCGTCAGCGCTCAGGCCAGCATCGGACGGCGGTCCCGGCCCTTCATCATGGAGGTGCCCCATGGGCTTGCTCAAACTCGGTTCGGCAGCCGTCATCGGCTCTGCTATCACGGCCCTCGTCATCGTCGGGCCGGGCAACGTGCGCTCGGCGGTCGGCGAGGCCGCCGCGCCGGTCACGTCGTCGATCTCCAGCTCGGCCAGCCAGATCGGCAGTCGGGCCAGCAGCCTGGTGGGGCAGGCCCCGAAGCCGGCCCTCTCCACGGCGGCCGGCGCGTCCGTCCTGCCGGCCCCGGCCGTGACCACCCAGCAGCAGACCTCGACGCAGCAGGCCGTGGCGCAGCCCTCGGCTGACACGACGGTGCGGGTCTACCAGGCGAATCGCCCGTCGGTGGTGACCGTCATCAGCTCGTCGGTGCCGCCCGGCTTCCGCACCGAGCCCCAGCCGACCGGTACCGGCTCCGGCTTCATGATCGACACCCAGGGCCACATCCTGACCAACAACCACGTCGTCGCGGACGCCGACAAGCTAGAGGTGACCCTCTCCGACGGCACTACCTACCCGGCGAAGCTCGTCGGGCGTGACTCGCGCTTCGACCTTGCCGTGATCCAGGCCGACATCCCGGCCGACCGACAGCGCGCCGTGACCCTCGGCAGCTCCGATCAGCTCCAGGTGGGCGAGCAGGTCGTCGCCATCGGCAACCCATACGGGCTGGACGGCACCGTTACGACGGGCATCGTCAGCGGCCGGCGCCAGGTCGTCACCGAGCCTGAAGGGGACGGCGTGCTGGTCAACGCGATCCAGACCGACACCTCGATCAACCCGGGCAACTCGGGCGGTCCGCTCCTCAACTCGAAGGGCGAGGTCGTCGGCGTCACCACCCTCGGCCTGATGCCGAACGGCGGCCAGGCTGGCCTCAACTTCGCCATTCCGATCGACAACGCCAAGAAGATCGTCGACGACCTGATCGCGAGCGGCTCGTACACCCATCCGTTCGTCGGCATCGCCACGGCGGAGATCACCTCGACGGTCGCCGACCAGCTCCAACTGCCGGTCAAGGAAGGGCTCCTCGTCCAGAACGTGGACCCGAACAGCGCGGCTGGCAAGGCTGGCCTGCGTGGCGGCGGCCAGCAGCAGCAGGCCGGCGCGCGGCAGCTCTCGTCGGGCGGCGACATCATCACCGCCGTGGACGGCAAGCCGATGAAGCGCCCCGAGGACTTCGTCTCCTATCTGGAGCTGAACAAGAAGGCTGGCGACACCCTGACGCTTTCGATCCTCCGGGACGGCAAGGTGCAGGATCTGACGCTGACGCTCGGCGCGCGGACGGCGCAGGCGCAGCAGGGCTCGCAGCAGCAGCCGTCGCGGCGCCAGGTCCCGGGCCAGGGCCAGGTGCCCGGCAACGGCCGCCAGCGCCCCAGCATCACCATCCCGCTTCCGTAGTATCCCGTCCAATCCATCGATCCATACCACCTCCCGGGGACGCCCCCTCACCCCTCGGGAGGCCTCGAAGCCGCCGCTCCCCGCGCGGGGAGCGGCGGCTTCTTTCTGACCCACCGCACCGCGTTGACACCTGCCCTGACTTCCCGACAGGCCGAAGAGGAATGACCTTGCGTGCGCCAAAACGGTATACTTTTTGAGCGGTTCTTGGCGGAAAGGTGTATGGACTTCGAGTTTGACGAAGCGAAGAGTGCGGTAAACCGGGAGAAGCACGGTATCGACTTCGTCGAGGCACAGGCGCTCTGGCTCGACCCGATGCTGGTCGAGACTCCGGCCCGCACCCAAGACGAGCCTCGGTTTCTGGTCGTGAGCATGATGGGTGGGAGGCACTGGTCAGCGGTCATCACGTACCGTGGACGGACTATCCGAATCATCTCGGTGCGACGATCTCGACGTCAGGAGGTGACGCTGTATGAAAGCCAGTGAGTTCGATCAGATGTTTGACGATGGCGAGGATGTGACGGAGTATCTGGATCTGGCGCAGGCGCGGCGGCCCGCTCTGGAGCCTCGGCGCGTCAACGTTGATTTTCCGGCCTGGATGGTCGATTCGCTGGACCGCGAGGCAAAGCGGCTCGGCGTGACGCGACAGTCGGTCATCAAAGTCTGGATCGCGGAGCGGCTGGAGCGGCGGAGCGCATAGTCCACTCACCTGCTCCCGGTAGCCGGCGTGGAACCGTAGCTCAGCGGGCGCCGGGGAGGGTCTCGGTGGTGAGCATCGGGCCGTCCGCGCGGACGACGCGGGCATCGATCAGGCGCGCGATCTCCTCCTCTGAGTAGCCCAGCTCCAGCAGCAGGGGACGGGTGTCCCGGCCGAGGGCCGGCGGATCGCATCTGGGTTCGGGGGCGAAGCCGTCGCTGGAGATCGGCAGGCCGGGCAGGTGGAGGGTGCGGCCGTCCTCGGTGCGCACGTCGTGGAGCAGCCCCGAGCCGACGACCTGGGGATCGTCCAGCACGTCCAGCGGCGTGTTGACCGGTGAGTACGGGACACGGGCCGTCTCCAGCTTCGCCACCAGTTGCGCGGAGGTCAGGGTGCGGGTGACGGCCTCGACGCGCGGGATGATGCGGGGGCGGTACTCGCAGCGCTTCGGGTTGGAGTCAAAATCCGGGTCGTCGCGGAGGTCGAGCAGATCCAGCTCGGTGCAGAAGCGGTGCCAGTGGGCGTTGCTGACGATCGCGATGAACACCTGGCGGTCGTCCAGCGTCGGGAAGAGCTGGTAGACGCCCCAGCCGAGCCGCGAGCCCATCCCTTTCGAGGGCATCGGGAGGGGCGACTCGCCGGTGATGGCGGCCTGGGCGACGTGCTGGATCGAGAGGAAGACGGTTGTCTCGAAGAGGCCGGAGGTGATGTGCTGGCCTCGGCCGGTCTTCTCGCGGTCATACAAGGCGGCGACGGTGGCGAGGACGCCGTACGTCGCGGACCCGATGTCGATGACGGAGGGGCCGGCCCGCAGCGGCGTGCCGAGCGGGCCGGTCATGTACGCCATGCTGCCCATCATCTGGGCCAGCTCGTCCAGGAGCGGGCGGTCGCCGTACGGGCCGGTCGGCAGGAACCCTTTGATGGCGCAGTAGACGACGCGGGGATTGAGGGCGGAGCCCCAGGCGTAGCCGATCCCGAGGCGATCCAGCACTCCCGGGGCGTAGTTGTCGAGCACCACGTCGGCGCTCTGGACGAGCCGCGCGAAGACCGCGCGACCGTCCTCCTGCTTGAGGTCGATGGCGATGCTCTGCTTGTCGCGGTTGAGGGCGTAGAAGGCGCTGCCGTAGTTGGGCATGCCACGTGCCTGGTCGCCGGCGGTCGGCTCCTCGACCTTGATCACGTCTGCGCCGAGGTCGGCGAAGAGCAGGCCGGCGGACGGCCCGGCGATGATGTGGCTGAGCTCGAGGACGCGGATGCCGGCGAGGGGCGGGCGATTGGTCATGGGGCAGCGGCAGTGATGGCGCGGTGGATGCGCTCGGCGGTCATCGGGATCTGGGTCAACCTGATGCCGATGGCGTCTCTGATGGCGTTGCCAATCGCGGCAGCCCCGGGGATGACCGGCGGCTCGCCGACGCCGCGTACCCCGAACGGCCCGGACTTCGAGGGGACTTCCAGCAGGACCGTCTCGATGGCGGGCACCTTGCCGGCGGTGGGCAGGGCGTAGTCGAGCAGGCTGCCGGTCAGCACCCGGCCGTCGTCGTCGAGGACGATCCCCTCGTAGAGCGCCCAGCCGATGCCCTGGGCCACGCCGCCGTGGATCTGATCTTCGATGCCGGCCGGGTTGACCGCCTTGCCCACGTCCTGGATGGCGAGGTAGCCGATCACCTTCGGCTCGTGGGTGTCTGGATCGACGCGGACGCGGGCGAGGTGGGCGGCGATGCCCGGGGCGCGCTCCTCGACGGCGGAGCTGCCGTGGCTGAAGACGGGCGGGTACTTGCCCATGTTTGCGGTGCCGAGCTGGGCGATCCGAGCGAGGGCGATGCTGCGCTCCGGGGTGCCCTTGACCTGAACCTGGCCGTCCGCCATCTCCAGATCTTCGACGGCGACTTCGAGCTGGTCGCCGGCGATGGTCATGATTTGATGTCTGACCTCGCCGGCCGCCTTGACGACGGCGGTGCCGACCGTGAGGGTGATCTTGCTGCCGCCGGCGTTGCCGGCGAACGGCGCCGAGTCCGTGTCGGCGTTGACGACGCGGATGCGGTCCGGGGAGATGCCGAGCGCCTCGGCGGCCAGCAGGACGAGGCCGGTGTTGGTGCCGGAGACGTCCACCGAGCCGACGATGATGGAGAGCGTGCCGTCCGTCTCCAGGCGGCAGATCGCGCCGGCTGATTGGAGGCCGCCGAACAGGCCGCCGATAGCCACGCCGACACCCTCGTTGGGGTTGGACGCGCGGTCCTTCCAGGCCGGGTGATCCCGCAGCCGCTCCAGGCACTGCCGGAGGCCGATCTTCGGCCAGGGGCGGCCGTTCGGCATCGGGTCGCCTTCCTCGGAGGCGTTCTTGAGGCGGAGCTCGACCGGGTCCATGTTCAATGCACGGGCCAGCTCGTCCATCGTGGACTCGATCGAGAACATGGTCTGGGGGCCGCCGGGGGCGCGGTAGGCGCCTGAGGGCATGGTGTGGGTGACGACGGTGTAGCCGCGAATCTTCAGATTCGGGAAGCGGTAGAAGGCGCCAGAGTAGAGGGTGGAGTTCGCGAGCGGCCCGCCGTTGTACAGGCCGGAGTTGACGACCAGGCGGGCGTCGAGGGCGGTCAGCGAGCCGTCCTTCTTCGCGCCGATCTTGATGGTGACGGCCATCCGGGGAGCGGGATTCGCGGCCTGGAGCTCGTCCATGCGGGTGTAGATGACGCGGACCGGGCGGTTGTACTTGATCGCCAGAGCCGCCGAGAGCGGCTGGGTCAGGATGCCCTTGCCGCCGAAGCCGCCGCCGAGGACCGGCGCCACGACCTTGACGCGATGCTCCGGGAGACCGAGGGCGCGGGCGATCTCCTGGCGGGGCAGGAACACGCCCTGGGTGGACGACCAGACGGTCAGGTTGCCGAGCGGGTCCATCATGCTGGTAGAGGTGTGGGGCTCCAGGTAGCTCTGATGGACGATCGAGGTCTGGTACGAGCGCTCGACCACGACGTCGGCCTGGGCGAACCCGGCCGCAACGTCGCCACGGTTGTAGGCGACGTGGTCGGCGAGGTTGGGCGACCTGAGAGCGGGATCGCCAGCGGCGTCTTCGACGGCTTTGGCGCCGGGCACGCCGTCGGGCCAGACGGTGGGGGCGTCCGGTTGGAGGGCGGTCTCGGGGTCGAGGAGGGCGGGCAGCTCTTCGTACTCGACCTCGACCAGGCTGATGGCGTCCTCGGCGGCGGCCTCCGACTCGGCGACGACGGCAGCGACGGGCTGGCCGCAGTATCTTGTCTCGCCGACGGCCAGCATCTCGCGCGCCCGAGAAGTCGGCGGCGACTTGAGGAGGCTGGCAAGATCGGCAGCGGTGAGGACAGCGAGGACGCCGGGCTGCTTCAGCGCCTCGGAGGCGTCGATCTTGACGATCCGGGCGTGGGCATACTGCCCGAGGACGAGCCTGACGTGGAGCAGGCCGTAGAGCGTGAGATCGTCGCCGAACCTGGCCTGGCCGGTGACCTTCTCTGGCCCGTCGACGCGCGGGATGCGCGCGCCGAGATACGAAGGTGGCGGTGGGCTGACAACCATGAGATTCCCCTCCCTGGCAGCCGGCAAGATAGCACGGCGAGGAGACAGGAGTCAGGAGACAGGAGTCAGGAGGGGGGATGGCGGCGTGCGTGACGGTGTACGGCGACGTACAGGCGGTGTGCTGCGCATGTGCTGGGGGCGTGCTGGGGCGTGCTGCACGTTCGGGCGAGAGCAGGCTGACTCGGAGGGGAGGTGGGTGGAGATTGGGTTCGAATCGTCAGAAGAGACGATGGAGCGGAGCTGGCCGGCGGGCATGCGACCTCCAGTGTTGAGGTGTCTGGAGGGAGTACCCGTGGGAGAGTCCGCGAGCGACGCCAGCCGTGGCCAGGGGCGGGCAGACGGCGCGAGCGTCAAGGCCGTCAGGAAGCCTCTGGCCGTCCTCGGGTGACCGTTGAAAGGCACGTGGCGGAGGTGGTGGGCGCCACGACGGACATCGTGAAACGAGGCGGCGAAGATCGCCGCGCTCCACGAGCACGCTCGCTGCGTTCTTGACGGCGGGCTCCGGGTCAGTGAGCGGTATCGATCTGATACTGGGCGAGCTTCGCGTCGTCCAGGGTGACACCCAGGCCGGGGCCATCGGGCAACATCAGGCTGCCGCTGGAGAGGTCGAGTTTCTGGGTGACGACGTCGTCCTGAGTCTTGAGCGGTCCGACGCACTCCAGGCCGTCGACGACGTTGTTCGAGGTGGCGGCGACCATGATCTCGGCGATGGTGTGGGGGCCAAGCCCGAAGCCGTGGCCGACCACACAGCGGAGCCCGGCCGCCTCGGCCGTGGCGATCATGCGGCGGGTGTTGAGGATGCCGCCCTGCTTCATGACCTTGACTTTGACGATGTCCGCCGCATCGGCCTTGATGATGCGGATCAGGCTGGCGTGATCGAGGACGGACTCGTCGGCCATGATCGGAATGCCGAGCGCGTTCGCCTCGCGGCGGACCCGAGCCATGCCGGCGATATCGTGGTCGGGGACGGGCTGCTCGAATAGCTGGAGCCGGTACGGCGCCATCATCCGGGCCAGCTCAATCGACGTGTCGGCGTCGTAGCCGGCGTTGGCGTCGATCCGGATCTCGAAGTCGGGACCGACCGCGTCGCGGATCGCGGCGACGCGGTCACGGTCCGCCTCGATGCCGCCGCCGACCTTCACCTTCGCCGAGCGGAAGCCCTGGGCCTGCCAATGGCGCGTCTCTTCGGCTGCCTCGTCGGGCAGGAGGATGCCGATCCAGGCGTTGAAGAGCAGGCGCTCCTTGACGGCCCCGCCGAGGTAGGCGTGGACGGGCACGTTGGCCGCGCGCGCCGCGAGATCGACGCACGCCATCTCGACGGCGGCCTTGGCGTCGAGGAAGCCGTCGACGGCCGGCTCGACGGTCGCCAGGATCTGATGCACGTTGGCGGGATCGAGGCCAACCACGAGCGGCGCGAGGCGGCTTTCGAGGACGCGCAGGTTGTCCTCGACGGACTCTTTCGAGTAGCCCGGGGTTGGCTCGATGCTGCCACAGCCGGTGGTGCCGTCGTTGGCGGTGATCCGCACGACGGCGGCTTTGACGACGGATTTGGAGAGGTAGGCGTTCTTGTACTCGCCGACCAGCGGCATAGCGATGCCGAACACCTCGACGTGCTCGATGCTGAGGTTCATGTGCGTGCCTCGTCAGTCCGACTATGCCGGGAGCTGGTCGCCGCCCTCGGGGGCGGGC
This sequence comes from Chloroflexota bacterium, assembly GCA_046328125.1. GTDB lineage: Bacteria > Chloroflexota > UBA6077 > UBA6077 > JACCZL01 > JADZEM01. The sequence continues at coordinate 35,483 of JAXLXF010000016.1, forward strand.
ACCTCGAAGGCGCTCACCACGTTGGAGAGCATCCCGTAGTAGCAGGAGGCGGTCGTCAGCTCGACCAGCCACTGCTCGTCATGCTTGCTTCTGAGGGCGTCGAACGCGGCCTGGTCGATTCGGTTGGTCTCGGCGAGCTGGCGGACGTAGACGACGATGTCGCGCTCGTCGGGTGGCAGTGTGGACGGGTCGCCCTTGCGACGGATCAGGTCGATGGCCTCCTCGCGGACGCCGTTGCGCCGGGCAAGATCGACCTGCCTGGCCCAGACGTACGCGCCTTCGCGAGCGCGGGTGGCGACTAGGACGGCGAGGCTCAGATCCTTCCCCGCGACGGTGCTCCCCGAGCGGGCGAAGTGGACCATCGGCAGCAGGATCTCGGCCAGCTTCGGGCTGTGGAGCAGGATGCTGAACGGCCCGCGTACCTGCCCGAACGTCGCCAGGACGCCGTCTACGACGTGATGGTGCTCGGCGGCCACGTCCTGCTTACCACCAATCGCCTTGATCCTCGTCATGTCTGCTCCCCTCCCTTACGGTGCGCACGTCGAGTAGTCTGAGAGACGGTAGTGCAGAGGCGGGCGTTCTGACCAGCGCTGGATGTGGGTGTGAGGAGGAGGCGCGAGGGGCCGTGGAATGAATTCCACGTCTACAATCATGCCGTCGCGCAGCGACGGCGAAGGGAGTACGGCTCGTTGCCATCGCTGATACGCCAGAATGGGGGAACGCGTTGTACTACTGTGCTAACGACCAGGGCCGTTGGCAAAGCGTGTTCCGCCTTGAGAAGCAGTCCGCTGTTGCCGGCGGAGCCAAGCGTACTGTTCATGCTGCCGGTTGGGAAGCACGCGTACGCCGTCTGGTGCAATAAGCTCAGCCAGTGACGGACACATCCACCCATCGCTAATGACTGGCTTCGAGGTCTACTGCCGCCGACTCTGCGCGCCGAAGGAAGCGGACGCAGACGAGGAAGCAGGCAGACTGGAGCAGGTCGGCAAGGTGGTTGACTAGATCACTGCGGATCGTCAGCGGGCCGTAAAGTCTGCGCCGAGGGAGAAGGACGGACGACTGACGGGCACTGAGTTGCGACGGGTGACCGTGCTTGCACCGAGAAGGAGCCAGAGTCCAGAAGGCCCCCGAAGCGTGGCACGGGCCGGTCACACGGGGCGGGGCTGCCTCGTCTCTCTGGCGACACCACGTCACCATCCGATGATGAGCGATGGTGCTGGAGAGAGAGATGAACGCACTGCACCTACTTCCGGAGCGCTTCGACGTCGCGGTGGTCGGCGGTGGACTGGCCGGCCTCGCAGCTGCCGCGACCGCTGCCCGCGACGGCCGCTCCGTCGTCCTGTTCGAGCAGGCGTCCGCGCCCGGCGGTCGGGCACGCACCCGCCTCGAAAACGGCTACAGCTTCAACATCGGGCCGCACGCGCTCTATCAGGGCGGGATCACACTGCGCCATCTACGCGACCTTGGGGTCCAGGTCCGCGCCGCGAAGGTCGGCATCAGCGGGTCGCTCGCCGTCAAGGATGGCCGTAGCTTCGACCTGCCGGCGGGCCTGGGGACGCTGCTCAGCACGCCGCTGCTGGACTGGCGCGGCAAGCTGGAGCTCGGGATGTTCCTCGGCACCGTCGGCAAGATGGACCCCCGGCCGCTCGACGGGCTCACCGTCAACGACTGGCTCGGGCGAGCGGTGCGCAACCCCGAGGCGCGCCAGATCGTCGAAGTGGCGATTCGGACCGGCGCGTACGCGGACGCACCAGACCAGTTGAGCGCCGGGGCCGGCCTGCGCCAACTCCAGGTCGGGCTGAGCGGGGCGCTCTACGTGGACGGCGGCTGGCAGACCATCGTGGACGACCTCCGAGCGCGGGCCGAGTCGTTTGGCGCCCAGATCGTGGACGGGGCGCGGGTCGCGGAGGTCGAGGTGGAAGTGACCTCCGCCAGTCCAAGTCCCGTGCGCGAGGCTGGGACCCCCGTGCTGTCCCCCGTGCGCCGGGACGGTAGAGGGGCGACAGAGGTACGCGCGGTGCGGCTCGCGGACGGCCGCCGCTTCGAGGTCGGCGCGGCGATCCTGGCAGTGCCGCCGAAGAACGCGAGCGCGCTGGTATCCGGTGGCGAGCAGGAAGCGCTGGCGGCCTGGGCCGAGCGAGCCGTGTCGATTCGCGCGGCGAGCCTGGACGTCGGGCTGCGGCGCCTGCCCCGGCCGAAGCAGTGGTTTGCTCTGGGGCTGGATCGGCCGCTCTACCTCTCCGTGCACTCGAAGTGGGCGAAGCTCGCGCCAGAAGGCGGGGCGCTGGTGCACGTCCTGCGGTACCTGTCACCATCCGAGCGCGGCGGCGCCGAGCACGAGCAAGAGCTGGAAGCGTTGCTCGACCTGGTGCAGCCGGGCTGGCAAGATGACGTGGTGACGCGTCGCTACATGCCAGACCTGACCGTCGCGGGGGCGCTCCCGAGCGTCGCCTGGGAGCAGCGCGAGGGTCCGCGTGGCGCGGAGGTGCCGGACATGCACGGGCTGTTCGTGGCTGGCGACTGGGTCGGGCCGGAGGGGATGCTGGCGGATCGGGCACTCTCCAGCGGCGTGCGGGCCGGCCACGAGGCGGCGCAGTCGGCGGTCGAGTCACGCTCGGCTCAACTGGCCGCGTACGGGCCGGCTCGCGGCAGCTCGGCACCGGTCGTCGTGGAGGAGGTCGCCTGATGGATGCCGCCGCCGTCTTCGCCGAGCAGCGCCCCAAACTGTTCGGCGTGGCGTACCGGATGCTCGGCAGCGTCGCGGACGCCGAGGACATGGTGCAGGAGACGTACCTGCGCTGGCAGGAGGTCGTGGGCGCGAACACCGCCATCGATTCGCCGTCCGCGTATCTGACCACGATGGTGAGTCGGCGCTGCCTGGACGAGCTGCGCTCGGCGCGTCGGCGACGCGAGGAGTATGTCGGCGAGTGGCTGCCGGAGCCGCTGCTGACGGACGACCGCCTCGATCCGGCGGTCGCCACGGAGGTTGCGGACTCACTCTCGACGGCGTTCCTGGTGGTGCTCGAAGCGCTCTCGCCGGGCGAGCGGGCGGCGTTCCTGCTGCACGACGTCTTCGGCTACGAGTACCCGGAGCTGGCCCGCATCCTGGAGCGTGGCGAGCCAGCCTGCCGTCAGCTGGTGGCGCGGGCTCGCCGCCGCGTCGCCGAGCGGCGGCCGCGCTTCGACGTGACCCCGGCGGAGCACGATCGTCTGCTCTCCGAATTCATGCACGCGTCGTACGCGGGCGACCTGGACGGGCTGGTCAGCCTCCTGGCCGACGATGCGATTCTGCGCGCCGATGGCGGCGGCATCCGGACCGCTGCTCGCAACCCGATCGTCGGCGCGGACCATGTGGCCCGCTGGGTGCTAGGTGTGGCGCAGAAGGCTCCAGCCGGCATGGGCTACGAGGTTGGCGCGGTCAATGGCCTGCCCGGCGTCCTGATGCGCGTCGATGGCGAGCTGTACGGCACGATCTCCCTGGATGTCCGCGACGGCCGCATCCAGGGCATCTACGTGCAGGTCAACCCGCGGAAGCTGCACGAGTAGAGACGAGTTACGAGTAGCGAGTAGTGAGTAGCGAGTGGTGAGAATCCTACTCGCTACTCGCTACTCACAACTCGCTACTCACTACTCCAGCCCGAACAGCCGCTTCGCGTTGCCGCCGAAGATCTTCTGGAGATCGTCGTGCGACATGTTCGCGAACCGGCAGGCTCGCAGCTGATCCTGGAGGTAGCGAACGCTGTAGCCGCGCGGGAACCAGCTCGAATCGCTGCCGTAGACGATCCGCGACGGCCCGACTGTCTCGTAGAACTTGCGGAACAGGTCTTCGAGCGTCAGCGGGTACGGCATCCACCTGATCCACTGGTTTGAGCCGGACGAGTCCACGTTGACGTTCTGGCAGGCCCAGCAGAGGAACAGCAGCTCTTTGACGTACTGGATGCCGAAGTGCGGCACCACGAACTCGACGGTCGGGAAGTCCTTGGCGACCTGCTCCAGCAGGCCGGGATTGTCGCGACCGTTCCAGGAGATGCCGCCGCCCGCCCCGAGCATCCCGAAGTGGATCAGGACCGGGATGCCGAGCCGCTCGCAGACCTCCCAGATCGGGTAGAGCTCGCACTCGTTGACGGGGCGCTCGAGGGCCGGCGCCAGGATCTTGAGCCCCTTGAGGCCAAGCTGGGTGATCGCCCGCTCCAGCTCCTCGGCGGCCCCTGGCGCCCACAGGTTGTGGTGGGCGAACCCGATGAACCGGTCCGGGTAGCGGGCCACCACGCTGGCGAGGACGTCGTTGCCGCCGCCCGTCGCGAAGCCGACGCGGCTGATACCGTACTTGTCGAGCTCTGCCAGCCAGCGGTCGGCCTGGTGCTCGGGGGTGTACGCCTCCTGCTCCGGCTCGGGGAAGTCCCAGGCGAGGCGCCAGTCGGCGCGGTACCTCTCGGCCTGCTCTTTCAGATACTGGGCCTTGGCGCTGGCCGCGCTGCCGGGGGTATACGTGCGGGGGCCGCCGCCGGCCATCGAGATGTCGCCGGCGGCCGGAAAGTGGCAGTGAAAGTCGATGACGTCGAGATCCTGGTACATCGGGCGTGCTCCGCTTCGATCTGCCTGGACATTTTGCGGCCTACGCGCTTGAATATCGAGGTGGGGCAATGCAGCGTCCATGTTCTGGCGCTGATGCCCTTGCTGGCAGGGAGGATCCCATGGCGAAGACTGGCCTGGCCGCTGTGATGCCGGGCATCGGCAAAGAGTTCGAGCTCCGCGAGTACCCCGTGATCGACCCGTGGCCGGGCTCGATCCGGATCAAGGTCGAGATCGCGAATGTGTGTGGGTCGGACATCCACACCTGGCAGGGCGACAACGCGGCCGGGCGGGTCAACACTCCGTGGCCGGTCATCCCCGGCCACGAGATGATGGGCACGGTGGACGCGCTCGGCGAAGGCGTCACAACCGACACGAACGGCGAGCCGCTGAAGGTCGGCGAGCGGGTGGTGTACGGGTACACGTTCCCGTGCCGCAGCTGCGCCTACTGCCTGACCGGCCGCACGACGTACTGCGCCAACAAGGGGCCGGGTCGCAAGTACAGCGCCGATCAGTCGCCCCACTTCCAGGGCGCGTTCGCGCAGTACTACTTCCTGTACCCGAACCACTTCATCTACAAGTGCCCGGACGAGATCGCGGATCCGATCGCCGCGACATTGAACTGCGCGATGTCGCAGGTGATCTACGCGATGGAAGAGGCGCAGCTCAGCCTGGGCGACACGGTGGTGATCCAGGGCGCCGGCGGCCTCGGCCTGTTCGCGACGGCGATTGCCCGCGAGCGCGGCGCGAAGAAGATCATCGTGATCGACGGCGTCCCGGAGCGGCTGGATCTGGCCGAGTCGTTCGGGGCGCACGAGCTGCTGGACCTGCGTGAGCTGAAGACGCCCGAGGAGCGGGTCAAGCGGGTCTGGGAGCTGACCGGTGGCATCGGGGCGGAGATCGCCTGCGACTTCGTGGGGTTTCCGTCGGTGATGCTGGAAGGGCTCCAGATGCTCGGGAACGGCGGGCGCTACCTGGAGGTCGGCAACATCAACACGGGGCTGACCTGCGAGTTCGAGCCGAACCTACTGGTCCGGAAGCACCTGCGGATCATCGGGATGCTCCAGTACGAGCCGCGCCACTTGAAGCAGGCGGTGGACTTCGTGCTGGCGACGCAGCACAAGTACCCGTACCAGAAGCTGATGGCGTACGAGTTCCCGCTGACGGAGATCAACCGGGCGTTCAAGGAGCAGGTGACGGGGAAGATCCCGCGCGCGGCGCTCCGAGCCTGGGGCTGAGAGCCCCTCACCCCCAACCCCCTCTACTGTCCCGTGCGCGGGAGAGGGGGATCTATCGTAGACAGGCCAGTCCCACTTGTCATCCTGAGCTCGCGAAGGATCTCCCACCGCACCAGTACAGCTCCCCAAGTACGGGGCGAGGTTGTGAGATCCTTCGCGAGCTCAGGATGACATTCTGCCTCTCCTCCGTGCCGCGCGTGAGGGCGGGGTTTGCTGGAGCGAGATGCTACCGCCAGATTGTGCGCCGTCGTCCATCCCGGAGGGTGCCGAAGAAGTCGAAACGCGAGATGGCCCCGGCGATCAGCGCGCCTATGACTGCATGGTCGATGGCGTGGTCGTCGGGCGACGCACGCGCCGGCGAGACGGCCTGCTACAGCTTGAGCAGGGATGGAAGGGCGACCGTCCGCATGGCTGGCGACGCACCTGGTACGACGACGGCTCGCTGGAGTGGGAAGCGTTCGTGATCGACGGCGCCGAGCATGGCGTATGTCGGCAGTGGCACGAAGGCCGGCTGATCGGCTGGTATGTCATGGACCACGGCACTGGCATCGATCTCTGGCGCAACGCGGATGGCGCTCTGTCGGAGGAACGGTATTGCCGGGCAGGCGAGTGGCACGGCTACGAACGCTGGTGGTCGGGAGAGGACAACGGCCGGATCTGGCTGGAGCGGCACTTCCATGAGAATGTCGAGCACGGCATCGAGCGTCAGTGGAACGGTCGGGATCGCATCAAACGGGGCTACCCGCGTTACTTCGTCAACGGCGAGCGCGTGACGAAGCGGCAGTATCTGAAGGCCGCTGAGTCCGATCCGACGCTGCCGCCGTATCGCCCGGAGGACGACCGCCCGGAGCGTCCGCTGCCGCCCGAGTATTTCGCCACCATGCCGCCGGCCGTGCCGCCCGTCATCCCAGTGCCAGAGCTCGGGCCAGTCTCGTGAGCGAAACCAGCATCCTTCCACCAGACTCTGAGCTGTACCGACGGCTACATGAGGCTGCGCGGGAGCAGCGCTGGGTCTTCTTCGCCGGGCTGCCGGGGGTCGGGAAGAGCCTGCTGCTCCAGCAGCTGGCGCTGCTCGCCACCCAGGCCGGGCGGTCGGTGTCGCTGCTCCAGTGGGACGTCGCTCGCGGCCCGTTCGAGACGCCCGCGATCCTGGCATGCTACCCGGAGGTGGACGGCGTCACCCACGCGGTCATCCGCAAGGCGGCCGGGGTGTGGGCACGAGATGCGGTCGGGCAGTGGGACCAGCAGCACCCGTCCCGCTCCGACATCCTGATTGGCGAAGTGCCGCTGATCGGGAACCGATTGATCGAGCTGGTGCAGCGCCAGGATGACCGTGTCGAGGAGTTGTTGGCGGGCGAGCAGACGCTATTCTTGATCCCGGTGCCCTCGCGTGAGGTCCGCCAGGCCATCGAGGCGGCCCGTATCCGCGAGATGGCGGACCCCCAGCATGACCGCGAGCGTGCCAACGCCGTCCCGAGCCTGGTGGACGCGCTCTGGCAGGAGGTGGCAACCGTTGCGCGGGCTCTGGGTATGACGTCTGAAGAAGCCCCCTCCCCCAACCCCTCCCCCGTGCGCGGGAGAGGGAGACGGACGGCTTGCTCCCTCTCCCGCGCACGGGGGAGGGGTTGGGGAGGGGGACAGCACAGGGGGTTCGACCCGGACGTCTACGCCGCCGTCTACCAGCACCTGCTCCGGCACCGCCACGCCGAGCGGCTGGACGTCACGTCGGTCTTGCCGGTGCGGACCTCCGTCTATGACGCACTCGGCGCGGCCCGGGATCTGCTGCCAGACACAGACGACGTTCGGCGAGTGATGGATCGGGTGTCGGCTCGCCCGGAGGCCGATGTGGACCGCGAGGTCGCGGACTGGTTCAGGGTGTAGCCGGACCTGGGAGTGCGGCGCGTAGACGACGAAGCGGCGAAGATCGCCGCGCTCCCAGGGGGACGGCTACCTCCCTGCTGTCTCGGTCAGCGATTCGGCCAGCGCCGCCATCAGGCCGTCCAGGTCGCGGTTCTTGTCGCGGGTCTCGGGCGTCTCGTGGCCGGGCTCGGTCGTCGCGATCCAGCGGTACATGTCGGCGGCGCCGAGCAGGATTCTGGGGGTCAGGCCGACCTCCTCGAACGTCGCGGCGATCTCTTCCATCTCGCCGATCCAGCGATGAGCCTTCGGCGGCATTCCGAGCGCCGACTTCGCGAGCCAGTTGCGGATCGCCGGCTGGCTCGACTCCAGCTCCGCTTTGAGCTGGTCGCCCAGGCCCAGCAGCTGCGCCGTCACCAGTAGCTCGGTCCCGAGCGCCTGGAGCCCCTTCGTCATGGCGGCGTAGCACATCTTCAGGCCGGACGCCTGCCCGACCGTGTCGCCGATGACCGGGATGATGAGGCCGTGCTCCTCCAGTTGGGCGAGCTCCGGGGCGTTCGGGCCAGAGGCGTAGATGCGGGGGTTGACCGAGCCACGTGGCGGCCCACCGATAATCCCGCCGTCCGCGAACCGGGCGCCTGCTGCCTCGACGATCTCGCCGATGCGCTTCGTGGAGCCGGGCGAGATCGCGTTCAGGTCGGCGTAGAGGGGCGATGCGCCGGTGGAGCGGAGCGCCTGGGCCACGCGCTCGGCAGCGCCGACTGCTTCGGAGGGCACCATCACCGAGAGGACGTGGCTCGCCTCGGTGACGAGGCGCTCAACGCTGCCAACGTCTTCGAGGCCGGCTTCTGCTGCCAGCGACTTCGTGCGCTCGCTGCGGCCGTCGAGTGCCACGATGGCACGCGCGCCGCCTGCCGCCAGCTTCCCGCCAATCGCCGAGCCCATGTCCCCCGGGCTGATGATGCCGACCGTCGTGCTCATCCAGGCGTCTCCTCATCGTGTTTGGTAGGTGCATCGTACAGCGTAGGGGAGACCGTGGACTGAAGTCCACGTCTACCGTTGGTGCGTGGCTACGCCACGCCGGGCGGGGCGAATGCGTGGCGACGCGAGCATCCTCGACGCTGCACCTCGTCGCGTAGCGACGGTCCAATGGTAGACGTGGACTTCAGTCCACGGCTCTGCTGCATGGCGAGGGGCGATGGTCACCGACCAGACGGCGCGCCCCGAGCCTGGGCCTGCTGGCGCGCTTCGGCGGCCTTCGCGGTCTGGCCCTGCTCGTCGTAGAGGGCGGCCAGCTCCACGAACGGCCAGGGCGAGCGCGGCGTCGCTTCGGCCAGCCGCTCCAGCTCCAGGACCGCCGTCGCCGTGCCGCCGGGCATCCGTCGCATCACCTGGACGAGCTGCTGGAACGGCTCTGGATCGTTTGGCTGGAGCACCGCCAGCGCGGCCAGCGCCGCCGTCGCGCGGTCCCACTGCTCGCGGCCCTTCGCCTCTTGCGCCCAGCTCTGGAGGGCGCCAGTCGCGCGGGCCTCGCGCCAGGCGAACGCGGCGTCCTGCCACTGGCCGGCGTCGCGACTGATCCGCCCCAGCTGGTAGAGGGCGTAGGCGTCGCCGAACGAGGTCCGCTCGCGGGCGGCATCCAGGTACTCGCGGGCACGGCCGGCGTCGCCCCGCGCCAGTGCGACCTCGGCGAGGTTGCGCCAGATCGCCGCGTCACGGTCGTCGGCGGCCAGGGCGCGTCGCAGGAAGGTGTCTGCTCGACTGAGCGCCTGCTCGCGCTCGGCGCGGGGCAGGTCGTCCGTGAGGACCGCCCGTGTCCGCTCGACGGCGCCCAGGTTCAGGAAGAGCGGGCTGGCCAGGGGTGTCAGCGTGAAGGTGACCAGCCCGACGACGACCAGTCCGGCCGCCAGCGGCGCTGCCACGACCGGCCGCGACCACCCGCCGCCCCAGGCAGTGGACGCGACGACCATCCGCCGCGCCCGCGATGCCGCCGCCGCACGCCCCCGATGAGCCTGCGCGTCCAGTCGCCCGGCGGCCGTCAGCAGCCCGAGCGCCACCAGCAGCAGCACGGTCCCGACGCTGGTCAGCAATACCACCTCGGTCAGCCCTTCGAAGAGCTGGACGATGGCCGCGCCGCCGCCGGACAGGGCGACGGCCCAGGTCAGCGGGGTCCGCGCCGTGCTCACGGCTCGGCCGGCGTTGAACAGCAGAACCAGCGTCAGGCTGACCAGCCCGAACGCGCCGAGCAGTCCTTGTTCGAGATACGCCTGGATGTAGGCGTTGTGGGCGTGACTGAAGCTCGGACCGACGGCCAGCATGTACGCCTCGTACACCTCGCGGACCGGCCGCTGCCCGAGCCCGACCCCAGTGAACGCAAAGTCGTGGAGGATCGAGGAGGCGTTCTGCCAGAAATCGACCTTGACCGAGAGTGGCAGCGCGTCAGGCGCGGTCAGCCCGCCAAGGCCACGCTCGGAGACTGCCCACAGCCCGACCAGCACGAACGGCACCGCCAGCAGCAGCCAGCGGTAGCGCAGCCCGAACAGCACCACCACCAGCGCCAGCACGCTGATCAGCGAGCCGCGGCTGCCGCTCAGCACGATGACGGCCAGGAACGCAAGCACCAGGCTGAAGGCGGCGAGCCGCGCGCCGCGTCTGGCAGCGGCCAGCGACGGCCCGAGCGCCAGCGCCAGACCGAACGTCGCGAGGGCGCCCACACCGGACGCTCGGAAACGGTACCGCTGCAACGCATCGGGGGATGCGGTGACCAGCTGACGGAGGCCGTCCGTGGCGGCGATGGCGCTCTCCAGCGGGCTGCCGGGCACGCCCCACGGCAGGTACGGCGCGGTCAGGAAGAGCATCAGCAGGCTGCCGACGGCGCTGGCCAGGATCGCGAGGCCGAGCGCCCGCCGCAGCCGGACCAGGCTGGTGGCGTGGTGGACGATGAGCCAGTAGAGCGAGATGCCGGCAGCCAGGCCGGTCAGGCGGATGCTGCCCTGGCCCTGGCTGGAGGTGACGAGCATCCCGACGGCCCCGCCCGCCACGAACAACCCGATCGGGACGCTGAACCACGTCGGGGCGAGCGCCTGGCCGGTCCGGGCGAGGCGGATCAGCCACGGCACCAGCACCAGGGCGGCCGGCCAGGTCATGCTGGCCGGCAGCGAGAGCAGCAGGGCGGCAAGCGGCACGGTGTACCAGGGCTCGAGCGCCAGGGCGCGGTCGGCGGCAGCGCCGAGGAGCGCGCCGGCCCGGTCGGCGGCGACGCGGATCGGGGCGCGGGCCGGCAGGGCCACGGCGCCGCCGGGCAAGCTGGCCCCGGCTGGCGCGAGCGTCATCGTCGCCACGCCCGGCCCGATCCCGGAGCCGCCGACCCTCCAGCCGGCCGACGCCGAGCCGAGCGTACCCCCAGCAGATCGTGGACGCGCGGAGAGCGTTGGCGGGGCGGCGCCATCGCGGGCGATGCGCCAGAGCTGGCTCCGGACCTCGGCGCGGTCGCCGGCGCCGGCGGCGCCGAGCAGCTCGTCGATGGCGGCGTGGAGCTCGGCCTGGGAGAGCGGCCAGCGCAAACCGAGGACGCGCATCACCTGGGGGTGGGCGGTCGGCTGGGTGTGCTCGTCGGCGCTGTGGAGCACTTCGCGGAGCTTCTCGCCGGGGCGTGGGCCGGTCACGACGATCGGCACGTCCACGTCTGGGCGGAGGCCGCGCAGCCGGATCATCCGGCGGGCGAGATCGGCGATGTTGATCTCCTCGCCCATGTCCAGCAGGAAGACGTCGTTGCCGGTGGTGAAGGAGGCGGCCTGGACGACGAGGCTGGCGGCCTCCTGGATGCTCATGAAGTAGCGCGACATGTCCGGGTCGGTGATGGTGACCGGGCCGCCCATGTCGATCTGGCGGGCGAAGGTGGGCACGACGCTCCCTCGGCTCGCCAGCACGTTCCCGAACCGGACCGCCGTGTACAGGGTGCGGGACGACGTCCGGCGGGACGCGGCCAGCAGCTCGCAGACGCGCTTGGTGGCGCCCATCACGCTGCTCGGCTCGACCGCCTTGTCTGAGGAGACCAGCACGAACCGCTCGGCGCCGTACTCACCGGCCAGCTGCATCACCTGCCGAGTGCCGCCGACGTTCACCCGGACCGCCTCTTCTGGGTACTCCTCCATGAGGGGGACGTGCTTGTAGGCGGCGGCGTGGAAGACGACCGCTGGCCGCTCGCCGGCGAAGAGGGCGCGCAGGCGCGGCTCGTGGGTGACGTCCCCGACGACCGGCACCAGGGTGGTGTCGTCGGAGCGGAACCCCTGGAGCTCGACGGAGAGATCGTGGATGCCGCTCTCGTTCGAGTCCAGCATGACGAGGCGGGCCGGGCGGAGGTCCGCGAGCTGCCGGCAGAGTTCGCTGCCGATCGAGCCGCTGGCGCCGGTCACGAGCACCGTCTTCCCACGGACGAGGTGACGGCACTGCTCGCGGTCGATCTGGACCAGGTGCCGCCCGAGCAGATCCTCGAATGTCAGGTCGCCAAACAGCGAGTCGCCGAGCGCCCCGCCGGAGGATGGCCGAATCGGGCCGCCCTCGATGGGGGCGAGCGCACTCGGGAGCGACTTGATCTGGGCGGAGGTCTCCTGGCAGACCGTGACGATGTCTCGCAGCTCGCGGCCGGCGATGGTGTGGATGGCCAGGACGATCAGATCGACGCTCAGCCGCTCGACGATGCCCGGGATGGCCTGCCGCCCGCCGTACACCTGCCGCCCGTGGATCAACATGCCGTGCTTGCGCGCGTCGTCGTCCACGAACCCGACGACGTGGTACCGCTCGCCGAGCGACCCGTTCTGGAGCTGCCAGCCGAGGTGCTGGCCGGCCTCGCCGGCGCCGACGATCAGGACGCGGGTGATCCCCTCGGCGGGTGGCGCCGTCAGCCGCCGCCAGGTGCGCCGCACCGTGGCGAGCGGCTTGGAGCGGTAGCGGACCGCCGTCATGGCGCAGATGGCGAAGAAGGCGCCCAGGAAGACTACCGAGAGCGGCATCGGGCGGACCGACGGCCAGGCGAGGTCGAGCGCGACGATCCCGACCGTCGCCACGCCGACCGAGACGGTCAGCGGGACGAGATCCTGGGACGTGGCGTAACGCCACCAGCGCCGGTAGATCCCGAACGCCTCGTTGCAGGCGACGACGACGACGCTAGCGAGCGCGGCGAACAGGAGGGCTGGGGTGTACTCGAGGTTGGTGGTGACGCCGCGCACCAGCAGGGCGATGGCGTACGACGACCAGACCAGCGGGAGGTCCACGACCACCCACGGGAAGAATCGCCGGGCGATGCTCGCCACACGCGTCGTGAAGTGCCCTGGCACGCCGCTCCCAGAGAGACCGTGTGAGAGACCCGGATAGTGGGCCGGCCGGCCGCTCGCGGCCACATTCTAAACCAAACCCGTCCTGGATCTGTCCTCGGCTGGCCTGATCTGGAACTTACCCGACATCTGGATCATGCGACGGCCGCCCACCGTCAAGCGCGGCGGGCGGGCCGTGCGGGTCACTGGAATGCCGTAGGTCCTGCACCAACAAAGGTGCGCCACTTCGTGCAGTTGGAGCTGTTGATGACAATCGGATTGACTGTCGCATCACCAGCCTGCACCACACGTTCGAGAGTGAACTCGACTATTGAAGTCACTGGTGGAAGGTAAACGAAGCCGACGGTCTGATTCTGGGGACCGCCAGACGGCGAGCTGATCGATACCTTCGCATTTCGCATCGGGCTCCCGAGTTGGCCAAATTCGATGCGCGTGATCGTCCCACACTCTGGTGGGAGCGTGATCTTGACCGTCAGTCGTCTCACCAAAATGTCCGGCCGGAACGTCGTTACGGCCGCATTCGGGGCGAATTCGGCACTTACATCCTTGTCCGCGTTCATCGTGATGGGACAGGGATTGGGGAGGTTCGCACAGTCGCCTGTCCACTTTACGAAGTGCCAACCTTCTGCCGCTGTCGCATACAGGTTGATCGGGGTATTCGGAGGATAGGCCGCGGAGCATCTAGCGCCACAGTTGATGTTGCCTGACTGGAAATCGTTGACCGTCCCGCCGCTCTGTTGCTTGACCTGGAGCCGATACCCAGAATCGTTGTCAGTGTTCGTGACGCTGACGTCAGGCGGGTTCAATCCACTGTAGACGGGGTCCGTCGAGACGGCCTGGGCGGTGACGATGGTGTAGGCCACACTGCCGTCGACCACGCTGTCGTTGACGCCGGTGACGGTGGCGGTCTGCGGCGTGGACCAGTTGGCTGGCGTGAACGTCAGCGAGGACGGACTGACGGTCCCCTCGTTGGTATTGCTGCTGGAGAGGCCGATAGTGACGTTGGCCGTCGGCTGAGAATTGAGCTTGACGGTGAACTGGGCAGTCTGCCCATTCTCAGAAGTCTGGAGACCGGCGGTGGGTGAGACGGTAATGCCGGCGGTGTCGGTATCGTCCAGATTCGTGACGGAGACGTCGGACGGGTTGAGCCCGTTGTAGCTCGGATCGGTCGAGACGGCCGGCGCCGTGACGATGGTGTAGGCAATCGGCCCGTCAACCACGGCGTCGTCTACGCCGGTGACGGTGACGGTCTGAGGCGTGGACCAGTTGGCTGGCGTGAACGTCAGCGAGCTTGGGCTGACGGTGCCCTCGGTGGTGTCGGACGAAGAGAGGCCGATGATGACGTTCGCGGTCGGCTGGGAGTTGAGCTTGACGGTGAACTGGGCGGTGCCGCCGGCCTCGGTCGTAGTGAGGCCGCTGGTCGGATTGACGGTGATGCCAGCCGGTGCCCGAATCGTCCCTGAGACGGTCGAGCAGTCGTTGCCGGCGACGTCGTCCGTGTAGTTGGGGCCGCTCACGCACGCCTTGATCGAGACGTTTTCGCCGATCGCGCCGACGACCTGGTAGCGAACGTAGACCTGGAAGGAGCCGCCGGGGTTCACGGGGTCCGGCGTGTCACAGGTCACGGTGTCGCCACCGCCGTTGCAGCTTCCCCCAACGCCGATCGAGTTGTACGTCCGATCCATCGTCCCGGTGTGCGTGACCTTGACGACAATGGGACCGGCAGCCTGTCCCGCCGTGGCGGGATTGCTGATCTGGACATAACAGTCGATCTGGCTGTCTTTCACCCACTGGGGGGCGCAGACGGTTGCCGAGAGATCCGGATTCTCGCGATTGGTGACGGAGACGTTCGTTGGGAGCAAGCCGTTGTAGGCCGGGTCGGGGGAGGTGGACGGACCCACCATAACGGTGTACGCCTTGTGACCGTCCTGGACGTTGTCGTTGACGCCGGTGACGGTGACGGTTTGCGGTGTCAGCGCGTTCGCCGGGGTGAAGGTCAGTGAGTTCGGGCTGACGGTGCCTTCGGTGGCGAGGGTGCTGGACAGAGCGATGGTCACGTTGGCGGTGGGCACGGTGTTGAGGACGACGGTGAACGTGGCGGTGCCGCCAGCCTCGGTGGTCACGAGACCGCTGGTGGGGCTCACCGTGAAGCCGGCCGGGGTGGAGGGGTCGTTGTCGGTGTTGGTGACTGACACGTCGGCTGCATTCAGGCCGCTGTAGCTCGGGTCGCCAGAGACGGCCGGTGCCGTGACGATGGTGTAGGCCACGTCGCCGTCATGCACCCCGTCGTCCACGCCCGTGACCGTCACCGTCTGCGGGGTGGTGCCGTTCGTCGGCGTGAAGGTCAACGAGGTTGGACTGATGGTGCCCTCGGCCGAGCTCGAGCTGGAGAGCGCGATGGTCACGTCGGCGGTGGGCATGGTGTTGAGCTTGACGGTGAAGGTGGCCTGCCCGCCGGCCTCAGTGGTCACGAGACCGCTGGTGGGGCTGACGGTGATGCCGGCCGGGGTGGCAGGGTCGTCGTCGGTGTTGGTGACGCTGACGTCAGGCGGATTGAGCCCGCTGTAGGCAGGATCGGTCGAGACGGCGGCGGCAGTCACGACGGTGTAGGCCACGTTGCCATCGGCGATGTTGTCGTCCACGCCCGTGACTGTCACCAGTTGTGGCCGTAGCGCATTCGTCGGCGTGAAGGTCAGGGAGCTCGGGCTTACGGTCCCTTCATGGGTATTCGAGCTACTCAGTGCGATCGTCACGCTGGCGTTCGGGACACCGGTCAGTTCCACCATGAAGGCAGCATTGCCACCGCCCTCGGTCGTGACGAGGCCGCTGGTCGGAGTGATTTTGACGCCGGCCTGGTTACTCGTGATGTCCTGAATCACAGTCACCGAGCTCGCGGCAGCGACGTAGACCCGGCCAGATGACGGATCGGCCGTCACAAAGTACGCGTTACTCCCGACAGGTAAGGTCGCGACGACCGCGTTCTCCGTGGGAGCACCGACAGTGAGGTCGCTGACGCTCAAGACGGCCTGGGCTTCACGATGTGTGCCATACAGTCGGTGCGACACCGGATTGACGGCAAGACCCGATCCGATGGGACCATTCGGAATGGTCTCGGCTCTGAAGGTGTCCGTGGCGCCGTCGAGAATCAGCACGTTGTTCGTGTGATAGCTGCTGACGTAGACGCGGTTGGTTGTTGGATCGACGGCGACGCCGGACGGACTCCCGCTCATCGACACCGTGGCCCGTAAGGTGTTGGTGGTGAGATCGAGGACGACGATCTGCCAGTGGCCCGAGCCGCCATCGGCGGCCACATAGGCTCGGTGGGTGACCGGGTTGACAGCGATGACGCCGGTGGTGCCGCCGACGGCGATTCTGGCGAGCTCAGCGTAGTTGTTCGTGGCATCCAGGATGACGGCCTGTTCGCCGTCGAACGTGCCGACGACGACACGATTCAACACTTCGTCTACCGCGACGCCCTGAGTATTCCTGGTGAAGTTGATCTCAGCATCGACTTGTCTCGTCGCGGTATTGACGACGGCCAGTTTCCTGTTCGCGTTCTCCACGACGTACAACAGTCCCGTCACCCGGTTGTACGCGAGATTCACCGGATTACTGACCGCGATCGAGGCGAGCACCGACCCGTCGGTCGTGGAGATCACGTCGACCAGACTCAACGAGCTCCGCGAGACGTAGAGCTCGCCTCGCTCGGCGTTGACAGCCACGTCCTGGAGTGCGCCAGTGAGTGGAATAGTCTTGACGACGGTGGGTAGCGACCCGGCCGTGTCGTCGTCGGTGTTGGTGACGCTGACGTCAGGCGGATTGAGGCCGTTGTAGTTGGGATCCGTCGAGACGGCGGCGGCAGTCACGATGGCGTACGCCACGTTGCCATCGACCACGCTGTCGTTCACGCCGGTGACGGTGACAGTTTGTGGTGTCAGCGCGTTGGCGGGGGTGAAGGTGAGCGAGCTGGGGCTGACCGTGCCTTCGTTGGCGTTGCTGCTGGAGAGCGCAATGGTCACGTTGGCGGTGGGCACGGTGTTGAGGACGACGGTGAAGGTGGCCTGCCCACCGCCCTCGCTTGTGACCAGTCCGCTGGTGGGGTTCACCGTGACGCCGGCCGGAATGACGGGGTCGTTGTCGACGTTGGTGACGCTGACGTCGGACGGATTGAATCCGTTGTAGTTGGGATCGGTCGATACTGCCGGGGCGATGACGACGCTGTACGCCACATCGCCGTCAGCCACGCTGTCGTTCACGCCGGTGACCGTGACCGTCTGAGGCGTGAGCGCATTGGCGGGGGTGAAGGTCAGCGAGCTGGGGCTGACGGTGCCCTCGTTGGTGTTGCTACTGGAGAGGGCGATGGTCACGTTGGCGATGGGCACGCTGGTGAGGACGACGGTGAACGTGGCGGTGCCGCCGGCCTCGGTCGTCGTGAGACCGCTGGTGGGACTGACGGTGATGCCAGCCGGCGGCGGAACGTCATTGTCCTGGTTCGTGACGCAGACGTCTGGGGGATCCAGTGCCTGGTATTTCGGGTCACCAGAGTTTGGAGGCGAGATCACGATGGTGTAGGCGACCGGCCCGTCCACGATGGCGTCGTTCACCCCGGTGACGGTGACGGTCTGGGGGGTGGACCAGTTGGCAGGGGTGAACGTCAGCGAAGTCGGGCTGACCGTGCCTTCGGCGGTGTTGCTGCTGGAGAGGCCGATGCTGACGTCCGCCGTCGGCTGCGAGGTGAGCCTGACGGTGAACTGGGCGGTGCCACCGGCCTCGGTCGTCTGGAGCCCGGTTGTGGGTGAGATGGCGAAACCGGCCAGGTCGTCGTTGACATTGGTCACCGCGACGTCGGGCACGGTCAGGCCGTTGTAGAGGGGATCGGTCGAGGCGGCGGCGGCAGTGACGATGCTGTACGCCACGTCGCCGTCGTCGATGCTGTCGTCCACGCCGGTGACCGTGACGGTCTGAGGCGTCAGCGCGTTGGCGGGGGTAAAGGTCAGGGAGTTGACGCTGACGGTGCCCTCGGCGGTGTTGCTGCTGGAGAGTGCGATCGTCACATTGGCGGTGGGCACGCTGGTGAGGACGACCGTGAAGGTCGCTTGCCCGCCGGACTCGGTGGTCTGGAGGCCGCTTGTCGGCGTGACCGTGATACCGAACGTGTCGACGTCGTCACGGTTGACGACGGCGACGTCGTCCACGGCGAATCCGTTGTACTTCGGGTCGGTTGAGACGGCTGCACCGGTCAGGATGGTGTATGCCACGTCGCCGTCGTCGATGCTGTCGTTGACCCCGGTGACGGTGACGGTTTGCGGCGTCAGCGCGTTGGCCGGGGTGAACGTCAGAGAGGGCGTGCTGACCGTGCCCTCGTTCGTGTTGGAGCTCGAGATGGCGATGGTCACGTCGGCGGTCGGCCGCGATTTCAGCACGACGGTGAACTGGGCGGTCTGCCCGCCCTCACTGGTCTGGAGGCCGCTGGTCGGCGAGACGAGGATGCCGGCGATGTCGTCGTTGAGGTTGAGGACAGAGACGTCCGCCGCGTCACGGTTGTTGTAGTTCGCGTCGGTTGAGGTAGCCGGCGCCGTGAGGATGGTGTACGCCACGTTCCCGTCGTCCACGTCGTCGTTGACGCCGGTGACGGTGACGGTCTGCGGCGTGGACCAGTTGGCCGGGGTGAACGTCAACGACGAGGGGCTGACCGTGCCTTCGTTGGTGTTGCTGCTGGAGAGGCTGACGGTGACGTTGGCGGTCGGCTGGGAGTCGAGCGTGACGGTGAAGGTGGCCTGCCCGCCGCCTTCGGTCGTCTGGAGGCCACTAGTGGGCGTGACGGTGATGCCCGGCGTGGCCGACACGGCGCAGGTGTAGAGCCGGACATCGTCAATGAACCAGCCCTCGGCGCCGCCGACGCTGTCGGTGCCGATGCGGAATCGGAAACGGAAGCTCTGGCCAGCCAACGACGAGAGGTTCACCCTGGTCGGCGCGTAGTCGCGCAGACCGACCCAGGCTGCCTGGCCGCCAAGTGGATTCCCCGAGCCAGACACGAGCGTCCCGGTGTAGCCGCCCTCGCCCGACGCGATGAGCGGTGAGGCGTTTGTCCATGAGGTGCCGCCGTTGGTTGAGTACTCCAGGATGCCGCCATCCCAGTAGAAGGGCGTGCTCCCAGAAAATGTCGTGTCGAACCGCCAGGAGTGGTTGAAGCGAAGGAACGCCCCCGCGGGCAGCGTGAGGTCGGCGCTTCTCGTCATGACGTACGAGGCCGTCGTCGCACGGTCCAGGCCGTGGAAGTTCTTGGTGCCGCTGGTCGTGCTGGTGTATTGCGCTGCTTGAGGGTAGGATCAGCTGTCGCCGCCGCTGATGAACGTGTGGCTGAAGTTGCTGGTCGTCGTGGTGACATTCTCGAGGTCGTCGAAGAACAGATCGGTCGGCGACTGGCCCGTGGGGCAGAAGGGCGGATTGGGCGGGGCAGCACCCGCGACCACCGGCGCCAGATTCATCTCGACAGCATCGATGGCGTTCTGCACTTGCTGACAGTCTGCCACGGTCATGACGCCTGTGCTTGTCAGCGTCGAGCAGGCCTGCTGCAATGCCGTGTACAGGTCACCGTAGTCGGAGCCCGGTGTCAACAGGTTCGTCTGGGCTTCGTAGTACAGCTTGGCGGTTTTGTCGATCCCGAGCCCAGTGACGGTCTTGCCGTTGAAGGTGCCGCCATCCGTCATCAGGAAGGCGGCCTTGTTGTTGACGCCACTGTTGTGGTGGACGCCACCGTTGTCAAGACTCGATCCGTAGTAATTGGAGCTGGTCATCCGATCTGGATCGTTGAAGGCCGGCGGGTTCGCCATGTTCCGGATGGCGCCCAGGACGGGCACGTCTTCGCCCAATAGCCACTTGACTCCTGGCGTATCGGTTCCAGATCCGTTGACCTGATCGATCCATTCGCCCCACAGGTCAGACAGCGACTCGTTGATGGCGCCGGCCTGGCGGAAGTAGAACAGACCAGATTCGTACTGGGTGACGCCGTGGGTCAGCTCGTGCCCGGCCACGTCGTCAGCCGCCGCGAACCCATCGCCATAGACCATCTCGAAGCCGTCCCAGAACGCGTTCTGGACGTTCGTGCCGTAGTGGACGAACGACCTGATCGTCATCCCAGCCCCGTCGATGCTGTCGCGGCCGTGGCGTGAGAGGTAGAAGTCGTAGGTGTCGCCAGCGTACTTATGGGCGGCCACGGCATCGGCATCGCCACCGGAGCAGGTCGGGTTCGACTCGTCGCAGACGAGGGTACCGCTGGTGGTGCTGTGATTCATGTTGTAAGTCAGGCGGTTCTTGGCATCGGGCACCTGATTGAACCGCAGCGCTATGCCACCGCCGTGGGCGTCCACGAGGACGAGGTATCGAATGGGCTCGCGGGGGCCGGCCGAAACCTCCACGCGCCAGACAAGCTGCGTGATGTTCGGACCAGGGTCGCCGATCAGCACCCGGTTGTAGATCTGCAGCTCTGGCTCACCGGCCTGGAGCTGCGCCTCGTTCACTTGCTCGTCTCGCGCGACGACGGCGCGAGCGGTTGCCTTCGCTTCGGCTGTGCTCACTTGCGGTGTCGTGTCGACCGCGATGTCCGGCAGGAGCTCGCCGATTGCCGCCTGCACGTTCTGGCCCTTGTCCAGATGGACGATCACTTCGCCGGCGAAGACCGGAATGCCGCTGTACTGCTGGGCGAACCGAACGATCGAACGCCCCCCAGTGTCGGCCTTGACCCGCTTCAGGGCGAGATCGCGAGACTCGTCCTGGGTGCCGAAAAGCGGGCCGTAGCTGGCCATGAACGAGCGCGCCGCGACTTCAGGACTGGCGTTCGCAGCGAGGCGCGCCGAACGAGGGATCGGATGGGCGAGGCTGGCGCCGATGAACCGTGCCTTACCAGTCTCACGATGGTACTCAATGCGTGCGCCACCACCGGTGTCCTGGCCGAGCTGCCGCACCAGTCCCGGATCGACGTTCGGCCCGGTCGGCCTGGAGGGCGGCGGCGGATTGGACGGGCTCTGTTGGGCGGCAGCGGGCGACACCCCAGCGCCCGGGACCAGCACGCCGAGCAGCAGCACGAAGGCGCACCAGGCACGCACGAGCCCGATCGGGCGGCGACGGCTAACGCGATGCACACTCATGACTCCACCGCCCTCATCGCCGCGCTCCGCGGCCACGAGGCCCGGGCACGATCGTGCCGCACCCCGCCATATCTCACCAACGTGTCATTCCACGACGTGATAGCGTTGCCAGCTCCGAGCCGCATAGCTCGTCAACTCACAGGCGAAATACTTCTTGCGACACAGTAGTGGCTTTCAAGCGACATAACAAGGTCATCACTATTGCGAGCATCCGAACTGCTGGTAGTGGGAGTACCAGTCTTCTAACCATGAGCCGCCTGCCCCGTTTGCTGGAACGCGTGACGTCTACTTGACACCGCGTGCCCGTCGGGCGTCCACGGACCCGGCTGGCAAGGCCGCGTTCCACAAGATCGTGCAGCGAACCCCTTGACACCGTCTTGATACCGTCATGTCGTCTCGTTGATGCTATGCTGGCTCTCGCTCATACCGAGGAGTGAGGTGGAGTGGAAGCGTGATGGCCGGTCAGCAGCCTCGGTTCCGCGCTGTCGCGGAGTTTCTTCGTCGCTGTCGGAAGCGCATCACACCGGAACAGGCTGGTGTGTCGCGCGGGCGTCGGCAACGTGGACCGGGGTTGAGGCGCGAGCAGGTGGCTCAGCTCGCCGGCATCAGCGAAACCTGGTACGCGAGGCTGGAACAGGGGCGCGAGCGCGGGGTGTCGGTGCAGGTTCTGCACAGCCTCGCCGATGCCTTGCGCCTCGAGCTACCCGAGCGTGAGTACCTGCTGACGTTGACCACGGCTCACGACGAGGCACCGTCGCCTTCTGAGGAGTCACTGGCATCGCTTGCCCGGCTGATGCGAGCGCTCGACGACCTCCCCTCAATGGTGGTCGATGCCTGTTGGGACGTGCTGGTCTGGAGCCGGGCTGCGAGTCGCCTGTTTCCATCCCTCGACACGCTGCCGCCGGCCCGGCGCAACGCATTGTGGCTGGTGTTTGCCGAACCCGAGGTCGGCCAGATGGCGTCGGACTGGGAGGGGCAGGCGCGGGCGATGGTCGCGCAGTTCCGGCTCGCCTGGGCGCGCCACGTCGAACATCCGCGTTTCGACGAGCTCGTCGCCGATCTGTCGTTGCACTCCTCAGAGTTTGCGTGCTGGTGGGGCGAGCACGACGTCCGCGCTCGCCTGACCCGCTACCGGGTGTACGAGCACCCGATCGTCGGGCGTCTTGACGTCGAGCGGCACGTGCTCCGCATTCTCGACCCGGCTGAGCTCTGGCAGGTGATGTTCGTGCCGGTACCAGGGACGGAATCCGCTGCACGCCTCCGTCGTTTGACGACAGACTGCCTGGCTGCGCTCGGAACGATCGTCACTGCAATCTCGATAGGCCTGGCTGGCCAGGTGGCCTGATACGCGCAGAGCACTCTGCCTGTCCGGTCTCGTGGACCAGGGGTGAGAGCCGCCTCGCGATGTGCGCTGACGGAGTGCTGACGGGACGCAAAGCGGCCACGCACGTCATGATGAGCGGGTCGAGAACCGCATGCCGTTTGCACCGAATTTCTACCGGTCATGCAAAACAGCGGTGCTACTATCACGGTGGTGCCATGCCTGCGTGACCGTCTCGCTCGTCCTTCTGGGGCGAAGTGAGCTGAGCCACGGTCCGGGTGCAGCGCTTCGTGGCGATGGCAGACGGAGTAGCAGAACAGTGCGGCCTACGGGCGCGGGAGCGTCTGAGCTCGATCCCTGGCGGCAGCCCGACGGCGCGATCCGGGTCGTACAGGGGATCGGCGTCGCGGCGGCGCTGGCGAGCGTGGGCGCGGCGGCCGGCTGGCCGTTCGAGCTCACCAGTCCGGGGCTGGCACTGTTCGGCACGGCCGGCGCGGTGACGTGCGGCGCCAGCGTCTGGCTCCTGGCGCGTGCGCTCCGGCGGCTGGACGACCAGCGGCGCGAGAGCGAGGCTGCCACGAGCCAGTCGGTGGCCGATCTGGTGGCGGCGAACGAGCGGCTTCAGGCCGAGATCGAGGATCGGGAGCGGGCCGAGGCGAACGAGCGTCAGACGCGCGCGATGTTCGAGGCGATGTTCGACTCCTGTCCGGCCGGGATGGTGCTGAGCAGCCTGCCGGACATCCGGTTCGTGGCGGTGAACGAAAGCTGGCTGCGGATCACCGGCTTCACCCGCGAGCAGGTGATGGGGCGGACGGCCGCCGACGTGGCGATCATCGAGCCGCACGAGCGGGAGGCGCTCTACCAGGAGACGCTGGCCTCGGGCGGGCAACGGAGCGCCGACTTCCACTTCCGGACCAGAGATGGCGAGCCGCGCCACGGCTTGATCTCGATCCAGCGGCTGGAGGTGAACGGCGGCAGTTTCCAGGTCACGGCACTGATGGACATGACGGAGCGGGTGCGGGCCGAGGCCGACCTGCGCGACAGCAACCACCGGCTCGAGACGGCGCTCTCGGAGCTGCGGCTGGCGCAGCAGCGGATCGTCGAGCAGGAGCGAGTCGGCGCGCTCGGGCAGTTGGCGAGCGGGATCGCGCACGATTTCAACAACGCACTCGGGCCGATCCTGGGCTACAGCGACCTGCTGCTCGCCAATCCGGAGCTGCTGACGAATGCGCGTGGCGCCGCCGAGTACCTCCAGGCGATCAACACGGCGGCCCAGGGCGCCGCGGCGGTGGTGAGCCGGCTGCGCGAGTTCTACCGCCGGCGCCAGAACGGCGACGCCCACGGCCCGGCCCACCTGCCAGACTTGATCGCGCAGGCGATCTCGCTGACCCGGCCGCGCTGGAAGGACCAGGCCCAGGCGGCCGGGGCCACCATCGAGGTCGCGGTGGAGGTCGAGGCGATCCCGCCGATCGAGGCGAACGCCGCCGAGATTCGCGACGCGCTGGTCAACCTGATCTTGAACGCCGTGGACGCGCTGCCGGCTGGTGGCACGATCGCGTTGCGGGCGCGCAGCCAGCCGAACCAGGATGGGCAGCAGGAGGCGATCGTCGAGGTGACGGACAACGGCGTCGGGATGAGCGACGCGGTGCGGCGACGCTGCCTGGAGCCGTTCTTCACGACGAAGGGCGACCAGGGGACCGGCCTCGGGCTAAGCATCGTGCACGGCAGCTTGCGGCGGCATGGCGGCTCGCTGGAGATCGACTCAGCCGTGGGCCGTGGCACGACGGTCCGGCTCCGGCTGCCGGCCCGACGGAGCGAAGAGGCGGCCGAGCCGCTCCCGGTGCCGCAGCCGCTGGCCGCGCGCCCGTTGCGGATCCTGGTGGTGGACGACGAGCCGATGATGCGGCAGGTGGTGTCGCGGTTCCTGGCGCTGGACGACCACCGGGTGGAGCTGGCGAGCGGCGGGCATGAGGCTCTGGGCTTGCTCCAGACGTCGCCGGCGTTCGACCTGGTGATCACGGACCGCGCGATGCCGGAGATGGGCGGCGACGAGCTGGCGGTGCTGGTCAAGGTGCTGACGCCGGGCACGCCGGTGCTGATGCTGACCGGGTTTGCGGACCTGATGGATGGGGCGGACCGGCGGCCGGAGGGCGTCGATCTGGTGATCGCCAAGCCGACCACCCTGGCCCGACTGCGGGTCGCCATCGCGACGCTGCTGGGCGACCCGCGCCCGAGCTACGACCTGAACGCGCAGTAGAACCCTCACCCCCGACCCCCGCGCCGTCGCGGAGAGGCGGAGCCGGCCGCGCTGGCCCTGCGCCTGGCAGGGCCAGCGCTCTGAGGCAAGGTCGTCCTAGAAGCCGTTCGGGCCGCTCCCGAAGAAGTACGGCCACGGGCCACAGTTGTCGGTGATGATCATCGGTACCATGAGGTTGCCAGGCGCCGTCCTGTGGATGGTGAACGACACGCTCGCTTGCGGCGGCGAGAACGTGCGGACGAAGGCGTTCGTCAGCCCGTTGCCGACGCCTGGGAAGTCAACGCTGGCGTTGAGCAGCTGGCGTCCGGGCGGAGACGGCGCGTTGGTGACCTGCACGGAGAAGAGGCCGAACCCGGCCGGAGCTGTGATCGTCAGGTTACGCACACCCGCGCCGCCCGAGGAGTTCGAGACGACGATCCGCGGACGCGTGTCACAGTTCCCGACATTCGTCACCGAGACATCTGGCACGACGAGGTTGTTGAAGGCCGGATCGGTCGAGATGGTGTTCGACGTGACGATGGTGTATGGGACATTGCCGTCCTTCGCGGCGTCGGGCACGCCTTTGACCGTCACCGTCTTCGGATTCGACCAATCACCCGGCGTGAACACGATGGAGCCTGGCCCGACGACGCCCTCGTTCGGGTTGCTGCTGGAGAGGTTGACCGTCACGTTCGCCGTGGGCTGTCCGGTGAGCGCCATCGTGAAGGTGGCGGTGCCGCCGGCCTCGGTCGTCTGCAGGCCGCTTGTCGGGGTGACCTGGACCCCGACCGAGCCGGCCGCGCAGGTGTAGATGCGGATGTCGTCGATGTACCAGCCATCCAGGCCGACGGTGGAATCCGTTCCGACGCGGAACCGGAAGCGGAAGCTCTGGCCGGCGAGTGAGGCGAGATTGACCCGCGTCGAGCCGTACCCGGAGTTGCCGACCCACGCCTGCTGGCCCTGGAGCGGGTTGTCGCTCCCCTGGGCGGTGGTTCGGAGGGTGCCGGTATAGCCGCCCTCGCCGGCTGCGATCAGTGGCGAGGCGTTGAACCAGGTGGCACCGCTATCGGTGCTGTACTCGAGGATCCCGCCGTCCCAGTACCTATTGACCGCGCCTGAGACGTCGTTGTCGAAGTTCCAGGAGTGGTTGAAGCGGAGGAAGGCGTTGGCTGGCAGGGTGATGCTGGCGCTTCGGCCCAGGACGAAGTCAGAAATCGTCGAGCGGTCGATGGCGTGGAAGTTCTTGGTACCGCTCGTCGGATTGACATCGCTGGCCGGAGGCGGGTACTCCCAGCCATCACCCCCGGTGATGAACCCGTGGGTGAAGTTGCCCGTCGTGGTGGTCGTGTTCTCCAGGTCGTCGAAGAACAGGTTCGAGGGGGTCTGGCCGGTCGGGCAGACTGGGGCGACCACCGGTGGCGCGCCGGCCACCGTGGGGAGCAGGTTCATCTCGGTGGCCTGCACCGCGAGCAGCACCTGGGCGCAGTCCGCGCTGGTGGTGACGTTGGTCCCGATCAGCGTGAAGCAGGCTTGCTGGAGCGCGTTGTACAGGTCGGCGTAGTCCGAGCCGGGCGTGAGAAGATTCGTCTGGACCTCGTAGTAGATCCTGGCGACCTTCTCGATGCCGAGCCCGGTGATGGTGCGACCGTTGAACGAGCCGCCGTCCGTCATCAGGAACGCGGCCTTGTTGTTGACGCCGCTGTTGCTGTGGACGCCGCCGCTGTCAGAATTCGCGGCCCAGAACAGCCCGCTCTGGACGCGGTCCGGGTCGCCGAATTGCGGCGGGTTCGCCATGTTGCGGATGGCGCCGATCGGGAGATCCTCGGCAAGGAGCCAGCGGACCCCGGCCGAGTCATTCCCCTGGCCGTCCGTCAGGTCGATCAGCTCGCCGAAGACGTCGGACAGCGACTCGTTGATCGCCCCGGACTGGCGGAAGTAGAGCAGGCCGGACTCGTACTGGGTGACGCCGTGGGTCAGCTCGTGACCGACCACGTCGTCTCCTTCCGAGAAGCCGTCGCCGTACACCATTTCGAAGCCGTCCCAGAAGGCGTTTTGATAGTTGGTGCTGTAGTGCACGAACGACTTGATCGTCAGGCCGGCCCCGTCGATGCTGTCGCGACCGAACCGGCTCTGATAGAAGTCGTAGGTGGCCCCGGCGTAGACATGCGCCGCGACGGCATCGGCGTCACCGCCTGCGCAGGTCGGGTTGGACTCATTGCAGACCAGCGTCCCGGTGACGGTGCCGTGATTGAGGGTGTAGGTCAGACGGTTCCTTGCGTCCGCGATCTGGTTGAACTTGAGCGCGATGACGCCGTTCTGGGCGTTCACCAGCACCAGATACTTGATCGGCTCCTGGGGACCGGCCGTCACGTCCATGCGCCAGACCAGCGTGGTGTTCTGTGGGCCGGGGTCGCCGATCAGGCCACGGTTGTAAATCTGAAGCTCGGGATCGCTGGCCTTGAGCTGGCGGGCGTCGCGCTGAGTCTCCTTCGCGACGACCCCGGCCGCCAGGCGCTGTGCGTCGCCCTTGCTGATGGTGGGCGTGGTGTCCACCGTGATGTTCGGCAGGAGCTCGCCAGTGGCGACCTGGACGTTCTGCGCCTTGTCCAGATGGACGATCACTTCGCCGGCGAAAACGGGGATGCCGTTGTACTGCTGGGCGAACCGGACGATCGAGCGTCCGCCGTCGGCCGCCTTCTCGCGCTTGACGGTGAGCTCACGGGACTGGTCCTTGACGCCGAACAGCGGGCCGTACGTCGCCATGAACCCGCGCGCCGCGTCCACCGAGGAGGCCGAGGCGGAGAGACCCGCTGCACGCTTGATCGGCTGGCCGGGATCGGTGCCGATGAAGCGCACCATCCCGGTCTCGCGGTGGTACTCGACGTGGGCGCTGCCACCGGAATCCTGGCCGAGCCGCTGCACGAGACCCTGGTCTACCTTCGGCGCGGTCGGAGTGGGCGTTGGTTGCGTCGGAGCCTGCTGCGCGCGGGCCGTGTCTGTCGGCTGCACGAGCAGGCTGAGCACGATGAACAGCGCGCAGAGCGCACGGAATCCGCTCTTGAGCCTACGCCACGCGTTTCGCATGTCCCCCCCCGGCGAATCACTGGTACGATCGGCGACCAACTGGCCTGAGCTGGCCGCCACCCGCGCAAACGGAAACCGACCCTGCCCGAACGAGCTCCCCCTGGCAGGCCGCACTCATCGCCAAACGCTCGCGGCGCGTGTGCCCCACGCGCCGTCGATCCACGTGTTCGGTCGTCCGTCGAGGCAATGCGCGAACGCTGGCCCCTGCCTCGATTCGCCACGGCCAGGGTGTCGTCGCGTACGGTGCGACAACGCGCCTGGCAGGCCGGCTGACTCGGCGGCATGGTAGCAGATGTCAACCTGTGTGCAACAAGCCTCGGAGGCGCGCGTTCGTGGGAAGCCGGCGGCCGCCGTTTCGCGCTAGAAGCCGCTCGGACCGCTCCCAAAGAACGTTTGCCACGGCCCGCAGTTGTCCGTCACGACGAGTGGGACCATCACCGTACCCGGCGCCGTCCGGTGGACGGTGAACGACGCGGACGACTGCGGCGGGACAAACGAGCGTACGAACCCGTGGTGAGGCTGTTATCGACTCCGAGCTCTTGGGCGACGACGCTCGCCGCGACCGCCTGCGCCTGCCCCTAGTCGGTCGAGGGCGTGGTGCTGACCGTGATCTCCGGCAGCAGCTCGCCGGTGGCGACCTGGACGTTCTGGCCCTTGTCCAGGTGGACGACGATCTCGCCGGCAAAGACCGGAATGCCGTTGTGCTGCTGCGTGAAGCGGAGGATCGAGCGACCATCGTCGGCGGCCCGCTCCCGCTTGACCTTCAGCTCGCGGCTCTGATCCTTGACCCCGAACAGCGGAGCGTAGGTGGTGAGGAACGAACGGGCCGCGACCTCTGGCGTGGCGTTGGCGGGCGCCCTCGCAGAGCGAGCGACGGGCCGGCCCGGGTCAGTGCCGATGAAGCGGACCATCCCGGTCTCGCGGTGATACTCGACGTGCGCGGCGCCGCCGGACTCCTGCGAAAGCTAGCGGACCAGCGTCTGGTCGACGCGTGGCGATGGTGGCGCGGTCGGGGTCGGGGCGGCCGGGGTCTGCTGCGCACGGACCGGACCGGCCGGGTGCACGAGCAAGCTGGAGATCACCAGGAGCGACAGCAGTACCCATACGCGCTTCGCGAGCATCCGACGCCCGATACTCATCATCCCCCCAGGATGCGCCGCGCGATGCCACGCAGGTCACGACGCCCGGGCGGTCATCGCCGGTGCCTATGCAGTCGAGCCTGCCAGCATGTGCCCGGTGGCAGGTCCCGCTCACCATCGATCGCCAGCGGCACGTATCCCCCTCGCCGCTAGCCGCCCGCTCCCGACCGTGTTACGTCGCAACACCGTGACGCTACCGGTCAGTGTCTCGATGCAGCCCTTTTCGCCCGCCATCACGTCTGGTGCGACGATGCGGACATCGTCAGGGCTGAGTCGGCGGGATGGTGGCAGATTGTCGTCTGGCGTGTCGCAAGGCTTCCGCTAGCACGGTCTGCCCGGGATCGTTTCCCGCGAACGGTGCGGCGTTGGCTCGCCCTAGAAGCCGCCGATGCCGCTCCCGAAGAAGGTCTGCCACGGCCCGCAGCTGTCCGTGACGATCATCGGGACCATCACCGAGCCGCCCGGCGCGAGCCGGTGTACGGTGAACGTGACCGTTGGCTTGGGGCCGAACACGATGTAGGTGAAGGACGTGATCAGCCCGTTCCCGACACCTGGGACGTCGAGCGTGGCGTTGACGATCGGGTGGCCGGTGAAGCCGAAGACGATCGACTGGACCAACCCCACGCCGGCCGTCACCGCGACGAGGCGCGCGCCCGGTCCGGCTGAGCCGTTCGAGAGCACGACGTTCGGGCGGTCGTCGCAGGCGCCGGTGTTGGTCACGCCAACGTCTGGGCCGTTCAGCCCGCTGTAGGCCGGATCGGTGGAGACGGCTGGCGCGGTGATGATGGTGTAAGCGACGTCGCCGTCTTTGACGAGGTCGTACACCCCTTTGACGGTCACGGTTTGCGGTTCAGCCCAGTTGAGCGGGGTGAACAGCAGCGAGGTCGGCCCGACGGTGCCCTCGTTGGTGTTGCTGCTGGAGAGGGCGATCGTGACGTTGGCGGTGGGTGCAGAGTTGAGCTTCACCGTGAAGGTGGTGGTGCCGCCTGATTCGCTGGTGAACAGCCCGGAGATGGGCGCAACGTTGATGCCGGCCGTCGAGCCGCTGGCACAGGTGTAGAGCTGGATGTCGTCTACGAACCAGCCCTCGAAGCCGATCGTGGAATCGGTGCCGATGCGGAATCGGAAGCGGAAGCTCTGACCGCCGAGCGACGCGAGATTGAGCCGGGTGGCGCCGTACGACTGACTGCCAACCCAGGCTGATTGCCCGGCCAGGGGATTGGTGCTGCCGGCCGCCGCCGTGACGAGCGTGCCGTTGTACCCACCCTCCGAGATCAAGGGCTGGGCGTTGAGCCAGGTGGTGCCGTTGTCAACCGAGTATTCCAGGATAGCGCCGTCCCAGTAGCGGGCCGTCGAAGCGTCCAGGTCTTCGGTGTCGAACGACCAGGCGTGGTTGAAGCGCATGAAGGCGTTGTTGGGGAGGAGGGTGCTGCCGTCCCTGGCAAAAACGTACGAGGCGGTGTCGCCGCGATCGAAGCCGTGGAGGTTTCTGATGCCGCTGGTGGTCACCACGTACGGGATCGAGGGCGGGTATTCCCACTCTTCGCCGGGGCCGCCGGTCAGGATGGAGTGGGTGAAGCTGCTGTTGGTGACGGTGGAGTTTTCGAGGTCGTCGTAGAAGAGGTAGGTGGGAATCTGTCCCGGCCCGCAGATCGGCGCGATGGTTGAGCCTGCGCCGCTAGCGGTGGGCGGGAGGTTCATCTCGGTGGCCTGCACGGCGGCGGTGACGGACTGGCAGTCCGCGACGGTGGTGTAGTCCGAGGAGACCAGGGTGAAGCACGCTTGCTGGAGCGCGAGATAGAGGTCGGCGTAGTCTGAGCCGGGTGTGAGCAGGTTGGTCTGGGCTTCGTAGTAGATCCTGGCGGTCTTGTAGACGCCGAGGCCGGTGACGGTCTTGCCGTTGAACGAGCCGCCGTCGGAGATCAGGTAGGCGGCCTTGTTGCCGACGCCGCTGTTGATGTGGACGCCGCCGTTGTCGGTGTTGTAGCCCCAGAACAGCGGGCTGGTCATCCGGTCCGGATCGTTGAAGGCCGGTGGATTCGCCATGTTGCGGATGCTGCCGATGCTCAGGTCTTCGCCGACCAGCCAGCGAACGGCGGGAGCGTCGTTTCCCAGGCCGTCCGTCAGGTCCACCAGCTCGCCGAAGATGTCTGACAGCGACTCGTTGATGGCGCCCGACTGGCGGTAGTAGAGCAGGCCGGACTCGTACTGGGTGACGCCGTGAGTGAGCTCGTGGGCCACGACGTCGTCGCCTGCCGAGAAGCCGTCGCCGTAGACCATCTGCGCGCCGTTCCAGAAGGCATTCCGGTAGTTGACCCCGAAGTGGACGGACGACTTGATGGTCATGCCAGCGTCGTTGACGCTGTCGCGGCCGAGGCGGCTCTGGTAGAAGTCGTAGGTGACGCCGGCGTAGGTGTGGGCCGCGAGCGCGTCGGCGTCGCCGCCGCCACAGTTGAGCGTGCCCTCGGTGCAGAGCAGGCTGCCGGGCAGGAAGCCCTCGTCCGAGAGGTGGCTCATGGTGTAGGTTTCGCGGCTTCTGGCCTCTTCGACCTGGTTGAACTTCAGCACGATGGCGCCGCTCTGGGCGTCCACCAGGACGAGATACCGGATGGGGGCGAGCGCCCCGGTGGTGACCTCGACGCGCCAGACGAGCTGGGTGAGGTTGGGGCCAGGATCCCCGATCAGCTCGCGGTTGTACACCTGAAGCTCCGGATCGCTGGCTGCGAGCTGGCCGGCGTCCAGATGCTTCTCGCGCGCGACCACGGCGACGGCACTGCCGCGCGCCTGACTCTTGGAGATGGAGGGCGTGGTGCTGACGGCGATATCCGGCAGGAGCTCGCCGGTGGCAACCTGGACGTTCTGCGCCTTGTCCAGATGGACGACGACCTCGCCGGCGAAGACGGGAATGCCGTTGTACTGCTGGGCGAACCGGACGATCGAGCGGCCGCCGCTGTCGGCCTTCTGGCGCTTGACGCCGAGCTCGCGGGCCTGGTCCTTGACGCCGAAGAGGGGACCGTACGCGGTCATGAACGCGCGGGCGGCAGCTTCGGGTGGTGCGGAGGCGGGAACGCGCGCTCGGGCGACGGGCTGGCCGGGGGTGTTGGCGCCGATGAAGCGGACCTTGCCGGTCTCACTGTGGTAGGCGATCTGGACCTGGCCGCCGCCGTCCTGCTGCAATTGACGGACCAGACCGGCGTCAACACGCGGAGCGGACGGCTGTGGTGTTGGCGTGGGCGTGGCGGGGGTCTGCTGCTGAGCCTGCGCGAGGCCGTCGGGCTGCGCCAGCAAGGTCAGCAGGAGGAGCAGGGCGCAGACGGCTCGCACCGTGTTGCGGAGCTTGCTGCGTCTGACGCTCACGGTCTCTCCCCGGACGGTTGGCCCTGCCCGCCATAACCGTCAGCTAGCAACGATTGGCGATGCCCCGGCGGGACGCTACGTCTCAGCGGCGGGTGATGCGCCAGAGGGTGAAGCCGCCGCCGTCGTCGTTGGGGAGGGGATCGAGCGTCCAGGCATCGGCGTTGCTGCGATTACGCATGCTGCTCGGCTGGAGATCGGCCAGCACCAGCGCGGTGGGGGCGTCGATGCGGCGTGCGATCCGCTCTGAGGAGTCCTCGAGCATAGCGCGCGGGACGCCGCGCAGCTCCATCATGAAGTCGAAGGTGCGCTGGGCGGTCCCGGCCGCGCCGGTCCGGTCCTTCTGCAGCGTCGGGTCCAGGATGACCGGCTCGCCGGGCCGGCGCTGCCGTTCGAGCGCCGCGAGGGTGACGAAGTAGCGGTCGTTCGTCTCGTTGGCGGCCAGGACGTCGCGCTCGTAGCGGACGAGCGGCACCAGCGGGTAGAGGACGACCGCTGCCAGCACGACGGCGAGCGCGGCCAGCTGCCAGGGGCGTGACGCGGAGCCAGACCGTGTACCGGTGGGTTGGACGGTACGCTGAGGGCTGGCGAAGAAGCGCTGCCAGAGCATGGCGGCGAGGCCGCCGACGCCAGCGAACGCCAGCGGCACGAGCGGCATCAGGTAGCGCCCCTGGCGGGGCAGGTTGTCGTGGCTGGCGGGGAACAGCGGCAAGAGCAGCAGGAAGGAGACGACAGCCAGTGGCAGGCTGAGGGCGCCCAGGCGCCAGGCGGCAGCCAGTCCGGCGACGGCCAGGACGGTGTACGCCAGTACGAGCGGATCGCGCAGGTACGTCTCGGGCGGGGCTGCCTGCCAGTCTACGGCGCTCGCCACGATCCGGGGCAGGGTCTGCCCGATCTCGACGGCGCGCCCACGGTAGCTGAAGTCTTTGTCCCGCCCTTCCTGGTAGCCGCTGGTCTGCTCGCGCGACTCCTTGAGGGTGCCGAAGTCGGTGGCGATCAGGTTGTAGGCGAGCAGCGGACTGATCCCGACCAGGAACGCCAGGATGGCGGCGTAGGCCCAGCGGGTCCGGAAGTAGACACGGCCACGCCAGCCGACGTAGCCGAGCAGCACCGGCCAGAGCAGGAGCATGGTCGGGTGCTGCTGCTGCGCGAGCCCGAACAGCAGGCCGGCGCCGACCAGGCACCAGCCCCGGGAAAAGGCCCTCACCCCCAGCCCCTCTCCCGCGCACAGGGAGAGGGGAGCAAGTGATGCCGTCTCCCCCCTCTCGGCGCCGGAGAGGGGGGCTGGGGGCGTGGGGTGGACGGCGCGTTCGACCAGCCAGAGGGACAGGGTCAGGTACAGCAGGACAGTGCCGTGCGGCCACGCCAGGTGGCTGGTCGTGAGGACGTGGACGGCCGAGGTCGCCAGCAGCCCGCCGCCGATCAGCGCGCCGATCCAGCCAGTCCGTCGGCGGGCGACGGCGTCCTCGGGCGTGACAGCTCGGCGGGCGAGCGCTGCCCCGAGCAGGCCAGTCGCCACGACGGAGCCGACGCCGAGCACCAGCTGAAGCAGGCGGGGTGTGTAGATGCTGGGACCGAACAGCCAGAAGAGGCCAGCCTGGAGGTAATAGTGAAACGCGCCGGTGTAGGCGTTGACGCCGATCAGCGGGCGCTTTCCCTCCCAGATCCCGTAGCTGACCTGGGCGTCGAAGACCTCGTCCGTGAACTGGGGGATGTACCAGAGGTTTGGCCAGCGGATCGCGAACGCGACGGCGGCGAGCACGAGCAGCGGCCACCAGTCCAGCAGCCAACGGGTCAGCGGCGCTCGCCGAGGGCCGCTGAGGTCTGCCCTGGAGCGCTGGGCGGACTGCTCCGAGGTGGACGGCTGGACCGGGGGAGCCTGGGCACGCATGGCGGCAAGTGTGCCGTTCAGGGCGGGCCGTCGCGCAAGGTGTGAGGGCGCAAGGTGTGGGAGCGCAAGGTGTGAGAGCGGGGTCAGTCTGGGATCAGGAAGTCCGTCGCGATCCAGCCGACCCTGCCGTCTGGGATGCGGACGCGCTGCCAGACGAGGTCTTCTTGCCGCTCGGCGGCTCCCAACGCCTGGACGCGGGTGCCGGCCGGCACGGCGGCGATGGCCGGGGCCGATCGGGTGGGGAGCTCGCGGAGGCGGACGGCGTCGCCGTCGGTGTTGCCGACGCGCAGGTAGCGGATCGGCTCGGCAGGGACGGTGGGCGTGGCGGTCGGCTGGGGGTTGGTCGCGGCGTTCGCGCGGGGGGTCGGGGTGGGGGCTACTGCCCTGGGCGTGGGCGTAGCAGGCGCGGACGTCGCGGTGGCAGGTACGGGGGTTGAGGTCGGGCGGGCTGGCGTCGCGGTGGGCGGCACGGGTGTGTCGGTCGGGGCCGGGGTAGCCTCGGCGGGCGCGGGCGTGTCGGCGGCGGCAGCGTCAGCACCCGGGGCGACTGGCTGCACGGCCAGAATCGGGTTCTTCGTGGGCGGCGTCTTCGGATCGCCGCGCGCGGTGTTCCCGAAGTCGGGCTCCCACTCTGGCGAGCCGCGCTGGCGGGGCAGGTTCATGATGAGATCGTAGGTGGGGGTCTTGTTGATGATGTGGTTGGTGGCGTCGAAGTCGAACATCCAGTAGACGCCGCGATCCGGATGCCAGAAGAGCGGCGTCACCGCGACGACGCGCGAGTCCGCCATCCAGTGGCGGAACGCCTCCTCGTAGAACGCCGCGATCTCCTTGTCGTCGCCGGTGTTGAGGTGGCCGGCTTCGGTGATCAGGACCGGCATGTCGCGGCCGATGGCGTCCAGCTCGGCCTCGTAAGCGCGGTAGGTGTAGCGCAGGTCTGGCCCCTGGTTTGGCACGGCATAGGGATTGGAGGCCCAGCCGGCCAGCCGGCTGAAGATGCCCGGCACGGCGGCATCCATGCCGGCCAGGAACTCGTAGGCGTCCTGCATCTTCGGCATCTCGGAGGTGTTGGAGGCGTCCAATGGCCCGTTGACGATCCTGAACCGATCCTGGTCCGCGAAGACGTCGATGAAGTGAGAGAGGTACGCGGCGTAGGTGGCTGAGTCAACTTCGCCGCCCCACTCGCGTCCGAGGTTTGGCTCGTTGCCGGCGATGATCCAGGCGTGCTTCACCGGCCAGTGGCCTTGCTCCAGGAAGGCGCGCCACTTTTCGGCGTCGTCGGGGGCAGGGCGAGACCAGACCTCGGCCTCGACGTCGAAGGTGGTGGCGACGCGGATGATGGGCTGGAGGTGCTGCTCGTAGCAGCGGTCCAGCAGCTCCTGGAGGAGGCGCTCGCCACTGGCACTGTCTCGCTCGGAGGCGGTGAACACGACGGTCAGGTAGCCCCAGTCGCCGCCGTTGGCGTTGACGAGGTCGGCGGCGGCGTAGATGTAGCGGTCCTTGCGCAGGCGAGCGACGTTGAGCCCGACGACGTTGTTGCCGGTGGGAGCCGGCTGCGCGGCCGGTGGAGCGGCCGGTGGCGCACCAGCCGCCGGGTCGGCAGGAGTGGGCGTGGCGGACGCTTCCGGCTCGTCGTCGGCGTCCTGGCTCCAGGCAGCGCCGGACGGGTGGAAGAGGATCGTCAGCAGCAACGTTACCCGCACGAGGCTGATGATTGCTCCCGCGAATCGCCGTCGCCGCATCTACGCTCCTCCAGGCCCGATCTGCCTGCCAGGCCCGGCCACGGGGCGGATGATACCGTGTTCGTACCCTGCCCGTCTCGCGGTTAACGAGCGGGGTAGCAAGGAGAGTGACGGCCGGCCAGTCTACAGTCTAGCGGAGGACGGGGCGTCAGGCGGACATTTCCGTCATGCAAACACCCGTTACTGGCCGGCGCGGGGGTGCCTCGCGAAGAACGCCCAGATCAGCTCGGTGGCGGAGATGCCGGCCGGGCTGACCGCGACGTTCTGGCGTCCGTCCACCTTCGGCCAGCCGTGGCCCCCGCCCTGGATTGTCCAGAGGGTGACCTCGGAGCCGTCATGGCCGCCGGCGTAGGTCTGGCGCGTGGACGGCCCGATCGTCTCACCGGTGGGGGTCGGGTCGCAGCCGTCCACGCCGACCCAGAAGGCGATCGAGTCCGCGACCGAGACGACACCGCCTTCGCCACGCTTCGAGCCGCCGTCGTACGGTACGAGCGGATCGTCCGTGCCGTGAAAGTGGATCACCGAGACCGGGAGGTCTGGCTTCGCGATGGTGACGGCGCGGCCGTTCGGTCCCTGGTAGCCGATGGAGCCGGCCACGATCCCGACGGCGGGGAAGAGGTCGGATGCCTCGCTGGCGAGCCGGTACGACATCATCGCGCCGCTCGAATGGCCGCAGACGAAGGTGCGAGCCGGATCGACGGGGCGGCTGGCAGATTCCTGGGCGATCAGCGCTCGGATGAAGCCGACGTCGTCCGCGTGGCCGGAGAATCCCCGCGGGCCGGAATTCCACGCCGTGGGACTGCCGAGGGCGTCTGGGTAGGCCACCACGAAGCCGTGGGCGTCAGCCTGCTGATCCATCTCGTAGAGGCGCTCGGCGATGGCGCCGCTGGCGGTGGCGCCGTGAAGCACCAGCACGAGCGGCGCCGGCGCGGATGGGTCGAGGCTGGCTGGCTCGTAGCGCGAGTAGCGGCGGGTCACGCCGCCGACGTCGAGCTGGAGGACGGAGTGACCGCTTTGGGCGGCCTTTGGCGTGGCCAGGGCAGGCGGCACGGTGCGCGCGGCGGCGCCCGGCTGCTGCCTGGGCGGTGCCGGTTCCCGCACGGCTGGAGTTGACTGGCCGACCTCGGCGCTGGCCCGCGCGCCTCGGCAGCCACTGAGCAGGGCGATCCCGGCCCCCGCCGTGAGCGCCAGCATGGCCCGTCGCGTCACGGTCCGTCGTGTGATGGCCTGTCGGATGATGGCCCGCGTCATGGTGCCCCCCGTGTTTCGCCGATCCGTTCGCGTTCCCTTCCTCACGGTACAACGCGCTGACGACGCCGAGATGGCCGGGATGTCGCGATTCTGTGAACGGTGGGACGAACCGAGCCGGGTAGAATCCCTCCCGCCTGAGCTGCCCATTCGAGACGACGACACAGGGCCGCCCGGGCACGAAGGGAGCTCCCATGAAGATCACGGACGTCGACGTGTACACCGTCGATCCGTCGAAGGGCGGCACGCCCAACAGCGTCGATTATCCGGACATCTGGACGTTCGTGCGGGTGCGGACGGACGAGGGCGTCCACGGCTGGGGCGAGTGCACCAACTTCCCCGGCAACGGCAGCTTGATGATCGCGGACGCCATCCATCACCTGAAGCCATGGATCGTCGGCCAGGACGCCCACGACGTCAACGCCATGTGGCACCGGGTGTTCCGCAAGGCGGCGTACCTCGGGCCGCGCGGGCTGCCGACGGCGGTGGTCAGCGCGCTGGACATCGCGCTCTGGGACATCAAGGGGAAGGTGGCGGGGCGGCCGATCTACGACCTGCTCGGGGGCAAGGTGCGGCCCAGCATCCCGACCTACGCCAACGGCTGGTTCTACGCGCTGGACGGCTTCCCGATGGCGAAGACGCCCGAGGAGTACGCCCACGCCGCGAAGCGGGCGGTCGGGCACGGGCACACGGTGGTGAAATGTGACCCGTTTCTCGAAATGGAGCCGTACCACACGGGGTACTTGCACGGGCAGATCTCACCGGAGGGCGAGGACTTCGGGATCAACGTCATCGCGGCGATGCGCGAGGCAGTCGGTCCGAACGTCGGAATCCTGCTGGACGCCCACGGCCACTACAACGTGCCGACCGCCGTCCGGATCTGTAGGCGGCTGGAGCCGTACAAGATCGGCTGGTTCGAGGAGCCGACCCCGCCGGAGAGCATCCAGGCGCTGAAGGCCGTGCGGGAGCAGGTCAGCGTCCCGATCTGCGTGGGGGAGCGCCTCTACACCCGCCACGATTTCCTGCCCCTGCTGGAGCAGCGGTTGACCGACTACATCATGCCAGACGTGGTCTGGACCGGCGGCATCTCCGAGCTGCTGCGAATCGCGACGCTGGCCGAGGCGTACCACGTGCCGATCAGCCCGCACGACGCGATGGGGCCGCTGCAAGTGCTGGCGGGAGCGCACACGATGATGACGGTGCCCAACCTGTACCGGTTGGAGCACAACATCGCGAACTACGGCAACTACAACGTGTTCGTGGATCACCCGCTCGACTTCCGAGGCGACCAGTTGTTCCTGTCTGACCGGCCGGGCCTGGGTGTGGACCTGGACGTCGAGCTGCTGGAGGCGAAGTCGGTCTACCGCCGCCCTGGGACGTGACCCGGGTCGCCGCGGCCCGACTGGGAGCTCAGAAACTCGTCAGCTTTGCACGGCCAGCGCTTCAGGTTCGGCTGCGACAGTAGGCGTGGCGACGGACCGTCCGTCGAGGTTTGTGGCGACGTCATGGAGCACACCGATCATGCAGCGAATTCACGTCCCGACTGGCGGCTTGCGGTATTGGGTGGCCCTCTGCACGGCCAGCGTTCTGGGCTGTAATACCGGCGATGGCTTTGCGTCCATCTTCGGCTTTCTGAGCGGCCTGCCCATTCTGCTCGCGCTGTTCGGACTGACGCTCTTCCTGGAGCGGCGTGACGACCGCCCACGACAGATCTATTACTGGACGGCCATCATCATCGTGCGAACCGCCGCGACGAACCTGGCCGACTTTACGGATCAGCACCTTCGCAACACGGCGTTCCTGGTCCTGGGGCTGTTGCTCCTGGCGGCGCTGGCCGTTCGCTTCGTGCTCGCCAGGATGTCCTCAGCTCGACAGCCTGGGGAGGGCGTGCTGGATCGGGTGGATCTCCTCTACTGGGCCACGATGCTGGTGGCAGGCACGCTCGGCACGGCACTCGGGGACTTCAGCTCGTTCCGGACCGGCCTGGGCCTGGCCGGCGCCTCGCTGGTGCTCTCGATCGTCGTCGCCGGGCTGATCGGGCTGGGCAGCGGGGTGCGCCTCTTCAGCTTCTCGCTGTACTACTGGGCCACGGTGGTCGCGATCCGCACGGCTGGCACCTCGGCCGGCGACTACTTCGCGCGGATCTGGGGTCTGCCAGAGAGCACGCTGGTGTTCGCGGTCATACTCGTGGCGTTGCTGGCGCTGTGGCCCGAGCGGCCCCGAGCCGTTCAGCCATCACTCCAGCCGGGCATGGGAGCGGCCTGAGTTCTGCCAGCTGTCGGCGAGCTCACGCCACGAGCCGCGAGGGACCGTGACGTCATGACGTGGCGTCGCCGTTCTCGTCGCGGAACGCGGGCATCCTCAGACGCTTGACGCCCGCCATCTCACGCCGCATAGTGACGGCGCGATGCTGAGCGATCCACGACGCGCCGACTCCTTGCCGTCGCCACCGTCGTTTTCGCTCCCCGGCGCGTACGGCGAGACGATCACGCTGGCCGCGCTCCGTGCCACGGCGCCGACGGCCATCCTGCTG
The DNA here is from genome assembly GCA_046328125.1 of Chloroflexota bacterium. GTDB lineage: Bacteria > Chloroflexota > UBA6077 > UBA6077 > JACCZL01 > JADZEM01. The sequence continues at coordinate 75,175 of JAXLXF010000016.1, forward strand.
TTCGTGGATCTGCACGACGAGAGCCAGGTGCCGGTGCTCGACCTGGCTGGCCGCTGGCAGCGCGAGCAGCGGGGCCGCGCAACCATCGCGGTGCTCGCGGATGCCCCGGAGGGCCGGGCGCGCGAGCTGGCGACCCGAGCGCGGCCGGCTCGCTTCCTGCTCGCGCCGGGCGGAGTCACCTTCGCCGCGTTCGGCGTCAACTCCACGCCGGCCGCCGTGGCGGTTCGGGCGGATGGGCGCGTTTCCACCAGCGTAGCAGCGGGGCTGCCGGCGATCCGCGCGATGGTGCCAGACGCGCTCGGTGTCGGCGCGGAGATCCGCCGCCTGACGGATGAGGCCGAGCGTGCGCTGGGGCGTGGTCAGGTCGCGGCAGCCATCGCCGGCTACCGACAGGCGCTTGCGCTCTGGTCGGACCGGGCCGAGGTGTTGAACTGGCTCGGGGCCGCGCTCGCGCAGGCCGGCCAGCTCCCCGAAGCCGTCGATGCCTTCCAGCGCGCCATCGCGGCCGATCCGGGGCTGGCGACGGCACACTACAACCTGGGGATCGGCCAGCTCCAGCTCGGGCAGCCGGCCGCCGCCGCGAGCGCCCTGGAGCAGGCGCTGGTGGTCGATCCCGGCTACGCCGAGGCCGCCTACAACCTCGGCATCGCGCGGCAGCGGGACGGTCGCCTCACCGACGCGGTGGCGGCCTACCGCCGGGCCGTCGAGCTGCGCCCCTCGCACGTCGAGAGCCACAACAACCTCGGCACGGCGCTGGTGGTGATGGGCGAGATCGACGCGGCAGTGGCGGCCTACCGGGCGTCCATCCAGGTCCGGCCCGACTTTCAGATCGGGCACGCGAATCTGGTGATGACGCGGCATTATCAGGCGGACTGCAGCCGCGTGGAGCTGGCCGAGGAGGCCCGGACCTGGGCGGACCGCCACGCCCCCCCGGCCTTTCGGCGCTCTCCGGAGTTTCGGAACGACCGGTCCCCGACGCGACGGCTCCAGGTCGGCTACGTCTCCGCCGACTTCTGGCGGCACCCCATCGGCTACATCATGGACGCAGTGATCCCCGCGCACGATCGCGAGCAAATCGTCGTCACCTGCTACGCCAACGGCGGCCAGTCCGACGACGTCAACGCGCGGCTGCGACAGTCCGCGGATCGCTGGCGGGACGTCCAGTACCTTGACGATGTGGCCCTCGCCCAGCAGGTCCGCGACGACGGCATCGACATCCTGGTGGACCTGGCCGGCCACACCTCCGGGCACCGCCTCGCGGCGTTCGCCCGGCGGCCGGCGCCCGTCCAGTTGACCTGGCTCGGCAACGCCGACACGACCGGCATGACGACCATCGACTACATCGTGGCTGACCCGTACGTGGTGCCGCCCGACGACGAGTTTCTGTACGCCGAGCAGACGCTCAGGCTACCGGAGTCGTACCTTTGCTACGCCCCGCACCCGTTCGCCCCGGAGGTCGGGCCGCTGCCTGCTCGCACGCGAGGGCACGTCACCTTCGGGTGCTTCAACAACCTCGCCAAGGTCACCAGCGAGGTGATGGCGCTCTGGGCGGAGATCCTGAAGCGCGTCCCTGAGTCACAGTTGCTGATGAAGACACCGGCGCTGGACGATTCCGGCGTGCGCGCCCGCTACCAGCAGTTGTTCGCCGAGAGCGGCGTCTCCCCAGAACGCCTGCGGCTGGTCGGGCGCACGAGTCAGGCCGACGTGCTCGGCATGTACAACGAGGTGGACGTCGCCCTCGATCCGTTCCCCTACAACGGCTGCATGACCACCCTCGAGGCGCTCTGGATGGGCGTGCCGGTCGTGGCGCTCGAAGGCGACCGCTACGTCAGTCGTGTCGGGCTCAGCCTGCTCTCGACGCTGGGGCTGGCCGACCTGTGCGCCAGTTCGACGGACGGATACGTCACCACGGCCTGCGCCCTGGCCGGCGACGTGACCAGGATGGCGTCGCTGCGAGCCGAGCTGCGCCTGCGAATGCGGCGCTCGTCGCTGATCGATGCGGGGCGGTTCACCAGCGGGCTTGACGCGGCGTATCGCTCGATCTGGCAGTCCTGGTGCGCCGCCGGCCAGCCGGCAACGCCGCGCCAGACGCCGAAGGCGAAGCGGCGCCGCCGATGAGCGCCCTGGCCGAGATGGACCACTGAGGGACGGCATGCGCGTGCTCATCACCGGACATCGCGGCCTCGTCGGCTCGGCGCTCGTGCGACGGCTGGCACGGGAGCCGAGCGTCGAGATCGGGGGCATCTCCCGGCACCTCGGCGACCAGCCATCTGCAGCGCATCGGGAGTGGGCGCTGGATCTGGCGGACCGCGAGGCGGCTGCCGAGGCGTTCCGCGACTTCCCGCCGGACCTCGTGATCCACACCGCCTCGATGACGGCGGTGGACGCCTGCGAGCGCGAGCCGGAGACGGCCTGGCGTGAGATCGTGGAGGTAACCCGCACGGTCGCCGAGAACGTGGCCCGGGTGGGAGGGCGGCTCCTGCACCTCTCTTCAGATTACGTGTTCGACGGCGAGGACGGCCCGTACGCCGAGGATGCGCCGACCCGGCCGCTCAACGTCTACGGGCGGGCGAAACTGGCCTCGGAGGCCGTCGTCCGGGAGTTGACGCCCGGCGCCACGATCGCGCGTCTGTCGGTGATCTTCGGGTATGCGCCGCACCGGCGGCCGGACTTCGTGTCGCTGCTGCTGGAGCGGCTCGCGGCCGGGCAGTCCTGGGACGTGCTGGCGGATCAGGCCAGCACGCCGACCCTGGCCGCCGATCTCGCCGAGATGCTCTGGACACTCGGTCGAGACTCTGGGGCCACGGGACTGTTCCACGTCGCCGGCGCGGACACGGTGACGCGCTACGACTTCGCCAGACTCGTCGCCGAGCGCTTCGGGTTCGATCCGGAGCTTGTCGAGCCGACCGACAGCAGCCGGCTCGATCAGGCAGCGCGACGCCCCCTGAAGGCCGGACTGCGGACGGACCGCCTGCGGTCACGCTACCCGGCGTTGACGATCCCGACGCTGCGCGCCGCCGTGAGCGCCCTCTACCACGAGCGCGGCGGCCACGTTCGTTAGACGCGCCGCCGCACAGGTGTCAGTACCCGGGGCGCTCAGTCAGCGACCGCGACCGTCGCCGCCGCGACCGTCGTTGCCGTGGCCATCGTGGTCGTCGTCATCGCAATCGTCGTCATCGCAATCGTCGTCGCCGCCGTGCCCGTTGCCGCCCTGCCCGCCGTGGCCGCCGTGATCGTCGTCGTCATCGTGGCCGTGACCGCCCGGATTGCCGGTTCCCGGCGACGAGCAGGTGACACCTGGCGGGCACTTGACACAAGCGGTTGCACCAGGCTGCGGCGCGTAGAAGCCGATCGGGCAGAGCGTACAGGTGGCGGAGCCGGCGCTGCCGGCGAAGCTGCCAGCCTTGCACTTGCTGCAGCTCGTCGTGCCTGACTGACTCGCGAACGTGCCGGCGACACAGGCGGTGCAGACGGCGCTCCCCGCACTCGACGAGTAGGTGCCTGGCCCGCACTTCGAGCAGACCGTGGCGCCGGTCACCGCCGAGTAGCTGCCAGGGGTGCACTTGGCGCAGCTCGTCTGGCCCGTCTGTCCGTTGAACGTGCCAGCTGCGCACGACTTGCACGACGACTGTCCGGTGAGATCGCCGAACTGCCCCACCGGACACGGCTTGCAGGTGACCGCGCCGACCGTGTCGTTGAACCGACCAACTGGGCACGGCTGACAGACACCGCCGCTCTCGAACTTCCCAACCGGACACGGCGTACAGACACGCGATTGAGAGTCAATGATGCTGCCGGCCGGGCAAGACGCACAGGATGTGCTGCCCGGCACAGAGGTCGATCCGGCCGCACAGGTCTGGCAGGAGGACTGGCCAGTCTGGCCGTTGAAGGTGCCAGCCGCGCACGGCTTACACGTTGTCTGTCCGGTGAGATTGTTGAACTGACCAGCCTGACACGGCTTGCAGGTGACCGCACCGGCTGTGTCGCCGTACTGGCCGACCGGGCACGGCGAGCACACGCCGCCCTGCTCGAATTGGCCGACCGGACACGGCGTGCAGACCTTCGAGCTCGGGTCGATGATGCTGCCGGCTGGACATAGCGCACAGACCGTGCTCCCTGGTGGCGCGGTCGTCCCGGCCGCACAGGACGCACAGGAGGACTGGCCAGTGGCGCCGGTGAACGTGCCGGCCGCGCACAGTTTACAAGAGGATTGCCCGACTGCATCCTGGAACTGACCGGCCGTACACGGTTTGCAGGTCACCGCGCCGGTCGAGTCGCTGAAGAAGCCGACCGGACATGGCGAGCAGACGCCGCCCTGCTCGAACTGCCCAACCGGACAGGGGGTGCAAACCTTCGAGGTGGGGTCTACGACGCTGCCGGCTGGACACGTCGCGCACCCCGTGCTGCCGGGTAGGGAGGTGGACCCGGCGGCGCAGGTTGGGCAGCTGGACTGGCCGGTCTGGTTATTGAAGGTGCCAGCCGCGCATGGCTTACACGTTGTCTGTCCAGTAAGGTCGCCGAACTGGCCGACCGGACACGGCTGGCACGTGACCGCGCCGGCGGTGTTGCTAAAGAAGCCAGTCGGGCACGGCGAGCAGACGCCACCTTGCTCGAAGTAGCCGACCGGACACGGCGTGCAGACCTTTGAGCTCGGGTCGATGATGCTGCCGGCCTGACATGACGCACACGAAGTGCTGCCGGGTGGCGCAGTGGTGCCGGCCCCGCAGGCCGTGCAATTGGATTGGCCAGACGAGCTGCTGACGGTGCCGGCCGCGCACTGCTGGCAGGCCGATTGTCCAGTGAGATTGTTGAACTGGCCGGGCAGACAGGCCTGGCAGACGGAGAGTCCGCTCGCGCCGCTGAACGTGCCAGCTCCGCAAGCCTGACAGCTTGAAGCACCGTCAACAGGGCTGAAGGTTCCAGCGCTGCACGCTAGGCAGATCGATGCCCCTGGCACGCTGCTGAAGGTGCCGGCCTGACAGTTCTGGCAGGCCGATTGACCGCTCGCGCCAGTGAAGGTACCGGGCTGGCACTGCGCACATGTCGAGGCCCCCGAGACGTTGCTGAACGTGCCGGCCGCGCATTGCTGGCAAGTTGATGAGCCGGAGTTACTACTGAAGTAGCCGACGCTGCACTGCTGGCAGGCGACCGCGCCGGCCGAAGCGTTCGAACTGCCGGCGGGGCAACTGACGCAAGGTGACGTGCCACCAGGCCCGTACGTGCCAATGCCACAATCGACGCACGACTGGCCGTCTGCAGATGGCGCCTTGCCGGGCGGGCACGATACCGTTGCCTGCGCCGAGGCTGCAGGCGCATTGATGGCCGAGCTGCCGAACATCGCCCCAAGCGCCATCGCCCCGATGCGCCAGATGGCCTGTCGCCGCGACATGCCACCGGCCAGTGCCCTGGTCAGGTCGTCGAACTGCGAGTGCACCGGTCCCCGTCTCCCACGCTTTGCGCTCTCACCGGCGCCCACCGCACGGCCACAAGCGCCTGCCACTCTACTGCGTCTTGATGTTGTTTGCAAGTGCTCCGGCGCCTGTGTGATGGGATCACGATCGCCGTCGGAGACGCCACGCACGCTGCGTGGCTCGCCAGAACGCCGCCGGCACGGTACAGGTCTTCCGCTACGCGCTTCGAGATCGGGTCTGATAGACTCCCGACGTCCTCACCGGCGCCTGCTATGCGCGTCGTGTGGCACCTCACTGGACGGTCGAGCCTGGGTGGATCTGCTAAACCTCGGAGCACGTTTCCTGCTGGCCGCGATGTTCGCGTTGGCGGCGTGCTCGAAGCTGGCGGACCGTGACGGCTCGCGGCAGATGGTCGCGGCGTTCGGCGTTCCGTCCCCGCTCCAGGGCGCCGTGGCTGGTGCGCTCGCTCCGGTCGAGCTGGCAGTTGGCCTGCTCCTGTTGCCGGCCGCACTGGCCTGGTATGGCGGACTGGCGGCATTCGTCCTGCTGGGGTCCTTCACGGCCGGGATGGCCGTCAACCTGCTGCGCGGCCGGCGTCCAACCTGTCGCTGCTTCGGCCAGATCGGCGCCGAGCCGATCGGCGCCGCGTCGATCGTCAGGAACGGCGTGTTCGGCGCACTTGCGCTGGTCGTCGTGCTGGCCGGCCCTCAACAGCCGTCGTTTGGGCTGGGCGTGCTCGGCGACTCGACGGCGTCGGTCATCGCGCTCGTGACGGGAATCGTGGCGCTCGCGGTCTCGGGCGTTTCGATCTGGCTGCTGCTCCGGATGCTCGAACAGCAGGGCCGCATCCTGCTCCAGATCGAGGCGCTCCAGGCCCAGCTAGCGGGTCAGGCTCCGTTGGCAGGTCAGGCCCAGCTGGCAAGCACCGCCGCGCGTCCGACGCCCGACGCGGCCGGCACGCTGCCGGCGTCCGCTGTCGGGGGTTCAGCGGCGGTGCCGTCGTCGCCCGCCGCCGTTGCCACGGCACCAATGGCGCCCGCTGCGCCGCCACTGCCCGAGCCGGGCCTCGCGGTCGGGACGGCCGCGCCGTCGTTCAGCTTGCCGGGCATCGCCGGCGAGACCCAGACCCTCGAATCGCTCCTCGTGGTGGATCTGCCGCTGCTGCTGGTGTTCGCCGATCCGCAGTGTGGTCCATGCGCCGAGTTGATGCCGGACGTTTCCGCATGGCAGCGGTCGTACGCCGATCGGTTTGCGCCGGTCGTGGTGAGCCGAGGCTCGGTGGCGGAGAACCGAGCAAAGGCTGACGCACAGGGATTGGGCACCGTGCTGCTACAGAAGGACTTCGAGGTTGGCGGCGCGTACGGCGTAGCCGGGACGCCGAGCGCCGTGCTCGTGGCGGTTGACGGTACCATCGCGAGCAGCTTGCGGCCCGGACCCGACGCAATCCGTCAACTGGTGCAGCAGACGTTCGGCGCTCCGGCCGTGTCAGCCCTGGTGGCCGTGGGTTCAGACAGCAGCGACGAGCGTCGCCTGGAGGCGACGAACGGCCAACACGAGCACGTCCATGCCGATCCGCACGCCGGCCACGACCACGGCAATGGCAACGGACACGGCCATGCGCACGCCGGACATGACCACGGCGTACACTCCCAGATGGCGCCAGTGGCAGCCATCGGGCAGGCCGCCCCCGAGTTTCGCCTGCCAGACCTCACCGGGCGCCTCCGGAGCCTGGACGAGAACCGCGGCCAGAAGTCGCTCGTCCTGTTCTGGCATCCGGATTGTGGATTCTGCACCCAGCTCTTGCCCGAGCTTCGCGCCTGGGAGGCGCTCCGCGCAGACTCGGCGCCACAGCTGTTCGTGGTGTCAGGTGGGAGCGCCGAGCGGAACCGGACGCTCGGACTGCAGTCAACCGTGGTGCTCGACGACACGTTTTCGACGGCGACGGCGTTTGGCTCGACGGGTACGCCCACCGCCGTGCTGGTTGACGCCCAGGGCAACATCGCCTCGTCGGTGGCGGTTGGCGGGCAGGCCGTGATGGCGCTTGCCGGCCCGCCACGGTAGCGGCAGCGCGAAAGCGGGACCGGCCCGTGGCGGCGTCCCGGCCGGGATGAAGCGGACCGGCGGCAGGTGACGCGCTCTCTCGGACCGGGCGCGGAGATCCGGCACGGCGGCATCAAACCGATTACACTTGGCGGTAGAGTCGGAGATGCCGCGTCACGCCGACCGTCGAGGGGCCGCTCCCAGGTACGACTGACCGTCTGACCGGGGCGCGCGCTCGGTTGACGAGGCCGGAATGGCGTCGGTAGAATCGCCGCACTCTACGCCTTGCGTTCGTTCTTCGCGCTGGCGCACCTTCGCATCCTGGTGGTGCGTCCGCGTTCAAACGAGTGGCTTGGCCCGAACGAAACCTCGCGGGGGAGGTGGGGATCGTGGAATCCGGGATCCTCCTGGCGATCGTCGGGCTCGTCGCGGTGGTGGCCGGCGCGGCTGTCGGCTACGTCATGCGTCAGCGCGCGGTGGTCGACCCGGTCAAAGTGGCCGACATCGCGGCGGCGCACTTGCGCTCCGAAGCTGAGACACGGGCGAAGGAGCTCGTCCTCCAGGCCCAGGACGAGGCGGTCCGCCTGCGGACTACGGCTGAGGAGCAGCATCGCGGACGGCGCGCCGAGATCCAGCAACAGGAGAAGCGGCTTCAGGAGAAAGAGGAGCAGCTCGACCGCAAGCTCGAAGACCTCGACCGACGGGACCGCGCGTACCAGGCACGCGAGCGCGAGATCGACGCCCGCGAGCGCGAGGCCGACCAGCTCCGCTCGACTCAGGCCACGGAGCTGGAGAAGCTGTCTGGCTTGACGATGGACGCGGCCCGCGAGGTGATCGTCACCCAGGTCGAAGCGGACGTCCGCGAGCTGTGTGCGCGGCGGACCCGCGAGATCGAAGACGAGGCGGGCGAGGAGGCTGAGAGCGCGGCGCGGCGGATCGTCTCGACGGCGATCCAGCGGTACGCCAGCGACCAGATCTCCGAGTCCACCGTCTCCGTCGTCCACATCCCGAACGAGGAGATGAAGGGACGGATCATCGGGCGGGAGGGCCGCAACATCCGCGCGCTCGAAGCCGCGACGGGGATCGACCTGATCGTGGACGACACGCCGGACGCGGTGACGCTGTCCGGCTTCGACCCGATCCGCCGCGAGATCGCCCGTCTGGCGCTGACCAAACTGGTCACGGACGGCCGCATCCACCCGGCCCGCATCGAGGAGGTCGTCGGGAAGGCGCGGCAGGAAGTGGAGACTCAGATCCGCCAGGAGGGCGAGACGGCGGCGTACGAGGCGGGCGTGCACGGCCTCCATCCCGAGATCGTCAAGACGATGGGGCGGATGCGGTTCCGGTCCAGCTACGGCCAGAATCAGCTCCAGCACTCCATCGAGGTCGCCCACCTGGCGTCGATGATGGCGGCGGAGCTGGGCGCGGACGTGGCACAGACGCGCCGGGCGGCGTTCCTGCACGACATCGGCAAGGTGCTGACCGACGAAATCGAGGGGCCACACACGGTGATCGGCGCCGATCTGGTGGGGCAGTACGGCGAGGTGCCGGAGGTGTGCGACGCGATTCGCGGCCACCACGACCTCGATCCGGAGCACCAGTCGGTCGAGGCGGTGCTTCTCCAGGCGGCGGACGCCATCTCCGGGGCGCGGCCGGGCGCCCGTCGTGAGAGCGTGGAGCACTACGTCAAGCGGCTGGAGGCGCTGGAGAGCGTCGCCAACTCGTTCGAAGGCGTGGAAAAATCGTTCGCGGTCCAGGCCGGCCGCGAGGTCCGGATCCTGGTCCGGCCGGAAGAGATCGACGACCACGGCGCGGTCCGGCTGGCGCGCGACGTGGTTCGGCGCATGGAAGAGATGCTCCAGTACCCGGGCCAGGTGAAGGTCACGGTGGTCCGGGAGACCCGTGCGATCGACTTCGCACGGTAACGAGGATTTAATGGCAGACAGTACTGACAAGATCGACCTGCACCTGCACACCAACAAGTCGGATGGGCGGCTGACTCCCACGGAGCTGGTGCGACTGGTGCACCAGGGCGGCGTCCGGCGGATGGCCCTGACCGACCACGACACCACGGCCGGCGTGGACGAGGCTATCGAGGAGGGCAAGCGGCGGGGCGTGGAGGTCATCCCTGGCGTGGAGCTGGGGACGGACGGCCGCAGCGGCGACATGCACATGCTCGGCCTCTTCCTGGACTACCACGACCAGCAGTTCCAGGAGACGATGGCCCGCTTCCGCGAGGGAAGGATCGCTCGCGTCCACAAGATCGTCTCCAACCTGGCCGAGGTGGGCGTGAACATCAGCGTGGACCGGGTCTTCGAGATCGCGGGCGAGGCGTCGGTCGGGCGACCCCACGTGGCGCAGGCGCTGCTGGAGGCCGGCTACGTCACGGCGATGCCGGAAGCGTTCGAGAAGTGGCTGGCGTACGGCGGCCCCGGCGACGTCCCGAGAGACAAGCTCTCGCCGGAAGAGGCCATCGAGATGATCCACCGGGTCGGCGGGCTGGCCGTGGTGGCGCACCCGTACGAGGGGAAGAACGTGCTGGATCAGCTGCCGGGCCTCGCCGAGGCCGGCCTGGACGGCGTCGAGACGTACTACCAGAGCTACGGCCCTGACCGTGTGACTGAGCTGCTGGCGCTCGGGTCGAAGCTGGGGCTGCTCCCGACCGGGGGATCTGACTTCCACGGCTTCCCGCTGGCCGGCCACGAGCAGGTGGTGAACTACCCCGGCTCGGTGGAGATCCCGCCGAGCGTCCTGGACGCCCTGGAGGCCCGCCGTCAGGAGCAAGCGGGTCGCGCCGATCGGGCGCGACCGTGAGGACGCTCCGGATCGTCGCGGTACAATCGTTTTACGCGTGACCCGGCAGGCGGAGGCGGAGCGGCGATGGCAGTCAACACGAAGCTGATGACGGCGGACGAGTTGTTTCGCCTCCCAGACGACGGCAACCGCCACGAGCTGGTGCGGGGGGAACTGCGGACGATGCCACCTGGGGGAATGGAGCAGGGCGAACGGTCGAGCGTGCTCGACGGCTCGCTGGGACTTCACGTCCGGACTCACAGACTCGGGCGAGTCTTCACCAATGAGCCTGGCTTCGTGTTGGAAACGAATCCGGATACGGTCCGTGCGCCCGACATCGCATTCATCCGACGTGAACGAATCGATCAGACGGGGGTACCACGCGGGTACTACCGTGGAGGGGCGCCGGACCTCGCCGTCGAAGTCATCTCCCCAAATGACCTGTACACCGAGGTTGACGAGAAGGTCGCGGAGTGGCTGGAGCACGGCACGCTCGTCGTGTTCGTGGTCAACCCCCGGCGGCGGGTTGTGGCGGTCCATCGGCCGGGGCGGCCGGTCGACATCCTCGGCATGGACGATACCCTGACTGCCGAGGATGTGGTACCGGGCTGGAGCCTCGCCGTCCGCGACCTGTTCTACGAGCCATAGCGACCGCCCGTTCCCGCTCTACTGTCCCGCGCACAGGGACAGTAGAGGGGGTTGGGGGTGAGGGCTTCCTACGGGTATTCGTCGGCGGGGACCGCGAGGGTCCGGCGGCGGCCACCCTGGTACGGGTACTTCGCCAGCGCTGCCTCGTCCAGCTCCAGCCCGAGGCCCGGGCCGGTCGGCAGCGGGATCATGCCGTTCGTTGGCAGGAGCGGCTTGACCGAGATCTCCTTCGCATACGGCTCCCAGGCGACCGGGTACTCCATGATCAGGAAGTTCGGGACGCAGGCCGCCACCTGGAGGCTCGCGGCCAGCCCGATGGTGGTGGAGTTGTTGCCGTGCGGCGCCAGCGCCACGCTATAGGTCTCGGCGATCGAGGCGATGTCCCGCATCTCCAGCAGGCCGCCGACCAGGCAGATGTCGGGGTTGATGATGTCCGCCGCCTGCCGCTCGAACACCTCGCGGAACTCGGCGCGGGTCGAGAGCGCCTCACCCACGACGATCGGAATGGTCGTCTTGGTGCGGACGTACGCCGTGGCGGCGAGATCCTCGGCCGGGGTCGGCTCCTCGAACCAGAACGGCTGATACTGCTCGACGGCCTGGGCCACCCGGACGGCGTGCATCGGGGCCAGCCGACGATGGACCTCGATCAGCACGTCCACGTCCGGGCCGACGGCTTCGCGGACGGTCCGCACCCGCTCGACGGCGGTCCGCTCGACGGATTTGTCCACGATCATCCGCCAGGCGCCGGGGAACGGGTCGAACTTGATCGCGTTGTGGCCGCTCTCGACGGTGTTGCGGGCTCGGCGGGCCAGGTTTTCCAGGCTAGCTTGCCCTGACGCCGAAGGGTCGCCTCGCGGGCCGGACGGCTGGCCGTAGACGTGGATCTGCTCGCGGCAGGCGCCGCCCAGCAGGTTGTAGACCGGGGTGTTGAGCGCCTTCCCCACGATGTCCCAGAGCCCGAGCTCCAGGCCGCTCAGCGCGCAGTAGAAGTCGAATCCGCCGCGCTTGATCGAGAGGTCGCGCCACATGGCGTGCATGAAGTGCTTGATCTGGAACGGGTCGCGCCCGATCAGGAACGCGCCGAGATCCTGCACCATCCGTTCGAGGGTCGGCTCGCGGCCGGTCAGGGTGTACGCTTCGCCCCAGCCGGAGATGCCCTCGTCAGTGTCGATCTTCAGGAAGCAGGCCGTCTTGGCGTCCGGCGGCTGGAACAGGTACGTCTTGACTCCGGTGACTCGCATGAGGAACCCCTCCGTCCGACGATAGCACAGCCCCGGAGCGGTTCCCAATTTGACCGGCGGCAGTATGGGGCGCGATGAATCGCGCCCGTACAAGGTGGCGACCCAGATACGGGTGCGACTCATCGCGCTCTACATGACTGGCTCACCACAACACGTTGATGCCCACCGATTTCCGGCGTTCCGTTTGACCCCTGCTGCGGAAGTCGGTAGGGTAATCCGTATTCGGCGGGCGTGCAGGCGAACGCGCTCGTCCTGATGGTGCGGGCGAGAACGCGGAAGGATGCGGTGGATGGTCGAGCTGTCAGCCGAGCGCGCAGCGGGGCTCCCAGATCGGCCGGCGCGGCCAGCCCCGCCACACAACCTGCCGAGCCAGGTGACCAGCTTCATCGGGCGTGAGGCCGAGCTGGCGGTGGCCGTCGAGCTGCTGGGGCAGGCCCGCCTGGTGACGGTGACCGGGCCGGGCGGGACCGGCAAGACCCGGTTCGCGGCGCGGGTCGCCGCCAGGCTGTTGGACCAGTACGACGACGGTGCGTTCTTCGTGGGGCTGGCGCCAGTCTTCGACCCGGACGTGGCCGTCGCGACGATCGGTCAGGTGATGGGGGTGCCGGACACGCGGGGGCGGCCGCCGCTGGAGAGCTTGAAGGACTTCCTGCGTGAGAAGCAGCTGTTGCTGGTGCTGGACAACTTCGAGCAGCTGCTGGACGCTGGCCCGCGCCTGGTGGAGGTGCTGGTGGCGTGCCCGGCAGTCAGGATGCTGGTGACGAGCCGGGTGGTGCTGCGGGTGACGGCGGAGCAGGAGCTGCCGCTGGCGCCGCTGTCCGTGCCGGATGTCGCGGGGCGGGTGGCGGCAGCCGATCTGCTGGCGGCGGTCGAGCGGTCCGAGGCAGCACGGCTGTTCGTGGAGCGGGCGCGGGCGATCGCGCCGGACTTCGCACTGACCGAGCAGAACGCGGCAGTGGTGGCGGAGCTGTGCCGACGGCTGGACGGGCTGCCGCTGGCGATCGAGCTGGCGGCAGCCCGAGTGCGCTTGTTCTCACCGGAGTCGATGCTGGCGCGGCTGGCCGGGCGTGCGGACCGGCCGGCGGGTGCACGCCACGGAGAGGGGTCGGCGTCACCACCGGCCGCGCGGTCGTCGCCGCTCCAGTTTCTGACTGGCGGCGCTCGGGACCTGCCGGCCCGTCAGCAGACGCTCCGCGACACGATTGGCTGGAGCTACGACCTGCTGACACCCTCGGAGCAGGGGCTGTTTCGGCGGCTGGCGATCTTCGTCGGCGGCTGCACGCTCGACGCCGCGGAGGCGGTCGGGACGGCCGGGATCGGCGACCGTCGCTGGGAGATGACGGCGGACGAGGTGCTGGACGGCGTCGAGTCGCTGATCGCCAAGAGCCTGGTGCGTCGGCTGGACGGTCCGGCGGGCGGCTCGGGAAGGGCGGCAGGCAGGCGGGTGCTGCCCTCCACCGAGCCGCGCTACACGATGTTGGAGACGATCCGCGAGTACGGGCTGGAGCGGCTCCAGGCGTCTGGCGAGCTGCTGACGCTGCGGCGCTGGCACGCCCGGCACTTCCTGGCGCTGGCCGAGCAAGCCGAGCCCGGCCAGCGCGGCCACGAGCAGGTGGCCTGGCTGCGCCGCCTGGACGCCGAGCACGACAATCTGCGGGCCGCCCTGGAGTGGGGGCTGGCCGACGTGACGCACGACGAGGTGGCGTTGCGGCTGAGTGGTGCGCTGGCAGCGTTCTGGATGTGCCGGGGCCACGTGACCGAGGGCCGGCGCTGGCTGGGCCGGGCGCTGGCCGAGGCGGCGGGATCGCCGGCAGCGCGCCTGAAGGCACACCACGGCGCCGGGCGGCTGGCCCACTTTCAGCGTGATTCGCTCGAAGCGTGGGATCAACTTCGGACCGCGCGGACGCTCGCGGAGGAGCTCGGGGACACCTGGGCGCTCGCCTGGACCTTGCACCTGCTGGGGCGGGTGGCCTACTTCGACGGCGACGCCAGCACCGCGCGGCAGTTCGCCGAGCAGAGCCTGATCGCCGCCCGTGAGATCGGAGACGATTGGCTCGCCGGCTGGGCGATCCACCTGCTGGCGCTGGCCGCCCACATCGACGGCGACTTCGCGACGGCACGCGCGTGCTATGAGGAGAGTCTCGCCGTTCGGCGTCCGCTCGGCCATCCGGAGGGCAGCGGCATCGGCCTGAACCTGCTCGGCATGCTCACCTATGCCGAGGGCGACTATGCCGGTGCGCTCGCGCTCATCCGGGAGAGCCTGGTCATGCTGCGCGACGTCGGCTACTACGCCATTCCGACGGTGCTCGCGACGGCCACCAGCATCGCGGCACGGCTCGGGCAGCACCGGCGAGCCGCGCGATTGGCGGGGGCGACTGCCGCGTTCTCGGAGTCCGTGGACATCGTGCCGATCCCGCTGGCGGAGGGGATGCTGAGCGAGGCGCTGGCGCTCGCGCGGCGGTCGCTGGGAGACACGACGTACGAGGCGGCGTGGCTGGCCGGCCGGACACTGTCGCTGGACGAGGCGATCGACGAGGCGCTGGCCGACGACACAGCGGCCGGTGCTGCCGCCCCGTCGGCGCCCGTCGCGGTGCCTGTCGAGGAGCGTCCGCCGTCTGACCATGACGTGCCGCCGGCCGCCCGGTCAGCCGGCCTGACCGAGCGGGAGGCGGCGGTGCTGCGGTCGATCGCGGCTGGCCGTACGACGCGCGAGATCGCGGCCGAGCTGTTCGTGAGCGTGGCGACCGTCGAGCGGCACATCACCAACCTGTACGGGAAGATCGGTGCGCGGGGCCGCGCCGACGCGACGGCGTTCGCGATCCAGCACGGCCTGGGTGAGGGCAGGGAGTGAGGGGAACCCCTCAGACAGCGGCAGAATCGCAGGCCAAAGATGAGGGACTTCCTGGATGGCCGGCGCCTCCAGCTACGGTACCCTGGTGAAGGACGGCAGCCGAGCCCGACGACTGCTGTTACACCCAACCCAGGCGTCTCCGCGCAGGAGCCACCCTGGACTCGGAGGAGTGTGATGGTCATGACGGCCCAGAGCCCGACTGGACAGCGGCCAAAGCCGCTGCGTCCTGACGACGATCGGTTCGTGTCACTCGCCGCCGAGCTGGGGGCGCGCTGCGCGGAGCACGCCGCCTCCCACGACCGCGACAACACGTTCGTGGCGGAGAGCTTTGCCCTCCTGAAAGAGGCGGGCTACACCGCGCTCGCGATCCCCGAGGAGCTGGGCGGGCTGGGAGCGTCGCTGCGCCAGGTCTGCTACGCCCAGGCCGAGCTCGCTCGCTACTGCGCCGCCACCGCTCTGGCGGTGAACATGCACATCTACCTGACGCTCACCAACGTCTACCGTTTCAAGCACGGTGCGTCAGAGGTCGCGGGCCTGCTGCGGCGCGTCGCCGACGAGAAGCTGATCCTGATGACCAGCGGCGGCTCTGACGGCATCCACCCCTCGGCGGTCGCGACGAGGGTGGAGGGCGGCTTCCGGGTGAACGGGCGCAAGGCGTTCTGTAGCCAGGCGCCCATCGCGCAGGTGCTCTCGACGTTCGCGCAGTATGACGATCCGACCGAGGGACGGGTCGTGCTGGCGATGGGCATCCCGAGCAGCAGCCCCGGGTTCCAGGTTGTGGAGACCTGGGACACGCTCGGGATGCGCGGGACGGCCAGCCACGACGTGCAGCTTGACGACGTGTTCGTGGGGGACGGCCAGATCGTGGCCCGGCAGCCGTGGGGCGCGGTCGGGCCGGTCCTGCGCAACGCCCTGATTCACGCCGGCGCGACGATGTCCGCCGTGTACTATGGCATCGCGGCGGGGGCGCGCGACGAGGCGGTGCGGACGGTCACCCGGCGGCAGACCGGCGGCGGCACGTCACGGGCGGAAGACCCGAGCGTGATTCACCTGATGGGGACGATAGAGTACAAGCTCCGCACGGCCTGGTGGTCGCTGCTGGGGTCGCTCGCCGAGCTGGGCGACGACTACGACTATCCACCAGACGAGGCGAACACCGGAGCCGCGCTGCTGGCGAAGCGGTGCGTGGTGATGCAGGCCCAGGAGGTGGTTGACCTGGCGATGGAGGCGGTCGGCGGGTCGGCGTTTTACAAGCGGTCGCCGCTGGAGCGGGCGTACCGCGACGTGCGAGGCGGGCCGTTCCACCCGCTGTCGCCCGAGAAGACGCTCCAGTATGCTGGACTCCAGACGCTCGGCCAGCCGGTGGCGGGGGTCTGGTGACAGGCACCCACGCCTGAGCGTCCGCTCCTGTGCGGCGAGGCGAGGAGGTGGCAGACGGACGACGTGTCGTGCTCCCGGTGTCGGAGATTGCTGGTCGAGCGCGTGGGGTTCGCGCTCGGCGGTGAGACGCGCTGCCTGCGCTGCGTGCTGCTCTATCGACCGTTGCTGCGTCGCTCGCTCGTGACCGCCCTGGTCGTCGGCACCATCCTGGTGGCGATCAACCAGGGCGGTCTGCTGTTCTCCGGCCAGGCTCCGGCGTCACTGGAGTGGCAGGTGCCGCTGACGTACTGCGTGCCGTTCTGCGTCTCGATGTGGGGAGCGCTGAGCAACAGCCGGCGCTGACCGGATTTGTGCGCCGTACCGGTTGACACACCGTCCAACCGGAGCGATAGTGGCTCGACACGCTGGTGAATCGTGGAGGGGCGAGCGATGGCGGGTACCCTCGGTCCGATTCCGTTGCCCGATGCTGGTGAGAAGCGCGCCGGCTCGTTCACGTTCGAGGCGGACCCGGCCCTGGCTCGGTACCAGTGGCCGTACTTCAGCATCGCCGGTGCCCAGCCCGGCCCGACCTTCCTGATCACGGCCGGCATCCACGCCGCCGAGTACACCGGCATCGAGGCCGCGATTCGCCTCGGGCGTTCCCTCGATCCGGCTACCATCTCCGGGCGGGTGGTGATCGTGCCGCTGCTGAACCGTCCCGGGTTCTACGAGCGCTCCATCTACGTCAACCCCGAGGACGGCGACAACATGAACCGGGTCTTTCCGGGCCGGCCTGACGGCAGCTGGAGCGAGCGGTTCGCGCACCACTTTCTGACGGGCGTCATCTCCGGCGTGGACTACGCCATCGACCTGCACGCCGGCGACATGATCGAGGATCTGGAGCCGTTCGTCGGGTTCCGGGCCAGCGGCAAGCCTGATGTCGATGCGACGGCTCACCGGATGCTGGCGGCGTACGGCGCGGCCTGGGCGATCGTCTCGCTGCCGGGCGGCGAGCGCTCCGGTCTGCTGTACGCCGCTGCCGCCGCGCTCGGCATCCCGGCCATCCTGGCCGAGTCCGGCCGCTGCGGCCTGCTGGAAGAGGAGGCCGTCCAGCGCCACGTGCGCGGCGTCGAGAACATCCTCCGGACGGTGGGCATCCTGGCCGGCGAGCCGGCCCCGGTCACGCCGCCGCGCCTGCTGGAGCAGTTCGACTGGCTGCGATCCCCCTACGAGGGCATCTTCCACTGCGCGGTGAAGGTGGGGGAGCAAGTGGCGGCCGGCCAGCGGCTGGGTGAGATGGTGAATCTCGTGGGGGAGCCGCTCGGCGAGATCGTAGCGCCAGCCGCTGGCGTGGTCCTGTTCCTGGTGACCAGCCCGGCCATCAAGGCTGACGGGCTGCTGATGGGCGTCGGGGTGCCGGAGTGACCGAGGCACGTCGTGCGAGACGTAATGACGTCGAGATCATGACTCTTGTGTCAGCACGGCCTGCGGATGTTGACGGGTGTGCGTCAGAGTTTTGTGCCCAGCTGGACCCGGGGGCGCGATGAATCGCGCCCGTACCCGGGGTCCTGCCTTGTACGGGCGCGCTTCATCGCGCCCCCAAAGACCTGACGCACACGATGTTGACTGTGTGGCGACGGCGGATACAACAGAGTGATATCCTCGGGGACGCATTCGCGGCAGACCCGGGAGGCGGGTGAGATCGTAGTCAGGGACAGTGGTGGAGAGATCGTGGTAGCTCCGAGACGCCGACGTTGAGGGTGCGACGGCGGAGCGGAGGAGTGAGAGCTTCGCGAGGAGGAGACGAACGATGCACGCGTCGCCGATGAGTCGTCGAGGTTTCCTGCGCCTGGCAGGCGCCACCGTGGGCATGGGCCTGCTGGCCGCGTGCTCCCCGCAGCAGCCGGCGCCGCCGGCGGCGACCAGCGCGCCGGCCAAGCCGGCCGAGGCCGCCAAGCCAACCGAAGCCGCGAAGCCGGCCGATACCGCGAAGCCGACCACGGCGCCGGCTGCCGCCGCGAAGCCGACGGAAGCGGCCAAGCCCGCCGAGGCCGCCAAGCCCGCTGAGGCAGCCAAACCGGCTGCTGCCGGCCCGGCCCCGACTGCCGCCAACACGCTGACCTTCCTCTGGGGCGGCGACACCGACAAGCTGGACCCCCCGGCGATGACTGCCCAGGAAGGGTTCATTGCGACGACGGCGATGTACGAGGGGCTGGTCAAGTACAAAACGAACAGCACGGACATCGAGCCGTCCCTGGCCGAGAAGTGGGACGTCTCTCCTGACGGCCTGAGCTACGTCTTCCACCTGCGCGGCGGCGTCAAATTCCACGATGGCTCGCCGCTGACTGCCGAGGCCGTCGCATTCTCCTTCGACCGCAGCATCAACAAGGAGAACCCGCTGTTCAAAGAGGCGCAGGGTGCCGGCGGCTTCCCCTACATCGACACCTACATCGGCAACGCGGTCGCCAAAGTCGAAGCGGTCGGGGCGTTGGACGTGAAGTTCACGCTCAAGAAGAAGTACTCGCCGCTGCTCTCGAACCTGGCGATTCCGCCCGGCTACATCATCTCGATGGAGGCGCTCAAGAAGCTCGGGAGTAAGATCAACGAGAACCCGGTCGGCACGGGGCCGTTCAAGTTCACCGAGTGGAAGAAGGACGACCACATCACGGTGGACATGTTCCCGGACTACTGGGGGCCGAAGGCGAAGATCGCGCGGATCGTCTTCCAGCCGGTCCCGGAGGCCGCCGTCCGCGCCCTCAAGATTCAGAAGGGCGAGGGCGACGTCGCCTGGCCGTTCGACCCGAAGGACACGGCCAACCTGAAGGGCAAGGCCGACACCGACGTGCTGGAGCAGGCTGGCCTGAACGTCAACATGGCCGAGTTCAACCTGAAGAAGCCGGAGTTTCAGAACAAGTCGCTCCGGCAGGCGCTCAACTACGCCGTCAACAAGCAGGAGCTGTGCGACAAGCTGTACAGCGGCGCGGCGGTGCCGAGCGTTGGCGGGCTGCCGCCGACCTCGTGGGCGTTCGACAAGGAGCTGAAGGGGTACCCGTACGATCCTGACAAGGCGAAGGCGCTGCTCAAGGAGGCCGGCTACTCAGGGTCAGTCATCCCGATCAACACTTACACGATCCCACGCGGCTACAACCCCCAGGGCCAGAAGCTGGCCGAGGCGGTCCAGCAGTACTTCGAGGGCGTGGGCGTCAAGAGCGAGATCAAGACGACGGAGTGGACGCAGTACCGCAAGGACCGTCGGGCTGGCGAGCACTTCCTGTCGTTCGGCGGGTGGCAGGCGGACACTGGGGACCCGGAGAATTTCCTGGGCGTCTTCTTCCACAGCTCGAACATGGGCGCGACCAACACGGCGTTCTACAACGTGCCCGAGGTGGACAAGCTGCTGGACCAGGCGAACGAGGAGACAGACGTCGCCAAGCGGAAGACGCTGTTCAACCAGGCCGAGCGCCGGGCCGTGGACGACGCGCCGTGGCTGTTCATCAGCCATGCCAAGCAGCAGGTCGCGATCAACAAGCGGGTCAAGGGCTTCGAGCTCCAGCCGACCTACTTCTACTTCTTCAACAACGTGAGCCTCGGATGAGGGGTGAGGGGTGAGGGGTGAGGGACGAGGGGAGCCGATCTTGCCCCTCGCCCCTCACCCCTCATAACTCCGATGCGGACCTACATCCTTCGGCGCATCGTCCACATGGTGCCGGTCCTGTTGGGGGTCGTCACCGTGGTGTTCGTCGCGCTGCGGCTGATTCCGGGCGATCCGGCCGTGGCGTTGGCCGGTGAGAAGGCGAGCGAGGCCCAGATCGAGCAGATGCGCGAGGCGCTGGGGCTCAATCGGCCGCTGCCCGTGCAGTACGTCGAGTTCGTCACGCACATCCTGACCGGCCAGTTGGGGACGTCGATCCGGACTGGCGGCGCCATCGGGAAGGAGCTGCTGGAGAACTTCGCGCCGACCGTCGAGCTGTCGGTGGCGGCGCTGCTGATCGCCGTGGCGGTCGGGCTGCCGAGCGGCGTGCTGGCGGCGATCCGGCGCGGCACCGTGCTCGAACAGGTGGTGATGATCGGGTCGTTGTTTGGGGTCTCGATGCCGGTGTTCTGGATCGGGCTGATGCTGATCTACTGGCTCGGGGCGCAGGCCGGCCTGTTCCCGCTCTCGGGGACGGTCAGCACCTCGGTCTCGATCCCGCCGGTGACGTACGTCTACTCGATCGACAGCCTGCTGGCCGGCGACTTCGCGGCGTTCAAGGACGTGCTGCTCCACCTCGTGCTGCCGGCGATTACGCTCAGCTCGGTGACGATGGCGATCATTTCGCGGATGGCGCGCTCCAGCATGTTGGAGGTGCTCGGGCGGGACTACCTGACCACCGCCCGAGCCAAGGGGCTCCACGAGCGCGGGGTGGTGCTGCACCATGCCCTCAAGAACGCCTTGATCCCGGTGGTGACGGTGATCGGGTTGCAGCTGGGGAGCCTGCTCAGCGGCGCCGTGCTGACCGAGACCGTCTTCGGGCGGGTCGGGATCGGGCGGTACGTGGTGATGGCGATCAATTCGAGAGACTACCCGGTCGTCCAGGGGACGGTCATCGCGATCGCGTTCTTCGTGGTGACGATCAGCCTGGTGGTGGATGTCCTGTACGCGGCGCTCGACCCGCGCATCAGGTACCGCTAGCATGGCGTATCAGGTGTCGCTCAAATGACGCTGACCGGCCAGCAGCTGGAGCAATCGGCCGTCGGTCCGGCCTGGGTGGTGACGGTGCGGGCGGCGGCCTCGCCGTGGGTGGCGGCGCGCCGCCGGTTCGTGCGCTCGACAACCGGGCTGGCCGGCGCCATCGTCTTACTCGTGCTGGTGCTCGCCGCCACGTTCGCCAGCGTCGTCAGCCCGTACGACCCGGTCAAGCAGGACTTCCGGATCGAGCGCGATCCGCCGAGCCTGGCCCATCCGATGGGCGTGGACGACCTTGGCCGAGACATCCTCAGTCGGGTGATCTCTGGGGCGCGGGTCTCGCTGCTGGCCGGGACGGTCGCCGCGACCCTCGCGCTGGTGATCGGCTCGGCGTTGGGGATGCTGGCGGCGTTCTACGGCGGGCGGGCGGACACGCTCATCATGCGCAGCATGGACGTGCTGCTGGCGTTCCCGTACTTGCTGCTGGCGATTGCGGTGATCGCGATCCTCGGCCCGAGCCTGGTCTCCGCGATGATCGCGATTGGGATCGTGCACGTGCCGGGCTACGCGCGGATCGTGCGCGGCTCGGTGCTGGTGGTGCGGGCGCGCGAATACGTGGAGGCGGCCTCGGCGCTCGGGGCGAGCGACCTGCGGGTGATGGGCCAGCACGTCCTGCCGAACGTGCTGGCGCCGCTGATCGTTCAGGTCACCCTGAACGTCGGTGCCGCGATCATCGACACGGCGGGCCTGAGCTTTCTGGGACTGGGCACCCAGCCGCCGACGCCGGACTGGGGCAACATGCTGGCAGCAGGCCGCAGCGAGATGCTCAACGCGCCGTGGATCACGACGTTCCCGGGGCTGGCGATCCTGGTGACGGTGCTCGCCTGCAACCTGATGGGGGACGCCCTCCGCGACGCGCTGGACCCGCGCCTGCGCTAGGCGCCCTGATCGCCAATGCCGCGAGTCTGACCGCCGGTCGGCCTGTCGGTGGCGGCAGTACAATGCCTTCGGGCGATAGAGCGACGCGGCGACCGTGGGAGCCTGAGCGAGGGCAGAGATGGCGATCACACCGAAGCTGATGACGGCGGACCAGCTGCTGGACCTGCCTGATGACGGCATGCAGCACGAGCTCGTCCGAGGAGTGCTGCGCACGATGGCACCTCCAGGTCTTCAACATGGGCGGTCAGGGTCCAGCATCGGTCGCTCGCTCGACCGATATGTTGAGGCGAACAGGCTCGGCGAGGTGATCCTCATTGAGACGGGCGATCGTCTGACACGCGATCCGGATACCGTACGAGTGCCAGATGTCGGATTCTTGTCGAACGAGCGACTCCGTGAAGTTGGCGACGTGGTGGGCTACGTCCCCGGCGCACCCGATCTCGTGGTCGAGGTGATCTCGCCGAACGACCGCTACGCCAAGGTGGATGAGAAGGTCGCAGCGTGGATCGAGCACGGCACGCGCCTCGTTTTCGTCGTCAACCCACGTCGACGGACAGTGGCGGTGCATCGCCCGGGCCAGCCGATTCGCGTTCTCGGAAGAGACGACGTTCTCGATGGCGAAGATGTCGTGCCGGGCTGGAGCATGGCCGTCCGTGACCTGTTCAGGTGAATGCGTCGGTCCAATAACTGCCAACGCTGCGCGACCGCCAGGGACGCGCGAAGGGGTGAGGCAATGACGGCAGAGCGGATGACCACGCGGTTCCGCCAGTTGGTCGCGCGGCCCGGACTGGTCATCGCGCCGGCCTGCTTCGACCCGCTGACAGCCCGCATCGCGGCGGCGACCGGCTTTGAGTGCATCGCGCTGGGTGGCTACGCCCTCGGGTCGGCGTCCGCGATCAGCGAGCCGCTGATGACGATGACCGAGGTGGTGGACGCGGCTCGGAGGATCACGGCCTGCGTGGACGTGCCGCTGATCGTGGATGCTGCCACGGGCTTCGGCGATCCGCTCCACGTGATGCGGGCGGTCCGCGAATTCGAGCGGGCCGGCGTGGCGGCGATCCACATCGAGGACCAGGTCTTCCCGAAGCGCGCGCACTACCACCGCGACTACCGCGAGCACACGGTCTCGGCGGAGGAGATGGTGGACAAGGTCCGGTTCGCCTGTCAGGCCCGACGAGACCCTGACTTCGCCATCATCGCTCGCACCGACACGATGCGGACGGACGGCTACGATGAGGGCGTCCGCCGCGCCAGACTGTACGCCGAGGCCGGCGCCGATCTGGTGATGCTGTTCCCGAACAGCGCCGACGAAGCCGCGCGTGCGCCCGGCGACTGCCCGGTCCCGCTGGTGTACGTCAACAGCTCCGGCAACCGGGTCGGCCGGCCCGTCTACCCGACCCAGGAGCTGGAGCGGCTCGGCTACAAGATCTGCTACGACGCCATCAGCGTGACGATCGCCAGCTTCCAGGCGACCAGCAGACTGCTGCGCACCCTCAAGGAGACCGGGCTGACGGGACTGGACCCGGCCGAGGCGATTGCCGGCCGCAAGGCGATCGAGGACACGATCGGGCTGGAGGAGCACTACGCCGTCGAGGAGCAGACCGTCGAGCGCCCGAGCTGACAGTACAATGGATGCAGGTGGCGCACCGCCGAGTGGCGACAGCGGGTAACCAGACGAGGGCAGAGATGGCGATCAACGAGAAGCTGATGACGGCCGATGAGCTGCTGGCCCTCCCAGACGACGGCATGCAGCATGAACTGGTGCGTGGGGTGTTGGTGACGATGGCGCCACCTTTTGACGAGCACGGGCGGTTAGCCGACAGGATTGGTCGCTCCCTCGATCGGTACATCGATGTCCACGATCTCGGCGAGGTGAGGCGAGCGGAGGTTGGCTATCTCCTCACGAGCGACCCAGATACCGTCAGGGCGCCCGATGTGGCCTTTGTCACCCACGAGCATCGCGAGTCCCTCGGGTCGTATCACGGGTATTTCCCTGGCTCGCCCGATCTGGTGGTCGAGGTGATCTCGCCGAACGACCGCTATGGCGACGTCGCCGACAAGGTCGCGGAGTGGCTGGAGCACGGCGCCCGCATCGTCTTCGTGGTCAACCCGCGCCGCCAAGTCGTTGTGGTCCACCGCCCAGGACAACGACCTGAGACGCTCGGTGTGGACGACACGCTCAGCGGTGAAGACGTGGTGCCGGGCTGGAGCATGCCGGTCCGCGATCTGTTCGACCAGTCGTAGAGACGTTTTCGACTGGTCGGAGTGCGCCGTCTGGGTAAGCACCTTCGCAGGTGACTGAATCTGCCGAGATGTCTGCCTCGCGTGTCGATCTGGCGCACTGCTCGTTCGACGCTTCAGTGGCGGCGGGCCACAATCCTGCCGCACACCACGTTCTGACGGGAGCGTCAACCACGATGCGATTCATGATCTTGCGCAAGGCTGATGCCGAGACCGAGTCCGAGGCCGACGCGGCGCCCAGCGAAGAGCTGATCCAGGCGATGGGCGCCTACGTCGAGGAGCTGACGGCAGCCGGCGTCATGCTCTCGGGGGACGGCCTCAAGCCGAGCTCGCAGGGCGCCCGCGTCAAGTTCTCGGGCGGCCGTCCCAAAGTGATTGACGGGCCGTTCGCCGAGACGAAGGAGCTGATCGCCGGCGTCTCGATTTTCCAGGTGAACACGCTGGAAGAGGCCATCGGGTGGGTCAAGAAGTGGCCGACCGTCGATGGGCACGGCGAGGTCGAGATCGAGATCCGGCCGATGTATGAGGTCGAGGACTTCGGGGACAGCCCCAGCCTGGAGCCGATGCACGAGGTCGGCCGGGTCGGGGAGAGGAAGTAGCTCTCACCGCCGCCACACAGAGAGACCGTCGGGGGTTGAAACCCCCGCCTACATTCATGGCGTCGCGCTGCGACGCCGGTCGGCTTTCCCATGTCGCAGAGCGACACTTGAGTGTAGACGGGGGTTTCAACCCCCGACGTGCCGCGCGAACATGCAATGGCCCTGGCCCCTCACCCTCTGCCTCTCCCGTCCGCGGGTGAGGGTGAGCTCCGGACGACAGAGGGTGGCCCACGCCGACAGGGAGCGGGCGCGGCCTTCAAAGTTGCGCGGTGGTGGGGCTGGAGATGGCGGGCTGGTCGGTGGGGGCGTCTTCGGTGGAGGCGAACTGCTGCTGGTGCAGGCGGTAGTAGGCGCCGCGACGGGCCAGCAGCTCGTCGTGGCGGCCCCGTTCGACGATCTCGCCGTCGTCCACCACCAGGATCTGATCCGCCGCCAGAATCGTGCTCAGGCGGTGGGCCACCACCAGGCTCGTCCGCCCCGCCAGCAGGGTCTGGAGCGCCGCCTGGAGCATCCGCTCGGTGCGCGGGTCCACGTTCGAGGTCGCTTCGTCCAGGATCAGGACGGCTGGATCGGCCAGGACGGCCCGCGCGATGGCGACCAGCTGGCGCTGCCCGAGCGAGAAGTTGGCGGCGCGCTCCATCACCTGGGTCTGGTACCCCTTCGGGAACCGCATGATGAAGTCGTGCGCGTGGGCCAGCTTCGCCGCCGCGACCATCTCCTCTTCCGTTGCGTCCGGCCGGCCGTAGAGGATGTTGTCCGCGATGGTGCCGGCGAACAGGAAGTTGTCCTGGAGCACGACCGCCATGTTGCCGCGAAGCGTGCTGAACGAGAGGTCGCGGAGGTCCACGCCGTCCAACAGGACCGCGCCCTCGACCGGGTCGTAAAAGCGGGCCAGCAGCGCGGAGATGGTGGTCTTGCCGGCGCCGGTGTGACCGACGAGCGCGGTCATGGTGCCGGCCGGTATCTCGAAGTTGACGTGCTGGAGGACCGGGCGCGAGCCGTAGCTGAAGCTGACGTCGTCAAACTGGACGTTCCCACGCACCGCCTCGAGGAAGATGGGATTGCGCTTCTCGTCCAGGGTGACCGGCTCGTCCAGCAGCTCGAACACCTTCTCGGCGCCGGCCATCGCGGCCTGGAGCTGGTTGTAAAACTGGGTCAGCTCGCGGATCGGCTGGAAGAAGCGGGTGACGTAGGTCAGGAAGGCGACCAGCACGCCGAGGGTGACGCTCTCGTCGCCGGCCAGCACCAGGCTGCCGCCGTACCAGACCACCGCGACGGTGGCCAGGGCGTTGGCGAACTCGATGACCGGCATCAACCCCGAGGACAGGGTGTTGGCGTTGACGTTGGCTTGCCGGTTGTCCTCGTTGAGACGGTCGAACTGGTCCTCGTTGACGGCCTCGCGGGTGAACGCCTGGACGACTCGGACGCCGTCCACGTTCTCCTGGAAGCCGGCCGCCACCGCGCCGACCGTCTGGCGGGTCAGGCGGTAGGCGACTTTGGCGCGCTCGGTGAAGATCCAGATCGCGATCACCATCAGCGGCATGACGCCGATCGTCACCAGCGCGAGGCGCGGGCTGAGGTAGATCATGATGGCGATGGTGCTGATCAACAACAGGACGTCCGTGAAGAGCGAGAGCAGGCCGTTGGTCAGCACCTCGTTCATGGCGAGGACGTCGTTGATGAGGCGCGAGACAGTGACGCCGGTCGGCACGCGGTGGAAGTAGCCGAGCGACAGGCGCTGCAAGTGGCGGAACAGCTGCTCGCGCAGGGTCTTGAGGATGTCCTGCCCGACCTGCGACATGATGACGATCTGGCGGCGTGAGGCGAAGTAGTTGACAGCGTAGACGACGAACGTCAGCACGGTGATGACGGTCAGGCCGGCGACGTCACCTTTGGCGATGTGGTCGTCGATGGCGACCTTGACGAGGTACGGGCCGAGGACGTTCATCGCCGTGGCAAGCCCGGTCAGCACGAACGCCCAGATGAGCTGGCCGCGATAGGGGCGGGCGTAGGAGAGGGCACGGCCGGCGATGCGCTTGTCGAAGACGACACCGTCCACGTCGGGGACGTCGTCCAGGAAGCCGCCGCCACCGCCGCCGCCACCGCCTCGGAGGCCGGTCGGTCGGTTCTGGACGGTGCCGTTCGGTCGCTGCATCATGGCTGGGCGCCTCCGGGGAGCAGGGCGGCGTCGGCGGCGAGGGAGGGGGGCGGGCCGGCGGCCGGGTCGTCGTCGGACTGGAGCTGGAGAGCGTAGGTGTCGCGGTAGTGGGCGTTGGTGGCGAGCAGCTCGGCGTGGGTGCCGCGCGCGACGAGCTGGCCGGCTTCCAGCACGAGGATCTGGTCGGCGGCGCGGACGGTCGAGAGGCGATGGGCGATGACGAAGGTGGTGCGGTCGCGCATCAGCTCGACCAGCGCCTGGCGGATCAGCCGCTCGGTGGCGACGTCCACGGCGGAGGTGAACTCGTCCAGAATCAGGATCTTCGGGTTCATCAGGAGGGCGCGGGCGATGGCGATGCGCTGCTTCTGGCCGCCCGAGAGCGAGACGCCGCGCTCCTCGACGTCGGTGTCGTAGCCGTTGGGCAGGCTCTCGATGAACTCGTCGGCGCGGGCGGCGCGAGCGGCGCTTCGGATCTGGTCGTCGGTGGCGCCGGGCCGGCCGTAGGCGATGTTGGCGCGGATGGTGTCGGCGAAGAGGAGGGTCTCCTGCATGACGATGCCGATCTGCTGGCGCAGGGATTGGATGCGCACGTCGCGCACGTCGTGGCCGTCCACCAGCACCCGGCCGCCGTCCACGTCGTAGAAGCGCGGGATCAGGTTGGCGATCGAGGTCTTGCCCGATCCCGTCGCGCCAACGAGGGCGATGGTCTGGCCGGGCTCGGCGCGGAAGGTGACGTCCTGAAGGACCGGTCGGCCGGGGTAGTAAGAGCAGGAGACGTTCTCGAATTCGACCGAGCCGATCAGCGGTGGCAGTACCGTCGAGTCCTCGCGGTCGGCGACGGTGACGGGCGAGTCGAGGATGTCGAAGATGCGCTCGGAGGCGGCGGATGCTCGGGCGGCCATCGTCATGAGCCAGCCGCCGCGCCGGATCGGCAGCACCAGTTGGAGGAGGTAAGCGTAGAAGGCGACGAGCTCGCCGTAGGTGAGATCGCCCCAGATGACGAGGATGCCGCCGATCCAGAGCATCATCAGGGTGCAGACGCTGGAGAGGAAGTCGAGGAGGGGGGCGTTGAGGGCGGTGGCGCGGGACGCTTCGACGTAGCGCTGGTACAGCTTGTCGTTCTGGGCGTCGAACCGCTCGATCTCGAGCTCGTGGCGACCGAACGCCTTGACGACCTGAATGCCGCTGACGCTCTCCTGGATCCGGTTGGCGAGGGTGGCGATCTCTTGCTGGACGGCGCGGTGCATCGGGCGGACCTGGCGGCCGAAGGTGTAGGCGCGCCAGCCGACCATCGGCAGCAGGATCATCGAGAGGAGAGCCAGCTGCCAGTGCATCTGGAACAGCGCGATGGCGACGCCGATCAGCAGGGCGATCATGATGACGACCTGGGTGAGGCCGCGGCCGGAGAAGGCGCGGACGGCCTCGACGTCGGCGGTGGCGCGGGACATCAGCTCGCCGGTCTGGGCCTGGTCATGGAAGCTGAAGGACAACCGCTGGACGTGAGAGTAGAGCGCCTTGCGGAGCTGGTAGCTGACGCCCTGGGCGGCTGACTCGGCGAGATACCCCTGGCCGAAGGCGGACAGTCCGCGCAGGAGGCTGGCGGCCAGGATGTAGAGGCCCATCTTCGCGACGACGCCGACGTCACCTTTGCCGATGCCGTCGTCAACCGCGTGCCCGAGCAGGGAGGGGACGACGAGGGTGAAAAGGGCGTTGAGGATGAGGCAGGCGTAGGCGCCGACGACGAGGAGCCAGTAGGGGCGCAGATACGCGAGCAGCCGCAACAGATGGCGCACGGCGAGACCTTCAGACCCGGGATGGGTCTTCTATCGCGGGCCACTCACTGACGGGAGTGTCTTCAGTGGACCGCGACAGGAGACATCTGCAACATACCGCATTGGCCGTCTGGATGCCAGGAGCGGAGGAGCCAGGAGTCAGGAGTCAGGAGGGGCGACCGCCTGGGGCAGTGATGTTGTGGCAGCGCACCTGGATGCGGAAGACGACCTACAGGTCGGAGCCGTTTGCCGCGTCGCTCGCGGCGTTCACGGCCCAGCGGGATGGTCTGTTGCAGACACTACGCACGCTCGACGCGGATGGCTGGGCGCGCGGCGCGACGTTCACGGGGACGGCGCGTGGCCGCGAGCAGACGATCCTGAGCTATGTGCGGCGGCTGGTGGCTCACGAGTTGGAGCACTGCGATCAGGTTGAAGCAACGTTGCAGCGACGCTGAGCTGAGACGGTGCTCACCCGCGTTCGTACCGTTCGTATACTGTGATGAGCGAGCGACGAGGACCGGGAGCGGGTTCATGAAGCGGGTTCCAGCCGACGAGTTTGCCGAGCACGCCGCCGAGTACCTCAGCGGACCGGAAGCCATCTCGATTGAGAAGGACGGTGAGATCATCGGCCGGTACGTTCCGACGCCCAACGGCCATGGCCTGAATGGGCATGGTGCGGCCGATCTTGCTGCGCGTGACATGAATGCTCCCGACGAGAAACGGCGGCGAAAGGCCACGGCGCGGGCCGCGTCTGCGAGGCTTAGCGTGCTGCTCCAGGAGATCTACGCCGAGACTGGGATGACCGAAGAGGATCTCGCGGCATATTTTGATATGACAAAGTCGATGCCGCCTGGCCGCGATCTCACCTCGTGAGACTGGCTGCTGACGCCAGTGCTCTCGTCGCCGAAGCTCTTCGCGAACGTGGCCGAGCGCTGATCACCGAGGACGACCTCGACCTGTATATGACGCCGCCCACCTGGTCCGAGGTCGTTTACGAGATCGGTCGGCGATGCGATGAGATGGTTCAGAGGGGGCACGCTGCGCCCGAGCGGCGCCAGTGTATCTTTGACGAAGCGATGACTGTGCTGACGAACAGTCTTACCATCGTGCCGGACGGGGAATACGCCGAGTACGAAGCGGAGGCACGGGATCGCATCCCACGTGACGCACAGGACTGGCCCACGATGGCGCTTGCGGTGAAGATGGGCGTCGGGATCTGGACGGCGGACAAGGACTTCTTCGGGTGCGGTGTGCCCGTTTGGACGACGCAGCCGTTGTTGACCCATGTAGCAACCGGACGGGCGCGTCGAGACGCCTAGCCGAGCCTTCAACGGCCTCGATGAGTGGCGTGCCGGAGTCGGTGTTAGAGCGTTCGTTCGGGTGCCAGCGGCCACAAACCGTGGGCGTATACTCCGGTGAGAAATCAAAGGGGACTGGGGGCAGGAGCCATGAAGCGGGTTCCAGCCGACGAGTTTGCCGAGCACGCCGCCGAGTACCTCAGCGGACCGGAAGCGATCTCCATCGAGAAGGACGGCGAGATTGTCGGGCAGTATGTACCGACGCCCAACGGGCATTCTGCGAATGGCGCCGAATCTGACGAGAGTCGGCGCAAGATGAAGGCGACGCTCCGTGCGCACTTCGCGCAACTGCGAGCGGAGCTTCAGGAGATCTACGCGGAAACAGGGCTGACGGAAGACGAGTTTGCAGACCTCTTCGACACCAAGAAGCCGTTCCCATACGACCGTGATCCGAGGCCGTGAGGCTCGCGGCTGATGCCAGTGCTCTTGTTGCTGAATCGCTGCGTGCCAGGGGTGAGGATCTCATCACGCACGACGACCTCGATCTCTATATCGCCAGGCCGACGTGGTCCGAGGTGGTTCACGAAGTCGAGCGGCGTATCGACGCGTGGATACGAAACGGACGCGTGACGTCGGATCGTCGTGCGCACACCCTGCGTCGGACACTCTCGATGCTCGCGCAGAGCGTGACCCTCGTGCCGGACGAGGAATACGCCGAGTACGAAGCGGAGGCACGGGACCGCATCCCACGCGACGCACAGGACTGGCCCACGGTGGCGCTTGCGCTCAGGATGGGCGTCGGGATCTGGACAGCTGACAAGGACTTCTTCGGGTGCGGCGTGCCCATCTGGATCACTGAAACCCTGCTGACGCACGTCGCCGCCGGCAGAGCGCACGGCGATATCTGAACGGTCCGGACCGTTCAGGTGTCGCTGCCATATCTGCCGAGATTGGGACGCCCCGTAATTGTCAGGCCGGGGTAAAGGTGTGCTTCTGGTACTCGTGCTGATTCGGGGGGCCGACCGCGGTCCAGAGCTCCCGTCTGACGGGCACGGCGACCAGTGAGGCGAACGTCATGACGTCCCGCGTGGGGCTGTCGGCTGGCTCGCGGCAGAGGGCGTCCGGGTAGCAGGCGCGGTCCTGGAGCAGCTGCTGCGCAGTCGGTACGTCCAGGGTGCCGCGCAGCCCTTCGGCCAGCTCGCGGATCCGGTTCATGCGGGTGGACGAGTTGTGGATGTAGTCGCCCGTCCGCTCCTCCTCCAGCAGCGATGGCGCGACGTAGTGGTTGGCGTGGGCCAGGATGCCGTCCTCGGGGTCGAGGCGGGCGTCGCGGGTGGGGGTCGTCTCCAGGTCGGCGGCAGTGCCGTGGGCGTCCAGCATCAGCAGGTTGCGCGACGATGCGCGCGGGATGGCGCGGATCGCGGCGATGGCGTCGTCCACCGAGGCGTGGGTGAGCGCGACCCGTGAGAGGAGGTAGCGCGGGAAGCCGACCCGCCAGCCGTCGCAGGTCAGGTAGTTGGCGACGACAGCGAGCCCGGCGTCGTTCAGGCCGATGTAGGAGACCTGGCCGGCCGGGGTGAGCATCAGCACGGCGGGAGCGTCGTCCGGGACGATCTCCAGCACCACGCTGACCTCGCGGTAGAAGGCCGGCAGGTCCGAGTTGTGGGCGATCAGCGCATCGCCCCCTCCTCCGTCGGGGTAAGCCTGGCCGGTTGCTTCCGGGAGGACGGCGACGCTGGTGCACTCGTCGCCGGCATCGTCGTCCGCGGTGAGGCGGGGTTGCGCGTGGCCGTTCGTGGAGCCGGTGGCGCCGCCGAGGGGCGCGGCCGGGGCGGTGGGAGGGGAGGCGGCCTCGGCCCGCAACTGCAGCAGGTACGCTTCGTCCAGTTTCAGGCCGGCCCCTTCGGCCACGCCCACGACCTCCTCGTCCAGATACGGGGCAAACTGTTGGACGTACGGCCGGTACTGCATCGCGGCAGCCAGGGCATCGGCGCGGGAGAGGCTGCTGTGGGCCTCCAGGCGGCCGAGGGCACGCTCCAGGTGGAGGCGGATCAGGTCTGACGTGGCCTCGCCGAACTGGCGGCCGATCTGACGGTGACTACCGGCAAGACGGAAGCGGGGGAAGACGGCGGCGGATCGGGTGGCGGGCGCGGACGGCGTGCTGCTCATGCTCGATAGGATAGGCGAGCCACAGGCCGAAATCCACGTCTCCTGCCGTGCGGGGTGCCCGTCAGACCTCTGCACCCGTCGGGCGTCCACGGACCCGGCTGGCAAGCGCCGCGTTCCGCAAGCTCGTGCAGGGCACCCTGCCGTGCGACTCCCGCTCACGAGATCCTCACGATCTTTTGATTGACAGACGCGCGGATCGCCCGCATACTGGGGAGCGATCGGTCGGACGTACCGCATTTCACGCTCCGCTACCTCAACGGCGAGGTGGTCTGGACATGGAATCGTCCTCTCGAGACCGCGTACTCCGTGCAGTCGCCGGCTTGCGCCGCGGCGATGGCCTTCCCGTTGGCCGTCAGGCGCCCCGTGTCGCCATGCGCCCGCGCAGCCCCCCGCGCGGTGGAGAGCCGGCGCCACGCGAGCCGGCCCATCGTCTGTTGGTCCGAAGACACGGAGAGCCGCGTCACGCCGAGGTGGCGCAGGAAGGCTTCGCATGCGATCGACGGTCGAGCGAGCCCCGAGTCTTTCGCGCACACGGCGCATCTCGCGCCGCCAGTTCATGATCCTGAGCGGCAGCACCAGCACCCTGGTGCTCCTGGCCGCCTGTCAGCGCGCGGCGGCCCCGCCAGCCGCGCCGGTCAACACCCAGGAGCCGGTCGTCGCTCGCACCCGCGAGGCGATTGCGACCTCCGCACCGGCCACCGGCGTCGCCCAGCCAGCAGCTGCCGGGCAGGCCACACCGGCCGCGGCCGCTGCTCCAGCCGCCACGACAGCCCCGGCGGCAGTGCAGGCCGCGCCAACGGCGGCGCCGGCCGTCGCGAAGCCAGGGCCAAAGGGCAAGCTCACCGAAGCGTGGAACACCTCGCTCTCGCCGGCCTGGTGGGATCCGCAGGAGAACCCGCCCCAGATCACGCCGTACAACTTCCAGCTCGCCATGCACGACGCGCTGGTGAAGCATATGCCCGGCAAGACGTTTGCGCCGAGCCTGGCCGAGTCGTACGAGATCGCGCCGGACTTCAAGTCCGCCACCTTCAAGCTGCGCCCGAACATCCAGTTCCACGATGGCTCGCCGGTCACCACGGATGACGTGGTGTTCACGTACGAGAAGTACCGGGGGGCTAACGCCAAGATCCTGCACGACAAGGTCGAGAAGATCGACGTGCCGGACAGCCGGACGATCAGGTTCCTGTTCAAAGAGCCATTCGTCGACTTTCTGATGATCTACGGCAGTCCGTCGAGCGGGGCAGGCTGGATCGTGCCGAAGGCGTACTACGAGAAGGTCGGGCCGAACGGCTTCAAGCAGAAGCCGATCGGGGCCGGGCCGTACCGGTTCGTCAGGCAGCAGGCCGGCAACGAGCTGGAGCTGGAAGCGTTCGACGCATACTGGCGCAAGACGCCCAGCATCAAGACGCTCGTGTTCAAGGGCATCCCCGAGACGGCGACGCGGTTCGCGGTGCTCAAGACCGGCGAGGTTGACGCTGCCTACGCGATCCAGGGCGACCTGTTCCAGACGATGAAGCAGGACCCGAACCTGAGAGTCATGGCCGTCCAGGGCAACCCGACCTGGCTGGAGCTGATGGCGCTCGACAGGCCGGACCACCCGCTCAAGGACATTCGGGTCCGGCAGGCGATCAGCCTGGCGCTTGACCGTAAGGCGGTGAACGACGCTGAGCTGGGCGGGATGTCCTCGATCGGCGGCAACTGGATTCCGCCAGACTGGCCGCTCGGGCTGGACAAGCCGGTCCCGCCGACCGATCTCGCCCAGGCGAAGAAGCTGCTCGCCGATGCCGGCGTGGCGGGCGGCTTCGAGATCTCGGCGCTGACGCCACTGCCGCCGTACTTCTCGTGGGGCGAGCGGCTGGTCTCGCAACTGCGCGCCGTCAACGTCAAGACGACCCTGAACACGATGGAGCGGGCCGCCTTCTACGACCAGATGAGCTCCGGCCCGAACCGGCTGAAAGGCCTGGTCTTGATGTTCTCCGGCGCGCCCGGCGATGCCGCCTCCCGCATCCGCGAGAGCGCGGTCACCGGCGGGACCTTCTCCGGCATGTCCGTGCCGGAGATCGACGCCTGGATGAAGCAGT
Source organism: Chloroflexota bacterium (assembly GCA_046328125.1). Lineage (GTDB taxonomy): Bacteria > Chloroflexota > UBA6077 > UBA6077 > JACCZL01 > JADZEM01. Next base: position 109,441 of record JAXLXF010000016.1, read on the forward strand.
ACGACAGCTCGGTGGACCTCCAGGAGCGCAAGCGGCTGGTGGAGCAGGTCCAGAACTTCATCCTGGAGCAGTACATGATCGTGCCGGTCTGCCGGAACGTGGCCATCTGGGGCCTGAACCAGCGGCTCGGGAACAAGCCGCTGGAGGAGGTGGTGGGGGCGGTGCCGCAGTACAACTACCTCGGGCTGTACGAGGATCTGGTGCTCAAGGAGTAGCCCGCTTCGCTGGGCGCGATGAATCGCGCCCCTACCAGGCTCTACCTGCTACGCCTCAGAGCAGCGGGCGGCCAGCCGCTCCGCGAACTCGGCTGACATCCGCTTCACCACCAGGCTGGCGCCGCCTTCGATCAGCGACGCCAGCCGCCCAGACACGTCGACGCTGCCGTCGATGGCGACGCTGGTGCCGGTCTGGCCCGGCCCCGGCGTCACCCCGAACGTGGCGGTGGACTTCATGCGCGTCCCGCCGATCCCGTCACGGCCCTGCGCCGAGATCTGGCCGGTCCGCGCCGCCTCGTCCAGCTCCAGATTCGCCTTCACCTTGAAGGCGACACGCGTCGGCCCGAACTTGACGCCGACGTTGGCATCGAGCGAGCCGTCCGGCTCCTGCCCGGTGATGCTGGCGCCCGGCACGCACCCGACCACCGCGTACGGGTCTGAGAGGATCGCCCAGACCTTGTCGGGGGCGGCCTGTACGTCGAACCGCTCGCGAATCTCGATCATCGCCTCAGCCGCCCTCCATCAGACGGTATCCTCGCCACTCGCCACTCGCCACTCACTACTCGCCACTCGCGTCACACGTCCTGCCCGAACCAGAGCCGGCTGTACGGCACGCTGATGACGCTCCGCGAGACCCGGATGTCCATCACCATCGGGCCGTCGCCGGCCAGGAACTCGTCCAGGCCGGCCTTCACCTCGTCGAGAGTGCGGGCCTGCACGCCGCGGCAGCCGAACGCTCGTGCCACCGCGCCGAGGTCAGGCGTGGTGATCGCGGAAGCTCGCGCGTCCATCTTCTTCGAGACGAACTTCTGGTACTCCGCGCCGAGCGCCTCGTCGTTGAAGACGGCCACCAGCAGCTTGATCCCGAGCCGGGCGGCGGTGTCCAGCTCCGAGGCGTGCATCAGCATGCTGGCGTCGCCGTCCATCACGGCGACGGGCTTGCCGTTGGCCGCGACCGCCGCCCCGATGGCCGTCGGGAGCGCCTGCCCGATGCAGCCGAACGTGTTGATCGCCCAGTTCAGCTGGCGTGGCTTGTTCATGAAGATGTTGGTGATGCCCGAGCAGTGGCCGGTGCCGTGGATCAGGCCGACCTCGGCCGGGAGGCCGTCGTCCAGGATGCTGGCGGCCCGCCTCGGATCGACGGTGCCCGCGTCGAGCGCGAACTCGCGCGGGTCCGGGTCGTACTCGGAGAGCATGCCCCGCACTTCGGCGATGCGGTAGCCGGTGCTGGTGTGATGCTGGGACGCCAGCTGCTGGTCGATCAGCTCGACGGTCAGCTTCGCGTCGCCCTGGACGTAGTGCTCGGCGCGCTTGCCGTTGCCCATCACGATGGACGGTCGCAGGTCGATCTGGACGTACTTCGCGTTCGGGAAGATGTAGCCGTGCTCGGTGGTGTAATGGTTCAGGCTGGCGCCGACGCCGATCACCACGTCTGCGTCCGCGAACAGGTCGATGGCGGTCTTGGTGGCGTACAGGCCCGAGATCCCGACGTGGTACTCGGATTCGCCGAGGTACCCCTTCATCGGCAGGGAGGTTGCCAGCAACGCCCCGATCCGGTCGGCCAGCTTCTTGATGGCGTCGCCGGCGTCCGCTTTGGCCGCCCCCAGCCCCATCACGATGACCGGCTTCTTCGCCTCGGCGATGACCTTCACGGCGTCCTGGAGGCGGTTCGGGTCCGGCTGGACGCGCTGGAGGCCGGGCAGCAGGGTGGTGCTCGGCTCGTACTCGTCGCCCTCGCCGTCGTAGGTCTGCTGCTGGACGTCCATCGGCGCGTTCAGCACGATGGGACGGGACTCGGTGCGGGCGAGGTAGAACGCCTGCCGCACGGCCTCGTCGGTGCCGGCGGCGGTCCAGAGCGGGACGAAGCCGGCGCCAGTGGCCTCCACGAACTTCTGCTGGTCCAGCTGCTGGACGGAGTCGTGCTCGTTGAGGGCGGTGTCGCCGGCGAACACGACCATCGGCACTTTGGCGCGCACCGCGACGGTCAGCGAGGTGCCGAGCTGGGTCAGCCCCGGCCCCTGGGTGACGGTGCAGATGCCGGGCTGGCCGGCCGCTCGCCCCCAGCCCTCGGCCATGGTCAGGGAGCTGCCCTCGTGCCTGGTCTCGTAGATGGTGACGTCGGGGTGCTGGTCGAGGGTGTGCCACCAGTACATGTTGCCGTTGCCCATCAGGCCGAAGACGGTGGTCACGCCCTCTTTGACAAAGTTGTTCGCCAGTGCCTCGTACACCTTCATCGTCGCCGGACTCCTTCGTCGGTTCAGCGGCTCGTCGGGGTCACACGGAACGTCGGCGCGAGCCGGGCTGGCCTGCTCTCCCCGCCGGCCGGGCTCACGTCACGGGCATCATAGCCGGTGGCACCGAGTTGCCGTCCCGGACAGTCTCCTGGCGACCAGATGAGGTCCGTGGGTTGAAACCCACGTCTACCATTGGACCGTCGCTACGCGACGAACGAGCTAGCTCCGGCGTGGCGTAGCCACGCACCACTGGTAGACGTGGACTTCAGTCCACGGCATCGGCGCGACGCTGTCGAGCCATCCCTCCAGCTCATGTGCTGTGGAGCGTCCGGCGACGAACGCCTGAATCGCTGTACGGACCTCGTCAGCAAGACGCATCAAGGCTCCTCCAGTTCGCCGACCGTCGTCACGAGAGATTGTCGCACGTCAGTGGATCACCGGGTCGCTAACAGAGTCTTTGAACACTGTTTACAGGAAGTCAATACCTTCCGTCTGCTTGCGAGCTACGGTTGAAGGTAACAACCGTGCGAGCGGGCGCAGCGACGGGGGCGGGGTGTTCCAGGCATCCGGCACGTCGAGCGGCGCGCCCGGACTGGAGGACACGATTATGCGCACGCCGCGCGCTCTCGGGTCGCGGTGGCTCGCGACAGGAGGAGCTGGCGCACTGGTCGGCGGGCTGCTCGTCGGCGCCGTCTGGTGCGCCAGTACGCAGACGACGACCGCCCACGCGCTGACCGGCGGCCCGCTGAGCGGCCTGGTCGGGAAGGTCGCAGCCCAGGAGGCCGCCACGCCGACGCCAACCACGCCGACGCCGACCACGGCGCCGGGAGCGACGGTCCCCGGAGCGGCGACGCCACCAAAGAATACCCGTCGTCCAACTGGCGAGGTCGTTCAGATCGCGACCGACCCGGCCAGCTTCACGATTCAGACCCCGACCGGCGAGCAGACGACGTATCAGGTGCTCGACACGACCGTCTTCATGGCCGGCCACGACCGTCCGTACCACTTCGACCTCCTGAAGCAAGGGGATCAGGTGATCGTGCGGGGTGGTGGGAGAGGCGAGCCGATCGCACGGATCGTGATCGTGCGGCCGGCCGGCGAGAAGCCGAAGCGGCAGCCAGGGCAGCCCGGCCAGCCGACCTCCGGGCCGCGGACCTCGCAGTCGGCGTCTGGGCAGCAGATCGGGCAGCCGGCGGCAGGCCAGCAGGCGAAGCAGACGGCTGCAGCGGCAAGGCCGCGCGCCACCAGGCAGAAAGGAGCCGGCAATGGCGCTGGATAACGACCGCGCACGCATCGCGCACCTGCTCAGGCGGGCCGGCTTCGGGCCGAGCGAGCAGGAGCTTGACGAGTACGCTCGGCTCGGATTCGACGGGGCCGTCAGCCGGCTCGTCAACTACGACGCCGTCCCGGAGACGCCGGACCGGGTCGCGCCGGAGGCCGTGGGGCTGCAAGTGTGGTGGCTGGACAAGATGGTCCACACCAGCCGTCCGCTCCAGGAGAAGATGACCCTCTTCTGGCACGGTCACCTGACTTCGGCGCTCAAGAAGGTCAAAGACCCGAACCTGCTGCTCATTCAGAACCAGTTGTTCCGAGCCAATGCGCTCGGCAGCTACGGCGCCCTCCTGCGGGCCATCTCGCGAGACGGCGCGATGATCCGCTGGCTGGATCTCCAGACCAATCGGAAGGGCGCCCCGAACGAGAATTACGCCCGCGAGCTGATGGAGCTGTTCACCCTCGGCGTCGGCAATTACACCGAGGACGACGTGGACGAGGTCGCGCGCGCCTTCACTGGCTGGTCCGCCACCCTGGACGGCGAGTATCTGTTTCGTCCGATGCAGCACGACTACGGGCAGAAGACGATCCTCGGGCAGACCGGCGCCTTCGACGGCGACGCCGTCAGCGACATGCTGGCCGCGCACCCGGTCACCGCGCGCTTCATGGCGAGCAAGCTGTTCCGGTTCTTCGCCTACCCCAACCCCGAGCCTGACGTCGTCGAGCGGCTGGCCGGCGTCTACCAGCAGAGCGGCGGCTCGATTGGCAGTGTGGTCGAGGCGATCCTGCGCTCGCCCGAATTCTCCTCCGAGCGCGCCTACCGGGCGCTCGTCAAGAGCCCGACCGAGCTGCTGGTCGGCGCGCTGCGGACGCTGGGCGCCGACGAGATCCCGCCCCAGGCCGTCGGGGCGATGCGCCTGCTTGGCCAGGAGCTGTTCAATCCGCCGAACGTGGCTGGCTGGTTTGGCAACCGGGGCTGGATCAACGCCGCCACCTTGCTCACCCGCTTCAATGTGCTGGGGGCCGTGGCAACCCAGCTTGGCGGGCCGGTCCTCGGCGGCCAGCCCGTCACGACGCTACTCGACGGAGCGGCCACGGCGTCGGCGCGCGTCCAGCGGGTGCTCGACCTGCTGGTGGACGGCGACGCCAGCCCCGACGAGCGCGCTGCGATCCAGGCGTACGCCGACCAGGCGCGCACGCCGGACCAGCTGCGCGGCCTGTTCCGCCTGACGATGGCCCTGCCAGCCTACCAACTGAACTAACGCCGGCCTATCAGCTCAACTAACAGAGGACACTCATGCCACTCCAACGACGTGACTTCCTGAAGCGTGGGGCCGGGCTGGTGGCCGCCTCGATGGTCGTGCCGGCCTTCCTGGCCGAGACCGCCCGTGTGCTCGACCTCGGGCCGAAGGTCGCCGCCGCGCAGGCCGGGCTCGGCGTCCAGGCCGTGCCCGGCGCCTCGACGGTGGCCCAGGCTGCGCCAGCGGACGCCTCGCGCCGCATCCTGGTCGTCCTGCTGCTGGCTGGCGGCAACGACGGCATCAACACCCTGATCCCGTACGGCGACCCGCTCTACTACCAGGCTCGCCCCTCGCTGGCGATCCCGCGCGAGCAGGTGCTCCAACTGGACGACAAGGTCGGGCTGAGCCCGGCGCTGACCCGGCTCAAGGCACGCTACGACGCCGGCCAGGTCGCCGTCGTCCAGGGCGTCGGCTACCCGAATCCGAACCGCTCCCACTTCCGCGCGATGGACATCTGGCAGACCGCCGTCCCGGACCGCATCGAGCCGACCGGCTGGCTGGGCCGTTACCTCGACTCGTGCGCCTGTGGCACCGACAAGCATCTCGAAGGCGTCGTCATGGGGCCGGTGGTGCAGAAGTCGTTCTGGACCGAGCTGACGCTGGTGCCGGCCATCTCCAGTCTGGCGGCGTTCCAGTACGCCAGCCCCCGCGCCAACCCGACCGCTCGCCAGTACGAGGCTGAGGCGCTGCGCCGGGCGCTCAGCCAGGCGCGCGGGCGGCCGGAGGAGGAGTTTCTGCGCCAGGCGACCCGGACCGCCCTCGACGACGCGGACACGATGGCGACCATCGCGCAGAGCTACCAGAGCCCTATCACCTATCCCCAGGCGCCGATCGGCGAGAGCCTGAAGACGATTGCCCAGGTCATCGCCGGCGACGTCGGCACCCGGGTCTTCTTCGCCACGCACGGCGGCTTCGACACCCACGCCAACCAGATCGGCCAGCAGCAGCGCCTCCTGACCGAGCTCGACGGTGCCGTCGAGGCGTTCATGCAGGACATGGAGCGGCTGGGGCGGCTGGACGACGTGATGGTGATGACGTTCTCGGAGTTCGGGCGGCGGGTCGCCGAGAACGCCAGCAACGGGACGGACCACGGCACCGCCGAGCCACTGTTCATCCTTGGCGGCAACGTACGGGCCGGGCTGCACGGCAGCTACCCGAGCCTGACCGACCTGGACCGTGGCGACCTGAAGTTCACGACCGACTTCCGCACCGTCTACAGCTCGGTGCTCCAGGGCTGGCTCGGCGTCCCGTCCGAACAGATCCTGGGCGGCAGCTTCGAGGCGCTGCCGCTGGTGGCGTGAGCCCGCGTGCGGCTCCGCGCTCGCCTTCTGGCGCGGGGCCGCACGCGGGCGCATCGGTCAGCTCGTCGGGACGGCTTCGGGGGCCACGGCCAGCAGCTCCAGGCGCGGCTGACCGTTCCGGGTGGCCCGGACCGTCGTGCCGGCCTCGGACGGCGCCAGCTCGATGGTGGCGTCCTGGAAGTCGGCGGCGGCCGGGCGGTGCGCGATGCTCACGATGGTGGCGTCGGCCAGGTGCTCGCGCAGCAGCTCGTAGACGCGCTGCTCGGTGGCGGCGTCCAGCGACGAGGTCGCCTCGTCCAGGAACAGCCAGTCCGGGCGGTGGAGCAGCGCTCTGGCTACCGCCAGCCGCTGCTGCTCGCCGCCGCTCAGGGTCATGCTCCAGTTCTGGGCCTCGTCCAGGCGGCTGGCGAGCGGGTGGAGATTCACGGACCCCAGCGTCGAGCGGATCGCCGCCTCGTCGAACGTGTCGGTGGCGGCCGGGTAGCAGACCGCCGCCCGCAGCGTCCCGATCGGGATGTACGGCTTCTGGGGCAGGAACAGCACCTTCGCCCCCGCCGGCAGCGCGATCTGGCCTTCGCCGAACGGCCAGATGCCGGCCGCGGCCCGGAAGAGGGTGCTCTTGCCGGAGCCAGTCGGCCCGGACACGAGCACCCGGTCGCCGCTCTCAACGGTGAACGCGGCGTCCGACACGATCTCGCGGCCGTCCGGCAGCGCCAGCGTCAGCCCCTCGGCGCGGAGGACCGGCTCGGCGTGGGCCAGGATCCGGATGCCGCGCTCCTCGACGCCGGCGGACTCGACCTGGGCGCCGATCCGCTCCAGCGCGTCGTGGAAGGTGAGCAAGCGGTCCACGCTCGCCTTCCAATCGGCCAGCCGGCCGTACGCGTTGATGAACCAGGAGAGGCTGTCCTCGACCCTGCCAAACGCCTGGCTGATCTGGAGCAGCACGCCGATGGTCAGCTCGCCGGCGAAGAAGCGCGGCGCGCTGACGATGAACGGGAAGACGACCGCCGTCTGGTTGTAGCCGACCGTGAAAAAGGTCAGGTTCTTGGTGTAGCGCATCAGCTGGCGCCAGTTGTCCTGGATCCTGCCGAACCGCTGCTGGAGATGCGCCTCCTCCGCGTGCTCGCCTCGGTAGAGCGCGACGCCTTCGGCGTTCTCGCGCAGGCGCACCAGGCTGAAGCGGAAGTCGGCCTCGAACCGTTCCTGCTGGAAGTTGATCCCGATCAGGCGCCGCCCGACGATGTGGGTCAGGATGGTGCCGACGATGGCGTACACCAGGGCCATCCAGACCATGAAGCCGGGGATGGTCACGTCGGTCTCGCCGAGCGTGAACGAGAGCGGGCCGCCGATGTTCCAGAGGATCACCACGAACGACGCCAGCGTCACGGTCGCCGAGAGCATCCCGAGCGAGAAGCTCAGTGCGCCAGTCGTGAAGCTGCGCAGGTCTTCGGCGATCCGCTGGTCCGGGTTGTCGGTGCCCCGATTCTCCAGCTCCAGGCGGTAGTAGACCTGCCGGTCCAACCAGCGGTGGACGTACCGGTGCGTCAGCCAGGTCCGCCAGCGCATCTCCAGCATCTGGGTCAGGTACAGCCGGAAGACAGCCACCAGGATGTTCGCGGTCGCCAGTCCGCAGAACACGAGCAGCAGGTACTTGAACGACTCGAAGTCGCGCTGTTCGAGGGCGTTGTAGAACTGCCGATACCAGTCGTTGTACCGGACGCTGATGTAGACGCTGCTCAGCGTGAGCGTCACGATCGTGGCGAGCAAGCCGCCGGCGACGAGCCGCTGGTCGGAGCGAAAATAGGGCGTCGCCAGGGACCAGACTCGGCCCAGGAAGTGGAGGCCGGTGCGCAGCAGTCCGCGGCTCGATGGCATGGGAGTATCTCTTTCGGTGCCCGGAGAAGTCAGCAGCACGGACCGTCCACGCTTTGCGGCGAGATCGGCCCCTGGCTGCTCCAGGGGCCAGGCCGAATCGTCGGCTCGACGAGTGCAGTGTACCGAGTCAGATACGGCGTTGGATACAGGCTAGATCAGGGTTCGGTGAGCGTACCGTAAGAACGCTGTCGTCTGGCTCACGTCCCATCCGGGGCGGGCGTTCAGACGTACACTCCACAGAGGAAGATGGAGACGGCGATCACCGTGCCGTCTCCGGTCGTCAGCGATTCGTAACACCTCGGCGCTATCCTGGGATGAGACCCGAGCCTGTCATCGCGACGGGGCACCTGCGTCCCGCCCCCGACACCACCTCCTGACACCTTTCGAGAGAGGATCACTCGGTATGAGAGCTCCCCGGCTCCTCGCCGGCCTGCCAATTCTGGCTGCCGCGTCGCTCGTCGCCGTCGTGCTGCTGCTCGCGCCCTCGGCCCAGGCCGCCGCGCCCGCCGCCGACCGTCCAGCCTGGCACACACTGCCGCTGACGGACGCTCGGACCGGGCAGTCGTTCACCCTGGCCGACTTCGCGGGCAAGACGGTCTACCTGGAGCCGATGGCGACGTGGTGCACGAACTGTCGGCAGCAGATGGGCATCATCCGCGACCAGCTGCGGGGGCAGCTCGATCCGGACAAGGTGGTGCTGCTTGGCCTGAGCGTCGAGACCGACCTTGACCCCGCGACGCTGGCCCAGTACGTCGATGCGCAGGGGTTTGGCTGGACGTTCGCGGTGATGACGCCGGAGCTGTTGAAGGCGCTGGCGGACAGCTACGGCCTGACCATCACCACGCCGCCGGCGATCCCCCATCTCGTGATCGCCCCGGACGGCGCCACCAGCGACCTGAAAACCGGCCTCCACACCGCCGACCAGCTGCTGCAAGAGCTGACGGTGGCCGGCGGCATGTGACGCTCGCGCAGCCCCAACCGATAGTGTCAGTGGTGACGTGCACGTGCCCGTGGAGCGCGGCGATCTTCGCCGCTTCTTCGCCCGGGCTGCGTGGCACGACGATGAGGACGCCCGAGTGAACCATCTCGCCGAGGCGTTCATCCTCGGCAACACGGCGATCCTGACGAACGTCTGCGTCCTGCCGCTCTACCCGAGCATGGTGGCCTACCTGGCGGCCGATTCGCTGGGCGACGGGGCGAGCGCGACCGATGGCCAGCGCCGGGCTGGCTGGGCGCGTGCGACGCTCGGGGTGCTGGTGCTGGCCGGCGTCCTGGCCATGATGCTGGCCGTCGGGCTGGCGCTGTTCCTGTTGCGGCGGACGTTCGGCACGATCCTGCCGTGGCTGCTGCCGCTGGTCTACGGCAGCGTCGTCGTGCTCGGGCTGGCGCTCCTGCTCGGGCGCAACCCGTTCGCCCGGCTGGCGAGCACGCAGGCGCCGGTCTTCCGCAACCCGTTCCTGACCGCGTTCGCCTACGGGCTGCTGCTCGGCCCGATGACCCTACCGTGCGTCGGGCCGCTGGTGGTCAGCGCGTTCGTGCTGGGGGCGGGCAGCATCGGGTCGCTGGCGGACAGCCTGGGATACACGCTGGCGTTCGGGCTCGGGTTCGGCTGGCCGCTGGTGGCGCTGCCGCTGCTGGCCGCGCCGCTCCAGCGCCACCTGACCCGCTGGCTGGCCGGCCGCTACGGCCTGCTGACCCGCGCCGCCGGTCTGCTGCTGGTCGGGATCGGCCTGTTCGGGATCTGGGCCGAGGTGCTGCCGTCGCTGTAGGCCGCGTGTGACTCGGTGGCCCGGGTTGGGACCGCCTCAGCTGTTGCGCAGCACGCGGCCTCGCCAGGGGTGGTCCCGATGGGGCAATCCAGCGCATGTGCCGCGCAAAGAAGCTTCCCGGCGTCGGTGGGACGATCGTCATCGGCGCGCCTTGCCTTGTCACACTCTCGTTCCTACCTTGGCGAGCCTTTGAGTACTGATGCGTCAGGTTCTTGTGAGGAAGCGCGAGCAGAACCGTTTTAGGCATCCCGAACGCCGCGCGCCGATGGTTACGGCTTGTAGGGTCAGCCAGGGAAACCCGACCCTGCGGATATTGCCCGGCCTCCCGGCATTCTGGCAGAGGCTCGGCCAAAGGCCGACGGTGAACGTTTTATGCAATGGCTCCATGACCGTGGAACGCTGTTCAAACTGGTGGGATCGTTCGGGGTCGTCTGCGTCATCATGGCCGCTGTCGGCTGGATGGGCTTCTCGACGGCTGGGGGCGTGAAAACGAACCTCGATCAGGTTGGCACCAACAACGTGCCGACGGTTCTCGCCCTCGCGAAGACACAGGCCTCGATGCTTCGCGTTCAGCGCGACATCGCTCAAGCAGTGTTGACATCGGGCCAGCAGGAGACCGACACCTTCGTGGCCTCGGCCAGGGACCGGCTCTCCACCCTGGACACGTCCTGGGCAGCGTACAAGGCGTTGCCGATGAGCGATGCCGAGAAGCAGATCGCACCACGGTTCGAGTCGACCTACAAGGACTGGCGGGCAGACGCAGAGGTGGCGCTGGCTCAGGCGAAGCTCAACACTGACGTGAGCAACGCGGCCGCCGCCGACATCTTGCTGCACAAGGCGGCGTCACAAGCCACGGCGATGAACGCGGCGCTGGACGAGCTGGTCGCTCAGAATGACGCACAGGTCGCAACGCAGCTGACGGAGTCCGACGCGGCCTTCGTGCAGTCCCAGATGCTGCTCGTCGGGATCATCGGCGCTGGCGTGCTCCTGGCCCTCGGTATCGGCGTCTTCGTCGCCCGAAGCCTGGCCAGCCCGCTCGAGGCGATGACGCTGGCGGCAAAGGGGCTCTCGGTCGGCGACATCGATCAGAAGATCGACCTGAACCGCGGAGACGAAGTCGGCCAGACCGCCGCGGCGTTCCGTGAGATGATCGCCTACCAGCGCGAGATCTCCGCTGTGGCAGCCGCGATGGCGGACGGCGACCTCACGCAGTCGGTGCAGCCGAAGGGCGAGCGGGATGTCCTCGGCCTCGCCTTCCAGCAGATGGCGGCGAGCTTGCGCGAAGTCATCGGGCAGGTCAAAGAGTCGGCGGCCGGACTGGCTGGCACCTCGGATCAGCTCAGCCACGCGGCCGCGCAGACCAGCGGCGTGGTGCAGCAGGTGACTCAGGCCGTCCAGAACGTGGCGGCCGGCTCGCAGGACACCAGCCATTCGGCCCAGGCTTCAAACGCGGCTGTCGGCCAGCTCGGGCAGGCCATCGACGGCATCGCCAGGGGCGCGTCCGACCAGGCCCGCCGGGTGCAGGCGGTGTCGGCTACAGCCACGCAGATGGCGGCCGGTGTCGAGCAAGTTGCGAGCAACGCCCAGAGCGTGGCGGCGGCGTCGCAGCAGACGAAGGTCTCGGCCGAGTCTGGCGCCCGGGCCGTCCGGGAGACGGTCGACGGCATGACCGAGATCAAGCAGGTCGTCGCGACGGCCGCCGGCAAGGTGCAGGAGCTCGGGAAGCTCGGCGAGAAGATCGGGGCGGTCGTCGAGACGATCGACGACATCGCGGAGCAGACCAACTTGCTGGCGCTCAACGCGGCCATTGAGGCGGCCCGAGCTGGCGAGCACGGGCGCGGGTTTGCCGTGGTCGCCGACGAGGTCCGCAAGCTGGCCGAGCGCTCCCAGCGCGAGACCAGGGCCATCGCGGACTTGATCCGGGAGGTCCAGGCCGGCACCAAGGACGCGGTCGGAGCAATGACGCAGGGCTCCGAGAAGGTCGAGCAAGGCGCGGCCAGGGCCGACGAGGCAGGCAAGGCGCTCGGCGAGATCCTGGCCGCTGTCGAGGCGACCGTCAGCCAGGTGAACGGGATCGCGACCGCGGCCCAGGAGATGGCCGGCGGGGCCCGTGGTGTCGTGGAGGACATGGGCAGCATCAGCGCGGTGGTCGAACAGAGCTCGGCCGCGACCGAGCAGATGGCAGCCCAGGCCGGACAGGTCAGGGCGTCTATCGAATCGATTGCGGCCGTCGCCGAGGAGAGCTCGGCGGCAACCGAGCAAGTCTCGGCCTCGGCCGAGGAGATGAGCGCCCAGGTCGAGGAGATGAGCGCCCAGGCGGAAGAGCTGGCGGCCACAGCCGAGCAGTTGAAGTCACTGGTGGCCCGTTTCCAGATCGAGAACACAACGAGCGCAGTGGTCGCTCGCCGTCGAGCCGCCGACTGGAGCCCGAGCCGCGCTCCATCGGCCGGGCTGCACGCGGTCTGAGCGTAGGACGCGCCGGTTGCCGGTTGCAGCGGGGTCGGATCGCCAGGTATGGCGATCCGACCTCCCATTTCATGGCCCTGGTGCAAATCCCGACGACGTGTGCTGGCGAAGCACCATCAGCTGCTGGCCCCGGACGTGCCCGTCGCGACCGAGGACTGGGTAGCCAGCGTGCCCGTCACGAGTCCCGACTGACGAAGCACCTGCTACAGCGGGCCAGTTGAGACAGTGCGACAGCAATAGACCGGAGCCAGCTCGCGTCGGGTCTCCTCCTCGAAGGGGCCACCCGTCCCGCCTCGCAACGGCGCCACGTTTCCAGGTAAGGCGCCCCACCCTCAGAGCATGCTCTAGCCAGTAGCTCATGATGTCGAGAGAGTCGCGCAGGCTATGTCGGACGACCTAGCGAGAACGACGACGCGGGATGAACCGTCAGCCGCGCCGTCCGCAACTGTCAGGGTGGTCCCCGCGTGTACGCACGGCGCGGCCGGCAGTGAGGCGCTCGCCTGCGACTCGACACTGATTCTCGGCGCCTCCGGCGTGGTCGAGTCGGCCAATGCCGCGTTCGCGCGGAGCTGTGGCGTACCCTCAGATGAGATCCTGGGCCGGCCGATCGACGCGGTGCTGGCGGCGTCGGGTGGCTCGTCGATCCTGGGCGAGATGGCACGAACGGCCCTTCGATCCCGCCGGCCGATCGCCGCCGAGACCGAACGCGCCACCGAGACGGGCGCCGTGGGTTGGGTCGAACGGCGGGCTGACCCGATCTTCGACCCGTCCGGTCACCTCACCCACGTCGTGGCGGCGGAGCGAGACATCACCCGTCGGAAGCAGGCCGAGCACACGTGCGCACGCCTGCGCAGCGCCCTCGACGCGACGCGCGACGCCGTCGGCATCGCCACGCTCAGCGGCGAATCCGTCTACCACAATGCCGCCTTCGCCGACCTTCTCGGATACACGCCCGAAACCCTGAACGCGGTTGGCGGCCCCTGGGCCTCCTTTGCCGACGCCGACGTGGCACGTCAGGTGATGGACAGTATCATGGCCGGGCGCTCGTGGCGCGGTGAGGTCCAGCTTCGAACGCGGCAGGGCACGCTCGTGCCGATCCTGTTGCGGGCGGACCGCATCGCGGACCCCTCCGGCACGCCGATCGGTCTGGTCGGCATCTGCACGGACATCTCGGACCGTAAAGAGGCCGAGCAGGCGCTACGTGAGAGTGAGGAGCGCTTTCGGATCATCGCTGGCTCCGCCAGCGACGCGATCTGGGACTGGGACCTGCGCACCGACGTCCTCTGGTGGAGCGACGGCATGCGGACCGTCTTCGGCCACGACGGGCAGGCGCAAGTGCCGACCGTCCAGGCCTGGGCGGAGCTCGTGCATCCCGAGGATCGCGAACGGGTGTGGGCCGAGCTCGACGCTGTGCTCGCAAGCGCCGACGTGCGCTGGTCCTCGGAGTATCGGTATCGACGGGCCGATGGCCGCTATGCCGACGTCGTCGATCGGGGCGAGATCGTTCGTACCGAAGAGGGGACGCCCGTCAGGATGGTCGGCGGGATGGTCGACATCACCGAACGGAAGCGGACGGAACGGGAGCTGGCGCGCTACCGCCTGCTCGCCGAGCACGCCACGGACATCATGCTGTTCATCGCCCTCGACGGCCGGATGCTCGATGCGAACGAGGCAGCGGTCAGGGCGTACGGCTATGCCCTAGACGAGATCCTCTCCATGTCAGTCTTCGACCTGCGCGCCACGCCACACGCACGCGAGGACCATGCCCAGATCGTGACCGCCGCCGACCGTGGCGTCAGGTTCGAGACGCTCCACCGCCGCAAGGACGGCTCGACGTTTCCTGTGGATGTGAGTGTGGTCGGCGCCAATCTGGACGGCGAGCGCGTCTTGATGAGCGTGGTGCGCGATCTCTCCGAGCGTCGCCGGGCCGAGGACGAGCGTGTCCGACTCCTCGCGGCCGAACAGGCAGCACGAAAGCAGGCCGTCGACGCCGAGCGTCAGGTCTGCGACATCCTGGAGAGCATCACCGACGCCTTCCTCGCCATCGACCGGGACTGGCGACTCACCTACGTCAACGCGGAAGCCGAGCGCCTGTTCGCGCATACCCGCGAGGAGCTCATCGGGCGGGACGCCTGGGCCACCTTCCCACGCGCCGTCAACACCGCCATCGAGACGGAGTGCCGCCGCGCCATGGCGACCGGTCAGGGGGTCAACTTCACCACGTTCTTCGAGCCGCGCAAGCAATGGTTTGAGATCAAGGCGTACCCATTCCGTGACGGTCTCTCGGTGTCCATCCACGACGTGACCGCTCGCCACATCGCCGAGATTGCCTTGCGCGATCGCGAGCAGTTGTTCGCTTCGGTGCTCGAAGCCTCGCCCGATCTGATCACGGTGCTCGAGCTGGATGGGTCCATTCGAGCGGTGAGCCCGGCGGTGCTCGAAGTCCTCGGGCGCCCGATCGAGGCGTGGATCGGGCGCAGCACGTTCGAGCACATGCACCCTGATGACCGCGACATGGTCGGCGCGGCGATGGCGCGGGCCTGTGTGAGCGGCGGCGTCGAGCGGGTCCGTCACCGCTATCACCACCGAGATGGACGCTGGTTGATCCTGGAATCGTGGGGGCGGGCGGTGACCGAGCCCGACGGCACGCCCAGGCTCATCGTTGCCATCTCGCGCGACGTCACGGAGGCGGTCCAGGCCGAAGAAGCGCTCGCCACTGCGAACGCCGAGCTCGCCGCTGCCCTCGAACGCGCTCGCACGGCAGTGGCGACGGCCGAGGAGGCGAGCCGCGCCAAGTCCGCCTTCCTGGCGATGATGTCGCACGAGATTCGCACCCCACTCAACGGCGTCATCGGGATGACGGGCCTGTTGCTCGACGACACCCTGACAGCCGATCAGCGCGACTGCGCCGCCACGATTCGAAGCAGCGGTGAGGCCCTGCTCCAGATCATCAACGACATCCTGGACTTCTCCAAGATCGAGGCCGACAAGCTGGAGCTCGAGGCCGGGCCGTGCGATCCGGGCGCCGTCGTCGAAGACGTGGCCGGACTGCTGGCCGCTCAGGCGAGCGCGAAGGGCCTGGATCTGGCGACCCTCGTGGAGATCCCCGCGGGCTCTCAGTTCGTGGGAGACGCGGGGCGTATGCGACAGGTCCTCCTGAATCTCGTGGGCAACGCCGTGAAGTTCACGGACGCTGGCGGGATCACCATCCGAGCCGGCGTCGAGGGGGCCGCGCCCGAGGCCGACGCGGCGGTCCTGCGGTTCGAGGTGACTGACACCGGTCCCGGTGTCGCGCCGGACGTTCTGGCGCGGCTCTTCCAACCGTTCGTGCAGGCTGACGGATCGACCACGCGGCGATTCGGTGGGACCGGTCTCGGCCTGGCTATCTCGAAGCGGCTGGCGCACATGTTGGGCGGAGAGATCGGCGTCGAGAGCGAGCCTGGACGTGGGAGCACGTTCTGGTTCACGGTACGCCTCGCTGCCGAGCACGGCTCCGAGACCTCGGCACCGGCGCCGCCCAGTCAGCAGGTGACGGTGGCCAGGGCGGGCGACGAGACCCTACCAGATCACCACGACGTGCGCATCCTGGTCGCCGAAGACAACATCGTGAATCAGAAGGTCGCCGCCCGTATGCTGGCCAGGCTCGGCTATCACGCGGATCTGGTCGCCAACGGCCGGGAGGCCGTCGAGGCACTCGCCCGCATCCCGTACGCGCTCGTCCTGATGGACTGCCAGATGCCGGAGATGGACGGGTACGAGGCCACGCGCCGCATCCGGCAGGCCGAGGCGGACGAATGGCGGACCCCGATCGTCGCCATGACCGCGTCCGCGATGCAGGGAGATCGAGATCTGTGTCTCGCGGCCGGCATGGACGACTATGTCGCCAAGCCGGTCCGGCAGTCGGAGCTGGCCGCGGTTCTCGAACGATGGGTCACTGCCTGCTCGGCGGTGGAGTAAGCACCCCATCCTGGCGGTCGTCGCGTGCTGGCTCCTAGCGGCTCAGCGCGAGGGCATCAGGACGGTCGCGCGGCGCTGCATCACCAGCAGGTTGACGATCAGGCAGCCGAGCGCGATCTCGGACAGCAGCATGAAGCCGATCGAGTAGGCGCCGGTCGCGTCCCGCACCAACCCCATCAGAATCGGCGGGAAGAAGCCGCCCAGGCCGCCGGCCGCGCCGACCAGGCCGGTGACGGTGCCGGTCTCGCGCGGGAACGCATCGGCCACCATCTTGAACACCGCGCCGTTGCCGAGCCCGAGCGCCGCCGCCATCCCCAGGAACGACACGGTGATCCAGGCGATGCCCGGCTGAAACGCCAGGATGATCGGCAGCAGCCCGACCGCGACGAACGTGACGTTGAGCACCGCCGCGCCGCCCCAGCGGTCCGCCAGGGTGCCGCCGACCGGCCGCGCCAGCGTCGCCAGCACCACGAAGCCAGCGGCCCGCGAGGCCGCGTCTGCGCGCTCCAGGCCGAAGGCGTCCACGAGGAAGGTCGGCAGGTAGACGGAGATCGCGACGAAGCCGCCGAACGTCAGGAAGTAGAACAGGCTCAACACCCAGGCGGTCGGCTGCCTCAGCGGCACCAGCCGGGCCGCCAGCGAGACGACCGGCCGCGCGCCGGGGGCGTCCCGCCCGAACAGGAGCACCAGGACGCCCATCGCCACCGTGACTGGCACGAACACCCAGAAGGCGAACGGCCAGCCGAGCGAGCTCGCGACCGAGGGCGCCACCAGCGCCGCGACCGCCGTGCCGATGTTACCCATGCCGTAGATGCCGAGCGCCATGCCCTGCTGCGCCGGTGGGAACCAGCGCGCCACGAACGGCACGCCGATCGCGAAGACGGCACCGGCGATGCCGAGGATGAACGCCACGCCGAGCAGCAGGCCGTAGCTGGACGCGAAACCGGCGAGGATCAGCGGGACCACCAGGAAGAAGAGGAAGACGACGAAGACGACACGTCCACCGTACCGGTCGGTCACGATGCCGAGCGGGATCCGCACCAGCGAGCCGAGGATGACCGGCACCGCCACCAGGACGCCGACTTCGGTCGCCGAGAGGCTCCACTGCTGGCGGAAAAGCGGCGCGAGCGGCGCCAGCAGGCCCCAGACCGCGAAGCCGACGACGAACGAGAGGGTCGCGAGGGCCAGCGCGATCCAGGCACTTGCGCCGGGCCGTGGCGCCGGTATCTGGGTGGAGACAGCCGCCGGCCCGCCCCGGACGACAGCGCCATCGGCCTGCCCGTTACCGCGCGCGGACGGTCGCGCGGCTCCGCGTCGCCGAGCCCCTCTCCCACCAGGAGCCATCAGGACACCTCCGAGCCTGACCGACGGCCTCCCAGGCGTGGCCGCCGGCCGAGCACCACCAGCATCACCACACCACCCACGAAGATCGCGCCCGAGACCAGCGCCAGCAGCCAGATCTGTCGGCCCTGGCCGGCGAGGTACAGGTCGAGCGCGACCGTCAGCAGCCACAACTGCATCCCCATCAGGAGCAGCCCGACCAGCAGCGCTGCCAGCACCACGGCGGCCCGTCCCGGCGCCGATGACCGCGCATCAGCCGGGCGCGCCACGCTTTCGCGCCGCCTGTACGCGCTGGCGAACGTGACGGCAGGCGCGACGGCAGCCGCCGCGCCGTCGGGCGAGCGCTCGACGCTCACGGCACTTCCTCCAGCGCCACCAGCATCTCACCGTCGCGGCGCAAGGGGATCTGGGGCAGGCGTCGTTGGGGCGGGCCAGCCGTCGGCTCGCCGGTCCGCGCGTCGAACACGCCCTCGTGGCAGGGACAGTACAGCCGCTGCCGCTCGGGCTGGTAGTAGACGGCGCAGGAGAGGTGGGTGCACTTCTGGCTGAAGGCGACAAACTCCCCGCCCGGCAGGTGGAGCAGCACCGCCTGGTCCTCGGGCTCGGGGTAGTTGAAGTAGTGCGCGGCGCCCTCGGGGACCTGGCTCGCCTGGACGATCGGCTTCGGCGTGCCGCGCCGGCGGTTGTCGAGCCAGCCGAGCGCCGCCAGCACCGCCGTGCCGGCGAAGAGTGCGCCAGATGCCAGCACGGCCAGCCGCAGCAGCTCGCGCCGCGAGACGAGGTCGTCGGCGTCCCAGTGGTACGGGAAGGTCGTGCGCCAGCGGCCAATCTGCGCGGGCGACGGCAGGCCACTGCCCGCCGACACGACCGACCTGGCTCGGCCCAGACGATCCGTCATAGCACCCATGCCTCCTGGCGCGGCTGAGCCGGCCGCCCGGACTCGGCCTGCGCCTCGCGCAGCAGCTCGCGGATGTCGAAGCGCGGCGCCTCCTCGGCCATCACGTGATAGACCCGCGTCCGGACGTCCTGGCTGCCGAAACCGGTCACGTTCAGCGCCCGGCCCTGGCGCTCGTTGACGAACTCTTCGTAGTCGCCGTACCACAGCGCCTGGGTTGGGCACGCTTGCGCGCACCAGGGTTGTAGATCCTGGGCGGTGCGGTCGTAACAGAGGTTGCACTTCTTCATCAGCCGCGCCTTGACGTCGAACTTGGGCACGCCGAAGGGGCAGGCGAACACGCAGTTGCGACAGCCGATGCAGCGGGATGGGTCGGCCTGCTGCACGACGCCTTCGGGGGTGATCTGGATCGCCAGGACCGGGCAGACCTGGGCGCATGGGGCGACCGGGTCGGCGCAGTGCATGCAGACGGTCGGCTGGGTCGCGACGCTCCAGCCGCGGTCCACGAAGTCCACCATCACCATGCTCTCGCCCTTGTGGGAGTCGCACTCGCGGCAGGCAGCCTCACAGGCCCGGCAGCCGATGCACCGTGACGGATCGACGAAGAGCGTCTTGATCGCCATCCAGCGCTCCCTTTCAGAATCGCTTCGCTTCCTGGCTCGCTGGCGTCTTCGTCTCGCCGACGGCGTACGGGAACATCTTCGGGTCGGAGGTGGGCGTGTAGTTCTCGCATGGGCTGGCGGCGCCGTTGACGGGGGCAGCGCCGAGCCTCTCGACGGTGGCGGCGCACACCTTGTACTCGGGGATTTTGCAGGCCGGTTCGACGGCCGGGTTGGTCAGCAGGTTGGCGGCGCCGCTGTGGCCGTAATGAAACGGGATGAACAGGGTGTCCGGGCGGATCGTCGGGACCACCAGCGCCTGGAGCTCCATCGAGGCGCGCGGCGTCCGCACCCGCACGATCTCGTGGTCGCGGATGCCGAGCCGCTCGGCCATCATCGGGTGGATCTCGACCCACGGGTCGGGCGCCTGCGAGTTGAGGAAGCCGAGCCGCCGGGTCTGGGTGCCGCTCAGGTAGTGGTAGACCACCCGGCCGGTCGTGAGACGGAACGGGTAGGCGTCGCTCGGCTCCTCGGCCGGCGGCTCGTAGCGCAGCGCGAACATCTTCGCCCTGCCGTCCGGGTGCCCGAAGCGCTCCTCGAACAGGCGCGGCGTGCCGGGGTGGTCCTCGGTGGGGCAGGGCCAGAAGACGCCGCCCTGGGCGTCGATCTTCTCCCAGGTGATGCCGTAGTAGTCCGAGACGCCGCCACGCGAGGCGAGCCGCAGCTCGTCGAAGATCTGGCGCGGGTTGGCGTAGTCGAAGAACTGCCCGCGACCTAGCCGGCGGGCGAGATCTCGGACCTTGATCTCCCAGTCGCGGCAGGCCTCGCCGGGCGTAGGAAGGAGGCGGCCTGGTTGATCTTTCGGCCACCGCCTTGCGAGGTTGGTGATGAAGTACGCTGTCCTCGCCAGGCCATGCGGGCAGCACCATCGGCCGCCTCGGCGTCCTCGGTGCCGAAGAAGTCGATCACCACCAGTGGGTCGAGCGTGTCGAGCGCCCGCCCCACGGTGGCCTGGTCGGCAGTGAGACCATCAGGTTCGAGCAGAGGATCAGGCAGCTCTTGATCTCGCCGTCTGCCATCAGCTTGACCATCTCGGTGGCGGCGGCGCCCTCCTGGGGCAGCTCTGGCTCCGGGATGCCCCAGACGTCGGCGACGTACTGGCGCTCCTCCAGCACGTCGATGTGGCGGTATCCTGGCTTGGCTGGTTCGCCTTCTGGCCAAGGCCTCGCGCCCGCCCTGGCCGTTGCCCTGGCCGGTGATCATCATCGTGCCGCCGTAGGCTTGCCGACCTGTCCACGGGCCAGGGCCAGGTTGACGCAGGCCAGGCAGTTGTTGACGCCGTGGGTGCTGTGTTCGATGCCGCGCGCGTGCATGATCAGCGAGGTCGGCGCCGGCCGTAGAGCCGCGCCGCCGCCACGATCAGCCGGCCGGCACAGCGGTGATGCGCTCGGCTAGCTCGGGGTACTCCTGGACGGCCGCGCGGACGGCCTCCCAGCTCGGTCGTGCGGGCGGCCAGGTACGCCTCGTCGGTCAGGCCGTCGGCGATCACCTGGCGCAGCATCGCGTTCAGGAGGGCCACGTCGCTGCCCGGGCGGACCCGGCAGCCAGAGGTCAGCGGTGGTGATCGGCGTCTCGCGGGGGTCGGCCACGATCAGGCTGGCGCCACGGTCGCGGAAGCGCAGATCCACTGCATGGCGATCGGGAAGCACTCGGCCACGTTCGGCCACGAAGATGCTGTCCGGCCAGTGGGATGTCGGTCATCGGCAGCGGCGAGCGGTCCACCCCAAAAGCACGGGCGTACGCCATCGCCGCCGAGGACATGCAGAACCGCCCGTTGTAGTCGATGTAGCGGGTGCCGAGCCCCACCCGCGCGAACTTGCCGGTCAGGTGCTTGCTGGTCATCGAGGAGCCGCTGTAGACCGCGACGGCGTCCTTGCCGTGCTGAAGCCTGGATCGCCTGCCAGCGCCCGACGACGTAGTCGAGCGCCTCATCCCAGGCGCGCTCCAGCGGGCTGCCCTTGCCGCCCCGCCGCATCAGCGGGTAGAGCAGCCGCTCGGGGTGGCTGGCCTGCTGATACGCCACGACACCCTTCGGGCAGAGCGAGCATGCGTTGTGCGGGTAGTCGCGCGGCTCCACGCCGATCCCGCTGGCCGTCCGCCGCCCGCAGGTGCATCGCGCACTGGACCCCGCAGAACGAGCAGTGGGTCGGGACCAGCCGCTCGGGGACGCGGTCGGCGTCAGCCACTCATCCGGAGCTGTGGCCGACCTGTTGGAAATCTTCGTTGACGTTGCGCCGCTCGACGAAGATGCCGCGATTGGCAGCTGTAGCTCCCTCTTGACTGTGCCCCTCACGCCTATCGCCGCCCCAGGGGCGGGAGGCCGGCAGGGTCGAGGCGCTCTAGACGAGCCCGGTTTCCCATCACGCGGTAGTAGGCTTGCCCGCGCAGGATCCGCTTACAGGTCGGGCAGTAGTCCTGCAGCACGCCCTGACCGTCGCCCAGCTGGTACTGCTGACCGAGATCGGCGAGCGTCGTCTTGAGATCGGCGATGAACTGCTCGGAGGGAAGCTCGCCGCCCTGGCTTGAAGCGGCAGGCGGTCGTTGCTCGGGGCCATGTCGACCACGTCCTGGTTCACCACCTGATACAGCGTCACGCCGATGGAGGTACGGCCGCTGCACGATGTGGAAGAACTTGCCGAACGGCAGCGAGAACAGCCAGGCCACCACGACGACGATGCACCAGCGAGATGAACCAGTAGTAGCGCCCCTCCCACCAGAGCGACGACGCGGTCAGCATCAGCCAGTCCGAGGCGATGGCGAACAGCAACACCAGCGGCAGCAGGTCGAAGCCGAACCGCTGCGTGACCAGCAGGCGGCGTCCGTGACGCGCCGCCAGTTGCCACCAGCAGCCGGCGATCAGCAGGACCGAGGTGAAGTCGAGCGCGTGGTACAGCACCCAGCCGAACACGCTCTCGACGGGGAAAGGTGAAGTTCGGGATGCCGAAGAACCAGAAGTGATAGACGCGGGTCGATGTAGGTGAAGCGGAGCCAGCCGAACGTGAGCGGAAGCAGTGGCGCAGGAGAGGACCACGCCCCAGAAGATCGCCATGTGGGCGAACCAGCGCCTGAAGCCGCGATGGATGATGAAGGTCTGGGCGAAGATGTCAGTCCACCAGGCGCGCGGGATGAGCAGGGTGTAGCGGCGGAAGTTCTGCCAGGACAGGAAGTTGACCCAGCCGGCTCGGAAGTAGCGCCAGGTCGGCGGGCGGGTGATCCAGCGGGTGTAGCGGTAGACGATGGCAGCCACGGCAAAGACCGTGCCGACCGCGTAGCCGACCAGCGCCGAGTCGAAGTCCTCGAGGCCGCGCGAACCGACGTAGATCGGAGGATCAGCACGAGAGCCGCGACGGCGGCCAGCGAGACGGCCGGCAACTCGCGGCGGGCCAGCGCCCCAGCCGGCCGGTCAGCGCCCCGGATCTGGAGCATCCATCACGGAAACGCCTCCTGTCGCGGCTGTCCCGACACC
Organism: Chloroflexota bacterium; assembly: GCA_046328125.1. Lineage (GTDB taxonomy): Bacteria > Chloroflexota > UBA6077 > UBA6077 > JACCZL01 > JADZEM01. The sequence goes on from JAXLXF010000016.1 coordinate 132,192, forward strand.
ATCGTCGTAGAAGAATGGTAGCCGTTTCAGGGCAGTGGCGTGTGGCTAGGGGAAACGCGGATGGTGTAGACTCCCGTCCATTTCAAATCTTTGAAGATTTGAAGATTCCGTCGGACGAAATATGCCGCACACGCTCCAGGGCTTCAAGGCCGAGGCTCTTCAAGGCGCTCGCGCACCCGGTCCGCATCCGCATCCTCGAGCTTGCTGCGCTCGGGCGAGCGGACCGTCTCCGACCTTCGAGCCTGCTCGATGGAGTCCTCGACCGTCTCCCAGCGGCTCCATCCATGCGGGCGCGCGATGCAGTCGTCGGGCGCAAGCAAGGCGCAGCGTCTACTACCGTGTGGTCGATCCGCTGATCTACGACCTGCTGGACGCGTCGCGCGGCAGATCTTCAACAACCATCTGGTGGACTTGCAGGCCGCCCAGGTCATCGCCGACGACGACCTGGGTGGCCGCACCCATCACCGAAGCTGAGCCCGGCCGGGGCGGCGCGCCCGCATGATGGCTGGCTCGCCGACACTCCTGATCCTGGCCCTGGCACTCTACGAGTCGGCGCGGCACTGGCGCTGGCGTTCGGGCGACGGGCGGCCTCTGGGGCGGGCACCTGGCGGCGGCGCTGGCTGGAGTCGCGGGCGTTGTCGAGCGCTCACCTGCCTGCTCGACGCGACGGTTGACCGCCTCGTGGTGGCGGCGCCGCTGCCGTTCGCGACGCTGACGTTCGGCTCGACCCGCTCGCGGCGTTCTTCGCGCTGCTAATCTCGGGTGCGGGCATAGCCGCCGCGCTCTACGCGCCGGGCTACATCGCGGCTGGGCGGCTCGGCGCGTAGGCTTGGCGTGGCGCTCAACGCGTTCCTGGCATCGATGCTGCTGGTCGTCCTGGCCGACAGCGTGCTGGCGTTCATGCTGGCCCTGGGAAGCTGACCAATCGCTGGTCTCGTTCTTCCTGGTGGTCGAGGACCACCACCATAGGCCGAGTCGCGGCAGGCGGCTTCGTCTATCTGGTCATGACGCACGTCGGCGGGGCGTTCCTGCTCGGAGCGTTCCTGCTCATGGCATCGCAGGCTCGGCCGCCTGGACTGACGCGCTGCGGAGCACCGCCCGACGCGCTGGCGCACCAGCCGTTCGCGACGCCACGTTCCTGGCGGCGCTGGTCGGCTTCGCCACCCCGGCCTGATCCGCTCCACGTCTGGCTGCCGCGCCTGGCCGCCCCGAGCTACGCCTCGGCGCTGATGTCGGCGTGATGATCAGACGGCGGTCTATGGCCTGCTGCGGGTCGGCTGGGAACTGGCTTGGTCGGCCTGGTGGGGCGGCCTGATCCTGGCGCTCGGGATCGTCTCGGCGGTGCTCGGCGTGCTGTACGCGCGCTGGTCGAGCACGATCTGAAGCGGCTGCTGGCGTTCAGCAGCGTCGAGAACATCGGGATCGTGTTCGTGGGCGTGAAGTGCCGAGCTGCTGCTGGCAGCGCTCGGGCAGCCGGCACTGGCGGCGTTCGCGCTGGCTTGGCTGGACTGCTGCGCCCTGAACCATGCCGCGTTCAAGGGGCTGCTCTTCCTGGGGGCCGGGGCTGTCCTCCAGGCGGTCCACACCCGTAACCTCGAAAGGATGGGCGGGCTGATCCGGATGCCGTGGACGGCGGCGCGCTGTTCCTGGTCAGGGCGGCGATTGCGGCGTCTGCCGCCCCTCAACGGGTTCAGGCTCAGGTGGATGAAGCGCTCCAGGCGCTGTTCCTGTTCGGCGGGCAGGCGGCGGTGGTGGCCGTCGGCGGCGCGGTGGCGGCCCGGGCTGCTGGCGCTGACGAGCGGGCTGGCCCTCTTCTGCTTCGTCAAGGCGTTCGGGGTGGCGTTCCTGGGGGTCGGACGGAGCGGCCGCCGACCACGCCGCCGAGGTCGGCCTGCCGATGCTGGCCGGTATGCTGGTGCTCGCGCTGGCGTGCGTGGGGCTCGGGCTGTTCCCGTCGGCCGTGCTACGTCTGCTCGACCCGGTCACGGCGGGCCTGGTCGGCGCAGTGGTCCCAGCGCCCGGCCCGCTGACGCTGTCCGCCCCCGCCGCCACTGGCGCGCTCTACAGGCCAGTGCCCGGTCCTGCTGCTGCTGGGCGCGCTCGGCCTGCTGGCCTGGGCGCTCGGGCGAGTGCTCGGCAGGCGGTCGGGGTGCGGATCGCGCCGCCCTGGGTCTGCGGCGTGGCGCTGGAGCCCCAGATGCAGTACTCAGCGGCGGCGCTCGCCAAGCGGTGCGGATCATCTTCAGCGCCTTGCTGCGCCCGTACCGACAGGTCGAGCGCGAGTACGCCGCGTCGCCCCACCACGTCTCGGGCGTCCGCTTCGGCCAGGCCAGGCGGTCGACGGTACCTGTATCAGCGGGCCATCAGCCTGCTGCTGGTCGAGGCGCACGTCGTCGAAGTGGCTCCAGAACGGCAGCTTGCGCCTCTATCTGACCTACATGTTCGCCACCCTCGTCGTGGCGCTGTTGCTGGCGCGCTGAGGGGCGGCGGACGATGACGAGGCTCGCTCGGCTGGATCGTGCTGGCGGCGCAGGCCGCGCTGGTGCTGGTGGCCGCTCCGCTCCTGAACGGCGTCATCAAGGCATCGAAATCGCGCTCCAGAGCCGGCGCGGGCGGCCTGCTCAGCCCGGCCTCCGACATCCTCAAGCTCCTGGGCCGCGAGAGCGTCGTCTCGGAGCACGCCTCCTGGATCTTCCACGTCGTCCCGTACGTCTACTTCGGCGCGTATCTGCGCTGGCTGCTCGTGCCGACCCTGCTGATTCGGCCGCCGCTGGAAGAACTCGGCGACGCCGTCGTCCTGGTGGGGGCTGTTCGCGTAGCCCGCGCCAGCGCTGGCGCTGGCGGCGCTGGACACGTGGCCAGCAACTTCGGCGGGATGGGGGCGAGCCGCGAGGAAACGGCGTTCGCGCGGCGCTGGTCGGCGGGCCTGCTGCTCGGGCTGTTCGCGCTGGCGCTGCCGGTGGGCTCGACGGCGTTGGGCGCGATGGCGGCGGCGCCCATCCCTCGGCGGCGCTGCTGCTGGCGTTCGGCGGCCTGTTCGTGGTCGCCATCGCCGAGGCCGGCCGCATCCCGGTCGACGGCGAGACCTCGGGGTGACGATGGCCGCGGGGATGTGCTGGAGTACAGCGGCCGTCCGCTCGGCCTGCTGCTGTGGGGCTTGCCTGGTGAAGCAGGTCGTCATCCTGTCGCTGCTGGCGGCGCTCTGCCTGCCGTGGGGCATCGCATACGAGGCAACGCCTGGCCCTGATGGCGGGCCTGGGGCTGTATCCTGGCGAAGCTCGTGCTGCTCGGCGTGGCGCTGGCTGGTCGAGACGAGCCTGCCGAAGCTGCGCGTCTTCCGCATCCCGGACCTGTTGGGGGCGGCCTGCTCTCGCTGCGCGGCGTGGTCGCCTTCTACGTGGTTGGAGGGTGAGCGTGCTGCTGGACGCGGGCGCCTCCCCGGAGCGCGCTGGACGCCGTGGCGCTGCTTGCTGCTGGCGACGGCGCTCGGCTCGACGCTGCTCCTGCACGTAGTGTCGTTCATTGGCTGCTGGCGCTCCAGGGCACGCGCTGCTGGCCGTGGCGGCCGGGGTGGTCGCGCTGGCCGAGCCGTCGCTGCACAGCTACGCCGCTGTCGGCGTGACGGCGGTGGTGAAGGCGGCGGGCGTGCCGCTCGTGCTCGGCTACGCGATGCGCCGGGTCGATCACGGCGGCGGCGCGGAGGTCGTGATCTCGCGCAAGCTGACGTTCGTGCTAGCCGTCGCACTGGTGCTGCTGGCGTTCTACGTCGCCCGGGCCGGTCGCCAGCGTGGGCGGCGACCTGACGCCGCACGCGCTGCAATCCGCCATCTCGCTGATCCTGCTCGGGCTGCTGACGATGAGCACCGCGCGGAAGGCGCTGGCCCAGGTCGTCGGAGCTGGTGATGCTGGAGAACGGCATTTACCTGGCGGCGCTGGTGGTGACGCGGGGCCTGCCGCTGGCGGTGGAATTGGGCGTGGCGGTGGACATCCTGGTCGGCGTGCTGGTGATGGGGCTGGTAGTCAGCAGATCAACCGGACCTTCGCCACCATCGACACCGACCAGCTGCAGGCGCTGCAGGACGGCGATGATGCCGCTGTTCGTCCTGCTGACCGCCCCGCTCGTGGCCAGCGCCGTCGCGCAGCTGGTGCAGCGGCGCTCGCACGCCGAGATCGCCAACGTCGTCGGCGCGCTGGTGATGCTGGCGGCCTGCTGGTGGCCGCCGAGACTGATCGCGAACGGCGGTTGTGGCGGCGGGCGGCATATTCTACGTGGATGCTCTAAGCGCACTGCTGTTGGTGACCATCGTGACGGTCGGCGCGCTGGCGGCGGTCTACTCGGTGGGCTACCTGCGCCACGACGTCGCCCACGGCGAGACGCAAAGCGATCAGGTCGGCTGGTACTACCTGGGTCTGCGCCTTCCTCTGGACGATGCTGTCCGCCGTGGTGGTGGACAACCTGGGGATGCTCTGGGTCGCCGTCGAGGCGACCCTGGCCTCGGCGCTGCTGGTCGGGTTTCTACCCCGGACGCGGTCGGCGCTCGAAGCCTGGAAGTACCTGATCCTCTGCACAGTCGGGATCACGTTCGCGCTGTTCGGCCTGCTGCTGATCACCGGGCCACCGACCTCGTGCTCGGGGACATGGGCGACGTTGAAGCAGGACCGCGCTGCTCGCCGTCGCGCCGCGCCTGGACCAACTGATGCAGCTGGCACTGGTGTTCGCGGTGGTCGGGTTCGGGGCGAAGGTCGGGTTCGCGCCGCTCCACGTCTGGCTGCCCGGACGCCCACAGCCAGGGCGCCCTCGCCGATCAGCGGGCTGCTCTCCAGGCGTGCTGCTCAACTGTACCCTCACCGCGGCATCCTCCGTCTGCTGGCGGTCGTGACGCCGGCGGTCGAGCACGGAGCTGCCGCGCAACCTGCTGATCGGGTTCGGGCTGCTGTCGGTCTTGACGGCGGTGCCGTTCATCCTCGTCCAGCGCGACCTGAAGCGGCTGCTCGCCTATTCGAGCGTCGAGCACATGGGGCTGATCGCCGTGGCGGTGGGGCTCGGCGGGAGCGTGGCGCTGTACGTCGGGCTGCTGCACCTTCGTGAACCACGCGCTGACCAAGTCGCTGCTCTTCCACGAGCGCGGGCGACGTGGTGCAGCGGTACGGCACCCCGGCGAATGCGGGCGATACGCGGCGCCGTGCGCTGGCGCCGGTCAGCGGGCCGCTGCTGCTGCTGGGCGCCTTCGCGATTGCCGGGCTGCCGCCATCCGGCGTCTTCCTGACCGAACTGGGCATCGTGATGGCGAGCTTTGGCGGCGGCGACTTCCTGGATCGGCGGTCTGCTCTTGCTGCTGCTCGCGACGATCTTCGCCGGCCTCTGCGCGCACGTTTTGCCGATGGTGCTCGGTCGAGCAGCCGTCCCACCAGGACCGTCCAAGACCCACCCGACGACGGCCCTCGGCCACCAGGTACCGCTGGCGGTGGGGGTGGTCTTGTTCGGGCTGTGGGTGCCGCCCTGGCTGAGCGGCGTCGTCGAGCAGGCGGCGGCGGTATGGTGGCGACGGGAGGTGCGATGACCCTCCGCGGCCCACACAGCGACGCGGCCCGATATCGACGCGCTCAGCGCGGCGCTGCGGGGCATCGCGCTGGCCGCCCGGAGATGCGGCGGGCACGTTCGGCTGGTCGTCCCGACGGCCGGCTGGTCGAGGCGTGCCTGGCGGTGCACGAGCGCCTGAACGCGCCACTCGCGACGATGGTCGGCCTGGACGATCGCGCACGCTTCAGGGCGTACTGGCTGGCCTACGTGTTTGCGGCGACCGCTGGGTGGGCGTCGAGACGGCCGTCGATGGACCCGGCCGAGCTTCCCATCCGTCACGCCCGGTCCCTGCCGGCCGCGCACTGGTACGAGCGCGAGGTTCGGGATCTGCTCGGGCTGACGCCCGGAGGGCATCCCGGACCCGCGCCCGGCTGGTGCTGCACGAACTGGCCGGCTGGCGTCTACCCGCTCGGAAGGATTTCGACCCGGCCTCGGCGGCGGCGGTGACCGAGAAGCTGAGCCAGCCCGGCCTTCCACCACCTGCACGGCGAGGGCATCGTCGAGATCGGTCGGCCCGATCCACGCCGGCGTGATCCAGGCCGGGCGCCACTTCCGTTTCGCGGCTTGGTCGGCGAGATGGTGCTGCACCTGGAAGCCCGCCTGTTCTTCACCCATCGTGGCGTCGAGAAGGTGGCCGAGGGACACTCCGTCCGGCACGGGCTGCTGCTGGCCGAGCGCACCTGCGGCGTCCTGCGCCTGCTCGCACGCCGTCTCGTACTGCCAGGCCGTCGATCCATCGCGGTGTGACGATCCCGGCCCGCGCGGCGGCGCTGCGCTCGGCCTACCTGGAGGCTCGAGCGGCTGTACAACCACATCGGCGATCTGGGCAACCTCTGCTCGGGCGTCGGGTTCGCGGTCGGCGTGAGCCACGGCTTGCAGCTCAAGGAGCGGCTGCAGCAGCTGAACGAGCGCATCACGGGGCACCGCTGCCAACGCGGCGTCTGCGCTCGGCGGGGTGGCGCGCGACCTGGACGACGCCGCCCGCCGACATCCTCGTGACGCTCCGAGCGGTCGAGCAGGACTGCCGCCGCTTCGTGGAGCTGCTGCGCTCGACGGACCCGCTGCACAAGGCGGTTCATCAACTACCCGGCATCTTGCCGACCGAGACGGCAACTGTTCGGGGCGGTCGGCGTGGCGGCGCGGGCGAAGGCGGCATCGACCGCGATGCGGCGGGGATCATCCGCACGCGGGCTACGCGGGACTGGACCTGCCGATCTCGGTGCGCACGACGGCGACGTTCGAGCGCGCGCCCAGGTCCGGATCAACGAGACGTTCGTGTCGTTCGGGCTGGTGCGGACGCTCCTCGGACGGCTGCCCGGACGAGCCGCTGGCGGTGGCGCTGCCGCCACTCCCGCCATGCGGGTCGGCATCGGCGTGACCGAGTCGCCGCGCGGCGGCAATGTCCACTGGGTCCCGGACCCAGGCCGGACAGGACCATCGGCCGGTATCGGATCGGTCGGCGTCGTTCTGCAGCTGGCCGGTGGTGGCGATGGCGGTGCTGAGCAGCATGGTGCCGGACTTCCCGCTGATCGCAGAGCTTCGAGCTGTACTACTCCTGCCTGGATCGGTGACCATGCCTGGAGTGGTGAGGATGTCTGGATCGGTGACGAGCGTATGCTGCACGTCTTGAGAGCGGCCATCGCCGGCGGCCAGGTCGCGACCGCCTATCCGCCGCCCCCGAAGCGGCGCCGCCGGCCCTGCGCGGCGCGCCGACCGTCGACCCGGCTGCCTGCGACTGCTCGGCGGCCGCCGATGAGCGTGCCGTCGGCTGCCATCACGCTGACCACGGACGGCGAGCGGGGCCCGGACCTGGCAGCTCGACCTCGCGCGGTGCGTGTTCTGCGCCGAGTGCGTCGCCGCCTGCCCGAACGGCGCGCTGGCGATGAGCGGCGAGTACGAGCTGGCGACCAACTCGCGCGCCGACCTGTTGACGACCGTCCATCACGGCCCGGGCACGGCGGTCGCGGCTACGACGGGCGTTCAGCGGGTAGCTGCGTCGGACACGGTGAACACGCCGGCCGCCCTGGGCGACAGGCTGTCGGCGCGGATCGGGCGGCTGCTCCGGCGCTCGCTCCACATCCGCCACCTGGACGCCGGCTCGGACAACGGCACGGACTGGAGGCTGAACGCGCTGCTCAATCGGTCTACGACGTGCAGCGGCTCGGCATCGGCGTGGTGGCCTCGCCGCGCCACGCCGACCTGCTGTTCGTGGCCGGTCCGGTGACGCGCAATCTGGAGATGGCGCTGCGGCGAGACCTACGAAGCGATGCCGGCGCCCAGCATCGTGGTGGCGGCCAGTGCCGGGCGTGCAGGGGCGGCGTCTGGCGGGGCAGCTACGCCCATGCTGGCGGCGTGGACCGCGTGCTGCCGGTCGGTGTACATCCCAGGCGACCCGCCCACGGCCCCCAGGCCATCATCCTGGGCTGCTGCTCGCGCTGGACCGCGTCGAGCAGCGGCGGCACGGGGTCGAGGCTGTCCCACGGTGGAAATCCGGGCTGTCAGGCGTCGGTCAGGCGCGCCCGGACTGCCAGCAGTTGCAGAGGCAGAACGGGTGGCCGGCGGGGTCCAGGTAGACCCGCACGTCAGGCTGGGGCTGAAACTCGGCCAGCATCGCGCCCAGCTCGGTGGCACGCGCGCCGGCAGCCTCCAGACTAGGTGCGGTCAGCACATCCACGGATCATGACGTGTGCCACCCGCCCGCGGGAAACCACCACTCAGAGTCAGATGCATCTCGGCATCACCCGACAGAGGATGCCCGTCAGATTTCTGCGTCACGCCAGTGCCGTGGGTTGAAACCCACGTCTACAGTCATACCGTCGCTCTGCGACGGGGAGTGTGCTCCCGGCGTGGCGTAGCCACGCACCAACGGTAGACGTGGACTTCAGTCCACGGTTCGCATCGCCGTGCAAGATCGTGCAGGGCAGCCGTTGACAGGCTGTCGCTGGCACGCCCCATGGCAATCGGCCTACCCTGAGAGGCGAGGCTGCGATGGGAAGGACGGGAGGGGTCATGCCGAAGGCCAGGGTCAACGGGGTCGAGCTGTTCTACGAGGTCAGCGGCAGCGGCCAGCCGGTGCTGTTCATCCACGGCGGCTACGGCGGCGCCGAGACGACGGTGGTGACGAAGCTCGCGCCGGAGATCACCGGCATCCTGCCCCAGGACCGGTTCCAGGTGGTGACGTACGACCGCCGCAACGCCGGCCAGTCCGAGTACACGGACGCCCACTACACCATCGACGACCTGGCAGAGGACGCCCGCGCCCTGCTCGACCATCTCGGCATCGACCGCGCCATCGTGGTCGGGTCGTCGGCGGGCGGACCGATCGCGTTGCAGTTCGCGCTGACGTACCCCCAGCGCACGTTCGCGCTCTGCCTCCCGAACACGGGCGTCTGGCTGATGAACCCGGCGCGCCCGCGTAGCAAGGCGTTCGCGGAGATGGTGGCGCGGTCGCGGTCCGAGGGGGATCGGGCGGTGTTCGAGTCACGGAAGGCGGCGCTGCGGCAGGCGGCGCCGCTCGGCGGGCTGCGCGCTAGCGATCCAGCCGCCATCCAGCGCCACGCCGCCGTGCAGCAGGTGTTGGCGACGATCTCGGACGACGAGTTGTTCCGCCTCTCGACGGGCGAGGTGCGCAACGCCGAGGCGTTCCAGGGCTACGATTTCTCCTCGCGCCTGACGGAGCTTCAGATGCCGGTCTGTGTGATCCACGGCACCGCCGACGCGACGGTCCCGTTCGCCTGGGGCGAGGCGCTGGCCCAGGGCATTCCGGGGGCTGAATTTCACCCGATCGAGGGGGCGGACCACGGGGTGCTGGCATACCCTGGCGCTCAGGAGGCGCTCCGCGCCTGGACCGACCGCGTCACCTCGACGGTGCCCGCCTGACCACTCGTCTCAGAGTGGCAGGTGTGTCACCCGATCTGCGAGGTCGGCCGGGTCACTGGCTTTCGCGATTATTTCCAGATCACGGATGCAGGGCCCAATCGGCAAGCGACGTTGGTGGCAGTAGATCACTCCAGCAAACGATATGCCCTGCCCTTGCCGGCGCTTCGCTTCAGCGAGGAGATCGTCATCTCGGGTGAACAGCACTCGCCCCAAAGCCGTAGCACGGTCAAGCAGAGTCGGATCGGGTAGCGTGGTAGCGCTGTCTTCGACCGCCGTCAACACGTCAACGTCTCTGGCGCGCAAGCCGGCCGAGATCTGGCGTGGGACATGATGATCCATATAGAACGGGACTGACATCAACGCCCCGCTAGTGCGCGTAGACGAGCGACGAACGGTGGCTCTGGCGTGTTGCGACGGAGCTCGTCCACATATTCGAGGCGCCTCGCGATGTCCGCATCCAACTCGGCTCGATGATCCCAGTAGTACGCCAGCGCAGAGTGAACCTGACCGAGCGTCAAGTACGGATGCTGGTACACCATCTCCTCGGGACTCCAGCCATACGCCTGCTGGTCCAGGACGATTTCGATCACTTTCGTGGTTGTATCGTCAACGATGGGCACCTGACGCTCGTCAAGGAAGATATGTGCATAGCCTGTCTCAACCTTCGTCATGAGTCTGATCCTTTCCGCATCTGACACTCCGATCTCGGTTAGCTCAGATCATACCGAATGGTCCGAGCACTGGTGCTCGGACCATTCGGCAGACACATCGAGCGCAACGCTACTGTCGGGAGATCGCCGAGCGGCCTCCGCGCAGGACGAACTTCTGGATCTTGCCGGTCGCGGTCTTGGGCAGCTCCTCCACGAAGTGGAACCCTTGCGGCGTCTTGAAGTGCGCCATGTGGTCGCGGGCGAACTGGCGCAGCTCGTCTGACGTGGCCGAGGCGTTCGGCTTCAGCACCACGAACGCGTGTGGCGACTCGCCCCAGCGCTCGTCAGGCAAGCCCACGACCGCGACTTCCTGGACGGCCGGGTGGCGGATCAGGACGCCCTCGACCTCCACCGACGAGACGTTCTCGCCGCCGGAGATGATGACGTCCTTCAGGCGGTCCCGGATCTCGGCGTAGCCGTCCGGGTGCACCACGGCTGCATCGCCGGTGTAGAACCAGCCGTCGCGGATCGCGGCAGCCGTGGCGTCCGGGTCGTTGTAGTACCCCTTCATCACGACGTTGCCGCGCACGGTGATCTCGCCCATCGAGGCGCCGTCGTGCGCGACCTCGTTGCCGTCGTCGTCCACCACCTTCAGCTCGCCGGAGGTGATCAGCTCGACACCCTGGCATGCTTTGACGGTGGCGCGCTCGGACGGCGAGAGGGCGGCGTGCTCTGGGCGCGGCTCGCAGACGGTGATGAACGGGGCGGTCTCGGTCAGGCCGTACACCTGCGTCACTTCCCACCCCAGCTCGCCCTCCATCGTCGCGATGGTCGCGGCGGCCGGCGGCGCCCCGGCCGTGATGACCCGCAGGCCCGTCCTGGCGCCCTCCCGCATCTCGGCCGGCGCGTTCGCGACGCCGATCAGCACGGTCGGGGCGGCACAGAGCATCGTGATGGCCTCGTCTGCCACGGCCTTGAACACCTGATCCGGCACCACCCGACGCAGGCAGACGTGCGTCCCACCCACCGCCGTCACGATCCAGACGAACGTCCAGCCGTTGGCGTGGAACATCGGCAGGGTCCACAAATAGCGGTCGCCGGGCGTCATGTGGATGTGGATGAGCGTACCCACCACGTTCATGTAGGCGTTGCGGTGGGTGATCATGACGCCCTTGGGGCGGGAGGTCGTGCCGCTGGTGTAGTTGATGCTGAGCAGGTCGGTCTCGGCGATCTCGACCCGCGCGAAGTCGGGGGACGCTGCCGAGAGGAGCGACTCGTAGTCGAGCCAGCCGTGGCGCTCCCCCTCGAGCGCCACGAACCGCTCCACGCCGGGGATACGGTCGCGGATGGAGTCCACCATCTCCAGGTAGTCAGCATGGGCGCAGACGATCTTCGCGCCGCTGTGCCCGATGATGTAGGCGAAGTCGTCGGCGGTCAGGCGGAAGTTGATCGGCACGACGACGGCGCCGATCTGGGGGACGGCGTAGAACGACTCCAGCTGGGAGTGGGTGTTCGGGGCGATGTAGGCGACCCGGTCACCAGGCTTCACGCCCAGCTTCTGGAGCGCCGAGGACCACCTGTCGCACCGCTCGAAGAACTGGGCATAGGTCAGGCGGAGGTCGCCGTCCACGACGGCCTCGCGGTTCGGGTAGAGCGCTCGGGTGCGGCGGACAAACTCGAGCGGCGTCAGTGGCGTCTCCATCGACAGTCCCCTTTCGACGGCCAGGTGTCGGGAGCACGAGGCGTGGAGGTTGGGTGGGTGCCTTCAGGGGACGATTCTATCGTTGACGGCCCTGGAGTGACACACCGTCGGGCGCAGCGGGTGTGCGTCAGAGCTTTGTCCTGAGCCAGACACCTGGGGCGCGATGAATCGCGCCCGTACCAGGGGGCGCTGCCTTGTACGGGCGCGATTTATCGCGCCCCCACGAAGGTGCATCGCGCCACAATACACTGACGCACCTTCGGGCGCAGCGGCCACCGACGCATACGCAAAGAGGGCCGGCCCCCAAATGGGACCGGCCCTTCTGATGTGAGCAGTGATGCCGAGTGACGTGCTAGGAGGCGGCAGCCGGGTTGTCGATCGGGGCGCCGATGACGCTGCCCCACTCGGTCCAGGAGCCGTCGTAGTTTCTTACCTTTGGGAAGCCGAGCAGCTGGGAGAGCACGAACCAGCTGTGCGAGGAGCGCTCGCCGATGCGGCAGTAGGCCACCACGTCCTTGTCTGAGGTGATCCCCTTGCCAGCGTAGAGCGCGGTGAGCTCGTCGGCGGACTTGAAGGTGCCGTCGTCGTTCACGGCCTGGCCCCACGGGATGTTGGAGGCGCCGGGGATGTGGCCGCAGCGCTGCGCTGTCTCGGGGAGCCCGGGTGGCGCGATGATGTCGCCGTTGAACTCGGCCGGGGAGCGGACGTCCACCAGCGCCTTGCCGCCCTCAGCCCCGACGTACTCCAGCACGTCTCGCATGTAGGCACGGTTGGTGAGGTCGACGTCCTTGGCCGAGTAGCGCGTCGTCTTGACAGTGGTGGCGTCGGTGGTCAGGGTGCGGCCCTCGGCCTCCCACTTCTTCCGCCCGCCGTTCATCAGCGCCACGTCGGTGTGCCCGTACAGGCCGGCCACCCAGTAGGCGTACGCCGCGAACCAGTTGTTGTTGTCGCCGTAGAAGACGATCTTCATGTCCGGCCAGACGCCAGACTCGCTGAGCAGCTTCTCCCACTGTGCCTTCGGCGGGATGTCCCGGCGGATCTGGTCGCTGAGCTGGGTTGACCAGTTGAAGCCGACCGCGCCCGGGATGTGCCCGGAGTCGTAGGCGGTGGTGTCGACGTCTACTTCGATCAGGCGGACGGCCGGATCGTTCAGGTGCTCGGCGACCCAGTCGGTCGAGACCAGCGCGGCCTCGTTCGCGTACCCACTTGCCACGTTCTCTTCCCCTCCCCTGAGCCCCGGTCTGGCCTCAGACGGTGCGCTCTGACGTTCCGCGCTACGAGCAGCGCGGAACGGTGGTGCCGACAGGTGCTGCGACGTCACTCGTGGCTGGACCAGGTGCGGATGTCCCCGTCCTCGATGCAGTGGCCGGCGCCCATCCGCATGACCAGGAACGTCCCGCTGGCCGGCGGCGCGACGACGTGGTTGAGCCAGTGCTGCTGATCGGCCTTCGGCAGCTGCCGCGCGAGATCGCCCGCCGAGGCGTGGATCAGGCGGTCGCCGTCCGCGATGCCGAAATCGAGGCTCCAGCCACCCTGGACCCGCACGCGGCCGGCGCTGTTCGAGCGCAGCACCCGCACGCCGGCCTGGTCCCGATACTTGTCGAGCACGGCCTGGTCAAACCAGACCTGGACCAGACCGGTATCCCCGGCCAGGACACGCCTGTACAACATTGCGAGCTGGGGCTTGCCGGGTGTGGCCTCCGGCGCTGCTCTCTCTTCGGCCGGGCTCAACACCATGACCCCTGTTTCATTCGCCATACCATGCTACTCCGAGTCAGATCGCAGGCGCGTCACTGCGCTCCACTCGGAGGATAACGAGGCGTCACCCCGAAAGGCAAGTAAGACGGGCGATGTACTCGGAAATTGACGCACGCACAGGTGAGTCACCGGACGATTCGCTGCAACAATCGGAGATGCCCGCTCGTCCCACTGGTGAGCGACGAGACCGCTCCGACCGGCGGAGCGCCGCGCTTCATCTCTGAAAGGCAATTGGAGGCGACCTGATGGCCGCGCAGATCCCGAGCCGGCTCTACCGGAGCCGCTCGCACAAGATGCTGGCCGGGGTGTGCGGGGGCCTCGGCGAGTATTTCGACGTGGACCCCGTGCTGATCCGGCTGCTGTTCGTCGTCACCGCGTTCATCTCGGGGGCAGGCATCCTGGCGTACCTGATCCTCTGGATCGTGGTGCCGTTCGAGGGTGAGGAGGGCCTCAAATTCGACGGCCTCAAGCGTGACTTCGACGACCTGTCTGGCCGCGTCCGCTCGTACGTGGACTGGCCGTCACCGGCCCGGCCGGCTGGCCCGGCCGGCTCCGCCCGGCGCCCAGCCGGCGCCCCACCGGCTGGCGCCGCCTCGTCCGATCCCACGGCATCCCCATCCGCACCCACGTCGGGCACGTATCCATCTGAGGGAGCATCCATGACCGCCGACACCGCTTCCAGCCGCCTGCCGCGCGCTGACGACCCTGCCGCTGCCGCTACGGACGATCTCACGCTCGGGCCTGATGCTGCCTCGCGCTCTGGTCCCGGGTCGGGCGCCGCCCCGAGCTCGACCGACGCATCCCAGGCGAGCTCGCACGGAACGTCGGGCGATGCGGCGGGAGCTGCCGGCGCGCCGAACGCCCCTTCGGGTGGGGCGCCCTGGGACACGCCTCCCTATGGGGCGCCGTACGAGCCGACCCCTGGCCCATCGTACGGGCCAACCTACGGCACGCCGCTCTCGTACACACCCGGTACGGCCGGCTATCCCGGCCCGACCGAGCGTCGGCGACGGCGGCAGCACTGGGCGGGCGCGATCCTGATCGTCGTCGGACTGCTGGTGCTCGGCAACAATCTCGGGCTGCTGGCCTGGGTCCGGATGGCGTACGTGATGCCGCTGATCCTGGTGGTGGCCGGCGCCTGGCTGCTGTTCGGGCGGGGGCGACGTGGCTAGCACGCCCCCCGAGGGCGGCGGGTACGGCGGCCCCGGCGGCCACGGGGGAGGCTACGACCCCCGCGCCGGCGGGTACGGCCCCGAGCGTGGCCGCCGCGTCAGGGATAGCCGTCGGCACGTCGTCGGGCCGTTGATCCTGCTCGGCGCGGGCGTGGTGCTGCTGCTGAACAATCTCGAAGTCTTGCCCTGGACGGTCTGGCACGATCTCTGGCCATACTGGCCGGTCCTGTTGATGCTGCTCGGCGTCGAGGCGTTCGTGACGGGGCGGGTGGCCTGGGGTACGCTGGTGCTGCTGATCGTCGCGCTGCCGATCGTCGGGATCGTCGTGTCGGCCGGCTCGTGGACGTCGCGCTGGCACGACGCGACGACGGCCTCACCAGACCGGCTGACGTCCAGCCTGCAACAGCCGTTGGGAGACGCACGGAGCGCCGAGATCCAGGTCGAGTACGGAGCAGGCGCGATCGATGTGCGACCGCTGCCGCCAGATCTCGCCGCCAGCACTCTGGCCGACGCCCAGGTGTACGGGCGGGGCACGATTCGCTTCGAGAACGCCACCCCGTCCGAGCCGGGCCGGCCGCGCCTGCGGATCGTGCAGCGCGACGAGGACCGGAGCATGGGGCCGGGCCACTTCGACCCGGGCCGCCTGGACGTGCGCCTGACGCCGAACGTGCCCATCGACCTCAAACTGTCGTCCGGCGTCACGGACGCGACCGTCAACCTCCAGGACCTGCGCGTCCCGAGCCTGTCCGTGGAGACCGGCGCCAGCCAGACCCGGCTGATCTTGCCGGCCCACGGCGAGACGATGGCCCACATCGAGGGTGGCGCGGCTGGCATCGAGGTGACGATCCCCCAGAACGTGGCCGCTCGAATCGTGGTGGGCGACGGCCCGAACGCCGTCACGGTCGATCAAACGCGCTTCCCGCGCCAGGGCAACGAGTACCGTTCGCCCAGCTTCGACACCGCTACGGACCGCGTGACGCTGAGAATTGACGTCGGAGCGTCCCGACTGGTCGTACAATGACCCGAGTGCGAATGCGTGCCGAGTCGCTCCCGCGCGGATGGGACGCGATCGGCCTGAGCCGGGAGTGCATGGACGGTACGGCGGCGGTGGAGCGGGAAGGTCCGGCGACGGTCCTGGTGGTGGACGACGACGACCGACTGGTCTCGTCGGTACGGCGCGTGCTGGCCTACGAAGGGTATCGCGTCATCACCGCCACCACCGGCGCCGAGGGACTCCAACTGGCCCGTGATGCGTCGCCGGACCTGATCGTCCTGGATGTGATGCTGCCGGGGCTGGACGGTCTGGAGATCGCGCGGCGAGTCCAGGCCGGCGGCGGCGTCCCGATCCTGATGCTCTCGGCGAGAGACCGGATCGAGGACAAAGTGGCCGGCCTCGAAGCGGGCGCGGACGACTACCTCGTCAAGCCGTTCGCGGTGGAGGAGCTACTGGCGCGGGTGAAAGCGCGCCTGCGTCGCCGCGAGCCTGAGACGACGAGCAGCACCCAGACCCCGGCCCTGCTGCGCTTCGCGGATCTGGTGCTGGACACCGGTGCGCGCGAAGCACGGCGGGGCGACCGCAACATCCGCCTGACCTCGAAGGAGTACGACCTGCTCAACCTGTTCTTGCGGCACCCGCGCCGGGTGCTGCCGCACACGTACATCCTGGAGCAGGTCTGGGGATACGACTTCGAGGGCGAGTCCAACCTGGTCCCGGTCTACGTGGGTCAGCTGCGTGCGAAGCTCGAAGCCGAGGGTGAGCCGCGCCTGATCCACACCGTCCGCCACGCCGGGTATGTGCTGCGCGAGTGACCGTCAGCATCGTGGGGCAGCCCCCGGGCGAACCGCCCGCCAGGCCGGCGCCAAGGCCCCGGTTCGGGCCGTCGCGACTGCGGAGGCTGTCGCGTCTGGCCGGACACTACCTGTTGCATCCGCCGCTGCCACTGCGCTGGCGGATCGCGCTGCTGTACACCGCCGTCCTCGGCCTGACGCTGCTGGCCGCGGACGTCACGATCTACATCGCCCTGGCGCACTACCTGGACGTGGAGATCGACAACAACTTGCGAGACCAGGCGCGGGAGCTGAGCGGCACGATCGACATCGTCTCGGCGCGCATCAACCCGGCCATCCTGCTGCCGAACCTGGACGCGTTCGCCTCGCCGGGTATGACCGTGCAGGTGCTGACCCTGGATGGGCAGGTCCGTACTCGCTCCGAGAACCTGCGCAATCGGGACGTGCCGCTGCACGAGCATCTGGTGATGGAAGCGGTCAAGGGCGCCTCCAGCTTCGTGACGGAGGAGATCGACGGCACGCCGGTCCGCATCTACTACGCGCCGCTGGAGCCACGGCTGCTGCCAGGGAACATCGCCGGCGCGATCCAGATCACGCGCAGCCTCCGCGACATGGAGATCACGCTGATCTGGCTGCGCCTGCTGCTGATCGGGATTGGGGGGGCGAGCCTCTTCTTCGCGACGGCGGCCGGCTACGTGCTGGCGCGAGCGGCCCTCAACCCGATCGGCCGGCTGACCCGCGACGCCCGCTCGATCGGCGAAGCGCGCGATTTCGGGCGGCGCGTGGCGGTGCCGCGCACGGTCCGCGCCTCGCGAGACGAGGTGACGCGCCTGGCGGTGACGTTCAACCAGATGCTGGGGCAACTGCAAGAGGCGTACGACGAGCAGGAGCACGCCCTGGCCTCGCAGCGACGGTTCGTGGCGGACGCCTCCCACGAGCTGCGTACGCCGCTCGCCACGATCCGCACGAATCTGGAGCTGCTCCAGCGCGCTGGCGACGACTTGCCGGCTTCTGACCGCGACGAGGCGATGGTGGACGCCATCGCGGAGATCGAGCGGCTGAGCCGGCTGGTCAGCGACCTGTTGACGCTGGCGCGGGTGGACTCTGGCTTGCGGCTCGAACGGCGTGACGAGATCCAGGTGCATCGACTGGTCCGCGACGTCTACCGACAGGCGCGACTGATGGCGATGTCCCACGAGCACACCGTCATCGCCGAGCCCATCGAGGACGCGGTTGTGGTCGGGGACGCGGACTACCTGAAGGAGCTGCTGCTGATCTTGGTGGACAACGCGATCCAGTACACCCCAGACGGCGGCGTGATCCGCTTGAGCGTCCGGCATCAGGTGGCTGAGGCGGTCATCAGCGTGGCGGACAACGGGGTCGGCATCGCCGAGCAGCACCAGCCGCACCTGTTCGAGCGGTTCTACCGCGCCGACGATGCCCGCCACCGCGCGAGCGGGACGGCCGGCGGGACGGGCCTGGGCCTCTCGATCGCGCAGTGGATCGTGGACGAGCACGGCGGCTCGATCGAAGTTCAGAGCCAGCCGGGCACGGGCACGACGTTCATCCTACGCCTGCCGATCGCGCAGCCGGCGAGCGCGGCGGCTGCGCTGGCGACGGCGGGGCGGTAACCAAACGGCTATACTTCGGGGTGAGGCGGCCACGGGATGGCCGCTCGTTCGTGGAGTGACGTTCGTGCCTCGACTGGTGTCTGTCGGCGTCTGGCTGTTGCCGCCGCCGGCCGTCCTTTCCCGTTAGGGCAGGACAGCCGCGCCAGATGTGACGCCGGCACGCCTCGGAGCGTGCCCCGGCTGATCCTGTCCACCCTGGTTCGTGCCTCGAGTGGAAAGGATCGGTATTACGATGACTCCCGTTCATGCTGCCGCGTCGTCCCGTTCTGGGATGGGGCGCGGCGGTCTGCTGTTGATCCTGCTGGCGGCGATGCTGTGGGGGACGGTCGGCGTCTCCACGCGCGCCATCTTCACCGTCTCCGAGACGACAGCCCTCTCGGTGGCATTCTTGCGGCTGGCGCTGTCCGTGCCGGTGCTCGGGCTCGCGTCGGCGGCGGCGCTGGGGCGTCGGGGCTTCCTGGTGGCGCCCCGCGACCTGATGTTGATGGGCGCCATCGGGCTGATGCTGGCCGGCTACCAGCTGTGCTACTTCGAGGCGATCCAGCGGGTCGGCGTGGCCGTCGCGGCGCTGGTCACGTTGTGTACGGCGCCGGTGATCGTGGCGGTGCTCTCGACGCTGGTGCTCGGCGAGCGGCTGACGCGGCGGTCGGGTGTGGCGGCTGGCTGCGCGCTGCTTGGGACGGTGCTGCTGGTCAGCCCGTCCGGCGACGCCCCTCTTGACGGCACGGCGCTGGCTGGGATCGCGATGGCGCTCGGGTCAGCGCTGGGGTACGCGGTCATCACGATCGTCAGTCGGCGGATCGCCGGCGCGTACCATCCGCTGACGACGGTGACCGTCGGCTTCACGAGCGGGGCGGTGCTCTTGCTGCCGGCCCTGCTGCTGGACGGCCCGCGCCTGGAGTACACCGCCACGGGCTGGGCGCTGCTGGCCTACCTGGGCGCCGTCCCGACCGCGTTGGCCTACCTGCTGTTCACCGTGGGGATGCGCACGACAGCCGCGACGGTCGCCAGCCTGGTGACGCTGGTGGAGCCGTTGACGGCGGCAGTGCTGGCCTGGCTCCTGTTCGCGGAGCAACTGGGGCCATTGGCGCTGGCGGGGGCGGCGCTGCTGCTGGGGGCGGTCTGGCTGCTGGCCCGGGGGTGAGCCCTCACCCCCCATCTCCCTCTCCCGCGGTTTGGGAGAGGGAGAGTACCTCCCCGCACTCGCGTACACTTTATCGCAAGACACGGACAGACGTGCCCGAGCATGGAGCGAGGGGAACAACTATGCGATTTGAGCGGATTACTGCTGACGCACGTCAGATGGGTGGCGTTCCATGCATCCGAGGGCTCCGTATCCCGGTCGCGACCGTCGTGGGGATGGTCGCGGATGGCATGAGCGCCGAGGAGATCCTTGCTGCCTACCCTGACCTCGAACGCAAGGACATTGCGGAGGCGCTTCACTATGCTGCCGAAGCCGTGCGAGAGCGCTCCCTTCCGCTGGCGACAGCATCCTCATAGGACATGATGAGGAGCTGGGCTCCCATGCGGTTCCTGGTCGATAATGCGCTCTCGCCATTGATCGCCGAAGGGCTACGCCACGAGGGCTTCGATGCTGCGCACGTTCGTGATTACGGCATGCAGGCCGCTCCTGACGACGAGATCATGGCGCGGGCAGAGCGCGAAGGACGGATCGTCGTCTCGGCGGATACCGACTTCGGCACGTTACTCGCGATTCCAGGCCGCCGTACGCCGTCCGTGATCCTCTTTCGGCGCGGCACCGAGCGGCGCCCAGAACGGCAGATCGCCTTGCTGCTCGCAAACCTTGCCGATCTCGAAGCGGCCCTGATGAGTGGGGCGCTGGTTGTGTTCGAGCAGACGAGGATTCGTATTCGGCCGCTACCGTTCGGCGGTGGGTAGCCAGAGGTTGAAGTGCGGAGCCCCGCCCGGTACGCTCTCGGCGGGAGGCTTCTATGCGGATCACCGATATCACCACTACCCAGCTGTTCGTGCCGGGCATGGCAGGCTTCATGGACGCCACGATCCGGCATCGCGGCTCGGGGCGCGGCGCGCTGTTCGTGCACATCAAGACTGACGAGGGCATCGAAGGGTTCGCACCAAGCCAGGGCGAGGCGAAAGGCATCATCGAAGGGCCGCTCAAGTCGGTGCTCGTGGGCCAGGACCCGCTCTGCCACGAGAAGCTATGGGACGACATGTTCTGGCGGGTCCGAGGGTTCGGGCGGAAGGGCGTCGCGTTCACCGGCATCTCGGCCATCGACATCGCGCTCTGGGACTTGAAGGCGAAGGCGTTCGGCGTGCCGTTGTATCGGCTGCTCGGGCCATACACGGACACCGTGCCGATCTACGGCTCCGGCGGCTGGACCCATTTCACCCAGGATGAGCTGATCGCCGAGCAGACCGGCTACGTGGAGCGGGGTATCCCGCGCGTCAAGATGAAGGTGGGCAAGGACTTCGGGAAGTCCGAGGCCGAGGACTTGAAGCGGCTGGCAGCCGTCCGCAAGGCGGTTGGCGACGACGTCGAGATCTTCGTGGACGCCAACAACGGCTACTACGCCCGCCAGGCCATCGCGATGTCCAAGCAGTTCGAGCAGTTCAACGTCCGCTGGTTCGAGGAGCCGGTCCTGGCCGACGACATCGAGGGGCTGGCCGCGATCTCGCGCGCCACGACGATCCCCGTCGCCACCGGCGAGCACGAGTACACCAAGTACGGCTTCAAGGAGCTGATCTCACGTGGTGGCGCGGACATCGTGCAGCCGGACGTGGGCCGGGTCGGCGGGGTGACGGAGTGGATGAAGGTGGCGCACCTGGCGCACGCCTACAACCTGCCGGTAGCGCCCCACGCGGTCCAGGTGGTGCACCTGCACCTGGCCTGCGCCACGCCCAACCTCAGAGTCGTGGAGTACCTGGGCTTCTCCGAGGAGACGGACAAGATCTGGTACGCGGACTTCCCGCAGCCGAAGGACGGGATGTGGACGCCGTACCCGGACAAGCCGGGCCTGGGGCTGGAGCTGAACCCGAAGTCGGTGGAGCAGTACCGGGTCGGGTAGGGGGCGGGTACGCCAGTCTGGGAGACGTGAAGAGGCCCGGGTGCTCGCTCAGTGCGAGCTCCCGGGCCTCTCTGGCACCTGCCTGCGCAGGCGCCCAAGCCGAAACTACTTGACGTCGACGGTGGCGCCGGCCTCGCGGAGCTTCGCGGCGGCAGCCTCCGCCTCCTCCTTCGGCACGCCTTCCTTGACCGACTTCGGGGCGGCCTCGACCAGATCCTTGGCCTCCTTCAGGCCGAGGCTGGTCAGCTCGCGGACCGCCTTGATGACGTTGATCTTGTTCGCGCCGAAGTTGGTGAGGACGACGTTGAACTCGGTCTGCTCCTCGACCGGCGCGGCGGCAGCGGCATCACCGCCACCACCAGCAGCCGCGGCCGGGGCCATCGCCACGGCGGCAGTCACGCCCCAGCGCTCCTCGAGCGCCTTCTTCAGCTCGACCAGGTCCAGCACCGACATCTTCTCGATCGCTGCAATCAGCTCGTCACTCGCCATTTCCACTACCCTCCGTAGATGCACCGGCCTCTTCGAGTTGCCGGATGCGCGCGTCGATGATGCCAATCAGGTTCTGCAACGGCGCGTTGATCACGCCCAGGAATGAGGTCAGTGGCCCGACGACAGCGCCAAGCGTCTGGCCCAGCACCACCTCGCGGGACGGCAGGTCCGCGATAGCGCCGATCTCGTCCGCGGTGACGCGGCGATCTCCAAGCACGCCCCCCTTGACCACCAGGGGGCTGGTCCGCGCCGCTCGCAGGTACTCCTGGAGCGACTTCGCGAGCGCGGACGGGTCTTCGTACCCGAACGCGATCGCCGACGGCCCGGTCAAGTCGTCGAGCAGCCCGGCCCGGCCGGCCTGCTTCGCGGCGAAGCGAGTCAGGGTGTTCTTGGCAACCTGATACTCGGCGCCGGCCTGGCGCAGCCGACCGCGCAGGTTCGACATCTCGGTCACGGTCAGGCCGCGATAGTCGGTGACGACCACGAGCTGGCTGCGGCTGAGCTTGTCGGCCAGTTCATTGACCGTCTGTTCCTTTTGCGCTCGCACTTCAGCCTTCGGCATTCGGTCACCTCCTTTCTCCGTCTCGGACACCCGCCTCTGTGACGAGATGCCCGGCAGCTCTCGACTCCCACGAAAAAACCCCGCGCACATCGTGCCGGGGCGACGGGCGGAGCCCTGTGACCACATCTGGGCGATGCCGGACGTGGCAGGAGATCGATCCGAGCGGCCTCGGCGGGCGATGATTGAGCGCCTCGTGGGCGCACCCGCTGTCTACAGCAGCAGTATGCGATTGTCGCGTGATTGGGAAGTCTACGGAAGCCGGCCGCCAGATTGCAAACCGGGCCGTGGATTGACGTTCGCGGCACGCCCGGTTCATCCTGGACGTGGGGTCAATCCTACCGAGAGGGAGCACCCATGAGCGGAGATCCTGAGACCCTGGCCCGGGAGCGCGAGCGGCTCGGGCCGGTGTTCGACTATGTGGATCGGCACGCCGAGCGATTCGTGGAGCGGCTGCAACGGCTGGCGCGCGTGCCGTCGGTCTCGGCGCACGTGGCGAGCCTGCCGGAGACGGCGGCGCTGGTGCAAGAGCTGGCACGCGAGGTCGGCGTGGACACGGAGCAGATCCCACTCGACGGCGGCCCGCCGATCGTCTACGGCAAGCTGGCTGGCTCGGGGCCGCGCACGCTCCAGTTGTACGATCACTACGACGTGCAGCCGGCCGAGCCGCTCGACCTGTGGCACAGCGATCCGTGGGCGGCGGAGGTGCGGGACGGGCGGATCTGGGGGCGGGGCGTCTCGGACAACAAGGGGAACCTCGTGGCGCGGCTGTGCGCCATCGAGGCGTACCGCCAGACGCTGGGGGCGCTGCCGCTGACGGTGTCGCTGCTGTTCGAGGGCGAGGAGGAGGTCGGGAGCCCACACCTGGGGCAGCTGACGGGATCGGCGCGTGGGCGCGAGATCCTGACCGTGGACGGCTGCATCTGGGAGTCCGGCTACAAGTCGCCGGATGGCCGTCCCACGGTCAGCCTGGGCTGCAAGGGCGACGTGTACGTGGAGCTACGGGCGCGCTCGGCGAGCATGGACCTGCATTCGAGCTGGGCGGCGGTGGTGCCGAACGCGGCGTGGCGGCTGACCTGGGCACTGGCGACGCTGAAAGACCCGCTGACGCACGAGTGCACGATACCGGGTTTCTACGACAAGGTACTGGCGCCGAGCGCGCGCTCGCTAGAGCTAGCGGACCGCGAGCCGCTGAGCATCGCCGAGTACTGCGATCTGTTCGGGATCGAAGAGTTTCTGCGGGGCTGGGACGGCGGCGAGGCCCGGCGGCACCTGCTGTTCGACCCGACCTGCACGATCTCCGGCCTGACCAGCGGCTACCAGGGGCCGGGCAGCAAGACGGTGTTGCCGGCCGACGCGGTGGCGAAGGTGGACTTTCGGCTGGTGCCGGACCAGGAGCCGACCGAGATCGTCCGGCTGCTGCGTCGGCACCTGGACGAGCAGGGGTTCCGCGACGTGGAGATCGTCGAGATCGA
>JAXLXF010000017.1:0-151071 GCA_046328125.1 Chloroflexota bacterium
CTGGTCAGCCTTGGCTGCGCCAAGAACACCGTGGACTCCGAAGGCATCGGCCAGTTGTTGGCGGGCCAGGGATTCGAGCAGGTCGCAGACGCCGAGCGGGCCGATCTGGTGGTGGTCAACACCTGCGGCTTCATCGACGCGGCCCGCCAGGAGTCGATCGACACGCTGCTGGAGCTCGGGCAGGCGAAGCGGCCGGGCCAGAAACTGCTGGCGACCGGCTGCCTGACCGAGCGGTACGCCGACGAAGTGGCGCGCGAGATCCCGGAGATCGACGCGGTGGTCGGGGCGCGCAACTGGCAGACCGTGCCGCGCTTTGCCCGCGAGCTGACGGTCCTGCCAGCCGAGCCGCGCCAGCCGGGTAGCTCGCTCGACCTGATGGCGATCGCACCGAAAGGCACCATCGATCTGGAGATGCCGCGCCGCGTCGCGAACAGCCCGAGCGCGTACGTCAAGATCTCGGACGGCTGCAACCAGAAGTGCGCGTTCTGCGCGATTCCCGGCATGAAGGGGCTGCTCGCCAGCAAGCCCCAGGCGCTCATCCTGAAGGAGATCGGCGAGCTGTTGGAGCAGGGCGTCCGCGAGGTGGTGCTCGTCGCCCAGGACAGCACCAACTACGGGCGTGATTGGGGCGAGCGCGACGGCCTCGCGACCCTCCTCCGCGCCATCACCGACACCTATCCCGATTTGCCGTGGGTGCGGATCATGTACGCCTATCCGAGCCACGTCACCCAGTCGTTCCTGGAGGTGATGGCCGAGCGGCCGCAGGTGTGCAAATACTTCGACATGCCGCTGCAGCACACCCACCCGGAGACGCTCAGACGGATGCGGCGTCCCCATCGGCCGGTGGACGAGCTGCTGGGCTGGATTCGCTCGGTCGTGCCGGACGTGACCCTGCGCACGACGTTCATCACCGGCTTCCCCGGCGAGACCGAAGCCGAGCACAAGCACGTCGTGCGGTCGATCGAGACGCTCGGGTTCGGGCGGGTCGGCGTGTTCCTCTACTCGGACGAGGAGGGTACGGCCTCGTTCGACCATCCGAACTGGATCGCGAAGAGCGTCAAGATGCGGCGGCGGCACGAGTTGATGGCGGCGGCCCAGGCAGCCTCTCGGCGCAGTAACGAGGCGCTGGTCGGGACGGTCCAGGAGGTGCTGATCGAGGGCGAGGGCGAGCTCGACGGGCGAGCGGTCCGGGTCGGGCGATCTCGCCGCGACGCGCCCGAGGTGGACGGCGTGGTGTTCGTGGACGGCGCTGGAACGGTGGGCGAGATCGTCCAGGTCCGGGTGACCGCCGCGCTGGACTACGATCTGGTCGGGGAGCCAGTGGGCGTGCCGGCCGGGCTGGCTGGTGTGGCCGCGTCACGAGCCTGACACAGCGAGTATCTGGATCGAAATTCCACGCCAGCACCCCTGGTAATCTAGAACAGGTGTGCTATACTGAAGGAGGTGCGGGGGTGCCGCCACGAGATCGACAGAGCCCGGCCAGGCCGCCGGCTCCACCCCAGGGAGGCAGCGTGGACAAGGACAAGGAGAAGGCTCTCGACCTGGCTGTGAGTCAGATCGAGCGGCAGTTCGGCAAGGGCTCGATCATGAAGCTCGGCGAGGCCCACTCGCGGCTCGCCGTCGAGGCGATCCCGACCGGCTCGATCGCGCTGGACATCGCGCTCGGCGTCGGCGGGGTGCCGCGAGGCCGGGTGATCGAGATCTACGGCCCCGAGTCCTCGGGTAAGACGACCATCGTCCAGCACATCATCGCCGAGTGTCAGCGGACGGGCGGCGTGGCCGCGCTGATCGACGCCGAGCACGCGCTCGACCCGGTCTACGCCCGCAACACCGGCGTCAACATCGACGAGCTGTTCATCTCGCAGCCGGACACTGGCGAGCAGGCGCTGGAGATCTGCGAGGCGCTGGTCCGCAGCGGCGCGCTGGACGTGGTGGCGGTGGACTCGGTGGCGGCGTTGGTGCCGCGCGCGGAGCTCGAGGGCGACATGGGCGACAGCCACGTCGGCCTTCAGGCCCGGCTGATGTCGCAGGCGCTCCGCAAGCTGACCGGCGCGATCAGCCGCTCCAAGACCTCGGTGATCTTCACCAACCAGCTGCGCGAGAAGGTCGGCGTCATGTTCGGCAACCCCGAGACGACGCCGGGCGGCCGGGCGCTGAAGTTCTACGCCTCGGTGCGGCTGGACGTCCGCCGGATCGAGTCAATCAAGTCCGGCACGGACGTGGTCGGCAACCGGACGAAGGTCCGGGTGGTGAAGAACAAGGTGGCGCCGCCGTTCAAGATCGCCGAGTTCGACATCATGTACAACGAGGGGATCTCGAAGGAGGGCGGCCTCCTGGACCTCGGCGTCGAGCTGGCGATCGTGCGGAAGTCGGGCGCCTTCTTCTCGTACGGCGACACCCGTCTCGGGCAGGGCCGCGAGAACGCGAAGGACATGCTCCGCAAGAATCCGGAGATCCGCGACGAGATCGAGCGGCAGATCCGGGCGCAGACGCTGACGGCGAGGGTGGCGGTGACCCCGCCGATCGCCGAGAACGGCGCCGTCGCAGAGGAAGAGCTGGTCGACGCGTTCTAATGTCTCCTCGCGTGGACGGCGTGATTAGCGCCGTCGAGCAGCAGGAGCGCCGGGGTGGCCGGCGCTCCAACGTCTACGTTGACGGCCGGTTCGCCTTCAGTCTGGACGCCGAGCTCGCGGCTCAGCTCCACGTCGGCGATCCGATCTCGATGGAGCAGCACGCTGCGCTCGTCGTCAAAGACCAGCAGGCTCGTGCTTACGACGCCGCGTTGCGCTTCCTGGGGCCGCGCCCCCGCAGCGAGCGCGAGATCCGCGACCGCCTCGCCCGCCACGACTTCGATCCACAGATCGTGGACGGCGTGGTCGCCCGGCTGCGCCGCCTGAAGCTCGTGGACGATGCCGCGTTCGCCGAGTACTGGGTCGAGCAGCGCGCCACGCACAAGCCGCGTGGCGCGCGCCTGCTGAAGCAGGAGCTCCGACAGAAGGGCGTCAGCCAGGACGTGGTCGCGGAGGCGCTGCCCGAGGACGACGATGCTGAGGGCGCCTACCGGGCGGCCTACCGCAAGGCCGTCAGCTTGCGCGCCTTCGACGAGCGCACGTTCAAGCAGCGGCTCGGCGGCTTCCTCCAGCGGCGCGGCTACGGCTACGAGACGGTCCGCTCGGTGGTGGAGCGCCTCTGGAGCGAGACGAGCGAGAAGGCCGTGGGTTGAAACCCACGTCTACCATTGGTGCGTGGCTACGCCACACCGGAGACAGTCAGCTCGTCGCGTAGCGACTGAAGGATGGTAGACGTGGGTTTCAACCCACGGACTGGGCAGCGCGGGCGCTCGTCGGGTGGGCCGCCCCGATCAGCTCGGACACGTCCGCGATGCCGTGCTTGGCCAGGTACGCGGTCAGGCCGTCCACGATCTCGGTGGCCGTGCGCGGATTCACGAAGCTCGCCGTGCCGACCTGGACCGCCGTCGCGCCGGCCAGCAGGTACTGGAGCGCATCCTCGGTGCTGGTCACGCCGCCCACGCCGACCACCGGTACGCTAACTGACTGGGTGATCTGGTAGACCATCCGCACGATGACGGGGCGCACGGCCGGGCCGCTCAGGCCGCCAGTCCGGTTCGCGAGGTACGGCCGGCGGCGGTCCACGTCGATCGACATGCCGAGCAGCGTGTTGGCGACCGAGAGCGCGTCCGCGCCGGCGTCCTCGACCGCCTGCGCGATCTCGACGATGTTGCCGACGTTTGGCGACAGCTTCACCATCAGCGGCAGGCTGCTGACCGCCCGGCACGCGCGCGTCACCGCCGCCGCCGAGCCGGCGTCGTCCGCGAACAGGCGCCCACCATCGCGGATGTTCGGGCAGGAGATGTTCACCTCCAGGCCGGCGATGCCCGGCACACCGTCCAATGTCCCGGCCAGCTCCTCGAACTCGCCACTCGACTCGCCCGAGATGTTGGCGATCACCGGCACCGACCAGCGCGCCCAGATCGGCGCCTTGTCCCGGACCACGGCCCGCAGCCCGACGTTTTGAAGCCCGATGGCGTTCAGCATCCCGGCCGGCGTCTCGGCGATCCGTGGGGGCGGGTTGCCGTCGCGGGGGCGGACGGTGATCCCCTTCGAGCAGATCGCGCCGATGCGCTGGATGTCTACCAGCGACTGATATTCGGTGCCGTAGCCAAACGTACCGGATGCCACGAGGACCGGATTCGCCAGCTCCAGGCCGTGCATGTTGTTCGGCGCGAGGTTCACCGACAGGCGCGGAGCAGCGGTTGCGCCGGACCTGGCAGCGCTGCCGTTCGGCCCGTGGATGCCGCTTTCAGGGCCGATCTCAGGCATGGACGCCCTCCCAGGTCATCTCGTCGGCCGAGAAGACCGGACCATCGCGGCAGACGCGCTGATACCCCTTCCGGGTCATCACCACGCACCCGAGACAAACCCCCATCGCGCAGCCCATGTGCTGCTCCATCGCCAGCTGGACCGGCTTCCGCGAGCGCATCGCGCCCGCCACGCCGAAGCGCTCGGGGCGGGTGAGGCGTGCTACCGCTTCCAGCATCGGCGTCGGGCCGCAGGCGTAGACCGCGTCGGACCAGTCCAGGTAGCGCGGCAGCAGGTCGGTGACGAAGCCGCGGTGGCCGAGCGAGCCGTCCACCGTCGCGACACTGTACTCGACGTCGGTCGGCAGCTCGTCGGCCGGGAACACGTAATCGGCGGTGGCAGCCCCGACCAGCAGCACGACCTCGCAGCCTTGCTTGAGCGCATCCGTCGCGAGTGCCACCAGGGGCGCGACGCCGTAGCCGCCGCCGACCATCGCCAGCCGCCGTGCCGAGCGGTCCAGGTCGAACGGCCGGCCGAGCGGCCCGAGCACGTCCAGCTCCGACCCGACCGCCGCGTTCGCGATGATCTGGCTACCGTCTCCGACCTCGCGGACCATCAGCGAGACGCCTTTGGGTCGAATACGGAAGATGCTCATCGGGCGGCGCAGGAGCGGGTCCCACTGCGGCGAGCAGCGGATGTGGACGAACTGGCCCGGCTTCGACGCCTTCCCGAGCGCCGGGCTTGCCACGTCCACGATGTGGGTGCCGGGCATCACCAGCTCGTTGCCAGTCACGGTCACGCGGTGCAGGTCCATCAACTGACACCCTGTTCGACCGGCCGCTCGGAGGTCGGGCGACCGGCGACGTACTCCGCGAGCGGGCGCGCCCGAAGCGGCTCGCCGGCCCGCGTCACCACCTGCACGGCGATCTTGGCCGTGTCGATCGAGGTGAAGCAGGGGATGCGACGCTCGACGGCCGCGCGGCGGATCTGGAATCCGTCCTTGAGCGGCCCGCGCCGCCCGCTGACCGTGTTGACGACCGCGCCGACCAGCCCGCCCTCGATGGCGTCCAGCACGTTCGGGTGGCCTTCGGAGAGCCGCTTGGTGATCTGCTGGACGGACAGACCGAGCCCCTGGATCATCCGCGCGGTGCCCTCGGTCGCGAGCAGCGGGTGGCCCGCCTCGTGGAGCGCCCGGATCATCGGCAGCGCCTCTTCCTTGTCCTTGTCAGCCAGGGAGAGCAGGACCGGCGCCTGGCGCGGGATCATCGTGCTGGACGCGATCAGCGCCTTCGCCATCGCCTGGTCGGCGTCCCAGTCCACGCCCATCACCTCGCCGGTCGATTTCATCTCCGGGCCAAGGTAGGTGTCCACCTGGGGCAGCTTGGACATCGAGAAGACTGGCGCCTTGACGGCCACCAGCCCGGTTTCCGGGTGCAGGCCGCCATGCCAGCCCTGGTCGCGCAGGCTCTCGCCGAGCAGCACACGGGTGGCAAGATCGACCATCGGCACTTCGGTGACCTTGCTGATGAACGGGATCGTGCGGCTGGAGCGCGGGTTCGCTTCGAGGACGTACACCTCGTCGCGGTACACCACGTACTGGACGTTGAACAGGCCGCGCACGCCCAATCCTACCCCGAGCCGCCGCGTGTACTCGACGATGGCGTCGCGCTGGGCGTCCGTGAGGGACTGGGCGGGGTAGATCGCGATGCTGTCGCCGGAGTGGACGCCAGCCCGCTCGACGTGCTCCATGATGCCGGGGATCAGCACCTCTTCGCCGTCGCAGACCGCGTCAACCTCGATCTCGCGCCCCTCGAGGTACTTGTCTACCAGGATCGGGCGCCCGCTCGCGATCTCCTCGGCCGAGCTGACATAGTCGGTCAGGTCGTCGTCGTTGTGGACGATCTCCATGCCCCAGCCGCCCAGGACGAACGAGGGCCGCACCAGGACGGGATAGCCGACGCGGTGCGCGATGGTGAGCGCCTGATCCGCCGTCAGGATGGCAGCCCCTGGCGGCTGCGGAATCTGGAGTCGGCGAGCCAGATCCTCGAACAGGTAGCGGTCCTCTGCCAGGTCCACGCTGCGGGCACCGCCGCCGAGCAGGCTGGCGCCGCCACGGTCGAGCGGATCGGCCAGGTTGACCGCCGTCTGACCGCCGAACTGGAAGACGACGGGCGTGTCGCTGGCCTCGCCACGAGGAGACTCGTTCTCCAGGATGTCGAGGACGCTCTCGGAGTCGAGCGGCTCGAAGTACAGCCGCGACGATGCGTCGAAGTCGGTGCTGACCGTCTCGGGGTTGCTGTTGATCAGGATGCTCTGGACGTCGGTGGACTCCAGCGCCGACGCCGCCCGCACCGAGCAGTAGTCGAACTCGATCCCCTGGCCGATCCGGATCGGCCCGGAGCCGAGGATCGCGGCCTTCTTCCCTTCGAGCGGCTCGGCCTCGTTCTCTTGCTCGTACGAGCCGTAAAAATACGGTGTGGCGGCCTCGAATTCGGCGGCGCAGGTGTCCACCATCTTGTAGACCGGCCGCAGCCCCCAGCCCTTGCGCCGCGCCCGGACCTGGGCCGCGCCCTCGTCCGAGAGCGTGCCGATCTGGGCGTCCGAGAATCCAAGCCGCTTCGCCTGCTGCACCAGCGCGCGGTTCAGCGGCTCGCCGAGGAGGCGGCGCTCCATCTGGGCGATCCGCTCCATCTTGTGAGTGAAGAACGGGTCGATCCCGGAGCGCGCCTCGATCTCGTCGCGCGTGATGCCGCGTCGTAGCGCCGCCAGGATCGCCCAGAGGCGCACGTCGTTCGGCGTCTCGATCAGCTCCCAGATGGCGTCCAGGCCGCCGGGACCGCTCCAGGAGGGGTCTTCCCAGAGCAGGTTGCGGCCCCGGAACTCCAGCGAGCGGATCGCCTTCTGGAGCGCGCCCTCGAAGGTCCGGTCGATCGCCATCACCTCGCCGGTCGCCTTCATCTGGGTGCCGAGGTCGCGGTTGCCGGTGCCGAACTTGTCGAACGGGAAGCGCGGGATCTTGATAACGAGGTAGTCCAGCGACGGCTCGAAGGCGGCGGTGGTCCGCTGGGTGACGGCGTTGGGGATCTCGTCCAGGCGCTTGCCGATGGCGATCTTGGCCGAGACCCGGGCGATGGGGTAGCCCGTCGCCTTCGAGGCCAGCGCCGACGAACGACTGACGCGCGGGTTCACCTCGATCACGTAATACTGGCGCGACTTCGGGTCGAGCGCGAACTGGACGTTGCAGCCGCCCCGGATGTCGAGCGCGCGGATGATCTTGATCGCGGCGGTCCGCAGCATCTGGTACTCGTGGTCGGAGAGGGTCTGGCTGGGCGCGACCACGATCGAGTCGCCGGTGTGGACGCCCATCGGATCGATGTTCTCCATGTTGCAGACCACGATGCAGGTGTCGGCGGCGTCGCGAAGCACCTCGTACTCGAGCTCCTTCCAGCCGATCAGCGACTGCTCGACCAGCACCTGGGTGACCGGGCTGGCCGAGAGGCCGGAGGCGGCCACCCGCCGCAGCTCCTCCGCGTCGCGGGCCTGCCCGCCGCCGGTCCCGCCGAGGGTGAAGGCCGGCCGCACGATGACCGGGTAGCCGTTCGAGCTGGCGAACTCCAGCGCTTCCTCGACGGTGTTCGCCGTGGCGCTCGCCGGCACCGGCTCTCCAATCCGGATCAGCATCTGCTTGAACAGGTCGCGGTCTTCCGCCATCTCGATGGATTCGATGCGGGTGCCGATCAGCCGCGCGCCGTGCCGCTCGAAGACGCCAGCCTTGGCGCAGGCGACCGCCAGGTTCAGGCCGGTCTGCCCGCCCAGCGTCGCCAGTACGCCGTCCGGGCGCTCGCGCCGCACGACGTCCTCGACCATCTCGACCGTCAGCGGCTCGATGTACGTGACGTCGGCGACGCCTGGATCGGTCATGATCGTGGCCGGGTTCGAGTTGATCAGGACGGTCTGGACGCCTTCCTCGCGGAGCGAGCGGCACGCCTGGGTGCCGGCGTAGTCGAACTCGGCGGCCTGTCCGATCACGATCGGGCCAGAGCCGATAACGAGCACTTTTCGGGGGCGATCCGACGAGCCGAGCGTCGAATCGGGGGGTGAGACGGGATCGGTCACGCGGGCGCTCCACTGCGTCGTCGG
Organism: Chloroflexota bacterium; assembly: GCA_046328125.1. Lineage (GTDB taxonomy): Bacteria > Chloroflexota > UBA6077 > UBA6077 > JACCZL01 > JADZEM01. The sequence continues at coordinate 8,460 of JAXLXF010000017.1, forward strand.
GCCATCAGCTCGAAGAGATGGTCGAATTGTGGCTGACTATCTTGCGGTCCGGGACAGCCTTCCGGGTGAAACTGGACGGAGAAGACCGGCAGCTCGCGGTGGTGCAAGCCCTCCACCGAGCCGTCATTCAGACTGACGTGGCTGACGTCGAAGCCGCTGGCGTCGAGGGCCGGGCCGGCCTCGACCTGGAACTCGTGGTTCTGGCTGGTGATCGCCACCCGGCCGGTCGGCAGCTCCTTGACGGGGTGGTTGCCGCCGTGGTGCCCGAACGGCAGCCGCTTCGTGTGAGCGCCAGCCGCCTGTCCGATGATCTGGTGCCCGAGGCAGATGCCCATCACCGGGATGCCGAGCGGGATCAGGCGGCGCGTCGTCTCGACGGCCTCGGCGAGCTGAGCCGGGTCGCCGGGGCCGTTGGACAGCACGATGCCGTCCGGCTGGCGCGCGACGATCTCGTCCACCCCGGCGTCCCAGGTCAGCAGCTCGACCTCGGCGCCGCGCCGCTGGAGCGAGCGGGCGATGTTCGCCTTGTAACCGTAGTCGATCAGCACGATCCTGCCGCGACCTCCCGATCCGTCATCGGGCAGCGGCGAGATCGTCGAGACCTCGGGGATCAGCAGCTTCTCGGAGAGCGGCGTGACCTCACGCGCCTCCTCCCTGAGCCGTTCGAGGTCGTCAGCTGAGAAGCCGCGCGGGCCGGCCTGCCGGATCACGGCCCGCAGCGCGCCGCGCGAGCGCAGCCGCCGCGTCAATGCGCGGGTGTCGATCCCTTCGAGGCCCGGCACGTCCCATCTCGCGAGATAGGCGCTCAAGTCCTCGTAGCTGTCCCAGTGGTTCGGGAGGTCGGCCAGCTCGCGGACGAGCAGGGCCGTCAGGAGCGGCCTTGACGACTCGGCGGCGGCCTTCGAGATGCCGTAGTTGCCGACCTGGGGATGGGTCAGCACGACCATCTGGCCTCGATAAGACGGGTCGGTGCAGATCTCCTGATAGCCGGTCATGCCGGTGTTGAAGACGACCTCGCCATCCACGTCCACCGCCGCGCCGAAGCCTCGCCCGACGAAGACGGTGCCGTCTTCCAGCACCAGGGCGGTCTCTCTCACCGTCTCAGCCATAGCGGTTGTCACTCATTGCGGCACCTCGTGCACGACCACGCCGCCCACCATCGTGGTGCGCACGAGGCCACGGAATCGCTCGCCGTGGAGCGGCGAGTTACGACCCTTAGACAGGAACTTGCGGACGTCCACGGTCCACTCGGCGCCCGGGTCGATCACGACGAGGTCGGCGACGGCGCCCGGCGCGAGCGTGCCGGCCTCCAGGGCGAAGACGCGGGCCGGAGCGATCGTCAGCAGCTTGACGAGGGTGGAGAGGTCGAGCTGGCCGGCGTCCACCAGGCGCATCAGCAGCCCGAACGCCGTCTCCAGGCCGGAGATGCCGGGAGCGGCCTGGTCGAACTCACAGTCCTTGTCGATGCTGGTGTGCGGCGCGTGGTCGGTCGCGATGCAGTCGATGGTGCCGTCGAGCAGTCCTGCCAGGAGGGCGGCACGGTCGGCGTCGGTGCGGAGCGGCGGGTTCACGCGGCAGTTGGTGTTGAACGGCGCCCGCCCGCCACCGCCACCGGAAACCCACTCGTCGGTCAGCAGCAGGTGATGCGGCGTCACCTCGGCGGTCACCGAGACGCCCTTCGCCTTGCCCTGCCTGACCAGATCCACCGCCGCCGCCGTCGAGACATGGGCGATGTGCAGTCGCCCGCCGGTCGCGCGGGCCAGCGCGATGTCCCGCGCGACGGCGACCTCCTCAGCCTCGGCGGCAGCGCCCCGCAGCCCGAGGATGCTGGCGACTCGACCGTCGTGCATGACGCCGCCATCCACAAGGTCAGGGTCCTCGGCGTGGTCCACGATCGGCCGGCCGGTGACCCGGCTGTATGCCAGCGCATTGCGCATCAGCCGGGCGCTCTTGACCATCATGCCGTCGTCCGAGAACGCTACGGCGCCGGCGTGGGCCATGTCCGCCATCTCGGACAGCTCCTGGCCCTTCTCGCCCCGCGTGATCGTGCCGATCGGGTGCACCCGCACGACGCCGCCGCGCCTGGCCGCCGCGCTGACCCACTCCACGTCTGACGCGGTGTCGATGGTCGGGTTGGTGTTCGGCATCGCGCAGATGGTCGTGAAACCGCCCGCTGCCGCCGCCCGGGTGCCGGTCGCGATGGTCTCCTTCTCTTCGAAGCCCGGCTCGCGGAGATGGCAGTGCAGGTCCACGAAACCTGGCGCGATCACCATCCCGCCGACGTCAACCAGCCGTTCACCATTGGCCGCGGCCGAGCGCCGGCTGCGCTCGGTGCCGCTGACGATCTCGACTACACGGCCGCTACCCACGACGACGTCCGCCAGCTCGTCGATCCTCTGCGATGGATCGACCAGCCGTCCGCCGATCAGCCGCATGCGTTCGGTGACCATCCCAGTTATTCTCCGTCCAGTCGGGCCGTGCCGCCCGAGAGAAGGTAGAGCAGCGCCATCCGAATCGCCACGCCGTTCGTCACCTGCTCTTCGATGACGGATTGGACGCCGTGGGCCACGTCGGGAGCGATCTCCACACCTTCGTTCATCGGCCCCGGGTGCATCACCAGCGCACCCGGCTCTGCCAGCGCAAGCCGTTCAGAGGTCAGCGCGTACAGCTTGCAATACTCTCGGACGCTCGGGATCAGCCCCGAATGCTGGCGCTCGCGCTGAAGCCGGAGCGCCATCACCACGTCAGCACCTTCGAGGGCCGGCTCGATCCGTTCCTCGACACGGAGTCGCCAGGGAAGCGTTTCGGGCGCCATCACCCAATCGCGCGGTAGGAGGGTCGGCGGGCCACAGACAGTCACGTCCGCACCCATGAGGCTCAGTCCCCAGATGTCGGAGCGCGCCACCCGGCTGTGGAGGACGTCGCCGAGGATCGTCACTTTCAGCCCGTCCACCCGCCCGAGCTTCTCCCGGATGGTGAACAGGTCGAGCAGGGCCTGGGTCGGGTGGGCGTGCCAGCCGTCGCCGCCGTTGACGATGGCCGAGTTGACGCGATCCGCCACCACCCACGGCGCGCCGCTCTGCGGATGCCGCATCACCACCACGTCCGCGCCGATCGCCTGGAGGGTCCGAATCGTGTCCAGCAGCGACTCGCCCTTGGTGACGCTGCTGGCCGAGGCGGTCATATTGACGGCGTCGGCGCCGAGGATCTTGGCCGCGACTTCAAAGGAGATGCGAGTGCGGGTGCTCGACTCGTAGAACGCCGTGACGATGGTCTTGCCGCGCAGGGTCGGCAGCTTCCGGACCGGCCGATTCAGCACGTCCTTCATCGAGATCGCGGTGTCCATCACCTGGACGATCTCGCCGGGCGCCCAGTCGTCCAGGTCGAGGATGTGGCGTCGCCCGCGCCAGAATGGCTGGATCTGCTGGCCGCGCTCGTGCAGACCGGCCGCCGAGGCCGGTCGCCGTTCGGTTGCCGTCATCGTGCCCTCCAGGTGCGAGCGTCAGCCGGCAGGCTTGTCAAGGACGACTTCATCACGTCCGTCGACCTCCATCAGCTTCACTTCGACGACCTCGGATCGGGACGTCGGGACGTTCTTGCCGACGAAGTCGGCGCGGATCGGCAGCTCGCGGTGCCCACGGTCGATCAGGACGGCGAGCTGGATGGTGCGCGGGCGACCGTAGTCGCGCAGCGCGTCCATCGCGGCGCGCACCGAGCGGCCGGTGTACAGCACGTCGTCCACCAGCACGACCGACTTCCCTTCGATGTCGAACGGCATGTCGGACGGACCGGACGGGACTTTGACCCGCCGCGAGTGATCGTCCCGGTAGAGCGTCACGTCCAGGCCGCCGGCCGGCACCGCGCGCTCTTCGAATTCGGAGATGAGACGGGCGACGCGGCGGGCCAACGGGACGCCTCGCGTCCGAATGCCGACCAGAACCACTCGCTCGACGCCGCCGTTCCGCTCGACGATCTCGTGCGCCATGCGCGAGAGCGCACGGCGGATCTCGTCGGCTGACATCAGCGACCGGTGACCGGCCGTGGCGTGTGGCTCGCTCACGGAGTGACACTCCGGATCGGCGGCGCGGCGGGACACAAAAAGACCTCCGCAACGCGGAGGACATCCGAGCCAGCGCCAGACCACGGCATGATACCAGGAACCACTGCAGCCTCCTTGCCGGCCTCGCGGGACCGTCTTAAAGGTGGCGGGCTCGTCATGGCCGCACGCGCCCACCAGAGTATTGCACGCCGGTAGGAACGACGCAAGCAGTTACGCGGTCTCGGGTGTGCGTCAGAGTTGTGTGCTGAGCCAAACGCCTGGGGCGCGATGAATCGCGCCCGTACCAGGGGGGGGCGCCTTGTACGGGCGCGATTCATCGCGCCCCAAGGAATCGCGCCCCAAGAAACGGACGCATACCCTGCGGTCTCGGGGCGCCGAACGGCCGGGCCTTCCTTCGCGGGGCATGCTCGTCCGTGGTGACCGGCATCGGCGCTCAGCGCATGCCCCAGAGCCGGACCGTCCCGTCGCTCGACCCTGATGCGAGCGCATCGCCACCGGGCGCGAACTGCAGCGCCGTGATCCACTCGTCGTGGCCGGTCAGGGTGGCGAGCTCCTGTCCGTCTCGTGCACGCCAGACCTCGATCGACCGGTCGCCCGAACCGCTGGCGAGCAGGGCGCCGTCCGGACTGAAGGCGACCGCGGTCACCGACTGGCGATGGCCGTTGAGCTGCTGGCGAAGCTGACCGGTCGCCGCGTCCCAGATGCGGATCGAGCCATCCAGCGCTCCGGCCACGATGGTTGCGCCGTCCGGGCTGACGGTCAGGCTGGTCACGGTGTCAGCATGCTGCAGCACCAGCGTTGTCGCGCCGCTCGCGGGATCCCAGACTCGCACCGTCCGGTCTTCCGACCCGGTCGCCAGGACGCGCCCATCCCGTGAGAGGGCTAGCGAGAAGACGGGCGCCGTGTGGCCGTTCAGCACCGCGAGCTGGCCGCCGTCCGCTACCGACCAGATCCGTACCGAGTGGTCAGCAGGGCGCGGCGCTCCGCGTGCGTCGGGTCCGAGCGTCTGCCCGGTCGAGGCCAGGCGGGCGCCGTCGGGGAAGAACGCCACCCGCGTCACACGCCCTGGGTGGCCGCGCAGCTCGCGAAGCAGCGACCCATCGGCGGAGCTTCTGAGCCGGATCACCGTGTCGTCGCCGCCGCTGGCGACAATCCGCCCGTCCGGCGATGTTGCGAGCGCCCAGACCGTGCCGCTCTCGTCCTGGATCTCGCGGATCGGATCGACGGCGACTTCGGCGCTGCGCCAGAATCGCAGCTTGCCGTCATCGCCGGCCGAGACGAGCGACTGACCGTCGGGAGCGTAGGCCAGCGCGCGGACACGCGAGGTGTAGCCGGACGAATGCGCGAGCTCGGAGCCGGTGAGACTCCACATCCGCAGCGTGTTGTCCTCTCCCACCGAGAAGACACGCTGCCCGTCGGCGCCGGCGGCCACCTTCCAGACCTTGCCGACGTGGCCGCTCATCGTGCTCAGGTTCGCCAGGTCCGCCACGCGCCAGAGCCGGACGGTGCCGTCGTACGATCCCGACACGAGCGACTGTCCGTCAGGCAAGAAGGCGACGGACTGGACCCAGTCGGTGTGACCGACGAGCATCCCACGTGAGCCGCCGGTGGCCGCGTCCCAGAGACGAACGGTGCGGTCGTCTGACGCCGACGCGATCGAACGACCGTCTGGCGAGAAGGCAACGTCGGCAACACCGCTGGCGTGACCGAGCGCTGTGACGACGTTGGCGCCGTCGGACACTCTCCAGACCCTGATCGTCCCATCCTGGGAGCCGCTTGCGACGCTCTGGCCGTCCGGCGAGAACGAGACGCCCCAGACCTCGCCGGTGTGACCCTGGAGGACGGCCAGCGACGCCCCATCCGACATCCTCCAGAGACGCACCGTTCGGTCCTCGCCGGCCGACGCGAGCAGCGAGCCGTCTGGCGAGAACGCGACGTCGAGCACCGCCTCGCGATGTCCGGACAACTGCTGTACGAGGCGTCCGTCGGCCGTCTGCCAGACCCGCACTACCCCGTCATCGGACGCCGCCGCGACGAGCGACCCGTCTCGCGAGAGTGCCGTTCTGGACGTCCACGAACCGGCATCCAGCAAGCGCGTGGCTGGCAGGCCCGGCGCCGCCGGATTGTGCAGGTAGACCCCGAGCGAGGTGGCCGTCGCGACGAGCCGACCATCCAGGGACGCGGCCACGCCGTGCACGGTGCCACGTCCCCAGCGGACGAGCTGCACGGGGCGCTGCTCCTGCGTCGTCGCGAAACGAAGCGTCGGATCGGCCAGCACCAGATGATAGGCCGATGGCGGATCAGGGATGCGTGGTAGACCGGCGCGCCGTGAGACGTTCCAGTCTACGAACACTCGATACTGTCCGGGGTCGGCGGCCGGGATGTCCACGAGCTCGCTGGAGGTCGTGTCGGTCTCGGACTCTGCCACCGCGATGCCATCGCGATAGACGTGCAGGTCGTAGTCCTCGGGCAGGTCGAACAGCCAGAGCCGGACCGGCATCGCGCGGTCAACCTCAAACGACCAGACGTGCACGTCGTCCGGCCGGACCAGCGTCGCGGCGATTGGCACGCCAACGTGCAGGGGACAGCCTTCGGTGGGCGCTGGCTGGTCGCACCCATCGGCGCGGGCACGATCGTGACCGGTCGGCAGAGCAGCCAAGCCGGTCACGATGAGGAGTACAGCCACTCCTCGTAGCACGACTCGCGGCCACGGGCTACCGCTTCTCGACGGCGGCCGGATGCTCGTTCGCGGTTGGAAGCTGCGCCACATCTCGTTTCGCCTCCGCCCCGGGGAGCGTACATGTGAGACTGGCCGGCATCGTACGGCCCCACGAGATCGGCGTCAATCACGGAGGCGCCGCGGGGTGCCCCTCACGATACTGCGCCCTTCGAGAGAGCCGAAACAGTGTCCGGACGCGCGATCAGATTCGACACCACGCTCGGAGTCGGCGAAACGCAATAACGTGAGGGGCACCAGGCGGCGCGGGGTGTGCGTCGATGTTTTGGCAGGAGCAAGTACGGGGGCGCGATGAATCGACGGCGCCAAGGAAGGGCGCGATGAATCGCGCCCGTACAAGGCAGCGCCCCCTGGTACGGGCGCGATTCATCGCGCCCCCCCTTTTCATCGCGCCCCCTTCGTTGGCGCCGTCGATGTTGGCGCTCCGGCTGCTCTCCCCGTGCCGCCAGCACCGGATCCAAACGCCGTCGTGTGGTGCCACGTCACAGAGTGTCCAGCCGGTTGCGCTGCCCTTTGTACGCTCTGCACAATGAGGGACATGCACGCGGCAGCACCGGTCTCGCTCGCAAGCCGCGCCCCGGCCTACGCAGTGACCGTGTCCGAGGTGCTGCGACTCGCGTTGCCGTCCGGCTCGGAGGTGGTCGCAGGGGCGAGCGGTCTCGGTCGCGGCATCTTCTGGGCCAGACTGCTCGGGGCGCGACAGGGCCTGCTGAGCGGCAGCGAGTCCGGCGAGATGGTGCTGATGTCGGCGGCGGCCGTCGGGCGCGGCTTCAGTCGGGTGATCCGCGAGCTGGCCGAGGCCGGCGTCGAGGCGGTGGTCGTCTCGCTGACGCCGCCGGCCGACGCCGTCGAGGCGGCTGACGAGCTCGGGATGCCGCTCGTCAAGGTTGGCACTCAGCTGCCGCTGGTCGAGGTCGAGCGGGCGATCATCAGCTTGATCGTGGACCGCGAGTCCCAGGTCCGCCGTCGCGTCGAGCAGATCTACGAGCGGCTTTTGGCGACCCTGGTGGACGATGCCGGCATCGCGGCGCTCGCCGCCGAGGTCGCCGACGTGGCGCGCCGACCGACCATCGTCCTGGACGAATACTTCCGAGTCCAGGTCACCGTCCCGGACGACGAGGCGACCCAGCAGATCGGGCACGACGTCGGCGCGACGCTGGCCGCTGGCGACCCACGGGCGTTGGGCGCCCGTCCAGCCGCGCCGTTCTGGCTGGCCGCCGAGAACGAGTCGGCGGAGGCGCTGATTGTGCCGCTTCGGCTGCGCGGGACACCGGCCGGATATCTGGTGCTCGGCGGCGGCGGCGAGGTCACGGACCTGGACCGCCAGGTGGCCGAGCGAGCCGCGCGCGTCCTCGGGATCGAGCTGGCGAAGCAGCGGGCCGTCACCGAGGCACAGCTCCGGCTCCAGGGCGACTTCCTGGACGACCTGCTCTCCGGCAGTTATCCCAGCGAGGAGGCGATGCTGGCGCGCGCCCGCTGGATGGGCCACGACCTCGGCCGCCCGCATGTGCTGCTCGCGGTCAGCGTCGAGGAGCTGAACGCCCGGCCGTCAGGATCGCAGCGGCTGCAGGCCGCCGATCTCGTGCGGACCGAAGTGCTGCGCCTCACACCAGGGGCGCTGCTCCGCGAGCGTCAGGACTGCCTGGCCGTAGCCCTGCCGCGTGGGAACGCGCCAACCTCTGAGGAGGCGCTCGAGCTGGCCGAGCGGCTGCGGCGACGGCTCGCCAGCCTGCTGACGAGCGGCCACGTCACCATCGGGGTCGGGCGGCACCACCCTGGCATCGGCGGGCTGGCCGACTCGTACCGCGAGGCCGAGCAGGCGCTCGCCATCGGGCGGGCGCTGCTCGGCGGCGACCGCTCGGTCCACTTCGAGACCCTGGGCGTCCAGCGCTTGCTCTTTCAGCTGCGGGACAACCCCGAGCTGGCGTCCTTTTACGAAGACCTGCTCGGCAAGCTGCAGGCTCACGACGAGCGTCAGGGCGCAGAGCTCGTGAACACGCTGGAAGCGTTCTTCGAGTGTCACGGGAACCACGTCAGGACGGCTCAACGGCTGCACCTGCACCGCAACACCTTGCTGTACCGTCTCGACCGTGCCCGGTCCGTGCTCGGCGTGGACCTGGATGACGCCGAGACGCGGCTGGCACTGCAGGTTGCACTAAAGATCGGCCGCGTTATTGGTCGGCGCGGCCTCGACGGTGCTCCGACGACGACCACATAATCGAGGGCGCACCTCAGCGGGGAGATGCCCATCATGCGCGCCAACAGCGACGAGACGGAAAGTTCAAAAGCGCGGGTTCTGGAGCAGGCCGCCACGGATGGCATCCGTTTCGTCAACCTCCAGTTCACCGACATCATGGGGCTGGTGAAGACGGTCTCGATACCGATTCACAAGCTCGAAGACGCGATCGATCACGGGCTCTGGTTCGACGGCTCGTCCGTTGAGGGGTTCGCTCGCATCCACGAGAGCGACATGTACCTGGCGCCCGATCTCAGCACGTTCACCGTCATCCCCTGGGATCGCGGCACTAATGCCACAGCCAGGGTGTACTGCGACGTGTACACGCCCGACGGCGAGCCGTTCGACGGCGACCCACGGGTCGTGCTGAAGCGGCAGCTAGCTCGCGCCGAGGAGATGGGCTTCGAGTTCCACATCGGGCCGGAGCTGGAGTTCTTCCTGCTGCGCACCAGCGGCCCGAACAAGGTCGAGCCGCTGCCGCACGACCAGGCCGGCTACTTCGACGTGACGACGGACCTGGCGGCGGACGTTCGCAAGGAGATGGTGAACGCGCTCGAAGACCAGGGCATCATCGTGGAGGGCAGCCATCACGAGGGCGCCGTCGGCCAGCACGAGATCGACTTCAAGTACGGTCCGGCCCTGCCTACCGCCGACAACGCCGTGACGTTCCGGGTGACCCTGAAGGCGATCGCGCAGCGGAACGGCCTGTACGCCACGTTCATGCCGAAGCCGTTCTTCGGGATCAACGGCTCTGGGATGCACTGCCATCAGAGTCTCGCGGACGCCAAAACCGGCGAGAACCTGTTTCACGATCCGGACGACGAGTACGGCCTCTCGACGCTCGCGAAGCATTTCATCGCCGGTCAGCTTGCCCACGCGCGCGGGATGTCGGCGATCCTCGCGCCGCTGGTGAACTCGTACAAGCGGCTGGTGCCGGGCTTCGAGGCGCCGGTCTACGTGAGCTGGGCCAGGATCAACCGGTCGGCGCTGATCCGCGTGCCGCAGATGTCGCGCGGGCGGCAAGAGGCCACCCGCATCGAGCTGCGTTGCCCGGACCCGAGCTGCAACCCGTATCTGGCGTTCGCCGCAATGCTGGCGGCTGGCCTGGACGGCGTGCGCCGCAAGCTGACCCCGCCGCGCCCGGTCGAGGAGAACCTGTACCACTTCGACGACCAGATGATGGCGAAGTACGCGGTCGGGACGCTGCCGGGCACCTTGAAAGAAGCGCTGGACGAGCTGGCAGCCGACGAGGTGATCCGCGAAGCGCTGGGCGAGCACGTCTTCGAGTGGTTCCATGCCGCCAAGATGAACGAGTGGGACGAGTATCGGAAGCGCGTCTCGCCGTGGGAGCTGGAGAACTACCTGTCCACCTACTGAGGGCAGCTCCTGACCCGGTCCGTTTGACCCCGCGGTCCGTTACAGAAGAGACGGCGCTGCCGGTGTGCTGCGCGATCTGACCTGTCGTGGTGTCGCGCGGCGCGACGGTTCTGCCGGATACTCTAGGCCGCGATTGCAGGAGCACTCGGCGCATGCCTTCGTTCAAACTGCTGACCTGTCTGTTGCTGGCGATGAGCGTCCTCGGCTGTGCGCCGCTGGCGACGGCGGTGTCGCGGTCGGCGGCGGTCGCCGGCGACGCGGTCGGCGCGCAGCAGTCGGTGGTCAGCGCTCCCAACCCGGCCAGCGTTGGCGTGGCGGGGCCGAGCATCCAACAGGCCGCCGACGTCCCCCCAGGCAAGATCTTGTTCGTCCGCGACGGCAACCTCTGGTTGTGGCAGGGCGGCACGAATCGGCAGTTCTCGGACGGCGGGACGTGGTTCCAGCCGGCCTACTCGCCGGACGGCAGGGAGATCGCCTACGTCTACTGGACGTTCAACTTCTCCGACCTGTTCGTGATGGCGGCGGACGGGTCGGCCGCGCGACGCCTGACCCAGGGCCAATCGCGGAGCCTGCCGGACAACAGCTGGGCGTTTCGGCCGGCCTGGTCACCGGATGGGGCGAAACTGGCATTCGTCAGCGACGCGAACAGCGGCCACCCGCAGGTGTGGGTGATGGCGAAGGACGGCAACAATCGCCGTCAGCTGACCAGCGAGGCGACCGGCATCCAGTGGGCCGACTCGCTGTCGTGGGATCCGAACGGCAGTCGCCTTGCCGTGACCGCCGCGCCCGACATGCGCGAGCCGAGCCAGATCTACCTCGTGGACGTGGCGAGGGGCACGAACGAGAAGCTGACCAAGAACCTGAACGGGGCGCTCGATCCGGCCTGGGCGCCAGACGGAAAGACGCTGGCGTACATCGCGCGGCCAGGCACGCAGACCGAGCTCTGGCTCCGCGACGTGGACGGCACGAAGGAGGCGCGGCTCGACAAGCTCTCGTACGTGCGCTCGCCGGTCTGGTCGCCGGACGGGAAACAGCTGGCGGTCCTGGCGGTGAAGGACGCCGCATTCGAGATCTGGGTAGTGAGCGTGAAGGTGACGGACGGCGGCTTCGAGTTTGGCGAGCCGCGCCAGTTGACACGTGACGCGGCGGTGGACCCGATGTCGGGCCTGACCTGGGCGCCGTGACGGATCTGATGAGCGAGGCTGCGCGCGACGTTCCTGCCGATGCTGGGCGACCCGTGCCCTCACCTTCGCGGCGCGAGCAGGCGGCGGAGCTGGCGGCCACCAGGCGGCGGCTGTTCCTGGTCACCTCGGCGGTTGGACTGCTGGCGCCGTGGGCACTCTGGGCGAGCGGCCTCTCGGGCGGGTTGTGGGCGAGCTTGCAGGCGCTCCCGACCTGGCTGGCGCTGCCGATCCAGCTCGGCCTGTTGACCCTGGTTGTCGCCCTGATCTCGACGCCGCTCTCGTTCTACGGCGGCCACGTGATCGGGCACCGCTACGGCCTGTCGACGCAGACGGTCGGCGGCTGGCTGGTGGATTGGCTGAAGGGGACGCTCCTGCTCCTGATCCTCTCGACCGCTGCCGCCAGCCTGTTCTACGTGACGCTCTGGTGGCTCCCCTCAGTGTGGGGGCTGGCGTTCTGGCTGGAGGCGCTCGCGGCGGTCGTCGTCCTGACGTTCCTGGCGCCGTACGTGTTCGTCCCGCTCTTCTTCAAGCCGCAGCCGGTGGACGATCCGGGCATGGTGCTGATGATCGAGGATCTGGTGCGGCAGGCCGGCACGACGGTGGCGGGGGTCAGCCGCCTGGACTTCAGCCGCCGCACCCACGAGGCGAACGCCGCCGTGATCGGGTTTGGGCACTCGCGGCGGGTGGTGCTGGCGGACACCTTGCTGGAGTCGTTCACGCCCTCCGAGATCCGGGCGGTCGTGGCCCACGAGCTAGGGCACCACATCCACCGCGACGTGATGAAGCTGCTGGTGTTGCAGGCGGTCGTGATGGGGGTAGGGCTGGCGCTCGCCGCCGCGTTCGCCGACCCGCTGCTCCGACTGCTGGGCGCCGAGCCGCTGACCTCGCCGGTCTCGTTTCCGCTCGTGATGCTGGGGATCAGCGTGTACGGGCTGCTGGGACTGCCGCTCGTCAACGGCGTCGCGCGGGCCATCGAAGCCCACGCCGACACCTATGCGTTCGATCTACTAGGGGACGGTCGTCCGTTCGCGGCGGCCATGCGGCGCCTCGCCGACCAGAACCTGGCCGAAGAGCGCCCGCCGCGCTGGGCCGAGCTGATGCTGTACACCCACCCTGCGATCTGGCGCCGAATCGCCCGCGCGGAGGCCGCCGCTCATGGCTAGAGTGCACGCGCCGTCGTGGATCGGGCCGGGATTGCTGTTCCTGTTCGTCGTGCCGCTACTGGTGTACGGCGCCTACTCGATTGGCGACCGCTGGTATCAGAACTACATCCTGACCCAGCAGGAAGAGGCGATCCGGGCCGAGGTCATGGGGCTGCGCGACGAGAACCTTCGCCTGCAGCGGGAGCTAGAGCTGGCCCGCAGCGACTCGGCTATCGAGAAGACGGCCCGCGAGCAGCTTGGCCTGATCCGCCCGGGCGACACGGCGATTCAGCTGGTCGGTCCGCAAGGCCCGGCCGCTGCCGCGGCAGCCCCGGCGCCGCCTTCCGCGCGACAAGCTGCCACGACGCCCGCGCCGCCCACCCCGAAGCCGGAACGCCCGGGCTGGCTGAAATTCCTCGATGGCCTCTTCGGACGCTGACGTCGTCGGTCGCGTGCTGGAGGCGAGCGGCCTCATTCTGGATCGTGCCCGGCTCATCGGATCGCGACGGTCGGTCGTCGTCGCGGTGTCGGGTGGTGCCGACTCGCTGTGTGCGCTCGACGTGATGATGACGCTTCTGGAGCGAGCAAAACGACGGGTCATTGTCGGGCACGTGGACCATTGCCTCCGCGAGGAGTCCAGGGCCGACGCCGAACACGTCGTGGCCGTGGCGGGACGATACGGGGTGCGCTGCGAGATTCTGCGCGTGGACGTGCCAGCCCTGGCGGCGGCAGAGCGACGAGGCATCGAGGAGGCTGCACGACTCGGCAGATACCGAGCGCTGCGCGAGCTCAGCAGCCGTGTCGGTCGTGGTCCGACGGTGACAGGTCACACCCGCGACGATTCGGTCGAGACGGTGCTGATGCACCTGCTGCGCGGGACCGGTCGGCGGGGCCTGTCGGGGCTGTCCGCGGACGACGAGTTGACGGCCACGACGCTCGGCCAGTCTGAGGGCACGCCCTGGCAAATGCCGCTGCGTGTCGTCAGGCCGTTGCTCGACGTGGGCCACGAGGACACGCTGGCCTATTGCCAGGCCCGGTCGATCCCATGGCGGCTCGACCCGTCGAACACGGACACGGCCATGCTCCGCAACCGGGTACGCCATCACCTGCTCCCTGTCTTGCGGACGTACAACGCCGATGTCGGCGCGGCACTTTCGCGGTTGGCGGCGACCGTTCAGGGTGAGGAGGAGCTGCTCGAAACGTTGACCACCAGGCAGCTCGCTCGGCTCGTGGTCGCCGGCCAGGGCCGGGCGAGCATCGACCTTGCGGCGTTTCAACGCCGGCACGTGGCACTCCGGCGCCGCGTCGTGCGGCGGTGCGTGGCGGCACTCGGGCACACAGAACTGGGATTTGAGGCGGTCGAGCGGGCGCTGGCGGTCGGGGAGTATGATGGGCCGCCGCGCGTACAACTGGGCGGCGGAATCGTGGTCGAACGCAAGGGTGACCGGCTCGTGTTCAGCAGGGAATCGGCCGGCCGGCCGGCGGAAGGGGAGTCATGACCGGAGTGGACTCGAGCTGGCAGCCAGACGCCGACATCGAAGAGATTCTGATCGGGGAGGAGCAGCTCGCGCGGCGGATCGCGGAGCTCGGCGCGCAGATCACCGAGGAGTATCAGGGCAAGCGGCTCCTGCTGCTCGGCGTGCTGAAGGGCGCGGTCATCTTCCTGGTCGATCTGGCACGGCAGATTCAGCTCTCGTTGGAGATCGACTTCATGGCGATCTCCAGCTACGGCGCCAGCACCCAGTCGAGCGGCATCGTGCGGATTCTCAAAGATCTGGAGGACTCCGTCGAGGGCCAGCACATCCTGGTGGTCGAAGACATCGTGGACAGCGGGCTGACCCTGGACTACTTGCTGCGGTCGCTCGCGGCGCGCGGCCCGGCCAGCATCAAGGTGTGCGGCCTGCTGGTCAAGGAGCGTCAGCGCGAGCTCACCGTCCCGGTCGACTACGTTGGCTTCACCATCCCTGACAAGTTCGTGGTCGGGTACGGCCTGGATTTCGCCGAGCGGTACCGAAACCTGCCGTACATCGGGGTGTTGAAGCCGTCGCTCTACGCATCGCCGGACGCCGACCCGTCTCCGGAACCGGCGCCCGGCCCGTTTTCAGACCCAACACCGACCGTGAGCGAGTACCAGAATGAAGAAAACCCTCTGCTATAATCGCGGTGCAGCCGCCGTCACATCGCGGCGTTTCGCGGTGGAACGGGAAGCGGGAGCGCCGGAGGCCTGAATGGATACGAAGTGGCTGCGCAACAGCTTCGTCTACCTGATCATCCTGGTAGCGATCATCGCGCTCTTCTTCACGGTCTTCCAGCCGGGTGCTATGGACCGTGACGCCCAGATCGGGCTCAACGAGCTGGCCTCGGCGGTGAAGCGCGGCGAAGTGAAGCGCATCGACGTCGCCGACGACAAAATGACCGTGGAGATCCCCGGCCGTGGGAAGTTCACGGCGCGCAAGGAGCGCAACGACACCCTCCCGGACCTGATGACCGCGTACGGCGTGTCGTCGGCGGAGTTTGACAAGGTCGACTACCGTGTCAGCGATCCGCCCCAGTTCACGAACTGGCTCGGGCTGGCGGTCAACCTGCTGCCGCTGATCTTCTTCGGCGCGATCCTGCTGTTCATGATGCGGCAGGCCCAGGGCAGCAACAACCAGGCGCTCTCCTTCGGCAAGTCGCGCGCGCGGATGTTCATGGGCAACAAGCCGACGATCACGTTCTCGGACGTGGCCGGCGTGGAGGAGGCGAAGCAGGAGCTGGCCGAAGTGGTCGAGTTCCTGAAGTACCCCGAGAAGTTCTCGGCGCTCGGGGCGCGCATCCCGAAGGGCGTGCTGCTGGTCGGACCGCCTGGGACGGGTAAGACCCTCCTCTCCCGGGCGGTGGCCGGTGAGGCCGGCGTGCCGTTCTTCAGCATCTCGGGCTCCGAGTTCGTCGAGATGTTCGTCGGCGTCGGCGCCTCCCGCGTCCGCGACCTGTTCGACCAGGCGAAGCGGAACGCGCCCTGCATCGTGTTCGTGGACGAGATCGACGCGGTCGGGCGCCAGCGCGGCGCCGGCCTGGGCGGCAGCCATGATGAGCGCGAGCAGACCCTGAACCAGATTCTGGTCGAGATGGACGGCTTCGACACGAACACGAACGTGATCGTGATCGCGGCCACCAACCGCCCGGACGTGCTCGATCCCGCGTTGCTCCGACCGGGCCGCTTCGACCGACAGGTCGTCCTGCCGCAGCCAGACATCAACGGCCGCCGCTCGATCCTGGAAGTACACGCCAAGGGCAAGCCGCTCGACAAGTCGGTGCGGCTGGACACCCTGGCGAAGCAGACGCCTGGCTTCTCGGGCGCGGACCTCGCGAACCTGATCAACGAGGCGGCGATCCTCTCCGCGCGCCGTAACAAGAAGACGATCGGCATGGACGAGATGCAGGAAGCGATCGATCGCGTGATCGCCGGCCCGGAGCGTCGCAGCCGGATCATTTCAGATCAGGAGAAGAAGGTCACCGCGTACCACGAGGGCGGCCACGCCGTCGTCGGGCGCTTCCTCAAGAACCACGACCCGGTCCACAAGATCTCGATCATCGCCAGAGGCATGATGGGTGGCTACACTCGGTACCTGCCGACTGAGGACCGCTACCTCTGGACGAAGTCGCAGTTCGAGGACCGTCTCGCGGCCACGCTCGGCGGGCACGCAGCCGAGAAACTCGTGTTCGGCGAGATGAGCACCGGCGCCGAGAACGACATCGAGGTCGCCACCAACATCGCCCGCAAGATGGTCAAGGAGTACGGGATGAGCGACCGGCTCGGCCCGGTCGCTCTCGGCCACAAGGAGGAGCTGGTCTTCCTCGGACGCGAGATCGGCGAGCAGAAGAACTACAGCGAGAAGATCGCCGAGGCTATCGACGAGGAGATCCGCCGCCTGATCGACCAGGCGTACCTGGAAGCGTCACGCATCCTCCAGGAAAAACGGGATGTGCTCGACCGGCTGGCGAGCGTGCTGGTGGTCGAAGAGACGATCGAGGGAGAGCGCCTGGAGCGTGTCTTCACTGGCGGCGACGACCCGGGCGCGCCGGTGAGCGCCGCCGACTCGCCAACCGCTCCCCAGGAGCCTCACGCCAGCGAGACGGACCGGCCCTCGCCACAGCCGAAGCCCAGGTTGATCCCGGGCACGGCCACGGGATCCTGAGGCCCACGGACGTGGGATCGAACGAGCGCCCCTACCCAGACGGTAGGGGCGCTTTATTGTGCGGCGCGCGTGTTGGGAGGCACGCACCGGCCGCGAGACGGTCGCTCGGCGCGGTCGTTGATAACCTCGGCCACGCTCACCGCACTGGTCCGAGTCGTCATAATGCTGCGACGTCGTACGCAGGGTCATGACGGAGCGGCCCGGCGTCGGTAGTCAGGTCAGCACCACGCGTCGTCCCAGTCGTGTCTGGCGGTCAACTCGGCTTCCTTGGGCAGGGAGGGATCTTGTACGGCGAGCTTTCGATCTTCACGGGCAACGCGCACCCTCAGCTCGCGCGCGACATCTGTGCGTACCTGGGCGTGCCGCTCGGTAGGGCCGAAGTCTTCGAGTTCAGCAACGAGAACATTTTCGTCAAGATCAACCAGAACGTCCGCGAGCACGACGTGTTCGTGGTGCAGCCGACGTGCTCGCCCGTCAACAAGAGCGTGATGGAGCTGCTCATCATGCTCGACGCGCTGAAGCGGGCGTCGGCCAGCCGGATCACGGCGGTGATCCCGTACTTCGCGTATGGCCGTTCGGACAAGAAGGATCAGCCGCGAGTGCCGATCACGGCCCGCCTGCTGGCCGAGCTGCTTCAGGTAGCCGGCTGCGACCGCGTCCTGACGATGGATCTGCACGCCGGCCAGGTGCAGGGCTTCTTCCGGATCCCGGTGGACGAGCTGACAGCGATGTTCCCGCTGGCCGACTACTTCCGGGCGATGGAGCTGATCGACCCGGTCGTGGTGGCGGCGGACCTGGGCTTTGCGAAGCGAGCCCGGAATTTCGCCAACATGATCGGCGGCTCGGTGGCGTTCGTGGAGAAGCGGCGGCTCGGCAATGACAGCCGCAGCGAGACGCTCGGCATCATCGGCGAGGTGCGCGGCCGCACGGCGATCATCATGGACGACGAAATCGACACCGCCGGCACGATCGTGAACGCGGCCGAGATCGTGCGCCGCGAGGGCGCCCGCGACGTGATCGTGGCCTGCACCCACGCGGTGCTCTCCGGACCGGCCGTCGAGCGGATCGAGAACAGCTCGATCTCGACGCTGGTCTGCACCGACACCTGCCGCATCGACCCGCAGAAGCGGCTCGGCAAGATGCGAATTCTACCGATCGGCCTGCACCTGGGTGAGGCGATCAGCCGGATTCACACCGGCGGCTCGGTCGGGGCGCTGTTCGGCGTGCCAGTGTAGCTCCCTCGGCAACGCGAGGCCGCGCGTGGCCTCGCGTCTGCTGTCACTTGGCGACGGGAGAACGAGGCCGGGTGCGTGAGGACGATCCACCGTACGACCCTGCGCCCGTTCACAATCTGCGCAAGCTCGAAGCCTGGGCGAGGCGTCGGAATCCTGGGACCATGTTTCACCTACGCGGTGTCGCGCCGTCGGCAGTCGCGCCGCTCATCGAACAGTTCGATCGGCTCGCGAAGATCTACCCAGAAGTCGCGGCCCGGATCGCAAGGATCACCACCGCCAGCCTGCCGACGGCTGCCCAGTCAGGAGGCTCGACGGTTTGGGCCAGGGCGTCTACGCCTCCGGATTCGGACGCGCCTGAAATTCGGCTCAACGATCGCGCGTATGAACGTGGCAGCAGAATCCAGGCCGCGCGCATCGAGCAGGTGACCAGAGGGTGGCATCCGAGCGGAACCGTTGCCCCTGAGGCGATCATGACGCACGAATTCGGGCACCACCTGATGTTCTGGCTTCATGATCGCAACGTTGACGTCCGTGCTGAGACGCTCGCTCTTGGTGACCCATCGACGTTGAGCCGGTACGCGATTACCAGATTCGAAGAGGCGTTCGCCGAGGGATTCACCGCGCACTATCACGGCGATGAGGCGTCGAGCAGCCACCCGATCTCGCGCGGAGTCCTCAGTATAATTCGGCGAGAGATCGAGCGCGCCCGTGGAGAAGGGAAACTGAGATGACCAGCCTGGTGATGCCGATCTGCATGTTCTGCGTCCACTACGATCGTGCGTCTCAAGGGTACGGTCACAAGTGCGCGGCATTTCCGGAAGGTATCCCCGAAGCCATCATCGAGAGCGAGGCAGATCATCGCCGGCCGATCGAAGGCGACCAGGGTATACAGTTCACACCCGACAGTGAGCGCGGCGCCGAATATGCGGCCGAGCTCTTCGGCGACGAGAAGTCGGTGGAAGCCGAGGTCGCCTGACGGGTCTGCCTGCCCCGGCGCCGTGTCGGACCGGTCCGCGCATGTGTTCCGTAGGAGCCATGCGCGCTGTGCCCTAAAGGACGGGTGACTCGGGGGGCGCTGGTATACTCAGCACTGAAGATCAGCGCGAGGCCGGACATGCTTGGGTGGGTGAACAGGCTGCTGGGCGGCAGACCGTGGGAGCGCGAGCTCAAGCGCGTCCAGCCGCTCGTCGAAGAGATCGCCGATTTCGAGGAAGAGCTCCAGGAGCTGAACGACGACGAGCTCCGCGACAAGACGACCGAACTGCGCGGCCGGCTGCTGGCCGGCGAGGAGCTCGACAGCCTCCTGACCGAGGCGTTCGCGGTGGTCCGCGAGGCTGCACGCCGGGTCATCGGGATGCGCCACTACGACGTCCAGATGATCGGCGGCGCGATCCTCCACAGCGGCAAGATCGCCGAGATGCGGACAGGTGAGGGCAAGACGCTGGTCGCGACGCTGCCGATCTACCTGAACGCGTTGACCGGCAAGGGCGCGCACCTCGTCACGACCAACGACTACCTGGCCCGCCGCGACGCCCAGTGGATGGGCAAGGTGTATCACGCGCTCGGCATGTCGGTTGGCGTGATCCAGCACGAGGCCGCCTTCATCTACGACCCGACCTACCAGGCCGAAGAGGCCTCGATGATGGCGCTGCGGCCCGCTGCCCACCGACGCGAAGCGTATGCCGCCGACATCACATACGGGACGAACAACGAGTTCGGCTTCGACTACCTGCGCGACAACATGGTCTGGCGCAAGGAAGACATGGTTCAGCGCGACCTGCACTACGCCATCGTCGACGAGGTGGACAACATCCTGATCGACGAGGCGCGGACGCCGCTGATCATCTCTGGCCCGGCCGAGGACGCCACCGACTACTACGCGATGTTCGCGCGGGTCGTGCCACGGCTGCGCGAAGAGGACGACTTCACCATCGAGCAGCGCTCCCGCTCGATCCAGATGACCGAAGACGGCATCGACAAGGTCGAGAAGATGCTCGGGGTGCAGAACCTGTACGCGCCCGAGAACATGGAGCTGAGCCACTACCTCGAAAACGCGATGAAGGCGCAGTTCCTCTTCGTGCGGGACGACCAGTACGTGGTCACCGACGAGGGCGAGATCGTCATCGTGGACGAGTTCACGGGCCGGATGATGCCCGGCCGGCGCTACTCCGAGGGCCTGCACCAGGCGATCGAGGCGAAGGAGGGGGTGCGGGTTCAGCGCGAGAACGTCACCCTCGCCCGAATCACCTTCCAGAACTACTTCCGCCTCTATGAGAAGCTCGGCGGCATGACCGGCACGGCCATGACCGAGGCGGACGAATTCCGCCGCATCTACAACCTGGACGTGGTGCCGATCCCGACCCACCGCCCGATGATTCGTGAGGACACCTCGGACCTGGTGTTCAAGAGCGAAGACGCCAAGCTGAATGCCGTCGTGGCCGAGATCCGCGAGCTGAACGAGCTCGGGCGGCCCGTCCTGGTCGGCACGGTCTCGATCGAGAAGTCGGAGCTGCTGGCGCAACGTCTCAGCCGAGTCGGCGTCAAGCACGAGGTGCTGAACGCCAAGCAGCACGAGCGCGAGGCGAACATCATCGCGCAGGCTGGCCGGCCGGCGGCCGTGACCATCGCCACCAACATGGCCGGGCGCGGCGTGGACATCCTGCTGGGCGGCAACCCGGCCGGGCTCGCGGACGACTTCCTGAAGAAGCAGGGCGTGGATCGGACGACGGCCACGCCGGAGCAGATCGAAGCGGCCACCAGTGAGGCGGAGGAGATCTGCCGCCGCGACAAGGAGGTCGTCGTCGGGCTGGGCGGCCTCCACATCCTGGGCACCGAGCGGCACGAGGCGCGCCGCATCGACAACCAGCTCAGAGGGCGAGCAGGACGCCAGGGCGACCCTGGCTCCTCGCGCTTCTTCGTCTCGCTCGAAGACGACCTGATGAAGCGGTTCGGCGGCTCCTCGATTGCCGGCCTGATGGACAAGCTCGGCCTCGAAGAGGACGTGCCGCTGGAGCACCGCTGGGTCAACAAGGCGATCGAGAACGCCCAGACGAAGGTGGAAGCGTTTAACTTCGACATCCGCAAGCACGTGGTCGAGTACGACGACGTGATGAACCGCCAGCGCGAGGTGATCTACGCCGACCGTCGGAAGATCCTCTCCCAGGAGAGCCTCCGCCCGATGATCGAGGAGTGGGTCGCCGAAGAGCTCCAGGGGCTGCTGGCCATCCACCTACCCGGCGAGGACACGTCCGCCTGGGACTACGAGACGCTCCTGGAGGAGCTCCGCAAGCTGCTCCCGCTGCCGGAGACGGTGACCGTCGAGGCACTCGAATCGCAGCGGCGGGACGATCTCGTGGAGTACCTGAGCGACGCCGCCAGTGAGATCTACGACCACCGCGAGAAGCAGTTCGGCCCGGACCTGATGCGGATCCTGGAGCAGCAGTGGATGATCCACGTCATCGACCGGCTCTGGATCCAGCACCTGACCGGCATCGACGACGTCCGCGAGGGCATCGGCCTGCGGGCGTACGGGCAGCGCGACCCCCTTGTAGAGTACAAGGTCGAAGCAGCGTCGATGTTTGACGATCTGCTCGACACGATTCGACATGACGTGGTCTACGCCATATATCATGTCGTCCCTCGCCTCGAACCGGTGCGGCGCCCGGTGCCGCAAACGACGAACCGCGAGGAAGAGGGTGGAAAGCAGCCCGTGAAAGCAGGGAAGAAGGTCGGTCGAAACGATCCATGCCCGTGCGGGAAGCTGACGCCCGACGGTAGGCGCGTTCTCAAGTTCAAGCAGTGCCACGGGCGCTGAACGAGGAGAGCATGGATCGGCGTCCGAGCGAAGTTCTGCAATCCGTCCTGGAGAATGTCGAGAAGGTTGTCGTCGGGAAGCGCACAGAGCTCGAGTTGACGGTCGTCGCGCTGGCCGGTCAGGGTCACGTCCTGATCGAGGACGTGCCGGGCGTCGGCAAGACCGTGATGGCGAAGTCGTTAGCGCGCTCGCTGGGCTGCACCTTCAAGCGCATTCAGTTCACGCCTGACCTACTGCCGAGCGACGTGACCGGCGTCTCGATCTACAACCAGCGCAGCGAGCAGTTCGAGTTCCGGCCCGGTCCGGTGGTGGCGCAGGTCGTCCTCGCCGACGAGATCAACCGCGCCACGCCAAAGACCCAGGCCGCGCTCCTCGAAGCGATGGAAGAGCACCAGATCACCGTCGACGGCGAGACGTACGATCTGCCCAGGCCGTTCATCGTGCTGGCGACCCAGAACCCGATCGAGTACGAGGGCACCTTCCCGCTGCCCGAGTCCCAGCTCGACCGCTTCATGCTGCGCGTCCGCCTCGGCTACCCGAAGCGTGACGAGGAGATGAACGTCCTCGAACGGCAGCAGCTCCAGCACCCGGTCGAGACCCTCGAACCGGTCACCAGCGAGGCCGAGCTGCTCGAAGTTCAGAAGGCGGTTCGCGAGATCTACGTGGACGATCTGATCCGCCGCTACATCGTGGACCTCGCGAACGCGACCCGCAACCATCCAGAGGTGTACGTCGGCGCCAGCCCCCGCGCCGCGATCTCGCTGATGCGGGCGGCCCAGGCACGCGCGCTGCTGCGCGGCGAGACGAAGGTGATCCCGGACTACGTCAAGGACCTGGCGATTGCGGTGCTGTCGCACCGCATCATCGTGCTGCCGTCGGCGCGGGTCAAGGACGTGACCGGCATCTCGATCGTCGACGAGCTGCTGACGAACGTGCCGGTGCCCGGCGGCCGTGTGGCGGTTAGCTAGCACTTCGGCGTTCGGCTCCACGGCGTCCAACAACCCCCACAGCGACCCCTGGTCGAAGGAGACAACTGCGTGAGGCGGCGCCCCATCGGCATCCTCGTCCTGTTGGCCGTCACGAGCCTCGTGGCGCTCGCCGGTGGCTGGTCGTTGATGTTCTACGCCGCCTGGGCGATCGCCTTCCTGCTCGGCATCGCGTACCTGCTCAGCATCATCGGGCTGCGGGCGCTCTACTTCGAGCGCAGGACGCGCGCGCTGCGCGCCGAGGTCGGCTCCTACTTCGACGAGCGGGTCATCATCGAGAACCGCTCCTGGATCCCGAAGCTCTGGCTGGAGATCGAGGATCAGGGCCAGCACCCGGAGCACACGGTCAGCCTGGTGGTGTCGCTGGGGCCGTACGGTCGGTTCGTTCGGCCGGTCCACACGCTCTGCCGCCAGCGCGGCGTCTTCCAGCTTGGCCCGATCGTCGCCCAGAGTGGCGACCCGTTCGGGCTGTTCCGCCAGCGCAGCCAGATCGACGACGCCAGCACGCTAGTGGTGTATCCCGTCGCGCTGCCGCTGGCATCGTTCGGACGGGTGGACGGAGATCTGACGGGTGGCGCCCTTCAGGGTGAGCGGGTCCAGCACACCACCACGAACGTCTCCGGCGTCCGCGAGTACCTGCCCGGCGACACGTTCAACCGAATTCACTGGCGCAGCACGGCACGTCAACGTCAGTTGATGGTCAAGGAGTTCGAGCTCGACCCGTTCGCCGACATCTGGCTGCTGCTCGACCTGGACGAGCGAACGATGGCCGGCATCGGCGTCGAATCGGTCGAGGAGTACGCGGTCACGATCTGCGCCTCGCTCGCCAAGTACTTCCTGGACGAGAATCGGGCGGTCGGGTTCGCCTGTGCCGGCCTGCGGCTGGCGCCAGATCGCGGCACGCGCCAGCTGCTGAAGATCCTGGAAGTGCTGGCGTTCGTACGTCCTGTGAGCGGCACGCCGTTGGCGGAGCTGATCGTCGCGGAGCAGCGCCGATTCAGCCGCACCGACACGGTGGTGGTGGTGACCGCTTCGCGGGAGGACAACTGGGTCAGCATGATGCGGAGTCTGTCGCTGCGCGGCGTCCACGGTCAGACGGTCCTGCTGGATGCCAGCACGTTCGGGCGCGTACCAAGCTCGCTCGGCATCCTCGGTGCGCTGGCTGCCGCCCGCCTGCCAACCTACGTCGTCAAGCGCGGGGAGTCGATCCAACGCGCACTGGCCGCGCCGACCATCGGGGCACGCGGCGTGCTCGTTTGAGCCACCACACCTACTGTCGTCCTTCAATTTCTCTAGCGTCGCGCCAGCCGCGCAGATTACGCTCTCAGAACAGTCCCCCTCGCTAGCATCATCAGCAGTCACCCGCCGGCTCCCCGCCGTCGGCCCCCACACCAGGAGCACCACCTATGTCATCAGCCGGACGGTATGGGCCTCGTGAAGGTTGGCTCTCGGTCGTGTTGCTGGCCGCGGTGCTCTGGTGCGTCACCCATTCGGTGTACGAGGCCGAGTGGGCGGACGACCTGGACCTGCTGACCCCGCTGTCCTGGCTGATGATGGGGATCGGGATCGCCGTCGCCAAGAGCGGCCTGCGCCCTGCCGTCGGGCACACTATGGCCGTCGCGATCGCCGTCGAGGCGGCGATCGAACGGTACGGCAACCGGATGACCGCCTCGACCTGGGAAGGCAAGCTCAACGAGCTGTCCTGGCACGTGGTGACCTGGCTCGGAGCCGTGTTCGGCGGCGGCAACAGCCGCGACAACACGATGTTCGCGCTCTTCATGGCCGCGCTGTCGATGTCGCTCGGCTACGTCACGGCGTGGCTGGTGTTCAAGCGCGGTCGGGGCGGCGCAGCGGTCGTCATCGCGGCGGCCATGCTGCTGCTCCACCTCTCGTACAGCTACAGCACGCTCAACTACCACTTTTATCTCCTGCTCTTCTTCGGCCTGCTCCTGCTGGTCCGCCTGGAGCTGTCGCGGCGGCAGAGCTTCTGGGAGACGTCCGGCCTGGTGGTGCAGGGTCAGGTGGTCCGCAACGTGGTGGTGACCAGCGCCCTCGCCATCGGCCTGGTGCTGACGCTCGCGCGCCAGGGGCCGGCCGAGCAGCCGAGCGATCTGATGGAGCCGGTCTGGTCGAGGTTCCTGGATGTCTGGCAGCGCGGCCAGGGCCACATCGACCGCCTGTTCGGCGGCGTCCAGGGGCCGCCGGTGGTCGTCGTGGGGCTGGCGTTCGGGAACACGATGCAGCCGCGCGACAACTTCGAGCTGGGCACCGGGCCGGTGCTGAAGATCGAGTCGCCGCGCGCCCGCTACTGGCGCACGATGAGCTACGCCGTCTACACCGGCCAGGGCATGGTCAGCGGCGACGTCTACGGCGACCGCTTCGAGGCGAACACGCCGTTGCCGCTCCCCTTCGCGGCCGTCGAAGGGCGCGAGGAGCTGGAGCAGCGGATCACGGTGCTCGCCAATCAGTCGAACCTCGTGTTCTCGTCCGACAGCCCGATCAAGGTGGACACGCCGACGCTGGTCGAGTGGCGAGGGACACAGGAAGACCCGGCCGTCGTCCGGCTGGCGACCATGCTCCACAAGGGCCAGCAGTACACCGTGACCTCGGCGGCCTCGGTGGCCTCTGAGGATCAGCTCCGACAGGCCGGCGGCGGCTATCCGAACGGCATCGAGAAGTATCTCCAGTTGCCGCCGACCGTCCCCGAGCGCGTCAAGGCGCGCGCTGAGGAGATCACCGCCACAGCCCAGACGCCGTATGACAAGGCGATTGCCGTCGAGGCGTACCTGCGCTCGCTACCGTACGAGACGAAGGTGCCGACGCCGCCCTCTGACCGCGACTGGGTCGATTACACCCTGTTCGACGTCCAGACCGGCTACGCCGACTCGCTGGCGACGGCGATGACGGTGATGATGCGCGAGGTCGGCGTGCCGGCCCGCGTGGTGACGGGCTTCGCGCCGGGCCAGTTCGACGAAAACGAAGGCGCCTACATCGTGTTCGAGAGTGAGGCGCACGCCTGGGTCGAAGTGTTCTTCCCGAAATATGGCTGGATCAACTTCGAGCCGAGCGTCCTGCGCGACCTGCCGTTCCGCCCGACCGAGACGCAGGCGATCGTGCTGCCGATCACGGACGGCTCGTATCTCGGCGGCGACCCGGACATGTACCTGGACGACCCGTACATGGACGGCTTCGGCGGCGAGTTCATGCCGTACGAGGCGCCGCGCGAGGACGTGCCCTGGCTGATCGGCCTCGGCGTGGTGGCGGGCTTGCTTGTGGCGCTGGTGGCAGCCTGGTACTCGATGATGCTGCTGCTTCGGCGGGGTCTGCGCGGCCTGCCATGGCACGCCCAGTGGTACGGCCAGTTCCGACGCCTGGCGGCCTGGGCCGGACTGGCGGGACAGCCGTCGCAGACGCCGTTCGAGTACACGGACTGGCTGGAGCGCCGCTATCCTGGCACCGGCAAGATGGTCCGCCCGATCGCCGAGTGCTACGTCCAGGGCACCTATGGGAACGCGGAGCCAGGCCCCGAGGAGCTGGCGCGCGCCTCGAAAGCGTGGGACACCGTCAGGAGACCGCTGGCCCGCCGCGTCTTCCTGCGTGGGGTGATCGCCGCGAAGGAGCGCTTCGAGGTGCTGCGCGGCGAGCTCCGCGAGCAGATGGCCCGCCGCCGGCGCGCTGCTTGACACCCTGTTGCTCGTCCTCTACGATGCGCCGGTATGACAGGTGAATCCTCGACAGCGGGACCGCTCCTACGGACCGCGCTCCACCCGCGCCATCTCGCCGCCGAAGCCCGGATGGTGGACTTCGGCGGCTGGGACATGCCGATACAGTACAAGACCGGCATCCGCGCCGAGCACCTGGCCGTGCGGTCGGCGGTCGGCGTGTTCGACCTTTCGCACATGGGCCGGCTGTACGTGCGCGGCTCGGACGCCCTTCGATTCGTGCAGTGGCTCACGACTAACGACGCCAGTCGGCTGGCGGTGGGCCGCGCGCAGTACTCACTGATCTGCGGAGCGAGCGGCCAGATCCTGGACGACATCATCGTCTACAACCTGGGCGACGAGCTGCTGCTGGTGGTCAACGCGTCCAATCGGGAGAAGATCCTGGGGTGGATCGGCGAGCAGTTGCAGGGACCGCTCGCCGGCGCCGCCGTCACGGTCCACGACGCCACCTTCGAGTCGGCCATGATCGGGTTCCAGGGGCCAGAGTCCGAGCGGCTGCTCCAGGAGCTGGTGAACGTCGATCTGAGTACGCTTCGGTACTACGCCGCGCTCGCCGGGACCGTCGCGGGTCACCCGGGGCTGATCGCCCGGACCGGCTACACCGGCGAGGACGGCTTCGAGGTCATCGTCTCGGCTGCTGACGGTCCGGCCGTCTGGGACACGCTGCTGCAGGAGCGGGATGGGGTCCAGCCCGTCGCCTGCGGCCTCGGGGCGCGCGACACGCTGCGTCTCGAAGCGGGAATGCCGCTCTACGGCCACGAGATCGACGAAACGACCAATCCGTACGAGGCGGGCCTCGGGCGGGTGGTGAAGCTGGCGAAGGGCGAGCTGGCGGCCGGCAAGGCGCTGGCCGAGATCGCCGATCGCGGCGTCGAGCGCCGGCTGATCGCCTTCGAGCTGACGGCCGGCGGCGTGCCGCGCCAGGGATACCCGATACTTGACGGCAATCAGCCAGTCGGGCAGGTCACCAGCGGGAACGTCTCGCCAAGCCTCGGCACCCCGGTCGGGATGGGGTATGTGCCGTCCCGACTCTCCGCGCCCGGCACCGAGATCGCCGTCGAGATCCGCGGCAAGGCCATCCCCGCGCGAGTCACCACCTTGCCGTTCTACGCCCACAAGACGAAGAAGATCGCCGCGTCACAGGCGCCGCGAGCTTAGAGACCGGAGGCCACTTCGTGGACCCAACAGACCGCCGCTACACCGTGGAGCACGAATGGGTGAAACTGGAGGGCGACCTCGCGGTCGTCGGGATCACCCATTTCGCCCAGGATCAGCTGGGAGACGTGGTCTACGTCGAGCTCCCGAAGGTCGGCGACCGCGTCGAGTCGATGAAGCCGTTCGGGGTCATCGAGTCGGTCAAGACGGCTTCGGACCTGTTTGCGCCGGTCAGCGGCACGGTGGCCGAGGTGAACGGACAGATCACTACGGAGCCGCAACTGGTCAACGACGCTCCGTATGGGGGCGGCTGGCTGATCAAAGTGCAGCCTGACGACCCCGCGGCTATCGACAATCTCCTGACCGCCGAGCAGTACGGAGATCAGCTCTCCTGACGTTCGGCACTCTGTACACCGCGGTCGCGCTCGCGGCCTGACGAGGATAGACCACCCGATGGCGTTCGTTCCCCTGACAGCAGATGAACGGCAGGCGATGCTCGACGCGGTCGGGGTCGCCTCCGTCGCGGACCTGTTTGCCGACATTCCGGCCGACGTCCGCTTTCCTCACCTTGACGTACCGCCGCCGCTGACCGAGATCGAGACCGTGGCGAAGATGTCGGCACTGGCGGCGAAGAACCAGCACGTCGGGCAGTTGGCCTGCTTCGTCGGTGCCGGCTACTACAACCACTACTCGCCCAGCGTCGTCAGCCACCTGATGGGCCGCTCGGAGTTTTACACGTCGTACACGCCGTATCAGCCCGAGGTCAGCCAGGGGACGCTCCAGTACTCGTTCGAGTTCCAGAGCCTGGTCTGCGACCTGTTCGAGATGGACGTGGCGAACTCGTCGGTGTACGACGGCGCGTCGGCTGCGGCCGAAGCCGTGTTGATGGCGCTGCGGATCTCGCGCAGGGATCGCGTGGTGCTGGACGGCTCGGTCCATCCCGAATACCGGGCGGTCGTGGCGGCGTACCTCGACGGGCGCGGCATCGACATGGTCACCTCCGAGGTTGGCCTGGGCGACGGCACGCTCGCCCGCCAGCCGGCCGTGGACCTGGTGGACGACAAGACGGCCTGCGTGGTCGTCCAGCAGCCGGACTTCTTCGGGACGATCCGCGACCTGGCCGCGCTCGCCGCGAAGTGCCAGGAGACCGGCGCCCTCCTCGTCTACGTGGTGGGGGATCCAGTCTCGCTCGGGCTGTTGAAGACGCCCGGCAGCTGGGGAGCGGACATCGCGGTCGGAGAGGGCCAGGGGCTTGGACTGCCGCTCCAGTACGGCGGGCCGGGTGTCGGGCTGATGACCTGCAAGCAGCAGCATCTGCGCCAGCTGCCGGGCCGGATCGTCGGCCAGACAACGGATCACGACGGCCGGCGGGGCTTCGTGCTGACGCTCCAGGCGCGCGAGCAGCACATCCGCCGCGAGAAGGCGACCTCGAACATCTGCACCAGTCAGACGCTGCTGGCGCTCGGCGCGACGATCTACCTGTCCACGATGGGGCCGGCGGGCCTGCGGCAGGCGGCCGGGCTCTCGCACAAGCTGACGCGGGCGGTTGCCGAGCGGATCGGCGGGCTGGGCGGCTACACCGTGCTGAACGACGGGCCGTTCTTCGACGAGATCGCGGTACTGTGCCCTTCGGACGCCCAAAATACCAGACACGAGCTTGCCAAACGTGGCATCATCGGCGGCTACGCGCTCGGACGCGACTATCCGGGCATGGAGCGCGGTCTGGTGCTGTGCGCGACGGAGCGAACGACGGCCGCCGAGATCGACAAGCTGATCGCGGCGCTGGCCGAGATTGGAGGTGGGCGATGAGCGAGCCGCTGCTCTCCGAGCTGAGCCGGCCGGGCCGCGTCGGCCATCTGCTGGCCGCTCCGGACGCCTGTGCCGACGCCACCGCCGACCTGCCGGACGGGCTGCTCCGCGACGACTTGAAGCTGCCGGAGCTGGGCGAGCTGGACGTGGTTCGCCACTTCACCCACCTCTCCTCGATGAACTTCTCGATCGACAACGCGTTCTACCCGCTTGGGTCGTGCACCATGAAGTACAACCCGAAGGTGAACGAGGACGTGGCGCGGCTGCCCGGCTTCGCGGCGCTGCACCCGTACCAGCCCGAAGAGACGGTCCAGGGCGCCCTGGAGCTGATGTTGGAGCTGCAGCGGCTGCTCTGCGCCATCAGCGGCTTCGAGGCGGTCACGATGCAGCCGGCAGCGGGGGCGCAGGCCGAGCTGTGCGGGATGCTCCTGATCCGAGCGTACCACCGCGCGCGCGGCGACTCGAAGCGCACCAAAGTGCTGATCCCGGACTCGGCACATGGCACCAACCCGGCGACTGCCGCGATGTGCGGCTACACGACGGTTTCGATCCCGACCGACGCCCACGGCAACGTCGATCTGAAGCGGGTCAAGGAGGAGGCCGACGACACCACCGTCGGGCTGATGCTGACCAACCCGAACACGCTCGGGCTGTTCGAGCAGCAGATCCAGGAGGTGACGTCAGCGGTCCATGCGGCCGGCGGCCTGGTCTACGGCGACGGCGCCAACCTGAACGCGATCCTCGGCGCGGTCAAGCCGGCCGACCTGGGCTTCGACGTCCTCCACATCAACACGCACAAGACGTTCTCGACGCCACACGGCGGCGGCGGCCCGGGCTGCGGTCCGGTCGTCTGTCGCGACTTCCTGGAGCCGTACCTGCCGAAGCCAGTGGTGACGCGGCGCGACTCTGGCGAGCTGTTCCTCGATTGGGACCGTCCAGCATCTATC
The DNA here is from genome assembly GCA_046328125.1 of Chloroflexota bacterium. GTDB lineage: Bacteria > Chloroflexota > UBA6077 > UBA6077 > JACCZL01 > JADZEM01. The sequence goes on from JAXLXF010000017.1 coordinate 39,042, forward strand.
GGCAAGCTCAAGAGCTTCTGGGGGCACTTCGGGGTGATGGTCCGCGCGCTGACGTACATCACGCTCCAGGGCGACCAGGGCCTGCGGGACATCAGCGAGGCGGCCGTCCTGAACGCGAACTACATCCGCACCCAGCTGCACGACCTGTACGAGGTGCCGTTCGACCGGGTCTGCATGCACGAGTTTGTGGCGTCTGGCCGTCGCCAGAAGCAGCATGGCGTCCGCACGCTGGACGTGGCGAAACGCCTGATCGACTTTGGAATCCACCCGCCAACGGTCTACTTCCCTTTGATCGTCGAAGAGGCGATCATGGTGGAGCCGACCGAGGCAGAGAACAAGGACACGCTCGATCGATTCGTCGAGGTGATGCGGCAGATTGCGCGCGAGGCGGAGACCCGCCCGGAGGTGATCCACGAAGCGCCACACGCGCAGCCGGTCGGTCGGCTCGACGAGACCACCGCGGCACGCAAGCCGGTGTTGCGGTGGTCGTGGTCGAGCGAGCAGCCAGGGTAGGTAGCTTAAGGAGGGTCTTGGGGTGGCAGTCGAGAGAAAGCCGTTACTCGAGGTGAAGAACCTCAAGACGTGGTTCTACACGCCCGACGGAATCGTCAAGGCCGTCAACGGCGTGTCGTTCACGCTCAACGAGGGCGAGGCGCTCGGCCTGGTCGGCGAGTCAGGCTGTGGCAAGAGCGTCAGCGCGATGACCCTGATGCGCCTGATCCCGACGCCGCCGGGGCGGATCGTCGAGGGCGAGGTGATCTTCGACGGGCGCGACCTGCTGAAGCTGAACGACGAAGGCATCCGCCGGGTCCGTGGCAACGACATCGCGATGATCTTCCAGGATCCGATGACCTCGCTGAACCCGGTCCTGACGGTCGGCCGTCAGATCGGCGAGGCGCTCGAGCTGCACAAGGGGATGGGCCGCGACGCCTCGCGCAAGCGGACGATCGAGCTGCTGGAGATGGTCGGCATTCCGGCCGCTCGCACCCGCGTGGACGACTACCCCCACCAGTTCTCGGGCGGTATGCGTCAGCGCGTGATGATCGCGATGGCGCTCTCCTGCGAGCCGAAGCTGCTGATCGCCGACGAGCCGACGACGGCGCTCGACGTGACGATCCAGGCTCAGATCCTCGACCTGATCATGCAGCTCCGGAAGGACCTGGGCATGGCGGTCATCATGATCACCCACGACCTCGGCGTGGTGGCCGGCGTCGCGGACAAGATCAACGTCATGTACTCGGGCTACATCGTCGAGTCGGCGCCGGCCGAGGAGCTGTTCGCCAAGCCGCGTCACCCGTACACGCTCGGCTTGCTGCGCTCGATCCCGCGCATCGACGAGCCGCGCAAAGAGAAGCTGATCCCGATCGAGGGCCTGCCGCCGGACCTGATCGACGCGCCGGCCGGCTGCCCGTTCGTGCCGCGCTGCACGTACAAGGTGGACCGCTGCGTCGAGGAGAACCCGTCGCTCGAGCCAGCCGAGCCGGGTCACACCATCGCGTGCTGGGTTGACGTGACTGGAGGGAAGGGCTGATGGCTGTCTCACCCCAATCAGGTGGCGCGGCCACCGCCAACCTCGGGAAGACACTGCTGAGCGTTAAGAACCTCAAGATGCACTTCCCGATCACCCAGGGCATCATCCTCCAGCGGCAGGTCGGCTCCGTCAAGGCGGTTGACGACATCTCGTTCGACATCCACGAGGGCGAGACGCTGGGGTTGGTGGGTGAGTCCGGCTGCGGCAAGTCCACCACCGGCCGCGCGATCCTCCAGCTGTACAAGCCGACCGCCGGCGCGGTGGAATTCAACGGCCGCGACCTCGTCAAGCTGAGCGGCGGCGAGATGCGGCGGATGCGCCGCGAGCTCCAGATGATCTTCCAGGACCCGTACGCCTCGCTGAACCCGAGGATGACGGTGGGGAGCATCATCGGCGAGCCGCTGGAGATCCACAATCTGGCGAAGGGCCGCGAGAAGACCGAGCGCGTGCAGGAGCTGTTGCGGACGGTCGGCCTCAACCCATACTTCGCGAACCGGTACCCGCACGAGTTCAGCGGCGGCCAGCGCCAGCGCATCGGCATCGCCCGCGCCCTGGCGGTGGAGCCAAAGTTCATCGTCTGCGACGAGCCGATCTCGGCGCTGGACGTGTCGATTCAGGCGCAGATCATCAACCTGCTGGAAGAGCTCCAGGAGAAGCTGGGCCTGACCTACCTGTTCATCGCCCATGACCTGGCGGTTGTGCGCCACATCTCGGACCGCGTGGCGGTGATGTACGTGGGCAAGATCGTGGAGGTCACGGACCGCAACACGATCTTCGACAACCCGCTGCACCCGTACACGCGGGCGCTGCTCTCGGCGATCCCGATCCCAGACCCGGTCCTGGAGAAGCGCCGCACCCGGATGATCCTGGTCGGCGACGTGCCGAGCCCCGTCAACCCGCCGTCTGGCTGCCGGTTCAACCCGCGCTGCCCGTACGCGGAGGACAAGTGCCGCACGGACGAGCCCCAGCTCCTGGAGGTCCGCACAGGCCACTTCGCGGCCTGCCACTTCTGGGACGAGGTCGAGGCTGGCACCAAGCGGATCACTAACAACACCGAGATCGTCCGCGAAGGCGACGTCGCGGTCGGCGGGGCCGCCCCAACCAACGGGGCGTCGCACAACTAACGCCTGGACGCGTTGCTGAGTCGATGCCCCTCCCGTTTCAGATGCGGGTGGGGCATCGCTGATTGATCTGGCTGATGTGTTTCGGCCCGCCGGGAGCAAGTCGTGGCGTTCAGTGGCAGTATGCTGGGGTCTGTGGCGCTAGCGCACTGGGAGATGCATCAACGTCCGTGCAACGGTCAGCTGACGTCAAGGCGAGCGTGAGATCCCTCGCGGCCGGGTGTTGACGGGACAGTCAGTTGACGGGCCGCTCGGGATGACATGGGAGCTTGACGGTCATCCTTGACGGGGTGTGCGTCAAATCATTGTGGGGGCGCGATGAATCGCGCCCGTACCAGGGACGCTGCCTTGTACGGGCGCAATTCATTGCGCCCCGATTCATCGCGCCCCAGGGGTCTGGCTCAGCACAAGACTCTGACGTACACCCACGGCCATCACGCGCATTGACAAGATAGCGCCGGGGTCCGAACGTACCCGAGCCGGTCACGAGACGGCCGTTGCTCAGTCGCGAGATGGAGTTGGGCACGATCAAAGGGCCAGGGGGTCTTCGTCCTCGTCCAGCTCGTTGAGGGCGTTCTCGGCGGCCTCGCGGATGATCGCGCGCTCGTCTTCGAGGGCGTAGATCAGCGTCTCGCGGGCCTCGTCACCGCCGATCTGGCCGAGCGACTTGATCGCGGCCAGCCGGACCTCCAGCTCTGAGTCGTCCACCAGCTCCGCGACCGTCTCGGCGGCGCGCTCGTCGGCCAGCTCGCCCAGCGCACGGGCCACTTCCTGGCGGACGGCCGGATCCGGGTGGTTCGCCTCGGTCGTGATCGTGTCCAGCCAGTCAGGGTTCGCCGTCCGACCCATCCCACGCATCGCCCAGAGCTGGAACGCGTCCTCCTCAAAGCCGCGCTCCAGCGCCGTCTCGACCTTGACGCTGTCCAGGTACCCGACCGACGCCAGCGCCTCGCGCCGCACCCCAATCGGCGCGGATGTGTCGTGGTGGATTTCCAACAGCAGGCTACGCAGTCGGTCGGCCCACGGCTCCGGCAGGTCGCCCAGCTCCGCCATGAGGGCGTACGGCGCCAGTCGCACGACCGCTGCCTCGCGAACGTACGCGTCCGGATCTTCAGTCGCCATCCTGGTCAGCAGCTCCAGGTGCATCGGCCCGTTCTCGGTGACGATCGAGTCGATGGCGAGACGGCGGACGCGAGGCTCCTGGTCGGCCAGCGCCACGCCGTAGATCGAGTTGAAGTCCTGGCGCGCGTTGTCGCGCTCCGAGCGCGCAAGCTGGGTCAGGATCTCCAGCCGACGCTCGACCGGGACGGCGCTCCACGCTTTCGTCACGGCCTCCAGGTCCGTGCCCAGGACGTGCGAGAGTGCGCCGATGACCTCTGGGGAGAGATCGCCCGGCTCGGCCAGCGCCTTGACGGCCTCGGCGAGCAGTTGTTCGTCAGACATGAGTGACTCCACGAAGGCCAACGAACGGAATGCTGGCCGTCTGGCTCCTCCGCTCCGCGCCGGAGATGGTGTCGGCCATGCCGCCACTTGCACCGCGCAGCGGGTTGGGGGTGAGGTTGCTTCGATTCAGTATGCCCGGGCGAACAGCACTCTCGATGCGCTCGGCTTGCCGTCCACGATGCAGCGTCCGTCCTCGGCCGGCGCGTCCTGTGGCAGGCAGCGGATCGTCGCGCCGGTGCGGTCCTTCACCGTCTCTTCGCACTCGGGCGAGCCACACCAGTGCGCTCGGATGAAGCCGCGCGGACCCTCGACGATCTCCCGCAGCTCCTCGAACGACTCCACATCCCTGGTCTTGGCGGTCCGCATCGCGGCGGCTCGGTCGTACAGGCTCTTCTGGACGTCGTCTAGCACCTCGCGAAGCACCGTGGGCAGCTCGGCCCACGACACGGGCCGCTTCTCGGGGCGCGGGTTCGGGTCGTCCCGACGGACCAGGACGGCCTGCTCGTTCTCCACGTCGCGCGGCCCCAGCTCGATGCGGACCGGCACGCCCTTCAGCGTCCACTCGTTGTGCTTCCAGCCGATCTGCTTCTCCTCGGACCAGTCCACCTCAGCCCTGATTCCGGCGTCCATCAGCGCGTGGCGCAGCCGGTCGGCGGCGTCGCGGATCGCGCCCTTGTCGGTGTCGCGGCGACCCCAGATCGGCAGGATGACGGCCTGGGTCGGCGCCACCACCGGCGGCATGATCAGGCCGCCGTCGTCGCCGTGGACCATGATGAGCGCGCCAACGGTCCGCGTGCTCAGCCCCCAGCTGGTGGTCCAGGCGAAGCGGCGCTCGCCGTCCATGTCCTGGAAGCTGATGTCGAACGCTTTGGCGAAGTTCTGGCCCAGGTTGTGGGAGGTGCCGCTCTGGAGCGCCCGCCCATCCGGCATCAGCGCCTCGATGGTGTAGGTGGCGTCGGCGCCCGGGAACTTCTCGGCCTCCGACTTGCGGCCCGGCACGACCGGGATCGCCAGGTCGTTCTCCACGAAGTCGCGGTACACCTCGAGCATCTGCATCGTCTCGGCCTGGGCCTCCTCGGCCGTCCGATGGGCCGTGTGGCCCTCCTGCCACAGGAACTCGGTGGTGCGCAGGAACGGCGTGGTCCGCTTCTCCCAGCGGACCACGTTACACCACTGGTTCACCAGCAGCGGCAGGTCGCGCCAGGACTGCACCCACTTGGAGTACATCACCCCGAAGATCGTCTCGGAGGTCGGGCGGATCGCGAGGCGCTCCTCCAGCGGCTCCTGGCCGGCGTGGGTGACCCAGGCGACCTCCGGCGCGAACCCTTCGACGTGCTCGGCCTCTTTCAGCAGCAGGCTCTCTGGCACGAAGATCGGGAAGTAGGCGTTGCGGTGGCCGGTCGCCTTGAACCGAGCGTCCAGCCGCTGCTGCATGTTCTCCCAGAGCGTGTAGCCGTACGGCCTGATGACCATGCAGCCGCGCACCGGCGAGTAGTCGGCCAGCTCCGCCCTCGCGACGACGGTCGGATACCAGCCCTCCTCGTCCCGGCGCGGAATCGCTTCGACAATCTCTTTGCGCGGCGCGACCATACAGCCTCCTTCGCCCTCCTCCTGCCGATCGTGCAGAAAGTGTCGGGTCCGTCTGAAAAAACAGCCCCTCCCGTCCTGGTGGGAGGGGCGCAGCGTATTGTGGATTCGTGATAAGGCGGCCAGCGGCTCCACACCGCACGCACGCCGCCTATCGTGATTCTATCGAGCAGCCGGACGACCGATCAACTGCCGGACGCTCTGGTATACTGGCGCCCGGCTGGCCGGCCGTGGATGCCCGGCTCACGCACTCGGGAGCCGCGCACATGATGACGTTCGACCTGCGAGCTGACGGCGGTCGAGATCGGCCCTGCTGGCTCGACGTCGATCTGGACGCCGTGGCCGACAACGTGCGCGGAATCGCAAAGCTTGTCGGGACGGACACGCGCATTTGCGCCGTGGTGAAGGCCGAGGCGTACGGGCTTGGGGCCGTCGAAGTCGCGCGGGCGGCCATCGCGGCCGGCGCCGAGCGGCTGGCCGTCGCGCGCGTGGACGAGGCCGTCCGACTCCGTCAGCGCGGCATCCGCGCTCCGATCCTGCTGATCACCGGCTTCGTGCCGGCCGAAGCCAGTGCCATCGTCCACTACGGCCTGATCCCGACCGTCATCCACAAGGACGACGCGCTCGCGCTGGCGCGGACCGCCGGCCGACTCGGCGCGGTGGTGGACGTGCACGTCAAAGTGGACACCGGGCTGACCCGCTACGGCGCGCCGCCGGCCGACGTCCCGGCCCTGGTGCGGCTCGTCCGCACGTTGCCAACGCTCCGGTTGGAGGGGATGTACAGCCATTTCGCCTCGGCTGACGACGAGGACCGCTCGTTCACCGCCGAGCAGCTACACCGCCTGTACCAGACGATCGAGACGGTCGAGCGGAACGAGGGCGACGGCTGGCGTCCGCCCATCGTCCACGCCGCCAACAGCGCCGCCACCCTTCGCGAGCCGACCACCTGGCTGCACATGGTCCGGCTCGGCATCTGCCTCTCCGGGCACTATCCGTCCGAGCACGTGCCCCACCCCGTCGAGCTGCGGCCGGCGGTCGCGCTGCGGGCGCGCCTGCTGACGGTCCGTGAGATCGAGCCGGGCACGTCGGTCGGATACGGGCGCAGCTTCGTGGCCGACCGCCGGATGCGGGTCGGGCTGGTGCCGGCCGGCTACGCCGACGGCGTGCCGCGCAGTCACGGCAACCGCGCCGAGGTGCTGGTCGGCGGCGCCCGCGCGCCGATTGTCGGGCGGATCTCGATGGACCAGTGCGTGGTGGACCTCTCATCTGCGCCGTGGGTCCGCCCGGGCGACGTGGTGACCCTGTTCGGAGCCGACGCGAGCCACCAGATCACCCTCGACGAGTACGCGTCCTGGTCCGACACCATCGTCCACGAGGCGCTCTGTCGGATCGGCTCGCGGGTGCCGCGCCGCTACCTTGCCGGCTCGACCTCCTGGTGGGGTACCGTGTCGGAGACGCCGGCCGGCACGTCTGCCTGACCCGAGGTGCTCCATGAGCGACGCGTCCATCGCGCCCATTCCTGAGCTCCTGGATCGGAAGCGCTGGGGCGGCCGGCTCTCGCGCGGCGAGCTTGAAGTGCTGGTCGGCGGGTACGTTCGCGGCGACGTGCCGGACTATCAGGTCGCGGCCTGGCTGATGGCGGTCTGCTGCCAGGGGATGGACCGCCAGGAGCTGGCCGACCTGACCGAGCTGATGGCCGGCTCCGGCCGACAGCTCGACCTCAGCGGTATTGGCCGGACGGTCGTGGACAAGCACAGCACCGGCGGCGTCGGCGACAAGCTGTCGCTGATCGTGGTGCCGCTGGTCGCTTCGCTAGGCGTTGGGGTGGCCAAGCTCTCCGGGCGCGGGCTCGGGTTCACTGGCGGCACCCTCGACAAGCTGGAATCGTTCCCGGGCTTCACCGTCGATCTCAGCCCGGACCGCTTCATCGCGCAGATCGGCGCGGTCGGGGCGGCCATCGCCGGCCAGACGCCCGACCTTGCGCCAGCCGACGGCAAGCTGTACGCCTTGCGGGATGTCACGGGCACGGTCGGCAGCATCCCGCTGATCGCCAGCAGCGTCATGAGCAAGAAGCTGGCCGGCGGCGCGCCGAGCATCGTGCTGGACGTCAAGCAGGGCCGCGGCGCGTTCATGAAGGATCTCGATGGGGCGCGGGCGCTGGCGGCCGAGATGATCGAGATCGGGCGCGCGGCCGGCCGCCAGGTGACGGCGTTCGTGACGGACATGGACCGGCCGCTCGGGCGCTGCGTCGGCAACGCGCTGGAGGTCTGCGAGGCCATCGAGGTGCTGCGCGGCGACCCGGCCGATCCGCGCCTCGTGGAGCTGGTGACCACTGTCAGCGCCGAGATGCTGGTGCTTGGGGGCGCGGCCACGGATCGGGACGCTGCTCGCGAGATGGCGGCAGATGGGCTGCACTCGGGGCGAGGGCTGGCGAAGCTGCGCGAGATCGTCGTGGCGCAGGGGGGAGATGCGTCCCCGGTTGACGACCCGAGCCGGCTCCCGACCGCGCCGGTAGTACTCGACGTAACTGCCCACGACGGCGGAGTCGTGGTGGACGTCGATCCGATGGCGGTGGCGCTGACGGCGAACCGTCTCGGGGCTGGCCGCGCGAAGAAGGGCGATCCGATCGACCACGCGGTCGGACTAGAGATCCTCTGCACGGTCGGGCAGACGGTGTCGCGCGGGGACAGGCTGGCTTGCATCCACGCCGGCGACGAGCGTCGTGCCGCGGCCGCGCTCGAAGACGTCCGCGCCGCGATCTCGCTCGGGCCGGTAGCGCCGCCGTCCTCCTCGGTCGTGCTGGACCGCTTCTCGACGCAACAGTAGCCACGTCGCTTCGCACCGTCTATCATCGTCCTGCGCAAACGTTTGGGCGGCGCGAGGGGGCGTCGCCTGACGGTTCCGGTCTCGACGTGGAGGAGGGTGATTTGATGGCAATCAGGACCGCGATGGACGACGCCCTGGAGCAGGCCGTGGAGTCGGGCAGCCTGCCTGGGGTGGTGGCGCTGGCCGCCGACGCGAACGGCGTGATCTACCAGGGCGCGTTCGGCAAGCGCGCCGTGGGCGGCGCCGTCGAGATGACGCTCGACACCGTCTTCTTCATCGCGTCGATGACCAAAGCGATCACCTCGGTCGCCGCGATGCAGCTAGTCGAGCGTGGGGAGATCACGCTCGAAGAGCCGCTCGGCGCCCGATTCCCGGAGCTCGTCGCGCCCCAGGTGCTCGAAGGGTTTGATACAGCTGGCGCCCCGATCCTGCGCCCGGCCCGCCGCCCGATCACGCTCCGGCACCTGCTCACCCACACCGCCGGCTACTCGGGCGCCAACTGGAACGGATCCATGCAGCGGTACCTCGACATGACTGCCGAGGAGCGCGCCAGGGGAGGCGACCGCGCGATGCTGCACTCGCCGCTCGTGTTCGACCCGGGCGATGGCTGGGAGTACGGCCTCTCGACCGACTGGGTTGGCCAGGTCGTCGAGATGGTCAGCGGCAAGCGCCTGGACCTGTACGTCGAGGAGCAGATCGCCGGTCCGCTCGGCATGACCGACACGAAGTTCTTCATCGGCCCAGACCAGGAGGCACGAAAGGTCAGCATGCACCGCCGCCACCCGGACGGCTCGCTGGAGGCGATCCCGTGGTCGTTCGCGCAGACGACCGGCTTCGTCAGGGGCGCCGGCGGCCTCCACTCGACCGGTCCGGACTACCTCCGCTTCGTCCAGATGCTGGTCGGGCAGGGCACGCGCGAGGGCGTTCAGATCCTGAAATCTGAGACGGTCGCCGACATGGCGCGCAACCAGATGGGCGAGATCACGATGCCGGTCATGCGGACGGTCGCACCGCTGACCTCCAACGACTTCGAGCCGTTCCCGGGCATCGTCACGAAGTGGGGGCTGGGGTTCGCGATCAACACCGAGACCGGGGCGGGTGGCCGGAGCGCCTGCAGCCTGGCCTGGGGCGGTATCGCCAACACCTACTTCTGGATCGATCCCGCGAAGCGGCTGGGCGGCCTCATCATGACCCAGATCCTGCCGTTCGCCGATCGAGCGGTGCTGGATACGTTCACCGCGTTCGAGCGGGCGGTGTACGGCCTGTAGCGGCCAGTGCTCGACAGAATCTTGCACAACAGTAACTTGCAAGCGGCACGAGCCTCACACCGGACTGTCATCCCGAACCGAAGCGAGCCCGTTCGCTACGCTCAGGGGAGCCTTGCGAGCGAAGGGAGGCATCTCACGCTGACCAGATCGGGAGCATGAGATCCCTCGCGGCAGGATGTTGCAGGGCTTGCGAATTGACGGCCGCTCGGGATGACAACGATGTTGATGGCTCCATGCGCGAGAATGGCGCCGTAAGAACTGAGAAATGTATCGTCTCAGCAGTGTCACTCGGTGGCGGCGCAACGTCGCGCCGCCGAGTCATCGTGCCAGGAGTCAAGGAGGACGTTCCGATGGCGACCAGGACCGCGATGGACGATGCGCTGGAGCAGGCGGTCGAGGCCGGGCGCGTGCCCGGCGTGGTGGCGGTGGCGGCAGATTCTGGTGGTGTGACCTATCAGGGCGCGTTTGGGAAGCGCGCGGCCAACGGCGACGTCCCGATGACGGTGGACACCGTGTTCTGGATCGCGTCGATGACCAAGGCGATCACCTCGGTCGCGGCGATCCAGCAAGTCGAGCGGGGGAATCTCGACCTCGACGCGCCGATTGGCGAGATCCTGCCGGAGCTGGCAGCGCCCCGGGTGCTCGAAGGGTTCGACCCTGCCGGCGTCCCAATCTTGCGTCGGGCTCGCCGCCCGATCACGCTGCGACTGCTCCTCACCCACACGGCCGGCTTCACCTACAACATCTGGAGCGAGCCGATGGGCCGGTACATGGAGCACACCGGGATGCCGGGCATCATCTCCTGCCAGAACGTCTGCCTGGAGGCGCCGTTGATGTTCGATCCTGGCGAGCGCTGGGAGTACGGCATCAACATCGACTGGGCCGGCAAAGCGGTCGAGAAGGTGACTGGCCTGAGCCTGAACGAGTACTTCAGGCAGCAGATCTTCGAGCCGCTCGGCATGACCGACACTGGCTTCGTGCTCGGGCCAGACCAGCGCGCACGACTGGTCAGCATGCACGCTCGCACCGGCGAGACCTCGTTCGACGTGATCCCGTTCGAGGTGCCCCAGCAGCCCGAGTTCTTCATGGGCGGCGGCGGCCTCTACTCGACCGGCCGTGACTACCTGACCTTCCTCCAGGCGCTGCTCAACGACGGCAGCTTCAACGGCGCCCAGATCCTGAAGCCGGAGACCGTCGCGGAGGCGAACCGCAATCAGATCGGAGACCTGAACGTCGGCCTGCTGCGCACGGCTGACCCGGGCAGCTCACTGGACGCCGAATTCTTCCCGGGCGCGCCCAAGAAGTGGGGCCTGGCCTACATGATCAACGTCGAGGATGCGCCGACCGGCCGCTCGGCGGGCAGTCTCGCCTGGGCCGGCCTCGCGAACACGTACTACTGGCTCGATCCGACCAACAAGGTGGCCGGCGTCATCCTGACGCAGATCCTGCCGTTCGCCGATCCGATCGTCCTCGACCTGTTCGGGCAGTTCGAGCGCGCCGTCTACGGCGACCGGTTATAGGTCGTCTTCGTCGTCCTCGTCTTCGTCGTCGGCCGGCATCAACCCCAACGAGGTCCAGTAGTGGACCGGCGGCAGGTCGGACAGCGAGTAGAGGCCGGGATCGCTGGTCAGGGCGGCGGGTATGGCGTTCACCGCCAGCGCGGCGAGCGCCTGCTCGCCGCCGCTGCCGCCCGCGATGGTCATCCGCAGCGACGGCGTGCCCTCGACTTCGACCTCGAGCGATGGGCCGGCCCCGGCCGTTTCGGCCAACGCCTCGACGACCAGCACCTCGCGACCATCGAGGCTGCCGACGATCCCGTACGCGGCGCCGGTGTCCTCCTCGTCATAGTCGTCGATCGCCCAGCCAATCGAGAGGGCCAGCGCTCGCGACCAGGCGCCGAGCGACGGGCGTCCGGCGGCGCCAAACGCCGAACGCAGGCGGATCACCAGTCGCGTGACGTTTGCACTCGCTCCGGTCAGCGCGAGCGGGAGCGCCCCCAGCAGCGCGTCGGACGGGTCGAGCGCCAGCGCCGTGACCTCGGCCTCACGGGCCAGGGTGTCGATCGAGACCGCCAGGTCGTCGTCGTCCTCGTCGGGGGGGTACGCCAGCTCCGGCATGACCGCCACGACGTTCAGACCGACTTCGAGTAGCAGCTCTAGGTCGGTGGTCGCCGCGTCGAGGTCACCGTCGGGCGCGAACAGCACCACGTCCGCTTCCAGGTCACGGAGCACGTTCGCGTTCGAGGTCACCGTCACGCCGGTCGTCGCGCCGAGACCGGCCACGTCGCCCAGGTCGCGGCCCTCGCGCCCGGCCGATGGATCGACCGCGGCGACGCTGACCAGCCCCTCCCGCGTCGCCACGGACCGCGCAATCGCCGAGCCGAGCGGTCCGAGGCCGAAATGCACCACTCGAACGTCCTGCACCTCTGTGGGCTGCTCCATCTGCGTCATCTCCTGAGCGAGATCGCCATGCCGAGGTGGTCACGCTCACCGCGCATCCAGGCGCCCGCCACCCGACCGGCATCGGTCGCGGGGCCGGCCCGCATCTCGCAGGCCGGCAATGAGTCGAGAAACGAGCGACCATAACGGCGCGTCCTGACACGGCTGTCAAGTACGATCATGATGCCGCGGTCGGTCTTGCTGCGAATCAGCCGACCGAAACCCTGCCGGAAGCGCAAGATCGCGTGCGGCAGCGAGTACTGGCTGAACGGGTCGTCGAACTGCTCGCTGCGGGCCTCGACGATCGGATCGGTGGGGGGCGCGAACGGCAGCCGGGCGATGATCAGGCAGCTGAGCGCCTCGCCGACGACGTCGACGCCCTCCCAGAAGCTGCTGGTGCCGAGCAGGACGCACGGCCGCCCGCTCTTGAACGTCTCCAGCAGGCGGGCTCGCGAGCTGCCGTCCACCCGCTGGCCGAGCAAGATGATCTTGCGAGCGTCGAGCTGGTCGCGCAGCCCCAGATAGGTCGCCCGCAGCTGGCTGTGTGAGGTGAACAGCGCCATCGTGCGGCCCTTGAGCTCGGTGGCGGCGTCCAGGATGACCCGCTCGACCGCCCGCTGATAGCCGGGCTGGTTCGGCTCCGGCGCGTTGGTCGGGAGGAACACCAGCGTGGAGGTGGCGTAGTTGAACGGCGAGCCGACCGTCAGCTCATCGGCGTCGTGCAGGTCGAGGCGGTCACGGACGTAGCGGAAGCTGCCTTCGCTGGTCAGGGTCGCCGAGGTCAGCACCGCCGCCGCGAGTGGCCCGATCAACTGGTCCCGGATCGTCGGGCCGACGTCGAGGGGCGCCGCGCTGACGCCAAGCTCGTCGTTCTGGCCGAGCGTCAACCAGGCGATCGTGCCGGCATCCGCTTCCGCGATGATCCTGGAGAAGTGTAGGCGGGTCTCCTCCCAGGCGGTGGCCTGCACCGCCAGCTCGCCGAGCAGCGCGTCCTGCACGTCCGTTCGATTCGGCACCGCGTCGAGGCCGGCGCTGAGCTCTGCCAGCGTCCGCTGCAGGTCGAGCAGGTCGCGCCCGACCTCACCCCACAGAATGTCCACTTCGGACCAGATTGGCTGCGCCCGCACGCCCTGGGTCACGCGCACCTGGGCCGGTCCGCCGTCGCCGCGCCGCGTACGCTCCCGCGTGAGCGCCCCGAGCATCTCGAACAGGCGGTCCAGGCCGTTCCGCGCTCGGAGCACCTGCTCGCGCCCGCGCTCCAGGCGGCGCTGATGCTGCTCCTTCTTGTCGTCGTCGCCGGTCGCGTGCACGAGCACGCCGGTCGCCTCGGCGAGCAGCCCCGGACCGCCAGCCGCGCCGGTCTCGGCCAGCTCGGCGAGGCGGCGCGCGCATTCGCGAGCCGTCACCCGGCGGCTGAGCTGCGCCGTCGCCTCGTCCTCCAGGTGGTGGGCCTCGTCCACGATCAGGTGCTTGTACTCGGGCAGCACCTGATTGCCGGTGACCACGTCCGACAGCAACAGCGAGTGGTTCACGATCACCACGTGGGCGCTGTCGGCGGCCCGCCGCGCCCGGGCCACGAAACAGCTGCCCTCGCGGTGGAACGAGCAGCGCAACGGCGAGCACACTTCGGCCGCTGCCGCCACCTTGCTCCACGCCTCCTCTTCCTCGGACGACAGGCGGAGCTCGGCGCGGTCGCCAGTGGAGGTGCGCCGCAGCCAGAGCAGGGTCCGGATCAGCAGCATTCGCTCGCCGGCGCTCAGTTCGTCGGATTTGAACAACGTCAGCCAGCGCCGCAAACACAGGTAGTTCGAGCGACCCTTCAGAACCGTGACGCGGGCAGGCAAGCCAGTCGCCCGCAGCAGATCCGGTACGTCCTTGTCCAGCAACTGGTCCTGGAGGTTGATGGTGTTCGTGCTGACGACCACCCGCAGGCCGTTCTCGACCGCGAACCGCAGCGCCGGCAGCAGGTACGCCAGCGACTTGCCGGTGCCGGTCCCGGCCTCCACCAGCAGCACGTCGCCTTCGTTGAGGGCGGTCGCGACCGCCGCCAGCATCCGCCGCTGAGCCGGCCGGTCCTCGTAGCCGGGGAGTGCCCGCGCGACCGGCCCGCCCGGCGCAATCGAGGCGCCGAGTGATTTCGGGTCGAGCGGCACGAACGTGTCCCTCGGCTCGACGCTCTCGGCGGCGTCCGGCGGCCTCAGCCCGTCGAGTGGGCTCGCGCCGGCCGCTTCCATCTGGCCGGCCTCGATCGCGCGGCGCACTTTCGCCTGCTGGACCTGTTCGAAGATCGTCTTCAGCGGCCAGTCGAGCGGCGCTGCCAGCCTGACGATCTGCGCGAGCGTCTCCAGCGGCAGCTCGCCGACCGCCGCCACCAGTGCCTGAAATACCGCGCGCGCCAGCTCGGCGTCCGCGAGGGCACGGTGTGGGATCTCGCCGCCGACCCCCATCTCCCGCGCGATCGAGCCGAGATCGTACGCCTTCAGGCCCGGCCGCAGCAGGATCGCCAGCTCGAACGTGTCGAAGCGGCGGTTGGCCAGGTCCAGGCCAGCCTTCTTCAGGTGCTCCAGGTCGAGCGCGATCGACTGCCCAACGATGGTCGCGCCGCCGACGAACGTCGACAGGCGGTCCAGGACGTCGCGCAGCGGCTCGCCGCGCGCCAGGTCGCGGGCCGTCAGGCCGGTCAGGTTCCCCACGCGGTAGGAGAGCGTGCCTTTCGGGCGGACCAGGGCGCTGAACGTGTCCAGCGTTTCGGCGCCACGGAACTTCACGGCTCCGACTTCGATGATCTCGGAACCGGTGTCGCTATCGAGGATTTCGAGGTCGAGGGAGACGAGTGGCAGATCGATCACATGTCGTCCGGCGCGCGGCGCGCGAATACTGGCGGACGGCATCGTACCATGCGCGACACCCGGCGTTGCCCACTTCTGACAGTCCCCCAGAGACTGCAAGGAGATACGCTAGCTCTCGCGCTCGGCCACGGATGACCAGGCATCGCGGTCGAGACGGAACAACACCGCGTCGGCGACGGCACGGGCGGTGGCCGGCCGGGGGCGGTCGGCAAGAAAACTGCTGTCCCCAAGCAGGCCGACGGCATGAACCTGCTCGACAGGCTCGCGACCGCCCTCACTTCCAAAGCGCAGCTCCATCCGGCCGCGGACCAGGACGTATACGGCGTCAGAGCGGTCGGCACGACGGTACAGATCGGCGCCGGCCGGCAGCTCGACGCGAACGAGCACGTGTTCGAGTCGTTCGGCGGTCGATGGGCTGAGTGCGGAGAACGGATGCCGCTCACGCAGTCTGTGCACTGCGAGCCCGGCTGACGCGCCGCTGGCCTGCTCGAATGGTGCCATCTGATCGGCGTACAGTCGCGCGTACAGGCCGTCTCGCTGGATCAGATCGGCGTGCGAGCCCTGCTCCACGAGGCGGCCGTCGTCCAACACGAAGATCACGTCGGCATCGACGATGGTCTCCAGACGGTGCGCCACTTTGATGATGGTCCGCTTCGGGCTGTCGGCGCGCAGCTGCTCCTGGACCCGGCGCTGATTGCTGGCGTCCAGCGCCGACGTGGCCTCGTCCAGAATCAGGAGCGACGGTCGCCTGAGGATCGCGCGGGCCAGTGCGATACGCTGTTGTTGCCCGCCCGACAGGCCAATACCGCTCTGTCCGACGACGGTGTCGTATCCGTCCGGTAGCTGCATGATGAGCTCGTGCGCCGCCGCCTGGCGGGCTGCGCGCTGGACGGCCGCGTCTGAGACATCGTTCAGGCCGAACCGGATGTTCTCATGAACCGAGGCGTTCAACAGCATCGCGTCCTGGGGCACGAGCCCGATCTGGGTGCGGATCGAGTCGAGCGTAACATCGTCCAGCGAGACGCCGTCCCACGAGATCGCCCCGCGAGTCGGCGCGTACAGCCTCGGGAGGAGATGTAGGATGCTCGACTTGCCGGCGCCGCTCGGTCCGACGAACGCAACGGTGGACCCCGCCTGGATCGCCAGCGAGATGCCCTTCAGGACCGGCTTGCCGTCCGGGTAGGCGAACGTGACGTCGTCGAACCGCAGCGTTTCGCCCAGCGGGCCGACCGCGACGGCGTCCGGACGGTCCTCCTCGCCGGGCGTGTCGAGCAGCTCGACGGCTCGCTCGACGCTCGCCGAGGCCCCTGCCACCGACTGGGTGGCGGTCGAGATCTGCCCGATCGGCGCCATCAGCTGATTCAGGACGACGTAGAACGCCACCAGCGACCCTGGCGCGAGATCGCGGCCGCCGCTGACGACGATCGTGTAGCCGCCCACCATCAGGACCGCCACCTGGATTAGACCGAGCAGCAGGGCGCCACTTTGCGCCAGCAGGGCGCTCTCGCGGGCGAAGGCGCTGTTCAACTGACGGTGAATCTCCATGCGTCGGGTCAGCCGCTCGGCGAGGTACTGTCCGGCTCGATACACCTTGGCGACGACGTGCATCGACGCCGCCTCGTTCACACTCGCCGTCAGGTCGGACAAGCGCCGCACGCGTTCACGAGCAGCGGCGCGCCGGCCCTTGCGGCGTGCCACGTGGATCACCGCCACGACTGGCAGGCCAGCCAGCGTCACGATCGCGAGCTTCGGCTCCAGCATGACGAGCAGGCCCGCGAAGCTCAGGATCGCGATGCTGCCAGAAACGAGCGGGATGACCGCGCGGGTGATGACGCCTTGCAGCGTCTCCACGTCGTTGACCACGCGCTGACTGACGTCGGTCGGGGCGCGGCGCGCGTAGTAGCTGACCGGCAGGCGGTTCAGGACCCGAACCAGGCGCGCGCGCAGGTCGAATCCCAGCGATTCTCCGACAACCGCGAGCATCACGCTCATGCCGAGCCGCGCCGCCGCGTTCGCCACGTAGAGCAGCCCCAGGAACGCGAGCAAGAGCACGAGTCCGTGGAGCTGTTCGGCGCCCTCTGCGATGACGTGCCCCTGTGGGCCGACGAACGGCAGTGCATGCGGGAGTGGACGGCGGGCCAGCACGTTGTCGATCAGAAAGCGAAAGCTGAGCGGCAGCGCGAGCGAGAAGACCACCCCGACGAGCGAGCAGGCCAGAACCGCCAACCCGGTCCGCCAGTACGGGCGTGCAATTGGGACGAGCCGCCGGAGGGTCGGTACGAGCGACTGCTGCGCTTCAGACGAGGACGCCTCCAGCATCCGGCGCCAATCGCGGTCGGCGATAGCGAGCGGCATCCCATAGACATGCTCGAAGGCGTTGTCGTCGCCGGCGCGCGCCGATCTGAGCAAGCGACGATAGTGAGGCAGTCCGTGTCGGTCGATCGAGTACGACGCGAACGAGCAGGCAGCCGTAGACGCGAGCGCCGAGACCCGCGTGGACGACTCGGCGAGCAGCTCGGCGAGCGGCGGCAGAGCGCCGTCACGCAAGAGCTGGCGGCAGTGCTCGACCGCCTCCGCATGATACGACGACCGTCCCGATCTCGCGGCGACGTGACCCGCGAGCCCCTCGTCCCAGAACCGCGCGGCTGGTTCGCCGAGGCCCAGGCCATAGACGAGCAACGCCCGCGTGATCTCGATCTCCGCGGCAACCGTCGGCGCTTCGGTGCCGTACGCCGACATGATGGTGATCTCTCTCGGAGCCGCTTCCGGCGGGAGCACCAGCCGGTTGTGCGGGTCGTCGGAAAGATCTGAACCATCGGCCGGCAGCTCGGCGACGTAGACGTCGACGGCCGGCAACGTCTCGGCGTCGATGTCGAGCCCCTCCGACGCCGCGGCCAGCGCTTCGGTGTATCGACTCGCGAGGTCGTCCAGGTCACGCGCGGCCTGCGAATACGGCTGGACGTGAAGCACCAGCCGGCCAACGCGGTGACGTTGCCAGTCCACTCTCGTGCTGGGCTCCGACACGGGCCGATCTCCGGTTGCTCCGTGCGGGCGCTTCCTGGCCGAGCCAAAACCGTCTACGTTCGCCTGTCCTGGGTGGTGAGCGCCGGTCGCGGTCAGGACGGCATCCGTCGGGTGATCTGACGGAGCACGATCCGGACGAGCATCGTTCGCACCAGTGGATTGGCAAGCAGCCGAGCGGCGACCGGCGCCAGCGCGACCGCCGAGTCGAGCGTCGAAGCGGCCCGACGGACGGCGCGCGGCGACCGCTGCGCCCGCCTGCTGCCCAGCCAGTACCCGATGGTCCCGCCGACGAGCACAGCGGCGGCGCCGCCGCCCAGGACGGCGAGCTGACGAGCCGGCGGCACCATCGTCAGGAGCTGGTGACGCTGGGCGTCGGCCGGACCGTACGGCTCGGTCGCGGGATTCGCTCCCTCATATCCGAGCAGCTCGGGATCATGTACCTCGTCTGGCCGGTCCGTCGAGCCCTGTCCGACCGCGTGAAGGGGTCTGTGCGAGTGCGCCACCATCGTGCCTGCCTCCCAGTGTGGTCCCACGCTCTGGAAAGGCAAGCCGCGTGCCGAGGTCGGGATTCTGCCGGGACGGCGTGCTGTCGGCCGGTGTCAGCGCTGGTACACCTCCAGCGCACGCTGGAGCACGACTTTCGCGGCCGGCGTCGCGAAGTCGGTGCCCGACCCCTTCCGCTCCATGATGACGGCGATGGCCACACGTGGGTTGTCGGCCGGCGCGTAACCGACGAACCAGGAGTGCGGCGTGGTGCCGGTCTCGCCGGCCTCGGCGGTGCCGGTCTTGCCGCCGACCTTCACTCCGGCGATGGCGGCCGGGTGAGCGTACGCCGTGTCCACGCTCAACACCATCATCTCGTTCAGGGTCGAGTCGGCCGCCGCCGAGATCGCCCGTCCGAGCGTGCCGCCGGGGCTGCCGAGGGTCGTGCTCGCGCCGCCCGGCGAGCGCGCCTCGACGGCCACGTACGGAGCCGGCACGCTCCCGCCGTTCGCGACGGTCGCGGCGACCAGCGCCATCTGCATTGGCGTCACGGCGAGCTCGCCCTGCCCAAACGCGGTCTGCGCCAGTAGCGACGGATACCACTCGGTGCTGCCCTTGACCTGTCCGGCCTCCACCGGCAGCTCGAAGGGGACCGAGCGGCCGATCCAGAAGCGCTGCGCGTACTGCTCCAGCCGCTGAGAGGACGTACCGAGCGCGTCCTTCCAGGGGAACGGCGGCTTCAGACCGTCCGCAAGCGACAGCCCGGGCAGGCCGAGCTCGAGACCGGTCAGCGCGAACGTCCGATTGCACGACCAGGCGAACGCCTCCCGGAAATCCACCACCGGCAGCTGGGCGTGGTTCCGACAGTCCACCGTCAGACCGTCGATCTGGATCGGATCGACGCAGCGAAACTTCGCGCGCGGGTCCACGATGCCCAGGTCGAGCGCCGCTCCCGCCGTCACCACCTTGAACACCGACCCCGGCGTGTAGGTGGACTGGATCGCGCGGTCAACCAGGGGCCGGCCGGGGTCTGCGAGCAACGCATCCCAGCGCTCGTCAACCGTTCCGGGATCGAACGTTGGGGCGCTCGCCATCGCCAGCACCGCGCCGGTCTTCGGGTCGAGCACCACCACCGCGCCTGGCTGTCCGCCGAGCACGCGCACCGCCGCTTCCTGAATGCGGGCGTCCACCGTCAGCGTGATATCGGACCCGACGGTCGGCTTGTGCAGCAGCGACGACCAGAGGCGCTCGAACGGGTTGGCCGAGCGCGCCCCGCTCAGGTAGTCGTCGTACCGCGACTCGATCCCGATGTTGCCGAAGCGCTCGGAGTGGTAGCCGACGAGGTGGGCGAGGCCCGGCGTCGGGTAGGTCCGCTCGCTGCCGCCGTCCGCCTGCGCGACGTTCTCCGCGAGCGCCCGTCCGGTCCGGTCCAGGATGCGGCCTCGAACCACCCGCCGCGCCTCCTCGGCGATTCGCGGATTCGTGGCCCGCGCCAGGATCTCGTCCTGGCGGAAGAACTGCCAGAAGCCGAGCGCCAGCGCCACCATCACGAAGCCGGACAACAAGACCAGCTGCAGCCCGGCCAGATTACGCTGCACGGTCACCTCCGGCCGGCGCGAGCGATCGCTGCCGCTCGGCGGAGACGGTCAGCAGCAGCCCGAGCACCACGAAGTTTGCCAGCACCGAGCTGCCGCCGTAGCTGAGCAGCGGCAGGGTGACTCCGGTCAGCGGGATCAACTTGAGGGTGCCGCCGAGGATCACCAGCGCCTGGATGCTCACGACCGAGGTCAGCCCGGCCGCCAGCAGCGAGGCGAACGGGTCGGCGGCCAGCATCGCCACCCGCAAGCCGCGGTGGGCGAACACCACGTACAGCCCGACGACGGCCAGCGTGCCGGCCAGCCCCAGCTCCTCGCCGACGGCCGCGATCATGAAATCGGTGTGGACGGCCGGCACGTAGCCGGGATAGCCCTGCCCCAGACCGCTCCCGAGGATGCCGCCCGCCGCCAGCGCCGTCAGCCCCTGGACGAGCTGGTAGCCGGTCGTGCTCGCGGTGGCCCACGGATCGAGCCAGGTCTCGACCCGGATCTTGACGACGCTGAACAGGCGATAGAGCAGGTCGGCGCCGAGCACGAAGAACGCCAGGCTCCCGAGCACGTAGGTGAGCCGGCCGGTCGCCACGAACACCATCGCCAGGAAGAGACCGAAGAGCAGCAGCGCCGCCCCGAGATCGCGCTGGAGCACGACCAGCCCGAGCGCGAGCGCCAGCATCACCAGCAGCGGCGCGAGGTACGGCAGTGGCGGCAGCGCGATCGGCCCGACCCGCACGCTCGAAAGAGTGAGCAGCTCGCGGTAGTCGTCCAGGTACGCCGCGAAGAAGACCACCAGGAGCACCTTCAGGATCTCGGATGGCTGGAAGTAGACCCCCCCGGCGCCGAGCCAGAGCCGAGCGCCGCTGCCGTTCGGGTCGATCCCGAACACGAAGGTCGACAGAACGAGGAGCAGTCCGAGCGCGGCCCAGGTGTAGCGGTACTGCCGAAGCCACTCGACGCTGGGCAGGCCGACCAGCGTGACGAGCAGCGCCACGGTTCCCAGCCCGACCCAGATCGCCTGCCGGGTCGCCAGGCTCGGCTCCAGGCGGGCGACCATCACCATGCTCAGCGCGGCCAGCATCGCGGCGGTCGGCAGCAGCACCTGATCGGCGCGGGGGTGGCGCAGGGTCAGCCAGATGTGGACCACGAACAGCGACGCCGCCAGCACCGCGACCATCGCCCGGTCGAGGTCGCCCGGCGCCTCGCCGTGCGCCAGCGCGGTGACGGTCAGACCGGTCGCCAGCAGCAGGACCGGAAAGACGAGCAGGAACAGCTCCAGCCAGCGCGGGCGCGCCCCTCGCAGTAGCGCCGAGACGCCGCTCATCGGCAGGTGCTCCCCGGCTCGTCGCCCACGATCCTGGCGTGCACGTCCACGATCCCGGCGTCCGCGTTCATGGGCACGGTCACGGCGTCCCTGAGTTGGCGACGGACGGGGATCATGGCGCCAGCCGAAGTCGGACGTCGCCGATAGCCACCACATCGCCCATCGACAGGCCAACCTCGCCGTGGACCGGCCGCTCGTTGAGCGCGGTGCCGTTCGTGCTGCCCCGGTCGGAGAGCCACCAGCGCCCATCCCGCCGAACGATGGCGGCGTGCTCGGCGGAGATGAAGGTGCCGTCGATCACGATGGTGTTCTGCTGTGCCCGCCCGATTCTCGTCACCGAGCGCAGCGGCAGCGCGTCGCCGACCGCGAGGCCGGTGTCGCCCGGGTCGAGGACGATCAGGCGGGTCGGGCTGGCAGGGCCGACAGCGGCCAGCTGAGGCTGCGAGAGGCGTCGAAGCTCGCGCGCGGCGGCCAGCGCGACCGACGCGAGGAACAGGTAGAGGAGCGCCACCAGCACCAGGCGCAGCAGCAGGACGATCGCCTCGGCCGAGAGCTCGAACATGCGCGGTCCAGGCCGTTCGCGGCGCCGCTAGCGCCAGTCCGGGCGCGATGCCGGAGCTGACCCACCGCCCAGCCTGACCTCGATCTGGTAGCCGCCGAGCGAGAGTCGGTCGCCGTCCGTCAACAGGTCCTCGGCGACGGCCCGTCCGGAGACGGCGATGCCGTTGGTGCTGCCCAGGTCTCGCACGACCGGGCCGGCCGGCTCCCGCACGATCTGCGCGTGATACCGCGAGACGCGCGAGTCCGAGATCACCACGTCGTTGTCGAGCGCACGCCCCATCCGAACGGAGCCGTTCGTCACGTCCACGTGCCGGCCGTCCTCCAGAAGCAGTACGAGCCGCTGAGATGCCGGTCTGGGCGCTTTGGCACTGTCCGGCCGGTGGACACGCGGCAACAAGGCCGTCGCGACCAGCGGCGCGACTGGGCGAGTCATGGGGCCGTCGTCCAGCTCGGTCATACGCGCGCCCACTCGCATTGCCCGCCGCCGCACGGCCGGGTCGGGGTGAAGGGTCACCACGATCTCGCCCATCGGGATCAGGCTGCGCTCGTCGGCGTACTCGGCGAGGTAGCGTGCGATCCGCGTCTCGAGCCCGACCCTGACCGCCTCGAGCTCGGCGAAGTCGTCTGGATGAAGCGCGATCGAGAAGGCGTTCGGCACCTCGATTCCGTCAGGACCGACCATGCGGCGCTGCTGCATCGCACGCGCGGCGGCCTTCGCCAGCTCGATGGGCTGGAGACGCTGGCGAAAGACCGTGCGAGCGCCGCCCTCGACGGCTTGCTGGAGCCAGCTCTCGATTCGACCCAGCACGTTCGGCACGTCTGTACCGCCACCTTCGAGCGCGGACCTGGCGCCCGCCGCTGCTGCCTGATTCATTATCGCGCCGCCGCCCGCCCGAATGGAATCGTCGGATCGACGGCAAGGGAGCGGTACGGGAGGACTGCGTCACCCCGCCGTCTACATAACGCGCGTACGCAAGATGAGCTCCGCTACGCGCGGGGAGTCGCGGGAGTTGGCGTTCGGGCTACGTGCGGCTCGGATGAGCGCCTCTGCGCGGGGATGCGGAGAAGCGCGGGTGGCCGGTCGTCAGGAGAGAGCGCGAGAGCCCGGCCGCCAGCGCGCCGCCACGATCCGCAGCAGCTCTCGCAGCTCGGCGCGGTCGTCCGTGGACAGGCGCTCGTCGGCGAGCACCGCCGCGATGTCGCCCAGGCTCTGGTCCCAGCCGCCGAGTCTGGCGATCGACTCCGGGCAGAGGCCGGCCGCCACCAGCAGCCGCTCGACGTCGACCGGCCCGGCCTCGACCGACTCGGCCAGCGACAGGACGACCTTTCGGCTCGGCAGGCTGCTCGACCCCGCCGACGCTCGCTCCAGGCGGTTGACGTAGGCCGGATCGACGCCAGCCCGCCGGGCGAGCTGATTCTGCGATAGGCCCATCCGGACGCGCAGGGAGCGCAGGAGGGCGCCAAACGGGTGTGCCTCGACCATGACCATGACCGATTGTCGCAGATGCATTGACCGCGAGGCAATACTCTAGCCCATCCTGGGGATAAGTGACTGGTTGTCAACACCTTAGTGACTGACAGTCAATAGGCGTGAACAGAACATGAACGACTCGATTTCAAGGCGGGCGCTGTATACTGCCGACCCCGGCTCAGACAGCCGGTGCAATTGGAGGGCATCCCGAGCGTGATCGCGACTGGCGTCGACATCGTCGAGATCGATCGCGTGGGCTCGCTGCTCGCTCGCCATGGCGACCGTTTTCGTCGGCGCGTCTACACAGACCGCGAATGGGAAGATTCCGGCGGGCGGATCGAGTCGCTGGCGGCTCGATTCGCGGCCAAGGAGGCCCTGATCAAGGCGCTTGGCTCGAAGGAGCCGGCCCTGAGGGAGATCGAGGTGGTGCGGCCGGAGCTCAGCCAGCCGTCGCTACGCCTGTGGGGGCGGGCGGCCGAGATCGCGCGCTCGCTCGCGGTCCGCGAGCTGGCGGTCAGTCTCACGCACGGCCGCGAGCACGCCGTCGCGGTCGTCGTGCTGGTCAGGGACGGGCAGGCGCCGCCCTGGGACGCCGAGGCCGGCTCGTGAGATCGGCGCACGTCGGAGCGCGACGGTCCCACCGCGGCACGGAGCCGCCGGAGACTGCCGAGCTCCTGCAGCCCGAGGTTGCCGAGCTTCGACGGTCCGAGGCTACCGAGCTCCTACGGTCCGAGGTTGGCGAGCTCTTACAGCCCGAGGATACGGCTCGCCACCATCACCGCCCAGGTCGCCACGGATATCGCGACCAGATGGACCTCGCCGAGCGAGAAGGGCGGCGGCCCCGGCGGCACCAGCTGGACGGCCTGGGCGAGCGAGGCGGCGGCGATCCCGAGCGCCAGGTAGACCGGCAGGCTGCTCGGGCGGCGGCCCACGATCAGGAAGAAGAGCGAGCCGTGAATGACGCCGATGAGCGGCGTGATCAGCAGCCACGGCGGCAGCACCGCGAGACTCGGGTCAAGCATCGAGATCGGACATGGCTGGCAGGTACGCCCTCGCCGAGAATGAACGTCAGGGAGCCGTGGACAAACGATACGACCGCCGGCGGAGCCCGTCGAGCGGCCACTGTCGGCCGGTCTGGTGAGCGTATGGGTGCGGCTCGGGCCGGGTCAAGGGTCGAGGCTGCCGTAACGAGCGGATCTGGGCAAGGGAGCAATGCGGGGCGATGGTGAAAGCGGTCAGCAGCCTGAGACGTGACTGGTCTCGCCGGCGGCGGTCCAGCCCCGACGACCTCGCCGAGCTGGGCGTGGACTCGCCGCTCCTGGCCCAGCTGCTGCTGAACCGCGGCATCACCACGCCAGCGGACGCCCAGGCGTTCTTGGAGCCGCCGCGTCCGGTCGCGCCCGCCCTGTCCGAGATGGCTGGCCTGGACGCCGCCGTCCAGCGCATCGAGCGTGCGCTCACCGCCGGCCAGAAGATCGTCGTCTACGGCGACTACGACGTGGACGGCTTGAGCGGTTCGACGGTCCTGGAGCGGACGTTGCTCGCCCTGGGGGGACGGGCCGAGGTGTTCATCCCTCACCGCGACCGCGACGGCTACGGGCTGAACAGCGACGTGCTGCGGGCGCTCTCAGAGCAGGAGGCCGGCCTCGTCATCACGGTGGACTGCGGCGTGACCGCTGCCGCCGAGGTCGCCGTCGCCGGCTCGATCGGCCTGGACATCGTGGTCACCGACCACCATGACGTGCCGGCCGTTCTGCCCGAGGCCGTGGCCGTGGTGAACCCCCATCGTCCGGACTGCCCGTACCCGTTCACGCAGCTTGCGGGGGCCGGGGTGGCGTTGAAGGTGGCCCAGGCGCTGATCGCGCGCCGCCTCAGTCCCGCCGGCGCCGCCACGCTCGAACCGGCCCTCTTCCAGCTCGCGGCGCTCGGGACGGTGTCGGACGTGATGCCGCTCGTCGGCGAGAACCGCGCGATCGTCCGCCACGGGTTGCGGGCGCTCAATCAGCGCCCGATCCCGGGCCTCGCGGCGCTCGTGCGGCGGGCCGGATTGACCCGGCCCTGGGTGGACGCCGAGGACATCGCGTTCCGGCTCGGGCCGCGCTTGAACGCGGCCGGCCGCATCTCCGAAGCGAGCGTGACCCAGCGTCTGCTCGCGACCCGCGATCCCGCCGAGGCCGAGCGCCTGGCCGACCAGCTCGAAGCGCTCAACAGCCAGCGCCGCGAGCTGGCGGATGCAGCTTTGGACGACGCCCGAGCGTCGGTGCTGGCTGCCGAGCGCCCCGGTTCGCCCGCCGACAGGCCCGCTGCGCCGGCCGTCGTCGTCCAGTCGAGCTATCCGTCTGGCGTCCTCGGGCTGGTCGCCGTGCGGCTGGTCGAGGAGACCGGGCGGGCGGTCGCCGTCCTGGAGCGGACCGACGGCATGAGCCGCGGCTCGGTGCGCGTGCCGGAGGGGCTCAGCGCTATCGAAGCGGTCAGTGCCTGCGCGGAGTACCTGTTGCGCTACGGCGGTCATCGGGGCGCGGCCGGCTTCGCCATCGAGGCGAGCCAGATCGACGCGTTCAGCCTCGACTTCGTGGCCGCGTTCGGGCGTCAATCGCCGGTGGTCGTCTCGGACGACGGGCCGGTTGCCGACTGTCGTCTGCGTCCGTCCACCATCTCCGAGGAGCTGCTCGACCTGCTGGCGCGGCTCGGGCCGTTCGGGCAGGCCGCCCCGGAGCCGCTGTTCGAGACGGGTCCTCTGGTGGTCCGGGAGGCGCGCGTGGTCAAGGAGCGGCACCTGCGCCTGAAGCTGTCGGGGGAGCGTCGCCTGCTGGTCGCCATCGGCTTCAACGGCGCCGCCGAGGTGCCAAGGGTCGGCTCCGAGATCGACGTGCTGTACCGGGCGCGTCCCAACGTCTGGCAGGGCGAGCGCCGCGCCGAGCTCGACCTGGCCGGGTGGCGGCCGTCGTCCGCCTGACCGACCGCACATCTCCGGACCGGGCTGGACGATGGCAATGGGATCCCGTGTGTGATAGGTGCGAATCTATCATGCGATAGAGCGACGGCTCGTTTGCGGCGGTCGGCTTCTGTCCGTATACTCACTCCTTTGGCGCCGCTCGGCGCCGGGAGGCTTTTGTGGCAGGAATTGAGCTACGAGCCGAGCCGCGCTCCATCGTCGGGAAGAAGGTCCGCTTTCTCCGCCGCGAGGGTGTCGTGCCCGGCAATGTGTACGGACATTCGGCATCCACCGCGATTCAGGTTGGAGCGCGTGACCTGGAGACGACGATTCGTCGGGCTGGCCGCACCCAGCTTGTCTCGCTGGCGATCGTCGGCGACGAGCCGACCACGGTGCTGGTGAAGGACTGGCAGCGTCACCCGTACAAGGGCGACTTGCTCCACGTGGACTTTTACCGCGTGGCGATGACCGAGACGCTGCGGATGGACGTGCCGATCCGACTGGTCGGCGAGGCGCCAGCCGTCAAGTCGGCGAACGGCACGGTCTTTCAGACTCAGGCAGCGATGCACGTCGAGTGCCTGCCGGCCGACATCCCCGAGGCGATCGAGGTTGACATCAGTGGCCTGGACGAGATCGACGCCAGCATCTTCGTCCGAGATGTCGCTGCACCTTCCGGCGTGACGATCCTCACAGGCGGCGACGAGATGATCGTCAGGATCATGGCGCCGACGGTCGAGGAAGAGGTCTTGGAAGCGCCGGCCGAGGCCGTGGCCGAGGGCGAGGCGACTGCAAGCGCCGAGGAATCGGGCGAGGAGTCGAGCGAGTAGCGCCGACCGTCGATTCCGACCGCAACCACGCATACAGCGCGAAGCCCCGGACTCAGGTCCGGGGCTACTTTGTGATTCGGTCCGTCAAGCGCCGGTTGAGCGATGCTAGCTCCGTGCTGGCGGCAGCACGGCCAGCCCAAGATCCCGGAGCTGGCTCTCTTCGACGGGCGACGGGGCACCCATCATCAGGTCGGCTGCGCTCTGGTTCTTCGGGAAGGCGATCACCTCGCGGATGCTCCGCTCGCGGGCCAGCAGCATCACCAGGCGGTCGATGCCAGGC
Source organism: Chloroflexota bacterium (assembly GCA_046328125.1). Classification (GTDB taxonomy): domain Bacteria; phylum Chloroflexota; class UBA6077; order UBA6077; family JACCZL01; genus JADZEM01. Next base: position 66,599 of record JAXLXF010000017.1, read on the forward strand.
GCGATGCCACCGTGCGGCGGCGCCCCCAGCTCGAACGCTCGCAGCATGTGGCCGAACCGCCGCTCGATCTGGTCGGCGTTGAGGCCGAGAGCGCGGAAGACCGCCTGCTGCACGTCTCGCTGGTGGATTCGGATGCTGCCGCTCGCCAGCTCGTAGCCGTTGGCGATCAGGTCGTACGCCTTCGCTCGCACCCTGAGCGGATCGCTCTCGATGTAGGGGATGTCCTCCTCCCACGGCATCGTGAACGGGTGGTGGACGAACGTCACGCCGCCAGATTCCTCGTCCTTCTCGAAGTACGGGAACTCGGTCACGAAGCCGTACGCCATCCGCGACTCGTCGATCAGCCCGAGCCGCGCCCCGAGCTCGTTGCGCAGCCGCCCGAGGACGTTGCAGGCCACGTCGTAAGCGCCGGCCACGACCAGCAGGAGGTCGCCGTCCTGGACGCTGGCAGCGTCGCGGATCGCGTCGAGCTCGCCCTCGCCGAGGTTGCGGGCGAACGACGAGCGCACGTTCTCGCCCTGGAACGCCGCCCAGGCCAGCCCGCCAGCCCCGAACGATTTCGCGAGCTCCTCCAGCTCCGAGAGCTGCCGCCGGCTGTACTCGGCCGCCCCGGGGGCAGAGATCGCCCGCACCACGCCGCCACCTTCGACGGCGGCGCGGAAGAACCCGACCGCGCTCGTCTTGGCGATCTCGGAGAGGTCGACGATCGGCATCCCGAAGCGGAGATCCGGCTTGTCGTTGCCGTACCGGTCCATCGCCTCGCGATAGGTCAGCCGGGTGAACGGCTTGTCCACTGTGAAGTCGGTGAGCGACTCGGTCAGGCTGGTGAACAGCCGCTCGATCACGTCCAGCACGTCGTCCTGGTCCACGAAGCTCATTTCGAGGTCGAGCTGGGTGAACTCCGGCTGACGGTCCGCGCGCAAGTCCTCGTCGCGGAAGCAGCGCGCGATCTGGAAGTAGCGGTCCACGCCCGCCACCATCAACAGCTGCTTGAGCTGTTGCGGTGACTGCGGCAGCGCGTACAGCTCGCCCGGCCGGAGCCGGCTCGGCACGAGGTAGTCGCGTGCGCCCTCCGGCGTGCTCTTCATCAGGATCGGCGTCTCGACTTCGAGGAAGCCTTCCGCGTCCAGGAAGTCGCGGATGTGCTTGACGACCTTGTGGCGCAGCACGAGGTTCTGCGCCATCTTCGGGCGGCGCAGGTCGATGTAGCGGTAGCGCAGCCGTAGCTGCTCGTCCACGTCGGCGTCGTCGGCCACGGCGAACGGCAGCGGCTGCGAGGGGTTCAGCACCGTCAACGTGTCGGCCAGCACCTCGATCTCGCCGGTCGCGAGGTTCGGGTTCTCGGTGCCGGGCGGCCGGAGACTGACCTCGCCCTCGACCTCCAGAACGTACTCGGCGCGACAGTCGCTGGCGAGCGCGTGGGCCTCAGGAGCGCGCTCCGGGTTGAAGACGATCTGGACGAGACCTGAACGGTCTCGAAGGTCGGCAAAAATCAAGCCGCCATGGTCCCGGCTCCGGTGGAGCCAACCCTGGAGGCGGACGCGTTGACCGACGTCGGTTGGGCGGACCTGGCCGCAGGTGTGAGTTCTTCGCACGGCGCTATTATATCGAGAGTATCGGGACCGCCCCCGGGGAGTATCGCGAGCGCAACACGCGGCACCGGCGCGCTGGTCCGTCTTTTGCTGCTCCACCGCCGATGCCGACTACGCTCTCGAATGCCACCCTCGTCGACCTGCTGGTCGTCGTCCTGATCGGACTGTATGTCCTGGAGGACGTTCGGAACGGCATCCTGCACGGCCTCGTGCAACTGGCCGGCTTGCTGGTGTCGTTGCTGGCGGGCTTGCTGTTCTACTCGCCGGCCGCCGCCGAGCTGGTGAACCGGTTCGGGCTCGGCTACGGGCTGGCGAAGCCGATCGCGTTCGGCGTCGTCTGGCTGGTCACAGATCTGGTCTACAGCCTGAGCGTGCGCCGCCTGGCGGCATCGTCGGCGTACGAGGTCGCCCGCGCGCCGCTCGGCCGGGCGCTCGGGGTGGTCAGCGGCATGGCCCGTGGCGCGATCGTCTCGATGCTGTTGATCGCCATCGTGGCGGCGCTGCCATTGCCGGAGCCGATTGGCAAGGCGATCTTCGACTCCTATCTCGGGTCGCGGCTGGCGATGCGCGGGGAGTCGGTCCAGCGCGCGTTGGGGGCGGTCCTCGGCGACGCCGTCCAGGAGTCGATCGCGCTGCTGACCGTCCGGCCCGAGTCGACCGAGCGGGTCCAGCTCTCGTTTCGGGTGGCCGCGCCGCGCATCGACGAGGACGCCGAGAGCCAGATGCTCGTGCTGCTCAATCGGGCCAGGACCGAGAACGGCCTGGAGCCGGTCACGCTGGACCCGACGGCCCGCGAGGTGGCGCGCGCCTACGCCGTGAACATGTTTCAGCAGGGGTTCTTCGCCCACGTCGATCAGAACGGGCACACCCCGTTCGACCGGATGCGGGACGGCGGCGTCCGATTCGGCGCGGCCGGCGAGAACCTGGCGCTCGCCCCGACCGTCCAGGTGGCCCACGACGGCCTGATGAACAGCCCCGGCCATCGCGCCAACATCCTGAACCCGCGCTACCGTCGGGTCGGAATTGGCGTGGCCGACGGCGGAATGCACGGTAAGATGTTCGTACAGAACTTCGCGGACTGAATCGATCGGATTCGCGTCGATATCTGAGCGACGAGCGTTGACGTCAGACCGAGAGGGGATCGCGAGATGACGGCAGACATCCAGGCGCTTCGCAGGCAATTGGTCGAAACCGCCGCCGCTATCGTCAAGAGTGGCGCGATCTCGATGTCGGGCCACGGCAACATCAGCATTCGCATCCCCGGCACGGACGAGATCCTGTACACCGCCGCGTCCAGCCTCGCCAACTTCCAGGATCAGCACATCGCGCGGCTGCACCTCGACGGCACGGTTGTGGAAGGCGAGGTATCGCCGATGGCAGCCGCGGTGATCTCGATGCACGTGGCGATCTACGAGGAGAAGCCCCGGACCGGCTGCGTCCTCCACACCCACTCGCCGTACGCGACGGCGTTCGCGGTCGCCAATCGCCCGATCGAGGGCTGGACCGAGGCGTTCGGCATCTTCGGCTTCGAGGACGGCGTGCCGGTCGCCCCGTACGGAGCGCGCGGCTCCGACCAGGCCATCGCCAATATCAAGTCGGTGCTGACGCCGAAGACGCGCGCAGTGCTGCTGGCGAACCACGGCATCCTCTGCTTCCACGACACGCCGGCACAGACCGTCCAGACGAACGTCGTGATCGAGGAGGCGGCCCAGGTGGCGCTCTGGGCCAGCTCGCTCGGCGGCCCGAAGGTCGTGCCGCCGGAGCTGCTGCACTCCTCGCACGAGCGGGCGGCGGCGTTCATCGCGGCTGGAGTGCGCCGCTGAGCATCCACCTCACGCCACCTCGGCTCACCCCAGACGAGCGAACCGGAAACGGGACGGGCGTATACGCCGACCGGCGGTCGGCCGGCCTGTACGTCCACTTCCCGTACTGTGTCTCGATCTGCAGCTACTGCGACTTCGACCGCCAGGCGACCGGATTCGCGTCGATCCCGCGCTACGTCGCGACGGTCGTGGCCGAGATCGGCCAGCAGCGGCGGCGGCCGGTTCACAGCATCTTCTTCGGCGGCGGCACGCCCAGCCTGATGACGCCGGAGCAGGTGGCCTCGATCCTGGACGCCGCGGCGGCGCGGTTCGACCTCTCACCAGCCGCCGAGATCACCGTCGAGGCCAACCCCGGCGAGTGCACGGTCGAGCGGCTGGGCGGATTTCGGGCGGCGGGCGTCAACCGGCTCAGTATCGGCGTCCAGAGCCTGGACGACCGGACCCTGACGGCGCTCAGCCGTCGGCACAGTGCCGACGAGGCCCGTGCAGCGGTGGCGGCGGCGCGGGCGGCCGGCTTCGACAACCTGAACCTGGATTTCATGCTCGGGCTGGCTGGGATGACCGCCGAGAGCTGGCTGGCGACGCTCCAGTCGGCTGTGGAGCTTAGGCCCGAACACCTCTCTTGCTACGTCCTGACCGTGGACGAGCGGGTGCCGATGGGCCGGGCCGTCGCGCGGGGGCGGCTGGTGCTGCCCACCGACGACGACGTGGCCGAGCAGTACCTTGCGACGCAACGATTCCTGGCCGAGGCCGGCTACGAGCAGTACGAGATCTCGAACTGGTCGAAGCCTGGCCGCCCATCTCGCCACAACCTGACCTACTGGCGCGACGAGCCGTACCTCGGGATCGGCGCGGGAGCGGCCGGCTGGGTGGACGGGGTCCGCACCAAGAACACGCCCTCGCCGCGCCGCTACATGAGCTCGGTGGCGGCCGGCCAGCCCGACCGCGTCGAAGAGGAGCGCCCGGACACGTTCACCCAGCTTGGCGACGCCCTGGCGCTCGGGCTGCGGCTCCGCGAAGGTCTCGACGTGGACGCCCTGGCAACGCGCCTGGGCGTAGACGTTCGGTCGGTGGTCGGGGCGAGCATCGAGGAGCTGGTCGAGGCCGGATGTCTGGAATGGATCGGGAGCCGCCTGCGTGTGCGCGAGGCGAGCATCCTGGTCACCAGCGAGCTGCTGGTCAGGATCGAGGGCGCGCTGGACGACTGGCGCGAGCGTCATGGTGCACGGTCAAAGGGGTGGCCCGATGCTTCCGAAGACTGAATCGGCCTGTTTTGTCATCGCCGACATCTCGGGGTACACGCAGTTTCTGGCCGGTGTCGAGCTCGAACATGGGCAGGACATCATCACCGACCTGATGGACACGGTCGTGCGGTCGTTGCGCCCGCCGTTCCGCCTCGCGAAGTTCGAGGGTGACGCGGCGTTCCTCTACGCCATCGGCGATCCGGTCGATGGCTCGGCGATTCAGGACGTGGTCGAGGCGACCTACTTCGCCTTCCGCAGGCGACTGCGCAACATCAAGCAGGCCACCTCCTGCGAGTGCAGCGCGTGCAGTGAGATGCAGCATCTGGATCTGAAGTTCGTCGTGCATTACGGCGAGTTCGTCACCCACAAGATGGCCGGGCGCACCGAGCTGGCCGGTCGTGACGTCATCCTCATCCACCGCCTGCTGAAGAACGGCGTCAATGAGCGACTCGGCGGCCACGCCTATGCGCTCTACTCCGCTGCCTGTGTCCAGGCGATGGGCGTCGATCCAGTCTCGCAGGGGCTTGTCGAGCACCGCGAGTCGATCGACATCATAGGCGACGTGACGTGCTGGGTGCGCGATCTTCACGAAGCGTGGGCTGCCGAGAACGAGCGCCAGCGCCACGAAGTCTTGCGTGACGCCGCCGCGATAATGATCGAATTCGACATCGCGGCCCCCAGGCAGATTGTGTGGGAGTACTGGACTTCGCCCGGCCAGCGTCCGAAATGGCGCGGCGCGGACGAAGTGCGCGAGTCGTCCAGGGGTGGGCGCCGAGGCGTCGGCACCACCAATCACTGCATGCACGGCGACCATGCCATCGTCGAGGAGATCCTCGACTGGCGCCCGTTCGAGTATCTGACGTTGTCCACCCTGGTGCCCGTGCCAAAGGCGCCGAAGATCGTCATGACGTATGCCTTCTCGTCAAATGCAGAAGGCGTCACCCACGTCGAGATTCGGGTTGCCAGACCGCGACCCAGAGACCGGGCTTTCGTCGAACAGGTCGGCGCACAGTTCCACACGACCATCACCAACGAGGTGGCGGCGCTTCAGCAGATGCTGGCTGCTCGTGACACCGGTGACGACCTGATGGACGAGCCAGCGATCCCCGAGTCAGCCGGGCGCTTCCTGACACATGCCGAGGGTGCGCCCTGACTGGCTGCACCCCGAACGTCGTCCCAGCGGGAGGTCGGGGCTTCCCTCAGTAGTCTCGGACGCGGAGGCGGGCGCAGAGCTCGCGGATGGCGCGGTCTCGGCCGGCTGGCAGCGCCTCGTCAACTGCTCGGTCGAGCCGCTTGAATCGCTCTTCGACCATCTCTGCCGCCCGATCGCGGACGCCGATCTGCTCCATCAGCGCGACCACGCGCTCGACGGTCGGCTCGTCGGGAGCGTCGGGGGCACGGAGCACGTCCAGGAGCTCGTCGCGAGCGCCGGAGCTCGCGAGTTGGAGCGCCAGCATCATCGGCAGCGCCTTCTTGCGGCTGCGGACGTCGTCGCGGGCCGGCTTGCCGGTCACCTTCGGGTCACCCCAGACGCCGAGCAGGTCGTCCTGGAACTGGAACGCCACGCCGAGCTCGTGGCCGAATCGCCCGGCCGCCGCGATGTGGTCGTCGGACACCCGCGCCGCCCAGGCGCCGAGCGCCGCCGAGCACTCGATCAGCGCCGCGGTCTTGCGAGCCACCATCTGCTCGTACTGCTCGAACGAGGCGTCGGCGGCGGACTCCAGCGCCAGGTCGAGGTACTGGCCCTCGCAGAGGCGGACGCAGGTCCGGTTCAGCAGCAGCAGGCCGGCCGCGATGCGCGGGTTGCCGGCCGCGTGCTCCGCCAGCCCGACCTGCGCCAGCGCGAACAAGGCATCTCCGACGTTGATGCCTTGCGCCGAGCCCCAGATCCGCCAGACGGTGTCGCGGTTGTGGCGCTGGCCGCTGACGTCCTGGATGTCATCGTGCACGAGCGAGAAGTTGTGGATCAGCTCAAGCGCGATGGCCGGGCCGCGCGCGTCCTCCGTCGTGCCGCCGAACGCCTCGCAGGACAGGATCGCGAGAATCGGGCGGACGCGCTTGCCGGTCCTGGCCGGCGGGTCGAGCGGCGTGCCGTCTGGCGCCACCCAGCCGTGGTGGTACGCCATCATCTGGTAGAACCGCGCGGCCGGGCTGTCAGGCCGGTCGACGTACGGCCGAATCCAGCCGTCGATCTGTCCGATCAGGCTTTCGAGTCGGGCATCCAGCGAAATCGACACGGCAGCGAGTATACCATCGGCATGGGCCACCAGATATCCGACATTCGTGGTCTTACTGAGATAGGTCCGTGGTCGATTCGATGAGCGAGTCACCTTCGAGAAACCTGCCGAAGATCGTGGTGCTGACCGGGCCAACTGGCGTCGGGAAGACGGCGCTGGCCGTGCAGCTGGTCGAGCGGTTCGGCGGCGAGGTGGTCTCAGCTGACTCGCGCCAGGTGTACAAGTACCTGGACGTCGGGACAGCCAAGCCGGACCCCGACGAGCTGCGCCGTGCGAAGCATCACCTGATCGACTACGTGGACCCGGCCGAGCCGTACGCGGTGACGCGCTACCGCCACGACGCCGACGCAGTGCTGGACGACCTGGCGGCGCGGGGTCAGATCGCCTGGGTGGTGGGGGGATCGTGGCACTACATCCAGGCACTCATTGACCGGATCGAGCCGCCCCAGGTGCCGCCGAACTCCGAGCTGCGCGCCGAGCTCGAGCGCGAAGCTGCCGAGCACGGTCCGGAAGCCGTCCATGCGCGCCTCAGCGAGCTCGACCCGGCTGCCGCCGACCTGATCGAGCGGCGCAATGTGAGGCGGGTGATCCGGGCCATCGAGGTCACGCTGGCGCTCGGGCGGCCGTTCTCGGAGGCCGGGCGGATGCGCGGGACACCGTTACCGGCCCTGCGCTTCGTGCTCTCGATGCCGCGCGCCGAGGTGTACGCCCGCGTGGACGCTCGGGTGGACGCGATGATCGCGGCCGGCTGGGTCGAGGAGGCACGCTCGCTGATCGCTCGCGGCTACGACGAGAGCCTCTCCTCGATCCACTCGCACGGCTACCGCGAGATGATGGCGATCGCCAGAGGCACGATGTCGGTGGGGGAGGCGGCCCAGAGGACGAAGTGGATGGTGCACGCCTACGTCCGCCGCCAGGATCTCTGGCTCAGGAAGCAGCCGGAGTACCACTGGCTGACGGCCGGCCCCGATGTTGTCACAGATGCTTCGGTGCTCGTCGAGCCATTTCTGTCAGCCGTGCGAGGTTCGACTTGTGATACTGGCGCCGATCTGCGCCACTGAGTCCCGAACAAGATCGCGCATCGTGTCCGTGCGTGGCGCAAGGTCAGCCATGTAGATGTCGAGGTAGTGGCCGATTCCGGGATCGCGGAGCACGGGCTCGAGCGCCCTCTTCAGGTAACTCGTGAACCAATATGGATCTCGCTTACCGATGAGGCTGTCGATGCGGTGCGGCACGAAGTAGACGAGTTTGGTGGCCGGAGACACGCTAAACAGGTACGGCCCGCGCTTGCCGGCACGTACGTCGGCCATGAACGTCGGTCGGACACCCTTGCCGGGACGCAGCCACAAGCCTTCGTGCGTTTCAGTGAGGTCGTACAGGAAGGCGACGACATCGGCGGCAACCGAATCTTGTCCGACTGCTTCAATGTAGGTCTCGCGGGTGTTTGACCAGACAGGGTCCATATCGTTCTCCAAGGGCAGGAGCTTTCCGCAGGAGTCTGTCGCACGGGCTGATGTCCATTAGGGGTACCCCTCACCCCCCGACCCCCTCTCCCGTGCGCGGAAGAGGGGGAGTCCGTTGGAACCCATCTTGTCATCTTGTGAGTTTCTCCGCATTCAATGTTGGTCTCCCCCTCTTCCGCGCACGGGAGAGGGGGTCGGGGGGTGAGGGGTCTCTCTACGAAAATGCGGTCTTGATCCGCTCCAGCGCCTCGTCCAAGCGGGTGTCAGCGACGGTCAGCGAGATTCGGAAGAACCCTTCGCCGCGCTCGCCGTAGCCCCGCCCCGGGGTGACCACCACGCCGGCCTTGTCCAGCACTTCGGCCGCGAAGTCCGCCGAGGTCATCCCGTTCGGCGTCGGCGACCAGACGTAGAACGTCGCCTTCGGCACGTCGGGGTCCAGGCCGATGGCCCGCAGCGTCGCCAGGGTCCGGTCGCGACGAGCCTGGTACAGCTGCATCAAGTCCTTGCTCTGCTGCTGCGGCCCCTCCAGAGCGGCGATGCCGGCGTACTGGACCGCGTTGAAGATGCCGGAGTCGGTGTTCTCCTTCACCTGCGAGATGCCCGCGATCAGCTCAGGGTTGCCGACCGCCATCCCGATCCGCCACCCCGTCATGTTGTACGGCTTCGAGAGCGAGTTGAACTCGACCGCCACGTCCATCGCGCCCTCGGCTTCGAGGATGCTGACCGAGCGGTAGCCGTCGAACGTGACTTCGCTGTACGGATGGTCGTTGACCAGGATCACGTCGTACTGCTTCGCCCAGGCGACGGCGTCCTGCCAGAACGAGAGCGGCGCCACGGCCCCGGTCGGGTTGTTCGGGTAGCAGAGGAACAGCAGCTTCGCCCGCTTCGACAGCTCCTCGGGGATCTTGTCGAAGCGCGGTAGAAACCCGTCCTCGCGGAACAGGGGGATGCGCTCGACGGTCGCGCCGGCGAACACGGCGCTGGCGTAGTAGGCCGGGTAGCCAGGATCCGGCAGGATCGCGGTGTCGCCGGGGTTCAGGGTCGCCAGGCAGAGGTGGTGGTTCCCTTCCTTGCTCCCGATCAGCGCCAGCACTTCCTTCTCTGGGTCCAGGCTGACGTTGAACCGCTCCTTGTACCAGCCGGCCACCGACTGCCGGAAGCGGAGCATCCCCTTCTCTTCGTCGGTCGGGTACTGGTGGTTGGCCGGGTCCTCGGCGGCCTGCTGGAGCGCCTGGATGACGTGCGCTGGCGTCGGCTGGTCCGGGTCGCCGACGCCCAGACTGATCACGTCCACGCCGCGCTCGCGGGCCTCGCGGATCTTGTTCCGAATCGTGACGAACAGGTACGGCGGCAGCAGTCCCAGGCGGTCGGCCTTGTGCACGAGGAGCCTCCCAGTCAGATGCCCGCCGCCGGCAGTCTCCTCCGAGGCGGGCGCCTCGTTAACTGTGTCGATGTCGGGGCGAATCGTAGCAGACGAAAACGAGCTCCGGGAGCGCAATCGCGTGTTACACTCCGAGAGCATCGGCATGCAGCGTCGCATGGCGAGACGGCTGGTGAAGTCGCAGGGTGCCCCGGTTTCACCTGGATGGAATCAGAGGTGGAGCATCCTGGTGGCGGGACAGGCCGATCTGAGTGTGCGGCTGCTCGGACGGCCGTTTTTTGTGCCGCCCGAAGTGCCCAGACAGCCGTCACTTCGGAGGACATGGTGACCACGAGCGGACCCGAGGTCGAGAGGCGCAGCGAATCGTCGTTTGCCATCGCGCAGACGCAGTTCGAGCGAGCCGCCGACCAGCTACGACTGAACCCGAGCGTCAGAGCGGTTCTCAGGGAGCCCAGGCGCGAGCTGACCGTCCACTTCCCGGTCGAGCTGGACGACGGCCAGGTGGTGGTGTTCACCGGCCATCGCGTGCAGCACAACCTCTCGCGAGGCCCGGCCAAGGGCGGCATCCGGTACCACCCGGACGTCACGCTCGACGAGGTCAAGGCGCTGGCGATGTGGATGACCTGGAAGTGCGCCGTCGTCCGCATCCCGTACGGCGGCGCGAAGGGGGCCGTCGTCTGCAACCCGAAAGAGATGTCGTTGCGCGAGCTGGAACGGATGACCCGGCGGTACGCAACCGAGATCTCGATTCTGCTCGGCCCCGAGAGCGACATCCCGGCCCCCGACCTGAACACCAACGCCCAGACGATGGCCTGGATCATGGACACGATCTCGATGCACCAGGGCTACTCGGTGCCGGGCGTCGTGACTGGCAAGCCGATCGCCATCGGCGGCTCCGAGGGGCGCCAGGATGCCACCGGGCGTGGCCTGGTGTACTGCGTCCAGGAGGCCGCGAAGTCAATCAAGCTCGACCTGCGCGGCGCGCGGGTGGCGGTCCAGGGCTTCGGCAATGTCGGCGAGGCGGCGGCGCGCTTCCTGGGCGAGGCGGGCGCCCAGATCGTCGCCATCGGCGACTCAGGCGGCACGATCTTCCGCGCGGACGGCATCGACCTCTCGCTCGCGCGGCGTCAGCGCCAGGAGACGGGCAGCATCATGGGCACCCCGCGCGCCGAGAAGATCGGCCGCGAGGAGCTGTTCGAGGTCGATTGCGACATCCTGGTGCCGGCCGCTATCGAGGGCCAGATCACCGCCCGCAACGCCGACCGTATCCGCGCGAAACTGATCGCCGAGGGCGCCAACGGCCCGACCACCCCCGAAGCGGACCTGATCCTTCGCGAGCGCGGCGTCACCATCATCCCGGACATCCTGTGCAACGCCGGCGGCGTGACGGTCTCCTACTTCGAGTGGGTCCAGGACCGCGAGGCGTTCTTCTGGACCCTCGAAGAGATCAACGCGCGCCTGCGGCGGATCATGACGCGGGCCTTCGAGGACGCTCTACGTATGTCGCGCGAGCACGAAGTCGATCTCCGGACGGCGGCCTACATGCTGGCCGTCGGCCGCGTGGCGGAGGCGACCCTGACGCGAGGCATCTATCCGTAACGCGGCTCTGGCCCGCGGTCTCGGGCTCGCCGTGCTCGGAGCGGCGAGCCTCGTCGTGTACGCCTGGATCCTGCCCAGGCTGACCTGGCTCGCCTCCGCCTCGCGGATGCCGGTCAGCGACATGGTCCCCGTTCCAGCCTGGTTCGCGGATCAAGGCCCGCTGCCGACGATCACGACCGCATCGGCGGCGCAGCTGCATGCGGGCGCGGCCAGCGAGCTCGCCATTGCGTTCGCGGCTCTCTTCACGGCGTACTTCCTGGCGGTCCAGATCGTCCGTGGTGCTGGCGGCTGGTTCGCGGCAATCATCACGTTTGGCGTGGCAGTGCTGCTCCAGGCGCTGGCGGTCGTGGCGCCGTTCGCGCTCTCCGGCGACCTGTACAGCTACGCGATGTACGGCCGGATCTTCAGCGTCCACAGCGCCAGCCCGTACCTCCAGCCGCCGATCCAGTTCTCGTCGGACCCGTTCTATCCGTACGTCTTCTGGATGCACGTTCCGAGCTTCTACGGCCCACTGTGGACCGAGATCTCGGGCGCAGTGTCGCTGGTCGTGGGCGCCGACGTTGGCCTGACGATCCTGGTGTATCGCTCGATTGCCGCCGTCAGCGTCCTGCTCGCGATGGCTCTGGTCTACCTGCTGCTGCGCCATCTCGATCCAGAGCGCGCGCTCGCGGGCGCCGTGCTGCTCGGCTGGTGCCCATTCGTGGTGGTAGAGAGCGGCCTTGGCGGCCACAACGACGCCCTGATGGGATTCTTGATGGTGCTCGGCCTGGTGCTGGCGGCCCAGCGGAGCTCGTTCACGCGGGTGGCGGCGGTCGGCGCGGTGGTCCTGGCCGGGCTGGTCAAGATCACGGCGCTGGCGCTGCTGCCGCTGCTCGGCCTGTACCTGTTGCGCACCGCGCCGTCCTGGCGGGCGCGGTTCGCCATCGCGGTCGGCTCGATGGTGGTGGCGGCCGGCATCGGCGCGGCGGTGATCCTGCCGGTCTGGGTCGGGCCGGCCACGTTCGCCGTCCAGTCGCTCGGCTCCAGCCCCGACCGGTACGTCAACAGCCTGGGCGAGGTCGCGCTCGGCGAGCTACGGGTCCAGCTCGGAGCGACTCGCGACGATCTCGAAGTGCCGCTCCAGTTCTCGGGCTGGTGGGTGGGCGTCCACACCGAGACCTCGCTGTTCGCGTCGCGGACCGGCACGGACGTCGTCGGCACGCTGCCGGTCTGGAGCAACCTCCTGGTTGTCGGCCCGGAGCGCGAGCATCGGCTGCGGGTCTTCGACCCGGTCTCGCGCAAGATCGGATTCGTCGGATCGGAGGCACTCGGGCCGATCGACCCGCCCGCCGAGCTCGCCAACGACCCGGAGATTCAAGCTCGCATTCAGGGGCCGGTCGGCGCGCCCGACCTGCTGGAGGCGAACCGCGAGATCCGACAGGTCGGCTGGGCCGTCTTCGGGCTGGCCTTCGTGCTGGCGCTGGCGTTCGGCACCAGGAGCTTTGCCAGGCTGATCGTGGCCTGGGCCGCGCTTTGCCTGGTGCTGGCCTACGCGACGCTGACGTGGTTCTGGCCGTGGTACGTCCTGGCCGGCCTGATGCCAGCCACGATGCTGCCGCGCTCGCGGATGACCCGCCTGACGCTGTACGTGGGCTGGGGCGTCCTGCTGGCGTACGTGCTGCTCGGCTTCCAGGACACCCGCTTCTGGTACCTCCACAGCTACCGCTCGATCGCGATGTTCGGCCTGCCGCTGGTGCTGTTTCTCGCGGACGAGCTGTTGCGAGGCATCGGGTGGCTGGCACGGCTGGCGTTCAAGCGCGAGCGGGCGGTCCGGACGATGGACCCACGGGTGCGCTCGCGCTTGAGCGACCTGACCGGCTAGAATCGTGCCGGGCGTCCGCCGAAAACATAGGTATGCGTAGATTTCCATAGAATTTCTGTAGTAGCATTCGGACCACGTCGGCCAGACCTCGGCTGGCGTGACGATATTCGATTGAAATCGGCCGCGTAGGTCCCGCTTTGCGGCAGCCCCGGCGCCCTCCCCGAAGTCCCATTCGCTATCTCTTCGCCACTTCGTCCCCCCGAGGTGTCAGTATGCAGATCATCGAGATCGGCCTGGATCATGCCACTGCCGACGTCGCCGTGCGCGAGCGTCTGGCGGTGCCGAGCGTGGATCTGCCGATCGTGCTTTCCGATCTGACCCGGTTCGCCAGCGATGCCGTGATCCTCTCGACCTGCAATCGGGTGGAGCTCTACCTCGTGGTCGAGGACGCCGCGAGGGACGCCGAGCAGGTGCTGGCGTACCTCGCCGGTCGGAGCGGCCTACCTCGCGAGCGGCTCGACGCGGCGGTCTCGGTCCGTGTCGGCGAAGAAGTCGTGCGGCACCTCTGCCGGGTCACGACGGGGCTGGAGTCGATGATCGTCGGGGAGCCGGAGATCGCCGGCCAGGTGCGGACGGCGCTACGCGCTGGTGAGGCGGCTGGCACCGTCTCGGTGGCCGCGCGCCGCCTCTTCGACGATGCGCTGGGGACCGCGGGACAGGTCCGCGCCAGCAGCGGGATCGGCCGGCACGCGGTCTCGGTCAGCGCGGCGGCGGTCAAGCTTGGGGAGCGCACGCTCGGCGGACTCGACGGAAAGGTGGGGCTCGTCATCGGCGCCGGCAGCGTCGGGCGGGCGGCGGCCCGGGTGATGAAGGCCGCTGGCGTGGGCCGGCTGCTGATCGAGAGCCGCCGGATCGTGTCCGCCCAGGAGACGGCAGCCGAGGTCGGCGGCGAGGCGGTCGGCATGGACGACCGCGCGGCTGCGCTGGCCGCGGCCGATCTGGTGGTCAGTGCGACATCGGCGCCGCACGTGGTGATCCGCGCCGATGCCGTCCGCGCGTCGATGGCCGAGCGACCGGATCGTCCGCTGGTCGTGGTTGACGTGGCCGTCCCGCGTGACGTCGAGCCCGAAGTCAGGGAGATCGACGGCTGCACGCTGTTCGACGTGGACGCGCTGGCGACGGCTCGTGAAGCGAGCCTGGTGGCCCGTCGCCTGGAGGCCGCGAACGCCGAATCTCAGATCGAGCGGGCGGTCGAGAAGTTCATGTCCTGGTGGCATGGACGGAGTGTCGCGACGGTCGTCGCCGATCTGGTCGCGCACGCCGAGCGGGTGCGTCAGAGCGAAGTCGAGCGCAGTCTCGCCCGGCTCGGCGCCACCACCGAGCGCGAGCGGGCGCTGGTCGAAGCGGCGTCGGCGGCGATCGTCAAGAAACTGCTCCACCATCCCATTGTCGAGCTGAAGCGGCGCAGCGCGGACGACGAGGCCGAGCAGTGGGTACGCACGATCGGCGAGCTCTTCGCGTTACCGAGCGCCGGCTCGGCCGGCCGCTGATCGACCACACCTCAAGTCATCGGCTGGCCCGTGCCTGGGCCGGCGCAGAAGGGGTTTCGCATGACAGGGCAGGTGACGGCCGTGACGGCCGAAGCACCCAGATCCCGCGAGGCGTCGGCGGCGCTCGAAGCGCGTGCGACGCAGGTCATTCCGGGCGGCGTGAACAGCCCGGTCCGAGCGTTCAAAGCGGTCGGCGGCGGTCCGGTCTTCTTGAAGCGCGGCAGCGGCGCCACCGTCGAGGACGTGGACGGCAACCTGTACCTGGACTATCTCGGCTCGTGGGGGCCGTTGATCCTCGGGCACGCCCATCCGACCGTCGTGGCGGCGGTCCAGGCGGCGGCCGCCGACGGCACCAGCTTCGGGGCGCCGACCGAGCGCGAGGTGCTGCTGGCCGAAGCGATCTCACGCGCCCTGCCGTCCATTGAGCTGGTGCGACTGGTCAGCTCCGGCACCGAAGCGTGCATGAGCGCGCTGCGGGTGGCGCGGGCGTTCACCGGGCGGTCCAAGATCCTGAAGTTCGACGGCTGCTACCACGGCCATGCCGACAGCCTGCTGGTGAAGGCTGGATCCGGGGCGCTGACGTTCGGCACGCCGGACAGCGCTGGCGTCTCGGCCGGCGTCGCCAGCGAGACGATCTCGGCGCCATACAACGACCTGGACGGCGTCCGCGAAGCGTTCGAGGCGTACGGGCCGGAGATCGCCGCGATCATCGTCGAGCCAATCGCCGCCAACATGGGGGTGATCCCGCCGGCTCCAGGCTTCCTGGACGGCATCCGCGAGATCACGGCCCAGGCCGGCGCACTCCTGATCTTCGACGAGGTGGTCAGCGGCTTCCGGTACGGCTTCCACGGCGCGCAGGGCGCGTTCGGGATCACACCCGACCTGACCTGTCTCGGGAAGATCGTCGGCGGCGGGCTGCCGCTGGCGGCGTACGGCGGTCGGCGTGAGATCATGGAGGTGCTGGCGCCGCTCGGGCCGGCTTACCAGGCCGGCACGCTCTCCGGGAACCCGCTGGCGACGGCGGCCGGTCTCGCCACCCTCCAGGTGCTGGAGGAGACGAACCCGTACGCCACATTGGAGCGGCTCGCCGCGCAGCTGGCGGACGGTCTGACCGAGGCCGCGCGCGCGGCGGGCGTCTCGCTGCACGTCTCCCGCGCGGGCTCGGCCCTGACGCCGTTCTTCGCCGAGTCGATGCCGACTGACTACGCGACGGCGATGCACGCCAACCGAGAGAAGTACGGCGCCTACTTCCGCGCCATGCTCGAACGGGGCGTCTACCTGCCGCCGTCGCAGTTCGAGGCGGCGTTCCTGTCGGCGGCCCACACCGAGGCCGATGTCGAGCGGACGGTCGCGCTGGCCCGCGAGGCGCTGACAGCCTGACGTCGCAGCTTACAGCCTGAGGTCGCAATTGGCGCGCGTGCGGTGGCTCGCGGGAGCGGGCTACCGCACGGTCAGCGTCGCCAGCGTCACGCCTTTCGGGTCGCCGCGCCCGGCCTCCGCGCCGGGCGCGCTGGCGTCCACGAAGCGCCGGCCGCGCGGATCGTAGAGGCGCATCGAGAGGCTGTACTCGCCGGGCTTCGTGGTGCGCGGGAGGCGGATCAGCGCGCCGAGCGACATGACCCGCCCCTCGTTCCAACTCGCCGAGCCGGGACCGAGTCCGCCCAGCGCCAGCTCGTCGCTCCGCCATGCCTCGGAGCCATCGGCTGCCCGTAGCTGGAAGACGGCCCGGTAGCTCACGGCTGGCCTTGCCGCCGCAACTAGCTCCACGTTGACGGCGTTCTGGTCGTTGACGCCCATCTGCTGGCGGTCCAGGCCGAAGCGCCGCACCCGGACGCTGCCCTCGAAATCGGCGTCGAGCGGCTTCGGCGTCAGCGCGGCAAGTGCGCCGACAGCCCGCCCGACTCGCTCCGGCCGAACGTACAGAGTCGGCATCGCCTCGCCGTCCGCGCCGTAGGTCCGCACCGCCACGAACGTCTTGTCCACCCAGCTTTTCAGTTCTCGCATCGTGGTCAGCTTGTCGGCCCAGAGCAGCACAGCCTGGGCGTTGTAGCGGGTCGCCTCGGCGATGGCGTCGTCCGGCGTCAGCGAGCCGGCCACCACGCGCGTCACGGACGACTCGACCAGCGGCGGCGGGACCAGCCGGTTCGCTCGGAAGGTCAGGTACGGGTGGTCCGTCACGATGGTGTCATGGGGGTCGGTGATGGCGCGGAGGGTGTCCGCGACCTCGGGATACCAGTAGGATGGCGGGTCGCTCTCCAGTGGGTCCGGGTCGAACATCAGGTCGGCGTCGCGGGCGAGGACGGACGGCACGTACGCCACGTATCCGAGCAGCGCGAGCGCGGCCAGCCCGAAGCCGGCCCGCGCCCAGAGCACGGGCGTTGAGCGGACCGAGGAGTCGGCCAGAGCTTGACGGAACGCCTGGACGGCCAGCGCCAGCCCCGGTCCGGCCAGCAGGGCGGCCGGCGGGATCAAGGTCACGATGTGCTTGCCGTGGAGCGGCGTGTGAACCAGCAGCAACAGCAGCGAGGCCGGCAGCCACGCGACCATCGGCAGGGCGGCTGCGCGCAGTCGAGCCAGCAGGAGTATCCCGCCGGCCGCCGCGAACGCGAACAGCCCTGGCCGGTCCGCCGACAGCTCCTCGACGATCCGGCCCCAGTTCCAGTCGATCCCGCGTCCCTCGGCCACCCGGCTTCGCAGCCGGAATGCCACCACTTGTTCGAGAATCTCGGAGAAGCCGATCACGATTGTTGGAACGACGATCGCCAGCGCCGTCACGACGATCAGAATCGCCAGGTTGCGAAGCCGCCGCTCGCGACGCAGCAGCACCGCCAGCCCGACCGGCACGCAGACGGCGAGGGTGACCGGCTTGAGCAGCAGGCTGAACGCCACCAGCAGCGCCGCGCCGAGCAGCCAGCGATCCCGCCCAGAGCGCTGGAAGACGATGGCCGCGCCGACCGCCAGGATCGCCGGCGCTTCGGCCGGCACCTCGGCCAACGCCAGCCGCGAGAACTTCAAGTACGTCGGCGACAGCACCACCAGCAGCGCCGCCAGCACCGCGCCGAGCCGGCCGGCGAGCAGCCCGCCGACCCAGTACGTCGCGGCGATCCCGATCAGCGAGAAGATGATGCCGCCGCTCCGGACCGCCTCCAGCGAGCCGCCGAACAGCGCGTAGGTCGGGTAGAGCGCGTAGAACAGGAGCGGACCCTGGTTACAGAAGATCTCGACGCAGGGCCGGTAGCCGGCCGCCATCAGTTGTAGCTGCGCCGCGCGGATGCCTTCCGGAAACGAGATTGTGTACAGGCCGAGGTTCGGCAGCCGCACGATGCCGGCGACGCTCACCAGCAGCCCGCAGATCGCCAGGTCGATCCACGGCAGCCGTCGCGCTCCGGTCCCAGACCGCGTCCGAGCGTCCAGCGTGGCGGCTTCGGCGGCAACGGTCACGGCGACTCCGGGTGGCGGCTTGCGGCTCAGAGCGACCGGTCGACGCCAGGACTACGAACGGGCGATTCTACCAGAGCCGCCAGGGCCGCCCCGAAGATTCAAGGATGGCCCATGGGTACTTATCGCGAGTGGCGAACATATTGACAAGTAAGTCGGTCACTCAGTGGCGCCATCGGTCCGTGGATTGATCGCGTTTGACTACATAACAGGGTAGTCGGAGATACCGCATCCGGGAATGGCCCTCCTCAACCCCCTCCCCCGTGCGCGGGAGAGGGGAGCAAGCCCCTCTCCCGCGCACGGGGGAGGGGTTGGGGAGGGGGCTGACTGCGGGGTTTCCTTTCCCGGTCGAATCATCTGACGGCATACTGCACGGCGTGATGCAGTCCAGTCCGGCCGTCGCCGTCGAGACACGACCTAGCCGGATCGATCCGGCTCGGCTCGAGATGGGGATCCCGGCAGCGCTGGCTGTCGTGCTGGCGGCGGCGTTCGCCCTTCGGGTCTACGACCTGGGCGTGCGCAGCCTCTGGGTGGACGAGCTGTTCACGGTCGGACTGGCGGCCCAGAGCCCGAGCACGATCCTGACGGTCCTGTACGGCGAAGAAGCGAACATGACCCTGTACTACTGGGTCATGTTCGTCTGGGTCCGACTGGTTGGCATGTCGGCCGGCGAGATCTGGATGCGGCTGCCGTCGGTCGTTTCCGGTGTGGCCGGACTCTGGGCGCTGTACCGGCTCGGCGCGCGCCTGGACGGCCGCGTGACCGGGCTCCTGGCGGCGGGCTTCGCAGCCGCGAACGCCTACCACGTCGAGATGTCCCAGGAGGCCCGCGCCTACACGATGTGGGCGCTGCTGGTGACCCTCTCATGGGACGCGCTGCTCGACGCGCTCGACACCGGCCGACGGAGCGCCTGGCTACGTTACGTCGCGTTCACCACCCTGGCGTTCTACGCCCACTTCTTCACGGTGTTCGCGATCTTCGCGCAGGTCGCCGTCGTGACCGTCCGGGTCAGGCCGTCCGAATGGAAAGCGATGGTTCGGTGCGGCGTCGGCGTCGGCGTGCTGTGCCTGCCGTTCGTGCCGTTCTTCCTGGCGAACGACGACGGCAGCCAGATCCTCCACGTTCGGCCCAGCGGCCTGCCGGAGCTGATCGAGCTGTTCAGGCTGTTCGCCGGCTCGACGCCGTTACTGCTGATGGCGTACGGCGGGCTCGGGCTGGTTGGGGCGGCTGTGCACGTCGCCCGGGCCTTCCGCCACCGCGACCGGCAGGGAGTCGGACGGGCGTTGATCCCCCTGCTCTGGCTGCTGGTGCCAATCCTCACGATCTTCCTGCTTTCTTATGTCAAACCGATGTTCAAAGAGCGCTACCTGTTCGCCGCGATGCCAGCGTTCCCACTGCTGGCTGCCGTCGGCGTGATGGCGCTCAGGCTGCGCCTCGCACAGGTGGCGGCGGGGCTGGTCGTCGTCGGGCTGTCGCTCGTGCCGCTCGTCTCCGGCCTCGAGATCCGCCAGAACGAGAACTGGCGAGGTGCGGTCGCCTACCTCCAGGAATCATCGCAACCCGACGATGGCTGGGTTTTCATCTCCAAACGCGGTCAGCTCGGCTACGAGTATTACGCCGGCTGGCTGAGCGGCGGACGGCCCGGCGCCGCCCGTCCTGACTTCCTGGAGTCGTTCGACTGGATCGACCTGGCCAACTCGCAGGAGTACTACCGCGCCATCACGTCCGGCACGTCCCGCCTGCCCGACTTCACGTCCCGCCACCCGCGGATCTGGCTCGTTCTCTCCCACGAGTTTGACTCGACCTTTGACGGCGACACGTCGGAAGCCGTCAAGTCCTGGCTGACCCGCCGCGGGTACGCCGCTCGCCAGCGGTCGTTTCAGAACATCCGCGTCATCCTGTACGAGCGTCGCTCCTGACGACGCTCCCAGGAGGGCGACGCGGTTGTAGCGCCACCCGTCCGCGCGCGTTCCGTTTGACAGATGGCGGCCATCGCGAACGTGTCGCGAATTCCAGGACGCCGCCGAGGCTCGGATGGCACTCAACCGCCCAGCGTCCTCGCGCCACCGCTCGGCCCGGCTGGAGCTGGTCACCGCCGGCACGGACACCCTCACAGGTTTGCCGTTACCAGACGCCGAGGCAGCCTTCCTGGACAGCCTCGCCGGTCGCTCGCCTCAAACCGCTGCCACCTACCGCAGCGCGCTCGGTCGCCTCCACGAGTACCTGATCGGGGCCGGCGCCAATCCCGAGACGTTCCGTACGACGGACGTGCAGGGCGACTTGCTGGAACGGCTCTACCTCTGGCTCACCCGCGTCTACGGCCGCGACGACCGCTTCACCATCACCACCTACGTCGCCGGGGCGCGGGCGTTCCTCCGTTTCTGTGCGCGCCGTCACCTGCTCGCCCCGACCGTCACCTTCGAGGAGCTCCGCGACAACGTCCGCGAGGTGATGGGCCGCTCGTCGTACCGGACGCCCCGCATCGACCCCCGACTGGTCACCATCGTCACGCACGTCGACGGCCTGCCGCTCCCGCCGGCCGGCCAGTACGGCGGTCAGCCGTACCAGGAGCTGCTCCGAGATCGGGCTTTGATCCGCACGTTGTTCACCACCGGGATGCGCCGCGAAGAGGTCGCCAACCTGACCCGCGCGGACGTCCAGGACGGCCACGCTCGGCAGGCGCTCATCACCGGCAAAGGCAGCAAGGAGCGCATCGTCTTCTTCGACGACCCGGCCCTTCAGGCGATCCGCGCGTACCTGGAGGCCCGCGCTGACCGCCATGCGCCATTGTTCCTGCGCCACGACCTCGGGCGGGGCCACGCACCCGGTCCCGGCGGCCGTCGCTGGCGACTCTCCCCGAAAGGGGTCTGGGACGTCGTCAAGCGGTATGCGGCGGCGGTCGGCGTCGAGGCGTCAACCCACGACTTCCGCCACGCCAAGGCGAGCGTGATGCTGAACAGAGGCGCCAAACTATCCGAAGTCCAGGACATCCTGGGCCACGCCAGCCCCGAGACGACCAAGAAGATCTACGCCCACTACGAAGTCTCGCACCTGCGAGACGTGTTCGACCGCTACTCCGCGACGGCTGAAGAGCTGGTGGAGGCGCTGGACGAATGACCGATGGCCAAGGGGCTGGTCGCCGTGTCCGACTGGCTCGCAGACGGTGACGGCGTCCAGGAATAGGTGGCTCCTGGAGATCGGTGGGGTAGAATCCCATTCAGGGATCGCATCAGGGAAACGCCGGCCGTGCAGTATCGTCGCCCCATTCCTGGCCTCGTCAATATCGTCATCACCACCGTCGTAGCGCTGCTGGCCTTCGCGATGGCCTTCGTCAGTGGCTACTTGTTTGGCCGAGCCGAGCCTTCCGGCGGACCGCTCGCATTTCTAGACGTGCTCCAGCCTGCGACCGCCCGCGCCACCGAGGACGGCGTGCTCAGCTCCGACGAGCAGGCCCGATTCAAGGTGTTCTGGGAGTCCTGGCAGGTCGTGGAGCGTGAGTTCTACGACAAGAGCCAGATCGACCATCAGAGGCTGATCTACGGCGCGATCAAGGGGATGGTGGACGCGGTCGGCGACCCGTACACGATCTATCAGACCCCGTCGCAGCGCGAGTTGAACGACACCGATCTCCGCGGATCGTTCGACGGCATCGGCATCCAGGTCGATTTGAAGGACAACCGCCTGACCGTGGTGGCGCCGATCGAGGGCTCGCCGGCCGAGGCGGCCGGCTTCCGCCCGGGCGACATCGTCCTCGAAGTGGACGGCAAGTCGCTGTCCGGCAAGACGCTCAACGACACGGTCGGCCTGATTCGGGGGCAGCGTGGCACGCCGGTCACCCTGACCATCCTGCGCCCCGGCACAAACGACCCGTTTCCGATCACCGTCGTCCGCGCCGAGATCAAGCTGAAATCGGTGCGGGCGCGGATGTTGGACGATCAGGTCGGCTACGTCCGGATCAGCTCGTTCTCCGCCTCGACCGGCACCGAGATGGCCGCTGCCATCAAAGACCTGATGGACAGGCAGGCGCGCGGCATCGTCGTGGACGTCCGCAACAATCCGGGCGGGTATCTCTCGACCGCCGTCGAGTCGGCTGCGCAGTTCATGGAGCCGGGCAGCGTGGTCCTGTACCAGCAGAGTGGCAACGGCGAGCGAAAGACGTACCGCACCGAGGGCGGCGGCACGGCCGCCCAGGTGCCGGTTGCCGTGATGATCAACAAGGGCAGCGCGAGCGCCTCGGAGATCCTGGCCGGCGCCCTGCGCGACAACGGACGCGCGATCCTGGTCGGCGAGAAATCGTTCGGCAAGGGCACGGTCCAGAACGTGCATCAGCTCAGCGACCAATCCGGCCTGCGGGTCACCACCGCCCAGTGGCTGACCCCGTCCGAAAAGCCGATCCACGGCATCGGGCTGATCCCAGACCGGGCCGTCGAGCTGCCACCGACTGCTACTATCTCGTCGGAAGCGACCCGCGCCGACGATCCCCAGCTCGACGCGGCTGTCAGCTACATCCTGGGCAGCTGAGGGGGCAGGCCGTGCCGAAAAAGAGCGTCCCGACGTCGAGCGGTGGGACCGCCAATGGCAAGGCGGCCACCGCCGAGCGTCCGCAGGAGCGGGTGTTTGCCACCAACCGGCGTGCCTTTCACGAGTACGAGATCCTGGACTCGGTGGAGGCCGGCATCGCGCTGACCGGCACCGAGATCAAGTCGGTCCGGCTCGGGAAGGTGAACCTGCGGGATTCGTACGCACGAGTGCAGAATGGCGAAGTGCTGCTGTACAATATGCATGTCTCGCCGTACGATCAGGGCAACATCTGGAACCACGAGCCGACCCGCACGCGGAAGCTGTTGCTCCATCGGAAAGAGATCGGCAGGCTCGCCGAGCAGAGCCAGGCCCAGGGACTGACGCTGGTCCCACTTCGGATGTACGCGAAACGCGGCCACGCCAAGGTCGAGATCGCGGTCGCCCGAGGGAAGCGACAATACGACAAGCGCGTCGCCATCGCCGAGCGCGAGATGAAGCGCGAGCTCGATCGGGTTGTCAAAGAGGCGTTCGCAGGGGGACGCTAGGTTTCGACAGGGGAGGAGGCTCGTAGAGCGCAGGCCGAGGTGCCGGTGCCCTCGTTAATCAATCGGCACGGCATAACTGCCGAACCACAGTACGCTCTCGCTGCCTAACTAGCCGCGAGCGTCTGCCCGGCCTCGTTTCGGTGGGTCGGTAACAGGCGTCACTAAAGCCGAAATGCTGCGTGCCGGACCGCCTTCTAGGGCGCGCTCAAGATCAGAGGGCTGGCGTTGGAGCACCCGGTCGGCAGGGGGCTCAGGCGCGAGATCAAAGAGTCGACTAAGCCTGTAGTGGTCTCGAGTTGAATTGCCTTGGACGAGGGGTTCGATTCCCCTCCGTCTCCACCACGTGATGAAGGCCCGCCAGTTGGCGGGCCTTCGACGTTCTTGCTGGCTGGCGCAGCCGGTCTGTGCCGGCGGCGCCGAGCCGGCGGGCGTCTACCGCTGCGTCACCGACAGGTTGTCGAAGCGAGCCTCACCAGGCTCCGGCGACCCTCGCAGGGCGCCATGCCCGATGTACATGTACCCTCGCTTGTAGGTGTTGTCCTGCACGGACAGCACCTCCGTGCCGTTGACCTTCAACGCGATGGTCGAGCCCTGGCACGTCATCTCGACATGGTTCGAGGCGTTGCCACGCTGGACTGCCGGCACCACCTGGTCGGCAATCGTCACGGGCGTCGTGCTCGTCAAGATGCGCCTCAGTCCCACCCGGCCGTCGGCCGGATACACGACTGCCGAGTAGCCGCCAAACACGTCCTTGGTCACCTCAGCCTGCCGACAGGCCAGGAACAGGTAGTGCCCGGTCGGGTTGCCGACGATCCGCCCGTCGATCGCCAGCGTCGCGTCGTCGTACTGGAACGGCAGGCTCGACACGCTCAAATCGCCGTTCGGGTCCAGGGAGGTGAACCGCATGACGTACTCACCACCATCGTACGATCTGGTGAATCGGTTGGGGTCCGGCGTCGTCGTCAGCAGGATGGCGTTGGCCGGGTCGTCGAAGTTGTCGGACGCCAGGACGCTGCCGGGTGCGGCACGAGTCGAGGGGGCAGTCGCGATCACGTTGTCGAAACTGATGACGGCGGGATCGTCCCAGCTCGACGACCCGATGGCGAACCGGCCGGCCGGCACCTTGCCGGCCCAGCTCAGCACCTCGACGCCGTTGATGACGACCCTCACGTTGCCGTTGCGCGCGTCAACGGTAGTTCGGTTGACCCGGTTGTCCTTGTAGATGGCCGGCGAGGCCTGCCATCCCGCGAGCCGTTTGTACTCCGTCCCGGCGTACTGACCGAGTACGGCCTGCTGCGTGAACGTCTGCACGATGAGCTGGAACGAGTCCTTGAACGGGTCATTCGTGTTCCCGGTCCCGCCGAACTGCAGACGGTACCCAGCCTGCTTCCCAGACTGAACGCGCGCGTCAAAGGTGATCGTGAACTCATCACCGGTCGTGTCGAGCCAGTACGTGCCACCGGCCCACGATTCGCGCGACCCGTTCACCTTGCCGGCGATGGTGAGCTTGCCGCCGCTCCGGATGTAGTCCACGGTCTGCCGCGACGTGTCGTCCACGTCCAGCGAGCCAGCCCGGAAGTCGCCGCGATACGTCGCCGCCGGGGCCGCGCCGGGATAGTTGATCCGCGTCAGGATGCGGTACGGCGCGCTGTCGCTGAACTGGCCGGTCTTCGCCTGGACGAAGATGTAGTAGCTGCCCGGCATCTTCAGCGGAATATCGGCCACCTCCCGATTGCCGTCACTCCTCGACCGGCCGATCTCGTCGCCATTCCAGTCTGCCACAACGAACTGGTACGGCACTGGCTGGTCGGCGATCTCGACGTGTGAGGTCGTGTCGAAATCGAACGTCTCGAAGCGGTACGCGTCGATGTCGTCTGGATTCGAGATGAAGCCCAGCGCATCGGCGCCGGGGCCGAGATAACACGCCGCCTGAAAGTCGTCGTTCGGCTCCGGGCAGACGTCCTCACCCTTAGCCTGCGCGATCGGCAAGGCGCGGACGGGCGCGAACAAACTGAGCGCGACGGCCAGTGCGAGCAGCAGTCGGAACGTGCGAAGCAAGCGCATACAGCCCCCCAGGCCAATGAGCTTTGGCGCCGACGGACACCCCATGCCGCGCCGCCGGCAATCCACAATTAGGATAGCCGGCCGACCTGCCAGTGACTAGACCGGCGTGCCGGAGACACGGGGCTGCCGGTTCGGCTGCGGTGCCGGCTGGACGGGAGCAGGTTGGGGAGCGGGCTGTGGCGCCGGCTGCGGAGCTGGCTGCACCTGGCGCGGCGCGGGCTGAACGGGTGGCGCCGGCACCGGAGTGGCGGTCGGGGTGAGAGCGTTCAGCCGCTGGCGTGCTTCGTCGCCGTTCGGCACCACTTCCAACGCTCGTGCCAGCGTCTGCCGCGCGCCAGCTCGATCGCCGGCTGCCACCTGGCGGTCAGACTTGCTCAGCAGGGAGGCGTACAGCTTCTGGCGAATGTCGCGGTACTCCGGGTCGGTCTTGAACACGTCCTCGGCCGCTGCGAGCGCGGCATCGTCGTCCTTTCCCCAGGCGGACTCCATGCCGTCCCACAGCTTCGCCAACACGACCTGACCCTGGCCAGCCTTCGCGTCCGGATCGTCTGGCTTGAGCTTCAGCGCCTCGCCGAACTGCCCGTACGCGGCGTCAAACTGCTTGGCGTCCAGCAGCTGTCGCCCACGCTTCATGGCGACGGTGTAGCGCACGTCGTCCAGGCCGGGCAGCGGCGGGCTGACCGATTGCAGGTCGGCAAGCGTCTGACTTGCCGCGTCGAGCTCGCCGGCTTCGGCCTGCTTGCGCGCCTGAGCGAGCCGCTCGTCGCCGGTCGGCGTGGCCGTTGGCGGCACCGTGGTGGCGGTCGGCGGAGCGGCAGGCGCAGCCGTCGGCGGATCGGTGGGCGGCACGGTCGGCTGGGCGTTCGCCGCCGCGACGAGCGGCGTTGGGCTCGCGGCAGGTTTGCTCGCCGTTTGCCCGGACGAGCTCGCGTTCACGGCGACCGTGGTGGGGGTCGCCCGGGACGAGCCCGTCAGGCCGCCGCCAAACACGACGGCCCCGCCACCCAGCACGAGCAGCAGCGCCACGACGACAGCCGGGATCAGCCAGGGCGGGCGACCCGTCCGAGGGACATGACCACCCGGGCGGTCACGCTCGGCGACGCGGGTGCTGTCGGCGGGCCACGGGACCGGCGGGACGATGGGCACACCGCCCTGCATGCCCGATGTGAGCGGCGGCGGCGCGATCCCACGTGAGCTGACCGGCCCGGTCGAACCGGCCGCGCCCCCGAGATGCAGATGGGCTGCCAGTTGCTCGGCGGTCGGCCGGCGCTGGACCTGGGTCGGATCCTGACCGCCTTGCGGAGTGTCAGCTGGCTGTCGGAGGTCAGGCTGGGAGTTTCCCGGCTGCTGCCACTCTGGCTGAGGCGGTCCCGACTGATACGGGTCGGGCGGCGAGTAGCCGGGCAGCGGGGGATTGGATGCGGGCGGCACCGGGCGGGGCACGGTATGGTGCTGATTCTCGGCAAGCTGCCAGGACGAAGCGCGTCGCTCGGCCTCGATTCGGTTCATCTCGGCCACGCGCAGCATCTCGGCACTGGCCGCGAGCTCCGCCAGGTCGGTGTCGCCCATCTCGCGCAAGCGGCCGATCGCCTGGGTAGCGCCTCGCCAGTCACCCTCGCGGAGCAGTCGCGCGGCGTTTGCCCGCACGTCGCGATGCGCGCGCCGGCGCGCGATCTCCTGGTGCAGCGCTTCGCTGGCCGTGGACGAATCGAGGACGCGCGCCTCGGCGAGCAGCCGGTCAGCGTTCACGAGGTCGTCGTTGGCGAGAGCGCTCCTGACCCGACCGACCAGCGCGTCGTGCTGAACGGCACGCCCGAGCGCCGCCGCGAACTTGCTGGGCGGGCCGAGCCGCTGGCGCGGGTCCTTCGAGAGCTGGCGCATCACCACGGCGTCCACGGTCTCGGGGATCTCCGGACGCAGCTGCCGCATCGAGGTCGGGGCGCGGTGCACGTGCGCGAACGCAATGGCCTGGTGGGCTTTTCCTTTGAACGGAAGCTCGCCGGTGAGGAGCTCGTAGGTGACCACGCCGAGCGCGTACAGGTCTTGATCGACGCCGACCTCATGGTCGGTCGCACCGGGTCGCACCAGCTCCTCGTCGAAGCTCTCCGGCGCCATGTACTCTGGCGTGCCAACCCCGTAGGTCACGGTCAGATGGGTGCCGTCGGCTGCTCTGGCGATGCCAAAATCCATCAGCGTCAGGTGGTCTGTGGGGGAGATGAAGGCATTGGTCGGCTTGATGTCGCGGTGGGCTACGCCGAGCCCGTGGGCGTAGTCGAGCGCGGAGGACAACTGCGTGACGAAGCTGGCGACTCGATCCAGCGCGAGCGGCTGTTCGTTCCGGAGCACCTCGCGCAAGGTCCGTCCTTCCAGCACCTCCATCACGATGTACGGCAGGCTGTCCTGTTCGCCGACGTCGTACATCAGCACGATGTTCGGGTGGCGCAGGCTAGCGGCGAGCTTCGCCTCGCGGTAGAACAGCCGCACGAACCCTTCGTGGGTCGCCAGGTGATTCGACATCACCTTGATGGCGCGTGTCTGCTCCAGCACCTGATGGCGAGCCCGGTACACCACGGCCATGCCGCCGCTGCCCAGGCGCTGCTCGAGCAAGTATGGTCCAAAGGTCTTCCCGAGCAACGGATCCATGCTGTCCCACCGCGATCGTCGCCTGGAGGCATGATACGGGAATGCAAGGATCTTGGGCACCTGCTTCAGCGCAGGCAGAGTACCCGCGGAGAGGGGCTACGGCTGGTCTGCGACCTGCTGCTCGTCGTCGGCGCCGTCGCTCAGGTTGACGCCCCCGTCGATCGTCAGCTCGGACGGCGACGGGTTCGCCACCCGCCCGGGCCGAGTCGGAGCGGCGATCACGACCGCTGCCGGGCCAGCCGCCGTCGTGCCAACCACCATCGTCACCGCATCGTCGGGCGCGTCCGCGACTTCGGCCTCGTCCTCGTCTTGAGGGTCAGCCACTGGCGCCGACTCTTCTGGCTCCTCGGCCGGGGCAGCCACGCGCGCTGGTGCCGACGGCGCTACAGCCGGTCTCGGCGCTGGCACGATGGCTACGATGCCCATGACCGGCAGCTCGGGCGCTTGCGCTTCGGCCGGTGGGGGAGCTGCCTGCGCGGACGCTGGCGCCTCTGGTGCCGACGGCTCGGCCGGTTCCACGCCAGCGCCGTCGGGAGACGTGGTCGTGCTCGCCACGTCTCGAGGTGCCGTCGGCGACAGCGTCGTCGGGGCTACGCCGGAGGACGAGATGACTACCGGGGCGACGCCCGGCTCGACGACGTTCGGCGACGAATCGTCGAGCCGCTCGACCGGCACGAACACAACCCGCTCGACCGGCACTTCCACCGGCACGACGATTGGCACAGCTTCCACCACCGCCGGGGCCGGGGCCAGCTCGACCACGCGCGGCACACCTTCTCGTGCCAGGTATTGGAAGCCGCCGAACAGCGGGACGAGCACGGTCAAGAGGGCGAACAGGCGCAGATTGGCGGGTAGACCGGTCTGGGCACGCGCCGACAATCGACGCCGCTGCCGGCTGGCTCGCGTCTCGTCAGGCATGTACAGACCCCTTATGCAGACGCATGAACGTAACCATACACCGGATGGGCCTGCCAAAGCGCACCCTTATCGACGTCTGAGCGTTGCAAATCGGGTCCTCTTCCGATGACGACCATACTTTCGGCTTCGTCAGGAGAGCCGGCCGAACTCCCGCGCGAGCTGGTGGTGGGTCAAGAGTATCGCGGTCGGTCGCCCGTGCGAGCACGCCTGACAGAGGTCCGCCTCGCCAAGCTGGTCGAGCAGTCCCTCCATCTCTTCAGTGGTCAAACGGTCGCCGGATCGTGCAGCCGAGTGGCAGGCGAACAGAATCGCCAGCCGCTCCCACCAGTCGTCGGGCGGGGTCTCGTCCGCCAGGCTGACCAGTCCTTGCGTCAGCACGCCGAGTGGGTCGCGGTCCGCGAGCACGGCCGGCACCGCGCGGGCCAGCAGGGCGCCCTCGCCGAACGGCTCGACCTCGAATCCGGCGCCGGCCAGCGCGTCGACGTGCTCGCGGGCCACGGCAGCCACCCGCGCCGGCACGTCCAGCACGACCGGCTCCAGCAACGCCTGACGCTCGGCTCGGGCCTCACCGCGACGGTGGATGCGCTCGAACAAGACGCGCTCGTGCGCCGCGTGCTGGTCTACCAGGTAGATGCCGGCCCGCCCTTCGGCGATGATGTAGGTGTTGCCGGCCTGCCCGAGTACCCGCAGCCCGCTCGTCCAGTGGCCGTCTTCGCCGAGCGCGGGCGACTCGTCGTCTGGCAGCAACAACGTCGTCGGACGGGGGCCAGCCTGCGCCGCCAGCGTGCGGCGAATCGCACGCTGGACCGACCCGAAGACGGCTCGCTCGCGCAGCAGCCTGACCTCGCTCTTGCGCGGGTGCACGTTCACGTCCACGTCGCCCGGCGGCACCGTGATGTCCAGGACAGCGATCGGGTACCTGCCGACCTGGACCAGCGTGCGGTACGCCTCCTCCACGGCGTAGGTGAGCGTCCGACTCTGCACCCACCGACCGTTCACCAGGAGCGTCAAACCGGCTCGGGTGGGCAGCGTCGCCTCACCCCATCCGAGACAGCCCCGAATCTCCACACGCTCGCCGTCGCCCGGGTCCGGATCGATCTCGGCCAGGAACCCGGCGACGCTCCGACCGTGAACTGCCACCATCGCGCCGGCCAGGTCACCGTCACCGGGCGTCTCCAGCGCGCGTCGGTTGCCCAGCCGCAAGCAGAACGCCACGTCCGGACGGCCTAGCGCCAGATTCGCGAGCGTGGTGACGATCTGCCCGTTCTCGCCACTCCGACTCCGCAGGAACTTCCGTCGAGCTGGCAGCTCGCCGAACAGCGCCAGCACCGACATCGTCGTCCCGACGGTCCGGGTGGACGGCTCGACGGTCGTCGGCTGGCCGCCTTGCATCAACAGGCGCCAGGCGTGCCGCTCGCCGGCCGTGCGGGTCACGCATTCGACGTCCGCGACCGCCGCGACACTTGGCAGCGCCTCGCCACGGAACCCGAGCGTCTCGATCCGGTCCAATTCGTCGTCCGAGGCGAGCTTGCTGGTGGCGTGCCGCTCGAAGGCGACCGGCAGGTCGGCGGGATCGATGCCGTGGCCGTCGTCGGCGATCCGGATCAGCTCCAGGCCGCCACCCTCGACGTCCACAGCGATCCGACGAGCGCCGGCGTCCAGCGCGTTCTCGACGAGCTCCTTGACCACCGAGGCCGGCCGCTCCACCACCTCGCCGGCCGCGATCCGGGCCGCGACGGCCGGCGGCAAGCGCCGAATCATGCCCCTCCCTCGCTCCCCGCCTCAGTCACGAGGCTCACCAGCTCGATCAGCTCGGTCAGCGCGTCGAGCGGCGACATCCGCAGCGGCTCGACTGCGGCGAGCCGGCGGAGCGCCTCGGCTTGCCCCGGCCTGAGGCTTTCCGCGTCCATCTTCTGTGATGGTTGGTCGCTCTCGTCGCACGGCTCGTGTGTCGCGGACCCACGCGGTGTGCGCGTCCGCTCCAGCTCGGCCAGGATCTCCGCCGCCCGACGGGTGACCGGCTCGGGGATGCCGGCCAGCCGGGCCACGTGGACGCCGTAGCTTCGGTCGGCCGCTCCGGGCACGACCCGATGCAGGAATACCACCCGGTCGCCGCGCTCCAGCACCTCGACCTGGAGGCTGGTCACCCCTGGCAGCTCCCGTTCGAGGTCCGCCAGCTCGTGATAGTGGGTCGCGAAGAGGGTCTTGCAGCGCAGGCGCGGGTTGTCGTGGATCTGCTCCACCACCGCCCGCGCCACCGCGATGCCGTCGAACGTGCTGGTCCCACGGCCGATCTCGTCCAGCACCAGCAGGCTACGCGGCGTGGCGTTCCTCAGGATGTTGGCCGTTTCGAGCATCTCGACCAGGAACGTGCTCCGCTGGTTCGCGAGATCGTCTTGCGCGCCGACCCGGGCGAACACCCGGTCCACCACCCCGAGCCGCGCCGACGAGGCTGGCACGAACGACCCGACCTGCGCCAGCAGCACGATCAGCGCGACCTGCCTGAGGTAGGTGGACTTGCCGGCCATGTTCGGCCCAGTCAGGATGCCGACCGTGGCTCCTGGCCCGCCGAGGTGGGTGTCGTTCGGCACGAACGCCTCGTGACCGATCGCTCGCTCTACGACCGGGTGGCGGCCCTCCACGATCTCCAGGACGCCGTCGTCGACGATCTCCGGACGGACGTACTGGGAGCGCGCCGCCAGCTCCGCGAACCCGACCAGCACGTCGAGCCGAGCCAGAGCCGTCGCACTGTCCAGGAGCGCCCGCGCGACGCCGGCGATCTCGTCCAGCAGCTCGCCGTAGACGGCGCGCTCCAGCCGGACGATCTCCTCCTGGGCGTTGCGCGCCCGCAGCTCGTACTCCTGGAGCTTCGGCGTCACGTAGCGCTCGGCGCCGGTCATCGTCTGCTTGCGGACGTACTCCAGCTTTTCGAGATGCTCTCCGACCGTCGTGGCGCCGGTCAGCTCGCGCTGGTAATAGTCAGTCGGCTGGGCGAGCGCGGCTCGGCTCAACTCCAGGTAGTACCCGAAGACGCGGTTGTAGCCGACCTTCAGCGCACGCAGGCCGGTCCGCTCCCGCTCGGAGCGTTCTAGATCTGCGATCCAGGCGCGGGTGTCGCCGGCGAGCAGCCGGACCTCGTCCAGCTCCGGGTTGCAGCCGCGCCGGATGACTCCCTCGCCGAAGCTGGCCGGCGGCGGGTCTTCGACCGTCCGCTCGATCCGCGCCGCGACCCGCTCGAAGTCGCCGACCTGTCCCCGCAGCTCGACCAGCAGCGGCGGAACGTCGCCAGCCAGCCGTTCGACGACCCCAGGCAGCCGCCGCGCCGCCGCCGCGATGGCGATCGTCTCGCGCGGGTTGAGGCTGCGCTGGGCGGCCCGGCTCGCCAGCCTTTCAAGGTCCGGCAACTGCCTGAGGATCTCCGCGACCGGCTCCCGCGTCGCCCGGTGTCCGAGCAGCCAGTCCACCGCGTCGTGGCGGGCGCGGATCGCCTCGGCGTCAAGGAGCGGCTGGGTCAGCCAGCGGCGTAGCGTTCGGGCGCCCATCGCCGTCCGCGTCTCGTCGATGGCGGCCAGCAGCGAGCCTTCGCGCTGGTTGCCGCGCAGGCTCTCGGTCAGCTCCAGGCTGCGGCGGGTCGCGCCGTCCAGCACCATCGAGCCCTCGACGGCGTACAGGTCGAGCCGGTCGAGCAGGCCGGCCGCCCCCGGCAGCGTCTCCTCGACGTACTCCAGGACCGCGGCTGTCGCCCGCGCCGCCAGCGGACGCTCGTCCAGGCCGAGGCTGGCGACGCTGGCCGTCTCGAAGTGGCGCCGCAGCCGCTCGGCGGCCCGGTGCGGCGTGAAGGACGAGGTTGGACGTGGCGTCGGGCGGGTGCCGGGCGGCAGCAGCTCGGACAAGAGGCGGTCGTCAAGGTCGACGCTGTCGGCTGGGACCAGGCACTCGGCCGGCCCGAGCCGCACCAGCTCCGCGGCCAGGAGCGCCTGGGAGGCAGCGCCCCGCACTTCGGTGGCGGCCAGCTGGCCGGTGCTGACGTCCACGAACGCCAGGCCGGCCGCGCCACGTTCCACCACCAGCGCCGCCAGGAAGTTGTTCGCGCGGGCGGGCAGCAGGCCGTCCTCGATCAGCGTGCCCGGCGTGATCACCCGCACGACCTCACGGCGGACCAGCCCCTTGACCGGGACTTCGCCGATCTGGTCGCAGATCGCCACCCGATGGCCGCGCTCGATCAGCCGCGCGACGTATCCTTCGGCGGCGTGGTAGGGCACGCCGGCCATCGGCACCCGCTCGCCCCGCCCGATGTCGCGGCCGGTCAGGACGATGTCGAGCGCACTTGCCACAATCCGCGCGTCGTCGTCGAACGTCTCGTAGAAGTCACCCAGGCGGAAGAAGAGGATGGCGTCCGGGTGGCGCGCCTTCAGTTCGAGGTACTGCCGCCGGACCGGAGTCGTGGGCAGGTACTCGGGGCCAAGCAGGGCCAGCTGGTCGAGGTCACTCGGGGGCACACGCCACTTTACTCCATCAAGCCCGTCAGACGAAGGAGCAAAAGTACGTTGAGTGCGACGATTACGGCGGCGACCACGCTGGCGACGACAGTCGTCCAGCGGGCATTGGCGTGCTCGCCCATCACGTCGCGGCGAGCGGTCAGCCAGACCAGCGGAACGATGGCGAACGGCAGTTGCACGGACAGCGCCACCTGACTCGCGATCAGGATCCAGTAGGCGTCCAGGCCCGCCGCGATCACGACCAGGGCCGGGATGACGGTGATCAGACGGCGCAAGAACAGCCCGAACCTGATCTTCAGGAATCCCTCGACGATGATCTGGCCGGCTAGCGTCGCGGTGGTGGACGAAGACAGGCCGGAGGCCAGCAGCGCCAGCGCGAACGCCACCGCCGAGAGTCCGCCGAGGAGCGGCGTCAGCGTCTCGTGCGCGCCCTCGATCGAGTCGATGTCGAGCCCCTGGCTGAAGAAGGCGCCGGCCGCCATCACGACGATGGCCGAGTTCACCAGCCAGGCCAGGTTCAAGGCCAGGACCGAATCGACGAGCGCCGCCCGCGTAATGCCGGCGGTGTGCTCGGGACTGAAGTGGCGTCGGGTCAGGATCACGCCCGAGTGCAAGTACAGGTTGTGGGGCATCACCGTCGCGCCGAGCATCCCCATCGCGATGACCAGGCTGTCAGAGCTCAGGCGAGGCACCAGCGCACCCTCGGCGACGCCCCACCAGTCCGGCTGCACCAGCCAGACCTCGAAGACGTACGCCAGCCCGACCACCGCGACCAGTCCGAGGATCACCAGCTCGACGGCCCGGAAGCCGTACCGGTACAGCGCCAGGATCCCGAACACGACGACCGCCGTCAGCACGGCGGACGGCAGCATCGGGATGTGGAGCAGCAGGTAGAAGCCGAGCGCCGCGCCCAGGAACTCGGCCAGGTCGGTGGCGACGGCGGCCGCTTCGGCGGTGACCCAGAGGAAGATGGTGAGCCCGCGCGGGAACTGCTCTCGGCACAGCTGGGGATAGGTCAGGCCGGTCGCCAGCCCGAGCTTCGCGGACAGGTGCTGGAGCAGCAGCGCCATCAGGTTGGCGGCGAGCAGCACCCACAAGAGCGAGTAGCCGAACCGCGCACCGCCCTCAATGTCGGTGGCCCAGTTGCCGGGGTCCATGTAGCCGACGCTGACCAGGAACGCCGGTCCAAGGTACGGCAGCAGGCTGCGGGGCGACCTGAGCCGGATGGGGTCCGCCCAGGCGTGAGGGCTTTGATCTGAGGTGCGTGGTGTGGACGACATCGCGCTGCGGGTCATGCTAGCCGATTCGCCACGCGGCGTGTCGGGAACGCGCCGCCGTTGCATGTCGCGCCGGGCGGTCGGGTATACTAGTCGGGCTGCTTGCCGCGTTCGTCTAGCGGCCCAGGACACCGCCCTCTCAAGGCGGAGACCACGGGTTCGAATCCCGTACGCGGTACCAGGGGACCGAGCACTCGCTCAGGTCCCTTTTTCGTGCCCTCTGCAGGCCAGTCCGGCCTCCGAAATGGTTTGGCGGCCCTCGTGCGACGGCTGTATCCTTCCAGCCGATGTCGGGAGGGCGCGATGCCGCAGCTCGGACCACTCGAGCTCATCATCATCTTCGTCATCTTTCTGATCTTCTTCGGCGCTGGCAAGCTTGGCGATCTGGGAGGCGCGCTGAGGCGCAGCATCTCCCTGTTCAAGCAAAACGCCGGCATCGGCCAGGGCGACAAGAAGGACGAGCAGAAGCCGACCGCCTGACGGCCGCCTTTCGCGCGTGACAGTCGCCGGTCGTGTGTGACGGACGATCCGACGGCAGAGACGTCGGCACGCGCCCTGCACACGAGCAGGCCCACGGAGGCACTATGCCCGTCGCCGACTCGCTCACGCTGACCATCCTCGCCGGCGGACGTGGCTCGCGCCTCGGCGGCACTGACAAAGCGGCCCTGCAACTGGCCGGTCGACCGCTCCTGGATCACGTCCTGGCCGCGCTCGGCCCCCTCGCGAGCGAGGTCGTGGTGGTCGCCAACGACGACCGGCTGGCCGCCGATAGCCGGTTCACCCTGATACGAGACCCGGAGCCACACGCGGGCGTCCTGCCGGCGCTGCTTGCATCGCTCGACGCCGCAACGTCGCCGCTGATGCTGCTCGTCGCCTGCGACATGCCGTTTCTGAGCCGGCCGCTGTTCGGGGAGCTGGTCAGGCTCGCCGCGCAGTTCGACGCCGTCGTGCCGCGCGTGGACGGCTTCGACCAGCCGATGCACGCCGTCTACCGCGTCGAGCCGTGCCGCGCGGCGATTCGCTCGGCGCTTGCCCAGAACCGGCGCCGAATGATCGCCTTCCTGGACGACGTGCGCACGCTCCATCTCGCCGAGCCCGAGGTGCGCAGGCTCGATCCCGAGCTGCGCTCGTTCTTCAACGTCAACACGCCCGACGACCTGGAGCTCGCGGAACGGCTCGCGGCGGAACGGTAGCGGCTCAGGTCGGATGGCCGAGCCCAGGAAACGAGCGCTCGATCGGCGTCCAGGAGCGCCCCGACCGCAGGTAGTGGTCGGCGCGCAGCAGCCCGACCACCGCCAACGCGTCGGAGATCTCGCCGGTCAACGCCATCTCGACGGCTTTGGCGAACGGCAGCCGCCGGACCTGGATCTCCTCGGTGCCCTCTGGGGCGGCCTCGCCAAAGGTGAGATCTTCGGCCAGGAAGACGCAGCCCACCTCGTCCGTGGCCGAATTCGAGAGGTGCGCCTCCCCCAGATACGTCCAGCGCCGCGCGGTGAGTCCGGCCTCTTCGAGCAGCTCGCGCTGCGCCGCCTCCAGCGGCGTCTCGGACTTCTCGCCGCCGCCTTCGGGAATCTCCCACGAGTACAGGTCGAGGGTGTACCGATACTGCCCGACCAGAATCGTGTCGCCGTCGTCGGTCAGCGGCACCACGGCGATGGCCCAGTGCTGGAACTCGACCACGCCGTAGATGCCCGGGTTGCCGTCCGGCCTGATGACCTGATCTTCGCGGACGGCGATCCACGGGTTCGCGTAGATCGGTCGCGTCGAGAGCGTACGCCACGGCCCACGCTGGACCGTTCCGTCTTCGCTCATCATGAGTCGGGGTGATAGAACCGGCGCGCGTTTTCGCCGAAGATCTTCGCGTGCGCTACCTCCGAGACCCCCAGGTCGTCGAGCACCGCCTTGAGCGCGTCGTGGACCCGCTCGTACGGCGCGGCGACGGTGCTCACCGGCCAGTCAGACCCGAACAGCAGCCTATCCTCGCCGAACCAGCCGAGAACCCGCTCCACGTACGGTCGAAGGTCGGACGGCTCCCAGCGCCGCCAGTCGGCCTCGGTGACCATCCCGGACAGCTTGCAGAAGACGTGCGGCAGCCCCGCGAACGCGGCCATGTCGCTCGCCCACGGCTCGATCCGCCCGTGCGCGATCTCCGGCTTGGCGATGTGGTCGATCACGAGGCGCAGGTCCGGGAACGACCGCGCGATCTTGACCGCCGTCGGCACCTCGCGCGGACGGAGCAAGAGGTCGTACGCCAGCCCGTAATCCTGCACAGAATGCAGGCCGCGCTGAACGTCGGCCCGCAGCAGCCAGTCGCGGTCGGGCTCGTCGTGCACCTGATGGCGGATGCCGACCAGCCAGTTACCAGTCTTTGACGCCTTCAGATCGCCGAGGTCGCGCGCGACGTCTGGCGAGGTCAGATCGACCCAGCCGACGACTCCGGCGACGAATGCTGTCGAGTCGGCGATCTCCAGGAAATCGCGGGTCTCGTCCAGACTGGACCGCGTCTGCACGAGCACGGTCCAGTCGATCTGACGAGCCTGGAGCAGCGGCCGCAGATCGTCCGGACCGAACGGGCGGCGGAGCGCGGCCAGCTCGTCCGTCATCCACGGATAGAGCGCCGGATCCGGTTGCGGCCAGAAATGGTGGTGCGCGTCGATCCGGACCGGCCGCTGCGCCAACTCCTCACTCACGATGCTCGCTCCGGCCCGCTCATCACGACGGCGTCGGCGCTTCGGCCGGCAACAGGCCGGTCGACTTCAGCTCGGCCCAGAGGTCGGCCGGGATCGGCTGCTGCATGAACGCCACGTTCTGGTCCAATTCCTCGACGCTGCGCGCCCCGGTGAGAACCACCGCGACGGCTGGGTGAGCCAGCGGGAACTGCAAGGCCGCCGCCTGGATCGGCACGCCGTGACGGTCGCAGACGGCCTCGATCTGGCGCGCCTTCTCCAGCCACTGCCGCTCGGCTGGCTGATAGTTGAACGTCTCGCGGCTCGGGTCGCCGAGGTTCGCCAGAATCCCAGAGTTGTAGACGCCGCCGATGATGATGGCGATCTTCTTCTCGACGCAGATCGGCAGCAGCTCCGGCAGCGCGGCCTGGTCGAGCAGCGTGTACCGCCCGGCCACCAGGAAGCAGTCGAAATCGGCGGCCCGCGCGAACCGAGCCAGCATCTCGGCCTGGTTCATCCCCGAGCCGACCGCCCCGATGGTGCCCTCGCTCCGCAGCTTGTCCAACGCCTTGAAGGCGCCGCTCAACGCCTGCTCCTCGTGGTTGTCCGGGTCGTGGATGTGGAGCACGTCGATCCGGTCTACGC
The DNA here is from genome assembly GCA_046328125.1 of Chloroflexota bacterium. Classification (GTDB taxonomy): domain Bacteria; phylum Chloroflexota; class UBA6077; order UBA6077; family JACCZL01; genus JADZEM01. The sequence continues at coordinate 104,505 of JAXLXF010000017.1, forward strand.
CGAGCCGCTCCAGGCTCTCCTCGAACGAGCGCATCACCGCGTCGTAGCTGAAGTCGAAGACCGGCACCAGCGGCGGCGCGTCCAGGAACTGGCCGGCGCCGGCGGCGTCCAGGCCACCGCCGGCGTCCTCGCGCGGGCGGATCAGGCGCCCGACCTTCGTCGCGAGGGTGAACTGGTCGCGCGGCTGCCGCGCCAGGACGTGCCCCATCCGCTGCTCGGCGCTGCCGTAGCCGTAGAGGGGGGCCGTGTCGTAGAAGCGCAGGCCGAGGTCGTAGGCGTGCTGCACCACGGCGTGCGCGGTGGCATCCGGCACCGGGTTGAAGAGGCCGCCGAGCGGCGCGCTGCCCAGCCCGAGGCGGGTGGTGGTCAGCGCCGTCTTGCCGAAGGGGACGCGTGCTGTCGGGTCCATGTCGTGCTCCCAGGGCCGGCCCGAGAAGAACGTCGGACCGGCCAGCCACGTTCCCGACATTGTAGGCGGGTAGGCCGTCCGAACGAGCATGCGCCGCCGAACGGGAGGCCCAGAGCGATTGCATGATGGCAGAGCGTCCGTGGGCTGATGAGGGTTGACGAATTAATGTGGTAGAAGGCCGACATAGCGGAGGAGGTCGGGGGAGCCGTCCTTGAACGAGCGAGGAAGGCGAGGACGCGCGCGGAGGGCCGCGGGGGTCGTCGGCGAGGATGGAGGTGGAGGACGTCCTGCTTGAGCCAGCGCCAGAGCTTCTCGATGGGGTTGAGCCAGGGGGAGTAGGTGGGGAGCGGGACGAGCTGGATGGGGAGGTTGAGTCGTTTGGCGGTGGGGCTGGGCTCGGCGGACCAGGAGCGGGGTCGGAAGAAGGGGAAGGGGGGACTCCTGGGGTCTGAGGGCGGCGAGGGGAGGTCGGGATGGAAATGGACCGGCCAGTTGTCGAGGACGATGTAGAGGCGTCCTGGGTAAGCTGCGACCAGCCCCTGAAGAAGCGGAGCAGGGCCGGGACACCGGATGTGGGGTGGCCTGGTGGGCGACGACCCGGGCCAAGTGGCGGCATCGAGGGCGCCGACGACCCGGCTCGTGGTGTTACCCGTGAGCGCTCGGCGGCGGCCGCCGCCGGGCCAAGGTAGGCCAGACGCCAGCGAGGGCTGGCGGTAGTAAGTGACCTCGTCGAGATAGAGGAGGACCGCCGTCTCCAGGGCGGCCGCGACGCGCGCGCCCGGGAGCGGCCCGCAGGTGCGCCACCTTCTCCTGGTAGGCTGGGTCCGGGGCTGCGGAGGTGGTCGTGCGCCCGCTTCCAGCGGAGCCCGCACGCCGAGCGTCCGCCAGATCCCCGACTGGGCCTGGGTGCCAAGAACCGCTACCACCGCCCCCAGTCCCACCAGCGTCCAGCGGCTCCGGCCGTGCCCGTGCTGGCGCGGGTCGCTCCCCAGCCGCGAGCACCTCGGCCCGATGCGCTTCCCGCTCGTCAGGCCGCTGGGGGAGGCGCGGCCTGCGTCCCGGCCTGACCGGGATCGTCAGCACCGCCAGCCCGTGCTCCTCGTACTGGTCCAGCCACCGATACACCGTGTCCGCCGCGCGACGCCGCAGCAGCCCGTGCTCCGCCACCCGCAGCCCCGACGACCGATCCGCCACCTTCAGCAGCGCTGCCCGCTCACGCGCGTACGCTCGGGTGGTGCTTCACCGCCTCCTCCAGCGTGACCCGCTCCGCCTCCGTCAACGCCAACCGTCGCGTCATACCCCCACCCCGCGCTCATTCCAACTGACCACGGCTTACCATACTATTTCGTCAACCTTCATAAGCCCACGTCTACAGTCATGGCGTCGCTCTGCGACGCCGGGGGCATCGTCGTCGTCGCAGCGCGACGTCATGATTGTAGGCGGGGCATTCAAGCCCCGACGGGCATCGGGCCGATCCATGTCGAGGTGCCCAACGCTGGATCATGCAATCGCCCCGCGAACGTGAGGTGCCAGGGGAGCTGCCAAGGTGCTCGGAGCCTATGGGCCGGTGCCTGTTCCACCGACGCCGCCTGGACCGCCAACACCGCCCGCCCCACCAGCCCCGGTTCCGCCACCGCCGCCGCTGACCGGGACTGGCGGCGCGATGACTGCCGTCGGCGGCAAGCCGGGTGTCGGGACCGCCGGGATCGCGGGTGGGGCGCCTCCACCGCTGACTGGCGCCGAGTTGACCGGCGCCGAGACCGGTGGCGGCGCGACTGCGCCGGACGCGGAGGACGAGCTGCCGGTGCCTAGACTGCTGCCACTGCTTCCCGAGCCAGTCGCTCCGCCGCCCGCCGCGGCAGATCCGCCGGTCGAGATGCTCGGCAGCGAGCCGCCGCCAGCCGAGCTGCTCGCTCCACTCTGGTCCGCGCCAGTGACCGGCGCGATGGGTGGAGGGGCGGCCGGTGCCGCGTTCGGCGCGGTTGCACCGGCGGCTCCGGTGGCACCTGTACCGGTGCCGGCCGATCCAGTTCCACCAGCCCCGGTTGCTCCAGCCCCGGCCGCGCCGGCTCCCAGGTTCGGGGCTGGCGCCGCCGGCGGCGCGCCGGCTGGCCCGGCGGCCTGAGGGCTCGGCGGAACGACGGCCCCGAGGACAGGCTGGGTGTAGGTCGGCAGGAGGGTGGCGGTGGCGCGCGTGTCGGCGAGCGGCGGCGGGCTCGCCGTTGGCGCGGCGGCTGGCTCGGCGCTCTGGCAGGCCGCCACGAACGCGAGCGCGCTCGCCAGGGTCAACAGGCCGCTGGCACGAGCTGACCCGAGAAGATGTCGCATGATGCTGTGGTCCGGTCAATGGATTCGAGTAATGACAGGCTCTCGACCGACAGACGGGCGCACATCTCGTGCCGCTCGTCCGCTGAGCGGAGCACGTTCGACGCATCCTGCTTAAGACGACCATTATCTAGCAGCGGGAGCACCAGGAGCGGAGAGCAGGTGACGTCGATAACTCGATCGTCAGGCAGATCGTGGCAGCCCACCGTGCTGCAGGTTGTGCTGCTGCTCGCCATCTGGGCCGCGCTCGCGGGGCTGGCCGGACTGCTGACGACGCTCGCCGTCGCAGTCGTTACCGTGAGCCGTCTGTCTGATGCCGGCCGAGGCGTCGCGCGGCCGGTCTCCGCGACCGATCCGACGCTCCTCGCGATCTCGATTGCGACCGCTGTCGGAACCGTCGTCGCCGTACGGGTCACCAGGCGCTTCGTCGGCGGCCCGGCCCTGCTCGACCTCGGGCTAAGATCGAGAGGCGGTTGGCTGGCTCAGATCGCGCTCGGGATCGCGCTCGGGCCGGTCATGTTCCTGGCGATGCTGCTGGCGCTGCTCGGCGCCAGCTGGGCGACCGTCGATCGGGGCGCCATCGACGCCGCCGGTCTGCTCGTCGCCTGCGGCACCTTCACCTTCGCCGCATTCTCCGAGGAGGTCGTCGCGCGCGGCTGGGTGCTCCAGGTGCTCGCGCGGCGATTTGGGACAAGCGTCGGCGTCGTGGGCTCGGCGTCGATCTTCGCCGCGTTGCACGCCTTGAATCCCGATTTCACCGCGACTGCGCTGCTTGGCCTCTTTCTGGCCGGCCTCCTCCTCGCGCAGGCGTACGTCGCCACGCGTCGGCTCTGGCTGCCCATCGCCTTGCATCTGAGCTGGAACGTGAGTGAAGGACCGCTCTTCGGTTTTCCGGTGAGCGGCTTCCCCAGTGACGGCCTGCTGCGAATCACGATGACTGGACCTGATGCCGTCACGGGCGGACTGTTCGGGCCGGAGGCGGGCCTGGTCTGCGTGGTCGGCATCGCCCTGGCGTCAGGCGTCGTCTACGGGCTGACGCGGGCGAGGGTCGGCTGGTTACGCGCCTGACCCCTCCTGTCGGCGCGTCAACAGTCGCTCGATGCGGTCCAGGCGGTCGATGATCTCCTGCGTCGCGACCTCGGTCTCGGTCGGCTGGTGTGCGAGGACCGAGATCGTACCGCTCGTCTCCAGGATCACCTCGGCACACGACTCGATGTCGTTCACGCCCTGGCGGTGGATGACCGACAGCAGCTCCTCCTCGGTGATCAGCTCGTGCTCCAGATTCTTGCGGAGCAGCCGCCCATCCTTGACCAGCATGACCGGCTCGCCCTCGATCCGCCTGTCCAGGCGCGGATGGCGATACAGGTACCAGTTCACGAGGAGATTGAGCACGACCAGCGTGGCGCCGCCGATCATCCCGCCAAGCAACGAGTTGTCGTCGCCGATGATCGCGTTCTGGACGGCGTTTGCGAGCGTCAGCAACACGACGAGGTCGAACGCGTTCATCTGGGCCAGTTCACGCCGCCCGCCGACCCGCAGAATGACGATCAAGAAGACGTAGACGGCGATTGGCCGAATGATCTTCTCGGCCAGCCCCGTCCCGGGCACGAACAGGTCCGTCAGAAACAGCCCGATCCCGTCCTGATCCATGTATCCCTCCCACCACGCCGCCACCGTGATTGTGGCCCGCCGACCGTCCGGTCGGTCCAGGCCCAATCGGGTCGTGACCGCCGGTTCAGGCTGACGTGTCGAACGAAGCGCTCGACTCCGACAACGCTCAGCCAGTGCATCTGGAGCGCCATGCCACCGGTTCGGGCCGCGAATCGGGGGCGGCGGCCACGCCGAGCCGGCTAGAATGGGTCGCCAGACAATGACGTCCACACTAGTGAGGGGACATCTATGCCGCATCAGGTGACCATGCCCATGCTCGGCCTGACGATGGAAGAGGGCACCATCACCGAGTGGCTCAAGCACGAAGGCGACGCCGTCGCCAAAGAGGAGCCACTCTTCGTGGTCGAGACCGACAAGTCGGCCGTCGAAGTCGGTGCGCCGGCGAGTGGAGTCCTGAGCAAGATCATCGTCCAGGTCGGCCAGACCGTGGCCGTGAGCGTGCCCATCGCCGTCATCGCCCAGCCCGGCGAGGCGGTCGAGGAGCCAACAGCCGCGCCAGCCGCCACTGCCGCGCCGTCTGCGCCCACCGGCGACAGCCCGGCCCCGGCGCCGGCCGCGAGCTCGGCGCCAGTTGCCTCCCGTCAGTCCGCCGACGGCCGCCAGGCCGTGTCGCCGCGAGCCCGCACGATCGCGCGCGAGCTCGGCGTGGACGTGTCCGCCGTCACGGGCACCGGCCCCGGCGGTCGCGTCGTTGAGCGCGACGTTCGCGCGGCCGCGGCCGCCCCGCCGGCGCCGTCCGTCCCGGCCGCTCCAGAGCGCGTGGTGGCCTCGCCGCTGGCCCGCAAGCTGGCCGCCGAGCACGGCGTAGACCTGGGCCAGGTCACCGGGACCGGTCCTGGCGGCCGGATCACGGAGCGCGACGTGACGGCGGTCGTGGACGCGAGGGCAGCCGCTCCAGCAGCCACGGCGGTCCCAGCTGCCGGGCCGGCCACGCTGCCGGCCGTTGCCGCCGCGACCGGCGCCTTCGAGCCGCTCAACCGGGTCCGTCGGATCACTGCCGAACGGATGGCGGCCTCGTCGCGCAACGTGGCCCGAGTCACGCTGCTGATGGAAGTGGACATGACCGAGGCGGTCCGCTTCCGGACTCAGCTCGCGCCCGAATTCGAGAAGCGGTACGGCGCCCGCCTCGCCTACGACGCGATGATCGCCAAAGCGTGCGCCATCGGTCTGGCCGAGCACCCGCACGTCAACGCCCAGTGGCAGGAGGCCGCGACCGGCCAGCCGGCCGGCCTGCGCCTCCAGCAGAACGTCAACGTCGGCGTCGCCGTCGCCGGCGAGCAGGGCTTGCTAGTCATCGTCGTCCGCGACGCCGACAAGAAGCCGCTCGCGCAGGTGAACGGCGACCTGATGGGGATGGTCGGGAAGTCGCGCCAGGGGGGGCTCGGTCCTGACGAGCTGAGCGGCGGCACCTTCACGATCACCAACCTCGGCGCGTACGGCGTCGAGTCGTTCACGCCGATCGTCAACCCGCCGGAGACGGCGATCCTCGGCATCGGGCGGATCGCGAAGCGGCCGGCCGTGGTAGACGGCCAGATCGTGGCCCGCGACCTGATGTACCTCAGCCTGGCGTTCGACCATCGCGTGGTGGACGGCGCGCCAGCTGCCCAGTTCTTGCAGCGGGTGAAGGAGTGCCTGGAGGCGCCGTACGTCCTCCTGGCCTAAGCGAACGATGCACACCATGCCCCCGTCCGATGCGGGCGGGGGCCAGGAGAGGTCGCCAGCGTGAGTGCCGCGAGTCGAGCTTTCGTCATGGTCTGGGACGGCATGCGTCCAGACCTGATCTCGCCGGAGCTGACCCCCCATCTGTGGGGGCTCGCCCAGCGCGGCGTCCGCTTCCAGGACAGCCACGCCGTCTTCCCGACCGTCACGCGGATCAACTCGGCCTCGCTGGCGACCGGCTCGCTGCCGGCCGGCCACGGCATCCTCGGCAACTCGCTGTACGTGCCGGCCGTCAACCCGACGAAGGCGATCAACATGGGCGACCACCGCGAGCTCGAAGCGGTGGCGGCCCTGCGTGGCGGCCGCGTCGTGCTGCGCGAGTCGCTGGCGGACCGCGTGGCGGCGTCCGGCGGCAAGACGGTGGTCGTCAGCACCGGGTCGCCCGGCTCGGCCTGGCTCTGCCACCCGCGCATCCGCGAGCGCGTGGCGGACGGCGACTTGCTGATCCATCCGGCCATCCCCACGCCGTCCGAGGTGCTGGAGCCGCTGGTCAAGCGGTTCGGGGCGGTCCCGAAGTCGGCGCATCCCAACACCGCGCTGAATGCCTGGTTCACCCGCGCCGTCGTCGAGTACGTCGTGCCGGAAGTCGATCCGACGCTGCTGGTGTTCTGGCACACCGATCCGGACGGCACCCAGCATCACAAGGGGTTCGGCAGCCCGGACGGCATGACCGCCATTCACGACGCCGACACGAATCTGGGCGCGATCCTGGCGGCGCTGGACGAGAACGGCGACCTTGCGGACACGGCCATCGCGGTCGTCTCGGACCACGGCTACGTCACCATCTCCCCGAGCCTCGAAGCGGACGGGCCGGGCGGCCCATTCCTGGCGGCCGGCCTCCGCGACGCCCTCGCGGATGGCGAGATCGTCTTAGCGTCGAACGGCGGCTCGCTCTACGTGAGCGTCCCGAGCGGCGACCGCGCGCTGCTGGACCGCGTGGTGGCGGCGCTCGGCGCGTGGCAGCACGGCGGCGCGATCCTCTCGAAGTCCGTCGATGGGGCACCGCTCCCCGGCACCCTCTCCCTCGACGCGGTGGGCATCGCCGGCGAGCTCGCCCCGGACCTGATCTGCGCGCTCGCCTGGGATGACACGATGAACGTCTACGGCCTGGAAGGGCGCTCGGCTGGCCTGGACACCGGCCTCGCCGCCAGCCACGGCGGGATCAGCAACTGGGAAATCAACAACACGTTCGTGCTGGCCGGGGCCGGCGTCAAGGAGGGCCTGTCCCATCAGCTGCCGGCCGGCAACGTCGATCTCGCGCCGACGATGGCCGAGCTGCTCGGGGTCGGCGCGCTGGCCGAAGCTGACGGCCGGGTTCTGGCCGAGGCGCTTGCGGACGGCCCGCACCCGCGCGAGGTGAAAGTCTCGCGCGAGCTGTTCAACGCCGAGCTCGGCGCGAAGAAGATGGGGATGCAGATCTCGACGGTCGGGGCGACCCGCTACCTCGACCTCGGCTGGACCGAGTAGCCGGCCCCGGCTGGCCGCGCACGTCAGACGCGGCCGGCCGCCGCCTCGGCGAGCCGGTCGCGCCACGAAGCCGCGAGATACTCGTTGCCGGCCAGGGCGCCCGCGACTGACGGACGGTTCTTGCGCCAGCGCATCGCCTGAGCGACCTTCGTGACGGTCCACTCTGGACACGGGCGGTCGAGAAGCGTCACCGGCAGGCCCGGCCGAACCTCTCCTTCTCGCAGGACGCGGACGTACCAGCCGGTCCGCCCGGACCGCTCGACCAGCGCCGTCAGCTCCTTGAGCCGCCAGCGCCAGGCCAGCTTCCAGCACGGCTGGCGCGGCTGCGAGACCTGGATCACGGCGTCACCCAGCTGATAGGTGTCTCCCAGGCAGGCGGTCTGCTCGTCCAGGCCGTCGACGGTGAAGTTCTCGCCGAACGCTCCGTGCGGCAGGTCGGGCCGGGCCAGCTCGTTCCGCCAGTCCGGATAGTGCCTCGCGGCATAGCAGAGGACGGCCTTGTCCTCGCCGCCGTGGTTCACCAGATCGGCCTGGCCATCGCCGACGAGGTTGGTCTTGCCGAGCCAGAGCGGCCCGTCAACCGGCTGCTTGAAAAAGCCAGTCTGCCAGGAGCGATCCATCGGGTCGTCGGCGCCGTCGCTGCCGTACGCCTTTGGTAGACCGACCTGAATCGACACGAGCCTGGGGCTGCTCATCGGGAACCTGCCTGTTCGGAAAGCTACGCAGCTTGAAACGTGCCGGTCGAGGCCGTTCTTCCAAATCGGCCTCGTCTTGCGGGAGCTTGCCGGTTGTCGAGGACGGCCTCGTCGGTCACGGTGTCCCAAAAGCCGGGCCGAACCGTCATTTCGTGACGTTTTCCTGTGGCAGACCGACGCGTCGCGTGCGGCGCTCGCTCGTGGGCGGAGCGGGGGTCGTCAGGTTTCGTTCTTGCCTACCCGGACCTTGCCAATCACGGACTTGACACCATGCTGAGTGGCACCGCAACCGCTCGCTCCACGATCTGCCTCGGCCGACTTTGGCCGACAGCCCTTCACTCGATCCGAGCACTGGGCCGCGACCTCTCGTTCGTCGCGTCGTCGCTCGCCTTGCTCTCCATTCTGGCGTACGGTCTCGTGCTGTTCCAGTTGCCGGCCGGGTCGTTCCCACTGATCGTGGTGGACAACCTCGGGTCAGTGCTGGCAGCTGGCCTGTCGGCCATGCTCTGCACGCTCGCGGCACGGCGTCAATCGGCCTGGCGCGCGTCGTTGTCGTGGCTTCTGCTCGGCCTCGGCCTGGCCTGCTGGGCGTTCGGCGACGGGTACTGGTCCTGGCTGGAGATCGTCGTCGGCGAGTCGCCCTCGGTGCCATCCTGGTCGGACGTCGGGTACGTGGCGATGGTGGTGTTCGTGATCGCGGGGACCGCGCTGCACCCGATCGTACGTCACCGCGACGTCAGTCGCGCCCACGTCCTGATCGACGTTGCGATCGTCCTGGGGGCCGTCATCGCGGTGGCATGGACCGTCGTGCTCGATCCGCTGTTCGATTCCCTCGCGACCGCACCGATTGCCCAGGCCGTGACGCTGCTGTACCCGCTCGGCAGTCTCGGCGCGCTCGCATTGCTCACCGTGCTGATGTTGCGTTCGGCCGAAGCGCCGATCTCGTCACGGTTGCTCGCGCTCGGCTGGGCCTGCATCGCCACTGCCGACGCGGCGTACGTCGTGCTGAATGCCGAGGACACCTACGCCACCGGCAATCCGGCCGACCTGTTCTGGTTCGCGGGAGCCGTGCTCATTGGCCTGGCCGCGACGCTCGACCGTCCTCGCCCGACCCTCGCGCGTCCGGCGCACGAAGCAGGTAGCACTTGGCAGTTCGCCGCCCCGGCCATACTGCTGCTCCTGGCGGGCGCCGTCGTCTGGGTCCACGGGCTCGGCTCGGACCTGCACCTGCCGTCGCCGGAGCAGCTTGCGCTTGCTGTCGCGGTCGTCCTGCTCGTCGTACGCGTGATCCTGGCCTACCGCGACACCATCGTCATGCACGAGCTCCACGTACAGCAGGAGCGCGAGCGCGAGGCTGCGCGTGTCGCGCGTGAGGAGTCCGCACGCCTCCAGGGGGTGATCCTGACCGGCCGCGAGCTGGGCCACTTGCTCAGCAACGACCTTGCGATGGCGGTCGGCTGGATCGACTTGCTGCGCGAGCACCCACGCCTGCCCGCCGAGCTACGCAAATCGGTGCGCGACGCGGCGTTCGGGTTGGACCGAGCAGTCGAGCACCTGCACCGGCTTCAGCAGGTGAACCGCGTCGCCACGCATGAGACGCCAGTCGGACCAGCCCTCGACCTGGAACAGTCCGCCGCCAGTTGAGCCAGATCTCAGGGCGGCCCCGCCACCCACACGTGGTGAGGGCGAGGCCGTCTGCTGTGCCGCGGGCTCAGGGTCGGAGGACGAGCGCGAGGCGCTCCTAGACCAGCACCGCCAGCTTGTTGAGGGTGTAGCCGATGCCCGGCCGCGTCGTGATGTACTTCGGGCTGCCGGCGTCCGGCTCCACCTTCGCCCGCAGCCGCGCGATGTTCACCCGCAGCAGGTGAGCCTCGTCCTTGTACTCCGGCCCCCAGACCTTCGTCAGCAGGTCCGCCTGGGTCACCACCCGCCCGGCGTTGCGGGCCAGGAAGCTTATGATGCGGAACTCAGTCGGGGTCAGGTTGACTGCCTGGTTGCGCAGCCGCGCCAGCTGCTGCGCGAAATCGACCTCCAGCGCCCCGGTCTGGAACACTGGCTGGCCGTGTTCGGCGCTGGTCAGCTGCGACCGGCGCAGCGCCGCCCGGACCCGCGCCAGCAGCTCCATCGAGCCGAACGGCTTGGTCAGGTAGTCGTCCGCGCCGGCGTCCAGGCCGGAGACCTTGTCCTCTTCCGCCTCGCGGGCGGTCAGCATGATGATCGGCACCGTCGAGAACTCCCGGACGCGACGGCAGACGTCGCGCCCATCCATGCCCGGCATCATGATGTCGAGCAGCAGCAGGTCCAGCTCCTCGGCCTCGGCCATCTTCAGCGCGTTGGTCCCGTCCATCGCCGTCAGCACCCGGTAGCCGTTCAGCTCCAGGTTGCGCTGGACGAGCTTGAGCAGGCGCGGATCGTCGTCCGCAACCAGCACCGACGTCTTCTTACTCGCGTTCATCGTGCCTCCATCCTGACCAGCGGTACCGTGAAGTAGAAGGTGCTTCCTTTCCCGAGCCGACTCTCCACCCAGATCTTTCCGCCATGGGCTTCCACCAGGCGCTGACAGATCGCCAGCCCCAGGCCGGTCCCGCCCACGCGCTTCGAGATCTCGCCTTCGACGCGGTGGAACCGGTCGAAGACGCGGTGGAGATCGCGCTGAGGAATGCCGACCCCCTGGTCGGCCACGCTCACCTGGAGCATCGATCCCTGGGGCGTCGCCGCCGTCACGATCTCGCCGCCATCCGGCGAGTACTTGACGGCGTTCTCCATCAGATTCGTCAAGACCTGAGCGATCCGGCTCGGGTCCACGTCCACCAGCTGATCCGTCTCCCAATCCATCGAGAGCTGGTGGCGCTCGGTGTGGCGCTGGACCCGCCGCATGCAGGCGCGCGCCACCTCGGCAAGGTCCGTCGGCTCGCGGTCGATCCGCAAGACGCCGGCTTCCAGCCGCGACATGTCCAGCAGGTTCCGGATCAGCTCGTCGAGTCGGTCGCTCTCGCTGTCGATGATCTCCAGGAACTCCCGCGACTCCTCCGGGCTCAGGATCTCGCCATGCTCCATCAGGGTCGTCGCGTACCCCTTGATCGAGCTGAGCGGCGTCCGGAGCTCGTGCGAGACAGTCGAGAGCAGCTCCGTCTTGAGGCGGTCGATCTTTTTGAGCGCCGCCACCTCGCGGGCGTTCTCGGCGAGCTGAAGATTCTGGATCGCCAGCGCCACGTGGTTCGCCAGCGCCGAGGCGACCCGCTCCTCACTCGGGAGGAACGGCCGCTCGCCCCGTTCGAGGTCCACCACGCCGACGCTGCCGTCTTTCAACATCATCGGCACGGCTAGCTGCGCCAGCGGATAATCGTCGGTCGGATCGCTGGTGAACGACTTGCCGGAGCGTGACGCCTGGCTCGCCAGCGGCGACGGCAGCAGCGCCCCGACGTTCGCCTGCCCATTCGCCCGCGAGCTTGACCCGCCCGGCCCGCGCTCGTCCACCAGGACCGGCCGCATGATCGGGGAGCCGCCCTCGGTCAGCAGCACCTGGGCGCGGTCGTACGCCACGTGACTCTTCAAGATGTCCACCAGCGCCTGCGCCAGGTCCTTCTCCGTCAGCGCGTCACGCGCCGCGCTCGCGATCTCGTACAGCGCCGTCGTCTCTTCCAGTTGCCCCTTCGCCTCGCCGTACAGGCGGGCGTTCTCGATCGCGACCATCGCCTGCGCCGCCAGGAGCTCGGCCCGCGAGATGTCGCGCTCCTGGAACGCCTCCGGCAGCCGCGTGCTCCCGAACACGATGGCGCCGAACGTCTCGCGGTGGCGGAGCAGCGGCACGGCCAGCAGGCACTGCTGACGCAGCAGCACCGTCAGCAAGGGATGGCTACGGCGCGCGGTCGCGGCGTGCTGCACGATCTCGGGCGCGCGGGTGCGCACGACCCGACTCGCCAGCGACGCGCGGTCCCGAACCGAGATCCGACGGTCGCGCAAAATGTCGCGGCGCACCCCGGCCGACTCGATCACGCGGATCTCGCCGGACTCTGCATCCACCTGCCACATCACCACGTTGTCCGCCCGCAGGGCGGCCCGCCCCTGTCGGCAGACCAGCTCCAGCACCCGCTCCATCTCCAGGCTGGCCTGAAGGTTCAGCGCCAACCCGAGGTCGCGCAGCCGCTCCTCGGCGTGCCCGGACGTCTCCAGGCGCCGCAGCAGCCAGCCGTTCTCGCCCAGCGTCAGCATCAGCCGAACGACCAGCAGCACGGACAGCCCGAGCGTGCCGAGGAACAGCTCGCTCGGCGGCGGCCGGTCGGTAAAGACCTGCCCGGCCAGGGCCAGGAACACCAGCGCCCCGGCCGCGGTGGCCGGGATCAGGCGCAGGCGGCTGTCGTCCCGCGAGTCGCCCTCGGGTGGGCTGTGGGCCACTTCGGCGTCCGGCACGCGCGCCACCGTCAGCGCCGCGAGCGCCATGCCGGCCAGCCCGACCACCCAGAACGGCTGGCCCAGTCCCCACTCCCACATCGGCAGGCGCAGCAGCTGACCGGCGTGCAACGAGGCGCCAAGCGCCACGCCCAGCGTGCCCCAGGCCAGCAGGCCCTGTGGTGACGACGGTCGGGCGAACGCGGTCCGGCGGGTGACCCAGAACATCGCGTAGGCTGTCGCCGCGTACGCCGAGAGGTAGAGCAGCCCGCCCGGCGCCAGTAGCACCTCGCGCGGACCCAACACGTCGGTGTAGCTCGTCACGATCAGCCCGAACACCGGCGGCGAGAGGCTGAGGATGACGACGTCGAGCAGCAGCCGCGCTCGCCGTAAGCCGACCCGCTCGCCGTCGAGACGGATGATCGCGGCCAAGACCAGCAGCACAACCGCCGCCACGAAGCCAGCATCGTCACGACCGAACGTCGGCCCGATACCGCGGTCAACCGTCGGCAGCCCGCGCGCGAGCATCCCGAGGAGGATCGAGCCAGCCGACGAGCCCGTCAACAGCCAGACCGTTCTGGATCGACCGCGTGCGCCGTGGGCCGCCGCCACGCCGGCAGCCGCCGCCGCCAGCGCGGTCACCAGGCCGATGCCCCAGGCGACCGCCCGCAGCATCGGCACGACCGTCAAGAGCAGCTCGGCCAGCACCAGCAGGCCGAGGACGGACGTCAGGAACAGGCCCATCCGGGGGCTGCTCGACGTGCGGACGAACAACTGGCGGTCCGCGAAGGCGGGCAGGCCGTTACGTGGCGCAAGTGGCGGGGCGGGACTGGATCCATTGGCGCTGCCGCTCTCGCCCGGCACCGGCATCAGCGATGGTCGGCGCCCGCTCGAACCGTTCTGCCGGGGGCGGCGTGGTGCTGCCGGCATCACGCTCACAGCACCCTCCCTACCTCGGCAATTTCGACGAGTGCCGCGTCGAGCGCGGGCATCGCAACGCACGCTCGAAGTACCGCCACCAGACCAGCGCAGGCGCTAGCCGAATTGGGAGGACGGCGGTGAATCGCGGGCATCACGATGTCAGCGGTCAGGCACACCACGGCAGCCGCCACTGTAAGCCGCTCGCCAGAAGTGTCACAAGACGTAAGCGTGCGGTTTCGGGCGCTCTTGCCGCCGAGCGCCCGCGAACGACCCGTTGCGGGCGTCTCGGGCACACCACGCGCTCGCCGTCCGGTGGCTGGCATACTCCTGGTCAGGGATCTGCCCTGGTGGGACGAAGACATCGCTGCTTACAGCTTCGTCACGAATGACGGGACGACCGCGAAACGGATCGGCTGGCCTCGGTCCGGACTCGTCGATTGAGCCAAATAACGGCCGTGCCGCGAGACGCCGAGCCTGGCACGATTCTTGCATGGGCGGTCCCTCTGAGTTTGTGTGGAGGGATGTCGTGCCCTTGACCATGGAACGTGTTGACGCTGAGCAGCAGATCATCCACGTCTCTGACGAGACCTGGGACGCAGTGCAACCGATCCTCGACCAGTACGACCCACCCCGCCGCCTCGGCCGGAAGCGGATCGACCAGCGGCGCGCGCTCGACGCCATCGTCTACCGTCTCCAGAGCGGTTGCCGCTGGAACAACCTGCCGAAGGAGTATCCAGACGACAGCTCGGTGCACCGGACCTATCAGCGCTGGCAGCGGCTCGGGGTGCTCGACCGGGTGATGGACGCGCTCGGCGACAACGCGCCACCACGAGACCATCTCGTCTGAGATCCGACCCATACAGGCTGGCTGACGTCACGCGCGCTCCGGCCCGGGCGCAGACCCCTCGGGCTGTCTCGTGAGGTAGCCGGCCTACGGGACCGTGGGTCCTCCCGCACACCGCTACCATTGCGACGAGCCACGTGTCACACTCTTCCCGTGACCAGACTCGTCGCCGTGGTGGTCGTGGTGGTGCTCCTCTGGGGCAGCGCAGCCCCGGCCTTCGCTCACGCCGATCTCCAGCAGGCCGAGCCAGCCCCCGGCGCCGCCGTCCCGGCCCCGCCGTCGTCGTTGCGGCTGCGGTTCAGCGAGCCGCTCGACCGCTCCGCGACTCGCGTCGAGGTGCTCGACGAGCGCGGCGCCCGCGTTGACGATCCTGACCTCACCATCGGGCCGCCCAACGACCGCTTGCTGACCGTCGAGCTCGGCGGCCTCGCCGAGGGCGTCTACACCGTCCGCTGGTGGAGCCTGTCGCAGACGGACGGCCACCGTTGGCAGGGGGTCTACCGGTTCGGCGTGGGGCGCACGCCTCCACCGGCTGACGGCGCACAGGCGCCATTGCCGTCGCCAATCGAGGTGGCCTTGCAGTGGCTCTCGCTCGTGGTCACGTCGCTGGTGCTCGGCTCGCTCGCCTTTCGAGTCTGGGCGCTCGAACCGGTCCTGGCGCGACTTGGCGCGGCGCCCAAGTCGCTGGGCCGGCTCGGTGGGGCGTTCACCGTCGAACTGGGACTGCTGGCACTGGTCAGCGTCGCCGAGACTGCTGCCAGCTACGGCCTCTTCTCGAACGCGCCCTCCCCTGAGGCTGCGTCCTTCGGCGGGATCGGCAAGGCTGGCGCACTTGCCCTGCTGCGCCTGTTCCTGGTCCCGATGATCTGGTACCTGGCCGCGCCGGGCGGCTCATCCGGCATGGCGCTGGCGTTCGCGGCCTTGCTGGTGCTGACGCGTGCCCAGGCCGGTCACGCGGCGGGCGGCGGCCTCGGGCCGGTCCTGGTGGACGCAGCCCATCAACTGGCGGGCTGCACCTGGGTGGGCGGCGCCCTGACCTTTGCGCTGGTGGTGCCGACACTGCTGCGCGAGCGAAAGATCGCGGGCGGGCCAGTCGGCGTCCGCTTCGGACAGCTCGCTCTCGGCTCGGCGGCCCTGGCCGTGGTGTCGGGATTTGGCAGTGGCTGGCTGCTCGGCCTCGATCCGGCCCGCCTCTGGAGCAGCCATTACGGCCAGGCGCTGATCGTCAAAGTCGCACTCGTCGCGGTGATGCTGGCCGTCGCGTTCGCGGTCTGGCGGCGACGCAACGCGCGGCGGTTCCAGATGCCCGGCTGGCCGCTAGCCGCCGAGCTGGTGCTGGGTGGCGGCGTCCTGCTTGCGGCCGGTGCGCTGGCGCTGCTGCCACCGCCCGGGGAGACCAGCGCTCTGCCGCTCAATCTGGTGCAGCGGGTCGGACCGGACGACCGCCTCCGCCTCCACCTGGTGCTGGACCGGGTGCGGATCGGCGCGGTGCAGGCCGAGGTGTACGTCGAGGACGAGACCGGCCGGCAGCAGGGTCAGACCGGCGTCCATCTGACCGTCTCCGAGATCGCCCCTCTGGACGGTCCGCTCAATCAGGTCTCGCCGCCCGTCGAGCAGTACGCCGACGAGCAGCAGGACGGACGGCAGCTCGCGACCTTCGATCCGTTTGCGCGGCCGGGCTGGTGGCGTGTGATGGTCGCGACCACCGTGCACCTCCAGGGGACCGTCGAAGCGCCGTTCGACATCCTGGTGCCGGATCCGAATCGGGCCGGTCTGGACCCGCCTGTGCCCGAGCCGCTCGCCGAGCAGCTGTTCGCCGCGTCGCTGGCACGGATGGAGCAGCTGCGCTCGGTCCGGCAGCGCGACGCTCTGGCGGATGGCGTCGGGGGCGTCGTCCTCTCGACCGCCCGCTACGTCGCACCGGATCGGTTCTCGCTCCAGACCGCGGAGGGCGACGCCTCCATCGCCGTTGGCCCGACGCAGGCGTTCCGTCGAGGCGACGAGCCGTGGCGGACCGTCCGCCGCAGCGCGCCGTTCCGCTATCCCACCTACGGTGACAACTACGTCGGGGCCACCGCGCAACGGCTCGGCCACGACACCACCGAGGGCGGCACTCCAGTCCATGTGGTCACCTTCTACGTGCCGCGCGACCGGGCCTGGTACTGCTGGTGGGTCGATGCGGGCGACGGACGGGTCGTGCGCGAGGTCATGGAGGCGGCATCCCACTACATGACCACGCGCTACGACGCGTTCGACGAGCCGTTCGAGATCGCCCTTCCCTGACAGATCGGGTCAGACCGGGCGGTCGTCGAGCAACCGGGTCACCGGGGGAAGCCCGATTCGTACGGCCATTCCGTCGAGGGCGGCCCAGTCGATCGCGACGTGGTAGCGATACTCCTCGCCGCCCAGGTCGTCGGTTCGGACCGTCGCCAGGTCGGAGGCGACGAGGATCGAGATCAGGGCGCCGGCGAGCCGATCCTGGGCCGGGTCCACCGATTCGAGCGTCAGCTCCAGCCCTGGCGCCGCGCGAGCGAGCCGCAGCCCGTTCTCGAAGTCCAGCGCGCAGGCACGCGCTCGCTCGAGCTCGACGCTTCGCACGCGCTCCTCGGCGTCCGCGACGTCGGCCATCGGTCGGCGCGCGCCGGCAGTCGCCTCCAAGACGGTCGTCTCGGCCGGCACCTTTGCGCACCAGACGATCGCTTCCGCCAGCGACGCGAACGGCTGGTCGCGGTCAGGAAACGAGCTGTGGCGCTGGCGCAGCTCCGCCAGCCGGCCGTCGAGAGCCACGCGGTTCTCGCCCTGGTCCATGTTGCCTCCCACCCGGCCTGGCCCGACTGGCGTCGGAGGCCGCGACTGCTGGGGTGAGATGCAGGGAGCGTACCGGCAAGAGGTGGCGAAAGTGATAGAGCGTGCTGACTAGGTTGACGCATGCGCCGGATCTGCGCATACCCTGTCCAAGAAGTGCCCTGGCGGCGCATATTCGAGATGGCGGCGCGAATCTCACGCGCGCTTGTGGATTTCTACACTGGTCATGTTGCGAGAGAGTTTCTATACTCCGGACAGCCACCGTAGGCCGAGTCAAAAGTACGACAAAACGCGGTCAAAATCTCGTAAAAATAGCGTCCTGTAGGGCTGCGAGGATTAGTGGCTGACTCTTCATCCCGCACGCTGGTCGTCGCGGACGACCCTTCCCTCCGACGGCTTCTCCGCACCACTCTCGAGCAGACGTTCGACATCGTCGAAGCTCAAGACGGCCTCGACGGTATTCGTACATTCCACCGGCTTCGGCCGGATCTGGTCGTCGTCTCGGCGGGCGTGCCGCGTCTTGACGGCTTCGAGTTGTTGCGTCGGGTCCGTGAGGTCGGCGACACCCCGGTCATCATGGTGTCGGAAGACCAGGGGCCGGAGGCCATCGTGCAGGCGCTCCGGTCTGGCGCCGACGACTACGTCACGACGCCGGTCGATCCAGACGTGTTCGCGGCCCGCGTCGAAGCGGTGCTTCGACGGACTGGCAGCGCGCGGGTGCGCCCCAGCTCCACCATCGAGCTCGACCAGGGCCGCATCACGATCGACGTGGCGCGTGCCGAGGTCTGGGTCCGGGGGCAGCGCGTTGACTTCTCGGCGACCGAGTATCGCCTGCTGCTCTTCCTGGCGCGCCGGGCTGACCGCGTGGCGTCGCCCGTCGAGATCCTGACCCACGTCTGGGGCGTGCAGTACGTCAACGAGCCCGGGTACGTCAAGAGCTACGTGCGGCTGGTCCGTCGCAAGATCGAGGAGGATCCGCGCGCGCCGCGCTACCTGATCTCCCGGCGCGGTCTGGGGTATTGCCTGGTGAGCCGTCCGGCCGCCGAAGTGCATGACGGCAGACATTCCGCGCTCGTCCGGTAGAGACCGATCTCAGCCAGTCAGCAGCACCATGTTCCCGGCCAGGGCCCCCGCGAGCACCATCGCGGCGGTCAGATACAGCAGCCCGGTCGCGGCTTGAATCGCCTTCCCGCGCGGCCACTCCTGGCAGCAGACGCGCGCCGCGATCGTGATGCCGATCGGGAAGAGCGTCACGGCGATGAAGCCGGCCCAGCGAAACGCCGGGATATTCGGCCCAAACGAGGTGGCGTCTGGGCGCTCGAGCACGTACCAGAGCGCGACGCCAGTCAGCGCGACGAGCGAGAGGATCGCCAGGTCACAGAGCAGTCGGAGCGGGCGCGGCGACAGGCGCGGCGTCACCAGATACCAGTGGCCGAGCACCATCGCCATCACCGACGTGCCGAGCGCCACAGCCGACGCTGCCGAGGTCAAGCCGGTCGCGAGCGGTCCGAGTGACGGGCTCGGGCGTGCGCCGGCCGCCAGCGCCATGGCGACGGTACCCACCAGCAGACTGCCCCACCCGAGGATCAGCCGCGCCCGCCGCCGACTCGTGAACTGCAATACGAGATACACCGCCGACAGCACCAGCAGAGCGAGCGCCGTCTCGGTCTCGCCGGGCACCCCCCGGCCGGTCAGCGTCCAGGCCAGGATCGCACCTACCAGGGCACCGACGGCGGCCTGCCGCAGAAAACCGGGCGTGACGGTAGCGCCGGTGTCGCTGACCACGGCGGCGAACAGCGACCCGGCCGCGAACTGGAGCGTGACGGCGTAGAGCGAAGCGATCAGCGGATGCATGGTTACGGGAGCAGCGCCCCGGCGTCCAGCGCGATCGTCTGGCCGGTGATCGAGTCGTTCTTCAGCAGCTCCAGCGTGGTGGTGGCGATCTCCTCCGGGCTCACCGAGCGCTTCAGCGGCATGTTGTTGCGCATCGTGTTGAGCTGCTCTTCGCTGGCGTGGCCCCACCAGCGCGTCACCACCAGTCCCGGCGCCACCGCGTTGACCCGGATCTCCGGCGAGAGCGCCAGCGCCAGGCACTTCGTCAGGTGGATCGCGGCGGCTTTCGAGACGGCGTACGCCATGCTGCTGCCGGTCACCTTCAGGCCGGCGATCGAAGCGATGTTCACCACCGCGCCGCCACCGGCTCGCCGCATGGCCGGGGCGGCGGCTTTGGTGCACAGCCAGATCCCCTTGACGTTGACGTCCATGATCCGGTCCCACTCGTCTTCGGACAGGCCGTCGATGTCGCGCATCGGCACGAACGCCGTGTAGCCGGCATTGTTGACGAGCAGGTCAACGCGCCCGAGCTGCCGCTCGGTCTGCTCGACCATCGCCGCCACGTCGGCCGCCGACGAGACGTCGGCCTGGATCGGCAGCGCCTCGACGCCGGCCTTCGTCAGCTCCTCGGCCGTCGCCACGGCGTCCGCCTCTGAGCGCGAGTAGTTGACGGCCACGCTGGCGCCGTTCGCCGCGAGCAGCGTCGAAATCGCCTTTCCCATGCCGGTGCCGCCGCCCGTGACGATCGCAACCTTGCCCTTCAGATCCATCACACACTCCCAACTCAGCATCCTGCATCGACGCGCGGGACAGCTTTCGAGCCAGCGCCCGGGCCGCGCCTGGCGCCCATTCTGGTCACGTCAAGGGTAACGGCGTCCGGTGCCGGGCGACCACCTCCGCGTCTCACCCTCAACAAAACCGGACTTCCGCCGATGATCTCACTGCCATGTACGACGCACAGCTCTCCCGAGTCGCCGCGCTCTACCGTTCGGTGTCCAGCACGGACACCCGCGCCCTCCAGCCGAGCGTCACGCCGACCCAGCGCGCCGACCGCGCGCGCGAGTGGCAGGCCGAGCTCGCCCGATCGATGGCCGCCGTCGAGCGCAGCCAGCGCACCTGGACCATCGTCCCCGCTCGCTGACGCCAGACGCCGCGATCTGCCGGCTCGCAGCCGCTCGAGCGCCCCGATGGGGTACCGTACCCTCGCGAGTGACGCTTCGTCGCGCCCGCCGCCGCCGCCGACCGGCCGCCGGGCCGACCGAAGCCGCGCCAGAGGGGTACGCCATGAAGATCACCGGCATCGAGCCGTTCGTCGTCAGCACGTTTCACAAGAACTCGAAACGGCACTGGCTCGTCTTCAAGCTCCTGACCGACGAGGGCATCTTCGGCCTTGGAGATGCCAGCCTCCACAACTTCGACACCCAGCTGATCGGCATCCTTCAGGAATGGGTCGAGAAGTACCTGGCTGGCAAAGACCCGATGCACCACGAGGTTCACTGGACCCGCCTCCACCATGACACCTGGGCACGGGGCGGCGCCCTCGGCAGCACCGTGCTCTCGGGGCTGGACATCGCGCTGTGGGACTTGAAAGGCAAGATCCTGAATCGGCCGGTCTACGAGCTGCTCGGCGGCCCGTTCTCGGACCGACTCCGCGTCTACGCGAACGGCTGGTACACCAATCCTGGCACGCCCGAGCAGAACGCCGACGAGGCGCGCGCCGTGGTTCGAGCCGGCTTCGACGCCATGAAGTTCGACCCGTTCGGCCAGCACAACTACTTCACGATCTCGCCGTACGAGGCCGATCTCGCCGAGGCGCGCGTTGCCGCCGTCCGCGAGGCGGTCGGGCCGCACGTCGAGATCCTGGTCGAAGTCCACGCCAAGTTCAACGTGGCGACCGCGATCCACCTCGGGCAGCGCCTGGAGCAGTACCGCCCGTTCTTCTTCGAGGAGCCGGTCTCATCAGAGCACGTCTCCGAGATGGCCCAGGTTCGCCGCCACGTCAGGATTCCGATTGCGACCGGCGAGCGGCTGTTCACCAAATTCCCGTTTTACGACCTGATCAAAGCAGAGGCGGTGGATATTCTCCAGCCGGACATCTGCAACGCCGGCGGCATCACCGAGCTGAAGAAGATCGCCGCCATCGCCGAGTCACAGCACCTCTCGATGGCGCCGCACAACACCGACAGCCCGATCGGCACGGTGGCGGCGTTCCACCTGGGCGCTTCGCTGCCCAACTTCCTGATCCAGGAGTACCACGCCGAGTATTACGAGCCGTGGTTCTTCGACCTCTGTCCGGAGCAGCCCCGCCGTTCCGGCCCGTCGGTGCCCCTGCCGAGCGGTCCCGGCCTCGGCATCACCCTCGACGAGGCGGTGGCGCGGGCGCACCCGCTGATCGAGTCGCCCCGCTGGAGCGAGCGCGGCATCTGACGACGAGTCTGCCCTGGCTGGTCGCCGTGTCACCGGGGCGGCGGCCAGCCAGCCACCGGCCCGGTTTCCTCCGGCTCGTCCGAGAACAGCTCCCGCAGGTACGTCTCGCGGTTGTTCAGGAAGTCGCGCGTCAGCCGAAAGTGCTCGGTCTCCTCGTAGGTGATCGGCTCGATGCCCCGGTCGGTCGTCAGGTGATAGATAATCGCCTTCGGGTACGCCATCAGGATCGGCGAGTGGGTCGCGATCAGGAACTGCGAGCCGCCCTGCTTGACGTGCTGGTCGATCAGCACCAGCAGTGAGAGCAGGCGGCTGGGCGAAAGCGCCGCCTCCGGCTCGTCCAGGATGTAGAGGCCCTGCCCGCGAAAACGGGTCAACGCCAGCGCCATGAACGACTCACCGTGGCTCTGCGCGTGGAGCGAGCGTCCGCCGTACGCTGGGAGGAGCCTGGGGGCCATTCGGGCATCGTCGTCGGCGTCCATGGCGTCGATCTCGGTTGCCACGTTGTAGAAGCTCTCAGCCCGCAGGAAGAAGCCGTCGCGCTCGCGGCGCATCCCGCGCACGAGCCGTAACGCCTCGTTGAGCTCGGACGTCGTGTTGTTTGTCTCGAAGCTGAAATTCTTGCTACCGCCCTCGGTGTTGAAGCCGGCCGCCACGGCGACCGCCTCGATCAACGTCGACTTGCCGACGCCGTTCTCGCCGACGAAGAACGTCACATGCGGATGGAGGTCGAGGACGTGCAGGTCGCGGATCGCCGGCACCGAGAACGGATACCGGCCGAAGTCGCGAACGCGATCCCGTTCCAGCGCGATCGAGCGAATATAGGCACCGGCCAGCAAATCCGGCCCGCCACCCGGCGAACGGCTACCTCTGCGACGTGCTGCCATACAGTGAAGGCTACCAGTTGCTTGAATCGTGAAGCATCTGGCCGTCGAACATCGGGGGCGCGATAAATCGCGCCCGTACCAGGACGCTGCCTTGTACGGGCGCGATTCATCGCGCCCCCAGTCGCGCCCCCAATCGCGCCCCCGATTCATCGCGCCCCCAATAGATCTGACGCACACCGACGACCACGTACGATACCTCAGGCGGGCGGGCGAGCAGGTCGACCGTACCGTGCCAACACCTCGCGCAGTCGGGCGTGGTTCAGTCGATGGGCCACGATCCCGTCCCGCCCGACCATCGTCTCGGCGGCCAGCAGCGCGTTGACGATCGCGGCTTCGGTCGCCTCGATGGCGGCGGAAAGTAGCTCGGCGATGTGGACGTTCGCCAGCAGCTTCACGGTCGCGGTCAACGGGATGTCGGCGCCGTGCTCCGGCGGCACGCCCGCGTTGCCCGTCGAGAACGCCAGGAAGATATCGCCGCTGGTGTTGCCGTCGCCGCCGCCGGTCCGCGCCACGCCCAATCCCGCCCGCTGGGCGAGGCGCGTGCATTGGTGTGGCAGGAGCGGCGCATCCGTCGCCAGGACGGCGATGATCGAGCCGGCGCCGGGCGGCGCGGCAGCAGTGACGCCGGGCCGAGAATCCTGGCCCGGGCGGGGCACCTCGCTGGTCGGGATCGCCTCCCCGACCGGCACGCCGTCGATTCTGAGACGCTCCCGCCGGCCGAAGTTCGCCTGCACCAGCGCGCCAACGGTGAAGCCGCCAGCCGCGCGCGACGCCACCCGCGACGCCGTCCCGATGCCGCCCTTGAACCCGTAGCAGATCATGCCGGTGCCGCCGCCGACGTTTCCCTCGGCGACCGGGCCACCTGAAGCCGCCGCCAGCGCCCGCCGGACGTGCTCCGGGCGGACGTGCATCCCGTTGACGTCGTTCAAGGTGCCGTCGTAGGTCTCGGCGACGACCGGCAAGCTCCACCAGTGCCCGGTCTCGCCGCGAGCCGCCCGAATCTCGCCCTCGTACTGGATCAGCGCGTCGCGGACCACCCCGACGCTGTGGGTGTTGGTGATGGCGATCGGACCGTTCAGCGTGCCGCACTCGCGCAGCCACTCCAGGCCGGTCATCTCGCCGGCCCCGTTCAGCGTGTGGCACCCGGCGAAGACGGGCGCGTCCCAGGCGTGCTCCGCGCGCGGCAGGATCACCGTCACACCCGTCCGCACCGGGCCGGACCCGACCACCAGTGGTCCGTCGCCCGCGATCAACGTCTCGTGGCCGACGCGCACGCCGGCCACGTCGGTGATGGCGTCTAGCGGCCCCGGCTCCAACAGCCCGATTCGGATGCCGGCCTCACGCGCTCGCATCGTCTCGCCTCCCAGGCGCGGTCAGCCAGCCAGCTCCTCCAGCTCGGCCAGGGTGAACAGGGGCCGCAGCTCGCAGCCGATCTTCTCGATGGCGGCCTGCCCGCCCTGCTGGCGGTCGATGACGCACACCACGTCCTGCACCACGAAGCCGAGCTCACGCATCTGCTGAACCGAGATGACGACCTGGCCGCCGCTCGTGACGACGTCCTCCACCACCAGCGCGCGGTCGCCAGCCTGGAAGCCGCCCTCGACCAGATTCGACGTTCCGTACGGCTTCGCCTCCTTGCGGACGTACAGGCACGGCTTGCCGGTCTCCAGCGAGAGGGCCGTCGCCAGCGGAATGCCGCCCATCTCCAGGCCAGCCAGCTTGTCCCAGCCAGCCGGCAGGATGGCAGCCAGCGCCGACGCAATCGGCTTGAGGATCGTCGGGTCGCTCTCGAAGCGGTACTTGTCCCAGTAAAACGTGCTGGTCGCGCCAGAGCGCAGCGTGAACTGCCCGGTCAGGTAGGCAACCTCTTTGATCCGCCTCGCCAGCGCCTGTCGATCCATCCGTCGTGCTCCAACTTTTGTGCCGTTCGAAGTGTCATCCGATTGGAGGACGAAGCGCCGCGCGGTCGGTCGCGCCGCCATCACACCGGCGGACGGGTCGGGAATTCGTCGTGCAGGGCGGCCATGTCCACGCGGTGCAGCCCCCGGTTTACCACGTCGGCGTTGCGGTCCACCTCCGCCTCGGAGCGCATCCCGACCACCGCCACGTCCACCTGCGGATGCGACAGGTTGAACCCGAGCAGCGCCGCGCTCCAGTCAACCTGACTCGCCACGTCCGGGGCGACCTGCCTGATCCAGCGTTGGAAGATGTCGCTGGTCATCGTCCGCATCGTGACGGTGCCCATCTGCTGCCCGCACGCCAGCGACAGCGTCGTGGCCGGCGCTGGCTCGCGGCTTCGGTACGCCCCGGTAGACTGGTAGATCAGGTTGAAGCAGATCATGATCGCGTCGAAGCGCCCGGTCTGGATCAGCTTTTCCACCGCGCCGTTCGGCCCTTCGGAGGTGAATCCGAGATACCGAACCTTGCCTTCGGCCCGGAGCTGCTCGTACGCGTCCAGGCAGCCGCCCTCAACGATCCGGGTCACGTCCTCGTCGGAGTACCACGAGCCGTGCAACTGGAGCAGGTCCACGTAGTCGGTCTGGAGCAGCCGCAGGCTCACCTCCAACGACTCGCGGATGCCGGCCGGCGTGCGCTGCGTGACCGGCGTCTTGGTCGCCAGGAAGATCCGCTGTCGGTCCGCCCCGAGCGCCCGCCCGATCACCGACTCGCTGATGCCGCCGCCGTAGCCGGGCGCCGTGTCGAAGTAGGTGATGCCACGATCCAGCGCCCTTCGCACCGCGCGCTCCACCGACGTCTGCGTGTCCGCCGCCGACGAGTCCCAGTCCATCAGGTAGTTCGGCACGCCGGCCGGGCCGCCCCCGAAGCCAATCGCCGAGACCTGCTGCCTGGTCCGCCCGAATGTCCGATACTCCATCGCTCGTCCGCTCCGTCCCGCGAGCTCGTCGCCTTCAAAATCGCTTGACGCGCCGCGTTTCGCGCGGTACCACCATCGTAGTCGCACGCGGCGACGTCGCACACGCGGGAGTGTCGCGGCACAGGCAGCAGAACGGGGGACAGCAGATGGACTTGCGCGCGATCCAGCGGCCGTTGAAGGACCGCTACCGGGCCGACCCGACGACGTCGAAGATCACGCTGACCGCGCGGGGCACCCAGACGGACGCCCCGATCTCCTGCTCGGTCGATCTTGGACGCGCGATCTACGACGCCCAGGCCCACGCCGGGGTTGGCGGGGCTGGGACTGGCGCCTGCTCTGGCGACCTGCTGCTCGGCGCGCTGGCCGCCTGCGCCCAGATCACCTGCCAGATGGTCGCCACCGCGATGGGCGTCCCGACCCGCGGCATCGAGGTGATCGTCGAGGGCGACATGGATCTCGGCGGCACCCTCGGCATCAAGCGCGACGTGCCGGTCGGCTTCGAGGCGATCCGCACCCGCTTCGAGATCGACGCGCCAGACGCCACGCCGGAGCAGCTGGCGGCGCTCCAGGAGAAGACCGAGCAGTATTGCGTCGTCTTTCAGACGTTGACCACGCCTCCGAAGCTAGAGACGAGCTGGTCTACCAGGCCGTCCGCCGCCCCTGCCTGAGTTGGGATGGTCCGGTTCTTGACGCCTCTGTCCTGGTAGATCGGTCAGAAGGCTGCTCCGACCTGAGCCTTCTGGCCGCTCGAATCGAGATCTCCAGGAAAGGGAGTCACCGTGAAGTTTCGACTGCTCTCTGTCGCGCTCGTCGCGGCGCTCTTCGCGCTCGGCCAGATGTTGCTAAGCGGCGTGGGTCCGCGCTCGGACGATGCCAACGCCTACGCCGCCTCGGTCGACCGGTCGGCATCCGGCGTGATGCAGGACAACCAGGCCGACGACAACGACAACAGCAGCGCATCCACAGATAATGACAACGACACGGACACCTCAGCTGACAATGACAACGCCGCCGACAACGACAACGATAGCGGCGCCAGCGCCACGACCCCGTCCAATCCGGACCTCGACAGCGCCGCGCTCAAGCAGCCGCTAACCTCGGCAACCGGCACCAGCACCGGCGGCGACGTCATGATCGCCACCCCGGGCGAGCGTGTCGCCATTCAGATGTTCCCCTGGATGCCGGCCGGCGTGCAGGTCACCATCCGCCCGCTTGACGCCAACAGCGTCCCGTCAGCTCCTGGAACGCGTGCTGGCGACCTCGTGTTTGCCGTCGAGGCCCGCGATGCCAGCGGTGCCCAGCTTAGCAGCCTGCCGGCTGAGGTGAACCTGGCCGTCCGCTACGCCGACGACACCGTTTCCGGACTGAATGAGGGCAACCTGACCATCTCGCGGCTGGACCCGAGTACCAACCAGTGGCAGACTGCCCCGAAGATCGTCCGCGAGACGGACAGCAACTACGTGGCGGCCTCGATCACCCAGCTCGGCACATACGTGGTCTCCGCCCAGTAAACGCACCTCGCATTACCTACCCTCCAATTCTCGGGCGCCCTGGCCGACCAGCCAGGGCGCTTCGTCGTCCCGCCGTACCGATTCGCCCGCCCGGGTGTGCGTTAGAGTTTTGTGCCCAGCTAAACCCGGGGGCGCGATGAATCGAGGGCGCGATGAATCGCGCCCGTACCAGGGAGTCCTGCCTTGTACGGGCGCGATTCATCGCGCCCTCGATTCATCGCGCCCCAAACATCTGACTCGCCGTCTTCTCGTTGACGCCCCTCTCCGGCCCCTGATAGCATTTCCAGAGCGCCGATTCCCGGGCGTGCGTCGTCCCGTGTCCTGAGCGGCGCCCGCTCCGCCTCGTGCGGACCCTCGGCCCGGAGGATCGTCGCCTCGTGTATCAGCCAGTACCCAGCACCGTTGACTTCCCGGCGCTCGAGCGCGAGGTTCTCGCCTTCTGGGAGCAGTCACGGGCCTTCGAGAAGCTCGTCGAGAAGAACGCCAGCGGCCCGCGCTGGTCGTTCGTCGATGGCCCGATCACCGCCAACAACCCGATGGGCGTCCACCACGCCTGGGGTCGGACCTACAAGGATCTCTTCCAACGCTACAAGGCGATGCAGGGGTTCGACCAGCGCTATCAGAACGGCTTCGACTGCCAGGGCCTCTGGGTGGAGGTCGAGGTCGAGAAAGAGCTCGGCTTCAATTCGAAGCGCGAGATCGAGGAGTACGGCCTCGACAAGTTCTCCGAGCGCTGTAAGGAGCGCGTCCTGCGCTACGCCGACGTCATCTCGAAGCAGTCGATCCGACTCGGCCAGTGGATGCACTGGGACGACTCGTACTACACCCACACCGACAACAACATCGAGCACATCTGGCACTTCCTCAAGACCTGCCACGAGAAGGGCTGGCTCTACAAGGGGTACCGCTCGATGCCGTGGTGCATGCGCTGCGGGACCGGCCTCTCCCAGCACGAGCTAGTCGGCACGGACTCCTACCGCGACCTGACCCACACCTCGGTGTACCTTGCCCTGCCCATCGTGGGCCGCCCCGGCGAGCACTTCCTGGTCTGGACGACAACGCCCTGGACGCTGCCGGCGAACGTCGCGCTGGCGGTCCACCCGGAGCTGGAGTACGTCAAGGTCAGGCAGGGCGAGAACACCTACTACCTCTCCCCGCGCACGACGGGCTTCCTGAAGGGCGGCTTCGAGGAGGTTTCGCGGCTGCGCGGCGCCGATCTGGTCGGCCTGCGCTACCGAGGCCCGTTCGACGAGCTCCAGGCTACCGAGAACGTCGAGCACCGCGTCATCGCCTGGGAGGACGTCGGCGAGGAAGAGGGGACCGGCGTCGTCCACATCGCGCCGGGCTGTGGCGCCGAGGACTTCGAGCTCTCCAAAGTCCACGACCTCGCCATCATCACGCCCATCGACGAGGCTGGCATCTACGTCTCAGGCTTCGGCGAGCTCTCGGGCCGGAGCGTCCGCGAGACCAACCCGGCCATCTTCGCCAGCCTGACCGAGAAGGGCGTCCTCTACCGCACCCAGGAGTACGACCACCGCTACCCCTGCTGCTGGCGCTGCGGCGAGGAGCTGGTGTTCCGCCTGGCCGACGAGTGGTTCATCCGCGCCGACGAGATCCGCCCGCGCATGAAGGCAGCCTCAGACGCCGTGACCTGGGTGCCCGCCTCGGCCGGCAAGCGGATGGAGGACTGGCTCAACAACATGGGCGACTGGAACATCAGTCGCAAGCGGTACTGGGGCCTGCCTTTGCCGTTCTACCCCTGTGAGTGCGGCGAGCTGACCGTCGTCGGCTCGCGCGCCGAGCTGGACGAGCGGGCGGTCTCGGGCACGGCCGGCCTCAAGGAGCTGCACCGGCCCTGGATCGACGACGTGGCGATCCACTGCTCGAAGTGCGGCAAGCAGGTCGAGCGGATCACCGAGGTCGGCGACGCCTGGCTGGACGCCGGCATCGTGCCGTTCTCGACGCTCAACTTCATGCACGACCCGGAGTACTGGGCGAAGTGGTACCCGGCCGACTTCATCACCGAGATGCGCGAGCAGATCCGCCTCTGGTTCTACAGCATGCTGTTCATGAGTGTGGCGCTGAAGGACCGTGCGCCGTACGACAGCGTGCTCGCCTTCGAGAAGCTGATGGACGAGTCTGGCAAGCCGATGCACAAAAGCCTCGGCAACGCGATCTGGTTCGACGACGCCGCCGAGAAGATGGGCGCGGACCCGATGCGCTGGCTCTACTGCGCCCAGAACGTCCAAAGCAATCTCAACTTTGGCTACGGCCCGGCCGAGCAGGTGAAGCGCCGCTTGCTGGTGCTCTGGAACGTCTACAGCTTCTTCGTGACGTACGCCCGCATCGACGGCTTCGACCCGAAGGACGGCGCGCCGCCGCTCGCCGAGCGCTCGCTGCTGGATCGCTGGATCGTTTCGCGGCTGAACAGCGTCGTCGGCGAGGTCCGGGCCGGCCTGGACCGGATCGACGCTGCCGGTCCGACCCGCACGATCGAGCGGTTCGTGGACGACCTTTCGACGTGGTACGTGCGGCTCTCGCGGCGCCGCTTCTGGAAGTCCGCCGACGACGCCGACAAGCGCGCCGCCCAGGCCACCCTCTACGAGGTGCTGACGACGCTGACGCGCCTGCTGGCGCCGTTCATGCCGTTCGTGGCCGAGTCGCTCTATCAGAACCTCGTGCGGTCGGTCGAGCCTTCGGCTCCGGAGAGCGTCCACCACACCGCCTACCCTGACGTCGATCCTGCCGCCATCGACCTGGATCTGGAGCGCCAGGTCGAAGTCTCGCGGACGCTGGTCGGATTGGGGCGGGCTGCCCGCGAGCAGGCGACGCTCAAGGGCCGGCAGCCGCTCGCCCTGGCCCGGGTGGGCGCGCCGGCTGACGCCCCGACGCTGAGCGACGAGCTGCGCGCCGAGATCGAGCGCGAGCTGAACGTCGAGCGGCTGGAGGTCGGCGGCGACGTGTCGGACGCGGTCGCGCACGTCGTCCAGGCCAAGCCCGCGTTGATTGGCCCCCGCCTGGGCCGCAAGGTGCAGGACGTCCTCAAGGCGCTGCGGGCCGGCGAGCAGACGGTTCGGTCTGACGGCTCGGTGGAAGTCGCTGGAGAGGTGTTGACCCCCGAGGAGGTCACCATCTCCACCCGTGCGAAGCCGGGATTTGCCGCTGCCGAGGCTGACGGCTTCACGCTGGTGCTCGACACCCGGCTGACGCCACAGCTGGTCGAGGCTGGCCTCGCCCGCGAGCTGGTACACCGCATCCAGACAATGCGCAAGGACGCCGGATTCGAGGTCGAGGACCGGATCGTCACGCGGTTCGAGGCCGGCTCCAGTGTCGCTGGCGTCTTCGAGCGGTTTGGGGACTACATCAAGCAGGAGACGCTCTCGGTGGCGCTCGAGCCGAACGGCTCCGGCGACGGCCACGGCTGGAGCGGCCAGATCGAGGGAGAGCCCGTGTCGATTCGGGTGGCGCTGTCAGGCGCCGGGTCGCGCTCGTGAACTGGTCGTGGCTCTTCGGCACCGAGCGGGCCGACCGCCCGGCGAGTCTCCTTTCGCGCCGCACGCTGACCTTCGCGGCGACGGCGCTGGTGGTCATCGCGCTGGACCGCTGGACGAAGCAGCTTGCCACCGAGCGACTGCTCGACTCCGGCCTGCGCTCGGTCCCGATGCTGGGTGAGTACATCCGCCTGACCTACGTCGAGAACCGAGGCGCGGCGTTTGGCGTGCTTCAGAATCAGACGGCCTTCTTCATCCTGGTCGGCCTGGTGGTGATCTCGGTGATCGTCGCCTCGTACCGGTACATCCCGGAGCCGTCGTGGCTGCTCAACGTCTGCCTCGGGCTCCAGATGGGCGGCGCAATCGGCAACCTGATCGACCGCATCCAGGTTGGTTATGTCGTGGACTTCATCGACCTGACGTTCTGGCCGGTCTTCAACATCGCCGACTCGGCCATCTGCGTCGGGGTGGCCGGCCTCGCCTTCTCGGTGCTCTTCCCACCGCGTCGAGACCACGTCGAGCACCCGACGGTCGATCCGAGTCCGGACCCCCGAGCGTCCGATGCCTGAGCGATTGCCCGCACGCCCGCGCCATCTCACCGCGACCAACGGCGCCGAGCTCATCGAAGTCCCCGGCTACGGCAACCGGATGCGTCTCGACGCGTTCCTGGCGCGCTACGCACAGGGCCGCTCGCGCACCGAGTGGCAGAAGCTGATCGAGGATGGCGCCGTCACCGTTGACGGCCGACGCTTCCGCGCCGGCGACCGCATCGCGGAGGGCCAGCGCGTCCAGGTGACGCCGCCAAACGTCCCCCAGCTTCAGACCGGGCCGCGCCGGCCCAGACCGGCCGCCGAGATCACGCTCTCGATCCTGTACCAGGATCCGGCGATGATCGTGGTCAACAAACCGCCTGGCCTGGTCGTCCACCCGGCGCCCGGCCACGAGGACGGCACCCTCGTCAACGCGCTCCTCGCGATCTTCCCGGAGCTCTCAGACCCGAGCGGCGAGCAGCGGCCTGGCATCGTCCACCGCCTCGACAAGGACACCTCCGGGCTGATCGTGATCGGTCGCACGACCGCCGCCATGGCCGCGCTCCAGCAGCAGTTCAAGGAGCGGTCCGCCGAGAAGCGGTACCTCTTGCTGGTCCAGGGCGACCTCGCGGACGCCGAAGCCGCCATCGAGGTGCCGATCGGCCGCGACCAGCGCGACCGCAAGCGGATGGCCGCTCGATCCGGTGGACGGGAGTCCCGAACGCGGTTCACCGTTCTGGAGCGGTACGGCGACTTCACGCTGGTGGACGCCGAGCTCCAGAGCGGACGGACTCATCAACTGCGCGTCCATTTCCAGTACATCGGGCACCCGGTCGCGGGTGACCGCACCTATGGGAACGGGCGCGGTCCGGCCGGCCTGCGCCGCCAGTTCGTGCACGCCAGCTCGATGCGGATCGTGTCCCCGCACGACGGCGCCGAGCGCCAGTTCTACGCAGCGCTGCCCGGCGACCTTCGCTCGCCGCTGGAGCGTCACCGCGCCATCCGTGGCTTCTCCCCGGACACGCTTCCCGAGCAGATCGAGGGCGGCAAGAACCCGCCGGGCGTCCGCGAGGCGCAAGTCCCGCTCGGGAGCCAGAGCCGCCGGCCCTCCCGAGCGACGCCCGCTCGGCCGGCGGCAAGCGCAGCCCAGACGTCAAGCACACGTTCCGGCGACGGACGGCCGGCCCGGCCCCGAGGCGCCTCAGATCGACCCCGCGCCAGCCGACCGTCCTCGCCGCGCCCCAAGCGAGGCCCACGTACATGAGCGACTTCACCACTCCCATGCGGGTCCGCATCGCACCCTCCCCGACTGGCGACCCGCACGTCGGCACGGCGTACCAGGCGCTGTTCGACATGGCGATCGCCCGGCGCTCCGGCGGGCAGTTCGTCCTCCGCATCGAGGACACTGACCGCAATCGTTATGTCGACACCGCTGAACAGAGCATCTTCGACCTCCTGCACTGGCTCGGTCTGGAGTGGGACGAGGGTCCAGACGTTGGCGGCCCGTACGGCCCGTACCGCCAGTCCGAGCGGCTCGACGTCTACGGCGAGTACGCCGAGAGCCTGATCGCGAAGGGCCATGCCTATCGCTGCTGGTGTTCGCCCGAGCGCCTGGACCGCATCCGCAAGGAGGCCCAGCTTCGCAAGGAGCCGTTCAAGTACGACCGCTTCTGCCTCGGCAAGTCGGAGGAGGAGCGGCGCGCCCTCGGCGAGGCCACCGAGCGCCCGGTCGTCCGGATGCTGGTCCCGGACGACGGCGTCACCGCGTTCGACGACCTGATCCGTGGCCGGATCGAGTTCGAGAACCGCCTGGTGGACGATCAGGTGCTCATCAAGGGCGACGGCTACCCGACCTACCACCTGGCCGTGGTGGTGGACGACTACCTGATGCGCATCACCCACGTCACCCGTGGCGAGGAGTGGATCTCCAGCACCCCGAAGCACATCCTGTTGTACCAGTGGCTCGGGATCACGCCGCCCGTCTTCGCCCATTTCCCGCTGCTCCGCAACGAGAACAAGAGCAAGATCTCGAAACGCAAGAACGAGTGGGCCACGCTGAGCTGGTTCCGGGAGCAGGGCATCCTGCCGGAGGCGCTGCTCAACTTCCTGGCGCTGATGGGCTGGTCGATGCCGGATGGCCGCGAGATCTTCACCCTCGACGACTTCATCCAGAACGTCGATCTCGCCCGCATCTCGCCGACCGGCCCGATCTTCGACCTGAACAAGCTGGACTGGCTGAACGGCCACTACATCCGCCAGATGTCGCTCTCTGAGCTGGCGCAGCGGGTCCGTCCGTTCCTGGAGCGCGCCGGCATCGTCCCGAACGATCCGCCGCTGGAGCGCGTCCTGCCGCTCATCCACGAGCGCCTGAAGCGGCTGGGCGAGGCGCCGGAGCTGCTCAGCTTCTTCTACGCCGACCGCCCGACCTATGAGGACACGTCGCTGGTGCCGAAGGGTCTCGACCGCGCGACGGCGGCGTCACTGCTCGGCGATGCGACGAGCATCGTGAGTGGCGCCGCGCCGTTCGACCACGCCACCCTCGAAGCGAGCCTCCGCGAGCTGGCCGCCGCGCGTGGCGTCAAGACGGGCCAGTTGTTCATGTCGCTGCGGGTCGCGAGCACCTTCAGCAACGTCTCGCCACCCCTCTTCGAGACGATGGAGGCGCTGGGCCGCGAGCGCGTGGTGGAGCGCCTGGAGCTGGCGAAGGGCCGCCTGGACGCATAGCCAGTATCCAGGCCGCAAGCGCTTCTCGGGGTGCAAGTGTGGGCGACTACACCGTGGCGTGTCTGCGCGCGTGGAGGATCAGCGTTCCCGCCACCGGCTCTATCTGTTCGGCGAGCAGCGTCTCGACGGCGAGCGTGCGACCATCAGCGGTCATAAACTCGACCTCATACGCTGCCCCGCCCTCGTGCACGAACACCACCGTTCCAACGTCTCCGGCGATGAGTCCATGCGCGGGTAGGTCTTGCCTCAGAGCCGCCAGATCGAGCTCGTGAAGCGCCTGGCTCGTCATCGTCGTCCTCTCCGTCATGCGGGATATGCCGTCACGAAGTACGGCGGTGGCTCGCCCATACGCAACATCCACACTGACACGACTTGTATGACTCGTCCATTGGGACAGACCATCGGACCGGCCCCAGCGTACTTGACGCCGAAGCCCGTTTCTTGCGCGGTCATATCCGACTGTCCCACCAGGTTGAGCAGAGCCCAAATCATCGCCTCAGGATTGCTCCGGCTGAAGCCGACGTGCAGGAAGAATGCCGCCTTCCCGCGACCGTCGGGGTGTGATTCATCGAGCAAGTAGTCCGTGATCTTTTCGAGCGGTACGACAGCCAGTTCAAGATGCGGGAGCCTCACATTCCCCTCGATTACCCCTGAGCTCGCTGCCGATCATCCCCGACTCGCACCCTGGGGTGTGCGTCAGAGTTTTGTGATGAGCTAGACACCTGGGGCGCGATGAATCGCACCCGTACAAGGCATCGTCCCCTGGTACGGGCGCGAGAAATCGCGCCCACAAAGATTTGACGCACACCCCGCGCCCTGCTACCGTTGTCCGATCGTGCCCGCCCGGCGTATACTGAGTGGGTCGATGCCGATTGGGGTAATGGTAGCCCGGCTGACTCTGGATCAGTTAGTCTAGGTTCGAGTCCTAGATCGGCAGCCAGAAGGGCCGCTCCGGTTTCTCGGAGCGGCCCTTGTCGTTGTGCTGGCTTTTCGTTGGCGGCGGTCGGTCAGGCGTGGGTTGCCGCCGGAGCATCCGCCGGCTCGGTCACGTCCGCGGCGTGCCCGTTCGGGTCCACGCCCACCGCGCCACGGCCAACCGACAGGTACGTGAACCCGGCCGCCGACATCGCCGACGGGTCGTAGACGTTCCGGCCGTCCACGAAGATCGGCTTCGCCATCAGCGACTTCAGCCGCCCGAGGTCGAGCTGCTTGAACTCGTTCCACTCGGTCAGCAGCACCAGCGCGTCGGCGCCCGTGGCCGCCTCGTAGGCGTCCTGCGCCATCGTCACGCCCGGCAGGGTGTCCGACGCCTTCTCCATCGCAGCAGGGTCGTAAGCCGTCACCCTCGCGCCCTCGCCCTGGAGCAGGTGGATGATCTCGATCGCCACCGCCTCCCGCAGGTCGTCGGTGTTTGGCTTGAACGCCAGGCCCAGGATGCTGATCTTCGCCTCTTCGAGCTGCCCGAGCGCCGCCCGCAGCTTCAGCACGATGCTGCGCCGAGCGTCCCGGTTGATCTCCAGCACCGCCCGCAACAGCTGCGGGTGGCAGCCAGAGAGCGCCGCCATGTGCGCCAGCGCCTGGACGTCCTTCGGGAAGCAGGAGCCGCCGAAGCCAGCGCCCGCATCCAGGAACGCCGCCCCGATTCGTGCGTCGAGGCCCATGCCTCGCGCGACCTGCTTCACGTCGGCGCCCATCTTCTCGCAGATCGAGGCGATCTCGTTGATGAACGAGATCTTCGTCGCCAGGAAGGCGTTCGAGGCGTACTTCACCATTTCCGCCGTGCGAAGATCGGTGATGACGACCGTCGGGCGCAGCGGGCTGTACAGCTCCGCGACCTTCTCGGCGGCGGCCGGATCGTCCGCGCCGAGCACCACCCGGTCCGGCCGGTTGAAGTCGGCGACGGCGGCCCCTTCGCGCAGGAACTCCGGATTGGAGACGACCGCCGTCTTGACGGAGCCGTTCCGGTCCAGCACGCTCTGGACCCAGTCACCCGTCCCGATCGGCATCGTGCTCTTGTTCACCACGATGGCCGGCCCTTGCAGGTGCTCGGCGATCGAGTGGGCGGCCGACCGCACGTAGGTCATGTCGGCCTCGCCGGCCAGCCCCGGCGGCGTGTTGACCGCGATGAAGACGAACTCCGTGCCTGACAGGCCGTCCTGGTAGCTCGTCGTGAACGCCAGGCGCCCCGCCCGCACGTTTCGCTCGACGATCTCCTCGAGGCCCGGCTCGTAGATCGGGATGGCGCCGTTGCGCAGCATGCCGACCTTCCGCTCGTCCACGTCAATGCATGTAACCCGGTTCCCAAGATCGGCAAAACAGGCTCCGGTCACAAGCCCGACGTAGCCGGTCCCGACGACGCTGATGGTGGACACCCTGAGATCACCTCGCTCTTTCGACTGCGGGAGATGGCGACGTCGTCGTCATGCTCGCCCCGGTCCGCCATGCCAACACAGGCTGCCAGACGCGGCCTGTAAGTGTACAAAACCTATCCTGCGTCCGTCCCCGGCTGCACCGACCGCGCCGAGCGGACCGCCGGAGTCGGCGTCTCTAACGCTTCCGCGTCGAGCGCGCGCCCCTCGACGCGCCCGTGCGCGAGACCTCGAATCGAGAGATCCTCCCTGCTCAACATCAGAAAGCCGACGAACACGACCGGCAGCAGGAGCACTGCGTGGGTCAGCAGCGTGTAGGTGACGGCTATCGGCTCGGCCACGCCAAAGGTGGTCTGAAGGAGATCCTTCAACAACACGTCAAACGTGCCAACGTAGCCCGGCGAGGACGGAAACACCGTCGCGAGATTCGCGACGACCATGCCGGCGACCAGCGCCCAGATGGTGGTGTTCATGCCGACGGTCAACATCATGAAGTAGTAGATGCCGAGCTCCGCCACCCAGCACAGGATCGACAGTGAGACGACCCCGAGCAGCGAGCGCGTGTCCTCCAGCGCTCGTACGCCGTCCACGCACGACGCCACGACTTCGCCCAGCTTGTGGTGGACGCGGGCCGCGATCCGCGTCGCTAGCTCCAGCAGCGCGTCGAGCCACCGGCGGGGCGTCGCCAGCAACACGAGCAAGCCGACGACCCCGCCCGCCGTGACGGCGATGCAGAAGTACGAGCCGTACTCCACCCAGCCAGAGATCCGATCCCGCTCGATGGCGTACACGAGCGTCATCAGGCCGCACAGCGCCACCATGTCGAGCACCCGCTCGATCAGGATCGTCGCGAGCGTCGCCGGGATCGGCACCCCGTGGGAGCGCCGCAGCACGAACGTCCTGACCAGCTCGCCTAACCGGAGCGGCAGCACGTTGTTGACCGTGAATCCGATCAGAATCACGCTGGCGAGACGGCTATCGGGCACCTTCGCGAACGGCAGCATCAGCAGCCGCCAGCGGATGCCGCGCAGCCAGATCCCGGCGAAGTAGACCACGATCCCCGGCACGATCCAGAGCGGCTGCACATCCAGCAGGCTGTCGCGGAGCTTGTCCCACTCCTGATTCCTGAAGAACAGCCACAGCAAGATCAGACTGATGGCGATCCCGACGAGCGACTTCGCCTTCAGGAGCGCACCTCGCCAATCGCCAGCCCGCTCCCGGCGTCGGAGCTGTCCGCGTCATCTCGTGCGCGCGATTCGAGCGCCACGGTTCGGAGCGACAGGTGCTCCCGACCGAAGAACGCCAGTCCGATGGCCGTCACGAGCACGTACTGCGTCAGATGCGCCACGATGGCGACCGCCAGCGCCTGCTCACGGGGCACGCCCCAGACGGCCAGTGCGGAGATCGCGAAGAACTGAAACGTGCCGACGTAGCCCGGCGCGGCCGGAATCATGATGCCCAGGTTCACCACCACCAGCAACAGCGCGCAGGCCGCCGCCAGTTGAAGCTGGTTGAGCCCCAGGTTGAACGCGCTCGCGATCGTGACGTACGCACCCCACTCGATGGCCCAGACCGCCAGCGAGAGCAGCGTCGTGGCCGCGACCACCTCCGGCCGCCGCATCGAGCTCAGGCCGCTCAGGAACGCGCCGAACGCGCTCGTGACGAAGTGCCCGATGCGCGACGGCAAGATCGCCGCCACGCTGCTCACGAGCCGCGCCGAGAGATCCCGCCGCACCAGCACCGCCGCGATGGCGACCGTCACCCCCACGAATCCGACCGTCGCCAGCCGTTCGATCCAGCTGACGGTGGCGGCCACGTCGGTCTCACTGTCCCAACCGGGCGGCTTCACCAGCGCCGAGAGCAACAGGATCACCGCCACCAGCGCCAGCCCGTCGAACACCCGCTCCAGAACGATGCTCGCCAGCACGAACGTCTTGCGCAGCCCGGTCCGACGGCGCAACAGGTACGCCCGCGCGATCTCGCCGAGGCGCGCCGGCAGCAGGTTGTTCGTCGCGAACCCGACCATCAGCACCCCGAACAGTGAGCCCAACGAGCCCGGCCGGGCGCCCGCCAGGATCGCCCGCCAGCGCAGCGTCCTCGCCATGTACCCGACCAGCCAGAGGAGCAGGGCCGGCAGCACCAGCAGGTAGTTCGCCGTTGCGAGAGCGCCGAGCAGCTCGTCGACGTTCACGCGATAGAAGGCCAGCACGAGGCAGACCAGCGTGATGACGGCGCCGAGGATCTTGCCGGTGTTACCCCGCATCGAGCCTGCTCCGACGCGCCGTGCCCGAACCGACGCGCTCACCCGCGCACTTCGTGGTCACCACGCTGATCGCTGCCCCGCTCAGGGAGCACCTCCGACCTGCTGCACCAGGATCGAGCCGCCGCCGCTCTGCGCGGTGTAGACCGCGCCCTCCGGCCCAACCGCGATCCCGGTCGGCATTCCGATCCGGTTCGCGCGGTCGACGGGCTGCACGACCGGCGAGATCTGGCCGTTTGGGGAGATCCGTTGGACTTCGCCGCGCTCCGGCATCGTCACGTACAGGCTCCCGTCAGCACCAGCGGCGATGTACGGCTTGTTGGCGATCCCGTGGCTCTCCCAGCCCTGAATCGGGACTGAGCTCAGCGGGTTGCCGTCCTTGTCGAGCTTCTGGATGCGCCCGTTCCAGGCGTCGGCGACCACCAGCGTGTCGCCGTCGAACGCCAGGCCGACCGGCTCGTTGAACTTACCCGGCTCGGAGCCGGCCCCACCCATCGCGCGGACGAACGTGCCGTTTGCGTCGAACACCTGGATGCGCTTATTGCCCGTGTCCGAGACGTACAGCAGGCCGTCGCGGCCAATCGCGATCGAGCGCGGCCCCCAGAACTTGCCCGGCGCCCCCTGGAGATCCTTACTGGTATCGGCCATGCTACCCCAGGCAGTCAGGAATTTCCCGTCCGCCGTGAACTTCTCGATGCGATGGTTCCAGGTGTCCGCCACGTACACCTCGCCGCTCGGGGCCACGGCGATCCCCCACGGCTCGTTGAACTCACCGTCGCCAGGGCCGCTTCGACCCCAGGTCGCCGCGACCGTCCCGTCCTGGTTGAACACCGTCACCCGGTTGGCTCGACCTTCCGTCGTGTAGATCCGACCGTCCGGGCCGATTGCCACGCCCTTCGGCTCGAGCAGCTGTGGCTCGCTGGACTGGGTCACGCCGAACAGGCGGGTGTTCGCGTCGAGCTGTTCGGCCACCGTGTTGCGCGGCGCAGCCGGAGCGGCGGCCGGGGCCGGCCGTGCCTGGGCCGGCGGCAGCGGCGTCGTGGTGGAGGCCGGGCCGAGCGTCTGCACGTCACGGCGCACGAACATGTAGAACTCGCGCGCCCCGAGCGCGTTCATCGGCTCGCGATAGAGCAGGAACTTCAGGAACTTCGCCCGCCCGACAGGGTCGGCCAGCGTGGTCAGGATCGAGCCCGGGTTCGTCGCCCACGCCTTGTAGTCCTCGGGGAACCACCAGTTCAGCTTGTACTTCTGGCCCACGTAATCGCCGAGCTGGTCGCGGATCGGGTCCAGGTTCGGCCCCATCACCAGGATGACCGGATAGTCTTTCAGGTTGATGTCCGGGCCGAACGTCTTGCTGTAGTAGCGGCGGTTCTTGTAGTCCCGCAGGTACCACTCGAACGGCCACGACACCGCCTCGTGCACGATCCGCTGCCCGCCGACGTCCTCGGCGTAGCCGTTGTCCATCAAAATTCTCAGGTCGTCGCGCTGGCCGGTCTGGTAGCCGATCCGCTCGATCTCGTGCGTCACCCAGACCACGTCCGGGGATGACTGCACGTACACCAGCATCTCGACCGGGATGTCGCCGTGCTCGTACACCACCATCCAGGAGGTGCGGATGTAGAACGCGCCCAGCACCAGCAGCGACACCGCCACCAGCGGCACGCCGACGCGCACGTGCTTGACGGTCGCCAGGTACACCAGCCCCGCGATGGCCGCCATCGTGATCCCGATCAGCGTGTACCGCTCCATCTGCATCGGCTGCGTCTGGACGGCGCTCAACGCCTGCGCCGCGCCCACCGCCAGGAAGGCAACTACGGTGGTGCACACCGCGAATCCGAGCCCTGCCGCGAGCAGCGCCCGTTTCGAGAACAGGCTGTCCTGGCTCACCCTCTCGGTCCAGTCGCCGATCCAG
The DNA here is from genome assembly GCA_046328125.1 of Chloroflexota bacterium. Classification (GTDB taxonomy): domain Bacteria; phylum Chloroflexota; class UBA6077; order UBA6077; family JACCZL01; genus JADZEM01. The sequence goes on from JAXLXF010000017.1 coordinate 144,566, forward strand.
CGCGCCGAGAGCAGGACCAACGGCATCGCGATGTGCGGCACCAGCCACGGCATCTTCTCGCCAGCCCAGGAGTAGATGACGAAGTTGCCGAAGAACCACCAGGCCAGGAACCAGGCAAACACCGACCGCCGGAACCAGGCCGTGGTCGCTGCCGCGACCGAGAAGATGACCGGCAAGAACTCGTACAGGCCCAGCTGGAGTACGTAGTAGTAGAGCGGCTGGCCGCCCCGCTGCACGTCATGCTGGTCGATCCAGTACTTCAGCGCGCCAATCGAGCCGGAGTAGAGACCGCCCATCGAGCAGTTCTTCCCCATCAGGCAGTTCCACGGGTCGCCCAGGTTCGTGAAGAACGTGGTGAAGAGCAGCACGTACATCACGACAACGATGCCGATGCACTCGATCCAGGTTCGGCGCGGGATCGCCGCGAGCGCGTCCCACACCTCCGCCCACTGCGGCATCACCGGCTCGACCAGCGACGTGCGCATCCCGGTGCCAGTACGAGCACCGTTGGGAGACTGCTCCGACTTCGCGGTCGTCGCGCGGGACGGCAAGAAGCGGTCGAGCAGGTTGAGCGCGAACAGGAAGCCGAAGAAGGTCGTGAAGACGAACCCGTGGATGTAGGTCGCCTCCTTGTCGGCGAAGGCGCAGATCAGCGAGAAGCTGCCGAACCAGAGGTAGCCGACCTTCCGCGTCCGCATCCAGCCGAAGATCCCTACCACCATCCCGAGCGTGTAGAACGCCAGGTAGATGTCCTCGCGCATGAACCGCGAGAAGTACAGGAACGACGGCGAGATGGCGAACAGCACCGACGCCGCGATGGCGCCGCGCTTCCCCAGCTCGTAGCGCAAGAAGTACGGCAGCAAGACGATCCCCGTGCCGTGCAGGATGGCCGACAGCCGAGCCGTGACGTCGCTTGCTCCGAACAGGAAATAGAGCAAGGCCGACATGTGGAACTGGTACGGCCCATGCATCAGCGGATCGTGGACGTACCCGCGCCCGATGTACAGGTACCAGGAGTAAACGGCGTGCAGACTCTCGTCGTGGTGGAGCGCGCGGTGCCCGACGTCGTAGAAGCGCAGCACCAGCCCGACCAGTGCGATCGCCACAAACGGCAGATACTCGGGCCATCGGATGACACGAGGAACTGGCGTCGGAACAGTCTGAGGGGCGGAGCTCGGGCGCTCGACTACCTGAACCATCGACGACTTCACATGGTGGGAGTCGGCGCGACCAGTCGGCGCGTCCGCCTCGAATAGCACCAGCCTAACTGCCTGCCGGCTGGACGACAACTATAGCATAGGGTCTGAGTGTTACTAGAGTCTCACGATTTAGCGCCCAGCGCCACAATCGGCCCGGCTGGAGCGTCAACGATCCCCAATCCGCGCTGTACCCGACGATGTAGCGAATCGTCTTCGTGTCCGGGCTGACGCTCACCGGCGGGTCGGATAGCAGGCGCGGGCCGGCAACGCTGGCCGCCTCCGGGCTGTAGCGCACGGTCGGGATGTCGCGCAGCGCCCACCCGACGAGCGGACGCAAACCGGGATCGACGGGCAGCGGGCCGTCCGGCATCGCGCGGTACCACGTCAACGCCGTCTCGCGAATATTCCGCATCTCCGCCGTCGCCACGCTCTGGTCCGCGAGTTGTCCACGGTCGTCGCCACGCGCCTCCAGCGTGCGCCCGGCCCCCGAGATGCTCCCGAAGGCCAGGAGCACCAGCAGCCAGGTTGCGAAGGCGGCGCTCAGCTCCAGGCCGCGCAGCACGTTGAACGCCAGCAGCGCCACCAGCAGCAGCCCGGCCACCAGCACAACGCCGCTCGCGCTCCATGGCGAGAGGTTGTTGCGCAAGCCAGCATTGATCTGGAACGCCGTCGTGATGACCGGGACCAGACCGACCAGCGCGATCACCGTCGTGCGACTGCTGCCTGCCTGCCGGATCCAGCTCACCAGCGCCAGCAGCCCGAAGCCGGCCAGCAAGCCGGCCGGCAGCATCGGCTGGCTCAGGTAGCGCGGGTCGGGCATCCGCATCAGGCTCGCGAGCGTCAGCGAGACCAGCAGCCAGGTGCCGAGGAACCGGACGGCACGCGGGTAGCGCGGATACTCGATCAGTCCGATGAGCGCCAGGATCACCAGGCTGCCGTCGAGCAGCCCGATCAAGAGCGGCGCTGTCAGCCCCGCTCCGCGCGCGATCTCATCCGTCCAGCGGATCAGCGGGTCGATCAGGCCGACCTGGATGCCACCAGGGCTGGTCAGCAGCCGCGTGTCGAGGATCACCGCGACGCCGACCCCGATTGCAAGTGCCCACCGGCCGTGCTTCGCGACCGGCTCCCACCACGCCGCTCGCCCGAAGATCTCGCCTTCGGCGATGGCGTACGCCAGGATCAGCGTCGCCAGCCCGAGCGTGAACGACGTGTCGATCCCGATCCCGACCAACGCCGCCACCACCGTCGCGACGAGCCAGCCGCGCTCGTGCACGATCCCGAATCGCCAGGAGCTCGCCGCCGTCACGGCGACGCACAACATCGCCGGCACGGCCGGACTGACGCTTCGGCTCGCCGAAAGGAGGATGGTCGAGGACGCCAGGCAGATTCCCGCCGACAGGCTCCACCACCCGCCGAGAACCGGCCGCAACAGGAGCGGCGTGAGCACGAGCAGGACGCCGCACACCGCCGGCGCCAGCCTGGCCTGGAGGTCGCCCGCCGTGAACAGGGTGAACGTCAGCGAGATCAGGTTGCTGAGGATCGGCGCGCCCTCATAGGTCACGCGGCCGGACTGGAGCAGCGTGTACGCTTCGAGCGCCCGCCGGCCCTCCTCCAGGTTGAGCGGCGGCGAGCCGAGGAAGAGCAGCCGCGACACGAGTGCCAACGCCGCCAGCAGGCCCCATCCGACCGCCTCTTCGATGCTGACGGCGTGGGCCGCCAGCCAGTCGAGCAGTGCTTCCACGGGCGACACGGTGACCGGCCCATCCGGGACCGGCTCGGCAGGCAGCACGATCTCGTCTCTCACCAGCTCTTCACTCATCTGCTCTCGTCTGCTCTCGTCTGCTCGCGTCTTGTCTGCTCGCCTCTCGTCTGCTCGCCTCTCAGTCGGCGTCCACGCCGTACACGGTCGTGCCGCCACGGCTATACGCCACTTGTAGCAGCTTGTCCAGGCGAGCTTGCGCCTCCGGACCGTATTTTGCGCGCTCCAGGCTCCCGAAGAACACGTATTTCACGTGGTACAGCCGCGCGACCCTCTCAATGGCGTCACGGTTCTCGGCGCGGTACACCTGATCGACCGCCTGCTGACGCGGCCCAAACTCTGGCCGATCGCCCCGCCACTGCAGCTCGTGGCCGACCCACCCGATCAACGTCGGCAAGCCTGAGAAGGTCGAGACGCGAGCGTGCTCGGTGTAGTCGCCGCCGACTGCTTCGACCACCACCGGCCGACCGACCGCGTTCTGGCGCAGCCACTCGATCGCGCGGTAGTCGGCCTGGGCGCCTCGCTCCAGGAACCGGTCGCCCATCAAGGTCGGCTCGCCTCGAAAGGCGTTCGACTTGGTCCAGGTCGCGCCTATCGGATACGCCAGCCCCGGCACCAACACCAGCAGCGCTACTATCGCCGCGCCGCCGCGCCAGAGCCACGCGCCTCGCTGTCCAGATGCGCGCTCGTAGCGCCAGATCGCCCCGAGCGACGCCGCGCTGGCGATCCCCAACAGCAGCCAGGCGTGATACTGGAACTTGAACACTGTGTTCATCCGCGAGCCGAACACGTCACGCAGGAAGATCAGCTCCGTTCCGAGCAGCACGCAGACGGCCCACGCCGAGAGCAGCCAGCAGAACAATGTCGCGGGCGCCAGCTGCTTCGCGTCGCTGGCGGACCGTACGACGGGCCCGGCGGTGGCGGCCAGCATGACCGCCACCGCCAGCAGCAGGCCCATCGTCGGCTCGCGGATGGCGCTCATCCCGACCGCGCAGACACCCACCACCACGAACAGCCGCCCGAAGCGCTGACGCCGGTCGCCGTCCTCGCTCCGGGCCGTCAGCCAGAGCGACAGGATCGCCGCCACCAGCAGCGCCGGCCCGAACAGGATCAGCATCGACACCAGCGGCGTCCGCTCCTTGACGATCCCGAGCCCGAGCTTCTGCGACTGGTATCCGACGAAGTACGGCACCACCACGAGCGCCGCGATGACGAACGGGATCAGGAGCGCCGGCAGCCGCGCCACGAACCCCTGGCGGCTCCCTTCGCGGCGCCAGGCGTCTCCGAGGTGCGCGAGCAGGTACAGGCCCCAGAACGTCGGCACGTCCCAGGTCGAGGCCGGGATCAGGGTCGCCAGCGCCAGTCCGCCCAGCCCGAGGCTCGCCAGGTCCGGCGCGCTCTCGGTGTCCAGCCAGCGGCTCGCCGCCAGCGCCACCACCAGCAGCACGAACGGGATCGCCAGGTAGTGGGGGTGGAGGTCGCCGAGGATGAACGAGAAGTACGGGAACTCGGTGATCCCGTCCGGCTGGATGTTGGCGATGACCCGCGACGACCGCCACCACCAGCCGCCGTCGACCGGCCAGAGGCCCGGGCTGAGCGCTGGCGCCAGTCCCTTGACGCCGACCGCCGCCCAGAACGCATCCGAGCCCCAGTCGCGCGCCGCGATCAACTCGAAGACGGCCACGAGGTTGCCGCACACCATCGTCAGCGTGCCGCCGAGCAGCCCGAACAAGTACGAGGCCACGTCCAGCCGTAGACCGCCAGCCGTCTGAGGGTCGTCGGCGCGGGCGCGGGCCACCAGCGCGTAGGCGATGGCAAACGCCGCGCCGAAGCCGCTCGCGAACACCATGATGACGGCCATGCTGTACGCCAGCGGCCCGGGCGTCCCGACGATCTTGGCCGGCAGGCCAGCCAGCAGGTAGCCCAGGTAGTAGTAGGGCATCGTGAAGCCAGAGAGCCACATGTCCTCGGCCGGCAGGCTGGTCGTGCGCAGCAGGGCGTTCACGAACGCGTAGTCCATGAACTTCTCCTGCCCGACGATGTCGGCGTTGTACGCGCGCACGAACGTCCCGACGCCGAAGACGGCCAGGAACGTCAGCTCCTCGGCCGCCAGCAGCCAGCGGCGCTCGCGAACCAGTCGGACGCACTCTCGCCCCCAGCCAGCCCAACATCCTGCCGCGACTACCGCCGCCAGGACGCCGACCGTCGGCCCCACGTACGCCGTGAATCCGAGCATCGCCGTCAGGTACGCCAGCCAGCCGACTACGACCAGACCGACGATTCGGCTCAGCCCGTAGCCTCGGTCGGGCAGGCCGCCGAACACCCGCATGGTGAGCGGCAGCACAGCCAGTCCGAGACCGTAGAACGCCACGAGCCAGAGGACGGCCGCGATCGTCACGCCGCCCTCCTCACGCCTCGCTCAGTGGGCGCCGGCGCTGTCGTCCGACTTCGCCCGCGACACGAGCTCGCCGAGGCGCCGACCGCTGGTCCGCACGGCGTCCCCGCGCAGCAGGAAGTACGCCCCACCGACGATGAACGTCCCGAACACCAGCGCGTGCTCGACGACGGCGGCGGCGGTCGCCCGGTCCTCGCGCACGGCGAACAGCGCGAGCGTCGCCACGAACACGCCGTGGAAGACGCCGACGTAGCCGGGAGCGGACGGGATCGCCATGCTCAGGTTCGTCGCGACCAGCACCAGTAGCGTCATCTCGACCAGCTCGTACGTCGAGCCGCCGGTGATCCCGACCGCCAGCAGCGCCAGCATGACGGTGCCAGCCGACAGCGACCACTGCACCACCGACCAGACGACTACCCAGGCCAGCGTCAGCGGGTGCTGCGCGAACGAGAGGCCGTCCAGAAACGCGTTGAGCAGCCCGGCCACCCCGATCTTCGCGAGGGGCGGCACTCGCTTCTCAGCCCAGAGCGCCATCCGGGTCGCCATCGCGCGGGCGGCGAGCGCGAACACGATGCAGGCGACCGCGACCGCGAGCCCCGCTCCGCTGACGTACGCGGCGTACCGCGCGGACTCCGGCAGGTCTGGGAAGACCAGTCCGAGCGCGAACAGCAACAGCCCCATCGTGCCCAGGTCCAGGACTTTCTCGATCAGGACCGTCGCCAGCGTGGTGCTCTTGCTCGTCTCTTCGGTTTCGGCCGCCACGAACGCGCGCACCACCTCGCCAGCACGCAGTGGCAGCACCGTGTTCACCATATAGCCGATGTAGAGCGCCTCGTGGACGCCGCGCAGGCGGATCTCCTCGGGCCGGGGGAAGAAGAGGCGCCAGCGCACCGCCTTGACCCACATCGCGATGACCACGGAGGCCGCGCACCCGACGACGGCGAGGGGATCGGCTCGGCGCAGGGCGTCGAGCACCTCCCAGGGATTGACCACGTAGAACAGCATCGCCGTCGCGATCACGCTGACCGCGATGCCGAGGAGGACGCGCGGGTCCTTCATGATTCGTCCGTGCGCATGAGAGTCAGGGCCGCGTCACCTGATAGATCGTCACGGAGCCGTCGCGGTACACGACTTCGAGGCTGTCCCCGACCAT
>JAXLXF010000018.1:0-145453 GCA_046328125.1 Chloroflexota bacterium
CCCGCGCACGGGCGAGGGGGGCGGGGGGTGAGGGGTCTCCGGCGGCGGGCCATCTGGGTCATCGCGCGGCGCGACTTCCTGAGCATGCTGTACGGACCCGGCCTCTACGTGGTGACAGCGCTCGGGATGCTGGCGACGCTGCCGATCGTGGCGGGGTACCTGGATGCCGTCGAGCGGAGCCGCGTGCTGATCCTGGCGGATGCGTTCACGCTACCGTTCTTCATCGCCACGATCATTGCGATGATCTTCCTGGCGCTGGCATCAGTCGCGACCATCGCCCGCGAGCGCGACCAGGGCACGCTCGAAGCGCTCTTCTACGGGCCGGTCGACGTGGCGTCGTACGTCATTGGCAAACACCTGGCGCACGTGCTGGCGTTCTTGCCGATCGGCCTGGGGCTGGCGATGCTGATGCTCAGCTACAGCGGGATGTCAGCGCTGCGTCTGCCAGCGGCGTTTCCACTGGAGCTGCTGCTGTCCATCTTCACGGCGGCGGCGGTCGCGGCGCTCGGCGTCTGCCTCTCGACGCTGGTGCGGGGCGTGCGAGGCGGGATCGCGCTGCTCGGGGCGCTGACACTGGTGCTGCTCGCGATTCGAATCGGCAGCGAGCTGCTGAGCGGCATCCAGGTGCCGAACGGCGTCAGCCCGTTGCTGCTGGTGCGAAACGTGGTGCTGGCGCTGGACGCGGTCGCGGGGTACGTGTCGCCGTTCGGGCTGTTCCAGAACGGCGTGGACGCTTTGGTGCGGCAAGATCTGGCAGCCTACGCTGGCGCGATCGTGCTGGCCTGCCTGCACTGCGCGCTGTTGCTGAGCGTGTCGGCGCGGCTGCTCGCGCGGCGCGGTGTGCGGCGATGATGCGTAGCCAGGCTCTCGTCATCCTTTTCGGCGTGGTGGTCGCTGCTGTGTGTACGACGACGGCGCTGGCGCAGACGCCGGAGAAGGAGCGACGGTTCGTCTACGGCATCAACCTGTTCGACGGTGTGGAGTACGTGACCGGGTTCGTGCCCCCATCGGTCGAGACGATGTACGTGTTGGCCGGCCAGCTCGGCGTGATCGACCCGAAGATGACCCAGGTCTACTTCTGGCCGATCACGAACGACTACCGCGCCGACTTCACGAGTCTAAACGAGCTCGTACCGGGCCAGCTGGAGATCGTGCAGGGCGGGCAGGTGCTCCAGACGGTGGCGCTCACGGAGTACGTCGTTCAGGTGGATCAGACCGGCCGGCTCGGGCCGGGCACAGTGTTCCTGGGGGAGGACGCACCGAAGGCGTGGCAGCATTTCCAGGACGAGCGCCAGGCGTACGTGGCGAGCCTGCGGACCTACGCCGACGCGCAGACCGAGTACCAGCGCCAGCTCGACGAGATCCGGCAGTCGCAGCAGGCGAATCCCACGTTGCCGACGGCGCCCGTCGAGCCGGCAGCGTTCAGTCTCTTCAGCACCGAGGTCGGGCGCGGCTTCCCGTTCCAGCTGCCGCCCGGCGAGTACACGATCCGGGTCAGAGACGCCGCCGGCCAGGTCGTGGCCGACAGCGAGAAGCGGCTGGTGGCGTTCGCGCCTCGTCGGACTGGCATCGGCTACGAGATCCTGCCCCAGGAACGGTGGACGGTCCCCGAGCAGGCCGGCGACCCGGCCGACGTGGTGTACACGACGGCTGGCGGCGTCTCATACCTGCACGCATACACGGCCCAGGAGCTGAACGCCGAAGCGTACGCCCGCCTGCGCAACCCGCAAGACGTGGCGGCGACGCCGAACAGGTGGCAATGGGTTCGGATCGGGCCGCTGCCGACCGGGCAGGGCAGCACCCCGACGCTGGAGGTGCGGGACGGCTCGCGGGAGCAGCATCTCGGCGTGGAGGACTTCGCGGTCGAGCAGGTGCCGGGCGCGGCGCTCGGGTACCGGGTAGTGCCGTTCGCCGAGCGTGCGGACCCACGCCAACAGCGCTCGCCGGACATCACCGGATACCGGGTGGAGGCGCCGGCCGGCCGTGCGACACTCCGGATGCGCTTGATCGACGCGAACAGGCAGGAGCTGCCGGGCAGCGCCCGGGAGGTCGTGGTGGTAGCGCACGTGCCGTTCTGGCAGCTGGCGTTGCCGGTGATCGTGCCGCTGGCGATCGGCCTGAGCGTGGTGCTCTGGCGCCGCGAGCAGGTGCAGTCTGCGCGGTCGCTCTCGGTGGAGCAGCGCCGCCGGATGGCGTGACGCGCATGGGCCGTGACGAGCGTATACTGACGAGAACATCGTGCAGAACGGACCGCGAATGAGCACCAAAGATACTGTACGAGCCCTCCTGGACCGGCTCCCGGACGATTGCACGCTTGACGACGTGGTCTATCATCTTTACGTCATTCAGTCGGTTGAGCGTGGCCTTGCAGACGCGGCAGAAGGTCGCGTGATTCCGCACGAGCAGGTGGCAATGAATCTCCGTCGAAAATGGCTGCGCAAGTCCGCTCCGTAGTCTGGTCGGAGGATGCGTCGGAGGCGCTCGACGATGCGATTGCTTACCTCTGGCCGACCTCACAACGCGCGTCGCAGGATCTCCTGAAGCGAGCCCTCCAGGCCGCGGAGAGCCTCTCGACCCTCTCAGATCGGGGGCGAGTGGTTCCTGAATTGAGCGACTCGACGATTCGGGAGATCTTCGTGCAACGGTACAGGTTGCTGTATCGAGTTGAGGAGCATCAAGTCATCGTGATCGCGTTTCTGCACGGCGCTCGCGACTTCGCCGCGTGGCGACAGACGCAAGATACCGTTTGAGAGTCGAACTCCGGTCGCAGGGCACTTGCGGACGCCCATGGAGACGCTATGATCGACATCAGTGGACTGACGCGCGAACAGAAGCTCGAGCTCATGGAACGACTCTGGGACGATTTGACCTCCTCGCAGGAGGGCATCCCGCTTTGGGACTGGCAGCGCGAGGAGCTAGACCGTCGCATCGATGCGCTGGAGCACGATGGAATACTCGGAAAGCCCGCAGACGAGGTGCTTGCACGGCTGCGGGGTCGGGATGAGTGACGCTGGCCTGCTATCGTCAGGTGCGCGTGTCGTTGCGATGGTGAGGCGGCTCGCAGCAGGGGTGTGGGGTGGGGCATGAGCGGAGATCGAGCGTTGTCGCCGGCTGAGATCTACGAGCGCGACTCGGTCCCGGCCATGTTCGCGGGCTGGGTCGATCCGCTGCTCGATCTGGTGGCCCCGAAAGCGGGCGAACGGCTACTCGACGTCGCGTGCGGGACCGGCGTCGTGGCACGAGCGGCCGTCGAGCGCGTTGGAGCGAGCGGTAAGGTTTCGGGGCTGGACATGAACGCCAACATGCTGTCGGTGGCGCGCGCCGTCGCCCCGGCCGTCGAGTACCACGAGGGAAATGGCATGGCGATGCCGTTCCCCGACCAGTCATTCGACGTGGTCGTGTGTCAGCAGGGGCTCCAGTTCTTCCCGGACCCGGGCGTCGGCTTGCGTGAGATGCGGCGGGTGCTGCGGCCAGGCGGGCGCCTGGGTGTGGCGGTCTGGGGGCCGCTGGCGAGCATCCCGGTGCACCTGGCGCTGGTGACGTCGTTGGAGCGCCACGTCAACTCCGAGGCGGCTCGGATTATGTCGACTCCCATGCGGCTGAACGACGTGCTGGCGCTTCGGGCACTTGTGGAGGAGGCTGGCTTCCAGGACGTGCGGGTCGAGGAGGCGCAACGACCAGCCCGGTTCCCGTCGTCGGAAGCGTTCACACGCGCGGTGCTCGGCGGCGGGACGCTCGCCCGGGCCGGCATCATGGTCACCGGCGACGCGCTCGACGCCGTCATCGCGGACGTGGAGCGGGAGGCGGCGCCGTTTGTCGGACCGGAGGGGCTGGCGGCTCCGATGACCTCGCGGCTGGTGTTCGGGCGGGCGTAGGACGCACTGGGCGGCTATCCTGAGACGTCATCTCCTGGGACGCTACTCTATGGGAGGCCAGGATGCCCACGCCAATTGTCTTCGACTGCGACACCGGACACGACGACGCCTTCGCCCTGCTACTGGCGGCACGCGCACCCGAGATCGAGCTGCTGGCGGTCACCTGCGTGGCCGGCAACCAGACGCTGGACAAGACGGCCCTGAACACGCGCCGGGTCATGACTGTGGGGAAGATCACCGGCGTGCCGGTGGCGGCCGGCATGGCGACACCGCTGATCCGCCCACTGGTCACGGCGCCATACGCCCACGGCGAGAGCGGCCTGGACGGTTACGACTTCGGCCCACCGGAGGTCGAGCTGGCCGACGAGCACGGCGTCGATCTCATCATCCGGACGGTGAAGGAGGCGACCGAGCCGGTCACAGTGGTGCCGGTCGGACCGCTCACCAACATCGCGATGGCGTTCCTCAAGGCGCCGGAGATCAAGGCGAAGATCCCTCGCATCGTGCTGATGGGCGGCGCGGCCGGCGCCGGCAACGTCACGCCGAGCGCCGAGTTCAACATTTACGTCGATCCGGAGGCCGCGAGCGTGGTGTTCGAGTCCGGGGTGCCGATCACGATGGTCGGGCTGGACGCGACGCACCAGGCCCGCATCCGTACTCCCGAGCGCCAGCGCATCCGGGATCTGGGCACGCCGGTCGGCACGATGGTGGCGGACCTGATGGACTGGTTCGGGCGCGGCTCGGAGACGAGGTACGGCTCGGAGGGTACGGCGGTCCACGACGCGCTGGCGGTCGCCTCGGTCATCAGGCCGGACCTGCTGGAGACGACCCACTGCAACGTGGTGGTGGAGTGCGGCAGCCGGTACACGGACGGCCGCACGGTGTGTGACCTGCGCGGCAACAGCAAGCGCCAGCCGAACGCGAACGTGGCCCTGGGCGTGAAGCGCGCCGAGTTCGTCGAGCTGCTGATCGAGGGGCTGGCCCGGTACTGACGGGGCGACGAGTTGAGAGTGAAGAGCCGAGAGTGAGAGTGAAAACGTACGCTTCTCTTACTCTCGACTCTCTGCTCTCCACACGCAGCTCGCTAGGCGCCGAAGACAAACCGAGTGCCGGTCGAAGGCAGGATCAAGGTGTCGGGCATCTCGCGCTGCACCACCCCGATGGTGTTCAGCCCGGTGCAGTGCATCGGCAGGATGTAATCCGGCTTGATCTCCTTCATCGCATCCACCGTCTTCGCGACGATCGCGTCCGGAGCCGGCGCAAGGTGCCAGCCGCCGACCACCGCGTGCACCTTCTCGATGCCGGTCACGGCCTGCAGCTGCCGAACGGTGTTGACGATTCCCGCGTGCCCGCACGACGAGATGATCACCAGCCCTCGGCCAGCCACGTTGTACGCCGTGGCCTGCTCGCCGTAGAAAACGTCCTGAACGAGCTCGCCGGGCTGCGCCTCGACCTGGACGGTCCCCGGCGGGAAGTGCAGCGACGCCTCGCAGCCGGAGCCGAGCGCGCCGGCCTCGATGCGAGCGGTCGCCGGCGGCGACTCGAAATCAGTCTTGCGCTCGATCCGGCCGGACGTGAGCGCGTGGCCCGCGACGACGGTCGGCTCCTTCGCGAGCACGACCTTGAACCCCTGCCCTTCCAGGGCGGGGCGGTCGAGCTGCCCGTAGTCCAGCCGGCCGCCGTCCGGGGTGACGACCCAGCGATGGCAGAAGGTGTCCTCGCTGCCGGCGTAGACGGTCAGGCCGGGCGTCGCCCACTCCTTGACGCTCTTCGCCATGTCGAGCATCCCGCCGAAGTGGTCGGCGTGGCCGTGGCTGACGACGATGGCCGAGGCTCGGCTCGGGTCGATCTTGAGCGAACGGTAGTTGTTGAGCAGCGCCGAGCCGGTCAGGGCGAAGTCGAGCAGGATCTCGGCGCGCTCGTCGCCCCGCGTCGATTCGAGGTGGTACGCCAGGCCGTGCTCGGAGAGCAGCGCCGGCGCCGAGTTGGCCGGCCACGGCAGGTTGGTGCGCTGCACCAGCACGTCCCGAATGCGCCCGGCCCGGGCGAAGACGTCGTAGACGTTGTCCACCACGTTCGTGAGGACCAGCCGGTCGACGGTCGGGACCATCGACTGCGCGGCTGAGATCGACGGTCGTCCGGTCTGTCCAAGCCCGCCGAGGAAGAATGCGCTCCCTGTGACCGCCCCAAGCTTGAGGAACGTGCGCCTCTGCATCGCTCAACCTCTGCCCTTCAGCACGGCGTCTTCGCCTCGTGTCAACCCCATGTCACTGGCTGAACCGGGTCGCGATTCCCCTCCGCTTTCATGGGCGCGGCACCGGCCAGCACGCTGGCGCCAGGTCGGCGCTCCATCCGGATGCGGACGCACGTCGTTGGCGCGTCGTCGCAGTATGCTGCGAGACGCATCCCAAAAACTGTGACTCGTGTCACACTTTGTCGGGCAGGTACGGAGGCGGCGAGGACCGCCCGCGGCACGAGCAGGCGGACCGTCGACGAACGCCGAGGTGGTTGACGACGAGGCGCCCGGCGAGTGCCGATCGGCGTGACGACGAGGCGGCGAAGATCGCCGCGCTCCCAGGAGGGCTAGCGGCCGGGGCCGTAGACCAGTGCCTCCTTGACCGAGACGCCAGGGGGCAGCGACGCGATGCTGACCACGGCCTGGGCCACGTCCGCGCCGCGCAGCATCTTCGAGGCGTCCCACTCGCCGGTCTGCATGCGCGGCTCGTTCTCCCAGAACGTGGTGTCCATGCCGCCGGGGAAGACGGTCGAGATGCGGATGCCCTCCGGACCGAGCTCGGCGGTGAGGCAGGCGCCGAGGCCGCGCACCGCCCACTTGCTCGACGAGTAGACCGACTCGCCGACGATGCCGCGCTCGGCGGCGATCGAGGCGATGTTGATGATGTGCCCGCTCTTCTTCGGGAGCATCACCTTCGCGGCCTCGCGGCAGACGATGTACAGCCCCTTGACGTTCACGTTGTAGACACGGTCGAAATCGGCCATCGGGGTGGTCGCAATCGGGCCGTAGTAGTAGACGCCAGCGCTGTTCACCACCGTGTCGAGCTGGCCCCACTTCGCGACGATCTGGCCGATGGTGCTGGCGACCTCGTCCTCGTTGGTGACATCGCTCTTGACGGCTAGGCAGTCGCCGGCGATCTCGGCGACGTCGGCGCGGGTCGCTTCGAGGCGCGCGGGATGCATGTCGGTGATGGCGACCTTCGCGCCCAGTTGCGCGGACTGGAGCGCGATCTCACGGCCGAGGCCACTCGCGCCGCCGGTGATGAAGATGACGCGGTCCTTCAGCCAGCTCATCGGCCACTCCTTCGAGCGCTCAGCCGAGCACTCAGCTCTCGATCTGTCACTCTCGATCTTCCAGGACTGTGGGGTATTCGGCGGGGATGGTAGCACGAGGTCCAGACCCCCACAGAGCCTCTGGGTCGCTGAAAGAGTACCCAATCCTGGAACGGGAATGTCTTTCCGTGGTACATCCAGCCGTTACACGCGCGGGAACCGGCTGCCGTGCCCCGCCGGGGCGCTGCCGACCACGCGTGACACCAATGCCGTCAGTGACCTTGCTTGCCAGGGAGGGCAACTGTGGCGACCTTTATCCTGCTCAGCACGCTGACCGACGAAGGCGCGCAGACGGTCCGCGAAGAGCCGGAGCGCATCCGGGCCGTCAACAAGGAGCTCGATCGGATGGGCGTCCACGTCGTCAGCCAGTGGGCCGTGCTCGGGCCATACGACTTCGTCAACGTGGTCGAAGCGCCGGACAACGTCACCATCGCCAGGGTCTCGGCGGTGCTCGCCTCGCGCGGGACGGTCAGGATCGTGACCCTGCCGGCGATTTCGATCGACGACTTCATCGCCGACTTCAAGCACCATGAGGGGGATCGGTAACCCCGGCAGACGTCGAGCGGATCGACCGCTCTGGCGGCCCGGCTCGGAACCGCGCCGCGCCACAACCGGACTAGAAGCGTCCCGATCGTTGTTGTGGTCGGGCGGGTCGGCGGTCAACGGCAGACCGGCCGGGTGTGGATGGGACGCTCCGTTCCTGACGCACACGTCAACTGTTGACAGTCGCCATGAGAGACTGGCACGGTGGATCTCGGCCGGCACAGATGCCCGCGGCGCGGCCTCGAGCGGGAAAGGACCCGATGCAGGATCTTCGGTCATGACCACTGACGCCACGACGGACGCGCTCCGTCCGATCGTACTGCTGCTCGGGCCGCCCGGCGCTGGCAAGGGGACGCAGGCGCGCTTCCTGCACGACAAGCTCGGCATCCCGCACGTCGCGAGCGGCGACCTGCTGCGCGACCATCGGCGCCGGGGCACGCCGCTCGGCGTCGAGGCGTCGTCGTACATGGATCGCGGCGATCTGGTGCCAGATCGCCTGGTGATCGACATGGTGATGGAGCGACTCGCGCGCCCCGATGCCGAGCGCGGCGCCCTGCTGGACGGGTTTCCACGCTCGCTGGCGCAGGCCCAGACCATGGACGCGCTGCTGGCGACGCGGCACAGCGAGGTCCGGCGCGCGCTGTACCTGGAAGTCGCCACCGAGGTGCTGGTGGAGCGGATCGCCGGCCGCTGGCTCTGCCCGAGCTGCCAGGCGACCTATCCAAGCTCGTCCAGCCGGCCGCCCGGCGACGGGCGATGCCAGGCGTGCAAGGACCAGTTGTACCAGCGGCCGGACGACCGCCCCGAGGTGGTCCAGAACCGGATCGAGGTGTACCTGCGCGAGACCCTGCCGGTCGTGGAGCATTACGGGCGACGCGGACTGCTGGTGCGCGTGGACGGCAACCGTTCGATCGAGGAGGTCCGCGCGACGCTCTACGCCAGCCTGGGCGGCGTGGTGCACGGCCATCGGCGCGAGCACTGGCACCTGTACGTGAGCGACCGTTTGAGCGGCGACGACGACCGCGCGTCGTGGCACGGACGCACTCTCTGCGGGCGGTACGTGGACAGCGTGACCACGCCGACGCGCGGCAGCGAGGCGGACTTTCACGGTCATCCGTGCCGGCACTGCTTCCAGGAGCTGCGCCCGCACCAGCGCCCGATCCACGAGATGCCGGCGTTGCCTTTGCTGGACGAGGCGGCCGGCTCCTGAGCGCCGGCACCGGCGGGCCTGAAAGGACGACGTGGACGTTAGCGTGCGGCCGATCACCAACCTCATGGAGGGGCTGTCCGAGCACGAGCGTGAGGAGCTCGGCGATCTCTCGATTCGCTGCTTCGGCCCGCCCGAGCTCCGGACACCTCACCCGCTGGTGATCGCTCCCGATTCAGACACGCGGTACGTCGTGCGAGTCTGGCGTGCCGGGCTGCTGGTGAGCTGTCTCTGGATCACCGAACGCACGATTCTCATCGACGAGCATCCGACGCGAATAGCAGGCATCCGAGGCGTGCGGACCGACCCGGCGCACCGGCGGCAAGGGTTCGGCGCGGCCGGTATGCGCGCCGCCGAGGAGTTTGTCTGGCGCGAGCTTCGGCCCGATCTCGCCATGCTGCTCTCGTCGGAAATGGCTGTGCCGTTTTACCAGAGTCTGGGCTGGCAGGTTGCCGCGGGGCCGACATACTACGATCAGCCGACTGGCAGAGAGTGCCTGAACGAGACTCTGCCTGAACGCCCGACGATGGTGCTGCTACCCGACGGAGGCAGCATGTCGCCCGGCCCAATCGACCTGTGCGGTCTGCCCTTTTGACGCTGGACGTGAACGCGGGCGTCATGGGGGGCCGACTGCGTCCGTACGCGGTGCACGCCGCCATCGCGGTCTACTTCCCGTGCCTGCTCGTGGCGGATGCCTGGCCGGCCGCCCTCTGGCAGCAGTACGGGCTCGGCGTCGTCACCTTCACGCTGCTGCTCGCGCTGCTGCGCGGCTCTGACGCGGCCGAGCGCCGACAGGTCTGGCTGTGCGTCGTGCTGGCGACCGCGCTGGAGGTGTTCGCCTCGATGGTCTGGGGCGTCTACACCTACCGCTTCGGGAACGTGCCGCTGTTCGTGCCGCCCGGGCACGGCCTGGTCTACCTGTTCGGGCTGCGGACGCGCCGGACGCCGCTGGCGGTCAGGTCAGGATCGCTGGTGACCGGCGCGGCGCTGGCCGCCGCGACGCTCTGGGCGGCTGGCGGCGTCACGGTCCTGCCAGCCTGGACCGGGCGCTGGGACGTGGCCGGCGCCTGCTGGTGGCCGATTCTGGCGTACTGCCTGCTGCGATCGCGGAACGGCGTGGTCTACGCCGCGATCTTCGCGGTCACCGCCGAGCTGGAGCTGATCGGGACCGGGCTGGGCAACTGGACCTGGGTGGGGCACCTGCCGCTGCTGCTGATCCCGGTCGGGAACCCGCCGTCAGCCATCGCGGGCGGATACTGCGTCCTGGACGGCGCGGCGACCCGGCTGGCGCGACGGCTCGCCGGGATTCGGCCACCAGTGGCGGCTCCGATCGAGGCGCCGGCGCTCGGGCAGCCCGGCTAACTCCGGGGCGCCGCTGCCTGACAACTCCCATTGCCAGTTCGGCAAATATGCTCGACGTTGTGTCGCCTCTCATTGCATTCATGCTACGACTGGCGTACGATCCACTCGGAATGGTGGACACGCTTCTTCCCCCGACCGGCGTGCTGGTCAACTTCGGACTGTTCTACCTCGCGTCCGGGCTGGTCTACGGCATCCCGATGGGCGTCCAGCCGATGAAAGCGGCCTCGGCGGCGATCTTGATCCAGGGGATGACGCCGGGCGAGGTGGCCGCGAGCGGCCTCGTCATCGGCCTGTTCTTCACGCTGGCTGCCGTGACCGGGGCGATTGGCTGGCTGGCGCGAATGATCCCGGACGTGGTGGTGGCCGGGATTCAGCTGGGGTTGGGGATCGCGCTGGCGCTGCTCGGGGTGCGCCTGGTCGAGCACCAGCCGGTCATCGGCGTGGTGACGGTGGCCGTGATGCTGCTGACGCTGCGAAGCCACCGCCTGCCGGCCGCGCTGTCGGGGATCGTCGTGGCGGTGTTGCTGGCGTATCTGAGCGGTCAACTGCCCGCAGCGCCGGGCCTTGCCCTCGGGCTGCACCTGCCCGCGCTGGTGCTACCGACCTGGGCCGAGACCATGCGCGGCGTCGAGATCGCCGTGCTGCCCCAGATCCCGCTGACGCTGACGAACGGCATCGTGGTGACCAGCGCGCTGGCTCGCGAGCTGTTCCCGGATCGGCCGTCCCTGCCGAATCGGGCGACGGTCGGGCGGCTCTCGTTGACGACCGGGCTGGGCAACCTGCTGGCGGCGCCGTTCGGCGGCTACTTGATGTGCCACGGCGCGAGCGGCCTGGCCGGCCACTTCCGGTTCGGGGCTCGGACGGCGGCGGCGCCGTGCATCATCGGAGTGCTGTTCGTGCTGCTTCGGATGGTCCCGGACGCCGCGCTGGGCGCGTTGCTGCTGTTCGGCGGCCTGGAGCTGGCGGTGGCGGCACGGGTCCAGCGGTTCAGCACGGAGTCCGGAGAGATGGTGACGGTGGCGCTGATGGCGATCGTCGGGATCGCCACCAACGCGGCGTATGCCTTCGTGGTGGGGATGCTCCTGGCCTGGGGCTTCCGGCGAGGCTGGCTACGCTGGTAAACCGCTGCGACGCGCCCGCTACGCCACCAGTCCCTTCCTGGTCAGCGGCGGCGCGGGCAGGCGGCGCGCCGGCCTCGATCCCGCTGCCGCCGACCGCGCCCGTGCGCTCACCCGATCCGCCACGCGTGCGGCAGTTAGCAGCAGCAGGGCGACCAACACCGTTTCGGCGATGCCGTACGCCCAGGTGCTGAGCAGGATTGGCGGCGGCGCTGGCGCTGGCGCCGTGACCGGCTCCGGGCGGATCGCCAGGTCGAAGGTCGCCGCGCGCGGCTGCCCGTCAGACCCCAGCACCGAGACCCGTGCGCGCCACGGCCCCACCATCGAGGTGTAGAAGCCTGCCGCGCGGAAGAGGCCGGGACCGCGCTCGTCCGCCGTCACGACCGTCGCTGGCACACCCAGGTCTGGCGCGTCGAACGTCACGGTGACCGGGCCGTGCTCCTGGCCGGGCAGCTGCACGTCGTATTCGACCATGCCCGGCTGCAACGCGGACGGCGTGAAGGTGACGGCGAGATCGCCGGCCCGGGCCGTCCGCGCCAGGTCCGCCGCCTGGATCTGGGCCGCCTGGTTGCGCGCCGAGCCAGAGAGGAACGGCACGATCAGCAGGATCGCCACCCCGATCGCCGCCTCGGTCGCGATCACCGCGCGGAAATGCCGCAGGGCGATCGTCAGGTGGGACTCTCGCCACGCGCCCGCCTCTCGGATGGTCTCGACGCGAGGGAGGAGCCAGAGCAAATTGACCGCACCCAGGCCCATCAGCGCCGCCACCAGCGCCAGCTTCGCGAGAAGGGTCTGGCCGTACAGGGTGGTGAACAGGAGCAATGGCGACCCCACGTGGATCCAGCTCGTCCAGAGGCCGGTCAGCGTCTGCACGCCCACGCAGGTCAACGCCACGACCGAGAAGCGTCGGATAATCGCCGAGAGTGAGGCGGCCGGGCCGGCCTGGGCGGCCCGAGCGAGCGGCACCGTCGCCACGAGCGCGATCAGACCGCCGATCCAGACGCCCGAGCCGAGCAGGTGGCCCCAGTCCGCAAGCGAGGTGAAGATGGCCCGTGGGAGATCGGCCGGGATGCTGCCCGGGAGCGTGCGGACCAGCAGCTCGGCCATCCCGAACAGCAGGCCGAGCCCCATGACGGCGCCGACGCGCTCCCGGTCGTATCGCCAGCCGGTCCGAAGCGCGGCGGCGGCGGCCGGCAGGATCGTCAGCGCCATCAGCGCGGTCGCCAGGAGCCGCGCGGACCAGAGGTAGCCCGCTCCCGGCGTCGCCAGGAAGGCTGCCACCAGCCCGAGATCGAACGGCGACCAGAAGGGGCGCTTCGCGGCGGCGCTGGCGTCGAACACCAGCTGCACGAGGGTGCTCGGGAGGAACAGCAGCAGCGATCCGGCCGCCAGGAGCAACAGCCGACGATCCGTCAGGAGCGCCAGCGACGTGGCGCCACGCCGCGCGCCGTCGGTCTGTCGCAGCACCTGGCGCCAGACGAGCGAGCGCAGGGAGGTCGCACCCACGAACGCCATGATCCCCACGAAGGCCAGCCAGCGCGGGATCGACCGTTCGAGCGGCCCGTACGCAAACCGCGGCTGGGGCTGCCTGACGACGCTCGCGGCGACCTGGCTGGGATCGAAGGCGAACCCGAACGATCCCTGTTGGACCGTGTTGTCGGCGGCGCTGGTGGCGCTCCAGACGACGGTGAAGACGCCCGGTGCGAGCGTCGGCAGCTCGACGGCCAGTGTCATGGGATCGGCGGGCAGCGCATAGAGGCTGCCGGCCTGTACGGGCTGGCGATCGGCGGTGAAGACAGCCACGTGACTGCGCGCCGGGTCCGGCGGCGCCGCGAACGTGAGCAGCACCTGCTGGGGAGCCGTCGTGACCACCGCGTTGCCGGCCGGCTGCACCTGCACCGACGGACCATCGGCGCTGGCCGGCGTGGCCGCCGCCAGGGACAGGAGCAGCAGCAGCCCCGTCACGAGGCTCGACAACTGCCACCACCCCCTGAGACCCGTGCGCGCACGCGGTGGAACGGCGCGATGGCGCGTGCGGGTGGCGGTCACCGGTCGCCGTGCGCCTCGTCTGGCACGTCGAAGCAGGCAGCGCATGGGTTCTCCTCCCCAGGAGCGTAGATAGGCGCGGTGCGCGGGCGGCACGGCGGCCAACGTCAGATGGTCGCCTCTCTCGGTCAGTCCATCGGACTGGACCCCCTGCCCGCCTTCGCGCCCCGAAGCAGCGTGGTGTCCTCACCATTTAGGTGCAAAACCGAGGGCGCTCACTACGGGCGTGGGTAGGGACGTTTTCCGACTTTGGTCTGAATGGGGCGCGGCGCTCGCTTTCGTCCCTGGGCTTGACGCGCACGCGGCCTCGGCGCATAGTGGTGCACGGCGGGCAGCACGCCCGGCGAGCGGCACGGGAGCGGGCCATGAAGCGAGTGCGGGTCGGCGTTGGGGCCGGCTTCTCGGGCGACCGGCTGGACGCGGCGCTGCCGCTGGTGGAGCGCGGCGAGATCGGCTACCTCGTGTTCGAGTGCCTGGCCGAGCGGACCATCGCCCTGGCCCAGAAGGACCGCCTGAAGGACCGCGCACGTGGCTACCATCCGTTCCTGGAGGAGCGGCTGCGGCGGGTGCTGGCGGCCTGTAAGGCGCGGGGCGTCAAGATCGTCTCCAACATGGGGGCGGCCAACCCCAAAGCGGCCGGCGAACGGGCGGCGGCTGTCGCGCGGGAGCTCGGGATCTCCGGCTACAAGGTCGCGGTGGTGACTGGCGACGACGTGCTGGACGTGGTGCGCGGCGGCGATTACGTCGCGGCCGAGACCGGGCAGCGGATCTCGGAGCTGGCGGACGTGGTCTCGGCGAACGCCTACCTCGGGATCGAGCCGATCCGGCAGGCATTGGAGCAGGGCGCCGATCTGGTGCTGACCGGGCGGGTGGCCGATCCGTCGCTGATCCTGGCGCCGGCCGCCCACGAGCACGGCTGGTCGAACGACGACTGGCAGCGCCTGGGGGCCGGCACGATCGTCGGGCACTTGCTGGAGTGCGCGGCCCAGGTGACGGGCGGCTACTTCGCCGATCCGGGCTACAAGGACGTGCCAAACCTGTCGGACGTGGGCTACCCGATTGCCGAGATCGAGGCGACGGGCGAGGCGCTGGTGATGAAGACACCCCAGACCGGCGGGATCGTCAGCACCGCCACCTGCAAGGAGCAGCTACTCTACGAGCTCCACGACCCGGCCCGCTACCTGACGCCCGACGTGACCGCCGACTTCTCCGGGGTGCGGCTGGCCCAGGCAGACAAGGACGTAGTGCGGGTGACCGGCGGTAGCGGCACAGCCCGCCCTGACACCCTGAAGGTGACGGTCGGGTACCGGGCCGGCTGGATCGGCGAGGCCCAGGTCTCCTATGGCGGGCCGGGCGCCGCCGAACGAGCGCGGCTGGCGGGCCAGATCGTGCTGGACCGGCTGGAATACCTGGGCGTCCAACCTATCGAGACGCGCGCCGAGGCGGTCGGGGTGGACTCGCTCTACCCGGGCTCCGGTCCGGTCCGAGATCGGGCGGTGGCGGGCGCGGCGGCGCCGTACGAGGCGAGGATCAGGGTCGCGGCCCGTGTCCGCACCCAGGCCGAAGCCGAGATGGTCGTCCACGAGGTGGACTCGCTCGGGCTGAACGGCCCGTCCGGCGGCAGCATCGCGGCGATGGGCATCCGCGAGGTGCTCGGCGTCGTCTCGACGTTCGTCCCGAGAGACCTGATCCGCCCGAGGGTGACGCTCACCGGCTCACGGCGACCATGAGCAGGAAGCCGCCCGTGCACAGCGCCGTCAAGACGCTCAACCAGCCCACCACGAACGCCGCCATCGACGCCGGGCCGGGTCGCCCCGCCGTCCCGGCGAGGCGACCATGAAGCCAGAAGCTGGCGACCGTGAAGACGAGAGAGCCGAAGAAGATGGTGGCGATCGTCTGGAGATCCATCGGCGTTGGGCGCCTCGCTCCTCCTCCAACCTGTAGCGTCCGCCCGGTCTGCAGCTGACGGTCGCGTCAGCGCGCGGCCGCCAGCCACGGCTCGATCCGGGCTTCCAGCCCGTCGATCATATCGTGCAGCCGCTCGTGGGTGCCGGGACCGATCCGCTCCTCCTCAACCCGCTCGAAGGCGTCCACCAGCTCCTGGTCGTGCGCGGCCAGCGCCTCGGTTGCCGGGAAGAGCTCGGCCGTCTCGAAGGCGATGTGCGTGCGGAGGAAGGCCGCGTAGTCGGTCGCCGCCGCTGCCAGACCCGCGCCGGACGCGGCCACACCGGGCTGATAGATCTGCACGGCCGAAGCGTACGAGGCCGCCAGCTGACGTCCCCGGACGTGCTCGGCTTCCAGTCGCTCCACGAGCGCCCGGCCCGGGGCCGTGGTCAACCTTGGGAACAGCTCCGCCTCCTCCTTCCCGTGATGGCACTTGTCGACGAAGATGGCGAAAAACTCCTGGATGTCGGCGAAGACGTCTTTCGGCACGGGAATGCCGTGCTCGGCCGCTGAGGCGGCTCGCGCGAGCCGGTCGAGCACGAACAGCACGCCGTCGTGCTCGTCTCGCAAGGTGTCGATCGTTTTCATGGCTCGGGTTCCTCCCCGTTCCTGCGCATGTCGGCGCTTCGGCACGAAGTCCGACGTGTGGCATTTTCAAGCAGCCTTCCGGGCCGCTTCCTCGGCGTCAAGCGACGCGTTGAGATCGTCGACGAGGGACACGCTGTCGCCGATATGGCAGACGAGCTCGAGATCTCCCAGCATGTACTCCGCGTGGTGCTCCTCCGTGCAGTCGATCGTCGGCTGGCAACCATGCTGCTCGAAGATCTCCTCGGCGCCGGGGATCACGAACAACGCCTCCCCGACCGTCGTCTCCAGCGTGACCCGGTATGGCTGTTCTAGCTGCTCGTCCATAGCATCCTCCTGTCGAGCTTACTCTACAGCCAGTATCAGCCCGGCACGTCTCAGGGCGCGTTGACGTACGTCAAGATTCGGGCGTGACGCTGAGTCCGGTCGTCCGTCGGGGAGCTCAGGCATCCACCAGGTGACGCAGACGGTCGAGATCGAGGACGACCACCGTCCGCGAGCGCTCCTGCCGGACGACGCCCTCGATCTCCAGGGCGCGAAGGCGGCGACTCAGACTCTCGGGCGTGGTGCCGATCCGCGTGGCGATCTCGCGCCATGGAGCCGTCAGCCGGACGCGGATCCCGTCAGGCGTCGGCTCGCCGCTCGCAGCTTCACGCAGGAGCTCTCCGGCCAGCCGCTGACCGACGTCGTGCAGCCCGAGGTCGGCGATCCTGCGCTCCGCCTGGGTCAGCCGCCGGGCGAGCGCCTCGACCAGGCGCACCGCGACGTCAGGATGGCGCGCCACCAGATCCTGAACGGCGTGCCGGCCGAGCAGGCAGACGTCGGACGGCTCCTGGGCCACCAGATCGCCCTCGTGCTCGGCCGAGGCGAACAGCGCCAGCTCCCCGAGAAACTCCCCTGGCCCGAGGGTCCGCAGCACCTGCTCGCGGCCGCTCGGCGTCGTCTGCGAGAGGACGAGGCGCCCCTGAGCCACGACCACGAGCTGGTCGATCGGCTCGCCGGCCAGCGCGAGCACCTGACCGCGCTCGACGTGGCGATGGCGCATCGACGGTCCCAGCTCAGCGAGCGCCTCGGATGGCAGCGCGCGCAGGAATGGCACACCGGCCGCGCATGCGGGAACGACTGCCACACGATCCCCTTTCCGGAGGGTACTCGGCCATCCACCGCGCGGGGAGACAGCCCACACCTGCCGGTCGGGCCAGACGCACCGGCCAGCCAGTGCATGCTACCACCAGATAACGGGGCCAGAGGAAGTGTCACCATCCTGTCTGTGACGTGCCGACGCGGGCACAAAGCGACGGCCTGGCCCGGGAAGCCGGGCCAGGCCGTCGCGCGGTGTGGAAGATCGCAAGCGAGCGCGAGCTGAGCCTACTCTTTGAGCTTCATCTCCTTCAAGAGCGTGAACCCGTCCGGGCGAGGGGTCCACTCCAGGCGATTGCTCATCCCGAAGTAGAACGACGGGTGCATGATCGGGATCGTGACCACCTCGTCGTACATCAGCTTCCCGATCTCCTGGTACGCCTTCTCGCGCTCGGCGCCACCCAGCGTCAGGGCGCGGGTCTGCATCTCGTCAATCTTCGGGTCGCAGAAGGTAGACTGCCGGCCGTCGCAGGTGTAGTAGAAGCGCACCGTCTGGCCGAAGTCCAGCAGCTCGTTGCCGTGGCTGTGGACCGCGATGATGCCGCGCGCGGGGTCGATCGGCTTCGGCGCCAGGGAGTAGATCTCGGTGTGCTTGGACGTCTCCAGCATCTGGACTTTCACGTTCGGCAGGCCAGCCTGCTTGAGCATCTCGTTCACCGCTTCGACCGCCTCGTCGATCCCGAAGTAGGCGCCACGACGGCCGAGCACCGTCAGCGGCGCATCGACGGGAACCCCGGCCGCTTTGGCCTCGGCGATCAGCGCCTTGGCGCGAGCCGGGTCGTACGGGTACGGCTTGAGCGCCGGGTTGAAGCCGAGCACGGTCGGCCGGATCAACATCGAGGCGAGCTCGCCGCCGCCGAGGATGCGATCCGTGAGGGCTTGCTTGTCGATCGCCAGGGCGATCGCCTCGCGGACCCGATGGTCGGCCAGCGCCGGATTCATCGTGTCGAGGCGAATGAAGATCGTTTCGACGGTCGGGGCGCCCTTGCACTGCGGCGAGGCCTTGCACTCCTCCTGACTGATCCAGCGCGCCAGGTCAGCCTCGCCGGTCTTGATCATCGCCGCCCTGACCGCGCGCTCGGGGCGAGCAATGAAGGTCACGTCTTTGATCGTGAGCGCCCCACCGGCGTCAGCGGCGGTCGTGCCCCACCAGTCAGGATTGGCGGTGACCTTGATGTGCTGGCCCTTGACCCACTCCACAAACTTGTACGGGCCGGTCCCGACCGGCTTGAGCGGCTGGTCCTCCGGGTGCGCCTTTCGTGCCGTCGGCGAGTGGAACGGAAGGAAGTAGACACGGGTGGGCAGGATCGGGTCGGGCGTGGCGGTGACGAGATCGATCACGAACTCGCTGACCGGCTTCGCCTCCACCTCCGGTCCGAGAAAGGTCCGCACCCGGTAGTTGTTGTCCTTCTTCAACATGTCGTTGAGCGCGTCGGCAGCCGCCTCGGCGTTCCAGGGCGAGCCGTCGTGGAACTTGACGCCCTGGCGCAGCGTGAAGCGCCAGGTGGTCGGGTTGGTCTGCTCCCACTTCGTGGCGAGCTCTGGGACCAGCTCGTTGGTCTTGGGGTCGCGGTTGAGCAGCGCCTCGGTAATGTTGCGCATGACCGGGTAGGAGAAGGTGGCGGTCGCGTCGTGGGCCGCCAACATCGGCGGCTCCTCGTTCAGCGCGATCACCAGACTGCCCTTCGGCTCGACTCGGGCCGGAGCAGCCGGCGCGGCAGTCGGCTTCGCAGCCGCGGGCTGCTGGGCGGCTGGCGCGGACGTCGGAGCAGCGGCGGCTGGCGCGGCGGCGGTGGGCGCAGCCGGCGCGGCAGCGGCTGGCGCGGTTGTGGCTGGCGCCGTGGTCGGTTTGGCGGCGGCGGCTTGCGGCGCCGGCGCACTCGTCGGCGCCTGCGGCGCGGTGGGGGTACAGGCCAGGAGCAAGCTCGCCAGCACCATGAGCCTGGCACCTATGGACACTGTCCTCCAGCGACTCCTGGACCGGCCGCGTGCCGGCGCCCTGCTGCCATCGTCGGCTGCGAGATGGTGCACCATCGTCGTGTCACCTTCCTCTGGGGACTGTTCCTGACTGACTATCGACCGGGGTCGGCGTGGGGCTCGGCGAGCACCTCCCTTCGGGCAAGCGGCGTCGTGGCATCGACATGACGCCTCTGGCCGCCATCATAGGGATAGACCGCCGTGATGACAACCCGACGGTGCAGCGTCGAGGCGCCGACGGGCGCCCGAGCGAGCCGTTACCGTGGGCGAGAGCCGGGGAGCGAGCGCCGGACTAGCGAGCGGGCAGCCTGGAGCGGTCGGCCGCACCGTAGCGCAGCCCGTCGATCACCAGGTCGAGCATCCTGCCGACGGCATTTCGCCAGTCCGGGCCGTCTGGGACGTACCAGCAGGCGTTGACGATGCGCATGACGTCTTCGCAGCTGACGTCCACGCGCAGCGAGCCGTCCGCGGCGCCGGCGTCGAGGAGGAGGCGGAGGGCACGGATGATGCGGTCGCGCGTTTCGGCGAACACCGGCGCATCGGACGACGAGACCGCCGTCCGGAGCGCTTCGCCCATGCTGCGCTTGGTAGCGACGTAGTCGGCGAAACGCTCGGCCCAGGCCCGCAACGCCTGGTCGGCCGGCTGCGCGCCGAGCAGCTGCTCGGCGGCCGCGCAGAGCTGGTCCACCTCGTGCTGGTACGCTGCGACGACGAGCGCGTCCCGGTTCGGAAAGTGCCGGTACAGAGTCCCGATTCCCACGCCGGCACGCACAGCGACGGTCTCCAGAGCCACGTCCTCGCCTTCGTCGGCGAACGCACGCGTGGCGGCAGCCAGCAGCTTCTCTCGATTGCGCTGCGCGTCGGCGCGCAACGGACGAACAGACATAGCCACAGCAGACATCTCCGAGCCTTGACAAACCGGAGGCTCCTCCGTTTACAATACACCTCGAACCGGAGGAGGCTCCGCTTCAGTATACGCCGCGCGGTCGTCTGGCCGCTATCGCTCGCACGCCGAGCGCACATCGCGAGGAAAGGTGGTCTCCAGATGGACGAGAAGCAGGTCTGGACATTCGCGGGACACGGGCGCGACCAGGGTGCCGACATGGTCCGGGACGAGCCGTCCCACATCCACCTCCCCCGGCGCAGACGGCGCGAACAGCCTGACGACCAGGGCAACCGGACGCCCTGGAATCCCGAGAAGCGCCCTGGAGGGTCACAGCCGCCGGTCATCCAGACGTAGTCGACTGTCCCGCCAGCCTGCCTCGGTTGTGTCAGAGATGTCGTAGACCGAAGCAGCAGCCGTCAGCGTCCTTCCAGGATGACGGTGGGGCCGTCAACCCCGAGCACGGTCAGGCCGAGGGTCGTGTAGCGGAGCTGGCGGCCGGTCCGGCGCAGCAGACGGCGGACCTCGGCCACGGACGGCAGGTGGTCGTCGGGCACGCTGAATGGAGGATGCTCGGCAGCGCCGAAGATCGGGTGCACCGGACGGTCTGAGATGCGGGCGGGGTAGCGGGCGAGCGGCTGGAGGGTCTGGTACGCCGCGACCGGCTGGGCGGGGGCGCGGCGGGCGCGGCGGTCGTCGTCGAGGCGCCAGGACGCGTACCGGTCGATCGGCAGGTGCATGGTGCCGGTGCAGGAGCGGGCGCGACACCAGCAGCCATGGCGACACGGCGCGCAGTCGTCGTCGATCGGGCCGAGGACGTACGAGACGGTCAGCTCTTCGCCGGGGTGGATCGCGCGGAGCGCGTAGTAGAGCCCGTGCCCTCGGTAGGTCGCGATGGCGCAGTTCGGCTCGCACGAGTGGTTGACGATGTGGACGCCGGCCCGGGTCTGGTCCGGCCAGATCGAGAGATCCTGGTCGTAGTACATCAGGTAGGTGTCGGGGCCGGTCTCGTACTCGTCCTCCTGCTCGTTCGGCACGAGCAGCCCGAGGTAGTCGCCGACGACGGTGCCGGCGCGGATCGGACGGGTGGCGAAGATGCCCCGGTTGTGCTTCTCGGCGTCGTGGGCGCTGAACGCGCGACCGCGCATTTCCCAGGCATCGTCGGGCAAGAGGAGCATGTGGCGAGGGTACGCAGACGGCGGGCGGGCCGTCAACGGATGACGGCGATGGACGTCTCGGCGTCGTCCCTCGGCTCGTGAGGGTCGATCGACGCCGACGGGATGTACAATCGGCGGCATGAAGACGGTGCCCTTGCGCGAGATCGCCCACGCCAGGTCCGGCGACAAGGGCGACACCTCGAACGTCGGCGTGATCGCGTACGACGAGGCGGACTACCCGATCCTCCGCGAGCAGGTGACCGCCGAGCGCGTCGCGGCGATCTACGGCGACCTCGTGCGCGGCGAGGTCGCGCGCTACGAGCTGCCGAACATCGGGGCGCTCAACTTCGTGCTGCGGCAGGCGCTGGCCGGCGGCGTGACAACCTCGCTGGCGCTGGACCCGCACGGCAAGACGCGGAGCTCCTTGATCCTGGATCTCTCCGTCGAGGTGCCGGACGGGTACGTCCCGCCGCGAGAGCGGGGGTGACGACGATGGCGAGCCTGGCTGCGCGGATCGACGCGATCGTGCTGGACGTGGGCGGCGTGTTCCTGGTGCCGCATCAGGAGCCGGTCGGCGCGGCGCTGGCGCCGCACGGCCTGACCATCGACGAGGCGCAGATCGACCGCGCGCACTACCTGGGTGTCGGCGCGTTGGACGCCTGCAATGGGCCAGATCAGGTCCACACCTGTTACCTGTCGGCGTTCGCCAGCACGCTCGGCATCGCAGCAGACCATGTCGAGCGGGCGACCACGGTGCTCTCGGAGCTCTGGGCGCAGCCGACGCTGGGGCGCTGGCGGCGGCTGGTGCCCGGCTCGACGGAGGCGCTGCGACACCTCGTGGCGAGCGGCCACACGGTCGCGATCCTGAGCAACTCGGACGGGACGGTCGAGCAGCAACTGCTCGAGTTGGAAGTCTGCCAGGTTGGCGACGGCGCGGGGGTTCAGGTCCGCCACATCACCGATTCGGGCGTCCTCGGCATCTCCAAGCCCGACCCGAGGATCTTCCATCACGTCGCGCAGGCCATCGGCGTGCCGCCGGAGCGCTGCCTGTATGTGGGAGACACCGTCCGCTACGACGTGATCGGGGCGCGTGGGGCCGGCTTCCACCCGCTGCACTTCGACCCGTTGGGCCTGTGTCGAAGCGCGGACGTCCACGGGCACATCGCGTCGCTGACCGAGCTTGGAGTGCTGCTCCAGAGCTGACGAGCACCGCCGAGCTGCCCGGAGCAGGGGGCCAACGTGGTGTACGGATACTCACGACGTGGCGCGTCAACCTGTATTGACCGAATCTCCTCCTCGACAGGACCCGGCACCATAATACGAAAGAGATCCAGGCAGTTCGCCGCGACCTCGGCTCGGTACGCAACCGTCCAGAAGGATGTATCCAGAACAGCGAGCGGAAGTGAATCCGCCTCAGAAGTCACCGCGGTTCCGCCTGAAGCTTACGTGCGAACTTCGCCATTCGCTCATCGCCAAGCCCCTGAGCGAGTCCGGCGAGTTGGTCGCCGAGTGACGGTGTGTCGCCAAGGATGACGACGCCGCGATCGAGCAACGTTTCGAGGAAGATCGCCCGGGGCAGCCCGGCGATCGCGGCGGCTTCACCGGAGCTACGCCCGTCCTTGAACGCCCGAATCCCGAGCTCCAGGCGCAGGTCACGGATACCGCGAACCGTCGCGCGACGGAGGAGCTCCTCTTCGGACTCACCGGTCTCGGCCAGCAGGTGCCGAAGCCCCTCCGCGTCCTCGTCGCTGAGTTGAACCGATCTGGTGAGCATCGCTCCTCCGCGCCGGTCAGACGCCGACATGCCACCACCAGTATACGGCCACCACGAGACCTCGGGCGGTCAGGCGGTTGACGCCGATGAAGCCCGCCGTCTTGTCGCTCTCGGCGAGGGTGCAGCGCAGCCTGACGGGCGATGGAGGGTAGCGAGCTGTCACGTCAGCAGACGGTCACCTCGTCGGCGATCAGGACGCGGATGGCGTCGGGGTCGAGGAAGTTGGGCACGTCCGCCAGGACGGCAGCGCCTTCCGGCGAGGCGAGCGCGGCCTGAAACGCCTCGGCGCTGTCGAAAGTCAGCTCCGCGACGCCGTCATAAGCGGGCGGCTCTTGCGAAGGATCGACGACGACATGATCCTGGACGTAGCGGCGCAAGCCGGGCATCGCGGCTGCGAGCGGGGCGTGCGTTTCGCGCCAGTACTGCTGGAACTGCTCTGGCGTGAGGTCTGGACGTCGTCGAACCAGGAAGAGCGCTTTGGTCATGATGGCCCCCGCGATGTCATGGTGCGAGCGAGGCCATTCTGGGTGGCGAGAGCCAGAAAGGCATCGGTACCGGTACCGATCTTTGGACAGGATGCCTCGCGCCGGCGACTCGGTAGATTTGCTTAGGCGGTGGGGGCGCGGCCGGAATGGCCGGGGGACATGTACGAGCCCTTGTGGACCGCCCAGACGGCGACCTGCGCTCGATTGGCAAAACCGAGCTTCGCAAGGATACTCGCCATATGGGCATCTACCGTGCGCTTGCTGACCACGAGGCGGTCGGCGATCTGCTGGTTGGAGAGACCGGCGGCGGTCAGCGCGGCGACCTCGTCCTCCCGGCGGGTCAACGTGCCAGCTGCTGGGCCGGACCGGGAGTCAGCGCGCAGCTCGGAGCTGACGTCGGTTCCCGGGCAGGGCCGATCGCCGAGCGAATCCGCCTCCTGCTCTCTGACTTGCGCCTCGGCGGGCAGGCTCGAGGCAAGCTCCACGGCAGATGCCGTCCCGGCGACGCGTCCCCGGGACCATTCGGCCACGAACGCCTCCGCGTCGAGTGACGCGCGTGTCGCCGAGACGTCTCGCTCATAGTCTGACCGACCAGCGGCCGGTACCGGTGCGCCGATCCGATCTCTGAGCGCCTCGGCCGCGCCGAACAGTCGCGCCGAGAGCGCAGGCTGGCCGCGGACGCTGGCGATGCTGGCCAGACGTTCACAGCACTCGGCGATACCCTCACGGTCACCCATCTCCTGTCGAACGGCGAGACTCTCCTGATACAGCGTGACGGCTCGTTCGACCTGGCCTCGGTGCTGGGCGACCATGCCGAGTGTGACCAGCGAGAAGCCGATGCCCCATCGGTACCGCAGCTCGCGACAAAGCGCGAGGTGCTCCTCGGCTACGGCGAGTGCCTCTTCAATTCGTCCCTGTCCGTAGGCGACTCTCGCCATGAACTCCAGCGCGACGACTGCCCCGAAGCGCTCGTCCTCCTGGCCGAACACGCGCAAGCACTCCTCCTGGAAACGCGCTGCTCGATCGAGATCGCCATGTCCCCATGCGACCGACCCGAGGAGGTGCAGCGTGAGCGCGATGCCGCGCCGATCTTCGAGTGCGCGGAACCGCGCGAGACTGCGTTCGAGGACACGGATTCCACGCTCGTACTCACCGAGTGCGCGAGCCAGGCGACCTTGACAGGCCAGCGCCCAGGCAATGCACGATTCCTCACCGCCACGCGTGGCGATGTCCAGGCTTCGATCCAGGAAGTCCGTGGCTTGTCCAAGCTCGTTGCCATGAATGGCGAGCATTCCGGCGCCGACGAGCGCTCTGGAGTACACACGCGACGCGCCGGGCGCCCGCGCATCGACCTCAACGCCGTCGATTGCGTGCCCGATCGAGTGGAGACCGTCGGTGAAGTAGCCCCGGATAAGCCAGAACCACCAGAGTGCCGCCACTGCTCGGGCTCCGAGCAGCCTGAGACGAGGGTCGCTCTGGCTCGCCTGAATGGCGGCTCGGAGATTGTCCCGCTCCAGTTCGAGGCGCTCGAACCAGGCGACATGATCGGCTCGCCACAGCTGGTCCTCCGCGTCCTCTGCGAGCTGGACGAAGTACTCGGCGTGACGTCGTCGCGCGTCGTCGGTCTCGCCCGCCTCGGACAGACGGTCGAACGCATACTGACGGATCATCTCCAGGCAGCGGTAGCGTGGCCGGTCGGTGGCAGCATCCTCGACCTCAACGAGCGACTTGTCCACCAGCCGCGACAGCAGCTCGAACGGCGTCGGCGTGTGGCCGGGCACGGTCATGGTCGCGGCACCCGATTCGACCCGTCGACGGGTCGGATCGGGTGCCGTTGCCTCGGCAGCCTCCAGCGTCCAGCCGCCGGCGAAGACCGAGAGTCGGCGCAGGAGCGCCTGTTCGGCTGGGGGGAGCAGGCGGTAGCTCCATTCGACGGTCGCTTCCAGGGTCTGTTGTCGGGGCAGGGCGGTGCGGACACCACCGGTCAGCAGCTGGAAACAGTCGTCGAGACGGCTGGCGATCTGCGCGAGCGACAGATGTGGGACGCGCGCCGCTGCCAGCTCAATGGCAAGAGGGATCCCGTCCAGGCGTGCACAGATCCGGGCCACCACGGGGGCGGTATGAGAGGAGAGGTCGAACTGGGGCCGCGCCGCCCGTGCCCGCGCGACGAACAGCTGAACCGCCTCGTAACCGTCCAGCTCGGCCGGCCCGCCGCCGACGGTCGATGTGGGATCAGCCGGTGGTGTCGAGAGGGACGGCACGCGCCAGAGCAGCTCGCCCTCACAGCGCAGCGCTTCGCGACTCGTCGCGAGCATGTGCAGGGTCGGGCAGGCGCCCAGCAAGTGCCCAACGAGCTCGGCGCAGGCGTCGATCAGGTGCTCGCAGTTGTCCACCACGAGGAGGAGGTCTCGTCCTTGAAGCACCTCGGCGAGCGTCGCCCGGATCGACTGGTTCCCACGCTCTTGGATGCCGAGCTCGGTTGCGACCTGGCTGGGGACCAGGCTCGGGTCGCCAAGTCCGGCCAGCTCGACGAACGCGACGCCGTCGCGAAACTGGCCCTGGAGGACAGTCGCGACGCGCAGGGCCAGCCTGGTCTTGCCGACTCCGGGCGCTCCCGCGAGCGTGACGAGACGATGGACGCCGACGAGATCGACGACGTCCTGGATCTCGCGCTCGCGGCCGATGAAGCTGGACAGGCGGGGCGGCAGTGTCGTCGTGAGTCCGCGGTCGGTTCGGCCAGAAGAGTCCACGGTCGCAGCTCCGACTCTGGAGGGGCGAAACGAACGAGCCACGGGGCGAGGGCGACTATCGAGCGCGGGCTGCCAGGATGGACAGTCCGGCGGCCAGCATCTCGGCAGAGATCGTGACGATCCGGTACAGCACGCTCGTTACGGCGGCTGCTGGCGCTGGCATCATCGTGGACAGGAGCAGCGTCATCAACCCCTCACGGGCGCCCAGGCCGGCCGGCGCGATCGGGACCGCCAGCCCGAACAGGTAGCTCAGCGCGGCGATCCCGCTGACGGCCGGCAGGTGCTCCCAGCCGAGCGCCCCGACGACGGTGTGCGAGGTCGCGAACAGGGCGACCGACATCATGACCCAGGACGCGACGTAGGCGACCAGGAGCAACAGAATCGTCCGGTACGGGGGAAGGTCGGTGCAGAGCTCGGTCGCCTTGCCGGGCAGACGGTTCGAGAGGAACCTCAGCAGCGGCCCCATCACTTTCGGGTGGAGGCCAATCAGCCCGGCTGGCAGGGCGAGATACGAGAGCCAGCTCAGCCAGTCGAGGTTGACGGTCAACACCTGACCCTGCAGCAGGATCGGGATGCTGATAGCACTCAGGAGGGCGGCGCCGAGTAGTGAGAGCGCTAGCTCGACGAGCACGCTGGTGACGCCAATCGAGGCGGACTGATTGTGTCCTTGCAGCAAGGCGACGCGGCCGGCTGCGTGCATGACCTTGCCGGGCAGGTACTTCCCGATGTTCGTCACCAGGAAGATGCGCACGCCCTCGGCGGTGCCGATCCTGCCGCCGAGGCCGCGGAAGATGGTGAGCCAGAGCAGGGCGGTGGCGGTGGACGAGCCGAGCATCAGCAGGAAGCCAACGGCGATCGGCAGCGGCTGAAGGTGCCACTCAACCTGGGACATGCGCGGATCGGTCAGGCCGATCCAGAGCGCGTAGCCGACCCCGCCAATGAGTACGAGCCCGAGCAGCAGCTTCAGCGCGGGATGGCGAAGCATGCCAGTCCGCGGCCTGGGAATCGTGGCAGCCAGGGATCGACCTCCGACGGGGACATAGCGCTAAGGCTACCGGATCGGCTCGTTGCGACGAAAGGATGTCAGGACGGATCGTGCCACCTGCCACGGACGGTTACGAACCTGGCTTGGTCAGCTGCCGGTACAGCGCAAGCGTGCGGCGTGCGGCTTCGGGCCAGCCATGCGGTCCGAGCGCCTGCGCCTGACCGGCCCGGCCGAGGCAAGTCGCGAGGGCAGGATCGGCCAGGAGGCGCTCGACAGCGGCGCCGAGCTGGTCCGGCGAGGACGGCGGCGCCAGCAGCCCGCTCGCGCCGTCCTCGATCAGCTCGCCGAGATCCCCAGCGTCGGTGGCGACGACCGGGCAGCCGAATCGACGGGCCGCGAGCAGCATCGCGCTGGAGGTGACCGACCGGTACGGCAGCACCACGACGTCCGCCGCGCAGAGGTAGGCGACGAGGGTTGACTCCGGCAGGAAACGCAAGTCCAGGGTCGTTCTGTCGAGCAGTCCAAGCTGGTCGAGCTGTTGGCGATAGCCGTCGAGCGGCTCGTTCGGCTTGCCGGCGATGACGAGTCGGGCGGACGGACGGCGGCCAGCGACGGTCCCAAACGCCGCGATCAGGTCGGAGAGCCCCTTGTACGGCTCGATCAGGCCGGTGAAGAGAACGAGCTCGCCATCCAGGGGCAGACCGAGCGTGCGACGGGCTTCGTCGCGCGAGAGCTCGGGCCACCCTTCGAGCATCGGCCCCATCGGCACGACGGCGATCCGGTGACCGGGGATCCGCCACTCGTCCCGGAGCGCCTGGGCGCTGCGTTCGCTGTGGACGACCAGCGCATCGGCGGCACGGTAGAGGCGGCCATACACAACGGCGTCTCTCGGGCGGGCGTGGTGCGGGATCAGGTTGTGGACCGTGTAGACCAGCGGCACGCCGAGTCGGCGCACGAGCTGCCAGATCAGCAGGTCGAGCGTTGGCTGGACGGTCCACTGGACGTGCACGAGATCCGGGCGGGCACGGCCACGCCGAAGCGCGAGGCCGACCAACAACGGCAGCCAGTCGAGTGGGTACTCGGCGGCCTTGAGAATGCGCCGCGCGGCCGGGCGCTGGGTGAGTCCGGTCCGCGCCGCGAGCGACGATCCCGCGAGGCGAAAGAACCGCTCGTCCAGGCGTAGGCCACCGGATCGTGGCAGCTCCTCGTAGAGGAAGCGCGAGGTCAGCAGCTCGACGCGGCAGCCGGCCGCTGCCAACGCCTCGCCGAGGGCACGGTCGTATGGCGGGGTATTGGCGTTCGGGTCCAGCTGGAGGACGTGGAGTGGCCGTTGGGCGGGTATCATCGGTCGGTCGTGGACAGTGCGCATGGCAGCAGCAGTATGCGGATCCTGATCCTGACCCATCATTATCCGCCCGAGGTGGGCGCGCCGCAGACGCGCCTGAGCGGCACGGCCCGCTTCCTGCGCGAGCGCGGGCACGACGTGGCGGTCGTCACGGCGATGCCCTCGTACCCGACCGGGGTGATCGCGCCGGCGTACAGGCGGACGCCGCGCCGGACCGAGTGGATCGACGGCATCCGGGTGGAGCGGACCTGGACGTACGCTCGGCCGGGCGGCTCGATCCGCCTGCGACTGGCGAATCAGCTCTCGTTCACGGCGTCGGCGCTGGCGGCGCTGCCGGCGGTCGGACCGCGCGACGTGGTGCTGGTGGAGAGCCCGCCACTGTTCCTGGGGATGACGGGCGCGATCTTCAGCGCCACGCTCCGGGCGCCGATGGTGCTCCACGTCTCGGATCTCTGGCCGGCCGTGCCCATTGAGCTTGGGGCGCTGCGCAACCCGCTGGCGATCCAGGCGGCGCGGCTGTTCGAGCGCGCGGCGTACGCGGCCAGCACGCGCCTGATCCTGGTCACCGAGCGCTGGCGAGATCAGCTCGTCGAGCAGGGCGTGCCAGCCGAGAAGATCGATCTGGTGACCAACGGCGTAGACGCCCGATTCCTGGACCCGGAGGCCGAGGAGAGCCGGGCCGCGCGCGAGGCTGTCCGTGCCGAGCTCGGGCTGGCCGAGAAGACGGTGGTGGCGTGCATCGGAACGGTGAGCTACGTCTACGGCTACGAGACGATTCTGGAGGCGGCCGGGTTGCTCGCTTCGGACCGGTCGATCCAATTTCTCGTCGTCGGGGACGGCTCGCAGAAGCAGGCCGTGCAGGAGATCGTCACCTCGCGGCGACTGACGAACGTGACGCTGCTGCCGGCCCAGCCACATGGGCGGATTCGAGGGTTGCTGGCGGCGTCCGATCTGTCGGCGAGCGCGCTGCTGCCGATGCCAGTCACGCGCGGCCAGTTGCCGGTGCGGGTGCTGGAGGCGCTGTCGATGGGCCTGCCGGTGACGTTCAGCGGCGAGGGGGTGGCCGCTCGGCTGGTCGCCGAGAGCGGCGGCGGGGTCGCCGTGCCACCGGACGACGCCTCAGCGCTGGCGGATGCGATCCGGGCACTGGCGTCGGACGCGGCCAGGCGGCAGCAGTTGGGAAGAGCAGGTCGGGCGACGATCCTGGAGCGGTTCGACCGGCGGCTGGTGGCGGCGAAGATCGAGGTGTCACTGCTGCGGGCCATCGGGCGCTGACGCTCCGAGACCACGCCACGCAGCGACTACAATTCGAGGACGGCGGACACGTCCGAGACCACGTCCCGACCCGGAGGCTGGCGATGCAGATCGAGATTCCTGACGAGCTTCAGGCGGCGCTCGCGGAGATCGGCGAGAAGACCGGCCAGGACGCCGCGAGCCTGGTGACGGAGATGGTGACTGAGGCGATCAAGCTGCGCCGGGTGCCAGGTATCGTGTTTGCCGACGGCGCGACGGGTCGGCGTGCCCGCGTCGGCGGCACCGGCATTGAGGTCTTCGAGATCATCGACCGGTACGAGCTGGTGGGCCGCGACAGACTGAAGCTACAGGAGCTTTTCGATTGGCTCAAGCCTCACCAGATTCAGATGGCGCTCGACTATTACGAGGCGTATCCGGACGACATCAGCCCCCACTTGCTCACCGAGGAAGAAGAGGTTGCAGCGATGGAGGCAGCTCACGCCAAACATCCATGGATGCGCCGAGATTGGCCCGGCAGGAAGCCAGGACGGACGGTGAAGGCGAGCGACCTGACTCGGGACCCTGTGTGATCGCGATCCATGCTCTATCTGATTGACGAGGATCTTGCCACCGACATCGCGCGGATCGGGAGACGGATCGGCCTCGACGTCCTGAGCGTGCACGAGATTGGTCGTGAGGGATGGTCCGACGAGCGGCAGCTCGAAACGGCCGGGCGCGAGGGCCGCTGTGTCGTGACGGGCAATCGCGGCGACTTCGAGGATTTGACGAACCAGTTCTTCCTTGCACATCGGCCCCATGCGGGAGTGCTGATCGTACAGAGAGCTTTGCGTCACGCACCTCCTGCTACTGTTGCTCGCGCACTCCTGGCATACGAGGAAGCTCGTGGCACGTTCCCGATGGCGTACATCAGTGACTATCTCCATCCGGCGCGAGACGAGTAGTTGCGGAGAGTCCGGTGCGAGGATCGCGAGGCCGTTACCGGGGGCTCTGGTACAATCGGGGGGCGGAGGCGCGATGACTGAGCTGCTCTACGCGAGCGACGCCTACCTGAAGGAAGTCGATGCGACCGTCCAGGAGATCCGCGACGGCGCGGTGATCCTCGACCGGACCGTCTTCTACGCTACCGGCGGCGGCCAGCCCCACGACACGGGCACGCTGAGCTGGACTGGGGCCGACGGGGCGCCGCACACCTGCCGGGTGACCGAGGTCAAGAAGCAGGGTCCGGACGTGCTCCACAAGATCGACGGCGAGACGCCGGTAGCTGGGGCCGTCGTGCACGGCGCAATCGACTGGGACCGCCGTTACGCGCTCATGAAGCACCACACCGCGCTGCACTCGATGTCGGGCGTCATCTATCGGCTGTTCGGGGCGCTGGTGACCGGCGGTCAGATGTACGTGGACCGGGCGCGGATGGACTTCGCCCTGGAAGACCTGTCCGCCGAGAAGCTCCAGGCGATCGAGGATGAGACGAACCGGCTGATGTCCGAAGGCCATCCGATCCACGTCAAGGTGCTGCCCCGCGAGGAGGCGTTCCAGATCCCGGATCTGATCCGGACCAACATCAACCTGCTGCCGCCGGCCATCACCGAGGTCCGGATCGTGGACATCGAGGGGATCGACCAGCAGGCTGATGGCGGCACCCACGTCAACAACACCAGCGAGGTCGGGCGAGTCAAGATCACGAAGACCGAGAACAAAGGGCGCATCAACAAGCGGCTCGAGATCGTCGTAGACTCATGAGTGTGCTGGACGAGATCGAGCGATGGGCCAGGGCGGAATTCGAGACGAAGAACGCCGCCCGCGAGCAGGCGTTGTCCCAATCTCGGGAGCTGATCCGGACCTGCGCGAACACGATCCGGGCCGTCCACCGGCGTGACTACGACCAGGCCCGGACACTTCTCGCCGCCGCACGTGAGCTATCGGAGCGGCTGACGCGCAATCTGGGGCCATACCCCGACCTGTTCTACACCGGCTACGTCCAGGACGCGCAGAAGGAGTACGTCGAGGCGACCGCCACGCTGAGCCTGGTCAGCGGCAGCCCGATGCCGTCGCCCGAGGAGCTGGGAGTCGCGCCGGCGCCGTTCCTGAACGGGCTGGCTGAGACGGTCGGCGAGCTGCGGCGGTTCGTGCTGGACAAGCTGCGGCGCGGCGAGCTCGACGGCACCGAGGCACTGCTCCAGATGATGGACGACATCTACGCGCTGCTGGTCACCATCGACTACCCGGACGCGCTGACCGGTGGCCTGCGTCGGACGACGGACGCGGCGCGCGGCATCCTGGAGCGAACCAGAGGCGACCTGACGTTCGCGCTCCGTCAGCAGGAGTTGGAGCGCTCGCTGGCGCGGGTCGAGCAGCGCATCCAGCAGAGCCTCGGCGTCTCCGACGCCGGCTGAGCGAGAGACGGTGAGCATGGACACGTTTCGCGCGCTGGTCGTCCAGAAGGCTGACAACGGCGTGACACTCGGGATCGAGCAGTGGACGCCCGACCGCTTGATGGCCGGCGACGTCACGATCCGTGCCGAGTACTCGTCCGTCAACTACAAGGACGGGCTGGCGGTCCGCGCGGACGGTCGAGTGGTGCGGTCGTATCCGCTGATCCCAGGCATCGACCTGGCCGGCACCGTCGAGAGCAGCGCCGATGGGCGCTTTTCGGCAGGCGACAAGGTGCTGGCCCACGGCTACGAGATCGGCGTGGCGCACCACGGCGGTCTGGCCGAGCTGGCGCGCGTGCCGGCCGACTGGGTGGTGCCGCTCCCTCACGGGTTGACGGCGAGGCAGGCGATGGCGCTCGGGACGGCCGGCTTCACGGCAGCGCTGTCGGTGGCACGGCTGGAGGAAGCCGGACTGACACCCGGCGGCGGACCGGTCATCGTGACCGGGGCGTCCGGCGGCGTCGGCTCGACGGCGGTGGACATCCTGGCTGCATGCGGATATGAGGTGGTAGCCAGCACCGGCTCGCCGGGCGCCCACGAGTACCTGAAACGGCTCGGCGCGACGCAGATCCTGGACCGGGCGGAGACGAGCGCCGAGAGCTCGCGACCGCTGGAGCGCGGGCGCTGGGCGGGCGCTGTTGACGCGGTCGGCGGCGCGACGCTGGCGTACCTGCTGCGGACGATGAACTACGGCGGCAGCATCGCCGTAAGCGGCAACGCCGGCGGCGTGGAGTACGCCTCCACGGTGTTCCCGTTCATCCTGCGGGCGGTCAACGTCCTCGGGATCGACTCGGTGGCAGTTCCGTTGGCGCGTCGCATCACGATCTGGGAGCGCATGGCAACCGATCTGCGCCCGCCGCACCTGGACGATGAGATTGTGTCCGAGGTCACGCTGGACGAGGCACCTGATGTGCTGGCGAAGATCGTGCGCGGCGAAACCCAGGGGCGGACGGTCGTCAGGGTGAGCGCCTGAGCCACGGTGGAAAGGCCACACCAGGAATAGTCCGGATGAGCGAGTCCTGGCCGGCACTGGGGCACGGTTCAGGCCGTTGACACGGGTACGACCACTCGGCGACATCTAGCCCGGCTGACGCATCCATGTGTCTGGAGATCGGCCGGATCGAGACAGCGGAGGCGCCTGTGACCGTTTCGTCTGCTCCACGCTCCAGCAGCGGCGACGTCGTGCGGCTGCCCGCTGAGATCCGTTGCGCCGTCGAGCTCGCGGCGCTCCGAGCCGCCGACCGAGGTCCGAAGCCGCCCGGCTGGCAGCTGTCGCCGCGCGCCGTCGAGACGTTCATCCTGGGCAGCCGCGAGCGCGTGCGGGGCGAGGATGGCAGCCCCGTCGAGATCACGCCGAAGTTCGTGGGTGACCGGCGGCTGATCCAGGTGGCGATTGCGACGCTGGCCTCGGACCGCGCGCTGATGCTGGCCGGCGAGCCTGGCACCGCCAAGAGCTGGCTCTCGGAGCACCTGGCGGCTGCGATCTCGGGGACGTCTCTGCTGGTGGTCCAGGGGACGGCCGGGACAACCGAGGAGCAAGTGAAGTACTCCTGGAACTACGCCCTGCTGATCGCGGAGGGGCCGAGCCGGCGGGCGCTGGTGGAGAGTCCGGTCCTGCGCGGGATGCAGCAGGGGCAGGTGGTCAGGATCGAGGAGCTGACGCGCTGCGCCGCCGAAGTCCAGGACGCGCTGATCTCGGTGCTCTCCGAGAAGCAGGTGGCCGTGCCGGAGCTTAACGAGGTGGTGTCCGCCAGGAGAGGCTTCGCGGTGATCGCCACCGCGAACACACGCGACCGTGGCGTCAACGACATGTCGTCGGCGCTGAAGCGGCGGTTCAACTTCGTGACGATCCCGGTGGTGGCGGATCTTGAGCAGGAAGCAGCCATCGTGGAGCGGCGGAGCGCCGAGCTGCTGGCCGATCTCGGGGTGCCGGCGGCGGTCCCGCGCGACGTGGTGAAGCTGCTGGCGACGGTCTTCTCGGAGCTGCGGCGCGGGCAGACCATCGACGGCAAGGCGAAGGTGAAGTCGCCGTCCACGGTGCTGAGCACGGCGGAGCTGATCTCGGTGGTGGCCGATGGCGCGCTGATGGGGTCGTTCTTCGGCGCAGGCGGCCAGGGCCAACCGACCGTCCGGGACTGCGTCGGGGCGCTGGTCGGAACAGTGGCGAAAGAGAACCAGGCCGATCTGGCGATCCTCCAGGAGTACCTGGAAACGGTGGCGAAGCCGCGCTCGGAGCGGCTCTGGCGCGAGCTGTACCAGGCCGGCCGCGAGCTGCTCGGCGAGTAGTCGGGGCAGACGACGACCGTGCTGATCGTCCCGGTCCGCCACCACTCACCGGCCGCCGCGTTGCAAGTCGGGCGCCTGATCCGCGAGCGACGCCCACGCGTCGTCCTGATCGAGGGGCCGTCCGACGCCACGCCGTTGATCGACCAGCTGCTGGATGCCGCGACGGTGCCGCCGGTGGCGCTGTACGCCTACGTGCGGCGCGGCGACGACGTACGCGCGGCGTTCTACCCGTTTTGCGCCTACTCGCCGGAGTACGAGGCGCTGCGGGCCGGCCGTGAGGTCGGCGCGGAGCTGCGGTTCTGCGACCTCCCGGCGACGGCGACGCTGGCGTGGGAAGAGGGAAGCCCCACCCCCCAACCCCCTCCCCATTGCGATGGAGAGGGGGAGCCAGATGGCATCGACCGAGAAGATGTGGTGGGAGCGGAGGCGGGCGAGGGCAAAGACGAAGGCGAGGCGGGGATCGGGTACCGTTCGTACACGGAGGCGCTGGCCGAGGCGGCCGGCTTCGACACGTTCGAGGGGTTCTGGGAAGCAGCATTCGAGCAGCAAGCAGGCAGCGGGACGCCTGACGGCTACGTCGAGGTGATGACGGCGTTCGGGGAGCAGGCACGCGAGCTGCTGGCCGGCCCCCGCGACGAGCAGGACGACCGCCGCGAGCGAGCGATGGCGGCAGCGGCGCGGGCCTGCCTGGACGCGGGCATCGCGGACGACGAGATCGTGCTGGTGTGCGGGGCGGCGCACGCCCGGCGGATCGCGGCGGCGTACGGCGAAGCAAGCCCCCTCCCCAACCCCTCCCCCTTGCGAGGGAGAGGGGCGCAAACTGCCTGTAGCCCCTCTCCCTCGCAAGGGGGAGGGGTTGGGGAGGGGGCTGCCCGGGCGGACATGGCGCAGATCGCGCTGATCCCGTACTCGTATCCGAGGCTCAGCGAGCAGGCCGGCTACGGCGCAGGGAACCGGGCGCCGTGGTACTACCAGCAGGTCTGGCAGCTAGGCGGCGACTATGGCGCAGCCACGCGGCGGGCGCTCGTGGTGGCCGCTCGTCAGCTGCGCGAGAAGGGGTACGCCGCCTCGCCGGCCCAGGCGATCGACGGGTTCACCCTGGCCGTGATGCTGGCCGGGATGCGCGAGAAGCAGGCGCCCGGCGTGGACGAGCTGGTGGACGCGGCGGTGGCCTGCTTCGGGCAGGGGCACGGCGATGCCGTCGCGGCGGCGATGCAGCAAGTGCTGATCGGGGACGCGGTCGGGAGGATCACCGGCAAGGCCGGACGGACGCCGCTTCAGGAGGAGTATCACGCCACCGTCGAGCGGCTCAGGCTGCCGGCCCTGGACACGCCGAAGCAGGTGCTCGTGCATCTGGCCGGCAACCCGGTCGAGGCCGAGCAATCGGTGTTCCTGCACAGGCTGGGGGCGCTGGGCGTGCCGTACGGGACCGAGCTGGCGAGCGGCCTGGGCGGTCGGCTGGCGCAGGGGCCGCTGGAGCAGCTCGGGCAGGTCCGCGAGCGCTGGGAGCTCCAGTGGACGCCGGCCACCGACGCGCGCCTGATCGAGCGGACGGCCTGGGGCAGCACCCTGGCCGAGGCGTGCGGCCGGGTGCTGCGCGAGAAGCTGGACAAGGCCGAGCGCGTGGACGGCGGCACCGAAGTGCTGCTCCAGATGACGCTCTGCGACCTCGCGGAGAGTGCGGCGTTCGGACCGGCGCTGGCACGATGCGAAGCGTTGGCGGCGGACAGCGGCAGCTTCCCGGCCCTGGCCCGCGCGACGTATCACCTGGACGGCCTGCTCGGCTACGGCGCGGCGCGGAAGCTGCCGGCCGAGCGGCTGCTCGATCTTGCGGGCCGGCTGTTCGCGCGGGCGGTGCTGCACCTGCCGACTTCCGCTGTCTGCGGTGACGAGGCGGCTGATGAGATCCGGACGACGTTGCTGTCGCTGTACGAGCTGGTTCAGCGGCGTGGCCCGGTCGTCGGCGAGCGCGAGGACACATTCTGGCGGGCCGTCGAGACGATTGCCGAGCGCCCGGCGACCCACCCCGGACTACGCGGGCTGGCGCTGGTGCTGCTGGAGCTCGCCGGGCGGTTAGCGTCAGGCGAATTGACGCGGCGGCTGCGCTACTGGCTCTCGCTGGCCGACGAGGCGATGGACAACGCCCGGCTGGTGGCAGGGCTGTTCGCGCTGCACCGCGCGACGCTGGTCCGGAATCGCGCGCTGATCGGCGCGGTCACCGATTTCCTGCTCGACCTCGACCTGGATCGGTTGACGGCGCTGTTGCCAGTCCTACGTCGGAGCCTGGGCAGTCTATCCGGACCGGAGCGGACGTACCTGTCCGAGACGCTGGCCACCGTGCTCGGCGTGGGTGGCCGCCAGGTGGGGCGGGCGCTGGCCGCGTCCTCGGCGGACCGCGAGTGGCTCCACGAAGCCGACCGTGAGATCACGATGACGCTGGAGAGCTGGAGGGAGCGGTATGGCATCGGGGCCTGACCCGGATGAGATCTCCTCGACCGGCAACGTGGCGGAGTCGGAGGGCGCGATGTCCGAGGGCGCGACGTCTGGGGGCGCGACGTCTGGGGGCGCGATAAATCGCGCCCCTACAGCTTCGGACCTGGTAGGGGCGCAATTTATTGCGCCCGAATCCCCCGATTCAGAACGGACACGCCGGGCGCTGCTCCGCTGGCGGCTGGTGCTCGGGCCTGAGCAGAGCGGGCAGGGTGCGACGGGCGGGCTCTGGGGCGAGGCGGAGGCCGCGCTGGCCGCCGACGGGCGACTGGCGGGCATGGACCGCTCGCTCGACTTCCTGTACGGTGACGACAACAGTCGGCAAGCGGGGTCAGGCGCCAGCAACCCGCACGTCGCGACCTGGCTCGGGGACATCCGCGGCTACTTTCCGCGCGAGGTCGTGGCGTTCATGGAGAAGGACGCCGTCGAGCAGAAGGGCCTCCGCCAGCTGCTGATGGAGCCGGAGGTGCTGCAATCGTTGGAGAAGGACGTCAGCCTGGTGGCGACGATCCTGGCGTTCAAGCACCTGATGCCGGAGCAGACCCGCCAGACCGCCCGACAGGTCGTCGCGGAGATCGTCCAGCAGTTGCGGGAGCGGCTGGAGAATGAGACGCGGCAGGCATTGCTCGGGGCGATGCGCCGCGACCGCCACAGCCCGCTGAAGGTGGCGCGCAACCTCGATCTGCGCCGGACAGTGCGGGAGGGTCTCCGTCAGTATCAGCCCGAGTTGAAGAAGATCGTGCCGGAGCGCATCCACTTCTTCGCGAATCAGCGACGGTATCACGAGTGGCGGATCGTCGTGCTGGTGGACCAGAGCGGCTCGATGGGTGAGTCGGTAGTGTACGCCTCGATCGTGGCGGCGGTGTTCGCGAGCCTGCCAGCATTGGACACGCGGCTCGTCTTCTTCGACACCAGCATCGCC
Organism: Chloroflexota bacterium; assembly: GCA_046328125.1. Taxonomy (GTDB): domain Bacteria; phylum Chloroflexota; class UBA6077; order UBA6077; family JACCZL01; genus JADZEM01. Next base: position 37,909 of record JAXLXF010000018.1, read on the forward strand.
GACGTCAGCGACCAGCTCTCGGACCCCGTCGAGATCCTGTTCGGGGTCCAACTGGGCGGCGGCACGGACATCGCCAGGGCGGTGCGGTACGGCGCGTCGCTAGTCGGGCAGCCCGAGAAGACGCTGTTTCTGCTGGTCACCGACCTGTACGAGGGCGGCAGCCGCACGAGCCTGTTGGAGCAGCTTGGGGCGCTGAAGGAGAGCAAGGTCAACGTGATGTGCGTGCTGGCGCTCAACGACGCGGGCAAGGCATCGTTCGATCCGGACCTGGCGCGTCAGGTGGCAAATCTGGACATCCCGACGTTCGCGGCGACGCCGAACAAGCTGGTCGATGCCGTAGAGCGCGCCTTGCGCGGCGATCTGAGCGGAGCCACCGATGCCGTTTGAGCCAGCCGCGCACCAGCCGCTGACGGACCTCGGCGGGCGCCTGCGGGATCTCGCGGGGGATGCTGCGTTCAAGGCCGGACGCGACTACCTGCGTAAGGGCAACGTCCGCGACGGCGCTGTCGCGGAGACCCAGGCGTACGCGACGGTCAAGGGCTCCACGGACTACCGCGTGACGGTGGCGTTCCCGAGCGTGGACGGAACGAAGGTGACGTGCACCTGTCCGGCCCATCGGCGCAGCAAGTACTGTAAGCACGTGGTGGCGGTCTGCTCGGCGCTACTGGAGCAGCCGACGTCGTTCGAGGTGCTGGCGGCGATGCCGGAGCCGCCGGCCGCGAAGAAGGCGGCCAGAGCTTCGCGTGGCAAGGCCGCCCCGAAGGTGCAGGCCGCCGAGCTCCGCGCGAGTGGCCTGGACGTATTGGACCGGCTGCTGCTGGAGTTGACCGAGGGCGGACTCGCGCAGCTGGGACCGGAGAAGGTGGCGCTGATCGAGCAGTGCGCCGAACTGGTGCGCGCCCTGAAGCTACGTCGGCTTGGAAACCTGCTGATGCAGCTGCGGCGGGCGGTGGCGAGTCCCCAGGCCGTGGATGGTGGCACCTTCTCACGACTGCTGCTGGACCTGTACCTGTGTCGGGCGGCGACCGGCGCACAGCTCGACGGGAAAGTCAGCCTGGACCCCCGGCTGGCCGAGGACTTGCTCGGGAAGACCTGGCGGGCCGAGGAGCTGGAGTCGGTCGGCGGGCTGGAGCTGGTCCAGGTGGCATCCTCGTACGCGAACGACGGCGAGTTCGTCGTCGAAACGTCGTACCTGGTCGATCTGGCGTCCGGCGAGACGTACGCCGAGCGCCAGATCACGCCAGCCCGACTCAGGAGCGCCGGCGCCAAGAGCCAGCACCGGTTGCGGCTGCTGGTGGAGGACGCCGGACTGTATCCGGGCCTCGCGCCGCGCCGCATCCGCCTGAACCGAGTCCAGCGGGCGCCGCTCCGCTCGGAGGACGTGGACCGGCTGATCGCGGGCGCGACAGACAGCGTGGCGGCGATCCAGCGCCGTCTGGTGGAGCGGGCGGCAGTGCCGTTCGGGCCGGCCGAGGTGGCGGTCCTGTTCCGGCCGCTGGCGATGCTGCGACCGCCGCCCAGCCCCGAGAAGGACGCCGCCCAGACACCGAACCCCCGTGCACTGCCGGCCGCCGCGCTGGCCGGACTGCCCGCGGGTCTGAACGCGATGGCGAGCAACCTCACGGCAACGCTGCCAGCATTGAGCGGGCGGCTCGCCACGTTCAGCCCGCCCGTCGTGAAGGTGGGTGCGCTGGACGCGAGCGGGCAGTTCGTCGGCGTTGAGCTCGCGGGGGGAACGCTGGAGGATCTGACCGGCGCCGTGCCCCAGGACGGACCGTTCGCGCTGTTCGGGCTGGCCTCGCTCGGCAAGGACGGCGTCACGCTGCGCTGCCTCGCGCTGATCGGCGCGAGCGTCAGTGGCGGCGGCCGGCACCGGTTCGGCCGGATCTTCCCGGAGTAGAGCAGGCCAGATGATCGAGCAGGGCACCGCGCAGGAGCTAGTCTCACGGCTGACCGAGGTCGAGGAGCGACTCGGGAGGCTGCTGGTCTCTGGCTGGCGGCAGGCGGGCGCCGAAGCATCGGAGCTGCGGCAGGCTGCCGACGAGCTGGCCGAGGCCGGGCTGGACGGGATCGCGGCGCGGGTCATGGCCGTGGCACAGGCACAGAGCGCGGAGGCGGCGCTGCCGGCCATCGCACTGGCATCGAGCGCCTGCCGGCTGATGCGTGCGCGGCTACCCGGCGCCCCGATGCCGGCCGACTGGACGCCGCTGGTGCCGCCGAAGCGCCGCGCGGCGTCAGGCACGGACACGCTGCTCCCGATCTCGTGCCTGCTGCTGGACGGTCGCGAGGTCTGGGCCTGCCTCTGGGTGGCGCGGAATCGCTGCATCCTGCTGGAGCCGCCGTTTCCGGCCGAAGAGGCGCCCGCCGAACCGGAGCAAGCTCCCCAGGGTGGCGGCGTCTTCGGGAAGCTGAAGCGACGGATCGGGCTGATCGCGGAGGACGCTGTGCCGACGGCCTCGCGGTGGCTGAACGAGCGCCTGCGTGGCACCCTGGTCTGGCAGGCCCGCCACCCGCTCGGCGCGGAGGCCGACCTGGCGTGCTGCACGCTGGACCGCGCGGAGTGGGTCGCCGAAGCCGACGAGCAGAAGACGCTGAGCCCGTTTCGTCAGAAGTTGGCCGCGAACGCGCTCGAGGACGGCCTGACGATGTCCTGGACCGCCGGCGGCCTTCGGGTGGTGGCCCTCAACCGCGCGGACTCGGCGGCGTACTGCTGGCTCGACCCGAGTGGCCCGGCGCTGCTCGCCGCGTCACTCGACACGACGGTCTGGTCGGTCGCCTGGACGGACGGCAGCGCCGTGCTGCCGCTGGCGTTCCTGGCGCCGGGCTGGGGCGGCCGGGCGCCGCGCCTCGTGCACCTGCTGCCCGGCAGCCCCTCGGACGTGCTCTCGACGGCGGTCTGACAGCGCCAGGTCGTCTGGGCACGCGGCACGAGGTGACAGGGCCGGATTCTGTCCGGTCCGCCTTCCTTGCGACGGATCGTGGGGCTATCATGGCGCGAACGCGGTACGCCAACCTGAACGATGTCTGGATGCACACATGAACGAGCTTCCACGCACCATCGCCGAGGCCGCGAGTCTCCTGCGCAGCAACGAGCTGAGCGCCGTCGAGCTGACCGAAGCGTGCCTGAAGCGCGCGCATGCGGCCCAGGAGTCGCTCGAAGCGTTCCTGCACATCGCGGACGAGACCGCGTTGGTATCCGCCAGGCAGGCCGACGCCGACTTCGCGGCCGGCATCGACCGGGGGCCGCTGCAAGGCATCCCGCTGGCGATCAAGGACATCATCGCCACCGAGGATGCCCCGACGACCGCGAACAGCCACGTCCTCGACCCGGCCTGGGGCCAGCGGAAGGACGCCACGGTCATGAAGAAGCTGCGGGCGGCCGGCGTCATCATGCTGGGCAAGACTGGCCTCTGGGAGTTCGCGACCGGCTGGCCGGACCCAGAGACCGGCTTTCCGATCGCGCGGAACCCGTGGGACCCCGCACGCACGCCCGGCGGCTCCAGCTCCGGGACGGGGACGGCCATCGGCGCGAATCTGGTGCCGGCTGGCCTCGGGACCGACACCGGCGGTTCGGTCAGAGGGCCGGCCGCCTACTGCGGGATCAGCGGGATCAAGCAGACCTTCGGGCTGGTCAGCAAAGAGGGCTGTGTCCCTCTCGGGTACAGCCTGGACAACATCGGGCCGATGGCGCACACCGTCTCCGACTGCGCCATCATGCTCCAGGTGATGGCCGGCTACGACCCGAAAGACCCCTGCACCGTGAACCGGCCGGTGGCGGACATGGTCTCCGGGATGGACGGCTCGCTGGCCGGCGTGCGAATCGGCGTGCCGTACGACTACTTCTTCACCGTCCCGGAGCTGGACGCCGAGCTGAAGTCGGCCGTCCTGGGCGCGGTGAAGGCGATGGAAGCGGCTGGCGCCACGGTGGTAGACGTGAGCATCCCGCACGCCGCCGAGGCATCCCTGGCGCAGCGCCCGATCTCCGCGAGCGAGGCGTTCGCGTACCACGAGCTGGACATGCGGACGAAAGCGCACCTGTACGGCAAGTACACGCGCCAGACGCTGCAAGCGAACGCCCTGTACACCGGCGCGGACTACGTCCAGGCGAACCGAGTGCGGTCGGTCATCAAAGCAGAGTGCGCCGCACTGTTCCGGAGCGCACTCGGGGCGGCAGGCGAGGGCGTGGACGTGCTGATCGCTCCGACCCAGCTTGGCCCGGCCCCCAAGTTTGACGGGTATGATCCGGATGCAACCCGGTTCGGTCCGAGCTTCATGGCGATCTGGAATCTGGTCGGGCTGCCGGCCCTCAGCATCCCGTGCGGCTTCACCGCGTCGATGCTGCCGTTGGGGATGCAGGTGGTCGGGCGGGCGTTCGACGAGGCCACGGTGTTCAAGGTGGGCGACGCCTACCAACGGATCACCGACTGGCACCTGAAGTCGCCGACGATGGCCTGGGAGATGCAGCCAGCATGAGCGTGAGTGAGAGCGAAGCGCGCGCCGCCGTCGAGGCAGTCATCGCGCGAACCGGGATGCAGGTCTCCGACGAGGAGCGCGAGCGGCTGGTGCGGCTCTACCCGCTGGTCCGCGAGCGAACCGAGGCGCTGCGGATGGTCGAGACGCGCTACGCCGAGCCGGCCATCATCTACCCGGCCGCCGTCCACAACTGACCCCGTTTCGCCCAAACTCAGCAGGCCCGTCACCCACCTGTGGCGGGCCTTGTCACATCAACACTCGGGGATGGACGGCGGTATCATTGGTCATCAGGAGGCGAACGATGGTTGTCGTCGAACAGGAAGCTACGCGCGATGAACCACAGCCAGCCGGAAAGACGCGGAAGCCTGGCGCGGTGTGGTCGTCAGCCGCCCAGCTTCGACGCTCGCTGCCGATGGTCCGCCTCCTAGCCAGACTCGCGGCCATCCCCGACGTCAAGATCATCGGAGCTCTTGTGGACGGCGACGAGACGTTCGTACACGCCCTCACGGCCGGCGACGAGCGGGCGGCCATGTCCGCAATCTTCGAAGCCGAGCGTGAGTACCGCGCAGCTACGAAAGAGCACCACTTTGAGCTCAGGGTGACGCCGTTGCCGCGCGTTCCCGAGCCGATATTGCGGGAGATTCTCTCGGAGTTGGAGATCGTTCTCGAAAGATGACGCTCCCAAGTCCGAACGATCATCTGGTGCAGGCGAGAGAAAATCGCGCGCACGCCGAGTGGCTGCTGGCAACCAGACCATCCGACCCAACAGCGCTTCAATGGGCCGTGACAGCCGTCTTCTACAGTGCGCTTCACGGACTGACGGCATATCTGTTGTCGCAAGGACTCCGGCTCAGGTCGCACCGAGCCCGCGAGCAAGCGTTGAAATCCCCCACGAGCGGCGTTCCAATGGCGGTGATTGACGCCTATCGAATCTTGGAGGAGTTTGCTCGCGGCGCTCGCTACGAGCTCTGGATCTTCGTCCCCCGGGACGTCCGCGATCTGCTCGATCAGGAGCTGGCGACCATCGCCGCCTTCACCGGCATGTAACATCTGGGGTGGCGAAACGGGGCGACAGGCAGTCCGGCGCAGTCGCCTGAAGCAGCTAACCGACGCCCGCTGAGGAGAGAGCAATCCGTGAGTGACGTACAGGCCGACGCGACCTACCGCGTGGGCGTCGATATCGGGGGCACGTTCACCGACCTGATCCTCGTCGAGACGACGAGCGGCGCCATCACCGTCGGCAAGTCGCTCACCACCCCGACCGACCCGTCAGAAGCGGTCGAGACGGTGCTCAGGGACGCGCTCGCACGGGCCGGCGTAGCAGCGGCACGAGTCGAGCACGTCATCCACGGCACGACGCTGGTCACCAACAGCCTGATCGAGCGGAAAGGCTCCAGGACGGCGCTGCTGACGACGAAGGGGTTCCGCGACGCCGTCGAGATCGGCCGCGAGCACCGCTACGACCTGTACGACGTGTTCCTGGAGATGCCGACGCCGCTGGTGCCGCGCTACCTCCGGCTGGAGGTGGACGAGCGGGTGCTGGCGAGCGGCGAGGTGGTCCGTCCACCGGACCTTGAAGACCTGGAACCGCTTGTAGCCGAGCTCAAGGAGAAGGGGATCGAGGCGATCGCCGTCTCGCTGCTCCACAGCTACGCCAACCCGAGCCACGAGCGACAGGTCGGCGAGCTGATCGCGCGGGTCGCCCCGGAGATGCGCGTCTCGCTCTCCTCCGACGTGGTGCCGGAGATCCGCGAATACGAGCGGACGAGCACCACCTGCGCCAATGTCTACGTCCAGGCTCGCGTGGACCGCTACCTCCGCGAATTGGAGCAGCGGCTGCGCACGCTCGGGTTCGGCGGCCAGCTGTTCGTGATGCTGTCGAGCGGCGGCATCGGCACCATCGAGACGGCGACACGCTTCCCGATCCGACTGCTGGAGTCCGGTCCGGCCGCCGGTGCACTCGCGACGGCCTACTTCGGCGCGATGATCGGCGCTGCTGACCTGATGTCGTTCGACATGGGCGGCACCACCGCCAAGCTGTGCGTGGTCGAGAAGGGTCAGCCGCTCACCGCGAACGATTTTGAGGTGGACCGGAAGTACCGGTTCAAGAAGGGCAGCGGCCTTCCCGTCAAGACGCCGGTCATCGAGATGATCGAGATCGGGGCCGGCGGCGGCAGCATCGCACGGATCGACTCGCTCGGGCTGCTGAAGGTGGGGCCAGACAGCGCCGGCGCCGAGCCAGGACCGGTCTGCTACGGTCGGGGCGGCACCGAGCCGACCGTCACGGACGCCGACCTGATCCTCGGCTATCTGGACCCCGCCTTCTTCCTGGGCGGGCGGATGAAGCTGGACCTGGCAGCCACCGAGCGCGCCATCAAGGAGCGAATCGCCGACCCACTCGGGCTTAGCGTTGCCGAGGCGGCCTGGGGCATCCACCAGGTGGTCAACGAGAGCATGGCGAACGCGGCCCGCGTCCACGCCATCGAGCGCGGCAAGGACGCGCGGTCGTTCCCGGTCTTTGCGTTCGGCGGGGCCGGGCCGGTCCACGCCTACCGGGTTGCGGAAGCGCTGCACGCGCCGGCCATGATCTCGCCGTACGCGGCCGGCGTGACCTCGACGGTCGGGTTCCTGACCGCGCCTCTGGCGTTCGACTTCGTGCGGACCTCGACCGGGCGACTGGACGAGCTCAACTGGGCGAACGTCAACCAGATCTATGGCGAGATGGAGGGCAGCGGCCGCCAGATCCTGCTCGATTCTGGCGTGCCCGAGTCTGACATCAGCTATACACGCTCGGCGGACGTACGGTACATCGGCCAGGGGTACGAGGTGCGGGTGCCACTGCCGGCCGGCCAGCTCGGCGACGGCTCGCGCGACACCCTGGTCGAGGCGTTCGAGACGGTCTACAAGCAGCTGTACGGGCGTATCGGGCCAAACGTCGGCCTTGAGATCATCTCCTGGCGGCTGGTGGTGTCCGGACCGAAGCCGTCGCTCCAGATCAAGGCCGAGGGGCCAGAGCGCGGGACTGCCGACGAGGCGATCAAGGGCCACCGGCGGGTCTACCATCCGGAGTGGCGCGAGTACCGCGACTCGCCAGTCTACGACCGCTACAGGCTGGCGCCGGGGGCGACGTTCGTCGGGCCGGCCATCGTCGAGGAGCGAGAATCGACGGTGGTGATCGGCCCGGGCGCGCAGTGCACCATCGACGCGCTGCGCAATCTCCGAGTCGATTTCACCTGATCGAGCGTGGCAAGGGTCGCCGTCTCATCGCAGCATGGCGGCCCTGACGTGCTCGGCCAGTCACTCTGTCGCCAGGAGCTCCTGCCAGCTCGCGACGGTCAGCATGCGGCGGGCCAATCGTTCGAGCACGGAGACATCCTCAACGGCGTCGAGCCTGGCGCGCGTAGCCTCGTCAAGCGGTCCGAGCCGCTCCTCGCCCAGCATCACGAGCAGACGCCGCTCGCCGTCGGCGCGGCCCCGCTCTATGCCTTCTTCCAGGATCATCTGGTAGGCGCCAGACTCACGCCAACGGATCATGCTCTGCAAGATCTCCCGATACTGGTTTCTATCATACCGCAGTTCGAGCATCAGGAACGTCGCGGCACGCAACAGATCGGCGAGACCGGATTCCACTTCCTGCGCGAGGCGGTCGTCGATGCGGTGGAGCACGGCTGGCAACTCGGCAGGCGCGATGGCAGCAAGCGGCGCCAGCGGCAAGACGCGCAAGCTGCCCGTGAGCAGCTCCTCCACCGGCCGCTGCCAGACCCGCACCACCCGGTACCGAAACGCGAGCGTCGGGTCCGGGTCGTCGTCGAGCTCCTCGAAGAGACCACTGGTCCCCGGGCCGTCGGCGGACTCGCGAAGCAGCACAACGGTGGTCCTGACGCGACGATGACGCCGCTGCAGCAGAAGCGCGTGGTAGACCAGGAGCCGGACCGGCAGCTCCGGATCGTAGGTAGATTGGAGCTCCAGGTGCGCCACCCACGGTCGCGCCGCATCGACCGCGATGACCTTGTCCACCTCGGCCAGGACCGTCGAGACCTCCGAATCGATGGTGCGGACCGGGCCATCGACGGGCAACCCGACCCATCGAAGCCAGCCGGCCGGATCGCCCTCGATCAGGTCGCGTGGCGTCACCCTTCCTTCGTCAGGGCAGGCTACAACGGTCGCGGTCCTGGTCCTTGCTGCACGGGCGGCAGGATACCAGGAAGAGTGGCGATGGCCTCGGGGCGCGATCGCCCCGAGGCCGCGTGTGACGTTCTCCTGACTCAGTTCGGGAGCGGGACCACCACTTCCAGCAGCCGCACGGCGATGGGAGCGCGCAGCAGCGGACTGACGGCGCGCACCAGCGCCCCGACCGGCTCGGCTCGCTCCTTCCGGGCCATCTCCAGCTCGGCCATGTCGGCGCGCAGGGCCGTCACAACCAGCAGCGGGCCACTCTCGCTGAAGATCTGCTGCGTGAGGCCAACACGCCTGGACCCGGCGGCATGCGCGTCATGCACGAACGCTTCGAGCGCGGAGCGCACCTGACCGACCTTGTCTGAGGCCGGGTAGAAGAACGCGCGCTGAACGATGCCGACCGACGACGGGTCCGCCGCCTCCGGCGGAACGACGGTCTCCTCGATCGACTGTCGGAACGGCTCGCGGGTCAGCGTCCCGAGCTTCGCGATGCGCCCTTGCCACTCAGCGTCGGCCAGGTTCTCGCGGCGGCGCGCGTCGGCGGCGGCCAGGTCGGCGAAACGGCGCGGGACCATCAGCATCGAGCCTTCGCTGCTGTAGACGCGCGCCGCCAGCCCAACCTTCTCCCCCTGCGCCTGGGCCGCCTTGACCCACTCGGTCATGAACGCGCGCGTCTCGGCCTCTTTGCCAAGGGTCGGATAGATGCGAACACGCACGGTGATCATGAGCACCCCCACTCACAGGCACAGCCGCGTCCACCCTCGCACCAGGGGGCCGCGGCACCGCACTCCCCTCCGCACCGGCCCGCGTCGGTCGGCTGCTTCGAGTATACGAGACACACCCTATGGTGTCCCGTGCTGGCTGACCGGGCTGACGAAGATCTGAATCGGGCCATCCCAGCGCTCGTCGTGGAGCTCCACCTCGCGGAACTGCCCGTTCGTGTAGCTGCCGATCGCCCGACGCCAGAACGCTTGCGCCTCGACGTTGTGTCGGAGCTCGGCGACATGCCAGGTGCCCGCGTGTCGGTCGAACAGCCAGCGCGCAACCCGCTCGCCGATGCCCCGCCGACGGTACGCCGCCATGACGAAGAATTCGGCCATCGACCAGGCGTCTTCGCCCAGGGCGGTGTGCCGGTTCACCAGCGCAAAGCCCGCCCAATGGCCGTCCACCTGAATCAGATACGGATACCGCTGTTCCTCAGTCCAGTACTGGTCGAGATACCGGTAGCCGTACTCGCCGTGCGGCCCGATCGGGCGACCGTCCAGGCGGCTCAGGTCGTACAAATACAGCTCGATCAATCGCCGCAGGACCGGCTCGTCGGGCCGGTCGGCCTCGACGATGGTGACCCCTGGACCGTCTCCAGGCAGTTGATGCCGGTCGATCATGCCGCGTCTCCAGCAGTCTCGGTCGCCTGGCCCGGCCACGCCTCGCTCTGCGCGACGAGATGCCCGTCATCGCCGAACCATACACCGCGCAATCGGGCCGTCCACGGTCACTTCCCGACTCGCGTGCGCGGGGCGCTGAAGCGACTGTCCGTCCTGGGCCATAATCTCACGGATGCCGCCTCGTGGTGTACGCCAACCACGACGAATGCGGGCGGCCGGTGAGGGACTTGCGCCGATGACCATCGCCCAGACCGCGACCGCCACCACTCCGGCCGTCACCATCGACCCGATCACCCTGGAAGTGCTCTGGAACCGCCTGCTCTCAGTGTGCAGCGAGCAGCAGGCCGCGCTGATGCGGACCGCGTTCAGCACCATCGTGCGGGAGTCCCAGGATCTCGCCTGCGGCGTCTTCGACACCAGGGGCAACATGGTGGCGCAGTCCGAGACCGGCACCCCCGGCCACATCAACGCGATGGCAACCGGCGTCCGCCACTTCCTGAAGCAGTATCCGCCCGAGACGCTCCAGCCCGGCGACGTCCTCCTCACGAATGACCCGTGGATGACGGCCGGCCAGATCAACGACATCACCATCCTGACGCCGGTCTTCCGCAACGGGAAGTGCGTCGCCCTCTTCGCCAACACCTGCCACGTCGCGGACATCGGCGGGCGCATCCTCTCGGCTGAGGCGCGCGAGGTGTACGAGGAGGGGTTGTACATTCCGATCATGAAGCTGTTCGATCGGGGGGAGCGCAACGAGATCCTGTTCCAGATCATCCGCGGCAACGTGCGGCTGCCCGACGAGGTCGAGGGCGACCTGTACGCGATGACCACCTGCAACGACGTCGGCGGGGCGCGCCTGCTGGAGCTGATGGACGAGTTCGACCTGGCCTCCATCGAGCCGCTCTCCGACGCGATTATCGAGCGGTCCGAGCAAGCGCTCCGGCAGGCCATCGCCCAGATCCCGGACGGCGAGTACGAGAACGAGCTGTGGAGCGACGGCTTCGAGGCGCCGATCGTCCTCAAGGCGAAAGTGATCGTCAAGGGCGACAGCATGACCGTGGACCACACCGGGTCGTCGCCGCAGAGCCGGTTCGGGATCAACTCGGTCCTGAACTACACCCACGCCTACACCAGCTTCGCGGTGAAGGCCGCGATCTGCCCGGAGGTGCCCCACAACGAAGGCTCGTTCCGCCCGGTCCACGTCGTGGCGCCGGAGGGCACGATCCTGAACCCGAAGTACCCGGCCCCGGTCGCGGCGCGCCACATCATCGGCCACTTCCTGCCGAACCTGCTGTTCGGGGCGCTGGTGGACGTGATCCCGGACCGGATCATGGCCGAGGGCGCAGCTCCCCTCTGGGCCACGGTGTTCCGGGGCGACGAGAAGAACGGGCGGACCTTCAACCTGACGATCTTCCAGTGCGGCGGCACGGGCGCCCGCCCGACGAAGGACGGGCTGAACAACATCGGGTTCCCGAGCGGCGTGGCCGGCGTGCCGGCCGAGGTGATCGAGAATCTGACCGCCATCGTGCTGGAGCGACGAGAGATCAAGCCGGACTCCGGCGGGCCGGGGCGGTTCCGGGGCGGCTGCGGCCAGTACACCACGTTCCGGACCTCCAGCGGCCTGCCCTGGTCGATGGCCGGGATGCGCGACCGGACCCAGTTCCGGGCCAAGGGCTACCTGGGCGGCCAGGACGGCGCCATCGGCGAGCTGTTCCTCTCGAACGGCGAGCGCCCGAACCCGAAGGCGTACATCACGCTCGATCCGGACATCGCGGCCCACCTGGAGCTGCCGGGCGGCGGCGGCTACTACGAGCCGTTCACGCGCACCCCGGAAGCGGTCCTCGAAGACGTGATCCAGGGGTACGTGACCGTGGAAGGCGCCGAGCGCGACTACGGCGTCAAGATCACCTGCTCGAAGCGGCCGGAGGAGCGGATCTCGCTGCCGGAGCACTTCGCCATCGACCACGAGGCAACGCAGGCACTGCGCGCCGCCACCGGCGCTCCGACCAACCCGGCGTAGCTCGGGACAATACATGGCTGATGCGAGCGACCCGCCCGACACGCACCAGACGGAGCCTTCAGACCCGGACGACCGACCAACGGCGCGGATGGAAGTCGGGACGCCACACGACACGCTCGACGCGTACGTGCGGGGCGCGCTGAACGCCGACGAGCGGCGGACGTTCGAGCTGCACCTGTTCGTCTGCCTCGCCTGTCGTGCGAACCTCGCGGCGCGCACGCAAGCACGCGGGCGCGTGGACGTGAGCGAGGCGCCCACCGTGGTCGTTCCACGTGTCACGAGCGGTGCGTCGTTGGCGGGAGCGCAGGGCGACGAGTCCCCGACCATCATAGAAGTGGCGCCGACGCTCGTGATGCCCGCCGCTGTTGTTGGCGCAGCACAACCCCGGGCCGACGCGGCGGGCGCAGGCCACCCGCAGACCGGCGGAACGGCGGCGGTGCAGGCGCCCGCTGCACCGCCGGCCGGTGTGCTCGCCCCACCGCCGCGCAGGCAAGGTGCGCGCATCAAACTGGCGTCCGTTGGCTGGGGCATCGCGCTGCTGTTCACCATCGCCGCCGGCCTCTTCTACGCCAACTGGAGCGCAACGGCCCCCCACCCATCGTTCGAGCTCGAACTGCTCTCGCGGCTGCCGGGCGGACAGCTCCTGGCGCTGCGGGGGACCGTCATCCCCTCCGCCAGCGCCCGGCTCTACGTCGTGGACAACGGTCGCCGCGCCGAGTTGACCGTGGACGCGCTGCCACCGCTGCTGCCAGGACGGGTCTATCAGCTCTGGTTCGCCGAGCCGAATCAGCCAGCCAGGTCTGGCGGAACGTTCGGCGTCGATCCGCGCGGCGACACCGCCGTCCGCGTGACGGTCCCGACTCCTCTGGAGCGCGTCCGTGAGGTCGCCATCACCCAGGAGCCAGCGCCCGGCAGCCCCGCGCCGACCGGGGTCCAGTTGCTGGCCTGGAATCCCTGATCGCCGCGAGCGGCCGAAGAGCGCTGCGCTGACGCCGTCGGTGCATCACACCCGGTCCGCCTCAGATCCGGGATCGTGACGGCGGGCTACGGCGCGATCACGCAGGCGCATCGAACGTCTAACAGCGCACTGGCAGGCGACTTGCAGCGGGCAGGGCTGTGGTACGTTCTGCGCCACCTATGAACGAGCTTCGTGACGCACCATCATCATCCGGCCCGCCCGGTCGCGACGAGCAGTCTGAAACGAGAGTGGCGATGGACGCATTTCAAGCCGCATCTGACGAGCTCTTGTTACTCGGCACCCGGCTGCGAGACGAGATCGCGCTGGCCGTAATGTACGACCGCTACGGGGCGCTCGTCTACACGCTGGCGCTCCGGATCGTCCAGGATCGCGGTCTGGCCGAGAGCGTCATGCACGACGTCTTCTTGCGGTGCTGGCGCGGCGAGGTGCGCTACGTTCCTAGCTACGGCTCGGCGTCCGCGTGGCTGTTCGGGATGACGCGCGCACTGGCCCTGGACACGGCCCGCGAGCGTCAGTCTGGCGCCGGCTCACCAGTGGCCGGGGGAGAGCAATCTCACCCGGAGTGGGAGTCGAGCTTGCCCGAACGCGGCGAGGCCGTAGTGCTGCGTGCGATGGTCGGCGAGGCGCTGACCGTCCTCTCGCAATCGGAGCGTGAGGCCGTCGAGCTCGCGTATTACGGCGGCATGACCCAGCAGCAGATCGCCGACCGGCTCGGCCAGCCACCGTCGGCGATCGGGACGCGGATTCGCGATGGGATGCGTCTGCTCTGCCAGGCGCTGGCTCCGGTCGTTGCGACGACCGTCGTCAACGGGAGTGGTGCATCGTGATAGGTCGCTGGCTCGTACGCCCGTGGGGGCGAGACGACACTGCATCGGATGACGGGCCTCTGGACAACGGGCTTCTGGATAGTTCGCAGACGACCGAGCTTCCGTGGGAGCGCCACCTGTCCGCCGCGAACGGCTACGCTACCTACAGGCGGCCATGGGAGTACGCGACCCACGAGACCGACGACGCCGACCCGTACGCCGAGTCTCCCGCGAGCCCGACCTGGGTGACGCAAGTCGATGGCGCGGCCTGGACGGAGGAGGTGTTCCTCGACGACCTGACGCCAGACGAGCACCCGTACCCGTTTCAGAACGTCGTCGGGTCGGACCGGCTCTCGGCTGACCCGTCGATCCACGACGAGCTGCCGGCCCACGTGCTCGGGGCGATCGACGAGGCGGACGCGGTTCACTTCGACGCCCATCTCGCCATCTGCGAGGAGTGCCAGGCAGCGCTCCAGGCGTTCCGTCACGTCGTCCAGCTGCTGCCGTACGGGCTACGCCCCGAGCATCCATCGCTCGGCGCACGCGAGCGGCTCCTGGAGCTCGCCCGTGAACAGACAGGACGAGCCAGGACGGACGCCGAGCCGGCCAGTGCAGAAGCTGAGGCGGCGAGCACGGTCCCTGAGCAGGCGAACGAAGTCCCAGTACTCGCGGAGACGCTGCCTCACGTCACGTCCGAGGATCCCACCCCCGTGGTCGCGGACACCGTCGAGCCGCCGAGTGAGACACTTCCCTCGGCCGCGATGGTGACCGAGCCAGAGCCCGAGTTGTCAGGCGGCGCGCCACTGTCAGCAGACCTGACGGTGTCAGGCCACGCGCCAGAGTTGGGCGACGCGCCAGAACAGAGTCCGACGGCCGTGGTAGGCGCGCCAGAAGCCGCACCGGCCCCGCGCGACCTGCCCCGAGTGACCGCCGAGCTCCTGCCGGCTGGGAGCGCGCACGCCGAGCTCGCGCGGGTGAGCGCCATCGAGCCGAACGTCTCCACCACGGTCGTCGCCGTGTACGTCACCCCGAACGCCCAGGGCGAACGTGCAGAGGAGCGCAAACCGGGAAAGCTCGCGCTGGCTCGCCGCGCCGAGAGCCTGACGCCTGCCGAGATGATCGCGGTCGGGCTGGCGCCACTCCCGACCGCCCCTGATCGCCCGGGACATGCTGGCGGTAGCCGCAAGCCGAACGTGGCCGCGCTGGTCTGGGGCAGCACGCTCGTGTTCGTGGTGTTCGCCGGCCTGATGACTCTCTTGTGGGGAACGGCTGGTCCGAGCATCTCGCCGAGTGTGGCGCTCTTCTCGCGGCTGCCGGGCGGGCAAGTGCTCACGATGCGCGGCACCGGCGTGCCGAGCGCCAGCGCAACGCTGTACGTAGTCGGGAACAGCCGTCAGGCCGAAATGTCGGTGAACGACTTGCCGCCGCTACCGGAAGGTCGAGTGTACCAGCTCTGGTTCGTGGACTCGGCGCAGACGATCCGAACCGGCGGCAGCTTCTACGTCAACCAGCAGGGTGACACGGTCGCGCGGCTGACGGTGCCGGTACCGGTCAATCAGCTGCGGTCAATCGCCGTGACCCAGGAGCCAGCTCCCAACAGCCGCGTCCCAACGGGCGACCACCTGATCGCCTGGACCCCGTGAGCCGCGCATCGCCACTCTCAGGGACTGTCCACCTCGAGGCGCTTCGCTCAGGCGAAGCGCCTCTTCACGTTCGCGCTCAATGCGAACCGTCACACCGTCGATTTCGCGAGCGGTGAAGCGAGCCCGTACGGGGGGCGCGATTCATCGCGCCCCCGAAGATCTGACGCACGCCCCGTCGGCGCTCACCGGCCGCCTCGCCCCGCTCGCCGCATCCACGGGTCGAACGCCTCCAGCAGCGCGTCCCCCACGACGTTGCAGGCGAGCACCGTCAGCGCCAGCGCGCCGGCCGGTCCCAGGATCAGGTGGGGGTTGCCGCCGCGCGCCGCGTTCGAGCCGGCCAGGATCATGGCGCCCCAGCTTGGCGTCGGCGGTTGGACGCCAATCCCAATGAACGAGAGCGCTGCCTCGACCAGGATCACCCGTGGGATGCCGAGGGTCAGCGCGACGACGATGGCCGGCAGCGTGTTCGGGAGCAGGTGCCGGAGGATGATCCGGCTGGTCGTGGCGCCGGCCGCCCGGGCCGACTCTACAAACTCGCGCTCCTTGAGCGAGAGCACCTGGCCGCGCACCAGTCGGGCCACGGTCAGCCAGGAGACGAGCGCCAGCGAGAGGAAGACGCCGAGCATCCCGGCCATCGCGGCGTCCAGGCTCGCGAGCAGCCCGAGCAGGCCGCCAGCATCTGCGCGCAACGCCGCCCGTAGCGACGTGACCACGATGATGATCAGCAGAAGGTCCGGGAAGCTGTACAGCACGTCCACGGCGCGCGAGAGCAGCGTGTCTACCCAGCCGCCGAAGTAGCCGGCAGCCGCCCCGACCGGCACGCCGATCGCCAGGATCACCAGCTGCGCGACGACGGCGACCGACAGCGAGACGCGGGCGCCGTAGATCAGGCGAGCCAGCATGTCGCGGCCCAGCTCGTCGGTCCCGAGCCAGTGCGCCGCGGACGGCCCCTGGCGCGCGATGGCGACGCTCTGAGCGGTGGGGGAGTACGGCGAAACGACGTCCGCGAGCAAGGCCGTCAGCAGCAGCGCGACCAGGATGAACGAGCCGGGCAGGGCCATCTTGCTGCGCGCCAGCTGGCGCCAGGCCATCAGCCACGGCCCGGCATGCCTCACTCCAGCAGCCTCGCGCTCCGGTAGGGAAACAGGCGTTGATGACGAAGCGGGCGCGACGAATCGCGCCCCTACAGAGGCAGACCCGGTGGGGGCGCGATTCATCGCGCCCGATGGCGGCGCGGCCCCTCCGACGCTATCCATACCGGATCCGAGGGTCCAGGTACGCGTAGGTCAGGTCCACGCACAGGTTGACCAGCGCGATGACGGTAGTCATCAGCAGCGTGACGCCCATCAGGACCGGGTAGTCGCGGCTGGTGACGCTGTCCACGAAGTAGCGCCCGATGCCCGGGATCGCGAACACCCGCTCGACGTAGAAGGAGCCGACCAGCACCTCGGCGAGCAGGATGCCGCCGATGGTGACGACCGGAATCAGGGCGTTGCGCAGGGCGTGGCGGCGGACGACCAGCCCCTCGCGGAGCCCCTTGGCGCGAGCGGTGCGCACGTAGTCCGCCGAGAGCACCTCCAGCAATGAGGCGCGGGTCGCACGGGCGAGCAGCGCCATCGGGAACAGGCTGAGCGTGACGGCCGGCAGGATGTGGTGGCGCCAGCTGTCGATGCCGCCGGGCGGCAGCCAGGCAAGCGTCAGCGAGAACAGCCAGATCAACAGCGGCCCGACCACGAACGACGGCACCGAGACGCCGAGCACGGACACCACCATCGCGCAGCGGTCGGCGAGCGAGTTGTGTCTCGCGGCCGAGACCACCCCGAGTGGGATGCCCAGCCCGACCGCCAGCAGCATCGCCAGGACGCCGATCCGCGCGGAGACGGGAAACAGGTCCGCAATGATGTCGCCGACGCTGCGGGAGAGGTTCTTGTAGGACGGCCCGAAGTCGAAGCGGGTGAACACGCCGCCCAGGTAGTCCACGTACTGCTGCCAGAGCGGCCGGTCCAGCCCGTACTTCCGGTTCATCTGCTCCAGCGCCTGGGGTGGGATCGGCTTTTCGCGATCCCACGGGCCGCCGGGCGTCAGGTGATAGAGCGAGAACGTGAGGGTGTAGACGGTCAGCCAGACCGGCAGCAGGATCAGCACGCGGCGGATCAGGTAGCGGGTCACGAGACGAGATTAGTGGGGATCGACGGACATGGTGCGCAGCGGCGTCAGCCCGAGCACGCGCGCCGGCACGTACCCCTTCAGGTACGGCTTGACCAGCGACCGGATCGCGTCGTGGTAGATCGGGATGTGCGGGTAGTCCTGGGCCATGATCCGGTCGGCCTGCTGGTAGAGCGCCGTCCGCGCGCCGATCTCGGTGGTCGTCAGCGCCTGCCGCACCAGGCTGTCGAACTGCGCGTTCTTCCAGCCGCCGTTGAAGACGCCCGGATCGCTGCCCGAGTCCCAGATGTGGTTGTACCAGTTCTCCGGATCCTCGTAGTCCGAGAACCAGGACGCCCGGTACAGGTCGCCGCTCTGCTCCCACTCGCTGCCGCGCCGCCATTTCAGGAAGACGGCGCTCTCCATCGACTCCAGCTTGACGGTGATGCCGAGCGTGTCCTGCAATCGCGCCTGGGTGTACTCCGCCAGCAGGCGAGTCGTGGCGCTGGTGGCGAACGTGAGGGTCAGCGTCGGGAAGCCAGAGCCGCCGGGGTAGCCAGCATCCGCTAGCAGCTGCTTCGCGGCAGCGGCGTCCTCCTTCGGCCAGGCATCCGGCTGGCGACCGAGGATGCCCTCCGGCATGATCCCCTGGGCCGGGTCGCCGGCCTGCTTGATGACGCTGTCCAGCAGCTCGTTGCGGTCCAGCGCCATCCCGAGCGCCTTCCGGACGCGCACGTCCTGGAAGTGCGGCTTGCGGTGGTTCAGGATGAACATGTAGGTGCCGGACTGCTTCAGCTCGCGGAGCTGCGCGCTCAGGACCGGGTCGGCCTGGATGCGGTCGATCTGGTCGGCGGGGATGCCGGCCGGGATGCCCGCGCCGGTCGTGTCGAGCTCGCCAGCCTCGTACGCCGCCAGCATCTGCTGTGCGCCGTCTTCGGGGAAGAGCGTGAACGTGGCGCGCTGAATCGACGGCTTCGGCCCCCAGTACTGGGCGTTCCGTTCGAGCGTGATGCGTGAGTCGTGCTGCCAGGATGCCAGGGTGTACGGTCCGTTGGTGACGATGTTGGCGGCCTCAGTCCACTTGTCGCCGAACCCCTCGACGACGTCCTGGCGCAGCGGGTAGAGCGTCCAGGTGGAGGCCAGGCTCAGGAAGAAGGCGGCCGGCCGTTCGAGCGTGACCACCAGGGTGCGAGCGTCCTGGGCCACGACACCAAGCTGCTCGGGGTCCATTCGCTCGTCGGCGATCGCCTCGCCGTTCTTGATCGGGAAGAAGGCGTTGGCGTACGGCGAGGCCGTGACCGGGCTGACGTTGCGCTTCCAGGCCCAGGCGTAGTCATCCGCCGTGACCGGCTTGCCGTCCGACCACGTGGCACTCGAGCGCAGTTTGAAGGTGTAGGTCAGCCCGTCCGGCGAGATCGACCAGGACTCGGCGCCGACGCCGACTGGGCCGCCAGCCGCGTCCAGCGCCACCAGCCCGTCGAACAGCTGGGTCACCACGTCCAGCGAGGCGAGGTCTTGCGCGACGCCCGGATCGAGCGTGGGCGGCTCGATGCCCGGCAAATGAACCTCGGTAGCGGCTGCCTGCTGGACGCGCGGGCCGGGCGTCGCGAGGCTCGCGCGCACGGGTGCGGTCGGCGCGGCGAAGGCGGCTGCCAGTGGCGCGGCGACGAGCAGTGAGCCGAAGCGAACGAGGAACTGGCGACGACGCATACCTCTGGGGCCTCCTCGATCCATGCAGACCACCGTCCGCGCCTCTGTCGTGCCGCGCCGCACAAGCCAGTCGCGGCGGACAGACAGTCGTGTTCCCGGTGAAACGGTTTGGGAACCGCGCGCGACTATCGAGCGTCTCGATTGGCGGTGTCAAGCGAGGATACCCGACCACACGCACCGGAAAGGCTCCGGACGCTTCGAGATGGCGAGGTATGATGCTGAGTGTGCACGTTGTCAGAAGATTGGCCGGTGATGCACGTCACCAGCGGCCCGCTTCGTGCATATGGGCCATCCCAGAACGGGCTACCAGACAGAAGGAGCGCACCGAGATGTTCGCGGGCCGGCGATGGCGTCACCCGCTGACGAGCCTGCTCGTCGCGGTGGCCGTGCTCGCGCTCCTCGTCGGCCTGCCGGCTTCGGTCCGGGCCGAGCAGCAGTTCAGCACCTGGCACAGCCCCCAGTTCGGCATGCAGCTGGCTCACCCCACGACCTGGAACGTCGTGGAGGAGCGCTCGGATCCCGAGCGCGGGGACGTCCTGGTGCTCGGCAACGAGACGTCGGCGCTGCTCGTCGGGCTGCTTCACGACACGCGCTCGCCGCGCGAGATGGCACAGGACTTGATCCAGGCCCAGAAGGCGCAGACGCCGGACCTGGCGGTCGTGCAGTCAGAGACGACGGCGTCAGGGTCGGTGCTGATGTTCCTCCAGTACACCATCAACCCGGGCACAGAGACCGCCACCCTGATCGACGAGAAGGCGCTGGTCGGGACGCTCCAGGCTGGCCTCTCGACGGTCACGGTGCGTGGCATGGTCCCCGACCGCGCGAACGTCGAGGACGAGCTGGAGCAGATGGAGCGGATCATCGCGACGCTCACGCCGGATCGCTGAGAGAGACCCCACCCCCGATGAATCCGCCGAACACTGCCCAAACGCAGTATCGCTGACGCTATCTCTGGCGCACGTGAGGGGTTCGGAGATATCGTTCACGCATGACCGCTCGGTCGAGGCGGTCTCCGGGTCGTTTAATGGATCCGGGCAAGCATCGTCGCGGAGCCGGGTCATGCTCGGACGGATTGTCAGACGTGTACTCCATCGCCTCATTCGAGGGCTGGTGGTACACCCGGTCAGACTGGTCATCCTGCTGGTCGCGCTGGTCGCCGGGGCGGCGCTGGTCGTGTTCCAGGCCGGGTTGCCGTCGCTTTCGCTCTCGCTTCCGAGCGCCCCCTTCCGAGTCGGCAGCAGCGGCGCCCCAACGGCCACCGAGAACTACATGCACGGGACCGAGACGTTCAACGCGGAGCTCGTCTGGAGCTCGCTGAGCGACGAGGCGCAAGGCAGGTTCAAGAGTCGAGGCGGCAGCGTGCAGCGGCTCCAAAGCGACATGGACCAGGCGAAGCAGGCCGGCGCGCAACTGGAGCAAGTCACGTACATCGGCGGTCAGTCGTTCCCCGATGGGACCAGCATGCACTTCTACACGGTCTTGACCCGTGGCCCGCAGCCACGGAGCGAGGCCGAGCCCGTGCCCTATATCTTCACGCTGGACAAATCCGGCAAGATCGTTCGCATCCAATAAGGAGGCCTCGATTCATGGCAGCTCGTACCACGTCGCCCTTCGTCGAGAAGGAGTACGACGAGCTCGATCGCAAGATCGACGGCTTCCTCGGCCGGCTCGGGGCGATCTTCCGCGTCCTGATCGTGCTGACCGTCCTGGTTGCCGTCAGCTACTACGTCCTCTGGCCGACGATGGAGACCTGGGGGCCGTATTTCCTCTTCGCGATGTACCTGCTCTTCCAGCTGTTCTTCGCGATCATGTTCATGATCGTGCAGTTCGCGGCGCTGTTCTGGTTCCTGGGCAGAACCCGCATCTACTGGATCATGCCAGGCGAGACCGGCGTCGGCTTCAAGGACTACAAGGGCAACCCCGAGATCATCGAGCTGGCCGAGCGGGTGGTCACCCTGCTGCGCGGCGTCAAAGGCTTCAAGGAGATGGGCGGCCAGGTGCACCGTGGCATGCTCCTCTCAGGGCCGCCTGGAACGGGGAAGTCGTACCTGGCGCAGTGCATCGCCTCTGAGGCCGGCGTGCCGTTCGCCTACGCCTCTTCGCCGAGCTTCCAGAGCATGTTCATGGGCATCGGCAACATCAAGGTGATGATGCTGTACAGCAAGGCCCGCAAGCTGGCGAAGAAGTACGGCGCCTGCATCATCTTCATGGACGAGATCGACGCCATCGCCATGAGCCGAGCCGGCCAGAACATGGGCATGGGTATGGGCATGGGCGGCTTCATGGGCATGGGCGGCGGCTCTGGCCTGCTCAACGAGCTGCTGATGCAGATGGACCCGCCCCCCACGGACCAGGGCTGGAAGGTCCGGATGCTGCGCAAATTCGGGCTGCGGACCAAGAAGGCCGAGATGCCGGCCGTCTTCACGATGGGCGCCACCAACCTCGTCCAGACGCTCGACCCGGCGCTGCTGCGGCCGGGCCGGTTCGACTGGAAGATCCAGGTCGAGCGGCCGAGCTACGAGGGCCGCATGGAGGTTCTGGAATACTACCTGGCGAAGGTGAAGTGTGCTCCGAACCTGCCGATCGAGCGTGTCGCCACCGAGATGATCACGCCCGAGGGCCAGGGATACAGCCCGGTCGAGATCAAGTTCGTGGTGAACGAGGCGGTGGTGCACGCCCACTTCGACGGGCGTGAGGCGATCACCTACGAGGACATGCGTCATGCGATGGAGACCCGCGAGTACGGGCTCCGCCAGCGCATCTCGGGACGGACGGCCGACGACCGGCGCCGCGTGGCCTACCACGAGGCCGGTCACGCCATCGCGATGCTCCGTCTCTACACCCGCAAGCGGCTGGACCGCCTGACGCTGATGAAGTACGGCGAGCTGCACGGCGCCGAGGGTGTGGCGTTCGACAAGGCGAAGGAAGAGATCCACATCACCACCAAGGAAGAGCTCCTGGTGGACATCCAGATCTTCCTCGCCAGCAAGGCCGCCGAGATCGTCTTCCTGGGCACCGAGACGACGGGCATGGGCGGCGACCTGCCGGGCGCCAGCTACCGCGCCGTCCAGTACGTTCGCTGTGGTATGGGCGGCCAGCTCTTCACGATGTGGGGCGAGGCGCCGACGGCCGAGGAGCGGCGGCAGGCCGAGCGCGTGATGCAGCAGCAGTTCGCCGCGGCCCGGCGGCTGGTCGAAGAGAACCGCCCGCAGGTGCACGCCATCGTCGAGGCGCTGCTCCAAAAGGACGAGCTGCTCGGCGACGAGGTCGAAGAGATCGTCGCCCGGGTCGATCGCGAGGTCGAGCGGAACACCGGGCGGGTCGTGGACCTGCCGCCACCACCGATCCCGGCCCTGCCGGCCCCCGAGCCAGAGGTCGCGGCGTCGGCCACCGTCCGCTACGCTGGCGCGCGGCGCCCCTCCGAGGAGCGCGAACGATCCAGTGGCGGCCACGGGGTGGCGTACCGTGACGTGACCCCGCCGCAGAGCACGGACAGTCCGAGCCAGTTCGGTGAGTCGGACACGGACACGCGGTCTGGCGGCTGATCCGACCTCTCGGACGGCCGGCGTGCGTCGCGCCAGCGAGTGCTGACACTCACAGAGCCCGCGAGGACAGGGAACCGTCCTCGCGGGCTCTGCCTCTTGGAGGAGATCGTGACCGTCACCCCTGAAGCGGGCAGCGCGCTGCTCATCATCGACGTGCAGAACGATTTCTGTCCCGGCGGCTCGCTCGCGGTGGCGGGCGGCGACGAGGTCGTGCCGGTCCTGAACCGGTACGCCGAGCAGTTCGCGGCGGCCGGCCAGCTGGTGATCGCGGACCGCGACTTTCATCCGCGCCGCACGACCCACTTCCAGGAGTTTGGCGGGGACTGGCCCGTCCACTGCGTCCAGGGCACCGGCGGGGCCGAGTACCACCCGGATCTGACGCTGCCGCCGGGGACGGTGCACGTCCTCAAAGGGATGGGCGCCGAGGAGAACGCGTACTCGGTGTTCGAGGGGCGGGGGACGGACGGCCAGTCGTTCCGCGACCTGCTCGATCGGCACGGCATCAGGAAGCTGTACGTCGGCGGCCTCGCCACCGATTACTGCGTGCGCCACACGGTTCTTGACGCGCGCAAGGCCGGCATCGAGGTGGTGCTATTGCTGGACGCGGTGCGCGGGGTCAACGTCCAGCCGGGCGACGCCGACCGCGCCATCGAAGAGATGCGGGCCGCCGGGGCAGCGCTGGCATAAGGTCGATACATCCGTCGCGTCTCCCTGTCCGTAGGCAAGTGCGCCTCGCCGGGCATGACGGGCAAACGGCTGGTGCAGGCTCACCGAAGTCCATCTGTCGTTGGCGCCGGGAACTCCCTCACCCCCCGACCCCCTCTCCCGTGCGCGGAAGAGGTGGAGCCAGACGGTGACATCTCCGAAGCCCAGACGTTGACGGTTCAGCTGCCAGTGGGCTCCCCCTCTTCCGCGCACGGGAGAGGGGGTCGGGGGGTGAGGGAGTTCCTCCGATGGACTTCGACCCTGCTCTGACAGACGTTCAGGCCGCGTTGCGCACCGGCAGCAGGCGCACGCTGCCCCGTCCGGGCAACTGGGCCGGTGCTGGCTGGGGCGCCGAGGTCGGGTGGACGCTGACGGCGCTGGTCGGGTCGAGCTCCAGGGTGCCGAGCACCGGCGCCCGCACCCGGATACTGACGCGATGGTCGCCACTCACCAGCGAGGCCGGCAGAGCGGCGACCAGCAGGCCGACGCCGTCGAAGTCGAGCTCGCGGCGGCGCACGACCTCGCCGTCCTGGTACAGCTCCACCACCGCCGTGTCGCGGGCCGGCCCGCCGACGACGGCCAGGATCAAGGCGCTGTCCCCCGCGGCTTTCTGGACGACGTAGAGACCGGGCGCGAGCTCCGTCTTCAGAGTCGCGAGCGTCGCCTCGAACGCCGCCGACTCCGTCCCGAACGCGCCGAACGCGGCGGTGAAGGCGGGAGTGGCCGTCTGTCCATCGCCGATGGTGGTCAGAAACTTCGCCAATGCGGGCACGCCGTGGCGGGCCACCAGGAAATCGACGAAGAGGGTGCTCTGGCCGTAGGCGAGGTTGACCAGGCCGTCCACGCCGGCCCGGCTGAACCGCGCCCGCGTGACAAGGTCCGCCCAGGGGAGCATGCCACGCGTGTGGAGCGCCGATGCGACGGCCGCTCGGTCAAGCTGACGACCGAGCGCGGCCTCGGCGGGAGCGTGCCGGTCGATCACCCGCATCGAGATCCAGCTGGCGTACCCCTCGTTGAACCACTGCGGCAGCGCCCGCCGCTGCGTCGCCTCGCGGACTGCCAGGTGGGCCAGCTCGTGAGCGAATCCGAAGAGGGCGCTCGCCGGACTCGCGACGTTTGGGGCGCTGAAGAAGACCAGCATCCTGCCATCGCGCTCGATGGTGTAGCCGCCGATCTCCTCGGCGATAAGATCGAGCGGCACCCTGGCGACCTCGGACAAAGCCAGACGGAAGCGGGCGTCGTCTGCCATGACGTACGCCACGATGGGCGTCGTGAAGCGCGGCAGGCCGGTCGCTTCCGGCACCTCCACGAGTCCCTGGCGGATCGCGTCGCTGGCCGACTTGACGGTGTCGGCATCGACGTCTGGATCGTAGAAGAGCGTGACGCCGTCAACCGTCGTGCGCTGGAGCGCGACGCCTCCGACGACGGGCTCGCCGGCCTGCTGAGCGAGCACGGCTCGGGCCGGCAGGAACGAAGCCACGGCCAGCATCACGAGCATCACGACGCGTCCGACCAGCACGGTTACCCTCCGAGCGTGACCGCCATGGTACTCCGGCGGTCCCGCTCGTCAACGGGCGCAACGAATGGGGGCGCAATGAATGGGGGCGCAATGAATGGGGGCGCAATGAATTGCGCCCGTACCATGACTGACGCTGTACGGGCGCAATTCATTGCGCCCCAGTGCATTGCGCCCCAACTCATAGCGCCCCAACTCATTTCGCCCATCCAGGGGCACCAGCTCACACGCCGACGGGCACCAGCTCACACGCCGACGGGCACCAGCTCCCACGCTTCCACGTCCACCAGGCCACGGTCGGTCAGCTTGAGGGCCGGGATCACCGAGAGCGCCAGGAACGAGAGCACCATGAACGGCCGCCAGACCGTGCAGCCGAGCGCGCCAGCCGCCGCCTCGACGGCCTCCAGGCGCATGGCGACATCCTCGAAGGGCAGGTCGGACATCAGGCCGCCGATCGGCAGCGGCAGGCGGGCCAGCACCTGGCCGTCCCTGACCACCGCGAGACCGCCGCGCTGCTCCACCACCGCGCGTACTGCAGCGATCATGTCGGCGTCCGTGGCGCCGACCACGCCGATGTTGTGGGCGTCGTGCGCGACCGACGACGCCAGTGCGCCAGCCGTCATCCCGAACCCCTTCACCAGCCCGACCCCAACGTCGCCGGTCGCGCGGTGGCGCTCGACCACGGCGAACTTGAGGAGATCGCGCGACGGGTCCGAGATGATTTTGCCGTCCCGGACCGTCGGCTCCTCGACGAGATGCCGCGTCACGATCTGGCGCGGCACCACGCCGATCACCCGACACTTGCTGCCAGTGGACGGAATCACCAGGCTGCTCTCGTCCAACGGCCCGATGTGGACCGTGTCGAGCGCCGCCGAGTAGTCGAACGGGGCCGGGCGGAACTGGGGAGCGCCGTCGCGCGCCACGACGCGACCGTCCTTCAGGACGAGCTTCGCCTGGAGCTGCTGGAGATCGTCGGCGACGATCAGGTCGGCGCGGTAGCCGGGGGCGATGGCCCCGACCTGCCGCAGCTTGAACCGCTCGGCCGGGTTGATGGTCGCCATCGCGATGGCCGAGACCGGGTCCAGCCCCTCCGAGATCGCGAGCCTGACGGCGTGATCGAGATGACCCTGGTCGCGCAGGTCGTTCGGGGCGCGGTCGTCGGTCACGAGCAGCGCCCGTCGCGCCCGCAGCCGCCGCACGACCGGCAGCAGCTCGCGGAGGTTGTGCTCGGTGGAGCCCTCGCGGACCATCAGCCAGAGCCCGAGCCGCAGCTTCTCCTCGGCCTCCTCGGCGCGGGTCGTCTCGTGGTCGCTCTCGATGCCGGCGGCGACGTAGGCGCACAGATCCTTGCCGCTGACGCCCGGCGCGTGGCCGTCGATCGGGACGCCGCGCCGCAATCCGAGCTCGGCCTTCGCCAGCACGGCCGGGTCGCCGGCCAGCACACCTGGGAAGTTCATCAGCTCGGCGATGCCGACCACGCGCGGCTCGTCCAGGAGGGGATCCATGTCGGCGGCGGTCAGCACAAAGCCGCCATTCTCCATCTCCGAGGCCGGCACGCACGACGGGATGTTGACGAAGAAGTTGAGCGGCAGGCCATCCGTCGCGGCGAGCAGCATCCTGATGCCCGGCGCGCCGAGCACGTTGCCGATCTCGTGCGGGTCCACCACGACGCTGGTCGTGCCGTGTGGCACGACGGCGCGGGCGAACTCGCCGGCCGAGAGCATCGTGCTCTCGACGTGCAGGTGGCCGTCGATCAGGCCGGGCAGCAGGTGGGCGCCAGCCAGGTCGATCTCGTTCGGACCACGATACTCCCCCACGCCGACGACGTACCCCTCGTGGATCGCCACGTCGGCAGGATAGATCTCGTTGGTCAGGACGTTGACGACTCGCGCGTGCTTCAGCACGAGATCCGGTGCCATCCGCCCCCGAGCGGCCATGATCCGATCGCGCAACGCCATCGACGACAGCCTCCCGCGCGCCGACTGACCGCCGCCATGGCGCGCTCTCGCTTTCGATCAGCATACCGAATCAGGCTGGCACGCACTGTGCTTTAGGGATCGGTCGAGGAGGTTCTCTCGGATGTACTCGATCCTGTCCATCATCGGTGCAATCGTCGTCATCATCGTCGTGCTGCGTGTCATCGGGCTCGCCTGAGAGGGAAGACGATCATGTCGCAGATCAACGTCAACAGTCCGACCCCCGTAGACGATGGGGAGCGCGCAACGTCTGCCGGCTTCGGAATGATCGCGGTGATCCTGGCGATCATCGTCGCGGTGGTCGTGGTCTGGCTCCTGTTCGCCGGCCTGTTCTCCGGCCCGAGCTCCAGCACCACCAGCGTCAACGTGAGCCCGCCGGCCCAGAGCCAGCCAGCCCAGAAGGACTCACCCAGCGTCAACATCAACGTGCCCAAGGTCGAGGTGAACCCGCCGGCCCAGCAGCCGGCCGCCCCGGCGAAGCCCTGAGGAGCTGAGACCGGCGAGCGAGCCAGATCGACCGTAGAAGCGACGCGCGAGGCCATCCCTCAGGGGGTGGCCTCGCGCGTTGTCACGCCCAGAAGGCGTGGTCCAGGCGCTTGACTTGACGCGCTTTTGCGTCACTAACGGTGCTTCATTGGGAAATGCGCACGTCGGCATCATGCCCGGCGTTATGTAGGTTGAGACCTTCACCTCCTCCATGAGGGGCGGACACGAGACGACCATGAAACGTTCACCGCGCGCCGGGTTCGCCGTCCTGCTCTCCGTTTTGATGGCGCTCGCGATCGCCCTGAGCGCCTGCAGCTCGCCGGGTGAAGGCGAGCAGTCGCCACCGGCCGACGCCACCGCGAAGCAGGCCGATTCCAGCCAGACGGTTGCCGGCGCCGAGGACGCGGACGCGCCGGCCTCGTCCGAGAACCGGGCGCCCCGCCCAGCGGCGGTGATCGAGCCGACCACCCCGCCAGCTCGCGGCGCGGCAGCCACGAACGCGGCGCCGGAGCCGACGCAGCGGGCTGGCACCGCTCCTGATGCGGCCGCCGCGCCGACAAGCGATCCCACCATCCAGCACGGCCCGGTGCCACAGCAGGTGAGTGTCCCGAAGCCAAACGTCAACGGTCCAACCGGGGGCAGCGGCATGGTGCTTCCTGGCCCAACCGCCACGCCGAGCACCCTCCGCCCGACGACCGCCGCGACGTTCGTGGTCACCAACACGTTAGGGCGCGGCATGGCGATCAAATCGACGCCGGCCTCGCGGGATCCTGGAAAGGCGTGGCCGGACGGCACGAAGATGTTCGGTCTGGGCGCCGAGCAGGACGCCTACGGCTGGACCTGGCGCTGGGTCCGCGACCCTGACGGCAACACCGGCTGGATGCCGTCCAACTATCTCGTGCAGGACGACGCCAGCGCGGCAGCGGGCGCCGCCACAAACCCAACGCCGGGCGCCGGGGCAACCGCGCCGGCGGCTGGCAATACCGCCCCTGCCGGGCTTGCGGCTCCGGCCCCGCCGCCGACCCAGATCATCGTGCCGGAGCCCGTGTTGCCCACGCCGACGATGCCAGCCCCGACCAGTGTGCCGGCGGCCACGTCGAATGCCGGCGCGGCAGTCACCCCGGGCACAGCGCAGGCATCCCAGGCCGCGACCGTAACGACGCGGCTCGTCGGCGGCACGGCTTCGGGCGACGCCCAGCCGACCCAGCGGCAGCCCGGCGCCGCCGCGCGCATCGCCGGGACGGTCGTGGTCCCGGCCACCGCCGCCGCCCCAACGGCCACCCCCCAACCCCAGCAGCCACCCCAGCAGCAGGCGCCATCACAGCCGCAAGCCGTGAGCTGGGCCGTCGCGTTCGACAAGATCGAGGTGACCGACCTGCGCGTGGTCTCGAACGAGGCCGGCGTCAGCCGCCCGCAGATCCCAAGCGGCCAGTTCCAGCGCGTCTACTTCCGCATCCAGAACCGGCAGAAGCAGACCAGCCCCCTGACCAGCAGCGCATTCTCGCTGACCGACGACCGTGGCCGCACCTACACGTCCGACTTCCAGCTGTGGCAGATCCAGCCGGACGGCAGCGCCGCCTCCTTCAGCGGGGCGAGCGTAGCGCCGGGCGGGACGGTCGGCCTGTACCTGACGTTCGACGTGGCGACCGACGCCACCGGGCTGGTGCTCCACACCAGAGGCGGCAACGACGTCAAAGTCGAGGAGTGACGAGCTCGCGCCTCCTCTCCTCAGTGAACCAGGAGGCGCGGGGACCGGTCACGAGGTCGGGCTGATCCCGGCTGCGACGGCCCGGACCTGGGCCAGGTTCGCCGCGCAGCCGGCCCGCATGCCGGCCACGTCGCCCAAGAGCGAGATGATTCGGAATCCCTGACGCACCCGTTCGCCGGCCATCGCGCCGTCGGTGGTGAACAGCCCTGGCCCCTTACCGTGGCGCTGGGCGGCGGACAGCACCCGCGAGGCGGCATCCTCGACGCGCGGGTCCATCGGCGTGCTGTCCGGGACCGGGCGCGGCGCGAGGCCGAACGAGAGCGAGAAATCGTTGGTACCGATCAGGCAGCCGTCCACGCCGTCCACAGCCAGGATCTCGTCGGCGTTCTCGATGCCCTCGGCGGTTTCGATCATGACGACCAGCATCAGCTCGCGCTCGGCCTCCGCGAAGTAGTCGGAGCCGCCGTACAACGCCCCGCGAATCGGTCCCCAGGAGCGGTCACCCTTCGGCGGGTAGCGCATCGCCCGCACGGCGGCCTCGGCCTCGCGGGCGTTGTTGATGAGCGGCACCACCACGCCGTACGCCCCGAGGTCGAGCACGCGCTGGATCAGCGGGCCGTCGTTCGAGACGACGCGGACCCAGGGGATCGTCGGGGTGGCGCTGACGGCAGTCAGCAGCGCGCCGATATTGCCGAGGTTGTTCTCGCCGTGCTGCAAGTCGAGCAAGAGCCAGTCGTACCCCATGTGGCCCAGCGTCTCGGCCACGAGCGGGCTGGCCGCCGAGACGCTGGCCCCGAGGATCGGCAGGCCGGCCTGGAGCTTCCGCTTCGCGGTGTTCGGTCGCATGGTCCCCTCCACGTCGAAAGGTCCGGTTCTGATGCTGAGGCGAGATCGTACAGGACAGCACGTGTAGACATCTGACGATAGATCGAATATGATATGCCGCGATAGGCGATGGGGCCAGCACGACGGTGTAGCCCCGCGCGGAGGTTCGCGTGACTGGTGGCTCTACGCGTTTCGTCGGCCTGGAGCTGTTTCGCCTCGACGGGCGCGTCGCCTTGATTACGGGTGGCGGCGGCGCGATCGGGACGGCTATGGCTGGCGGGCTCGCCTCGGTGGGGGCAGCTATCGCGATCGTGGACCGCAACCTGGAGGCCGCCGAGGGGACCGTCGCCGCCCTTCGCGACGCCGGCGCGGACGCCATCGCCGTTCAGGCGGACGTCACCTCTGAGGACGAGGTCCGGCAGGCCGTCAAGACGACCGCCGACCGCTGGGGACGGCTGGACGTGCTGGTCAACGGCGCCGGCATTGGCGCGCGCCACCCCGCCGAGGGCTACCCGTTGGAGCGCTGGCAGGCGGTCCTGGACATCAACCTGACCGGCACGTTCCTGTTCTGCCGCGAGGCCGGCCAGGTGATGCTAGACGCCGGCCAGGGCAGCATCATCAACATCGCGTCGATTGCCGGGCTGGTCGGCTACAACGGCAACCCGGCCTACCTCGCCAGCAAGGGCGGCGTCGTGCAGCTGACTCGCGCGCTGGCCGTCGAGTGGGCCACCCGCGGCGTGCGGGTGAACGCCATCGCGCCGGGCGTGATCGACACCCAGATGATCGCCGGCGCCGTCGAGAACGATCCCGACTTCTACCGCGCCTTCAAGCTGAAGCACCCTCAGAATCGGTTCGGCTCCACCGAGGAGCTGGTCGGGCCGGCCCTGTTCCTGGCCTCGGACGCGGCGTCGTTCGTCACCGGGCACATCCTCGCGGTCGACGGCGGCTACGTCGCCCAGTAAGCTCAGGCATCACGCTGCCACGATCGCGAAAGTGAGCGCCGACGAGATGCCAGACTCCGTCCCACCCCCACCCCGTCCGGACCGAGCAGGCCACACGGCCAGCGCAGCGGATGAGCCCCGCGTGCTCTCGCTGCCCAGCCTCGGCGGGCACCCCAAGATCAAGGACGTCATCTACCAGGAGCTGCGCGAGCGGATCGTCTTCGGCGGCTTCTCGCCGGGCGACCGGCTGGTGGAGGCCGAGCTGGCGGCCCAGTTTGGCGTCAGCAAGACCCCGGTCCGCGAGGCGCTGCTGACGCTGGAAGCCGAAGGGCTGGTCGTGCTGCGCCCGCACCGGGGCGCCGAGGTCTCGCGGCTGACCGTCCAGGAGTGGAGCGACTTGATCTTCCTGCGCGACACGCTGGAAGTGGGCGCCCTCGACGCGATCGTGACGGCGATGACGACGGCGCACTTCGCGCAGGCCGAGGCCGCCCTCGGCGAGATGGCCGACGCGTTCGCCGAGCAGAACTACCGGCGCTATCGGCGGGCGCAGCGCCAGCTGCACTACGTGATCCTCGGCGCGCCGGGCCATCCGTCTTTGCCAGAGGCGGCCGTCCAGTTGAACGACCGGCTGGACCGCTACGGCCGGCTGACGGTGACCCGCGACCTCGTGCGCTGGGCCGACGACCTCGACATGAACCGCCGTCGCCTGGAGCTGATCCGCCAGCGCGACGTCGCCGCCTACGCCCGCATGATCCGAGGCCGACATGCGAACGCCACCCCGATCATCGCGCGGCTCACCGAGCAGGCTGAGGAGGAGAGCGAGCTCGGTCCGCCGCGAGGCAACAGACGTCGCCTGCCCGGCTAAGGCGAGCCGGGCCATCCTCGACGACGGAGGGAACACTGATGGAGCCACGACCCGTACGGTCTGACGGGGCCATGCGCCTCGCCGCTGACGTGCTGACGCGTCGGCGCTTCCTCACGCTCACCGCGCTGGGCGGCGCGGCAACGTTGCTGGCCGCGTGCCGGCCGGCCAGCCCGGTCACGCAGCAGGCCGAGTCGAAGCCGGCCGAGAGCAAGCCTGCTGAGGTTGCCAAGCCCGCCGAAGCTGCCAAGCCGGCAGCTGCCGCTCCAGCCGCCGCCGCGTCACCTGCCGCCCCAGCCGCGGCAACTGGCGCGTCTCCGGTCGCGGCGGCCTCGCCGGCGACTGGTGCCCAGGCGCCGCAAGCCGCGCCGGCCGCCGTGGCCGCCAAGCCGGCTGCCCCGAACCCGGCCCTGAAAGGCACGAAGCTGACGGTGATCGCCGGCAACTCGTACGTCCCGGAGCAGAACGGCCTGGTGGACGCGCTCGTCAAGCAGCTTGCCGACGAGACCGGCATGGACGCCAAAGTCGAGCGGTTCGCCGACAACGAGATGGACACCAAGGTCGCCTCGATCGTCGAGACCGGCACCGGCGGCGACGTCTGCGTGCTGCGCGACTTCGACGCCTACCTGTACGGCGAGAAGCTGGCGGACGTCTCGGACGTGGCGAAGGAGGTCGGGGATCAGTGGGGCGGCTTCTACGACATCGCCCCGCAGACCTGCGTCGTCAACGGGAAGTGGCGCGCGATCATGTTCGGGCAGGCGCCAGCGGCCTGGAACTACCGCACCAACATGTTCAAGGCGGCCGGGGTGGACACGTTCCCGGACACCTTCGACCAGCTCCTTGGCGCCGCGAAGAAGCTGGCCGACAAAGGCACGCCGGTCGGCATGACGCTGGGCCACGCGCCGGGCGACGCCCGCTCGACGAACTACCCGGTGCTCTGGGCGTTCGGCGGCAAGGAGTTCGAGGCGGACGGCAAGACGGTCGCCATCAACTCGCCCGAGACGATCAAGGCGTGCGAATGGTGGGTCGAGGCGTTCAAGGTGTTCGACCAGGGCAGCACGGCCTGGCTGGACCCGGACAACAACCAGGCGTTTCTGGCCGGCAAGATCTCGGCGACGGTCAACGTCAACACGATCTACCTCGCCGCCCGGACGGCCGCCAACGACCCGGCCAAGCCGGACCCCGCGAAGAAAGAGCTGATCGACACGATGGACCACGCCAACTGGCCGTCCGGTCCGGCCGGTCGATTCGGGCAGTACAACATCAACCTCTGGGGCCTGTTTGCCTCCTCCAAGAACGTGGAGGGCGGCAAGGCGTTCCTGCGGGCGTGGCACAACCCGACCTTCCTGGACAAGTGGACGAAGGTGGGGCAGTCGTACTTCATCCCGCCGCTCAAGGGGATCGAGACGCGGGACGTCTGGCCGGACGACCCGAAGCTGAAGATCTTCCGCGAGCTGAACAAGGTGAACCGGCTGCCGGGGACACCTGGCCCGCCGACCCGCTCGGCGGCGCAGGCGGTCTACAACTTCGTCATCGCGGACATGTTCGCCGCCGCCGCGACGGGCAAGATGAAGCCGGCCGAGGCCGCCGCCTGGGCCGAGAACGAGTACAAGCAGATCGTCGCGAAGAACTGAGCGAGGAGCCAGGAGCGATGGACCGTCTGTGGTCCGTGGACTGAAGTCCACGTCTACCGTTGGGCGGTCGCTACGCGACCGGGTGCACGGTCGGGACAGCACATCCCCACCCATCGGCCCCCACCCGGCGTGGCGTAGCCACGCACCAATCGTAGACGTGGACTTCAGTCCACGGTCCAGACTGGCACCTTGCTCCGTGGAGATGTGACATATGCAGTCGGTGCGCTTCGAGCACGGCGGCGCCGCCCGGACCGCGCCGAGGGGGCCGCTTCAGGCGCTCTCGGCGGCGCTCGACCGCGAGGCGACGCTCGGCTACGTCCTGGTGGCGCCGGTGGCGATCATCCTGCTCGGTCTGGTGGCGTACCCGCTGGCGTACGCCGTCCAGCTGAGCCTGCTCGACAAGACGATCGGGGCGGACGGCAAGTTCGTCGGGCTGCAGACGATCCTCGGCCTGTGGGACAGCAGCCTCTACCGCCAGACGCTCCGTAACACGCTGGTGTTCACAGCTGGCGCCACCGTCATGAAGCTGGCGATCGGCTTCGGGGTGGCGCTCCTGATCAACGAGCAGTTCGTCGGCCGGAAGCTGGTCCGCGCCGCCATCTTGCTGCCGTGGATCGTGCCAACCGTGCTCTCAGGCATGGCCTGGCAGTGGATGTTCACCCCGAACTTCAGCGTCCTCAACTGGATCCTGGTGCACTCCGGGCTGGTGACCAGGGGCCTGCCCTGGCTGACCAACCCTGACCTGGCCCTCTTCTGCGTGATGCTGGTCAACGCCTGGCGGGCCGTCCCGTTCTTCGCGATCACGCTGCTCGCCGGACTCCAGACGATTCCGGCCGAGCTGTACGAGGCGAGCGCCATCGACGGGGCCGGCCGTTGGCAGCGGTTCCGGTACGTCACGTTCCCGCTGATCCTGCCGATCCTGACCATCACCCTGGTGCTGTCGATCATCTGGACGTTCTCGGACTTCCAGGTGGTGTACAGCCTGACAAAGGGTGGCCCGCTCAACAGCACCCACGTGCTGGCGACGCTCAGCTATCAGGTCGGCCTGCAGTCCGGGAAGATCAGCGAAGGCGTGGCGATCTCGCTGACGATGCTGCCGCTGCTGCTGGTGCTGGTGGTGTTCCAGCTCCGGCAGCTGCGAAGGAGCGGCGGAGCATGAATGCGATCGTTTCGCCTGTCAGTCCGGGCACGACGCAGGCCGGTCGGATGGCCGGCACGCGGTGGCTCGACCGGCTGTTCTCGATCTACCTGCCGCTGCTGCTGGTGCTGGTCTTCCTGCTGGCGCCGTTCTACTGGATGACCATCACGGCGTTCAAGCCGAACTCTGAGCTGTACGACGGCGCCATCAGCCCGCTCACCGTCTACGCGCCGACGACCGAGCACTTCGAGTACCTCTGGACGAAGACGGACTTCGTCGTCTGGGCCTGGAACACGATGTTCGTCTCGCTCGCGTCCACCGCGATCTCGCTGTTCTTCGGCGTGCCGGCCGGCTACGCGCTCGCCCGGCTCCGCTTCCGGGGCGCCGACACGATCGGTCTGGCCGTCTTCACGACCTACCTCGTCCCGACCACCCTGCTGTTCATCCCGATGGTCCAGGTGATGAAGGTGCTGGACCTGCTGGACACCGTCGTCGGGCTGGTAGTGGTCTACCCGACGTTCCTCCTGCCGTTCACGACCTGGCTGATGAGCGGCTACTTCAAGACGATCCCGGGCGAGCTGGAAGAGTGCGCCCGAATCGACGGCGCGTCTCGGATCGTGGCGATGCTCCGAATCGCGTTTCCGCTGGCGATGCCGGGGATCGTCTCGGCGGGGATCTTCTGTTTCACGCTCTCCTGGAACGAGTTCATCTACGCGCTGACGCTGGTCACCGCCTCCAGCGAGCGCACGATCCCGGTCGGCGTGCTGGTCCAGCTCACGCGCGCGGACTTCTACTTCTGGGGGCCGCTGATGGCGGGAGCATTGTGCGGCTCGGTGCCGGTGGCGCTGGTCTACTCGTTCTTCGTGGACCAGTACGCGGCCGGCCTGACGGCGGGCGCCGTGAAAGGGTAGCCGCGAGCGGTCGTTGCGCGGGGCTGGAGGGTCTCGTACACTCTGTCGACATCTGACAGTGTGCGTCATGCCGCGTGCCGGCCGTCCCCCGCCTGACGGCCGCGCGCAGATCTCTCAAGGACGGTCCGCCGATGGTCGATTCTCCAGCTCGCCAGGACGTCATGCGCCTCGTTCTCGACTTCATGCAGATGGAGGAGTTCGCCAAGGACCCCTTCGTCGTCGGCGAGGCGAACGGCATCCGCATCAAGTCCACGGACGGCCGCGAGTACATCGACGGGCTGGCCGGGGTGTTCACCGTCAGCCTCGGGCACGGCAACAAGGCCATCATCGACGCCATCACCGAGCAGTTGAACACCATCGCGTTCGCGCCGCCGCTGCACGGGACCAACCCGCAGGCCATCGCGCTGGCGAAGGAGCTGCTCGACTTCGCGCCGCCCGGGTTCGGGGCGGTCAAGTTCGTCTCCGGCGGCTCAGAGGCGACCGAGGCCGCGATGAAGATCGCGCGGCAGTACCATGTCAACCGCGGCAACGCCCGCAAGTACAAGGTCATCTCCAAGTACGGGGCGTACCACGGCGCCACGATGGGCGCGCTCTCGGCGGGCGGCGGCTGGGAGCGAAAGTCGGTCTTCGAGCCGCTGCTGGGGCAGTTCCTGCACGTCCACCCGCCGTACTGCTACCGCTGCCCGTATGGGAAGGTGTACGACGACGGCGCCTGTGGGATCACCTGCGCGGACATCGTCGAGAAGACGATCGTGGCGGAGGACCCGGCCACCGTGGCGGCGATCATCATGGAGCCGATCTCGATCTCGTCGGCCGGCTTCGTCGCGCCGCCGCCGGAGTTCTTCAAGCTGCTGCGCGAGTACTGCAACCGCCACGACATCCTGCTGATCTTCGACGAGATCATCACCGGGTTCGGGCGCCTCGGGACCAACTTCGGTGCGGACTACTTCGGCGTGGTGCCGGACCTGATCGCCTGCGGCAAGGGGATGTCCAGCGGGTATGCGCCATTGGCGGCGGTGCTGATCCAGGAGCGCGTCAACCAGGAGTTCCTGGGCACGCCCGAGGAGCGGGTCGAGTTCCACCACGGGCACACGTTCGGCGGCAACCCGGTGGCGTGCGCGGCCGGCCTCGCCGCGATGAAGCAGATCAGGGAACGGAATCTGGTGGAGCACTCCCGCCTGATGGGCGAGAAGATGCGCGCCCGCCTGGAGGCGATGCGGGCGACCTACCCGATGATCGGGGAGGTGCGCGGGGCCGGGCTGCTCCAGGGCGTGGAGCTGGTCGCGGACCGCGCGTCACGCAAGGCGTACGACCCGAGCGTCAAGCCGGGCAAGCTGGTCGAGCGGGCCGCCAGGGAGCGTGGCCTGATCTTCCGCTGCGCCACGGATTATGTCGCGTTCTCGCCGCCGCTGGTCTCCACTCCGCAGGACATCGACGAGATGTGTGACATCCTGGACGCCTCGCTCGCCGAGGTGCAGGAGATGCTGCCAGCGAGCTAACGTGTCGGAGAGAAGGCACGCCACGCTGACTCGTCACGGCCTACCGATCATCCAGCGACTCTTCCGGGCAATCGGGTCGGCGGGCGCGGAGTGCTCCAACCCCTCTCGCCGAATCCGGCCTCCCGAAAGATCCGTGCGAGCTCGTCTCGGTGTTCCAGGTCATCGATTCGGACGCCGTAGCGCTTCGCGTTGAGGAATTCGTAACCGAGGATCTCGTCCTCTGCATCCCGGTCAACGTTGCGATCCTGATCGAGCTCCTCAGTGTATTCGACGCTTCCCGGAGCGATCGGCCCGGACACCTCGACGTACGCTGCATCTACCTCGGCGTCATACCTGAGTTTCATCATCTTCCGACACGAGGCGCTGACTCATTCGCCCACGGACATAGTTCGGGAAGATGAGGTCAGCCATCACACGCACTGCTCATCGCACAAGGATGATACAGCGCGACGCCGATACGCGTGTCTGGCAGTTCGAGCGAGCTCTCAGACGACGATCTGGCTCGGGTGGGCCTGCGCGATGGTCAGCAGGTCGGCTTCCAGGCTCTCGCCACTCGGCGTCTCGACGATGCGTCCGAGCTCCTCGCCGCCCTTCGCGTGGCGCACGATAAACGTCGGGATGCGCTTGATGCCGAGCCGCTCTCGGGTGGCGGCGTCGTCGCCAAGCAGGTCGATGGTCCAGCCTGGCAGCTTCTCCGCGACCTTCGCGAAGCGCGGCACCTGCCGCCGACAGTCGCCGCACCAGGACGCCGCCACAATCTCGACGTGGGCGGCTGGCAGCAGCTCCAGGATACGGCGGATCGTCTCCGAGATCGGCCGATACCGCTCGTACTCGTCGCCCGTCCCCAGCTCCTGACGCGCGTAGACCACTAGCTTCGCGAAATCCTTCATCGGAGGCTCCTCTCATCGGTCGCCAGTGCGGCCGGCGCTGCTCTACTGCGTGAAACGTAGCCCCGCCGCCCGGCATTCCGCCAGCCGGTTGCTGCCGCTCGCATGGCTCGACGTGGCATCATGCCGCGATTCGGGCCAACCGCTCGTCGACGAAGACCGAGGTAGCCAGACATGGCCGACACCCATCCGATCCTGATCGACCTTCCGGACCAGCTGGTCGGGGAGCGCGTCATCGTGCGCCCCTGGGCCGAGTCCGACGGCATGGCGCTCTGGGACGCCGTGGATCGCTCACGCGACCACCTGGAGCCGTGGATGCCGTGGGTGGATCGCTACCGCAACCCCGACAACGCCGTCGAGTACACCCGCCGCAAGGGCGCGCAATGGCTGCTGCGCGAAGACCTCGCCGTCGCCATCGTCGAGAAAGCGACCGGACGGATCGTCGGCGGCAGCGGCTTCCACCGCATGAACTGGGCGATTCGGACGTTCGAGATCGGGTACTGGGTCTGCCAGGACCGGGTGGGACGAGGGTACGCGACCGAGACGGTCCAGCTGCTGGCCCGTCTGGCGTTCGACGAGCTGGCCGCGAACCGGGTGGAGCTGCGGATCGACCCGCGCAACATCCGCAGCCTGCGCGTGGCCGAACGGCTCGGCTTCGTGCTGGAAGGAACGCTTCGGCGCGCCCTGCCCGATTCGAGCGGCGAGCCGGCCGACGTGCATGTGCTGGCGCTGATGCCGGAGGAGTACCGCTCGCTGCCCTGGTCGAGAAGCGAGGGGCGAGGGGCGAGGGGCGAGTAACCGAATTCTCGCCCCTCGCTACTCGTCACTCGCTGCTCGTCACGGCTGAGGCGTCGGGATCGGCGGGCTCAGCTCGACCGGCGTCGGGGCCAGGATCGGCGTCGGCGACGGGATCGGGGTCGGCAGCGCGCGGATGGTGACCGTCAGGCGGGCCGGGTCGGCACGCTCCAGCGTGAAGCCGTCTGGCACCGTCACCTTCGGCTCAACGTCGTGGCGGCCAGGCCCGAGACCGGTCAGGTCCACCACCACGCGGAACAGGTTCGGCGTCAATGTTTGCAGGGTCGGGGCCGGGCCGTTCAGCGTCACGTCCACCTGGGACACATCCCCGACGATCTCCAGGCCCGGACCGAGCCCCTGAATCGTCGGCCCGACTCGGATCGTCTGCGAGACGGTCAACGGCGTCACCCGGATGGTCAGGCTGATCGGCTGGGCCTGCAAGAGCGAGAGGCCGGTCGGCGGCACCACCTGGACGCGCCGCAGCACCGTGCTGGACAGGTTCGAGACGTCCACCGGC
This sequence comes from Chloroflexota bacterium, assembly GCA_046328125.1. Classification (GTDB taxonomy): domain Bacteria; phylum Chloroflexota; class UBA6077; order UBA6077; family JACCZL01; genus JADZEM01. Next base: position 77,191 of record JAXLXF010000018.1, read on the forward strand.
TCGGTGTCCACGAAGCTGACGTTGGCGAGCGCGGCCGGCGAGCCGACCACCGTCACGGTCGAAGGCTCCACTTCCAGCGGCTGGAGGTAGTAGCCGGCCGCGACCCGGCCGCGCACCACCGGCCGCACCCCCACCTCCTTGTAGCCGACCTGCTGCGCGACCGGCACCTCCACGTTGACGGTGGACGGGTTGATGCGGGCGGCCCGCACCTCGGTGCCGCGGGCGTCCAGCGCACGCGGCGCATAGGTGGCGTTCAGGCTGACGGTCAGGCTGTCCAACCGGATGTCCACGACGACAGAGTCGACCCGCTGGACGACGCTGGATGCGCCGGAGACGGTGACGTTCTCGGGGGCAATGTGCGGCGTGGAGTACGCGTAGCCGAACGGCACGTTGCCGAGGATGTTGAGCCGGACCGGCATGATCCGCTCGCTCACCTCTTCGACCACGACGTTGGCGAGCGGCGGGATCGGGTCCACCTGACGGACTCTCGGCTCCAGCGGCTCGACGCGGACCGGCAGCTCGTTCACGCCGGGGCTGGCGTTCCCGGCGTCGGCGGTGGCGCGGAAGCTGCCGGGCCGCAGCAGGCTCCAGGACTCGTTCGGCATTCGGACGCGGACCTGGATCTGGGGCTGCTCGCTGACGACGACCAGGCCGGGCGGTACGTTCACCACGTCCACCGGCACCGCGAGGGCCGGAATGTCGGTCCGCTCGGGGTTGGCCTCGTTCTGGACCACGATCCAGAGCGCGCAGGCCAGCCCGATGGCGATGACCGCCCGGCCGGGATCGAGCCGGAACCGGAGCCGGGTGGCCGGCGGCGCAACCGCCACGCCTATACCTTGGCCTTCGGGCCGTCAACTTTTGGGCCGCCCGGCTCCTTCGGTCCGTCCGTGGATGGGCCGTTGCGGCCACGGTTCCAGGGCAGCTGGTCGCCACCCGAGGGACGGTAGAGAATGCCGAGCACTTTGCGCAGCTTGCCCTCGTCCAGGTTGCCGACGAGGTGGCCGTTGTTCGCGATCGAGATCCGGCCGGTCTCCTCCGACACCACGACCGCGATGGCGTCCGCGACCTCGGTGATGCCGATGGCGGCACGGTGCCGGGTCCCGTAATGGACCGGGCTGGCGTGGACGTCCGCCAACGGCAGTACGCAGCCGGCCGCCGCGATCCGCTCGCCGCGCACGATGACGGCGCCGTCGTGGAGCGGCGAATTCGGGAAGAAGACGTTGAGCACCAGCTCCAACGAGAGCGCGCCGTCGATCGGCACGCCGGTCTCGACGTACTCCCCGAGGCCGGTGTCACGCTCCAGGATGATCAACGCGCCCCAGCGGCGCTCAGACAGGCGGCGGGCGGCGATGGCGATGACGTCCACCACGTGGGCGGAGGCCGTAACGGTGGTGGTGTGGGGCAGCAGGCCGCCGGCCCGCCCGATCTGCTCCAGCGCCCGTCGCAGCTCTGGCTGGAAGAGGATCGGGATGACCACGATCAAGGCCGGGATGCTGTTCCGCAGCAGCCAGTTCAGCATCGTCAGGTTCAGCGCATAGGCCAGGATCGTGCCGACGATCAGGACGGTCACGATGCCGCGCACCACCATGATCGCGGTGGTGCCCTGGATCAGCGTCAGGAGCCAGTAGACGATCAGGCCGACGACCAGGATGTCCACGACGCTGCGCCATTCGAGCAGCGTCAGCGCGGTCATCACCGACCTGATCAGCTCCTCCACCCGGCCTACTCCCCGTTCCCGCGCGGGCCGCCGAGCAGCTCGACGAGCAGCGCCTTCTGGGCGTGGAGCCGGTTCTCGGCCTGGTCGTAGACGATGCTGGACGGACCGTCCAGCGCCTCGTCGGTGATCTCGTCGCCGCGATGGGCTGGCAGGCAATGCAGGATCTTGACGGCGGGGCCAGCCGCGCGCATCAGCTCCGCGTTCACCTGATACTCCTTGAAGATCGGGCGGCGCTCAGCCGCTTCGTCCTCCTGGCCCATGCTGTACCACGTGTCCGTGTAGACGAAATCGACGCCCCGGACCGCCTCGTACGGGTCGTCCACGATGGTGAGCTCGGTGCCGGCCTCCTCGGCCAGCGAGACCGCCTGCTCCGTAATGGCCGGCGCCGGGCGATAGGTCGGCGGGGTGGCGATGCGCAGGCTCAACCCGACCCTCGGGGCGGCCAGCATCAGCGAGTGGGTGACGTTGTTCCCGTCGCCGACGTACGCAACGACCGTGCCCTCCAGGCGCCCGGCGTGCTCGGCGATGGTCTGGAGATCGGCGAGCGTCTGGCAGGGGTGCTCGACGTCCGTCAGTCCGTTGACAACGGGAATGGTCGCGTGCCGGGCCAGCTCTTCGACGTCGCCGTGCTTGAATGTGCGCGCCACGATCCCGTGGACCATCCGCGACAGCACCTTCGCCACGTCGATCGGCTTCTCGCGCTCGCCCAGGCCGACCTCGGCCGGCGAGAGGTAGAGCGCCTGGCCGCCGAGCTCCCGCATCCCGACCTCGAAAGAGACGCGGGTGCGGAGCGACGGCTTCTGGAAGATCAGCGCCACGATCCGCCCGGCGAGCAGCGGATGGGGCCGGCCGATCCGGCGATCGTGCTTGAGACGCGCCGCGCGCTCCAGCACCATCGCTAAACGCGAGTCATCGAGATCGGCAATGCCGACGAAGTCTTTGCCCTGCACGCAACCCACCACCGTGGACCCTGGCGCCACGCAGCCACCGTCGTTCGACGACGGCGGCGAAGCGTCCGAGACCAATGGTAGACCGCGGCGCCCGACCCGGCGAGTATAGCACGGCTCACACGCGCCATCCTGACGTTCCGGTCCGGTCAGGAGGTGCCTGACGGGGCGCCGCACTCGCTCCACTCGCCGCTCTCCTGCAGCGCCTTCATCGCCTCCATCGCCTCTTCCGTGCTCATGTCGCGCTTGTGGGTAGCGATGCTCCAGTCATGGCCGAACGGATCTGCCAGGCGGCCGTAGCGGTCGCCCCAGAACTGGTCGGCGATCGGCATGGTGACGGTACAGCCGGCGGCGATGGCCTGCGCGAAAACGGCGTCCGCGTCCTCGACGTACAGGTACAGTGAGGACGGCGTACCGCCCAGCGAGAGCGGCCCCTTGCAGTTCATCTCGGGAAACTCGTCGTTCAGCATGATCCGCGAGTCGCCGATCTGGATGGTCGCATGCATGATCTTCTGGCCGTCCGGCGAGGTCGCGCGGTCGATCTCGACGGCGCCGAACGCGCGCTTGTACAGCTCGATCGCCTCGGCGGCGCCGGCCACGACGATACACGGGGTGATGGAGTGGAAGCCCGCGGGGATGGCGGGCGCGACGCGCTCGGGCGCGGTCATGGTCATGATGGTGGCTCCGGCTGAGAAGGATGGGCGGCTGCAGCGCCGTCGCCACGGTAGTACAGATGTTCGAGAGGGGTCAACAGGCTCCGGAGCCGATTCAATCACAGTGCCATCTCACCGGCCCAAAGCGCCCGAGAAGCTGTGCGGATCGCGGCGGCGGACGGGCTGGCCTCAGCGGGTGATCGACGGCTTCGTACTGGCGGTCCCGGCCGGCCTGGGCACTGGCGTGGGGAAGAGGTTCGGGATGACCGGGGCGGTGGTAGGCTTCGGGGCCGTCGAGCCGCCAGACGTGGTGGTCGGCCTGACGACTGGCGCGGCGGTGGACGCCGGTCGCGCATTGCCGGGGACGGGCGTCGGCGTACGACCTGGGGGCTGCGGGGCGAGGACCGGGGCCGGAGTGGAGAAGCGGCCCGGCGTGCCGGCTGGTGCTGGCGTCACGCCGGCGGTGCCGCGCGGCGCTGGCGTCCCGCTGATGGCTCGGCCGGGCGGCGTCGGCGTCGGCGGCTCGTACGGCGCCGTGATCCGTGGCCGAGCGGAATCGACCGGAGCAGCGGGCCGCTGCTGGATCGGTTGAATCGGCACCACGGGCAGCAGTTGGGCTGGGATTGGCGTGGGGTACTCGACCACCTGGGTGGCACGAGTGGTGGGTCGCGCAGTCGGGACGCTGCTGCTCGCAACAGTCGCGACGGACGAGGGCACGGACGTCGGCTGCTCGACGACGGCGGTCGGGACCGGCGTCGGGTGGGCTCGGTCGTACTCCGCCTGCTCGGCGGCGAGGGTCGCCTCTGCCCGGTTGACCAGGACCGTGCTGCCGAGGCCGAGGCAGTAGAAGGCGCTCGCGGCCAGGAACAGCATCACCAGCAGCACCACGCCGATCCGCTGGAGCTCGGAGAGGCGGTTGAACCAGTGGTCGGCGCGCCCGACGGCGGACGGCGGCGCCGGCAGGTCGAAGTCGAAGTCGAGGCGGTCGATGAGCGCGAACGGGTTCGGCACGGCAGGGCCAACTATACGCACGGTTCGCAGCGGCCGGCCATTACGATGTCATCGCCACCTCGACCGGCAGGTGCACGGTGAACGTCGAGCCCTGGCCGGAGACGCTGGTGACGGTCAGGTCGCCACCCATCAGCCGGCAGAAGTGGCGGCTGATCGCGAGGCCCAGGCCAGTGCCACCGTACTTGCTTCTGGTGGAGGCATCAGCCTGAGAGAACGCCTCGAAGAGACGGCCCAGCTGTTCGGGCGTCATGCCGATGCCGGTGTCGGACACAGTAAAGAGTAGCGAGTAGCGAGTAGCGAGTGGGGGATCGATCTCGTCGTCACTCGCTACTCGTAACTCGCTACTCGCTACTCGTAGCTCGATCCGCCCGCGCTCGGTGAACTTGGCGGCGTTCGAGAGCAGGTTGAACAGCGTCTGGCGGAGCTTGGTCTGGTCGGCGTGCATGGTCCCGATGTCGGGCGGGCAGACCACCGCCAGCTGGTTGCCGTTCTTCTCCATGAGGGGCAGTACGATGGCCGCCACGTCCTGGACGAGCTGGCTGACCGAGAAGTCCTCCAGGTAGAGGTCCATCCGGCCGGCCTCGATCTTGGAGAGATCCAGAATGTCGTTGATGAGACCGAGCAGGTGCTTGCCGGCCGCGTTCACCTTCTGGAGATCCGGGATGAAGCTCTCCTCGCCGAGGTCTTCGGCTTCCTCCTGGAGCATCTCCGAGTAGCCGATGATGGCGTTCAGCGGCGTCCGCAGCTCGTGGCTCATGTTCGCCAGGAACTGCGACTTGTGTTGGCTCGCTTCCGCAAGCTGCCTGTTCGCCTCCTGAAGCTCCGAGAAGAGACGGGCATTCTCAATCGCGATGACGGCCTGATCAGCGAACGTCTCGACGAGTGCAACTTGCTCCTCCGTAAATGGGCGCACAGTCGTCCGCCTGAGGTTCAGAACGCCGATCGACTCGCCACGTCTGACGAGCGGAACGCTTAGCGCGGACCGATGGTTGGCGTGCGCCTGGGCAGCGCGAGCCGCGGGGTAGTCGGACCTTGCCGCTTCGAGCATATCGACAACGTTGATAGTACGCCGCTCCACGAAAGCGCGACCGCCGATCGACTCCCTGGTCGCCGGCAGCCCTGGAGCCTCGGTCTCCTGCAAATCCGCGCGGTCGTAATGCCAGCGCTCCGGCACGTGAGCGAGCTGGTGGCCAGCCATCGCGTGTGCTACGAGCTTGCCATCCCGCTCACGTAATCGGAGGAGCTGTCCCGTGTCCGCCTCGGAGAGCTGTACAGCTGCTGCGATAATGGCGTCAAGCACCCGAAAGACATCGTTCGGCGCAGTAGCAATGACCCGCAACACGTCGGCGGTCGCGGTTTGCTGTTCGAGTGCTCGGGCAAGCTCGCCATTGCGCCGCTCCAACTCCTCGAATAGTCGGGCGTTCTCGATGGCGATCACCGCCTGGTCCGCGAACGTCTCCAGCAGCGCGATCTGCTGCTCGGTGAACGGCCGGACTTCGCCACGGGAAACGGCCATCAAGCCGATGGCGGCTCCATCTCGCAGGAGCGGAACTGTCACGATGCTGCGGACCCGATACGCAGATGCTCCGGCGCGACGAGCGCGCTCGCGGAGTCGATTGGCGACAGCTGAGTACTCCTGGTCCAGGACTCCTTCGAGATCCGCGTGACAGATGGTGCGCCGCTCGGCAATGGATCGGCCAAAGATACCGCCCGACTCGATCGGGGCCCGCGAGCCGACTGGCCGGAGGCCCGGACCTTCTCTCAGGTTCGCGAGCCGTACCAGTTCGTCACCCTGGATCTGGAGAATGGTGACGTTGTCGGGCTGACAGAGCCGTGCAGCCCCCTCCACGATCTGCTGGAGCACGCCTGGCGCATCCACCGGGCCGGCCGCGATGACACCCAGAATCTGCGCCGTTGCCGCCTGCTGCTCGCGGAGCGCAGCGTTCTGCGCTTCCAACTCCGCGATCCGCGCGTATGGATCGTCCGCCATCACGTCCACTCCGGCCACCCTGCCCTGCTCCTCGGCGGCGCCAGGATAGCACGGGATACAGCGACGGGCCTGTGACCTCAGTCACACGATGCCGGCAGCCGTGTCGAGCGGGACTCCTGCTGTTGCGTGGGAGGGTGAGAGCGGAGCGGCGAGGATCGCCGCGCTCCACGGGCACGTCCACCGCTCAACTTGACCCACGACGGGCGACAGCCGGGATGCGAGGAGACAAAAGGCTACGCGTCCACGACTTCGATGGTGCCGACCGCGTCGGTGATCTCGCCGACGACCGCCGCCGCCAACGTGCCGGCCGCCCGCAGCCGCGCGATCAACTGGTCGGCCTTCTCCGGAACGACCGCGATCAGGAGGCCGCCCGAAGTCTGCGCGTCAGCCAGCAGTAGCTGATCGACCTCCCCGAGCGTCGGGGCGAACCGCAGCAGCTCGGCCACCGAGTCCAGGTTGCGGCGGCTGCCGCCCGGGATGAGGCCACGCTCGGCCAGCGCCCGCGTCCCTTCGATCAAGGGCACCTGCCGCGCTCGCACCCGTGCCCCCACGCCGCTCCCGCGCACCAGCTCGGCCAGGTGTCCGAGCAGCCCGAAGCCAGTCACGTCGGTCGCGCCGTGGACGCCGACCGCGACCATCACCTCGGAGGCCGCGCGGTTCAGCGTCGTCATCACCCGCAACGCCCGCTCCACGATCGCATCGTCCGCCACCTGGGCCTTGATCGCGGTCGTGATGATCCCGATGCCGAGCGGCTTGGTCAGCACCAGCACGTCGCCGACCTGGGCGCCCGAGTTTCGGACGATCCGATCGGGATGAACCATGCCCAGCACGACCATGCCGTACTTCAGCTCCGGGTCGTCCACGCTGTGGCCGCCCAGGATCGGGATGCCGGCCTCGGTCGCCTTGGCCGCGCCGCCGCGCAGGATCGCCTCCAGGTAGTGCAGCGGCAGGGCGCCTCTCGGGAAGTTGACCACGTTCAGGGCAAAGACCGGCCGACCGCCCATCGCGTAGACGTCGCTGATCGCGTTGGTGGCGGCGACCGCCCCGAACGCCTCAGGATCTTCGACGACGGGCGTGATGAAGTCCAGCGTGGCGACCAGCGCCTGGTCGTCCGAGAGGCGGTAGACCGCCGCGTCGTCCGACGTCGCTGCTCCGACCAGCACCTGGGGGTCGATGACCGGGGGTAGGTGACGCAGAACCTGCGCCAGCTCAGACGGGCTGAGCTTGCACGCTCAACCGGCGCCGTGGCTGAAGCCAGTCAACCGGATCGACGGATCGAGCTCCACAGTCATCACCCCCTTTCCCGCCAGATGACGACCATTATGGGCGATAGCTCATGGATGATGGGTGAGTCATCTTGTTTGGCTCCACGACCCGTGGGTATGATCGGCGCACGACCGGATCAGCGTCTGGAGAGTGCCCTTCTTCGTCGGGCGCGGCGCCCGGGGACCAGCTTCGAGCCACCGGAGGCGCCGGGTGATCGGCAAGCAGCTCGGCCACTACACCATCGTGAGCCAGCTTGGCCGTGGGGGCATGGCCTCGGTCTTCCTGGCGAATCAGGAGGGCCTCGGGCGGCAGGTCGCCCTCAAGCTGCTCCAGCCGTCGCTGGCCGCCGACGAGGTCGTCGTCCAGCGCTTCCAACAGGAAGCGCGAATCGCCGCCAACCTCCACCACGCCCACATCGTCACGATCTACGACATCGGCGACATCGAGGGCGTCTTCTTCATCGCGATGCGCTACATCGAGGGCGAGAACCTCGGGCAACTGTTGCGGCGCGAGGGGCCGCTGTCGCCGGAGCGCGCGCTCGCGATGGTCGAGCAGATCGCCGACGCGCTCGACTTCGCCCACTCCCGCAACATCCTGCACCGCGACATCAAGCCGGCCAACGTGATGGTGGAGAAGGGCGACGTCCTGACCCTGACCGACTTCGGGATCGCGCGGGCCGGCGAGCAAAGCCATCTGACCGCCGTCAACATGGTGATCGGCACGCCGGAGTATATGTCGCCGGAGCAGGCCCGTGGCAGCGCGATCGACAAGCGAGCCGACCTCTATTCGCTGGCGGTGCTGCTCTACGAGACGCTCGGGGGCCGAACGCCGTTCACGTCCGCCTCGACGCCGTCCCTGCTGTACATGCACGTCCACGAGGCGCCCCGGCCACTGTCCGAGCTACGGCCAGACCTGCCGCCAGCGTTGAGCGACGTGCTCGCGCGGGCGCTCGCCAAAGACCCGAACGAGCGCTACCAGAGCGGGCGCGAGCTGGTCGCCGCAGCCAGGGCCGCGCTCTCGCAGACGCCGCCGCTCTACCCGGGGATGCCCGGCGTCGGCGGCACGGCTCCCACCGTGCCGGGACCGGGCCAGGGATACGGCGGACGGCCGCCAGAGGGGACGCTGCCCCCAGGCATGGGCCAGACCCCACAGCCAGCCCCATTGCCGCCACGGCCTACGCCGATGCCCGGCTGGGCTACTCCAGCACCGGGCACTCCGGTGCCGGGGCCTGGTGCCCCACTTCCTCAAGGCTGGGGCACGCCGCCGCCAGGGGCCTCCTACCCTGGCACGCCGATCCCGACCGCGCCAACCGGAGGAGTGACGCCGCCGCCGATCCCGGGCGGCACGAACCCCGGCGCCTATCCGCCCGGCTACGCGCCCCAATTCCTCGGGCAGGCAGCGCCCCCGACCGGCGGCGCGAAGAAGAGCTCGAACGCCTGGCTGGTCTTTCCAGCGCTGGCGGCTGTTGCGCTGCTCGGGCTGGGCTTCGTGATCGGGACGCGGAGCGGGCTGTTCGGTGGGGCCACGGCGACGCCCACGCCAACCATCGTCGCCGCCAAACCGACAGCCGAGTCGAAGCCGACCAGCGCCCCGCCCACGGCGCCCCTGACCGCGCCGACCGCCGCCGCGAAGCCGTCCACCGCGCCAACCGCGCCCCCGTCGACGGCGGTGGCCGCTGCCACCACCCAGCCAGTCTCGAAACCTGCTGAGCCGACGCCGGCCCCCAAGCCAACCGCGCCCCCGCCGGCCCAGCCGACCGCCGCGCCACCGCCAACGACGGCGACCGGCCCGCGCAACGTGCCGACGGCGCTCCCGCCGAAGCCGGTCGCACCGCCGAACCCGACCGCCCCCGCCGGACCGGTGGCACCGCCGGGCGCCGGCCCGGACCCCTGCCCGGAGCCGAACGACTCGTATCAGAACGCATGCTACCTGGGGCCAGGCGCGGACGCCCTCGGCTACCTCACCTCGGCAAGTGACGTGGACGCCTATCGCGTCGAGGTGCTGGACTTCAACGTGACGGTCCACGTCGATCTAGGGCCGATACCGGGCAACTTCCAGGCCCAGCTCGCAGACTGGAACGGCAAGGTGTTCGCCACCTCGCAGGCCGGCGGCAAGGGGCAGGTTCTGGAGGCGAAAGCGCCGGCGCCCGGCTCGTACTACATCTACGTGCGCGGCGTCGGCGGCGCGTTCAACCCGAACCGCCCGTACCAGCTCGGGCGCAACCTGATCTATCCGACGACGACCGTCTCCGGTTCGAGGATCCCCGACATCCTCTGGGCGAACGACTTCCGGCAGGGCGGGCGCGAGGCTGCCAACAGCGAGACCCAGTACGCGACGCATTCGGTGGAGGGTGGCCGCTACACGATCAGGATGAAGGTGTCCGGCGCCGGCCGCGACAAGAACCCGTCAGAGGCGTATTGGACCGGCTTCGGACCGGAGCTGACCGACTTCACGATGACGGTGGACACCCGGATCGTGAGCGGCAGCGACGCCGGCGCCAGCATCTTCTTCCGCCACGTGGACGACAAGAACACCTATCAGCTGGGCCTGGATCCGAAGACGGCCAGCGCCCAGCTCTGGAAGATCTCCGGCGGCACCATCACCGGGACCGGCTGGAAGAAGTCGTCGAACATCGACGCATCGGGCGGGGTGAATCGGATCGTCATTCGCTGCTTCCAGGATCAGATCCTGGTCAACGTCAACGGCGACGACGTGATCACCCTGCGAGACGGCACGTTCCGCAAGGGGTATGTGGGGATCGGAGCGCTGACCTACAGCGATCCGGCCACGGTCACCTTCGACAACATCCTGGTGACCACACCAACCGAACGGTAGTGGCATTCGCGCCCTTGCGATGCGGTCAGGATGGCGCCTGGTAGACCGGCGCGCGCTCGTCCGGGCTGTCGACCACCTTCGAGAGGGTCAGGTCGCGGAACACGACGCTCACTTCGTCGTCGTCGTCCGGACTGCCGTCCCGCAGCACCTGAATCCCGACCATGCCGACCTGGTCGATCGTGTCGGCGGCGTACAGCACCGGCACGTCGTTGAGGAGCAGCCAGACCTCGCCGCCGCGCGCCCGGAACGCCAGCCGGTTCCAGTTTGACGCGTCGATCAGCGAGCCGAGGTCTGCGCGGGAGGCAAGCGTCGCCATGTCGCCGTCCTTGCGCTGCACCAGTTTGAGCTCGCCGGCTCCCACGTCCACGCGGGCCTCGACGCCGTTGCGGTTCAAGTACCGCGCGTACAGCGCAATCGTGGCTCGCTCCTGGCCGACGACCACCTTGAAGTCCAGCGCGGCGTCGCCGTCCCAGAATCCGATCCCCCGGCCGAGCTGCGCGACGTTCGCCTGGGCCTGGTCCGGCACACACTTGCCGCGCACCGTGAACTTGAACCCTTCGCCGACGTTGACGCCCAACGCCTTGCCGCCCGGACACTCGCCGGTCGGGAAGATCTCAGGTCCGGTCAGGTCGTTGGCGTACACGCCACCGACCACGGCGGGCGGCGTCGGCACGGCTGAGGGCTTCGTCCCCTGAGCCAGCGCCGGGGTCGGGCCTGGGACGAGTCCGCCCGAGATCGCGAGCAGCGCGGCCAGCACGAATGCCGTCACGAGAGTGAGGGGAGTACCGAACGATCCACCACGCATGTCAGGCTCCATCAGCTGCTGTTCCGCAACGGCAGCCGGCCGTGCGCGCGGCGATAGTACACCGGGCCTGCACGATCCGTCCTTAGCATAGCGACGCTCCGGAACGACAAACGCGTCTCATCTCCGGTTCGCGATGAAGAGGCCGAACAGGATCAGCCCGCCGCCGACGAGCTGCGGCGGGCTGGGCCACTCGCCGAGGATCGGGATGGCCGAGAGCATCGCGGCGACCGGCCCGACGAAGCTGAACATCGCGGCCCGGCCCGCGCCGATGGTCCGGATGCCGTCGTTCCACCAGATGTACGCCAGACAGGTCGAGACGACGGCGAGATAGGCGAGTGCCAGCCAGGTCGTCAGGCTGAAGCTCACGAGCGGCACGCGGGTCGGCTCCCAGACCACGAGCGGGAGCAGGAGCGCCGTGCCGACCAGCAGCGCGTGCGCGCTCGACCGATCGACGCGGATGCGGCCGGCCAGCAGGCGGACCGACACGTTGTAGGCGGTCCAGCAGAGGCAGGCGCCGATCAGCACCAGATCGCCACGGAGACGATCCGGTCCGCCGCCCCAGGCCGCGCTGCCGCCGATCAACAGGACGGCCAGCCCGCCGAGCGCGACGAGCCCGCCGGCGACCTGAGCCCGCCTGACCACCTCGCCGACCAGCCTCGACGCCAGCAGCAGCGTCAGGAGCGGGCTCAGCCCCTGGATCAAGGTGCCCTCGGCGGCGCTGGTCAGCTGGAGGCCGAACGTGTGGAGCGCGCCAAATGCCGTCACGCCGAGCGCGCCGAGCACCAGGAGCGGGGGCAGGTCCCGCCGGGCCGGAAGGACTGCCGACTCGCCGCGCCAGACCAGAATCGCAAGAAGCAGCAGGGCGCCCAGGCCGAACCGCAGGCTGGTGAGGGTGAGCGGCGCAACCTCGGGGGCGGCCAGCCGGGTCATGGTCGCGCCGACGCCCCAGCCGGCCGTCGCGCCGACCAGGGTCAAGACGGTCAGCACAGACGGGCGGCGGTCCTCGGGGCGCTCCGAGGCCGCCGCCACGGACGCGACGGCTGAGACGGAGCCGGGCTGGCGGTCAGCGGGGGAAGATGTTGTCACGCCAGCCCGAACCAGCCACGAATCGCCCGCAGCAGGCCGCCGAACGGCGCAACCGAGGCCGGCGGCAGACCCATCGCACGCTCCATCTCGTCCACGGTGTCCTTCGCCTCTTTCAGGCCGCAGCCGGTCGCCGCGCGGTACACCTTGATCGCCTGAATCTTGTTCCTGGCACGCAACAGCGCCTCGATCTGGTCGAGCAGGGCACTGGCCCGGGCCGCGCTCCGCGCCCGGGCCGCGTCGTCGGCGTCACTCACGACACCCTCCCGTTCCGAGCCACGGCAGGATATCGGGCGGCCCGGAGGGCGTCAAGCTGAGGGACGCGATCCATCGACCGTTCGCTGGCTGGAGAATGGGTAACGGAGATGACGGTCTCCTGAAGGGGCTCGGCAACCATATTGACACCGGCCGGAAGGCGATGCTATAGCTAGAGTACCATTCCGGCTTAGCACTCACATGCTGAGAGTGCTAAACGGTCGCTCGGCTGAGCGGCTGACCGGGCGGACGGCACGGAGCGAGGCGCGTGGAGATCACGGCCAGGCGGCGGCGCATGCTCAAACACGTGGTCGAGGAGTACGTCCGTACGGCCACGCCCGTCTCGTCGGATACGATCGTCAGGCGCTACGAGCCGAGCGTCAGCTCTGCCACGGTCCGTAACGAGCTGTACCAGCTCGAAGAGCTCGGGCTGATCTCGCATCCGCACACCTCGGCAGGCAGAGTGCCAACGGACGTCGGATACCGCTTCTTCGTCGAGCACCTGATGGAGCGCGACGGGCCGACCGCCGGCGAGCAGCGGATGATCCGCCACCAGTTCCACCAGGTCGAGCCGGACGTAGACCGCTGGGCGCACCTGGCCTCCTCCGTGCTGGCGAACGCCGTGCAGTCCGCTGCCGTGGTGACGCCGCTGACCTCGTCGCGGGCGCGGGTCCGCCGGGTCGCGCTGGTCTGGGTCCAGGACACGGTCGCGCTGGTGACGGTGCTGCTCCACTCGGGCGGGGTGCGCCAGCAGGTGCTCCACCTGGATCGCCCGGTCGAGCGGGACGAGCTGGACCGGGTCGGCAACCGGCTGACGGCGCTGCTGGACGAGAAGGCTGCCGAGCACGTGATCGTGTTGTCGTCGGCGTTGGACGGTCTGGAGCGGCAGGCCGCGTTGGCCGTCGCCCGCATTCTGGAACACGCCGACCAGCAGGCGTTTGAAGACGTGTACTACGAGGGGCTGGGCCACATCCTGAGCCAGCCCGAATTCACCCTGAGTCAGAAGGCCGTGCCACTGGTGCAGGTGCTCGAACGGAGCCAGATGCTGGGGCAGCTGCTCTCGCAGGCGCTGCACGCCACGGGCGTCCAGGTCATCATCGGGACCGAGCACCCGCTGGAAGAGATGCGCGAGACCAGCGCCGTCCTGGCCCGCTACGGCACCGGCGAGGACGTGCAGGGCGTCTTGTGCGTCCTCGGTCCGACCCGGATGGCGTACTGGCGTGCCGTCGCGATGGTCCGCTTCATCGGCGACCTGCTCGACTTGCTGGTCGCGGACGCGCTGTCAGACGGCGGCGCGCCCGGCGGCGGGTCTACTACCCGGCCCGATGCGAGCGCCGAACCAGGGTCCGACCTCAAAGGAGCGTGAGGCCCGATGTCCACCCAACCGACTGACGCCCTGGCCGCGGCCGAGGCGAAGATCGCAGAACTCGAGAAGGCGCTGGCCGAGGCCCGCGAGCGCGCGGACCGTTACCACAGCAACTGGCAGCGCTCGGCTGCCGATTTCCAGAACTGGAAGCGGCGGACGGATCAGGAGAAGACCGAGCTGACGCGCGTGGCGGAAGGCGCAGTCACCTTCGAGATGCTGCGGGTGCTGGACGACTTCGACCGGGCGTTCATGGCGCTCCCGCCAGAGCTACGGACGCTGACCTGGATCGAAGGCGTCTACCTGATCGGTCAGAAGCTGTACTCCGTGCTGGCCGCGCGCGGGCTCAGCCCGATCGAGGCGCAGGGCCAGGAGTTCGACCCGTTCCTGCACGAGGCGGTGCTTCGCGACGAGGGCGCCGAGGGCAACGACTCGCTGGTGGTGGTGCAGGAGCTCCAGCGCGGGTACCGCTTCCACGAGCGGGTGATCCGGCCGACGATGGTCAGAGTGGGGCCGGCGCCCGCGGCGACGACGACCGCCGAGCCCACCGCCTCCCCAACCGAATCGGCGTCAGGAGACGACGCAGCCGTCATCGACGCGCACGCGTCTGACGTTACAGCATCGAGCGACGCGTCAGAACGTCCGGGCGCAGACGAGCCTGTGGCATCATAGTCATGACCCGCGTACAGTCGATACGGCAAGAGACGAGATTCGCCCGGCCTGCAGACGCCCGCGCCGACCTGAGCCCTGAGGAGGCCCATGGCCACCACCAAGCGTGACTACTATGAAGTGCTCGGCGTTGGCCGGAGCGCATCCGAGGACGACATCCGCAAGGCGTACCGGCGGCTCGCCCTCCAGTTCCACCCTGACCGGAACAAGGACGCGGGCGCGGCCGACCAGTTCAAAGAGGTCAAGGAAGCGTACGAGATCCTCTCGGACACCGAGAAGCGTGGCCTCTACGACCGGTACGGGCACGCCGCCAGCGAGCGCGGCTTCACGAACGGTGGCTTCGGCGGATTCGCGGGCTTCGGCATCGAGGACATCTTCGAGAGCTTCTTCGGGCAGAGCGCCAGCACGGCCGGCGGTCGGCGGAACCGGGTCCAGCGCGGCGCGGACCTGCGCACGGACGTCACGCTGACGCTGGAAGAAGCGGTCTTCGGCGTCGAGAAGGACATCACCTATCCCAAGCACGAGAGCTGCGCGCGCTGCACTGGCAAGGGCATCGAGCCGGGCAAGCAGCCGGTCACCTGCACGCGCTGCAACGGCACCGGCGAGCTGCGGCGGACCCATCAGTCGATCTTCGGCCAGATGGTCAACGTCAGCATGTGCGACCGCTGCCGGGGCGAAGGCAACATCATTCAAGACCCCTGCGTCGAGTGCCGAGGCCAGGGTGTCGTGCGGGTCACGCGCACGCTGCGGGTCAGCATCCCGGCCGGCATCGACGACAACTCGCAGATCCGGCTGGTGAACGAGGGCGAGCCGGGGCCGAAGGGCGGCCCGGCCGGCAACCTGTACCTACTGGTGCACGTCCAGCCGCATCGCTACTTCCACCGCCAGGGCAACGAGCTGCTGGTGGAGCTACCGATCAACGTGGCGCAGGCCGCGCTCGGCGACGAGCTGGAGATCGAGTCGCTGGACGGCCCGGTCCCGATCAAGGTGCCGGCTGGCACCCAGAACGGGCGGACGCTGCGGATTCGCGGCAAGGGCGTGCCGTACCTCCAGCAGCAGAATCGGGGCGACCTGCTGGTCCGGCTCAAGGTCTCGATCCCGACCGACCTGTCGTCCGAGCAGCGCGACCTGTTCAAGCGGCTGGCGGACACGTTCGACGCGAAGGTCACGCCGCAGGAGAACAAAGGCTTCTTCGACAAGGTCAAAGACCTGCTCGGCTAAGCCCCACCCCCCAGCCCCCTCCCCATTGCGATGGAGAGGGGGTTTTCACGTCCCGCTGGGAGCAAAGATGCCTGAGAGCTGGTTAGAGCTAAGCTCGGTCTCGGAGCCGGAGGCCGCGGACGCCGTCGCGGAGGTATTCGGGCGCTGGGGGCGTGGCGTCGCCATCGACCAGCCGGTCCTCCAGGCCCCGGACGGCGACGGCGGCTGGATCGACCCGAATCGGAACGTGGTGGTCAAGACGTACATCCCCGTAGACGAGCAGGCCGAAGAGACGCGCCGACTGCTCGAAGAGGCGGCCTGGCACCTGGGGCGGCTGCGCCACGTCGAGCCGCTCCAGACCAAAGTCATCGCGGAGGAGGACTGGGCCAGCTCCTGGAAACGGTTCTTCTTCCCGCACCGGGTCGGCAAGCGGCTGGTGGTGGTTCCCTCGTGGCGGCGGCGAGCCCGTGAGCCGGGCGACCTGGTGATCCGCCTCGATCCTGGGATGGCGTTCGGGACCGGCCTCCACCCCACGACGCGCATGTGCCTGGCGCTGCTGGAGGAGCACGTCCACGAAGGGGATCAGGTATTCGACTTCGGCTGCGGCTCGGCGATTCTGTCGATTGCCGCCGCCCGCCTGGGTGCGAAGCATATCGAGGCCGTTGACGTGGACTCCATCGCCGTCGAGGTGGCCGCCGAGAACGCCCGCCGCAACAAGGTCGCGCGCAAGATCCGAGTCAGAAAGGCCACCGTCGAGCCGGGCCAGCCGGTCCCTGGCGCGCCGTTTGACGTGGTCGCCGCGAACATCAGCGCGTTCGTGCTGAAGAACGCCGCCGAGGGGCTGGCAACCGCCGTCAAACCGGGCGCCCCGGCCATCCTGTCCGGCATCCTCCAGACCGGCGCCGACGACGTCCGCGCGACGTACGAGGCCCACGGCTGGACGCACGTCGAGACGCGCGTCGAAGGCGACTGGATCGCGATGGTCGTCCGCCGAAGCCCCCTCCCCGAGCGGGCGCCATGAATTGGGGCGCAATGAAGGGCGGGCGCAATGAAGGGCGGGCGCAATAAATTGCGCCCCTACCAGGTGTGTGGCTGTAGGGGCGCAATTCATTGCGCCCTCGTTCATCGCGCCCCAATTCATGGCGCCCCAATTCATGGCGCCCGCTGAAAGTGAGGGCATGACATCCACTCAGCACCGCTTCTTCGTCGATCCGGCCCTGCTTGGCGGTGACCACGTCGCGCTGAGCGCGGGGCAGGCCCACCAGATCAGCCGCGTGCTGCGGCTGAAAGTCGGGGACCGCGTCGTGCTGGTGGACGGGCAGGGCCAGGAGTACCTCGTCAAACTGGACGAGGTGCGGTCGTCGGCGGTGACGGGCGCGGTCGAGCAGATCCGCCCGAGCCGTCCGGAGCCACGACTTCGACTGACGCTGTACCAGGCACTGGTGCCGCGCGACCGCTTCGAGACGGTCCTCCAGAAAGGCACCGAGGTCGGGATCGCGCGGTTCGTGCCGATCTGGTGCGAACGGAGCATCGTGCCGGGCGGCGAGCGCATCGACGCCGGACGGATCGAGCGCTGGCGGCGGATCGTGACCGAGGCAGCCGAGCAGTGCGAGCGCGGGATCGTGCCCGAGATTGGAGCTCCGGCGCGCTTTCCGGAGGCGCTGGCCTGGGCCGTCCACGACGGTCCGACGCTCGTGGCCTGGGAGCGGGAGCGGGAGCGGGCGCTTCGGACGGGCCTGGAGCTCGCGCTTGCTGGCCGTTCTGCCCAACAATCTTCGCTCGCGCTGTTCGTGGGACCGGAGGGCGGCTTCACCAACCTGGAGATCGAGCAGGCTCGGGACGCGGGGGCGCTGACCGTCTCGCTCGGGCCGCGTATCCTGCGCACCGAGACGGCCGGTCCCGTCCTGGCCGCCCTGGCCCTGTACGAAGCTGGCGAGCTGTCACCCATTCCGGCTCTCCGTCAAGGAGCGGGTCGCGGTGAGGGTGGAAGATGACCCGTCCGATCTTCTTCCTGACCGATTTCGGACTCCAGGACACGTACGTCGGGATCGTGAAGGCGGTCATGCTGGGAATCACGCCAGAGGCCCAGATCGTGGACCTGACCCACGAGATCCCGCCGCAGGACGTGCGGGCCGGCGCGTACGCCCTGATGACCGCCGCGCCGTACCTGCCGACTGACGCGGTGGTGCTGGCGGTGGTGGACCCGGGTGTCGGGACAGCCCGCCGCCCGATCGCGGTGCAGGCCAGTGGACGTATCTACGTCGGCCCGGACAACGGGCTGCTGTCGTGGGCAGTTGACGGGCTTCTCAGCGTCTACGTGCTCGACCGGCCGGCCTTCTGGCTTCCAAATGTGAGCAGCACCTTCCACGGGCGTGACCTGTTCGGGCCGGCGGCGGCGCACCTCGCGCGGGGGGTGTCACTCGCCGAAGTCGGGACGCGCGCGGCATCGATGCAGACGATCCCGTTCCCGGCTGCGCACCGCGTGCTCGACGACGAGGGTCAGGTGGTGCGCGCCGAGGCTGAGGTCATCCACGTCGATCGGTACGGCAACTTGATCGTGAGCCTGACTGCTGCCGATCTACCTCCCGAGCCGGTCGTGGAGGTGGCGGGACGGCGGATCGTCGGGCTGGCAGCGCACTTCCAGGACCGGCCGGACGCCGACGACGAGCTACTGGCGCTGATCGGGAGCGCCGGGCTGCTGGAGATCACCGTCCCGAATGGCAGCGCGGCGGCCGAGCTAGCGGTCGGGGTCGGGGCGCGCGTCATCATCACCAGACGCGGGTGAGCGGCGCCTCCTGGGAGCGCGGCCATCCTGGCCGCTTTGGGGTTACGCCTCCGAAACGTCCAGGCGAATCGCGTTCGGGTCACGCAACGGGGGCGGCCAGGATGTTTCTGTTGATTTTGTCAAGCCTGATGGGGTTTGATATGGCTGGTAAAGCGGAGGCAGAGCGGCGGGGGTGGGGGATGGTGCTGCGCGAACGGGACCCGAACGAGATGCCCGAGGACATCGCGGCGGTCGGGGCGGCGGTGTTGAAGGAGCGGGACCCGTATCGGGTGATCGGGGAGCGGTTGGCGGAGCTGGTCCGGGACGGGCAGTTCGCCGAGTTGTACGAGCCGCGTGGGCGGGCGGCGGTGTCGCCATCGGTGCTGATGCTGGTGACGATCTTCCAGTTCATGGAGAACCTGCCAGATCGGGAAGCGGCCCGGGCGGTGCGGGTGCGGCTGGACTGGAAGTACGCGCTGCACCTGGCGGTGGACGATCCGGGGTTCGACTTCTCGTGCCTGAGCTACTTTCGGCGACGGCTGCTCAAGCACGAGCAGAGTCGGCTGCTGTTCGACCTCGTGCTGGAGCAGGTGCGGGGGCTGGGGTTCTTGCAGAAGGTGGGGAAGCAGCGGACCGACGCGCTGGGGGTGCTCGGGGCGGTGCGGGAGCTGAGCCAGTTGGAGCTGGTCTGGGAGGCGCTGCGGCTGGCGCTGCGGGCGCTGGGGGAGGTCGACGCGGCCTGGGTCGCGCAGGCGGTGCCGACCGCGTATCGGACGCAGTACCTGGAGCGGCGGTCGGACTCTCGGCTGACGGCGGAGGAGCGGCAGGCCGAGCTAGTGCGGGTGGGGCAGGACGGCGCCTGGCTGCTCGACCGACTCGCCGCCACGGACGCGGCGTGCTGCGCACCCTGCCCGAGGTCGAGACGCTGACGACGATCTGGCAGCAGCGGTACGAGCGCGCTGACGACGGCGTGCGGTGGCGGAGCAAGACGCTCGACAGCACCGAGCTGATCGTGACGCCACACGATCCGGGGTCCGAATCGGGCAGAAACGGGGCACGTCTGGTGGGGCGACAAGGTCCACGTCACCGAGACCATCGCCGAGCCGCCCGCCGCTGACGACGCGGGGCCGGGTCGATCCTGCCGACCAGGTCCGCTTCATCACCGACGTCACGACCAGCCCGGCGCCCAGTGGCGACGGCCAGGCGCTGGCCGAGATCCGCGCGCACCTGACCGAGCAGGATCTGCTGCCCACCGAGCAGGTGGTCGACAGCGGCTACGTCTCGGGCAAGCACCTCGCCGAGAGCGCCGCGCCGAGATCGACCTGGTCGGCCCACCCCTGGCCGACACCTCGCCCAACGGCTTCAAGATCGCCGACTTCACCCTCGACCACGCCGCGCGCCAGGCGATCTGCCCGGTCAGACGTCCACCAAATGGGCGGTCCGCCGCGAGCGCGACGGCAGTCACGCGCTCCAGATCCGCTTCCCGGCCGCCGTCTGCGCCGCTTGCCCGCTCCGGCCCCAGTGCACCGACAGCAAGGGCGGCCGCAACCTCAGCATCTCCGAGCACTACGCCCGCCTCGCCGCTCGCCGTGCCGAGGCCCAGACCCCGCCTTCCGGGAGAAGCTGAAAACCCGCGCCGGCATCGAAGCGACCCTCTCCGAACTGGTCCGCGCCCATGGCCTGCGCCGCCATCGCTACCGCGGCGACGCCAAGCGCCACTTCGAGCACCTCCTCAAGGCCGCCGCCTGCAACGTCAAGCGTCTCGCCCGTGCCCTCGCTACCCTCCAACACGGCCCCTTCCTCCCACCGCCCCTCACCAGACCGGCCGGCGCACTCCCCTGAGCCGCTCCCGCATCCCCGGCCCACCCTGCTCCCCCGCTCCCCGCCTCCAACGGCGCCTGCTCCCCCGACCCGCGCCAGACATAAATCAACAGAGACAGGATGGCCGCGCTCCCAGGTCACCCTCAGGTGGACGGCTCGGCCACGTCCGGCGGCATGCGCGTGCCGTCCACGTAGCGGACGCCCCAGGCCGCGAGCGCCCGGATGGCGGGCTGGAGATCCTGGCCGCACGGCGTCAGACGGTACTCGTAACGCGGCGGTCGCTCGCTGTAGCGGACCCGCTCGATGATGCCGGCCTGCTCCAATCGGCGCAGGCGCTCGGCCAGGATGTTGGTGGGAATATGCTCGGACGAGGACGCGAAGTCCCCGTAGCGACGCTTGCCCCGGAGCAGGTCGCGGACGACGAGCAACGTCCACTTGTCCCCGACGAGGTCGAGCGCGCCGGCGACGGGGCAACTGGAGCGAAGCGCTCGGTCCGCGATGGTCTGCGGCTGGTCAGGGCTCATGGTCACTTGCAGTATACAAGTCTGCGCAATCCGAGCAAAAGTGTGGCGTGCAACGGTGCCACGGCCCGGTGGTCATGCCCCGCGCCTCGTCGAGCCTGGCCTTGCTCCGAGGTCAGGCACGTCCTCGGCCGGCCTGACCACCGGCTCCTGTGGCTGCGCTGGGAGCGCGACCACGAACCGGCTGCCCTGGCCGCGTCCGCCCGACTCGGCCCAGATCCGACCGCCGTGCGCCTCCACCAGCGAGCGCGTGACGTACAGCCCCAGGCCGAGCCCGGGCAGCCGTCGCTCGCGCGCGGACGGGGAGCGGTAGAACCGCCCGAACAACTGTGGCAGGATCTCCGGCTCGATGCCGATACCCTGGTCCGTCACGGTGATCCGGAGCTCCTCGCCGTCGTCGTCCACACGGACCTGGACCGGACCGCCGTCCGGCGAGTACTTGATAGCGTTCAACAGCAGGTTTTGGACGACCTGCTCCACACGGTCTCGGTCGATGAACGCCACCAGCGGCCCCTCCGGACTGGTCAGTTGGACGCGGTGAGCCGTCGAGACGGCCTGCGCCGCCTGGACAGCTGCCTGGACGGCCGCCAGCAGGTCGTCCCAGTCCCGGACGAGCGTCAACTGGCCGGCCTCCGCACGCGTCACGTCCAGCAAGTCGTCGATCAGGCGGCCCAGCCGGCGCGACTCAGAGAGGATCGTGTCCACCGAGCGCTCGCCGTACGCCTGGCGACGGCGCAAGAGCTGGGCGTGTCCGCTGATGCTGGCGAGCGGGTTCTTGAGGTCATGCGTGACGGTGGCGAGCAGCTCCTGTTGCAGCCGTTCGAGCGCGCGCCGCTCGCGGATGTCGCGCATCGCCAGGATGTAGATCCGCCCGTCCGGCAGGTCGACGGCGGTCGACTGCACCTCGACCGGAACTGTCGTGCCATCGCGCCGACGCATCTCCAGATCGCCACGCGAGGAGCCGTCACGGTCGAGGCGGGCAAGCTCGGCCTCACCGGCCAGCGGATCGGCGAGCAGGTCGAACACGTTCATCTCGCGCAGCTCCGCCGGGCCGTAGCCGGTCAACGTGACGACGGCCTGGTTCAACTCCAGCAGTCCGCCGCTGGCGTCCACCACCAGGCTGGCATCGGCGGTGCCCTCGAAGAGCGCCCGGAATCGCTTCTCGCTGGCGAGGGTCGCTTCGTGGAGGCGTGCATTGTCGAGCGCCAGGGCCGCGCGGCCGGCCAGATCCTCCGCCAGCGTGAGATCCTCGCGGGTGTGCCGACGCCCGCTCGGCCCGAAGACCAGCGTAATCGTCCCGAGCGACCGCCCGCGCGCCACCAGCGGCACCACCATCTCCGAGCCGAACCCGAGACATTCGATGAGGGCGAGGTGGCCAGGATCGCGCGCCTCGGACTCGAACCGCTCGCGGCCGACCTGCGGGTCGATCCACGAGGTGCCAGATGCCAGCACCCGCGTGATCGTGTGGCTGGCGCCGGCGGTGAGCGTTGGATAGGAGCGAACCAGCGTATCGGCGACCGGCTGCAAGGACGGATCCGCGTGCACGGCGGTGAGCCGCTGGAGACTGCCGTCGTCGTTCAGCAGGTCCACCACCGACCAGTCCGCCAGGATCGGCACGACCAGGCGGGTCAACGCGGTCAGGCGCGAGGTGTACTCCAGGTCCGTGGCGAGGATGGCGCTTGCCTCCGCCAGGAACGCCGCGCGCTCGCGGGTCTGGCGCTCCGACGCGTACAGGCGGGCGCGCTCGACGGCCAGTGCTGCGCGGTCGGCCAGATCCTGGAGAAACAGCTCGTCGGCGGCAGTGTACGTGCGCTCGGGGTCGGATCGGGAGAGCGAGAGCGTCCCGATGACGCGTCCTTCGGCCCGCAACGGCACCGCCAGCAAGGCGGCGGTAGGCGCACCGGGGACGTCGGGCCAGAGCTGGGAATCGGATCGCCGCTGCAACGCGTCGAGCGCACTGCCGGCCAGCCGCTGCGGCGTGCCGGTGCCGAGCGCCGCGCCGTTTGCGCCGGCGTCAGCCGGGTGGCGCTCCTGGGCCAGGGCCGCCCTGGCCTCGCGGAGGGCGGCCCCGTCAGGGTGGCCCACCGCCGCGATCTCCAGCCACTTGCCGTCCTCCGACAGCAGCCGCACGATCGCCAGGTCGCCGATCAACCGAGCCGCGAGGTCGGCCACGGCTGGGAGCACTTGATCCGGAGCCGCTCCGGCCTCGGCCAGGGTCTGGGCTGCCTCAGCCAGCGCCGCCGCCCGCTCGCGGGCACGCTCCTCTGCAGTGTGGAGCTGGGCGTTGTCGATCGCCAGCGCGCAACGCCCGGCCAGCTCTTCGGCGAGGGCGAGGTCATCCGCGTTGTAGCGATGTCCCGACGCGCCCGACACCAGCAGCAGGCTCCCGAGGATGCGACCTCGCGCGATCAGCGGAGTACGCAGGTGGGAGACCGGCCGAAAGGCGCGCAACAGCGCAAGGTGCTCGTCGTTGCGTGCAATCCGGCGCAGCACGTCGTCGGTGACCGCCGTGTCGAGCTCGGACTGGCCGGTCCGGAGCGCGTCGGCGCCGCCGTCGGGCCGCGAGAGATCGGGCGGATACGCCATCAAGCGAGCGGCGACGTCGGCCTGCGACGGGTCGGCGTGCGCCACGGCCGCCCGTTCGACGGTGCCATCATCCGCGATCATGTCGATGATGCACCAGTCGGCCAGATCTGGCACGATCGACTCGGCGACGGCGCGCAGGGTGGCTGTCGGGTCGAGCGACTCGGCCAGCCGACGACCGGCGGTGGCCAGGAGGCCGTTCTGCTGCCGCATCCGTCGCTCGAAGCGGTAGAGCCGGGCTTGCTCCACGGCAAGGCCAGCGCGGTCCGCCAGCTCCTGTGCCAGCAGCTCGTCCTCGTCGGCGTACGAGCGGTCCAGCCCGACTCGCAACGCCACCAGCACCCCGAGGACGGCGCCCCTCGCACGGATCGGCACGCCGATCAGCCCGCCGATCGGGACGCTGTCGAGCGTCTCCACGGCATCCTGGCCGAGACCAGAAGTCAGCAGGACCGACGTGTCGATGGTGTCGGCACGGGCCGGTGCGCCCGTCTGCACGACCTGGGCAACCAGACTGTCCTCATCCGCGAACGAAAGGTCGAGCAGGTGGCGCAGCAGGTCGTCAGCCTCCAGCCCCACTGGCGCAACGCCCGGCGCCGAGATGAACGCAGCGCCGTCATCCGTTCGCAACCGCACGACGCCAATGTCGCCGACGGCGACCAGCACCTCGCGGAGGAGCACGTCCAGGATCGCCTGCTCGTCAAGACCAGCCTCGGCGAACGCCTGCCCGGCCCGAGCCAGCGCCAGCAGACGCGCCGTCACCACGCGATCGGACGACCCGTCTCTGAGCATGCTGCTACTCCGCCACGCCGTCCTGGATGCTGCCACTGCTAACGCCGGGTCGCGTGGTGACGATGCTCGCCCGGACTCCCGGCCGCCGGTCGGGCGTCAGAATCGCGCAGCGGGCGACCCTCACCACCAGCAGATCATAGTGGACGCTGCCTGCACCCTTCGAGAAGTCGTCCGACACACAGTCGCCAACGCCGTTCGCTCGGCCGGTGCCCACTCCGGTACGATTCCTCTATGTCCAAGGAGCCAACACCCCGACAAGCCGAGCACGCCCGCACAGCAGCCCTGGTCTCGGTGGGCTGCAAGGTGAACCAGGGCGAGCTGCGCCAGTGGGGGATGCGACTGGCGCAGGTTGGCGTGACGCTGGTCGAGCCCGGCCAGCCAGCGGACCTTGCCATCGTCAACACCTGCACCGTCACCGGCGAAGGCGACAAGAGCTCGCGGCAGGCGATCCGCCAGGCGGCCAGGGCCAATCCTGACGGCTACGTGGTCGTGACCGGCTGCTACGCCTCGGTGGCGCCGCAAGCGGTGGGCGAGATCGCGGGCGTCGATCTGGTGGTGCCGAACGACGACAAGGACGAGATCGTGCGACGGCTGGCGGACGCCGGCAAGGTGCCGGACGCCGGCCCGGCCACAGAGCCGGTCGAGGACGCCTGGAGCCACCGCGCCGAGCGGCCGGGCTGGTTCACCTTGATGCCCGGGCTGGAGCGCAAGGCGCGCGCCTTCGTCAAAGTTCAGGACGGCTGCAACAGCCACTGCACCTACTGCATCGTGCCGGCCGCGCGTGGCCCGCAGCGCAGCCGGCCAGTCCAGGCCATCGTGGACGAGGTCAACCTACTGTACAGGCTCGGGTACCGCGAGGCGGTGCTGACCGGCGTGCAGATCGGCGCGTACGGCTCGGACTGGGATCGGGAGCGACGGCGCGTCAAGAAGGGCGCCGGCCCCACGCTCACCGAGCTGGCCGCGCGCATCCTGTCAGACACCCCGATGCCGCGCATCAGGATCTCCTCGATTCAGCCCCAGGACTGGCCGGACGGCTTCCTGGAGCTGTGGCAAGACCCGCGCATGTGCCGCCACCTCCATCTGCCGTTGCAGAGCGGCTCGGACGCCGTGCTGAAACGGATGGTGCGGCGGTATCGGGCTGCTGACTTCCGCTCGCTGGTGGACCGGGTGCGGGCGGTCGCGCCGGAGGCGGCGATCACCGCCGACGTGATGGTCGGGTTCCCGGGCGAGACCGAATCGGAGCACGCCGAGAGCCTTGCGCTGATCCGGGAGATCGCGTTCGCGGAGCAGCACGTGTTCCGGTACTCCAGCCGCCCGGGCACGGCGGCGGCGCGCTTACCTGACGACGTGCTGCCGCCGATCAAGAAGCGGCGCAGCGAAGAGGCCCGCGCGCTGGACGCCGAGCTGCGGCGGACGTACCGGAGCCAGTTCCTGGGGCGGAGAATGGACGTGCTCTGGGAGGAGACGGTGGCGAGCCCAGTCCGTGACGGCAACGCCCCGATCTGGTCCGGCCTGACCGACAACTACCTGCGGGTCTTCGCGCGGGGCGCCCTCCACGAGGGCCAGATCAGCTCGGTGCGCCTGGAGCAGCTTGCCGACGACGGCATCTACGGCGAGGTCGCCCTCGCCGAGACCACGCAGATCCCGACAACCTGACGACCAGTATCGAGGGAGCCCACGTGGACGACTGTCTGTTCTGTCGCATCGTCGCCGGCACGATCCCGTCCGCCACGGTCTACAAGGACGATCGCGTCACCGCCTTCCGAGACATCCAGCCCCAGGCGCCGGTCCACGTCCTGATCGTGCCGAACGTCCACGTCGCCTCGACCAACGAGCTGAGCGAGGAGCACGACGCGGTGATGGGTCACCTGATGCGCGCTACGCAGGTGGTGGCGCGGTCGGAGGGCATCGCGGAGAGCGGCTACCGGCTGGTGGTGAACACCGGGCAGGACGCGATGCAGAGCGTGGCCCACATCCACATCCACGTGCTCGGCGGCCGGCACCTGGGCTGGCCGCCGGGCTGAGGTCTGTTACTCCACCGTGCCGCGCATCGGAGTGCCAGCCGAGTGCGGCGCGGTGGACTTCCAGTCCATGTTCATCGTCTCGGTGGCGCGGTCCATCGCCTTCTCGTCGATCTTGTGGCCGTCCTTGCGCAGCTCGTCGGCGACCACGTCGAGGATGATCTGGTTGATGTCCTGCACCATGTCGGTGTAGGCGCGGTGGTGACGCTCGGCGAGGGCGGCGGTCTGCTGGAAGCCGAGCATCAGCGCCGTGCCGTACAGCATGTGGTAGCCAATCGCCGCCAGGTTGAACGCCGAGTAGTCGTCGCGCAGGCACTTCGAGATCGCCTCTGGGCGGACCTTGTCGATGACGCCGGCCGCGACGCCGAACGCCGACGACACCGCGCTTTTGAGCGTGCCGCCCGTGCCGCCGCCGAGCTCGTCCAGGTGGGCCTTCATCGCGTCGCGCTGCGTACGGATGGTGCCATGGAAGCGTCGTACGGCTGCGTACGCCTTCGGATGGTCGCGGACCGTCTCCACCTGGCGGTCCATCGCCTCCTCGATATGGCTCTCCAGCGAATACATATCGCCGACGTAAGTCTGCATCGTGTCCTTGTTCTGGCTCTCGGCCATCGCTCGGGCCTCCATATCAGACGTGGTAGCGGCTCGCCGGGTGGCCGACGACGACTGTGCCAGTGGTCGGAGGAAACTCGTGAGCCGCTGTGTCTGGTCTCGGGACGAGGCAGAGCAGATTTCGTGCCCGGCCCACGCATCCAGCACGATCTGAGGGCGACTGCCCTGGCGCCTGCCGATCCGCCGGCCAAATGTTGCCGAGGTAACTGTTTGCCCTGAATGCGGTGTCGTATAGTTGGTTGGCAGGCTCCACGAAACCGATGAAGCGCGAGGCGTCGTCCGTGTCCTCCATCGCCGACCCTGGCGTCTCCGAGGCGCAGGCGCTGGAGGCCGCGCAGCGTGGCGACGCGGCCGCCTTCAACGAGCTGGTGCTGATCTACCAGACGGCGGTCTACAACGTCGCTCTGCGCACGATCGGACACTCCGAGGACGCTGCCGACGCCAGCCAGGAGACGTTCCTGGCGGCCTACCGCGCGATCCGAGACTTCCGGGGCGGCTCCTTCAAGGCGTGGCTGCTGCGGATCGCCGTCAACACCTGCTACGACCTCCTCCGCCGCCGCCAGCGCCGCCCCTCGACCTCGCTGGACGTGATCGTCGAGGAGAGCGGCGACCAGACCACCTTCGCCGACCGGCGCGTCGGGCCGGAGCGCGCCGCCCTGGCCGCCGAGACGGTGAGCGTCGTCGAGCAGGGGCTGGCGACTCTCCCGGACGACCAGCGGATCATCGTGGTACTCTGCGACGTCCAGGGCCTGAGCTACGAGGAGGCCGCCGAGGCTGAAGGCGTGGCGCTCGGTACGGTAAAGTCGCGGCTGAGCCGAGCGCGGGCACGGCTGCGACAGTTCCTCGTCGAACGAGGGGAACTTCCGGCCGAGCTCGAGCGTCATGAGGTATGAGCCGGCACAGCCCCGAGTGTCTGGCACCCGCCTTGCCGAACGTTCCTTGCCGGGCGCACCACAAGCGCGACACCTGGCCCGAACGACCTGGCATACGAGGCATGGTGCCGCGCTCCGCGTGGTGGGCCAGCTATCCCAGGCGCTTGCTGATGCCGGACAGAGCGAGGATACGGTGAAGAATCGAGGGTACGCGGCCCGTGCATGAGGTTGGTGGGCCGGATCACGCGACGACCGAGCAGCTGTCAGCGCTGCTGGACGATCGCGCCGAGACCGGCGAGGAGCGGTTCCTGTCGAGCCACGTGCCCGCGTGCGTCGCCTGCACGAACGAGCTCGACGACCTGCGCGCGGTCCGCGATCTCCTGAGTCGGCTGCCGATTCACCAGCCGCCGCGCTCGTTCACGATCCCCGTACCCGCGATCGCACGGGCGGCGACGGAGGCGCCTCGGCCCATCCGTCGCTTTCGGGTGCTGGTCCCACTGACCCGAACGCTCGGAGCGCTGGCCGCCGTGCTGTGCGTGGTGTTGTTCTCGGTGGACGCCATGCGGCTGGCCGACGCGCCATCTCCGAGATCGGATACCGGCGCGGCGCTCCAGATCGCGCCGGCCCGCGCGCCAGCCGAGGCCGCGAAAGCGGTGCCGAAGTCAGCGGCCGAGGAGGCCCGCGCCGCCGACGCCGCGAAGCCGGCCGAGCCCGCCCAGCCGGCCGCCGCAGCCAGACCAGCCGAGTCGAAGCCGGCCGCCGCGTTCGCGCCGGCTCCCACTCAGGCTCCAGCCCTTCAGACGCCATCGGGGGGCAGCGGGGCGCCAGCCGCGAAACCTGCCGCCGACGCACGAGCGGCTTCCGCGCCGACAGCAGCGGCTCCAGCTCCGGCGCAGGCAGCGGCGCCACCGCCCCAGGCGACCCAGAGCCAGACTTCAGCCACGTCAGGCGGCCCGGCTGCAACGCCGACGGCTGCACCGGCACTCGCGGCCCAGCCGCGCCCGGCCGCCCCGGCTGCTGCGCCTCAGGCGCCGGCGACGAGCACCACCTCGTTTTCCGCCACCCAGCCTCCGATCCAGGCGACCGCCGGGCTGGCGGCGGCAACCACCCCGCCGCCGCCAGCTGGTGAGGCGCCGAGCAGCCGGAGCAGTCAATTCGAGCAGACGACCGGACGGAGCGCACAGCCCGTGCCGAGCGCGTCGGCGTGGTTCACGTCGCTGCGCGTCTGGTCAGCGGTGCTGGCCGTGCTCGCCGCCGGGCTCCTGGTCGGCTCGTTCGTCCTCAACCGGGCCGCGCGCAGCCGCTAGCGCGTCCTCGTCGTCGCTGGCCGCGGTGGGCGACAGACCCGCCGAACGGGTGGCGGCGCCGGGCCACTGCCAGGCCAGCAGCTCCGGGGGCAGCGCGAGTGACTCCAACAGCGCGCTCCCAGCGGTGGACGGCGGACCTGGCCACTCGTCGTCCGGCACCCGACGACTGACGACCGGCAACCCTTCCTGCACGGGCCACTCCACGAGCCGCGCCGACGGCACCACGACCTCGCCAAGCCACTCGCCATCGCGCTCGCGAACGGCCACCCGGTCGCCGAACGCCAGCTCGAACGGGCCAGAGCTGACCCAGCGCAGAAGCGCGTGCCGAATCCCGGACTCGCGCGCCACCGGGCGCACTCCGACCGGCGCCGAGTCGTTAGCAGCTGAGCTCACGCGACCCGTTCGGGGCGCGGCAAGTCGAGCGTGGCCACGTCCAGCGCCAATCGCGCGTTGACGTTCTGATCCAGCATCTGGAGCACGTCGCGCAGGCTGCTGACGGCCGCTGCCGCCTCCTGCGCCGACAGGGCTCGCGCCAGTCTGCCGAGCTCGGCGCGCCGGTCCAGGTTCACCACCCGGTCGTGCAAGCCACCTTGCACCAGGAGCACGTCGCGCCACCAGCGCAGCCAGACGCCCAGTACCTCGCGCACGCTGTCCTGATCGCGGCTCCAACGGTCGCCCAGGGTGCGCGCGTACTGGAGTCGGGCGACCCGGTCGCCGTCGAGCAGGCTCACGAGCTCGTCCAGGTAGCGAGCGCGTCGTTCGAGCGGGCGCTCGTCGCCGAGCAGCCCCTTCGCCCGGCCGACGCACCCTTCGGCGAGCGCCGCGATCAACTCGGCGCGCTCCTGCGCCAGACCGTCCTCCTGAACGAGGTGCTGGGCCAGACGGTCGCGCTGGAGTGGCCGCAGGCGGAGGTGCTGGCAGCGCGAGACGATCGTCTCCAGGGTCGCCGTCGGATCGACGGTGGTCAGCACCATCACGACCGACGGCGGCGGCTCTTCGATCGTCTTGAGGAGGCGGTTGGCGGCGTCCGGATGCAGCAGCTCGGCCTGCTCCAGCACGTACACCTTGCGGTAGACGTCGGCGGCGCGGAGGGAGGCGTCAGTCTGGATCGACTCGACGTCCGCGACGCGCACCACCCGATGGGGCGGCTCGACGCCGACGATGCGGACCTCGGGGTGGCCGCCGCTCTCGATCAGGCGGCAGCGCCGACAAGCTCGGCAGGGCGGATCGACTCCATCACTCTCGGGGGGCGCAATGACGGGGGGCGCAATGACGGGGGGCGCAATGACGGGGGGCGCAATGAATTGCGCCCGTACTAGGTCCGTCCTGGTAGGGGCGCGATTCATCGCGCCCGCCACCCCCATCGCGCCCGCCACCCCCATCGCGCCCGCCACCCCCATCGCGCCCGCCACACCCATCGCGCCCTCCGCGCCAGGGCCGAGGCGTTCGCAGTTGAGCGCCTGGGCTAGCCGCACTGCCAGCGTCCGCTTCCCGACGCCGAGCGGGCCGCTGATCAGATAGGCGTGGCCGATCCGCCGTTGACGGATGGCACGCTGCAGCAGATCGACTGCCCGCTCGTGGCCGACGATGCCCCAGGAGTTGCCGTTCGTCACCTGGCCCAGGCTCTCCTGCCTACATGCCTGTCAGCGGTGGCGGCTGGATCCGCAGGTCGTTCGCCACGGCCCGCACACCGGTCACGCCGCCGGCCACCTCTTCGGCGTACTCGCGGTCCTCGTCGGTGATGACCTCGCCGGCCAGGGTCACGATGCCCCGCTCGGCGGTCGCCCGCAGCCCGTGAATCCAGATGCCGGCGTTGGAGATCAGGACCGCTTCGACGCGCGCCGCCAGCGCCAGGTCGTCGATCGACTGGAGCGAATTCGCGGTCGGCGTGATCTCGGCCCGTTCGAGCGTGTACGCCAGCAAGTCCACGGCCTGGTCCACTTCGAGGTTCGCCGTGTTCAGCACCATGTCGTAGGCGTGCACGTCCAGCCAGTCCGCGTTGTACATGTAGCGGATGAAACCGCCGCGCTCGCGATCGCTCCGCCGGACCACCTCGGCAGCGGTGTTCTGGTCGATGTTGCCGGAGTGGACGTCCATCACCCGCCGAACCCGGACCGAGGTTGGAGCCAGGGTGACGGTACGCAGCGAGTGGCTGATGCCGCGCATCAAGTAGTTCCCGCCCAGACCCACGATGACGGCGTCGTTGTCCCTGGCGAACCCGTACACGCCGCACCGCACGACGATGGCGTGACGACGGCGCTCCTCGTTGAGGCGCTCCCAGAACGACGGCCGGGTCTCGGCGATTTCGGGCGCGTTCGCCTCGACCTCGCCAAACTCGCGCACGTAATCGAGCAGCAGACGATGATCGAGGTAGCGGTAGTTCAGACGATCGGCCAACGCGCGACCGATCTCGTCTCCACGACTTCCCAGTAGGCGCGCAATGGTCACCACTGGCATGACAGCCTCCGCGCTTCGCTGCGCACAAGCTTCGCCGACTCCGGCAGTGCTGCATTCTACCACCGAGACGGTCAGCCCCGGGGCCGTTTCGACGCCGATTCGGCGGGATCCGCGCGTCAGGGCGTGCGGGCGGCAGCTGCTGGCGAGGAGGCAGCCGCCGGGTTCGCCGCGCCTCGTTGCGCCTGTGCCGCTGCCTGCGCGGACGCCTGTCCGCCCCGGCTGAGGCTCGGCGAGGCGACCGGACGCGGCGTCGGCGCGTTGGCCGGGTCCGGCGTCGGCAGGACGATCCGTGGCAGCGGCGTCGATTCGGGCACGGTCTCCGCGACGCCGCCGCTCGTCGGGGTGGCAACCGGCGACCCGCCCACCGTGACCACCACGAATGGCTGGCTCGGATCGACGCTGTAGGTCTGCTCGCTCGAACTGGAGCCGCTGGGGTTGAGCATGGCGCAGCCAGTGCTGACCAGCAACAGCAGCACGGCGAAGAACGACGCCCTCATCCCCCAGCGGGCGCAATGAATTGCGCCCCTACGGGATGGGCCGACTGTAAGGGCGCAATGAATTGCGCCCTCAGCGCCTGCTCCCCCTCTCCCGCGGTTAGGGAAAGGGGGCTGGGGGGTGAGGGCATTCCTTGTGACGATCATGACGACCTGGCTTCCTACCAGGGTCAACGTCTGGGCGCGACCGGAGAGGACGTTTGTCGCAGCTATGCGCCGCAGGGAACGGTCAGCGCGTCGAGCGAAGGTTGGCGAGCCTGGATCGGCAACCGCTCTGCCCATCGACCGTTCATTTCGGAAGGCGGACCGCGCCCAAAACATCCTCGAACGGGACGACGACCGATCCGTGTGACGTCTGTCTCCTGACGCGAGGCTCCGGACATCAATCTGTTGCCGAGCCCCCAGTTCTGCTCTACAATCGCCCAATACCGGCCAAACGTGACGACGAGCGGAGTCGCTTGCGCGACGAAGGGTTGAGCCAGGTCGTGATCGCCGCGGAGTCCAGTTCCCGACCAGACCCCTCAGCCGGTGATGCGAGCCGCGCGCCCGTGTGGCCTCAGCCGGTCGGCGGGCGGCAGCGAGGCATCGGTGGCCGTGGCGGTGGGCGCTCCTCGCTCTGGGCCGGGATGCTGGTGCTGACGGTGGTGCTGATCTCGCTCGCGCCGTTCGAGCTGCTTTTGCCGAAGCAGCCGGTCGCCGGGGTCGTCCGCGACCGGGTGTCCGAGCAGCCAATCGCCGGCGCGCGGGTCCGTCTCGGGCCGGTCGTGACGCAGACGGACGGTGGCGGCGCCTTCGCCGTGCCACGCGCCAGCCTCGCCGATTCGATCCGAGTCGAGGCGGACGGCTATCAGGTCGGCCGTGGCGCGGTGTTCCCGCCACGCCAGCAGCAGCAGTTGGAGCTCGCGCCGCGCGCGTTCAGCCTGACCGTGCGCGACGCCGAGACCAACGAAGCCGTTGCGGACGCGGTACCGGCAGCGCCGGGCATCCGCTTCGAGGCGGTCGGGCCGGGCCAGTTCAAGGTCGAGCCGGCCCGCGAGGGCACGAGCGTCACCGTCTCGGCGCCGGGCTACCGCAACGCGGACGTTCGGTATCGGGGCGACGGCGAGCTGGCCGTGGTGCTCCAGCCGCGCCTGACCGGCACTGTCGTGGACGGCACGACCGGGCGGCCGATCCCGAACGCGTTCCTCTCACAGGGCGACCTGGCCCTCTCCACCGACGCCAACGGCATGTTCGAGCTGGAGCGACGTCCCGCCGGCCCGCTCCGCATTCTGGCGGCCGGCTACCGGCGGGCCGAGGTGGACGCATCCCAGGAGCGGACTATCGTGGCTCAGCTGGAGCCGATGTCGGTGCGGGCGGTCTACCTGACCTATTACGGCGTCGGGGACCGCGGGCTGCGTCAGAACGTGCTCAACCTGATCGACCGGACCGAGGTCAACGCGGTCGTCATCGACGTCAAAGGAGACAAAGGGCGGCTCTCGTATCGGAGCGGCGTCCCGCTCGCGGAGTCCATCGGCGCGAACGCCGAGCCGACCATCCCGAACATCGACGAGCTCCTGGCCACCCTGAAGCAGAAGAACGTCTACGTCATCGGCAGGATCGTAGTGTTCAAGGACGACGTACTGGCCCGCAACGGCGCCCGCGCCGGCCTGGACGTGGCGATCAAGGACCGCGTCACCGAGCAGCCGTGGACCGACAGCGACGGCATCGGCTGGGTGGACCCGTTGCGGCCCGAGGTCTGGGAGTACAACGTCGATCTGGCCCGTGAGGCGGCGCTGAAAGGCTTCGACGAGATCCAGTTCGACTACGCCCGCTTCCCGATCGAGAACACCGGCGGCTTCTCGGCGGTCCAGGCCAAATACTCGCGGCCGTGGGTCACCGAGCGCGACCGAGTGGACGCCGTGGGCGGCTTCCTGCGCCGCGCGCACGACGAGGTCCGGCTGGCCGGGGCGTTCGTCGGAGTGGACGCGATGGGGTACGTCGCCTGGAACGACGGCGACAATGGCGTCGGACAGAACCTGGACGTGCTCGCGAGCGCCGTGGACTATCTCAGTCCAGAGGTGTTCCCGTCCGCGTTCAGGGCCGGGCTGCCGGGCCTGCTCAACTTCCCGCAGGTCGTTCAGCAGCCGTTCGCCGTCGCCTACGAGAGCATGCGGCGGGCGCGCGCCAGGACGGCCGACCGCGCGGTCGTGCTGCGCCCGTGGCTCCAGTACTTCGACGACTACAGCTGGCAGACCGGGCGGCTGTATCGCACTGCCGACATCGACGCCCAGCGGAACGGCGCCCTGAGCGGCGGCGCGCTCGGCTGGATGATGTGGGATCCGCTGAACAAGTACGCACGCGGCGGCCTCGGGATCCGTCAGTGACCGGCGCTCCGGCGCGGCCCTCCCCGCCGACCCTCGACGCGGCCCTGCTCGAGCGCACGCTCGCGGAGGCACTGGCGACCGGCGGCGACTTCGCGGACGTGTTCGCCGAGGATCGCCGCATGACGACGTTCAACATGGAGGACGACCAGCTCGATCGCCTCCAGTTGACCCAGGATCGTGGCGTCGGCGTGCGGGTGGTCAGCGGCGGGGTGACCGGCTACGCCTATGCCGACGGCTGGGACGAAGCGACCCTCCTCGCGACCGCCCGCGCGGCTCGCGACGTGGCGCGCGGCGCCGGCCCGTCCGGACCGTCGGTGCGGCTGGTCAGGGTCGAGACCGGGCCGTGCCAGCCTCCCTCACGCCCGCCCGAGCGCGCCACCATCGCGGAGCGGGCTGCGCTGCTGGAGCGGGCGAACCGGGCGGCACGGGCGGCCGGCTCGCTGGTGCGGCAGGTGACGACCCGGTTCTCGGACTCGGTCCAGCGCGTGATCGTCGCCAGCTCGGACGGCATCCTGGCGGAGGACGAGCGCCGGATCGTCCAGTTGTTCGTCTCGGTCACCACCGAACGGGGCGGGATGCGGCAGATCGGGCGGCGGGCGCGCGGCGGCCAGACCGGCCTGGAGCTGTTCGACCGGTTCCCGCCAGAGCACCTGGGCAGCGAGACCGCCGAGGCCGCCATCGCGATGCTCGACGCGATCCCGGCCCCGGCCGGCACGATGCCGGCCATCGTCAGCAACGGCTGGGGCGGCGTCCTCTTCCACGAGGCGGTGGGCCACGGCCTGGAGGCGGACCACATCGAGCGCAAGAGCTCCGTCTACGAGGGGAAGCTCGGGCAGCGGGTGGCAGCGCCGATCGTGACGCTGGCCGACGACGCGACGATCCCAAACCACCGTGGCTCGTACCGGATCGACGACGAGGGCGTGGCGGGCCAGCGGACGCCGGTGGTGGTCGGCGGCATCCTGGAGGGGTACCTGACCGACCGCAAGCACGCGCAGCTGTTGGGGCTGGCAACCTCGGGCAACGGCCGGCGGCAGTCGTACCAGAAGCTGCCGATCCCCCGGATGACGAATCTGGTGGTCGAGCCGGGGACTAGCTCGCCGGCCGACATCCTGGCCGACACTCCGCGTGGGCTGTACGTGGTCAGCCTGGGCGGCGGTCAGGTGGACACCACCAGCGGCCAGTTCGTGTTCAGCGTCACCGAGGGCTACACGATCGAGAACGGCCGGCTCGGGAGGCCGGTCCGGGGCGCCACGCTGGCCGGCAACTCGTTCGCGGTGCTGGCGAACGTGGACGCCGTCGCGGACGATTTCGCGCTCGATCCAGGGCTGGGCACCTGCGGCAAGCAGGGCCAGCGCGTGCCGGTCGGGGTCGGGCAGCCAACCTTACGGGTCTCCGAGATCGTCGTCGGTGGCACGGCCAGCGGGACCAGCGGCGACGAGTGGGGCTTCTGATGCAGGCTGTCGAGCGGCGGGTGCGAGCGGCATGACCGCGGGTGGCGACGCGCTGAATCTGTGCGCCGACGTCGTCGCGCGGGCGCGGGCGGCCGGCGCCGACGAGGCTGAGGCGTACTTCGAGGACTCCACCACACGGACCATCGACGCGCGGGCGGGCGCGCTGGAGTCCGTGACTACGGCCAGCGCGCGCGGCATCGGCGTACGGGTGCTGGTGGGCGGGGCGCTCGGGTACGCCTCCGGCACGGACCTGGACGCCGCCGCCCGCGCCGACCTTGCCGAGCAGGCGGTCCATCTGGCCCGCGCCTGCGCGCCCGATCCGGCCCGCGTGCTGCCGGACCCGGCGCTCGCCACCACCGCCGACCTGGCGATCTTCGACCCGTCCCTGCCCGACCTGCCGCTCGACGCGATCCTGGAGTTGCTCACGCGCGCCGAGCGCGCGGCCCTGGCAACCGACGCCCGCATCGACACCCCGCACATCGAGCGGTACGGCCAGGTGGTGGAGCGGGTGGCGGTGGCGAACAGTCGGGGGGTGTCCGTGAGCACCGCCTCGACGCTCTGCTACCTGTCGCTCAGCATGATCGCGCGGCAGGACGGCGACGTGGAGCGCGGCTACGCCAACATGGTGGCGCGGAGCGTCGGGCAGCTCGACCCGGAGGCGATCGGGTACCGGGCGGCCCGACGGGCAGTCACCCCGATCGGCGGCTCGCCCCTCTCGACCCGCCGTGCCAGCGTCATCTTCGAGCCAGACGTGATCGCCGAGATGCTGCGGACGCTGGCCGAAGCGCTGGCTGGCGACGTGATCTTCAGAGGACGGTCCCTGTTCGCGCCACGCACGGACGGCGCCGACTGGATCGGACGCAAGATCGGCTCGGACGCCGTGACGCTGATCGATGACGGCGCGCTGCCGGCCGCTCCGGGCACGCTGCCGTTCGACGGCGAAGGCATCCCGACCCAGGCGACGACGTTGATCGAGGGCGGCATCCTGCGCGGCGTGCTCCACAACTGCGAGTCGGCAGCACGGGCGGGCGCCCGCTCGACGGCGAACGGCGCACGCGCCAACTTCCGGATGGCGCCGGAGGTGGGCCAGACCAATCTGGTGCTCCAGCCGGGCACTCGCGCGCCGGCCGCGCTGGTGGCGAGCGTTGACGACGGGCTGTACGTGGTCGCGACGCGCAACGTCGGCGGGATCAGCCCGGTCAGCGGCGACTACTCGGTGGGCGCGTCTGGCCGCCGGATCGTGAACGGCGAGCTGGCCGAGCCGGTCAGCGGCGTGACCCTGGCCGCGCCGATGCTGGAGCTGCTGGCGAACGTCCGCGAGGTCGGCTCAGACCTGCGTTGGGTCGGCGGCTCGACCGGCTACGTCGGCTGCCCGACCGTGCTGGTGGACGACGTGACGATCGGCGGGCGGTAGAGTACCTCGTCCCGGGGGCGCCATGGGGCGCAATTCATTGCGCCCCTACCGGCACGGAGCGGGGGAGCAGCACGGCGTCAGGACGGGATCAGGCCGGAGCGCTTGAGCCAGTCGGCCAGGGTGCGGGCGGCGAGGTCGTGGCCGGCGGCGGTCCAGTGCTGGTCGCGGGCGTAGTACAGCGCGGGGGCGCCCCGGGCACGGCCGGCGTCGCGGAACGGCTGGGTCAGGTCGAGGAGCGGCGCGGCGGTGCGCTGCGCGATGCCGGCCAGGCTCTTGTTCGGCTGGAGCGGGTCGAAGGCGCGGTCGCGGCCCTCGTTGGAGCCGGTCAGGGCGCGCCAGGCGTCCGGCATCACCTGGGCCTTGGTCGGGACCAGCATCAGTCCGAAGCGCGCGCCCTGCGTGCTCGCCTCCTGGCCGATCTGCCCGAGCAACGTGTCGGTGGTGGCCCAGGCATCTTTCCAGCGGTCGTCGGGCCGCGTCGAGTAGACCTCCGCCTCCCTGATTGTCAGCTCGACCTGGGCGTCGAGGTCGCGCCAGTTCGCCCAGAGGTCGTCCAATGAGAGCTTCTGGAGGACGCCGCTCTCGATCACGTTGTAGAGGGCCGAGCGTTCGCGGAGGAAGAATCCGACGCGCTCGCCGAGGGTGAGCGGCGGCGGGCTCGGCTCCAGCAGCGACAGCGTGCCGTCGTCCTGGCGCTCGACGTACGGCTTGAGGGCGGCGTTGACGTTCCCTTCCAGCTCGAGCTCGTAGCTGTTGTTGTTGACGTCGTTGCCGACGAAGAAGGCGAGCAGCACGAGGTCGGGCTTGTAGCGCGGCCCCTCCTGCTGGAGATAGAGCAGCTCCTGCACCTGGCCCCAGCCGCCGCAGCCGCCGTCGATCAGCTCGTAGCGGGTCGGGCCGCCATTCGCGTTGAGGAGATCCTGGAGCTTCGCGAGGAATCGCTCCCGCTCGGCCACCTGAACCGCCTCGACGAACGAGTCGCCAAGCACCAGGATCCTGAACGTGCCGGGCGGCTTCTCAAAGGGGATGGCCGGGCCGCGCTGGCGCTCCGGGTTGGTCTGAACCTGGACGACGTACTCGTCGCGCTTGATCCAGCCGCTATAGCTGGCAGGGTGGTAGTGGCCGTAGCGTGGGTTGCGGGTCAGGTAGGAGCCGGTGTCGTAGTTGCCAGGGATGAACGGCCCGGCCAGCCTGAACCCGACTTCGAGGGTGGCGAGCGGCAGGAGGATCGCGAGGAGCACCAGGAGCAGGCGGGCCAGGATCAGCTGCCGGCCGCCTCGACGGCGAGTCTGACGGGACGCTAACGTCGTGGCGCTCACGCGAGGGAGACAGAAGCCGGCTTCATGGCCGGTAGGGATACAGGCGACGGCGCACCGGTGTCAATCGTGAGCCGCCAGCCACGCCGTGGGTTGAAACCCACGTCTACAGTCTGTCGTCGCTCCGCGACGAATGTGCCGATCCCGGCGTGGCGTAGCCACGCACCAACGGTAGACGTGGACTTCAGTCCACGGTCGGGCGCTAGATCTCGGCGGCGAGGCGCTGGATCAGCCGCTCTTCGTCCGTGACGATGCTCTCGTCGGGCTCGGTCAGGATCCAGGGTCCGTCTGGGGTGATCGCGACGGTGTGCTCGTAGTGGGCCGAGAGACTGCC
Organism: Chloroflexota bacterium; assembly: GCA_046328125.1. Classification (GTDB taxonomy): domain Bacteria; phylum Chloroflexota; class UBA6077; order UBA6077; family JACCZL01; genus JADZEM01. The sequence goes on from JAXLXF010000018.1 coordinate 116,104, forward strand.
GTCCACCGTGACGGCGGTCCAGCCGTCCGCGAGCATCTGGACCTTGCGGCTGCCCAGGTTCACCTGCGGCTCGATGGCGATCACCATCCCGGGCCGGAGCAACGGTCCCTTGCCGGGCTGGCCGTAATGCGACACTTGCGGCGGCTCGTGCATCGAGCGGCCAACGCCGTGCCCGACGAACTCCTGGACGACCTCCAGCCCCTTGCTCTCGACGAAGGTCTGGATGGCGTGGCCGATGTCCGAGAGGCGGTTGCCGACACGGGCCGCCTTGATACCAGCCATCAGGCCGCCGTACGCAATCGCCATGATGCGCTGTTGCTGTGGGCTCGGGTTGCCGCCGACGACCGCCGAGAGGGTGGTGTCGCCGACGTACCCTCGGTGCTCGGCCGCGACGTCGAACTTCACGAGGTCGCCGTGGTGGATCTTCAGACCGCCGGGGATGCCGTGAACGATCTGGTTGTTGACCGAGACGCAGACCTGGCCGGGAAACCCGTGATACCCCTTGGCGGTGGATCTGGCGCCCTGCCGCTTGAAGCTGCGCAACGCGACGTTGTCCAGATCTCTGGTCGTCATGCCCGGCTTCATCGCAGCGACGAGCTCGCGGACTGTCCTGGCGACGACTAATCCGGACTCGCGCATCTGGCGGAGCTCGGAGGCGGACTTGAGAATGATGGCTTTGTCGGCGATCGGCTGCAGTTTCATGGCCGTGGCGATGATACCATGTCGCGTGACATGTCCTTCCGAAGTCTCCTGAGAAGCCGCCCCGAGGGCCGCTGAGATGCCGTTCCGAATCGGCCTGACCGGCAACATCGCCTGCGGCAAGAGCACCGTTGGCCGGCTGCTGGTGGCGCGCGGCGCCGAGTACGTGGACGCGGACCGGCTGGTGCACGCGCTGATGGAGCCGGGCACGCCCGAGAACGACCGGATCGTGGAGCGGTTCGGGCCGGAGGTGCGGGCGGCGGACGGGCGGATCGACCGGGCGCGGCTGGGCGGGATCGTGTTCGCGGACCCGGCTGCGCTGAAAGAGCTGGAGGCGATCCTCCACCCGGGCGTTCGGGCCGAGATCCGGCGGCGGATGGCGGCCTCGACGGCGCCGATCCTGGTCGTGGACGCGATCAAGCTGCTGGAGTCGGGGCTGGCCCGCGAGATGGACGCCGTCTGGGTGGTCACCTGTCCGCGCGCGGAGCAGGTCCGCCGCCTGATGACGGAGCGCGGCCTGACCGCCGAGCAGGCCGAGGTCCGGATCTCGGCGCAAGGCTCGCAAGAAGAGAAGGCGCGTCAGGCGACAGTGGTGATCTCGAACGGCGGCACGCTGGAGGAGACCGAGCGCCAGGTGGACGCGGGTCTGGCCCGTCTCGACCGCCAGGTGTGAAGAGCGCACCGAATCTCTTTCCTTTTTCTTCACACTGGCTTAAACTTCTCTCGTTACGATGCGTGTGTCTCAGCAATCGTGCGTCCGTCACCGTGTCGAGGGAGAGGTCAAGTCGTGCCGAGGCGGCGTGTACTGGTCGTGGACGACGACGAGAACATCGTCCAGCTCGTTCGGATGTATCTCGAACGGGACGGGTATCAGGTCTGGTGCGCCTACGATGGCAGCTCCGGGCTGGCGGAGTTCGACCGCAGCCGCCCAGACGTGGTGGTGCTCGACCTGATGCTGCCGGGCATGAGCGGCCTGGACGTCTGCCGCGAGATCCGCCGCGAGTCCTCCACGCCGATCATCATGCTGACGGCGAAGACCACCGAGGCCGACAAGCTGACCGGCCTCGACCTGGGCGCCGACGACTACGTGACCAAGCCGTTCAGCCCGCGCGAGCTGCTGGCCCGGATCAGGGCCGTGCTGCGGCGCGTGCCCGGCTCCAACGACCTCGGGCCAGAGGAGATGCGGGTCGGCTCGCTGACGCTCTACCCGCGCCGCTTCCAGGCCGAGATCGACGGCAAGCCGATCCGCCTCACCCCCACCGAGTTCAACCTGATTCGGACGCTCGCCGAGGCGCCGGGGCAGGTCTTCTCACGCCCGCAGTTGATCGAGCGGGCGTTCGGGTACGACTTCGAGGGGTTCGAGCGCAACGTAGACGTTCACGTCACGTCGCTTCGGCGTAAACTTGAATCGGGCGGCCAGCGGTTCATCAAGACCGTGTACGGCATGGGGTACAAGCTCGACGTGCCGGCCGCCACCCGCGCGTGACCTTGAGATAGCCCCCTCCCCAGCCCCTCCCCCTCGCGAGGGAGAGGGGAGGAAGCAGCGAAAAGCGCCCATGCCCGGTCGGCTCTGGTTCCGCCTTCTGATCGGCACCTGTCTGGTGCTGGCAGTCACGCTGGGCGCCGTCATCCTCCTCGTCAGCCGGGCGCTCACCGGCAGCTTCCAGGATTACGTCGAGGACCAGCAGTCCGCCAGAGTCCAGCGGGCCGAGAGCATCCTCAGCCGCTACTACGACCGCCAGCGCGAGTGGACCGGCGTCAGCTCGCTGGTGCAGTCCGTGGCCGACCTGATGGGCGAGCGGCTGGTGCTGGCCGACGCCCAGGGCAAGATCGTCGCCGACTCGGCGGGCCAGCTGGTCGGGATGACGGCCCGCGACGACTGGCGCGGACGGCGGGTCTCGTTGAGATCCCAGGAGTTCGCCGTCGGCACGCTCTACATCTCGCCGGCCCGCGTCGATCAGCCGATCCTCGACCCGCGCGCGTCGCTGTTCCTCAACACGTTCGCCGGCTACCTCGTCTGGGCGCTGCTGGTGGGACTGCTCGCCGCCATCGTCCTGAGCGTCGGGATGGCGCGGCTACTGGCGGCGCCGATGGAGGCGCTGACGCGCGCCGTCCGCCGCCTGGAGCGCGGCTACGAAGTCCAGAAGATCGACACCTCGGTGGGCGGCGAGGTCGGAGCGCTGGCGGACGCGTTCAACTCGCTGGCCTCCTCGCTCCAGCGGGTCGAGCTGCTGCGCCAGAACATGGTCTCGGACATCGCCCACGAGCTCCGGACGCCGCTCACCAGCATCCGAGGGTACCTGGAGGCGATCCAGGACGGCATCGTGGAGCCGAACGACGAGACGCTGACGACGATCCACCAGGAGCTGCTCCAGCTCACGCGACTGGTGGACGACCTCCAGGAGCTCTCGCTCGCGGAGGCGCACCAGCTGCAATTGGACCGCGACGAAGTCGATCTGATCGAGCTGGTGGCCTGGGAGGTTCGGGCGTTCCTGCCGCAGGGGGTGACTCGCCAGGTCGAGCTGAAGCTGGACGCGCCGACGCCGGTCCCACACGTGCACGTGGACGCCGGGCGCATTCGGCAGGTGCTGGCGAACCTGATCCGCAACGCCCTGGCCCACACCCCGAGCGGCGGCGAGGTGATCGTCGGGGTCCACGAGGGCGTAGAGGCGGCCGTCATCACGGTACGGGACAGCGGCAAGGGGATCGCGCCAGCGGACCTGGAGCACATCTTCGAGCGCTTCTACCGGGTGGACAAGTCGCGCTCGCGGCAGAGCGGCGGGCGCGGCGGGACCGGCCTGGGCCTGACCATCGCCCGCGAGCTGGTGAAGGCGCACGGCGGGACGCTTTCGGCTCAGAGCGAGCTCGGCAAGGGCACGACGTTCTCGATCGAGATCCCGTTCGAGAGCGAGCCAGCACCGGCCCCGGAGCCGGTCGAGGTGGCGGCGCCGGCCGGGGCGACCGCCTGGCGGCGGGCGCGCCTCTGGCCGGTCCTCTCACGGGGTGTGCTGGTCGCGGCGCTGGTGGGCGCAACGGCCGGCGTCGTCGAGGCGCTGATCTCGTCGGCGGCGCTGCGCAAGGCCCAGAGCTTCATGGACCTGTTCGGCTACGCCGTGCTGATCGACGCGCTGGCGTTCGCGGTGCTGGGCGGACTGGTGACGCTGGCGGCCTCGGCGGCGATGCGTGTGTGGCACCGCGAGATGCGTCCGATCCACGCAACGCTCGGCGTGAGCACGGCCGGCCTGATGCTGGTGGGCCTGCTGCTCGGGTTCCGTTGGAATCAGCTGTTCAACAAGGACACGCCGTTCGACGCGCCGGAGTCGTTGTACCCGGTGGCGGTCGTCGTGCTCAGCTGCGCGGTGCTGGCGCTGGCGGTGGCGTTCTCGCTGGTCTGGGTGCGGCAGCGCTGGCCGCGTGGGAACCACGTCTTGCGGACGGCGCCCTCGTTGACGCTGGTGATGATCCTGACGGCGGCGACGGTGCTGGTGGGCCGGGATCAAGTCGCCCACCGGCTGGCCGAGGCGCCGACCTCGCTCTCGGCGCGGCGGGTGGTGACGCCACGCTCGCCGGAAGCCCGGCCGCCGGCGCCCGACCCGACCGCCGCGACCGTCGCCGCCTCGGCCACCGAGCCGCCCGCCGCCCTACCCTCGGCGCAGCGACCGCCGAACGTCCTGCTTATCACCGTCAGCAGCTTGCGGGCCGACCATCTGGGCGCCTACGGCTACGAGAAGGCGCGGACGCCGGCGATGGACACCCTCGCGCGGCGCGGCATCCGCTTCGACAACGCCCTCAGCCAGCAGCCGGACCGCAACGCGGCCCACGCGGCGATCCTGAGCGGGACGTTCCCGGCCACGAACGGCGTGCGCCAGGATCTCGTGGATCAGCTCGACCCGCAGGCGCCGACCCTGGCCCAGACGCTGGCGCAGAACGGCTACCGGACCGGGGCGATCTACAGCTGGGTCAGCTTCGAGCCGGGCTACTCGGGGCTGGATCGCGGCTTCCACGACTACCTGGATCTGACGATCAACCGGCCCGAGTACCTGGCCGACAACCGCGCCCAGGTGCTCTCCGCGACCTACGAGCGCCTCAAGGCGTTCCTGACGCTGCCCGGCGCGATGGGCGACGCCTTCTCGCTGCGGGGCGGTGTGAACGAGGCGATCGACGGGCGGGCGGACGTGACGACGGAAGCCGCCATCGCCTGGCTCGACCAGTACCAGTCGTCGCCCTTCTTCCTCTGGGTCCATTACGTCGATCCGAGCCCGCCGTTCACGCCGCCGCCGCCGTTCGAGGAGATCGAGGACGCCGGCTGCGGCGACAGCTGCCCGGACGGCAGCGCGAAGACGGTCAAGGAGATCGAGGACGGCGCCCAGCTCTCGGCGGCCCAGATCAACCATCTGGTGGCGCTCTACGACGGCGAGATCGCGTTCACGGATCAGCAGATCGGGCGGCTGATGGACCGGCTGGCCCAGCTGGGCCTGGACGACAACACGCTGATCGTGCTGACCGGCGACCACGGCGAGAGCTTCGCGGAGCACGACACGTGGTTCAGCGGCAGCACCCTGTACAACGCCACCACGCGGGTGCCGATGATCGTGACGTTCCCGAGCAAGCTGCCGCGCCAGAAGGCGATCGCGGCGCCGGCGATGAGCGTGGACCTGGCGCCGACGATTCTGGACGCCATTGGGGCGCCGATCCCGGACGTGTTCGAGGGGCAGAGCCTGCTGCCGCTGATCCTGGGGCACAGCTCGGGCGAAGACCGGCTGGCCTTTACGGAGCTGGGCGACCGCACCGAGGTGGCCGTCGCGGACCGGTACTGGAAACTGATCTGGTCGAGCCGCGAGCAGACGGCCAAGCTGTACTACCTGGGCGACGACCCGAACGAGCTGCACGACCGCTCGGAGTCCGAGCCCGACACGACGAACCGGCTGGTCGAGGAGCTACGGGAGTGGCTCTGGCTGCGCCCCGGCTGACGTGTCGAGCCGCCGCCAGTCTCGGAATCTCACGCAGATCTAACGCCGTCAGGCATCCAGGTCGCCCGTCCGGACGTGCTGTCAGCGTTGTATTTCACAAGCACGCAGCGCATCTGTCCGCAATCCCCCCACTGCCTCGAAGGTCCGCGTCGCGCCCCCGCGAGCTAACTGATATGCGCGCTGCTTCTTCCAGTGCACGCGCGGCCCGACAATGACTACCCCACAATCGAGACAGCATCATGCTGACACGACGAGCGTTCATTGCCACGGTCTCTGCCGCCGCTCTGCTTGCCGCCTGCAGCCCACAGGTTGCCGACCATCGCGCCGAGTCGTCGTCGCGCGCCGCGCCGATCCGCGTGTCCGGCTCGGGCGCCGTCTTGCCTGCCGTGCAGAAGCTCGGCGAGGCGTACAGTGTGAAGGCGCCAGGCGCGTCGCTCCAGTATCCCGCTGGGACGAACTCCGGTGGCGCGATTCGCGGCGTCGTCGAAGGCACGCTCGACGTCGCCGCCGTCAACCGGCCGCTCTCCGATGCCGAAGCACGTGAGGCCATCGTCTACGTGCCGTTCGTCCGGGACGCCGCCGCCTTCGCCGTCCACCGCTCAGTGTCGATGAAGGGGCTGCGGACCGCGCAGATCCGCGACATCTACAGTGGCAAGACGACCAACTGGCGCGAGGTCGGCGGTCCGGACGCGCCGGTCATCGTGCTGGACCGGGACGAAGACGACTCGCTGCGCAAGCTGGCGATGCTGCCGCTGATGGCCGGCGCGCCAATCGTCCCCAGCGCCACGGTCCTGACCTCCGCATCGGACATGCTCGCGGCCATCGACAGCACACCAGGGGCGATCGGCTACTCGTCGCTCGGGCTGCTGCGCCTTCGTGCTCCGAAGCAGGCGGAGGTGCTCGCGCTGGATGAGGTGCTGCCGAGCGGGCAGGGCGTCGCGTCAGGCACGTATGCGTGGGCGCTGACGTTCGCCCTGGTGCTTCGCTCGGATGCTCCACCGACAACGCGGGCGTTCGTGGAGCAGGCCGTGGCGTCTGCCCGCGGCGTGCTCGGCCCGTTCGACTATGCACCAGTCTAGGAGTACCCTCCGGACCTTCGGACTGAGCTCCGCGCTAGTCATCCCGGTGATCGTCCTGATGGTGGTGACGGTCGCCGGGCTGATCGTGGCGGAGGAGCTGGCGGCGAGGGAGGAGGCCCGTCTGCTGCTGGAGCGACGAGCCGAGTCGGTGGTCGAGGAGATCTCGGCGCGTCTCGCGGATCGTCAGCGCTCGAAGGAGATCTACGTCAAGCTCCTGGCACGGGAGAGCGACCTGCCGGCCGCCGTCGAGCACGCCAACAGCGCCGCGATTGCACGGCTGCTCGTGCCGCTCAAGGCCACACTCGGGCTGGGCTTCATCCGTGTCTACGACACCGACGCCCGGCTGCTGATCGGACTTGGGGACGCCGACAACTCGGCGCACGCCACGTTGCTGCCTAGCGCGCTGGCCGGCATCACGCCGTCCACCGTCACCGTTGGGTCGGACGGCCTCCAGGTCGTCGCGGCCAGCCCGATCAAAGGCGCGTCTGGCATTGTCGGCGCCATCGTCGTCGGGTCGCTCCACGGAGACGAGGAGCTGGCCCAGCTTCGCGACCGCGAGGACGTCGAGCTGCTCGTGTCGCGCGGAAACGCGGTCCTGGCCGCCACCACCCGAACGGGCTCGACGGCGAACGTCATCCAGGCGATCCGGGAAGGCGCGAACGCGGGTGAGGAGCTGCACGTTGCCGGCGAGCAAGCGGGATGGGCGCCATCCGAGCGCCAGCTCGGCTCGGACGGTCACCTGACCGTGCTCGTCCCGATGGGCGACGTGGTCGCCGCGTCCGATCGACGTAGCAGCACCATCGTCGGCGGCCTGATCGTGCCGCTCGGCGCCTGGGTGCTGCGTCAGGCGGCTCGAGACGCCCGAGAGTGGGAGATCACCTACCCGACCTCGCCGGTCACGTTGAGCGTGAACCTGTCCGCCCGGCAGTTCCAGGAGCCGGGGCTCGTCACGACCATCAAGACGATCTTGCAGGAGACGGGGCTTGACGCCCGCCGGCTCAAGCTGGAGGTCACCGAGAGCGCGATGATGCAGGACGTGGACGCCGCCGTCACGATCCTCAACCAGCTCAAGCTGCTCGGCATCCAGCTGGCGATCGACGACTTCGGGACCGGGTACTCTTCCCTCGCCCAGCTGCGGCGCCTGCCGGTCGACATCCTCAAGATCGACCGGGCGTTCGTGAGCCGCCTGGAACAGGACCCGGAAGACGAAGCGGTGGTCCGGTCGATCCTGAGCCTGGCAGGCAGCCTGAACCTGAACGTGACCGGCGAGGGGATCGAGACCGCCGAGCAGGCCGGTCACTTGCGCTCGCTTGGCTGCACCCAGGGTCAGGGGTTCTTCTACGCGCGTCCGATGTCGGCGGACGAATTCGAGACGATCCTCAGCACAGAGCCACCGGTCCTGCCCACGGCAGCACCCGCGCCGCGCCGTCTGGCGCCGCCCCCAGCCGCCTGACGGCCCCCTGACGGTTCACCACGGCGAGCGTCCGCGTTGAACGGGCGATGGGCGGGGGGCTATCCTCGGGCTGGCCCACACACGAAGCTGTGAGAGGAGGCTCTCGATGGCCGACACGTCTATCGACGCCCTGTTTGAAGAGCTACGCGAGATCGACACCCCCACCATCACCAACGTCGTCGCCACCTACCCGAAGAACCCGCTCTGCCTGGGGCTGTACAACCCCTGGACCGAGAACTGGTACACCGACACCTCGATCCGCTGCATCTACCCGGACCGCAAGCCGACGGTCGGCTACGCGGTGACCTGCGTCTACGGCCTGCCCGATCCGAACTTCAGCGGCCGGCTCTCGTTCAACGACGTGCTGGACGCTCTGGACGCGATGAAGAAGCCGACGATCCTCGTGATCCAGCAGAAGTGGCCGCCGGAGCTGATGGCGAAGGCTGGCCTCGCCGGCGAGATGATGGTCACCCAGATGAAGATCGTCGGCTGTGTCGGGATGATCTCGAACGGCCCGTCACGTGACATCGACGCGATCCGCCGGATGGACTTCCAGTTGCTGCTGAGCGGCGTAACGGCCGGCCACGGCGAGATGGCGATTCAGGCTGTGAACGTGCCGGTCTCGATCGGCGGCATGGACGTGGCGCCGGGCGAGATCATCCACATGGACGAAAACGGCGCCGTCAAGTTCCCGGCCGACAAGATCGAGGCGGTCGTCAAGAACGCGAAAGCGACGCTCGACAAGGAGGCCGAGCAGGTCAAGCGGTTCCGGACCGCGAAGACGGCGGCGGACTTGCGAGCGCTTTCGGCCGGCACGACCTACGGGGCGCAGCCGGAGAAGAAGTAGAACCCCTCACCGCCCAGCCCCCTCTCCCGCGCGCGGGAGAGGGGGAGCCGTCAGGTCTGAAGTGCGCGTCACGGTTTCGGTGGCCGGGCGAGCGCGGCGCGGATCGCCTGCCAGCGAGCCGGGTGGCTCGCGTGGGTGACGGCCGGCTCGAACCCCAGCTTGAAGTACGTCTGGATCGCCGGCAGGCGGAAGTCGTCGGTGAGCAGGTAGGCGCGGTCGAAGCCGAGCCTCGCGATGAAGTCGAGGACGGCGCGGCAGACGACCAGCCCTAAGCCGCGTCCTCGGTGGCGCGGCTCGACCACGACCCAGCCCAACTCCGCCAGGATGCCACCGTCGCCCTGATGCAAGTAAGTGCTGGCCGTCCCGACGGGGCGGTCATCCAGGGTGGCGAAGAAGATGCCGTCGCGCGGGACGCGGACGAACTGCGATGCGAGCATCAGGTCGAGCCGCTCGCGATCCCAGTGGCCGAAGTCGCCACTCTGAAGCAACGCCAGCCAGGCGTCCTGGTCACCCTCGCGAAATGTCCGCAGCCCGAACGCACCCGACGCGGGCGGCGAGGACGACGACTCCGCGGACAGGCGGCCCGACGTGAGGCCGCCGATCTCCATCCGCAACTGTGGGAGGCTCGGCGAGGTCAGCGGTGTGGGGTCTGGCATCAGCTGGCCCTCCAGGACGCGGAGAGAATCGGCGCGGGAGGAACAGAGTCCGAGGACACGTGCGCGCACGGCACGACTCGGCCTTGTCCGGGCCTATCGAGGACGCCGCTGCTGACTATCCTACTCGCGCCGCTGGGCAGACATGCCTAAGTTGGGATGTTGTGTGCAGAACGGCGCTTTGCCGAGCAGCGTGAGCCTGCAAGACCGGTCCGTGGGCGAAACCCACGGCACCTGGGCGGATTCGGCTCTTGACGGTCAGGCGCCGATCTGCTCGGCCATGACCTCTCGAGCGAGCCGCTCGGCGCCTTCCTTGTCGTCGGGGGCCAGCTCCCCGTCCAGGACGGCCGCCAGCAGCCGGTCCTTGACCGGCTTGATCCAGGCGCCCGGGGGTCGGTTGAACAGCGCCATCAGCTCGTTGCCGTCCAGCGGGCTCGCCAGCTTCTCGACGTTCTCCTCGGCCTGAATCCGCTCGATCCTCGCCCGCAGCGCCGAGACCCGAGCGTCAGCTGCCCGCTGCCGGTCCTGCCGCTTGCTCGTCACGTCCGCCGCCGACAGGTCCAGCAGATCTTCCAGCACGTCGTCGGCCTCGCGGATGAAGCGTCGGACCGCGCCGTCCGTCCAGTCGTCCTCGTAGGCGTTGGCGCGCTGGTGCATCGCCACCAGCCTGCCCACCCGCTCGATGGTGTCGCGATCCAGCCGCAAGCCGTGGAGGATCGTACGGGCCATCTTCTCGCCGAGCGCCTCGTGCCCGAAGAAGTGGACCACGCCGTCGTCGATCGTCCGCGTGCGCGGCTTGGCGATGTCGTGGAGCAGCGCCGCCCACCGCACGACCAGCCTCGGCGGCGACTGATCCACCACCTGGAGCGTGTGCTCGTAGACGTCCTTGTGGTGGTAGCTGGCATCCTGGTGCATCCCGCGCATCGCCAGCACCTCGGGGACGATCAGCGCCATCAGCCCGAGGTCGGTCAGCAGCCGCAGCCCGAGACCTGCCAGCCGGCTGGGCAGCAGCTTCGCCATCTCCTGGGCGATTCGCTCACGGCTGATCGAGGCCAGCGACGGCGCACAGGTCGCTATCGCCCGCTTCGTGGTCGGCTCGATCTCGAACGCCAGCTGCGCCGCCAGCCGCACTCCGCGCAGCAGCCGCAGCGGGTCGTCCGCGAACCGATCCTCGGCCACGCCGACCGCCCGGATCTGGCGCGCGTTCAGGTCGTCGCGCCCGCCGAACGGATCGACCAGCTCGCCGGTCCGCACGTCCAGCGCGATGGCGTTGACGGTGAAGTCGCGGCGGCTCAGGTCGCCCTCCAGCGAGTGCCCGAACTGGACTTTCGGCTTGCGCGAGCCGTTCTCGTACTCTTCGGAACGGTAGGTCGTGATTTCGACCACGTCCTCGCCGAACACTCCGCCGATGGTCCCGAACTTCTCGCCAATCGCGAAGATGTGGTCGGCGTTGGCTCGCCGCAGCAGCCGCTTGACGTCGTTCGGCAGGGCGTCCGTGGTGAAGTCGAGGTCGGTGGCGCGCCGGCCCAGCAGCAGGTCGCGGACTGGCCCGCCGACCAGGAAGAGGGCATGGCCGGCTTCGGAGAACGCCTCGGTCAGGGCCGGGATCGGCGCGGTGGCGATCAGGTCGTGGATGCGGTCCATGGCACGCTCGCTCGGGGCCGGGCACGCGGCCACAACAGCGCGGTGGTACGAAACGGGCGAGGCGTTGCCTCGTGACACAGTGCGGGCCGCTCGCGTCAGACGCCAGCGGCCCAGGTCCGATGGATATGGGGTGGGCAAGAGAGGACTCGAACCTCCGACCCCCACGATGTCAACGTGGTGCTCTAACCAACTGAGCTACCTGCCCGTGCCGTCAAGTATAGCGTCTGCCCGGACGTTTGACCAGACCTTCCGGGGCTCACCGGGTCCCATCACGGATCGACTTCGCCCTGGAACGCCCGCACCTCGACTGGCAGCGTCGTCGCGCGGGCCAGCTTGCGCCCCCACCCGAGCGCGGCTTCCGAGTCTTCGGCTCTGATGATCGTCACGCCGCCCAGATGCTCGTCGCCCTCCAGCCACGCCCCGTCGCTCTTGAGCGTTTTGCCGCCGTCAACGCGGATCACCGTCGCCGTGTCGGGCGGGTGCAGCCCCCCGCCGAACACCCAGACGCCGGCCGTCTGCATCTCCTCGCGCACCCGCGTCACGTTGCGCATCACCTTTGCCAGCACATCGGGGGGCGGCGGGCCGCCGTCCGGCTGGTAGATGCTGAGCAGGTACTGCTTCATCCGACGATCCTCCCGAGCGTACTGGCGGGAATCCGCGCACAGTATCGACCCATGGCGATCCGGTATGCTCGCGGGATGACCCACGAGATGCCGCTCCATCCCGGCCCGCCCGGCTACCGGCCAACCTCGCGAGCGTTGGTCGTCGACGATCGGAGCCGCCTGCTCCTCGTGTTGATCGTGGACCCGCAGACCCGCGACGGTCGCTTCTGGATGACCCCAGGCGGCGGCGTGGACCCCGGCGAGAGCTTCGAGGCGGGCGCGTTGCGCGAGCTCTGGGAGGAGACCGGCATCGTGGCGCCGCTCGGGCCGTGCGTCTGGAGCCGGCGCCGCATCGTGCACTACGGCGGCCGGATCTACGACTTCGACGAGCGGTTCTACATGGTGCGCGTGGACGGGTCCGCCGTCTCCGTCTCACGGGACAACGTGACCGAGTGGGAGCGGATCGTCCTCGCAGACCAGCGCTGGTGGACGCTCGACGAGCTGCTCGTGACGGACGAGGTGCTCGCGCCACGCGGCCTCGCGCAGCTGGTGGCCCCGATCCTGGCCGGCACGATTCCCCCCGAGCCGCTGATCCTCGACGAGTAGCGAGTTGCGAGCTGCGAGTTGCGAGTTGCGAGCTGCGAGTTGCGAGTTGCGAGTAGCGAGAGATCGCCCACTCGCTACTCGTAACTCGCTACTCGCTACTCGTGCTAGCATGTCAGCGCGGAAGAGGGAGGTCAGGTGGCAGCAGCATCGACGGAGATGGCGGCAGCGACCCCGGCAGGTGATGGTTCTGGGGCGAGCGGAGCGCCTGGGAGCGTCCCCCAGGAAGAACCGGGGCGCCCGGCAGGGATCTCGCGCGAAGGCTGGTTCTGCCTGACGACGGTCAGCATCGGCTACCTGCTGGTCAGCTGGGGCATGGGGCCGGTCTCGGCGATCCTCCCCACCATCAGCGCGGACCTGCACGTGGACGTCGCGGCGGCCGGCTGGATCATGAACGCCTACTTCCTGCTGCTGATCGGCGCCGTGCTGGTGGTGGGCCGGCTCGGAGACGTGCTCGGCCACCGCCCGATCTTCGCCGCCGGCGTCGCCGTCTTCGGGCTGGCCGGCGTGGGAGCCGGCCTCGCCAACGGGTACGAGGGGCTGGTCGTGGCGCGCGCCATCCAGGGGCTTGGCTCGGCGATGGTGTTCGGAACCAGCCTGGCGTTGGTCTCGGAGGCCGTCCCGTCCAACCGCCGTGGTGTGGCGATCGGCATCCTGACGACGGCATCGGGCCTCGCGGCGCTGGCCGGCGTCTCGTTCAGCGTCTACGCCGCCGAGCACCTGACCTGGCACTGGGCCTTCTTCATCATGGGGCCGATCGGCGCGCTGGCCTTTCTGATGGCGCTCCGGCTGCCGGCCGGCAAGACGAGCGGCAGTCGGCAGCAGATCGACTGGATCGGCGCGATCCTGCTGTTCGCCGGCCTGACGGTGGCCATGCTCTCGCTAAACCACTTCCATGAGGGCGAGCAGAGCTTCCGTGAGGGCGCCTACTACCATGTCACCACCCATCTGATCGCAGCCGCGATCCTGGCGGTGTTCGTGTGGGTGGAGATGCGGGTGCCGCAGCCGCTCTTGCTGCTCGGGATGCTCAAGGAGCCACGTTTCGCCAGCGGCATCTTCTCGAACGGCATCGCCCACATGAGCATGCTGGCCTCGTCGTTCCTGATCCCGTTCCTGCTGGAGCGCGGACGCGGCCTGACCCCGTCCGACACCGGCCACCTCGTGATGGCGATGCAAATCACGATGGTGAGCGCCTCGATGCTGAGCGGCTACCTCTACGACCGGTTCCGCTCGCCGGCGTTCGCCTGGGGGACGCTCGCCGCGATCTCGGCCGGCCTGACGACGCTCGGCGTGTTCGGCTCGTCGCTGCCGTTCTGGGCGATGGTCGGGATCGGCGTGGTGCTCGGCGGGGGATTGGGCGGCTTCACGACGGTGAACAACACGGCGGTCATGGGGTACGCCGGCGACGGCAAGCGCGGGTTCGCCTCTGGCATGGTCGAGACGACGCGCCAGCTGGGGCATTCGGTGGGCGTGACGCTCTCCAGCACGATCATGGCCGGCGCGCTGGTGGGCGTCTCGGGCGCGGACCTGCCGTTGGCGTACGCCGCTGGCTTCCAGCAGGCGACTCTGCTGATGGGCGGCTTCACGGCGCTCGGGCTGCTCTCGGCGCTGGTGCCGTACGTCGGGCGCTCGGGCGGCCCGAGAGGCTCGCGCCGCCGCCGCGCCGTCAGCCAGACCGCCCCCGCCAGCTAGCCGCTATGCGCTCAAGGCGTTTCGCCACGCCGGAATCGCCCATCAAACGCACATGAGCGATCCATTTGCCCGTCAGATGGCGGCCATCGCGCTCGCGGTAGCCCAGGGGCAGTATCGCTACACCGTCCACGGCACTCGCCAACGAATCGCCCGCAACATCACCGGTGCCGAGTTCGAAGCGGCCATTCAAGTTGGCGAGATCATTGAAGATTACCCCTCGCACCCGTACGGCCCGTGCTGCCTGGTCCTCGGTCGAACGCGCCAGGGCAGAGTGCTCCATATCGTCTGTTCGTGCCGGGCGGTGGTCGACATCATCACGGTCTATGAGCCAGACTTGACTGAGTGGGACGCCGACTTCCGCACTCGACGAGGGACGATCTGATGACCGACGCCGACAGGTGCTCCATCTGTGGGGCGCACGTGCGTGAGCAAGCGGTTACGTACACACAGGACGTCTCCGGGCATCTTGCCGTCGTGACCGACGTTCCGGCTCTCGTATGTGTCCAATGTGGAGAGCAGTACTTCCTGCCAGGAACGGTCGACCGGCTCCAGCAGCTTATTGGTGCTGATGCGTCGTCCGACCGCGCTCACAGGACGATGCAAGTACCTGTCTTCTCGTTCGCCGGCACAGAGCCTGTCCCTGAGGTGACAGCAGGATGATCGAGCGCAGCAAGACACCCAGTCATCCGATGATCGCCGAGTACCCTGGCGTCAATGGTGGCTACCCCGTCGTGGCACCGACGCGGATCGCGGTCCGGCTGGTGATCGAAGCCTATCGTGAGCTCGGTGACTTCGACGAGACTGCCGAGGCATTCCCGCAGCTCAGCCGTGAGCAGGTGCAGGCTGCTCTCGACTTCTACCGTGACCATCCCGAGCGCGTGGACGAGGACATCGAGCGGAACGAGAACGCTCTGAGAGCCATCCGCTCGCGCTGATGGCCGGACTCGGAATTCGCATCTTCACGGACGAGATGGTGAATCCCAGACTGGCGGGCTTCCTCAGCCGGCTTGGCTACGACGTCGTGAGCTGTCAGTGGGTCGGCCGATCCAATCGAGGCATCCCCGATGAGGAACAGCTTTCCTATGCAAGCCAACAAAGTCGAGCTATCCTGACATTCAATGTTGGTGACTTCGAGCGCCTGGATCGTCAGTGGAAGGCGCGTGGACTGGTGCACGCGGGCATCATCGTCGCACCTCAAATCACGAGACTCGCAGAATTGACGCGCCGGGTCCAACTTCACCTCGACACGGTTTCGCCGGACGCTCAAGGCAACACACTGCTCGAACTGGCATCGTAGATCCGAGCTACGATCCGCCAAGCCGGCAGGCGACCTGGGAGGCAAGCGCCTCAATGTCAACGGGCTGTGACGTGTCCACCCGGATGACCGGGCCGAGGCCCATCGGGCGGTCGAACTCGGCGGCCCACTCCGGCGTCATGGAGGTGGCCGGATGGGCCGGGTGGGCCGACTTCTGGCGCTCGTCGAAGCGGCGGATCAGCAGGTCGAGCGGGCACCAGCAGTAGACCTCGACGATCCTCGCCTCCAGCCCGAGCAGCCGCTCGCGCTCGTAGTCGCTGCCTGGCCTGAAGTTTGCTTCGACCACGGCGCTCGGCGCTCGCGATGCCAGCTTCCAGAGGACCGTCCAGGCTGCTGCGCCCATTTTGCGCGTCCAGGCCAGGTCGCCGTCCTGGTCCCCCAGCACGTCCACCAGCGCCTCCTTGACGTCGTCCTTGGCGATCAGCGGCAGCCCGAGGGCACGCGCCAGCGGCACCGCGAGGGTCGTCTTCCCCGCGCCCGGCGCCCCTGACACCAGCACGATCCGCCGCTCGGTCACCCTGACTCCCCCGCTCACGCTGGAGGTGGAGGGGCTTGGGGGCTGGAGGATGTACCCCCATTCGAGCGGGCGGCCAGGCTGTTCGTCAGGAACTCCGAGATGTCCAGGATCGGGAGCGTCTCGAAAACGCCCTTGGCGCGGGCGCCGTCCTCCAGCATGATCATGCAGAACGGGCACGCTACCGCCACCCGATCGGGATTCTCGGCCTGGATGTGCTCCATCCGGAGGTGATTCACCCGCGTGCCTCTACGCTCCTCGAACCAGATCTTGGCCCCGCCAGCGCCGCAGCACATCGCGCCCCGCCGACAGCCCGCCCGGACCTCCTTGCGCTCCAGGCCCGGGATCGCGTCCAGGACTTCTCTCGGCTGGTCGAAGATGTCCTGGTACCGCCCCAGGTAACAGGGGTCGTGGTAGGCCACAGTCCCGTTGCTCTCCAGCGGCACGGACGGCTGCAGCTTGCCCGAGCGCACCAGATCGGCCAGGTACTCCGCATGGTGGCGCACCACGAACCGCCCTCCCAGCTGCGGGTACTCGTCCTTCAGCGTGTTGAAGCAGTGCGGGCAGGACGCCAGGATCGTCTTCGGCTCTCCTGTCTCCTGTCTCCTGTCTCCTGGCTCCTCGTCCGCGCCCAGCCCGAGGCCCGTCAGCGTCGCCACGTTCTCGCCGGCCAGGATCTGGAACAGGTACTCGTTGCCGGCCCGCCGGGCCGGGTCGCCGGTGCAGGTCTCCTGCGTTCCGAGGATCGCGAAGCGGACGCCCGCCGTCTGGAGCAGTCCGGCCAGCGCTCTAGCTACCTTCTGGTTGCGCTCGTCGTACGAGCCGGCGCACCCCACCCAGTAGAGCACGTCGATCTCGTCCACCGTCACGTCCTGCCCCAGGATCGGGACCGGCGTCTCCAGCGACTTCGCCCAGTTCGCCCGGTCCGAGCGCGGGAACCGCCACGGGTTGCCGGCCGCCTCCAGATTGTCGAACAGCCGCTGCAGCTCTGGCTCGAACCGGCTCTCCACCAGCACCAGATGGCGGCGCATGTCCACGATCTTCGGTACGTGCTCGATGAAGACTGGGCACGCCTCCATGCAGGCGCGACAGGTCGTGCAGTCCCAGAGGACGGCGTCCGTGATGACGTCCCCGACCAGCTGTAAGGGAGCCGGCGCGTCGGCAGTGGCGGCGCCGCTGGCCGCTGGCAACGCAGCCGTGCCATTCGCGCCGTCGCCGTCGGCAGTGACAACCGCGGTGTCCAGGGGCAGCGCGCCGGGCGCCAGCGCCGCCATGTCCACTTTGCCGGTCGCCGTCACGTTGCCGGCCGCGTCCGCTTCGTCGCCGCGCGCGATTCGGGTCCGGGCCAGCGGCGGCGCACCAGCCCCCTTCAGCAGCTGATTGCGCAGATCCAGGATCAGCAGCATCGGCGAGAGCGCCTTGCCGGTCCGGGCGGCGGGACAGGCCAGCTCGCAGCGCGTACACTCGGTGCACGCCTGGACATCCAGCCGGTCCTTCCAGGTCAGGTCGTCGAGCTTCGAGAGGCCGATCGGCGGCGGGTCTTGCTCGAACGCCTTCTCGATGTCGATGAACGACAGCGCGCCCTTCGGCTCGTGCGACTGGAGGTAGATGTTGGCGGGAGCCGCCGCGATGTGCCGCAGCTTCGAGTATGGCAGGTACGCCAGCCACGCCAGCGCCAGCAACAGATGGAACCACCACAGCCCCAGGTGCAGCCCCAGCAGCGCACCGACCCCGAGCGGCGCCAGCGCCAGCCCGATGACGTAGCCGACCGGCGACCACGCGCCCCACGGGTCGGCGGTCGCGACGATCCTGGCCCCCTCGATGACGAAGCCAGTCACCAGGATCACCTCGAAGCCGCCCAGGATCAGCCAGTCGTCCAGCAGGCTCCTGGGATCGGACGGCGCGCGGTACAGCCGGTCGTGGCGCGCCTCCGGCCCACCGAACCGGCGCAGCATCGTCAGTGCCAGCCCGATGACCGCCCCCAGCCCGAGCACGTCCAGGGTCAGAGACTGGAACACGAGGTAGAAGTTGCCCTGCATGATCCGGAAGACCGGGAAGAAGCTGCCCAGGTCTTCGTGGATCATCACGACGACCGTCCCGATGAACAGGACGACGAATCCCCAGGAGAACGCCAGGTGCGAGAGACCGCTGTACCGTCGCTGGATCGTGCGACCCTGTGCGAAGGCGTGCGCCAACAGCTCCTTGACTCGCTGCCCCGGCCGGTCGAAGCGGTCGGCCGGCTTCCCGACGCTCAGCAGGCGGTAATAGCGGTACGCGCCGTAGCAGAACACGGCCGTCGCCACCGCGACGAGCACGTACATGATCCAGATGCCCTGGATGTTCCAGTAGACCTCTCGCGTCGGGACGGTCGTCGGCACGGCGCCTCCTGGAGGTGACCGGGTTGCCCCGGATGGTAGCAGAGGGCCGGGGATCGCCTACACTCCTGTACCGTCAAATCTGGCGCCGCGAATTCGGAGGGACAGCAGGATGTTTCGGAACGTCATCACCAGCGAGGCCGAGCTTCGGGCGCTGATGGGCGAAGCCAGCGAGGGCTCGATCAAGAAAGAGACCACCTACGTCACCGCCGAGTGCCAGCGGTTCATCGAGAAGTCGCCGTTCATGCTGCTCGCGACCTCGGGTGCCAACGGTCGCTGCGACGTAGCGCCGAAGGGCGACCCGGCCGGTTTCGTGCGCGTGCTGGACGAGAAGCACTTGCTGATCCCGGACCGCATGGGCAACAAGCGGTTCGACGGCCTCCGCAACATCTTCGAGAACCCCCACATCGGCCTGGTCTTCCTGGTGCCCGGCCGCCACGAGACCGTCCGCGTCAACGGCAAGGCCTCGATCACCAACGACCCGGAGCTGCTGGACACGATGCTCGTCCAGGGCAAGCGACCGTGGTTCGCCATCGGCGTCGAGGTGGAAGAGTGCTTCATGCACTGCGGCAAGGCGTTCCTGCGCTCCGAGCTATGGGAGCCGGGCTCCTGGCCGGACCTCGCGACGGTCCCGACCGGCGGCCAGATCCTGGCCGGCACGACGCGCGGCTTTGGGACCACACCCGCGGAGATCGACAAAACGCTGGTGGAAAGCTACCGTACCCGGATGTACTGATCCCGCAGGGTTCGGTGGAGGATCTTGCCGGTCGCGGTGCGCGGCATCTGCGCATCGTCGATAAACGTGACCGAGCGGGGGCGCTTGTAGCCGGCCATGCGCTCCCGACACCACGCCACCAGCTCCTGCTCGCTGGCGGCGCGGCCGGGGTGCAGTACCACCACGGCGTGGACCGCCTCGCCCCACTTCTCGTCCGGGATGCCGACGACCGCCACGTCCTGGACGGCCGGGTGCGCCCCGAGCACGCTCTCAACCTCGGACGGGTAGACGTTCTCCCCACCAGTGATGATCATGTTGCTCTTGCGGTCCACCAGGTGAAAGAAGCCGTCCTCGTCGCGCCGTGCCAGGTCGCCCACCGAGCACCAGCCGTCCCGGAACGCGTCGGCGGTCTTCTCGGGATCGTTCCAGTAGCCGTCGAACGTGTACGGCGTCCGCGAGTACAGCTCCCCGACCTCGCCGTCCGGAACCTCGTTGCCGTCCGGGTCCAGCAGCCGGACCGGCCCGGTCCCCAGCAGCTCCCGGCCGACTGACCCGAGCTTCGTCAACTGCTCGTCCGGGCGCAGGATCGTGACCCAGCCGGCCTCCGTCGAGCCGTACATCTCAAACAGCCGCGAGTTGGGGAAGGCGTCCACGATCGCCAGCTTGGTGTCCCGACGCGCCGGCGCCGACGAGATCAACAAGCGCGTGACTCGGCGAACGTCGTACGCCCGGCGCGTGGTCTCCGGCAGGCTCAGCGTCATGATGTAGTGAGTCGGCACCAGCGACGTAAAGGTGACCCGCTGCTCGGCGAAGATGCGCAGGAGGCGCTCCGGGTCGAAGCTGGGGCTGTCGTCTACGACGCAGGTGGCCCCGAGATAGGTGAAGGTGCAAGCGAAGAAGAGCGAGTTGGCGTGGAACATCGGCATGACGAGCAGGGCGGTGTCTTCTGAGGAGAAACCCATGTCCAGCGCGCTGACCAGGGACAGTGTCGCGCTGGCGGCATGGCTGCGGACGGCGCCCTTCGGCCGGCCGGTCGTACCGGAGGTGTACATTTGCGCCCAGGCGTCTTCGGGCTGGACGACGACGGCCGGCCTGGCCGACGACGCCCGGGCCAGCAGCGTCTCGTAGTCGAGCCAGCCCGCACATGCGCCCTCGCCTCCAAACCGAACGTACCGCCCCGGCGCGATCTCCAACTGGTCGCGGATGCCCTCGACCCGATCCAGCAGCGCGTCCTGCACCACGAGCGCCTGCGCCTGGGAGTGCAGGACGATGTACGCGATCTCCGGGCCGACGAGGCGGAAGTTGATCGGGACCGCGACCAGGCCGGCCCGCCCCAGCCCGACGTACAGCTCCATCCATTCCAGGCAGTTGTACGCCAGGATGCAGACCCGGTCGCCGGGCCGCAGCCCCAGCCCGAGCAGCCCGTTGGCGAGGCGGCTGGCGCGCTCGTTCCACTGGCGGTAAGTGAGGGCACGTTGGGAGTCCCGAGCACCGATCCTGTCAGGTCGGAGCCGGGCCTGCGCCGCCACCATCTCGGCCACGGTCAGAAGCTGTCCCACGTCGGCCTCCCGTGACGGAGGATAACGGTGCCCGCTCGCGGCGGCAACGCGCGGTGCGCGCGACGTATCATCTTAGCCAGGGCTAACATGGGGAGAAACAGCGTGAGCATGGACGTGCTGGAGGCGATCCGGACCCGCCGGACGGCTGGCAAGATTCGGGCGGAGCTGCCGCCCCGTGAGACCATTGAGGAGCTGCTCGAAGCGGCCACCTGGGCGCCGAACCATCGTCTGAACGAGCCGTGGCGCTTCTTCGTGCTGGCCGGCGAGGCGCGCGAGCGGTTCGGGGAGCTGATGGCGCAGGACGCCTGCCGCAGCCTGGACGCCTCCGAGGAGCCGAAGCGGGCCGGCATCGTGGACGCCCAGATGAAGAAGGCGACCCGCTCGCCCGTCATCATCGCCGTCGCCTGCGACCCGCCGGCCTCGGCCCGCATCGATCCCGTCGAGGACGTCTGCGCTGTGGCGTGCGGCGTCCAGAACCTGATGCTGGCAGCGCACGCCCGTGGCCTCGCTACGAAGTGGAGCAGCGGTGGCGCGTGCTACGCGCCGGAGATCAAGTCGTTCTTCGGGCTGACGCCGGAGCATCAGATCCTCGGGTACGTCTACCTCGGCTATCCGGACGAGCAGGCGAAGGACGGCGTCCGCACGCCGCACCACGAGAAGACGACCTGGCTCGGCTGGCCCGGCACCTGACCTGGGAGCGCGGCGATCCTCGCCGCCTTGTTGCCGGGGGCGCGGCCATGCTGGTCGCTCCGTCCCAGAGCCGCGAGATGCTTCCATTCCGTCTGCGCCCTCGACTATCATGCGCCCCGCGGGGTGACGCAGCATGTTCGGGGGCGATGGCATGGACCCGCTGGTCGGACGCGTGCTGGGGCCGTATGAGCTCCAGGCTCGGCTGGGGGCTGGCGGCATGGGGACGGTGTACCGCGCGGTGCACCGTCGGCTGCGCCAGCCGCGCGCCGTCAAAGTGCTCCCCCACAACCTCGCGGCCGATCAGACGTTCGTGCAGCGCTTCGAGCGCGAGGCCCGGCTGGCGGCCGAGCTGCGCCACCCGAACATCGTGGTGGTTCACGACGTCGACGACGCCGGCGGCACTTACTACATTGCGATGGAGCTGCTGGAAGGGCGCTCCCTCCGCGACCTGATCCGCGACGAAGCACCGGTCCCGCTGGATCGGGCGCTCGGCCTGCTGGAGCAGTTGGCCCGGGCGCTCGACTTCGCGCACGGGCGCGGCGTGGTCCACCGCGACATCAAGCCGGCCAACGTCTTCGTGGGGGCCGGTGATCACGTCACGCTGGTCGATTTCGGCATCGCGCGGGCGGCGGACGGGACGGTCCTGACCGGCAGCGGCGTGATGGGCACACCGGAGTACATGGCACCAGAAATGCTGCGTGGCGAGGCCGCCGAGCAATCCGCTGACCTGTACGCCCTCGGGATCGTAGCGTTTGAGGTGCTCACCGGCCGGCTACCGTTCGTGGGCGCGAACACGCCCGCGATCATGTACGCCCAGGTCCACACCCCGCCGCCACCGCTCCGCACGGTCAAACCTGACCTGCCGGAGGCGCTGGAGGTGGTGATAGCCCGCCAGCTCGCGAAGCAGCCATCGGAGCGATACAGCTCGGCCGGAGCGTTCGTCGCGGCATTGCGCCAGGCAACCGGATCGCGCCAGCAGACCGTCATCGACCTGGACAGCGCGATCTTGGACGGCATCGCCGCGACCCTCGCGGTGGGTGACTGGCACCGCGCGCTCCAGGACTTCGAGCGGCTGTCTGATCCCTTCTCATCGCGGGCGGCGGTACTGCGACACCGCGCCGAGATGCTGCGTGCCCAGACTGAGGAGCCGCCGCGCACCCCAGGCACGACGCCACTGGCTGGTCAGGCAGTGCCTCGTCTCCCCACGCCGCCGTCGGCGCTGCCCATGCCGATCCCCGACGGCGACGGCAGCGGTCCTGCGCCGCGGCGCGCGCAGGAGCAGCGTCGTCGCCTCCTGTTGAGGGTGGCAGGAGGCGTCGGTGCGGCCATCGTGCTCCTTGGGGGACTCTGGCTCGGGACGCTGCTGCGACCGGGGGGTGATTCGGGGCCGGGCGCCACGAACGCCACACCTGACGCTACCGCGACGCAGGCAGCCGAGGAGACGCGCACCGCTGTCATCGCAGCGAACGTTGCCTCGAGGATCAGCACGGCGGCGGCGAGCCCGCCGCCGACGGCTGCACCGAGCGCGGCACCCGGCGGTGGAGCGGCGATTGGTGGCGCGCAGACGACAACGAAGCAGTACGCCTCACCGCCCTCGATGCGACTCGAGCCCCGAAAGACGTATTCGGCGACGATCAAAACAAGCCTCGGCGACATGACTGCCGACCTGTTCGGCGACGCTCCGAACACGGTCAACAATTTCGTGTTCCTCGCCCGTGAAGGGTTTTACAACGGCGTCATCTTCCATCGCGTCATCAAGGACTTCATCGTGCAAACGGGCGACCCGACCGGTACCGGCACCGGCGGCCCCGGCTACACTTTCCCGGTCGAGTTGCCTCGGATCCTGCGCTACACCAGAGGTCATCTGCTCATGGCGAACGCCGGCCCGTCCACGCAGGGCAGCCAGTTCTTCATCTGTCAGGGGGACCGTGTCATCACGCTTCCAATGAGCTACTCGGTTATCGGGCATCTCACGGACGGGTATGACACCCTCGACAAGATCGCCGGCGTCCAGGTGCGCGCGGCGCCATCTGGCGAAGTCTCACTCCCCGTCGATCCGCCCCGCGTCGACTCGATCGAAATCCGCGAAGCTGACATCGTGCGAAACTGACCCATACCGGCCGGGCGCCTCTCTCCACGGGCAGGTCAGGACGGGTGGGGCGAGCGCGGTCGCTGCCGAGCAGACGGGCGCTTTCTATCGGAACATGTCGAATTCTTTGGCTCGGACGAGGTCGGTGGCGCGGCCTTCGCCGGCCGGGAACGGGTAGCCCCGAATCACCCCGGCCGGCACCCGGTCCAGCTTGCCGGTCACCAGCTCTGCTGCCCCGGCCAGCTCGTCCGCCACCGCGATCTCGGTGACCACCAGCACCAGTCCGGCCGAGTCGGTCTGGCCGCGATAGTCGTTGACGGCCTGCATCCCCGAGATGCCGATCGCCACGTTCGTCTGACCCTGCCGCCACGGCCGCCCGAACGTGTCCGAGATGATGACCGCGATCTCCGCGCCGGTCCGCTCGCGCACGCCGGCTCGGATGCCGTCCGCCGAGACGTCCGAGTCGATCGGCAGCATGCAGACCTCGGTCTGCTCGGCCAGGTTCGAGCCGTCCACGCCGGCGTTCGCGCAGATGAAGCCGTGCCGCGTCTCCGAGATCAGAATCCCCCGCTGCATGTCCAACCGGACGATGCTCTTCGTCTCGCGCAGGGCCACGTCGATCTGGCGAGCGTCACGGCCGTTGACCGCCGCGATCTCCAGCGCCTTCTCAGACGGCGTCACGGTTCTGAGGTCCACGACGCGCCCCTCGGCCTTGGAGACGATCTTCTGGGTGACGACCAGGACGTCGCCGGTCTCGAACCGCTGGCCCTGGCCTTCGAACGCCTCCACGAGGATCGCCGCCACGTCGTCGCCCGGCCGCACTTCCCCCACCCCACGCACGGGGATGATCCTGATCTCGCCGCTTGCACCACTCATCTCGTCCCTCGCTACTCGCCCTTCGCAGCCGAGAGATACCCGTTCAGGGCGGTCCGGAACATCTGCCCGAACTGCACCACGATCATCTGGATGCCGGAGTCGATCAACGCCTTCGCGGCGGCGCCGCTGCCGGCCGGGCACATGACCAGCTTGCCAGCTGCCAGCGTCTCATCCCGCACCTTGTCGATCGCCGCCTGGACCTCCGGGTGGGACGGCGAATGCCCCAGGTACTCGCGCTTCATGCTCAGCGCCATGTCGCCAGCGCCCAGGAAGCAGCCGTCGAAGCCGTCCACCTTCAGCATCGCGCCCACGTTGGCGACAGCCCGCCCCTCCTCGATCAGGCCCAGGCACATCGTCTCACGGTCGAAGACGTCCATCTTCTCGCCGATGGACGGCCCGTACCCGTACAGCGCCGCCCGGCTCCCGCCGGACGCGCCCCGGATGCCGCGCGGCGGGTACTTGCACGCCTTGACCAGGTTCTCGGCGTCCTCGGCGGTGTTGCAGTGGGCCAGGATGATGCCCATGATCCCGGAGTCCAGGAACGTCAGGATCCGGCCGGGATCGGTGTCCGGGACGCGGGCCAGCGCCACGATGCCGGATGCCTCGGCGGCCCGGGCGCACTGGCGCGCGAACTCGGGGCCGACGCCGCCGTGCTCGCCGTCCACCATCACGTAGTCGAACCCTGCCGAGCCGAAGTATTCGATCAGCTCCAGTGAGTCTGGAATCTCCTGCAACAACGGGCCAATAACAGGCTTGCCATCGGCGAGCTTCTGGCGAAGGGGGTTGAGTAGCATTCCTAACTCCTAACTCCTGACTTCTCGCGAGTAGTACAGCACGTCGCTCTTGCGCTCGCGGTGGACCAGCCCACGCGAGCGCAGCTCCTCCAGGTGCGCCAGCGTCTCGGTCATCGCCATGCGCTGCTGTCCCAGCTGGAGATCGGAGAACGGCCGGTGCCGCCTCGTCCACGGCAGCGCCGTCGCGACCTCGTAGCCGTTCCGCGCGCCGTGGCTGACCGCTTCGAGCACCTCGGCCTCGCGCTCGTCGTGGTGCGCCAGCAGCTCGCGGACCCGCCGACTGACGTCGCGGAACGGGTCGCCGTGGGCCGGCAGCACCAGATCGGCGTTCAACTCGGCCACCTTGCGCAATGATTGGAGATACTCCCCGAGCGGATTGCCCTGGTTCTCGCGCGCCAGGCTGACGTTCGGAGAGATCGGGTCCAGCACGTGGTCGCCGGTCAGCAGGGTGCTGCGCTCAGCGTCGTGCAGGCAGATGTGCCCGACCGTGTGGCCCGGCGTCCAGACCACCTTGAACGTGTGATCGCGCACCACGATCTCGTGGCCGTCCTCCACCTCCAGGTCCGGCTTCTGGACCTTGTACCGCCGAAAGCTCTCGGTCGAGCGGCGCTCTTCGGCGTCGGTCATCTCGTGCGGGGCGCCGTTCAGCCGCAGCCAGGACGCCACCCGCTCGACCATCGCCCCGAAGTCCAGCATCTCGTTCTGGATATAGAGCCAGTCCAGGCGATGCATCAACAGCCGCGCCTGGGTCAGCCCGACCAGCGTACCGGCCATACCGTAGTGGTCGGCGTGAAAGTGGGTGATGACCAGCGACCGGATCTCGCCGAGTTGTATGCCAAGCTCGGCGATCTGGCTCTGCAGCGCTTCCAGGACGTCCGGCATGTCCCAGCCGCAGTCCACCAGCGTCCAGCCGTCGTCGGCGCGGATCAGGTAACCGTTGGTGTGTCGGAGCGGGCTGCCGGTCAGCGGCAGCCGCAACAGGTGGACGCCGGGCAGCACCTCGGCGCCGTTCGGGATGTCGCTCATAACCATGTGGCGTGACCTCAGAGGTAGGGTACCCTCAGTCGCGCGCCCGTGCACGCCGACGTGTCGCCGCCACCTCGTCGTCGGTCGTTTCTCGAATCACCTTGCCGGGCGTTCCGGCGATCACCGAGCGGGCCGGAAACGCCTTCCCCTCCGGCACCAGCGCGCCGGCCTGCACGATCGAGCCCTCGCCGATGCTGCTGCCGGTCAGGATCGTCGCGTCGCGCTCCACCAGCACCGCCTCGCCGAGGACGCAACCATGGACGATCGCGTCGTCCTCGACCACGACGTTGTCCCCGATCTGGGTCGGGAAGGTCGGGTCCATGTGGACGGAGATCGCCTGCCCGAAGCGGACGTGATCCCCGACGGTGATGGTGTCCTGGTCGGCGCGCAGGACGGTTCGGGCACCGACTCTGACGCCGCGCCCGAGCGTCACCTTGCCGATCGCGAACCCTTGCGCGTCGATCTCCACGTCCTCGCCGACGGTCGGCAGCGTCCCCAGGTACGGCAGTAACGGCATCGAGCTCTCCTTCACCTCGTTCAGTGTTCTGGTATGTGCGGAATGCAGGGAGCGCCAGGCAGCGTAGCACGCGCTCGAGCCGCTGGCACAGAACCGCTCAAGCCGGCTTGCGCCACGATCTCGGCCGCGGCGGTATGCGGATCGACGCGGCCGTCCTGGGCTTCGGCGAGCAAGTCTGCGATCTCTCCGCCCCCCTCGACCAGTTGCCGGAGCCGGATCCGGAGCTCGCGGTCCACCAGGTCCAGCACCTCCGTCTCGACCCGCCGCCGCCGCCGCCGCTCGAGCTCCCCGCTCGCTTCCAGGTGGTCGCGGTGGCGCTTCAGCTCGGACCAGAGCTCGTCCAGGCCGCGCCCCTCCACGGCTACCGTCTCGACGATCGGCGGTGTCCACGCGTCGCGGTGGGCTGCGCCGAGCTGGAGCATCGCCAGCAGCTCGGCGGCCGTTCGCTCGGCGCCGGGGCGGTCCGCCATGTTCACCACGAACAGGTCGGCCACCTCCAGGATGCCTGCCTTGAGGGTCTGGACGGCGTCCCCGAGGCCCGGCACCGCGATCACGACGACGGTGTCCGCCACCTTCACCACGTCCAGCTCGCTCTGGCCCACCCCGACCGTCTCCAGCAGCACGAGGTCGAACCCGTAGGCGTCCAGCAGCCGGGCCACGTCGCGCGTGGCCGAGGCGAGCCCGCCCAGGCTGTCTCTCGCGGCCATACTGCGGATGAAGACGCCGGGATCGTGGCTGTGGCTCATCATCCGGACCCGGTCGCCCAGGATCGCGCCGCCGGAGAACGGGCTGGACGGGTCCACTGCCACCACGCCGACGCTCTTGCCAGCCGCCCGCGCCACGCCGATCAGGCGGTCCACCAGCGTGCTCTTGCCGGCCCCCGGTGGTCCGGTGATCCCGACGGTCCAGGCGCGGAGCGGTCGTGGCCCGAGGCGCCGCATCACGGCGTCGGCGGCTGAACCTCCACGCTCGGCCTGGGTGATCGCACGGGCGAGCGCACGCGGCGTGTCGAGGACCAGCGGCTCGGCCGCGGGCGACGGCATCAGCCAGTGGGCGGTCCGGCCTGTTGCCGGCTCGCGCGGACCGCTTCCCAGGCCGCCTGATCCACCATCTCGCCGCCCGGAACGTGGCTCTCCAGCTCGTTCTTGCGGCCGTCGAACAGGATCGTCAGGCGCATCGGGCGGAAGCACTTCGAGTCCACGACGCCCTTGGTCACGATGTAGCGCGCGGCCGGGTTGGTGGGCAGCGTGCCGTCGGCGTCCTCGTCGGGCTCGTCGCTGATCTCGCTGACCTCGTTCGCCATGCTGATCCGGACCCGGACCACGTCCTTGCAGCGGGTACAGCGAACGTAGCGGTAGACGCCCCGGTCGACGGCGTCGCCGCTGCCCCCGCCAAGGCCGAAGATCGACTTGAGCGTGTCCATCAGCCCCATGATGTGGTCCCTCCCGGCCCGGCGAGCTGTCCGCACCACATTCTACGCGAGAGCTCCTGCCCTCATGGGTGGCCGTCAGAGCTCTGCGCCACGCCGGCGCCGTGGGTTTCAACCCACGATTCGCATCGGCGGTCGGTACTGATATCCTGTGGCGGACTGTTCGTCGGGGGAGGCCGCCAGATGCCACGTATGATCGTCGGTTGTCGTACGGCGCGCATCCGTCAGCTGGCGCTCGTGGCGAGCCTGCTCGCGGCAACCGCGCTCCTTGCCCACCCCGGCGACGCTCAGGCCCGACCGTCGCTCCAGGCGTGCAAGATCGCTCCCCTCGCCGCGTTCGCCCGCGCCGCCGCCGCGCTCGATCTCGGCTGCGCGGTCAGCGAGGCGTTCCCGTCACCCGCCTCGGAGCAGGCGTTCCAGCACGGCTCGATGCTCTGGCTCGCGGAGTGGGGCACCATCACCGTCTTCAAAGAGGACGGGTCGTACGACAGTCTCGACGACCTGTACGACCCCACCGATCCCGCACCCGCCGCGATGACGCCGCCCGCGCCCGACCTGCTGGAGCCGCTCCAGGGCTTCGGCAAGATCTGGCGTAAGCTCGGCGGGCCAACGTCGCCGCTGGGCTGGGCCGCGAAGCCGGAGCAGAGCTACGTGGCGTCCGTCCAGTACTTCGAGCGCGGCGCGGTCATCCAGAGCGTGGACAGCGGCCGGATCGGCCTGGCGACGTTCAACCACGCGCGCGGCCGCTGGGCCGCGATGCGAAGCCAGTAGGCAGAGGGCAGAGGGCAGAGGGCAGAGGAGCGTAACTGCCTGCTGCCTACTGCCTGCTCGCCTGGATGCGGTAGATCACCCCCGTCTTGTCGTCGGTCAGGTACAGGTTGCCGTCCAGCCCGAAGAACGGCATGACCGGTCGGCCCCAGGCCCCTTTGCCACGCAGCCAGCCGCGCACCAGCTCCTCCGGCGGCTGCAACTGGCCGTTTCGCATCGGAATGCGCACCACCTTGTAGCCAATCGGGTCGTCCAGCAACGCCGAGCCGTGCTGCGCGAGGATCAGATCGCCCTGGTACTCGGCCGGGAAGTTGGAGCCGGTCACAAACGCCAGCCCCAGCGGCGCCACGTGAGCCGGCAGATCCATCACCGAAGGCACCGTGTTGGCGCAGCGCTCCGGGCTACCGAGCGGCGGCTGAACCGTCCTGTTGCCGTAGCAGT
>JAXLXF010000019.1:0-142061 GCA_046328125.1 Chloroflexota bacterium
AACTCCGAGATCCGCGACAACGTGGCCGCCCGCAACGGCGGGGGCCTCATCTCCGTGGTGGCCGGCACCGCCCGCCAGGTGACGATCGGGGGCAACCTCGCCAGTGGGGTCGGCGGCGGGCTGCTGTTCAACAACCAGGGCCAGACGTCAGGCAACACACGTCTCGACCTGTCATTCGTGACGATCAGCAGCAATCGGGCCGTTCAGGTCGGCGGCCTCGCGGTCGCCAATCGGACCGGCACGCGCGCCGAGCTTCGACGTATGAGCGTCGTGGACAATGTCAACCTCGCTCCCGTCGGCCCGTCCGCCAGCTTCAGCGGCGGCAGCGTGGACGTTCAGGGCTCGTTGTTCGCCCGCGGCAACGCGGTGAACTGTGGAGCTTCCAACGCGACGCTCAGCGGCGGCCTCAACCTGTCCGACGACACCTCGTGCAACTTCGGCACGAACAACCAGCTCAACGTGAACCCCCTGGTCGGCCCGCTCCAGAACAACGGCAGCTTCCTCCGCACGCACGCCCTGCTGCCCGGCAGCCCGGCCATCGACGTGATCCCAGAGAGTGCCCCCGCTCACATCTGCGATCCCAGCTTCTTCACGAGCGACGGACGCGGTGCCGAGTTCCTGGTGCCCTCCTTTCCGGTGGTGTTCGCGATCCTGGCAGACGGCGACGACGTGGCGGGCCGCGCCTGCGACGTCGGCGCCTTCGAGGTCCAGCGCATCTCCGTGGCGACGACCGAAGATCGGCTCGGCGTTGACCCCGCCGACGGCAGGTGCGGCACCGGCACCAACAATCCGTGCTCGCTGCGTGGCGCGATCCGGGCCGCGAACGTGCAGGGCCACGCCGTGGTCGAGGTGCCGGATGGCGACTACCACCTCACCATTCGCGGGGCGGACAACGTTAGCGCCGCCGGGGACCTGAACGTGACCGGCAGTTTGACCCTGCTCGGCACGTCGGCCGCTGCCACGCGCATCATCTCTTCGAATCTCGACCGCGTGATGGAGATTCGATCGGGGGCACGGGTGGTGGCGCGGCGCATCACGATCATGACCGACTCCTTCAGCACCCTGCAGGCTCTCCCGATTGCGGGCGGCGGCATCTCGAGCGCCGGCAGCCTCGATCTTGCCGACGTGACGCTGTTTCGAAACGTCACGTCCCAGGGAGGGGGCGGGCTGGAGGCGGTCAGCGGATCGACCACGACCCTCAAACGGGTGCTGTTCCTGAAGAATGAAACGCATGGCGCGGGCGGCGCGATCAGGGCCGCGTCCGGCGCGACACTGACCCTGGAGAACGTCACGTTTAGCGGCAACAGGATCGACCTCGACCAGAGCTTCCCGCCTGAGGTGGGTGGCGCTGCCATCTTCTCCCGCGGGGCCACGCTCACCCTCACCAACGTGTCGCTGGTGGACAACACAGACGACGGCCGGGGGATCGGGGCCGGCATCCGAATGAGCGCGGGGACCATCACCCTGAGCAACACGCTGCTCCGGAACGCCCACGAGGACTGCCTGGTCACCGGCGGCACCCTGCGCTCGCTCGGGCACAATGTCTCGCAGGACAACAGCTGCGCCGCGGCGTTCAACGCCGTGGCCAATGACGGCGACGTGATGAGCGCGGACGTCGCGCTCGGGCCGATCGCCGACAACGGCGGCCAGACCCAGACCCACGCGCTCCTGCCGCCGGTCGGTCGACCGTTCCCGGGCAACCCGGCCATCGACGCTGGCAGCCTGGACACCCCGCTCGACGGCCGCAACGGCCGCTGCGCCGCCACCGACCAGCGCAACCTGCCACGCCCGCGCGACGGCGACGGCAACATCAAACCAGTCTGCGACGTTGGGGCGTTCGAGATCCAGGGCGGCGTGGGCGGCGCCGAGGTCAAGGTCAGTCCCCAACCGGGCCAACCGGGCCAGCCGGTCACCGTCAGCTTCAGCTGGACCGTGCCGACCCCGCACGTCTGGCGCGACCTGACCTCGCTGACCCTGAAGCTGGTCCGTGAGAATGGCCGCGACGAGCACGATGCAGCCAACGGGCCGGCCGGGCCAGCCGCGCCGACGATCCGTCAGGGGGAGCCGAACGGGCACGGCGGGCCCAGAGGCGACGGCGGCCCGAAAGACGATGCCGTCTTCGTCCTCCGCTGGACCGAGGCCGACGACCGCTACGCCCTGCTGGACGCCAGTGGACACGAGCTGGCCGCCGGCACGCCCGGCTCGGCGGTCGTGCTGCGCGGCGAGCATGTCTCCCTGCCCCTGCAAAGCGTCAAGACCCAGGGCAGCGGTCCGACCGGCCCGGCCGTCACCCTGACGCTGCCGTTCGTCTTCGACAACGCCGCTGCGAACAAGACGTTCACGATCCTGGTCTCGGCCCGCGCCGACGACGGCTCCGAGGATGCGCTCAGCCCGGCGGGGACGATCCAGATCGGCGGCGGCCCGCGCCCGCCGGGCCATGACCCTGGCGACACTCACGGCGGCGACCAGGACGATCCGCGCAAGCCCGGCGGAGAGACGCGCCGCCAGACGTAGCGCGGAAGCGGTCTTAGCGGAGGAACTTCTCCAGCAGCGGCTTCGCCTCGTCGATGGGACGGACCAGCCCGATCTTGCCGGTCGCCTCTTTGTCGATCCGGCCGGCCGTCGGGATGCCGATCAGCTCGCCCGCCGCGTTGATCGCCGTACCACCGCTGTTGCCCCGGTTGATCTCGGTATCGGTCTTGATGAAGGAGCCCGGATCGTCCGACAGCCGCGAGATACCCGAATGAATCCCGCGCGTCACCGTCAGGCTGGAGCCGCCGAGGCCCGGGAACCCGATGATGATGATGGTGTCCCCGATGTTGACGCTCTTCGAGCTGCCGATCGGGATCGGGGTCAGGCCAAGATCGGCCGGCAGCGGCGCGCCGTCCGCCATCGCCAGTAGCTGGATGACTGCCAGGTCCAGCTTCGGGTCGAAATCCGCCACCTTGGCACGGTACTTCGGCTGCGCGTTCTCGCCCTCAGCCGGTGGCACCGCGATGATGACGTTGTTGCCGCCATTCACCAGCTTGCCGGTCGTCTCGTCGCTGACCACGTGGAAGTTGGTCAGGATGTGCCCCTTCGACGTGAAGATCGAGCCGGAGCCGATGCTGGCCGAGGTCGGGCCGGTCGGGACGATCACCCGCACTGAGGCGTTGAGCGCCCGCACGAAGGCCGGGTCTCGACCGCCAGCCGGCTTGGGCGCCTCGGTCGGCTGCGGCGGTGCTGTCGGCTTCGCCGGCGGCTCGGTCGGCTTGGGAACTGGCGTCGGCGGCGGCGCGGCGGTCGGCTTGGCCGGCGGCTCGGTCGGCTTCGGGGCGGCGGTCGGCGCCGTCGTCGCGGTGGCAACCGCCGCGACGGGCCGCACGGTCGGGGTCGGCGTCGCCGCCGGCTTGTCGTCCACGGCCCGCATCACCAGGAATGCCGTCCCGACCATCGCCAGGATGACGAACCCGACCACGCCGCCGATGATCAGGCCGGTATTTCCGCCAGACCGCCTCTGAGGCGCGTACTGCGGCGCATATCCTCCGCCTTGCGCGGCCCCGCCGCCGTAGCCGCCGCCGTACGCCGACGATCCACCGTAGGCTGGCGCGCCGTTCGGAGAGGCGGCGCCAGCCTGTCCCCCATCGCCGTACGGGCTAGCGCTCGGCCCGGGTCCATACGGACTGCCCGGCCGCTCCCCGAGCCCGGCCCCGGCGTACCCACCGTCCCCCGCGTACCCGCCCGCGCCGGCGTACCCGCCGCCCACCGGCACCCCGCCGTTCTGGCCGGGCGCCTGGATCACCTCGATCTGGAGATCGGTCACGCCGATCCGGACCTGGGCGCCGCTTGGGACAGGCTCGGACTCTGACCCGACCCGCCGCCCGGCGATGTAGGTGCCGTTCTGGCTGCCGAGATCGCGCAGGAACGTGCCGCGCGGCGTGGACCAGACCACGAGGTGCTGGCGCGAGATGTTCGGGTCGGAGAGCACGAGGTCGTTCTCCGGCGCCCGCCCGATCCGCAGCCCCTGCTCCGGGACCGGATACCGCGTCCCGTTGACGACGACGACAGCCTGCATCATCGAACGCCCACCCGCCCCTCGATCCGCGTGACGGCCGCCTGCGCCGACGTCATGGTCTGCTGTCCCCTGTCCCTGTGGCCCCTCGACGCGGATCCAGCGCGCCGTGCGACGTCCCGTTCAGCCTGGCCCATCCCCAAAGGCCGCGCACAGATGATAGCGTTGCGGAGCCTCTTGTAGCGCATTCTGCCCCTCTGGAGATGTCCTCACAGAGCATACACATGCATCTCGGAGTTTCTCGCAGTCACGCTGCGCAGGGGTAGTGACCGGATCGACAGGACCGCCGCGTCACGCGTGGGCCGACGGGCCAGGCAGTCGCACCAGCCGGTGACACCCTCCGTCGAGGCGCCGCTCGGCCCACTGGAGCACCGCGTCCTCCTGGCTGAACAGCACGATCTGGCGGGTGTCAGCCAGTTGCAGCAGCAGGTCCAGCACCGCCAGCGTCCGCTCGGCGTCGAAGTGGGGCGTCGGGTCGTCCAGGATCAGCGGGCAGACCTCCTCGGACCGGGTCAGGTGATCGGCCAGCGCGACCCGCAACAGCAGGTACACCTGCTCGGCGGTCCCGTGTGAGAGCAGCGCCGCCTCGCGCCACGGTCCGCCCGCCGTCCGCACACCCACGCTCAGGGTGGACGGATCCACCAGCGCCTCCGCATACCGCCCACCGGTGATGCGCGGCAGCCAGCCGGTCACCTGCTCGGCCAGCCGGGGCGCCACGCTCCGGTGCACGCGCTCCTGTGCCCGCAGCAGGAAGCTCCGAGTCAGCTCCAGTGTCCCCTCCAGCCGCTCGACCTCGGCCAGCTCGGCCTCGGCGGCGGCCAGCGTCTCCTCCGCCTCGGGGACGCACAGCAGGCCGCGCGTCCGCTCCGCCAGCTGTGCCCGCGCTTCGGCGACCGCCGTGCTGGCCGTTTCGGCAGCCCGCAGCGCCGCCGTCTGAGCCTCGTGCGCGGCCCGGATGCGGGCCTCGCGGTCAGCGTTGACCGCTGCCTCGGCCGACCGCAGCCCGTCCAGCGCCACCGCGACCGCTTTCGTGTCGCGCCGGCTCACCCCGATGACGGCGAGGCCGCAGGCGATCAGCAGCAACGAGACGCCGACAAGCTCCAATCCGAGCAGCGCGATCGCCGCTCCGACCGTCGCAACGCCGAGCGCAACCAGCATCAACGGACGCGACAACTGCCGCGACGACGCCCGCTCGACGCGGGCACGCGCCTCGTCCGCCTGAGCCTGGAGCGCCCGCGACGGCGGCGACGCTTCCACCTTCGACCGTGCGACGTCCGTCCGATAACGGACCGCCCGCGCCGACGCCTCGGCATCCTCCAGCTGGCGCAGCCGGGTCAGCAGGCCAGCATACTCCGCGTGCTCGGCGCGGGCCGTCTGGAGCGCCTGCTGCGCCCGCTCCACGCCGACCGTCGCCCGCCGCAACGGCCCGATCGCCGTCCGATGGCTGGCTCCCACCCGATCGCGCCGGAACTGGTCGATCCGCTCCAACGCGAGCGCTGCCGTCTCGTCGGCGCCGCCAGTCGCGGCGCCACGCTGGAGATGGTCTTGCAGCAGCCGCCCGTTCCGCCGCACGGTCAACAGGTCGCCCTGGCGCACGCAGGCGACGGCCAGGAAGCTGCGACGGTCCAGCCCGAGCCAGCGCGCGCCGTCCGGGGCGTCGTTCCCGACGACGATCTCGTCCGAGCAGTCGCGGCCGCCCAGGCCCAGATCGATGGCGCGGCAGTTGACCAGTCCTTGCAGGTCGTGGTGCAACTCGATCTGGCGGCCGTCCTCCAGGCAAAGGGTGGCGCCAACCTCCCAGCGGCCGCCGTCCCACGGCTCGTGGTGGGCGCGCAGCTCGCGTTCCTCGCGGCCCGGCTGCCCGGCGCCGCGTCGCCGACCGCACAACCCGAAGTACAGGGCCGCGTGCCAGGTGGACTTGCCGGCCTCGTTCGGCCCCCAGACCACCGTCATGCCCGGCGCCAGCGTCAGCCGCTCCCCGACGAACGGCCCGAACGCGTGGGCGGTGACAGCCTGGATCTTCACGCCGGGTCCAGGTCCGCGCGGCCCTCCAGGGCGCGCAGCCCGACCGTCAGCACGCGCTGGCGCTCGCCCTCCTCCAGCTCCGCTTCCAGCACGTCGCGCACGAACTGGCCGCGCACGGTCGGCTCGGCGGCGATGGCCGCCAGGTCGTAAACGGGACGCAGATCTCCGAGCCGGACCTGCAGGCCGTCCAGCTGATGAGGGATATCCTGGAGATCGCGGACGTGCACGTCGATACGCGGATCGAGCTCCCCGCTCACCGTGATGCGCGCCACGCCACCGAGATCGGACAGCAGCGCGGCGAGCCGGTCGCGGACGTCCTGGAGGCTGGCGCAGCCGTCCGTCCGCAGCGCGAGGTCGTGCGCCTCGGTCACGCCGACGCGGTGCCGCTCCCGTTCGACGCTGCCGTCGTCCATGACGGTCAGCATGACGGCGCCCCGCGCGCCGTCCTCCCCGAACGTCAGAAAGTCCGGGTTGCCAGGATAAGTGTAGCGGGCGGCGTCGCGCGGGCGGTGGTAGTGCCCGAGCAACAGGTGGTGAAGCCCGGTCTCTTCGATCTGGTCGGCATCGAACGGGGCGTGTGGCTGATGCCCGGCCTCACCCGGCGCGAAGCCGCCCCGCTCCGAGCCGTGGAACAGCGCCAGGTGGATGCCACCCCGATCCACCAGGAAGTCGTCCAGGAATCCGAGCGTACGGGCCGGCGCGCGGTGGGCGGCCCCCCAGAGGGTCAGGCCGTCCGCCAATGGCACCGGCGACAAACGGTCCTCCTCGAAGACGTGGACGTTCGGGCTCCAGCGGGCCTGCCGATACGGGCTGTCCGGGGCGTACCAGTCGTGGTTGCCGGGCGCCAGGAACACCGGCGTCGGCTCGATCTCCTCGAACGCCTGCTCCAGAAACGTGACCGTGTCCGCCGCGTAGCGGGCCTGCTCGAACAGGTCGCCAGCGCAGAGGACGGCATCGGCGCGCGCCTCGTACGCCAGACGGGTGATGTTACGCAGCGTGTCGCGGAGCGCCTGCCGACGCCGCCGAGCCGCCAGCTGGCTGCCACCAAGCCAGGCGAACGGCGCGTCGAGATGAAGATCTGCAAACAGGAGGAGCTTCACGATGCCCTGATGGTACAGCCGCCGAGCGCTCGTTCACCCCGCGTTCGCGCAGATTGTGAGGCGACTGTAGGCGCGCGTCATGGAGTCCGGGTCAGCCGGCCAGCCAGCTCCGTTTCAGGCCGAGCCATCGCCCCGTGAAGGACGGGCTGTACCCCTTCACACTGGCCTGGACCGCTTCCAGGCTGTTCTCGGCGTACCACCAGATCGCCGGCGACTCGTCCAGCAGGATGCCGCTCGCCTCGTCGTATAACGCCCTGCGCTGGTTTGGGTCCAGGATCGTGCGGGCCGCGTTCACCAGCTCATCGTACTTCGGATGACTCCAGCCGGAGAGCTCCAGCGGCCCCTGGATCTGGTAGCCGGGCGTCAGGTACGCGTCCGGATCGGGCAGGGGGCCAACAGACGTGGCGACGGCGTCGAACTCCCGCGCGGCCAGCGCTCTACCGAACGCGTCGCGGTCCAGCCGCTCCACCGTGAGCGTGATCCCGAGCGGTCGGAGCTGCTCGGCGAGCACGGTCGCGAGGCTGATGGCGCTGGTAGAGTCTGGACCCGTCCTGACGCGCGCGTCGAAGCCGTTGGCGAGGCCGGCATCGGCCAGCAGCTGCTTCGCCTTCGCGAGATCGCGCCCATACCCCAGCCACTCCGGCGCGAGCGCCCAATCGCCCAGGCCCGGTGGGATCGGACCGCTGACCCGACCCTCACCGCGCGAGATCGTCGCGATGGCTGCCTGACGGTCGACGGCCAGCGAGATCGCCTTGCGGACCCGCGCGTCGTCGAATGGCTTGCGCTTTGTGTTGAAGACCACCACGCGCTGGCTAGCCCCCGGTGATGAAAGGACGGTCAGCGTGCGTTCGTTCTTGAGGCGTTGCGCCGTCTCTGGCCCGAGTCGGGCGTAGCTGGCCTGCCCGGAGCGGAGCGCCGCCGCCCGCGTCTCCTCGTCCGGGGCGATCTTCAGGACGACCTCGTCCAGGTACGGGAGCCGCGTCTCCCAGTACTCCGCGTACTTGACGTACCGGACGTGGCTGTTCGGCACGTACTCCGCGATCTTGAATGGCCCGCTCCCGACCGCCGTCTGCTTCAGGGCCGTACCGGCGCTCTGTAGCCAGTGCCTCGGCACGATCGCCGAGCCGCGCAACGCCGCGAACGACGAGAGGAACGGGGCGTGCGGCGCCTTGAGCGTGAACGCGACCTCGTACTTGCCGCGCGCCTGCACCTTCTCGACGGCCCCGAACCAGACCCGGTCGGGGGAGGCGCCGCCAGGGCCGCCTGGAGCCGCCGTCAGCCGCTCGAACCAGGCGGTGACGTCCTCGGCCTCGAATTCGCTACCGTCGTGGAAGCGGACGCCGGGGCGCAGCTTGAACGTCCAGGTGGTCGGGCTGGTGTTCAGCCAGGTCAGCGCGAGGCACGGCACCAGTTTGAGGTTCTCGTCGAACATGACCAGGCTCTGGTAGGTCAGGTCGGCCCAGGCTCGGGCGGACGCGGCGCCAGCGCCGGCGTACGGGTCCAGCGTGACGGGATCGGCATCGGTCAGCCAGACGACGGAGCCGCCCGGCCTCGGCGGCCCGGCTGGCGCCAGCTGGCCGACGGACGCACTGTCGGCGCCGGGCTTCGGCTCGGCCGTGGGCTTTGCGGGCGCGACCGTGGGGGTGAGCTTCGGCTCGGCGGTCCGCAGCTCCGGTGGCCGGGTGTCGGTCGAGCGCGAGGGGAAAGTCGGCTGCTGGCAGGCACCAAGCAGCGAGGCCGTCACGCCCGCGCCGAGCAGCGCCATGCGCCGGATGAAGCCTCTCCGACTCGGGTGCCATGGCGTTGGCCGAGCGTCGCCATCTGACGGAGTCTGTAGGAGAGGGTCCGCGTCCGGACGGAGCGACGGAGCGGAATCCGCGTCCACCCGGAGCCGTGGACTGAAGTCCACGTCTACCATCGCACCGTCGCTACGCGACGGGGACGACGATCCCGCACAACCCAGGTGCTCGCTACTCTCTACTCGCCACTCGCTACTCGCCACTCGCTACTCGCTACTCGCTACTCGCGCCCCACATGCTACCCTCCCGGGCGAGAGTAACACCTTTCAGCAGGTCGTTCGGAGGACGGGATGACGGCAGTCCATGAGCCGGAGATCGGGGCGTATCGCAAGCGTGTGGAAGATCCTCGCCTGGTGCGCGGCGAGGGCCAGTACGTGGACGATTTGCGCCTGCCCGGCCTGTTGGAGATCGTGTTCGTCCGCAGCGATTATGCCCACGCCACCATCAAGAGCGTCGACCTGAGCGCGGCGCTGGCCGCGCCGGGCGTCCACGCGGCCTGGGACGGCGAGCGCGTCAAAGAATACGCTCGCATGCGGAACAACATCGCCATCGAGGACAAGCACGTCTCGCCGCTGCCGCTGCTGGCGCACGGCAAGGTGACGATGGCAGGGTACCCGGTCGTGGCGGTTGCCGCCGAGAGCAAATACCTGGCTCGTGACGCCGCCGCCCTGGTCGAGATCGATTACGAGCCGCTGCCGGTCGTCACGAAGCCGGAGGCGGCGCTGGAGCCTGACGCGCCGATCCTCTGGCCGGAGCTGGGCAGCAACGTGGCGTACCACTTCGTACGGGAGGGCGGCGACGTCGAGGGCGTCTTCGCCAACGCCGAGCACACCCTCTCACTGCGGCTCCAGCACAGCCGTCTGGCCCAGGTGCCGATGGAGCCGCGAGGGATCGTCGCCTCGTACGACCGCGAGGCCGACCTGCTGACGGTCTGGCGCTCGACGCAGTCGCCGTTCGGCACGCGCGGCACCATCGCGCAGGTGCTGGACCGCCCGGCCTCGACGATCCGGGTGATCGCCCCCGACGTGGGCGGCGGCTTCGGCGCGAAGGGCGGCCTCTATCCAGACGAGATGCTCGTCGTCGCGATGGCAATCGAGCTGGGGCGGCCGGTCCGCTGGATGTCCACGCGGATGGAAGACCTGCTGTTCACCATGCAGGGGCGCGACCAGCTCAACCTGGTGGACGTGGCGTACACCGGCGAGGGCGTGATGACCGGCCTGAAGGTGAAGACGATTCACCCGGTCGGTGGCGTCCTGCTGACCCACGGCGCGGCGCCGCCCCTGCGCGTCCGCGATTTCGCCTCGGGCGCGTACCGCTTCCAGGCCCACCGCGCCGAGGCGTACGGCGTCTACACCAACACCGGGCCGACCGGGCCGTATCGGGGGGCCGGCCGCCCGGAAGCCGCCTACATCGCCGAGCAGGCCGTCGAGGCGGTCGGCAAGGCGCTCGGGCTGGACCCGGTCGAGGTGCGGCGGCGCAACTTCATCCAGCCGGAGCAGTTCCCGTACAAGACGCCCATTGGCTCGGTGTACGACAGCGGCGACTACGAGCTGGCGACCTCGCGAGCGCTGGAGCTGGCCGGCTACGAGCGGATGCGCCAGGAGCAGGAGGCGGCCAGAGCTCGTGGCGAGATCGTGGGGATTGGCGTCGCCACGACCATCGAGGTCTCGGCGCAGGGCTCGGAATACGGCAGCGTCGAGATCGAGGCGGACGGCACCATCGTGGCGAAGACCGGCTCGTCGTCGCACGGGCAGGGCCACGAGACGAGCTTCGCGCAGGTCGTCGCGGACCGCCTGGGCGTCCCGTTCAAGCGGGTCAAGATCCTGCACGGCGACACCGCCACCATGCCCAGAGGCGGCGGGACCGGCGGCAGCCGCAGCCTGGTGGTGGGCGGCAGCGCCCTCTCGAAGGCGTCTGACGCGGTGATCGAGAAGGCGGTGCGGGTCGCCTCGGCGATGCTGGAAGTGTCGGCGGACGACCTCGTGTTCGTGCGGGGCGGCGTGCACGTCCGGGGTGCGCCCGAGCAGCGCCTGGAGCTGGCCGAGATCGCGGCGGCGGCAAAAGAGGGCGTCGGGCTGCCGGAGGGC
Organism: Chloroflexota bacterium; assembly: GCA_046328125.1. GTDB lineage: Bacteria > Chloroflexota > UBA6077 > UBA6077 > JACCZL01 > JADZEM01. The sequence continues at coordinate 11,063 of JAXLXF010000019.1, forward strand.
GAGAGCGGCCTGAAGGACGAGTCGGACTTCTCGGCGGAAGTCTCGGCGATCCCGTTCGCGGCGACGGTGGTGAAGGTGAGCATTGACCGCGACACCGGCCGCGCGACCATCGACCGGATGGTGGTGGTGGACGACATCGGGACGGTGGTGAACCCGCTGATCGTCTACGGGCAGATCGCGGGCGGGGTGACGCAGGGCATCGCGGAGTCGCTGTACGAGCACCTGGAGTGGGACGAGGACGGCCAGCCGCTGACCGCCACGCTCCAGGACTACGCGGTCCCGACGGCCCACATGGTCCCGAGATACGAGCTGGCGATGACGGTCACCAAATCGCCGTACAACCCGATTGGCGCAAAGGGGGTCGGGGAGTCCGGCTGTGTGAGCGCGCCGCCGGCGATCACGAACGCGGTGATGGACGCGCTCTCTCCGCTCGGCATCACGAAGCTCGGGATGCCGTTCACCTCGGAGAAGCTCTGGCGCGCCATCCACGGCGCTCATGCTGAATCGTAGGCAGAAAGCGTTCGTTGTACGATCACTCCGTCCACGCGCCGCATGGGAGCAGACCATGACGCCAAGCGTCGAATCAGTTGAAGCGGATGCACTCCAGCTAACGGCCGCCGAACGCGCCGATCTGGTTGAACGATTGATCACCACGCTGGAGCCCGACCCTGAAGTGGAGGCGTACTGGATGGCAGAGGTCGAGCGGCGTGATGCCGAAATCGAACGTGGCGACGTGTCCGAATTGCCTGGCCCTGAAACTCTCGCCGAGCTCAAGGCCGAATTCGCGTGAAATACACGCTGCATCCCGAGGCTCGCCGCGATCTCCGGGATGCAGCACGGTTCTACCGGGACCACGCGGGTTCGGCGCGGGCGCAGGCCCTTCTGCACGAATTCGAGCACAGTGTCGAACTGCTGCTTGAGTATCCTGAGCTAGGGTCGCCGTGGCTCTTTGGCAAACGTCGCCTGCTGTTCCGGCACTTCCCATTCGGACTCATCTACAAGCTCACAGACGACAGAATTCGTATCCTCGCCGTCGCTCACCTGAGCCGCCGTCAGGACTACTGGCGGGATCGCGAATAGCCTCCTCGGTGTTAGGAACAGAGTCAGGCCCATCCGGAGGCTCCAGCAATGAGATGCACGGTCTGTGGTGGGGCGCTCTCGGAGACGATCACCGACCTGCCGTTCAACGTGGGCGACACAAGCATCGTGATCCTCAAGGATCTCCCGGTCCTTGAGTGCGAACGCTGCCCGGAGTACTTGATCGAGGACGGCGTGATGAGCCGGGTCGATCGGATTCTGGCGCGCACCGACAGCTCGGCTGGGTTGAAGATCATCCGGTTCGCGGCCTGACACAGACGGAGATCGGGCATGTCCGCTGAGGCTATGGACATTCCCCACCACGTCATCTGTAGGTACCGTATGATGGGGGCATACCAGTGACGAAGGGAGAGGGCGGTGACGCTCGAAGAGCTCGAGGCAGAGGCCCGGAAGCTACCGCCTGAGCAAAGGGCTCGTCTCGCGGATTCGATTGACGAGTCGCTCCAGGAGACGCCCCCTGCCGAAGTCAAGGCAGCATGGGATCGAGAGATCACAGCACGCATCCAGGCGTACGAGCGCGGAGAAACGAGAACGTATCCTGCCGACGATGTCTTCGCTGAGGCCCGACGTCTGGCGCAATAGTGCGTACGAGGTTCACCGAGGAAGCTCGTCAGGAATATCTCGCGCAGATCGCCTACTATGCCGCGACGGACAAGGACGTAGCCGATCGCTTCATTCGCGCAGTTGAATCCGCTTCGGCGTTGATCGAGGCGTACCCATATGCGGGAGCACCCGTTCAGTTGAACGCGCGGCGCGTTCTCGTCAGGCGATTCCCTTTCTCAATCGTGTATCGTCCTGAGGAGACCGAGATCGTCGTGTTCGCCGTGGCGCACCGGTCACGACGACCAGGCTATTGGACGTACCGTCTCGAGGACTGATGCGCAGAAGTGCGACGTCAGAACGCCGTCGGGCCGCCGCCCACGAATGTCGACGAGTCTCCGCAGTCGTCCTCGACCACCAGCGGCACTGTCGCCGCGTCGGAAGCCTCTGGCGGTATGCTTCTGGTACCAAAGCTGCACGGGGCAGCGCGTCCCGGGAGGTTCGCATGAGCGCGGTGGAGAGCATCGAGGAGCAGGTCCGAGCGCTCGCTCCAGATGAGCTTGCCCGGTTCCGCGCGTGGTTTCTTGAATACGATTGGACAGCCTGGGACGCTCAACTGGAGCGGGACGTTCAGGCCGGACGCCTGGACGCACTGGCGGAACAGGCTCTCCGGGACCATGCGGCTGGCAAGACGTCAGAGCTTTGAAGCACCATGCGTCGCCAGGCTTTTGGGCGTGCTATCACGCATTACCGTTGGCAATCCAACGACTGGCAGACGAGGCATACGAGCGGCTCAAGCAGGATCCGCACTATCCGGGCCTACAGTTCAAGAAGGTTGGCCGTTTCTGGTCAGCCAGGGTTGGCAACCACTATCGCGCGCTCGCCGTTGAGGCCGCCGACGGCTTCGTCTGGTTCTGGATCGGCACACATGCGGAGTATGACAGGCTCATTGGCTGAACGCGCTCCACCGTCAGCCGTCAGAACGCCGTCGGGCCGCCGCCCACGAACGTGGACCAGTCCCCGCAGTCGTCCTCGACCACCAGCGGCACCGTCGCGCCGGCCGACGACGAGATCCGGTTCACCGTGAACGTCGTCTGGGTCGTGTTCGCCGCCAGCGCCAGCCGCGTCCCCCCGGCGACCGTCTGACTGCCCACCCGAATTGTGGCGTTCGTCGGCGAGCCGAACCTGAGCGCGTAGAGACGATTGTTTGGGGCGCCGCTGCCCACCCCCGCCGTCACCGTCACCGTCAGCACTCCTGATGCTGTCCGGACCACGCCGATGCGGTCGGACGGGCGCGGCGAGCAGGACGGACGCGGCGTGGCCGTCGGCACGGGCGTCGGTGTGGAGGTCGACGTCGGCGTCGCGGTCGGCCCGGTCGCGCGGACCTGGGCGGAATTCACGTTGGACATCAGGCTCGACTCGTCCACGAACTCCATGTTGTTGCCGACGATCTCGCCCAGCCGGTGCAGCACGGTGTTGTCCCAGCGCTCGTCAGGGACGCCGCTGATGTACCAGTTCGAGCCGTTGTCCGCCAGGTACATGCCGTACCGCTGGAGCGCCGTCAGCACCACCCGCATCTGAGTCGGGTACGCGTTGACGTTGACCGACGACTTCAGCCGGGCGCGCGCACCCATCGGCGGGATGTCCACGCTGGTGTACCCCGACGTCCGGTGGCGAGCCGGCCAGAGATACGCGTACTGCGTCTGCTGCGCCGTGAAGCGGAGCGCGTGGGTGATCTCGCCAGCGGCCATCTCGTCGTAGCGAGCCAGGCCCGGCAGGATCGGCAGGCCGGCCGCGTCCGCCGACGTCCAGCCAGCCGTCCGCAGTGCGTTCGAGGTCAGGCTCCAGCGCGCGCCAGACCCCGCGCTCCAGCTGCCGTCCGGGTTCTTCGAGGCGTCGAACACCTCCACCAGCTCGCAGCGGTCGCGGTCTACCAGCAAAATGTGGTTGTCGCTGCCGCCCTCGATCAGCGCGTCCGGCGGGATGCGGTACGGGCCGGGGTCGCTCTCGTCCGGGTAGTAGAAGTCGATGGTAGCCGGCGCCTGCGTGCCGGGGATCGTCATGAACGGGATGCCGATCGGCGAGCCCTGCCAGAGCCCGCTGCCGAAGTCTGCTTTCAGGCCGGTGTTGCGACCGACGCTGTTCACCCAGTTGTCGGATTTGGCATGGGTAGGCAAGGTGTCGACGCGGGCGTTCCAGACGTTGTCGGTCGGGAACATCTGGCAGCCGCCGATCGACGGTGGCGCCGCTGCTGGCGCGCCGGCCGGTACGAGCGCCGGCGCGCCAGCGAGCGCGGCGTTGTCGATCGGCGCGCCCCCGAGTACGCCGATCGACACGAGGATGGTCAGGACGGCGGCCGACACCAATCGCGAGCGGACCTGGCAGCGCGCAAACGTCCCGAGTGCTCCCCCGACCACTACGAGCTTGCGCATGCCTGCCTCCGCGTCGGTGCCCCTCTCGGCTCACCGCCTGCATACCCCAACGCCCTCACCATGTGTCGCGGGCATGCGTCATACGGGCTAATCTGCCGCGACAAAGGGGTGAAAGACGTTCGGGTGGCCGGCGGCGTACGCCGCGCTACACCCTGCGTCGTCCAGATTGCGTCAGCCAGCCCCAAAGGCGCGGGTCGTGCGTTCTCGCAATCGGGCGTACAATGCAGAGACGCCGAGTGACACACGCGCGAGCCGCCAGGGATGCGAGCCGCCGAGGGTGCGAGCATGCAGCGGTCCCGAAACCTGTTCATCCAGAACAAGATCGCCATCATCTGGGACTTCGACAAAACGCTGATACCGTACGACATGCAGCGTCCGCTCTTCGAGCAGTACGGCGTTGACGAGGCGACGTTCTGGCGTGAGGCGAACGCCCTGGAAGGGTACTACCAGGCGCGCGGCTACCAGCTGGTGTCCCGCGACCAGATGTACCTGCTGCACATCCTGGCATACGTCAAGGCCGGACGTTTCAAAGGTCTGACAAACGGCCTGCTCCGCGAGCTCGGCGCCCGGCTGACGTTCTTCGAGGGGCTGCCGGACCTCTTCCCGGCCCTGCAGCGGCACGTCGCCAGCAATCTGCAGTTTCGCGCCCACGACATCGCCGTCGAGCACTACGTCGTCAGCAGCGGCCTGCGCCAGATGATCCTCGGCAGCGCCATCGCGGAGCACCTGGACGGCGTCTGGGCCTGCGAGTACCTCGAAGCCGCTCCCGGTCCCGGCTTCCTGAATCCAGGCTACCAGCCGCTGCCCGACGAGCTGGACGGCGCCTCCGAGATCTCCCAGATCATCTACGCTGTGGACAACACCACCAAGACCCGGGCCGTCTTCGAGATCAACAAGGGCACCAACCTGCACCCCGAGATCGACGTGAACTCCTCGATGTCTCACGACGACCGTCGCGTGCCGTTCGAGAACATGATCTACGTCGCGGACGGCCCGAGCGACGTGCCGGTCTTCTCGGTGGTCAACCAGAACGGCGGCAAGACGCTCGGCGTCTACAACCCGGGCTCCACCGAGGCGTTCCAGAAGGCGTACATCCTCCAGCGCGACCACCGCGTCCAGAGCGTGGCCCCGGCCGACTACCGTCCTGGATCGCAGGCGTACCTCTGGCTCCTGACGACCGTCGACGAGATCGCGCAGCGGATCGTGGACGCCAAGCGGAGCACGATCGGGCAGCGAGTCGGCCGGCCGCCGTCGCACCGGCAGCCGGACCACCTCACCTTGCCGTTGCCCGGCGTTCCAACGCTGCCGCCGCCAGCCATCCCGACGCTGCCGTCGGCGCCGCTGGTCCGCAACGCGTTGGACCGCCCGGACCCCGCCGAGCCCGACCTCTAGCGTACGCCCGGACGACTCCCTGGGAGCTCCGCGATCTTCGCCGCACCGCACAACGAAGCGGCCAGGATGGCCGCGCTCCCAGGCGGCGCGCGGCGAAGCCTACCGGGCGCGCTTCGGCTCGAACGTCCAGCCGGCGCACGGGCAGCCCGGCTCCAGGCACGAGGTTGGGATGACGGCCGCCCCGATGCCGGTGCCGCCCCAGAGATGGCGGTCCGAGCGGTGGTCGCAGCGGGCGCAGGTGCGAGCGGCCCACTCCGGGCTCATCTGGGCCACGAATGGCGCCTGTTCAGTAGCGTGTTCTGGCACGAGACTCCTCCTGGCGAGAGCGTATGTCGTTAAGTGCTGTCTGATGGGAATCGCACTGGCAGGATTCTATGCCGGTCCGGCTGGTCGTGGCTGCTCGGCACTCACGTCGGCGCGCTTCGCGGGTGGCTCCCAGACGTAGAGCGCGTTTGGCAGACCGACACGCCCGATTCCCGTCGAGAGCACCGTGAAGCCGTGGCGCTCGTAGAAGGCGGCGGCCCGGGCGTTCCGCTGGAGGGTGTGCAGGCGCAGACCGGCCGGCGCCAGCTCCTTCGCCAGTCGCATCAGGATCGAGCCGATGCCCCGGTGCTGGTACTCCGGCTCCACGAAGATCTCGTGCAGGTAGCCCTGGCCGCCGCCCCGGTCTTTGAGCGCCAGGAAGCCAGCAAGCTGCCCGTCCACCTCCGCGACGAAGACCTGCTCCTCGGCCGCGATCTCGGTTTCGAACCGCCGCCGCCACTCATCCTTTGGCTCGTGGTGGGTCAGGTCCGGGAACGTCGCGTGCCAGGTGGCGTACCAGAGCTCCACGACGGGATCGAGATCCTCGGGCCGGTACGGACGGACGGCCGTTCGCGCCGACTCATCTCCTCGCATCCCGCCATCGTACCTCGACGCCACCCTCGACCGTCGTGTGAGGTCTCGGGCGGCCCTCCTATACTGGGCCAACAAAGGAGCCCAGACGAGGACCGGGACGGAACGCGATGCGGTGCACGGCCTGTGGCACGGAGAATCCGCCCCATGCGAGGTTCTGCCTGGAGTGCGGGACGCCCCTGGCGCGACGCTGCTCGTCGTGCGGCACGGCGCTCCCAGACACAGCGCGATTCTGTCTGGAGTGCGGACACCCGGTCGCCACCGCTGTACCAACGCCGCTGCCCGCACCGACGGCGCCGCCCACGCCACAGACGTACACGCCCCGCCACCTGGCCGAGAAGATTCTGGCCGGCCGCGACGCCCTCCAGGGCGAGCGCAAGCAGGTCACCGTCCTCTTCGCGGACGTGGTCGGCTCGACCGAGCTGATCGGCGACCGCGACCCAGAAGATGCCCAACGCCTGCTCGACGGCGTCGTGCAGTGCATGATGGCAGCCGTCCACCGCTACGAAGGGACCGTCAGCCGGCTGATGGGCGACGGCCTGATGGCGATGTTCGGGGCGCCCGTCGCGCACGAGGATCACGCGATCCGCGCCTGCTACGCCGCGCTCGCGATGCTGGAGGCCAGCCGAGCGTACGCCGAGCGGGCGCGCCGGACAGACGGCGCCAACATCCAGATCAGGGTCGGGCTGAACAGCGGCGAGGTGATCGTCCGGTTGATCTCGGACGACCTCCACATGGACTACACCGCGATGGGCCAGACCGTCCACCTGGCATCTCGCATGGAAGGGCTCGCGAGCGCGGGCACCGCCCTGCTCAGCCCGGCCACACGGTCACTTGCCGAGGGATTCGTCGAAGTGCGTCCGCTCGGGCCGATGTCGGTCAAGGGTCTGGCCCATCCCGTCGACGTCTACGAGCTGGTCGGCGCGGGCGCCGCCCGGACCCGGCTCCAGGCGTCCGTCGCACGTGGGCTGACGCCGTTCGTCGGGCGGCAGGACGAGCGCGCGGCGATCGACCGGGCGCTGGCGCGCGCACGGACCGGCCAGGGGCAGCTCGTAGCGCTGGTCGCTGAGGCCGGGGTCGGCAAGTCACGGCTGATCTGGGAAACCGTGCAGACGGCTCGCGTAGAAGGCTGGAACGACCTTCAGGCAGGCGCAGTCTCGTACGGGCAGACCACAGCCTGGCTGCCGGTGGCCGACTTGCTCAGACGGTACTTCCAGATCGAGAGTCGCGACGACCACGCGGCGATCCGCGAGAAGGTCGCCGCTGCCGTCCAGGCGCTCGACCCGGCCCTTACGCCCATCGTGCCGGCCCTGCTGGCGCTGCTCGACCTGCCCGTCGATGACGCTGCGTGGGTCGCCCTCGACCCGCGCCAACGGCGGACCGCGACGCTCGACGCGCTGCGACGCCTCCTGCTCCGCGAGAGCCAGAAACAGCCGCTTCTGCTGGTGTTCGAGGATCTGCACTGGATCGACGCCGAGACCCAGGCTTTCCTGGACGGGCTGGTCGAGGCGCTCCCGACAGCACGCATCCTCCTGCTCGTGAACTACCGCCCCGAGTACACCCACACCTGGGGAAACCCGAGCACCTACACCCAGCTTCGGGTCGAGCCACTCGGGCAGGTGAGCGCTGAACGGATGCTCGACGTGCTCCTGGGCGATGACTCCACCGTCCGGCCGCTGAAGGCGCTGCTGATCGCCAGAACGGAGGGCAACCCGTTCTTCCTGGAGGAGAGCGTCCGGGCGCTGAGGGAGACCGGCGCCCTGACCGGCGAGCCCGGTGCCCTCCGTCTCGGGCGTACCGTCGAGGAGATCCGGGTGCCGGCCACCGTCCAGGCGGTGCTCGCCGCTCGCATCGACCGCTTGCCAGCGGAGGAGAAGCGGCTGCTCCAGACGGCGGCCGTGCTAGGCAAGGACGTGCCGTTCACGCTGCTGGAGGCTATCGCCGACACCCCGCATACCGAGCTGCAGAGCTTGCTGGCGCGGCTCCAGGCGGCCGAGCTGCTCTACCCGGTCAGCCTGTTCCCGACCCACGGGCTCACGTTCAAACACGCCCTGACCCACGACGTGGCGTACGGCAGTCTGCTCCAGGAGCGCCGCAAGTCGCTCCATGCCAGGATCGTGCAGGCGATCGAGCGCGCGTACTCGGAGCGGCTCGAGGAGCACGTCGAGCGTCTCGCCCGCCACGCACTCGCGGCCGAGGACTGGAACGGCGCGCTCCGCTCCTGCGAACAGGCCGGCGACAAGATGAACGCGCGCGCGGCGTATCGTGAAGCCGCCGACTACTTCGAGCGCGCGCTCGAGGCGTTCGAGCGTCTGGACAACAAGGACGACCGGATCACCGAGGCCATCGACCTGCGCCTGAAGCTTCGCAACGTCGTGTTCTCGCTTGGCGACTTCCGAGGTGGGCTGGCGCACCTCGTCGAAGCCGAGCGGCTCGCCGAGAGCGTCGGAGATCGGCGCCGCCTCGCCGCGATCTCGACGCACCTGGGGAGCAGCCTGGTCAACCTCGGCCAGACGCAGCAGGCGTTTCGGGCCGTCGAACGAGCCTTCGTCATCGCCGACGAGCTCGGAGATGACGCCCTGAAGATCGGCGCCACCTACGTCCTCGGCGGGAACTTGCGGTTCGCCGGTGCCTTTCGTGAGTGCGCCGACTTCCTCCGGCGCAACCTGGGCGCTGTTGGCGGGAACCGGCGCTTCCAGACTTTCGGTCAGGTGGGCCTGGCCTTCGTGGTGACGCGCGGCCCACTGACCGTGTCGTTGGCCGAGCTCGGGGAGCTCGACGACGCCATCGCCGTCGGCGCCGAAGCCGTGCAGGTCGCCGAAGAGGCCGAGCACCCGTACAGCATGGCGTACGCGCACGATAACGTTGGATATCCCCATCTCGTGCGTGGTGACCTCGCAGGAGCAATCCGCCACTATGAGCGCGCCGTTCACCTCGCGCAGCGTCAGGACAATGGAGCATACCTGGCGATCGCCGGCACCAAACTGGGCTACGCCTACGTCCTGTCAGGCCGTGTTGGGGGTGGCCTATCCCTGGTACGTCGCGGGGCAGATCGGTTCGAGTCCGCAGGGCATATCGCCCATCTCGCACAAGCCCAGACGTACCTTGCCCATGCGCTCCTGTTGACTGGAGCGGTGGAGCAGGCGCTCGCCGTCGCGCAGCAGGCTCTGACGGTCGCGCAGGCGACGGAGCAGCCCCCTCGACAAGCGGGTGCACTGCGGGTGCTTGGGGAGATCGCCGCCTGCCGTGAGCCGCTCGACGCCGACCTGGCCGAGCGGCACTTCCACGAGGCGCTTACGCTGGCCGAGCAGTTGGAGATGCGTCCGCTCCAGGCGCACTGTCACCTCGGCCTGGGCAAGCTGTACCGCCGCACGAGTCGCCCGGATGAAGCCAGCTCGGAGCTTACCATCGCGGTCACGATGCTGCGCGACATGGGGATGACCTTCTGGCTGCCGGACGCCGAGGCAGAGCTGGCCGCGTCAGCCGGATAAGGGCCGGACGTGCGAGCAGATGTGCCCGTCACGGTCTTGCACGTTGGGCACACGACTGTCCACCGGTAGGGGCAGGTTTCCGACTGACGTTCCCCACAACAGGCCCTCCTAACCTGCCCGCCTCCACTGACCACCCCGGTACACACGGACCTTGTGGTGGGCGCATGGTAAGGCGGGCAGGTTAGGGTTGGGACCCGACGAGATGGGGTGTTGGAAACCTGCCCCTACAACAAGCACGTCCAAAAAGCTGACGAGCGCCCTGCGAACGAAAAGCTCTGGTGAGGGTGTGAGCGCGCATGGTAGTATGTCCCACAGTCGTTTGAATGAGTGTAGACGCATGGCCGGCGCAGAATGAGGCGCTGGCGAGGACGAAGGAGGACCACGCGCGTGCCCCTGACGACGGAGGCGAAGGGCGACATCATCACCCAGTACCAGACCCACGAGGGCGACTCTGGCTCGCCGGAAGTGCAGGTCGCCATCCTGACGCGCAGGATCAAGGATCTCGCAGATCACCTGTCCGTCCACAAGCACGATAACCACTCCCGCCGCGGGCTGCTCAAGATGGTTGGCCGCCGCCGCCGCCTCCTGACGTACCTCTCGCGGACCAAGAACGAGCGCTATCAGCAGCTCATCGCCTCGCTCGGGCTGCGCCGCTAGCCTGAGCTCCCCGCACGTCGCCGCGCGCCTGGCCCCCTCGCCGGCGCGCGTTGGACGTTCGGTGCTCGAAAGCATGACGGCCGTGGTAGCGCGTTCGAGCCGCGCCCTGCCCAGCTCCAGACGGTCCCTCGCGACGTGCCAGGTCGCCAGTGGGCCGTTCCTGTGTGCTTTCGCGCCATCGTCGCCGCTGGCCGATCGATCGCCCAGCCAGCGGCCGGTGCCTGCCCCCATCGCGCTCGCCGGACCAGGACGGTCCGCGTGAGCCTCCCAGGACGTGCAGCCTCAGGAGACGTCCCCCCAGCAAGCACCATCGCCGCCGAGCGCGGCCTGTATCGAGACCGGACCCCGGAGCCACAGCACGAGACGACGGACCTGACGACGACAGGCGCTCATGTGGGTCCCCGGGTGGAGCGGGCGTGTGCGCGGCGCCCGCGCAACGTACGAGGAGCATCATGGCAGTATCCCGCTACTCAATGGACCTGGCCGGCCGAAAGCTGACCTTAGAGACCGGCCGCATGGCGAAGCAGGCCGGCGGCGCGGTCCTCGTCTCCTACGGCGAGACGACTCTCCTCGCCACCGCCACCACCTCTGACGAGCCGCGCGAGGGCATCGACTTCTTCCCCCTCCAGGTCGAGTACGAAGAAAGAATGTACGCCGCGGGCAAGATCCCGGGCGGCTTCATCAAGCGCGAGGGCAGGCCGACCGAGAACGCCATTCTCACCGCCCGCCTCACCGATCGCCCCCTGCGGCCCCTCTTCCCGAAGGAGTACCGCAACGACGTCCAGGTCATCATCACCGTCCTGTCCGCCGATCAGGTGAACGACCCGTCGATCTGCTCCATCATCGGCGCCTCGGCCGCGCTCTCCGTCTCGGACATCCCGTTCTACGGCCCGGTCGGCGGCGTCAGAGTCGGTCTGATCGGCGGCGAGATCGTCATCAACCCGACCATGTCCGAGATGGCCTACTCCGACCTCGACCTGATGGTCGCCGGCACCGCCGACGCCATCCTGATGGTCGAAGCCGGCGCCAAGGAAGTCCCCGAGACCACCATCCTCCAGGCGCTCGAAGCCGCCCACGAGGCGATCCGCGGCATCTGCGATCTCCAGCTCGAGCTCCAGAAGGCCGGTGGCAAGCCAAAGCGCGAGTTCGTCGCCCCGACCGTCCCCGACGAGATCGTCAAGGCCGTCACCGAGCACCTCGGCAACCGCCTCGAAGAGACGATCTTCGACCCGGACAAGGCGACCCGCGAGGACAGCACCCGCGAGCTCCGCCGCGAAGTCGTCAAGCACTTCGCGGACACCTACGACGGCAAGACCGTCGCCAAGGTGTTCGGCGCCCTGGAGAAGGAGACCGTCCGCTCCAACATCCTGGAGAAGAGCCGCCGCCCGGATGGCCGCACCCTGACCCAGATCCGCACCGTCACCTGCGAGGTCGGCGTGATCCCGCGGGTCCACGGCTCGGCCCTCTTCACCCGAGGCCAGACCCAGATCCTCTCCATCGCCACCCTCGGCACCGAGGCTGACGAGCAGCGCACCGACAGCATCGGCCTGGACGAGCCGAAGCGGTACATGCACCACTACAACTTCCCGCCGTTCTCGGTCGGCGAGACCCGCCCGATGCGCGGCCCCGGCCGCCGAGACATCGGCCACGGCGCCCTGGTCGAGCGTGCGCTGGTGGCGGTCCTGCCGACCAAGCCGGAATTCCCGTACACCATGCGCGTCGTCTCGGAGACCCTGGAGTCGAACGGCTCCAGCTCGATGGGCTCCACCTGTGGCAGCACCCTCGCCCTGATGGACGCGGGCGTGCCGATCACGGCACCGGTCTCGGGCGTCGCGATGGGCCTCATCACGGACGCGGACGGCCGCTACGCCGTCCTGACCGACATCCAGGGTCTCGAAGACGCTCTGGGCGACATGGACTTCAAGGTCACCGGCACCGAGAAGGGCATCACCGCGCTCCAGATGGACATCAAGGTGCGCGGTATCACCAGCGAGATCATGCAGGACGCGCTCGCGCAGGCCCGCGACGCCCGCATGTTCATCATGGGCAAGATGCTGGCCGCCATCGAGCGCCCGCGCACGGAGCTCTCGGCGCACGCCCCACGCGTCACCAAGATCAGCATCAACCCAGACCGCATCCGCGACGTCATCGGCCCAGGCGGCAAGATGATCCGCAAGATCGTGGACGAGACCAAGTGCACCGTGGACGTCTCGGACGACGGCACGGTCTTGATCGGCTCCACGAACGCCGACAACGCCCGCAAGGCGATCGACTGGATCGAGAAGCTGACCAAGGACGTCGAGGCCGGCAGCATCTACACCGGCAAGGTGACCCGCCTGATGGCGTTCGGCGCCTTCGTCGAGATCCTGCCGGGCAAGGAAGGGCTCGTCCACATCTCGGAGCTCGCGAACTACCGCGTCCCTAGAGTCGAGGACGTGGTGAACATCGGCGACGAGGTCAAGGTGCTGGTCACCGAGATCGACCGCCAGGGCCGGATCAACCTCTCGCGCCGCGCGCTCCTGGAGCCGGGCGAGGAAGAGGCCCCCGTGGGGGTCGGCGCTGAGGGCGGCGAGGGCGAGGAGGGCGAGGGTCGTCCGCCGCGCCGCGACTTCGGCGACCGTCCGCCACGCCGTGACTTCGGGGACCGTCCGCCGCGCCGTGACGGTGGCTTCGGCGGTGGCCGTGGCCCGCGTGACGGTGGCGACCGTCCGCCGCGCCGCGATGGTGGCTTCGGCGGCGGTGGTGGTGGCCGCGAGGGCGGCTACGGCGGCGGCGGTGACCGTGGCCCGCGCCGCGAGGGTGGGGACCGCCCGCCCCGTCGTGAGGGTGGCTTCGGCGGCGGTGGTGGTGGCGGCGAGCGTGGCGAGCGCCGCGAGGGTGGCTACGGTGGGGACCGCCCGCCGCGTCGCGAGGGTGGGGATCGCCCGCCCCGCCGCGAGGGTGGCGACCGCCCCCCGCGTGAGGGCGGCGACCGTGGCCCGCGCCCGAACGGCAACGAGGGCGGCGGCAGCGACCGCCCGCGCGACCCGTTCAGCCCGCGCTGGTAAGCCGCCAGCACTTTCCCAGATCCACACTCCACACGAGGCCCGAGGGACGATCCCTCGGGCCTCGTCTCATGCGCTTCGCAGATGGGATGCGTCAGTGCGTAACCCGCTACCATTCGTCCGGGAGGAGCGCCATGCCCACGTCGAAGCCGGCCTACGCCGACCGCATCGTGCAGGATCCCGAGATCATGGTGGGCAAACCGACCGTACGCGGGACGAGGATCACCGTTGAGGCGGTCCTGGCACACCTGGCTGCCAACCCGGACCTGGACGACCTGTTCGGCGCGTACCCACGCCTGACGATGGACGACCTGAAAGCCATCCTGGCAAGCGCAGCTTGACCCATGACCGCCGAGCACGAGTCCGCACGAGATGCTGAGGACAACGAATATAAGCGGTGCTCTTTCTGCGGCCAGATCGTTGACGACACGGGACGCTTGATCCGTGGACCTGGCCGGGTTCGCATCTGTGATGTCTGCGTGGGATTCTGCAACGCGCAGTTGGCGGCGCGCCGAGCACATGCTGAGGGGCGTCGTTACTGGAAGCGGAAGAGGCCGTCAGGTGCACGGCGCCGTACGAAGGCGCTCGTGCCTGTAGGAAGTGACGACGCCGTCAAGCGAGTTCGCGAAGCGTACGACGACATCGTGCGGTTGTCGAAACTTCCGTTGTCGGTCATCAATCACAGGCGACCGCCCGACGAACGGTACAGTTCACCAACCCAATATGCCCGTGAACTGGAAGGGCGCGCTAGCGGGATTTCCAACTTTGCCATCGAGACGCGGCTCATAACCGTTGACCAATGGCTCCAGGTGTTACGGGACTTCGTCGACGAGCATCCCGACGCGTTGACACGCGCGTAACGCCGACCGCGTTGGAGCGCGGTGGGGTACTATCCAGGGGCGACACGCTGTGATGAGGGCTTATGAAGGTCACTCGCCTCACCATTGAGGGTCTGCTACTGGTCGAGCTGGACGTCTACCAGGATGATCGCGGCTTCTTCATCGAACGGTTCCAGCGAGAGCGCTTCCACGACGCTGGCGTCCCCATCGACTTCGTCCAGGACAACCATTCACGATCCAAGCCCGGCGTCCTGCGCGGGCTCCACTACCAGCACACGCCGCCCCAGGGGAAGCTGCTCGGCGTCATGCACGGGCGCATCTGGGACGTCGCCGTGGACATCCGGCCGGGCTCGCCCACCTTCGGCCAGCACGAGGCCGTCGAGCTCAGCGACTTGAACGGCCGCCTGCTCTGGATGCCGCCCGGCTTCGCACACGGCTTCTGCGTCCTCGGCGACGAGCCAGCCGACCTGCTCTATCGGGTTGACGGGCCGTACAACCCGCGTGGCGAGGGCGGCATCGCCTGGGACGACCCAGACCTGGCGATTCCCTGGCCGATCGTCCCCACCATCGTCTCGGACCGGGACCGCGCGCTCCAGAGCTTCGCCGCGTACCAGGCGAGCCCGGCCCCCTGGGCGCTCCTCGTCCCCGGCTCCTACTGATCTGCTCCCACCCTGTGTTTCACGATCGACGGATCGCTAGCCCGTGACGTCGATCGGTCGCGTCGACGTGTCGAGATCGAGGATGGAGCCGCCGGGTGCTCCGCGATCGACCTCGATCAGGTTGGTGATCCGCCGCAAGCGGTCGACGATAGTAGCCGCCGACTCAGCACCTTGGAGGATCTCGGCCACGATCGGGCGCAGCCTCCCTGGCAGGCCAGGATCTTCCGAGACCGTCTCGGCGTAGCCCAGTACGATCGCGAGCTGGTTGTTCAACTCGTGCTGAGCCGTCCGTGCGGCCAGCAGCACCCCCTCCAGGCGGGCCAGCGACCGCTCATTCGCGATGACCCGCTCGCGCTCCAGTGACGCGGCGATCAACTGGGCAACGATCTGGAGCAATCCGATGTCCTCGGTCCGCCACACCTTCTCGGCGCGCACGGAATCGAACCCCAGCATCCCACGGAGCGCACCACCGGCCATCATCGGGACGCACACGATCGACTGGATCCCCTGAGCCGCCAGCGTCGCCCGTTCGGCCACGGCATCGGCCGGCAGCTCCGTGACCGACGACACATAGATCGGTGCACACGACCGGAGCTGGGCGAGAAACCACTCGAAGTCCGCCAGCGGCACGCCTTGCAGGTTTCCGATCTGCGGCTCGATCCCCTCGGCACACCACTCGTGGGTATTACTGGCAAACGCCAGGTCCGGGGTGAACTGCAGGACGTAGCTGCGATCGACGTCAGAGAAGGCGCCCAGGCGCCCTACTGCCTCGTCGATCGCCGCGTCGAGATCGGCCCCGGTCACCGAGACGAACCGCGTGGCGATCGCCGCGATCAATCGCTCGGTCGCGAGCCGTCGTTCGAGCTGAGCGAGCACCTGGCGGTTGTCGTCATCGCGACCACGCTCGGATCTACCATGGGGATGACGGTCTGACAGCATCACCAGAGCTCCTTGAATAGCTGTCACCGCGCTGGGCGTGTGAGCGGCGCGCGCCTCGAGAGTGCAGCAACGGCGTGAGCGGACGAAGCAGCCACGATCGAGGAACGTCGTCGGGCAGTCGGACGGGATGTCCTGACAGCGAAATAGAAGATCCACCAGTGCAGCCGGCCTCGTCCCGGGCCGACTCCGCTGACGACGGCTGACCGACAGACGTGCAGAAATACACACGCATCAGCCGTTCCCCCAGCCCTAATGCCGCGTGATTGGCGTTGTCACTCGTGAAATGGTCATTTCTCGGTCAAAATCGTCAGGAGACGCCTTGTGAGGTCGCTGATTCATCGTATCAGAGCGAGCCTTCGCCTGGAGCTCGCACTCTTTCTGCTGGGCACGCTGACGCCGTTCCTGATCGCCTTCGCCGCCTACGACATCTACAGTCAGCGCCAGGCCCAGGAGCAGATGCTGCTCGAAAAGGGCCAGGTCCTCGCGCAGACCGGGGCCAGGGTCGCCAGTGAGACGTTCACGCGTGCCCTCAGCTCGGGCGAGCTGACGCCAGAGCAGCTCTTCGACACGCGCTACGTCGAGATCGCCGGCACAGCGCCAAAGAAGTACCACACCGCGTACGACAGCTTCACCGACGTCGTCTTCCAGCAGATCGAAGACGGGTGGCTGGCCGACCAGGACGTCGTGTTCGCGGCCATCGTCGATCGCAACGGCTACCTGCCGACCCACAACACGAAGTTCGGCTCGGGTGCAGCCAGCCCCGAGTTGAACCGGACCAAACGCCTGTTCAACGACCCGGTCGGTCTGGCCGCTGCGCGGAATGCCGATGGCGTGCTGCGGCAAGTGTACAAGCGAGATACCGGCGAGACGATGTGGGACATCTCGGCCCCCATCGTCGTGAATGGGCAACACTGGGGCGCGTTCCGCGTCGGGTTCTCGATCGAGCGGATTCAGGACCGGCTGGCTGCTACCACCTGGCGATTGGTCTTTGGGATGCTCGGCCTCCTGGCTGTCGTGGTGACCGTGGCAGTCCTCGTCGCCGGCTGGGTCGCACGCGCCGTCGCGGGGGTCGCGGCTGCTTCGGCGGCCCTGGCCCACCACCATCTGCCGGCCCTGGTCGCGGCCGTCCAGCAGGTCGCCAGTGGCGATCTCACCCGCAACGTCAGCACCGACGTCGAGCACGTCACCGTCAGGAGCACGGACGAGCTGGGGCGCATGGTCGCGGACTTCAACGCCGTGATCGACGGGCTCGCCGAAACCGGGACGGCGTTCAGCACGATGACCGGTAACCTCCGAGACGTGATCGGCCAGGTCACTGCGTCGGCCGACGGCGTGGCCTCCGCCTCCGGCCAGCTCGGCCAGGCAGCCAGCCAGTCAAGCGACGTCGTCCAGCAAGTGGCCCAGGCCATGCAGAGCCTCGCCTCCGGCTCGAATGACTCGAGCCACACCGTCCAGGACACGACCGAGGCGATCCTCCAGCTCGGCCAGGCGACCGACGGGATCGCGCGTGGTGCGTCAGAGCAGGCGCGACAGGTCCAGGCGGTCTCGACCACGGCCGCCCGGATGGCCGATGGTGTGGCGCAGGTCGCCGCGAATGCCCAGCGTGTGGCGGATGCGTCGCTGCAGGCGAAGGTCTCGGCCGAAATGGGCGCAGCGGCCGTCCGTGAGACGGTCAGCAGCATGGGCGAGATCCAGCAGGTCGTCTCCAGGACCGCCGACAAGGTCGAGGAGCTCGGGAAGCTCGGTGAGAAGATCGGCGCCGTGGTCGAGACGATCGACGACATCGCCGAGCAGACCAACTTGCTGGCCCTCAATGCCGCCATCGAGGCGGCGCGTGCCGGGGCGCATGGCAAAGGGTTCGCAGTGGTCGCCGACGAGGTCAGGAAGCTGGCCGAACGGAGTCAGCGCGAGACGAAGGCCATCGCGGACCTGATCCGTGCCGTTCAGGCCGGCACTCGCGACACCGTGAGCGCGATCGAAGACGGCTCCATGAAAGTCGAACAGGGCTCGACCAAGGCGAACGAGGCCGGCATCGCGCTTGGCGCGATCCTCGAGGCCGTCGAGGCGACCGTGGGCCAGGTGACCCAGATCGCCACGGCGGCCCATCAGATGGCCGACGGCGCACGCGAGGTCGTCGACGCCATGGGGAGCATCAGCGCCGTCGTCGAGGAGAATTCGGCCGCGACCGAGCAGATGGCCGCCCAGGCCGGCCAGGTCACGGCGTCCATCCAGTCGATCAAGACGGTGGCGATGACCAACAGCGCCATGTCGGAGGAGATCTCGGCCTCGGCCGAGCAGATGTCAGCTCAGGTCGAGGAGATGACGGCCCAGGCGGAGGAGCTGGCTGGAACCGCCGACCAGCTCAAAGCCCTCGTGGCGCGCTTCAAGCTCGGGGCGCCGGGCGAGGCCGCCGCCGTCATGCCACGCCGGCGACTTGACGATTGGGCGAGCACGCACGGGCCGGACGACGCGCTCCGAGCCGGTTGAGGCGCTGGCCCGGTCTGAATGCCACACGAGCGGCCCGGACCTGGCCGGGGTCCAGCCTCCTCGGTACGGGCCGACTCGACGGCCGGTCAGCCGTTCTACTGCCCCGCGCACGCGGGACAGTAGAACGGCTGGGGGACAGTGGGGTCTCTGGTGACTACGGCGCGGCGTTGATCCGCTCGCGCAGCTCCGGCGCGCGGTATGGCTTGCCGATCACCGCCTCCACCCCCATCGGACGCACTTCCTCAGGGTCGATGGTGCCGCCCCACCCCGTCACCAGGATGAACCGCGTGCCGGGCCAGCGGTCTCGGATCGCCGTCGCCAGCTCCAGGCCATTCATCCCCAGGCCGAGTCCGTGATCCGAGAGCACCACGTCGAAGCGCTGCTGCTCCATCTGCGTGAGCGCCTCATCCGCGCTCGCGGCCGCCACCACCGTGTGGCCGTCCTGCATCAGGATGCGCGTGAGCATCCGGCGCAGCGCGTCCTCGTCGTCCACGATCAAGATCGTGCGCGCGCGGCCGTCCGTTGCGCTCGTGGCCGTGCCGCCCGTGGCCGCGCTCCGCGTCGCGCGGGGCAGCAGCAGCCGGAACGTGGTGCCGCGCCCCGGCGCTGACTCGATCTCCACCCGCCCGGCATGCCGCTCCACGATGCCGTACACCATCGCCAGTCCCAGCCCGGTGCCACGCTCGCCCTTCGTCGTGAAGAACGGCTCGAATACGCGTGCGGCCACCTCCGGCGGCATCCCGACGCCGGTGTCCGTCACGTCCACCACCACATACCGGTCCGAAGGGCGCAGCGAGATCTGGAGATCGCCGCCGCCCGGCATCGCGTCCAGGGCGTTGAAGACCAGGTTGGTCAGCGCCTCGCGCAGGCTGGCCGGCCAGCCCAGGATCTCGTCGTCGCCGGCCATCTCCATGTTCACCGTCACGCTGACCGGCGTGCCAGCCGCCTGCGCCGCGTCCCGCCAGCGCGGCGCCGTCAGCCGCACCACGTCCGTGATCAGACTGCCCAGCGCGACCCGCTCCGCGGCGCCCTCAGGCTGGCCACGCACGAACGTCTGCAGGCGCTTCACGGTCTGCGCGCCGTCGAGCGCCCCCTGCATGATCGTCTCGAGCGACTCTCGCAGCTCCTGCGCGACGTCCGGCACGCGCTTCACCGCGTCCAGGGCCAGCTCGCTGTGCCCCACCACCAGCCCGAGTGACTGGTTCAGGTCATGCGCCACGCCGCCAGCCAGTTGCCCGAGCGCCCGTAGCTTCTCGCTCTGGGCCAGTGCCCGGCGCTGCCGCTCGGCCTCCTTCTCACGGCTGATGTCGCGGAACGTGATCACCGCGCCGATCTGCATGCCGTCATGCTCGATCGGCGCGCCAATGCACGCGACGGCGATCGGCTGGTCGTCACGCCGCCAGAGCGTGTCGTCCGAGTTGTAGTACGTCGTCGCGGTCCGGTACATCCGCAAGACCTGGCACTGTTCCACGACGTCCGTGTGACGCTCGGCCGGCCCATGATGGAGCACACGGTGTGCATCCTGGCCCAGCAGCTCGTCACGGCTGTAGCCAAGCATCCGCAACGCCGCCGGGTTCACGAACGTCAACCGGCCGCTGGCGTCCGTGCCGAAGACGCCGTCCGCCACCGAGTTCAGCAACAGCTCGTTGCGGTGCACTTCCTCTTCGAGGCGGCGATTCGCGGCCGAGACCTCACGATACAACGCGGCGTTGCGGATCGCGGCGGCCACCTGCGCCGTCAGCGTCGCCAGCAGCTCCCGATTGTCCTCGCCGATCTGGATCGGCTCGCGGCCGGCGATCGAGATGACCGCCACCAGCCGGTCGCCGTCCAGCACCGGCAGCGCGTACGCGCTCGACAGGTCGTGGCTGCGCCACCAGAGGTGCTCGACCGTCCGCTCGTCCTCCAGAACGTCCGGGATGTCCAGCGGCTGACGGTGGCGCGCCACCCATCCCACCCAGCCTTCGCCGAACGGCGTCCGCCGAAACGTCTTGCCGGCGCCAAACTTTGGATCGGAAAACGCCACCTGACTCAGCGTGCGCGCCTCCTCATCCGCCACCCAGACCGAGGCCAGAACGGCGTTGGTCACCTTGACGACCCCGGCGGCAATCTCGCGCAGGAGGACGTCCAGGTCCAGCGCCGTCGAGAGCATCTGGTTGACGCGGGCAGGGATCTTCGCCCGCTCCAGACTGTCCTGCAGTCCGGCGTAGCGCGTCGCGTTCTCGATCGCCATCGCCGCCTGATCGGCCAGACCAGCCGCCAGGTGCAACGCGTCGTCGCGCCACTCGTAGCCACGCTCTCGGTAGATGTGAAGCGTCCCCAGGACGCGGTCGTCGAGGCGGATCGGCGCCACCAGCAGCGCCGTCAGCTCGTCGTTCAGGAGGATCTCGCGGAAGGCGCCGGGGACACGCTCGTCCCGCGAGACGTCCGGCGTCGCGGACGGCTGGCCGGTCCCCAGCACCTCGCCGATCATGCCGCCGATGGTCGTGACCCGCTCCATCGAGGGGCGCTGACGTGCCCCGCGCGAGACCGACGCCCGCACCAGCTCGTCGCCCACCAGCAGCCGCAAACCCGCCTCGCCCTCGAAGATCGTCGCGGCGGCCTCGGTGATCGCGTCCAGCACCTCAGACAGATCCAATCCCTGTGAGAGCCGGTACGAGACCTCGACGAGCGATTGAAGGCGCTGGCGCTGCTGATCGGTGGACCGGTACAGCTGCGCGTTGCGAATCGAGAGCGCCGCTTGCGACACGAAGCTCTCCAGCAGTGCCTCCTCATCCGCGTCGAAGACGAACGGCTCCCGCCCCCACAATACCAGCACCGCCAGCAGCCGACCGTCCAGCATCACCGGCTGGCCCAGGAAGCTGGTCAGGCCCCGTGCCGCCCACCAGCCAGCGTCCGCGACCCGCCCGTCTGCCGCCGCGTCCGCGATCCGGACAGCCTGCCGTTCCCGAGCGACCCAGCCTAGAATCCCTTTCAGATCCGAGATGCCCAGGCGGCTCGCGCCATGTTCGATGGACGGGCCTTCGGACGCGTCGGCCGCCAGCCAGATCGCCCGGGACTCCTCGTCGATCATCCAGAACCGCGCGACCGGTGCGTCCAGCAGGGTGCTGGCCGCCCGCGCGATCTGGCCCAGGACCGTCTCCAGGTCGAGCGACGAGGTCATCGACTGCATCAGGTCGTTGAGCGTACGAGCCTGGGCGATCCGCGCCTCCAGCCGTTCAGTCAAGCGCGCATGCTCGGCGGCGATCGCCGCGAGCTGCGCCAGCTCCAGCACCAGGCGGGCGATCTCATGGCCCGGACGGTCCGACCCGTCGGCCAGCATCACCCACCGACCGATCTCCGCGCCGTCCCGGCCGTGGATCGGCGCCGACCACGCCGTCCGCTCGTCGAGGTGGACCGGCCGGATCGCCGCTCGTCCGCGACCGCCCACGCCGCTGGCCGGGTCCACGGCGCCGTCTGACTGGCGCGGCCCCGCTGCGTCCGCGGTCCACGACGCCCCGTCCCCGGCGTCCGCCCCGGCAGTCAGCACCTGGGCTGCACATGGCGGCCAGCTCGGGGCGACCACCATGCCCGGCGCACGCCCGTCGCCTAGCAGCACAGCGCCGTGCCAGCCGGGCGCGCGCCGCTCGAACAGGCAGACCAGCTGCTCCAGTGTCTCGGCCAGCGGGGCGTTCTCCGCGATCCCTTCGACGATCTGTCCTCGGTCGCGCTCGTACTCGTCAGCCCGCTTCCGCGCTGTGATATCCCGCGCCACCGCCAGCGCGCCGACAAGCGCCCCGTCCCGCACCACCAACCGGACCTGCTGGCCCACCCAGACCTCCGAGCCGTCCTTCGCCACCGCGGGAAACTCGTAGTAGGTGCTGGGGACGCGCCGCGTGAACTGACTGAGGTAGAAGCGCGCTGCCGACACGCGGTAATCTGGCCGAATCAGATCCAGGTAGAACGTGCCGATCAGCTCGTCAGCGGTCCAGCCCATCGTCTCGGAGACACGTGCGTTGACGTAGGTGAAGATGCCCTCTGGGTTGGTCCGGTAGATGATGTCGTCAACGCCGTCCACCATCAGCCGGTAGTTTCTCTCGCTTTCTTCGAGCGCCGCGGTCGCCCGACGAAGCGCCGTCACGTCCGTCAACACGACCAGCCGGCCGCCGTCCCGCGTCCGGCTCTCCTTCACCTGCACGATCCGGTCGCCGTCCACGTGCAGCTCGAGCCGCCCGTCAGACGGCAGCGGGCTGGCAAGCCGGCTCCGGACGATCTCGTCTACCGAGCGCCCATCGACGTGGTAGAACCCACGCGCGGCCGCCTCCCTGACGATCGACTCGAAGCTGACGCCCGGCGCGAACAGGTCCGCGAAGGTCGGGACCAGCTCCAGCACGCGTCGATTCACGAGCACGAGCCGGTCGTCCGCGTCGTACAGGAGGAGCCCGTCCTCCAGACTGCCGATCGCGTCTACCAGGGCACGATTGGCTCGTTCGGCCTGCGCCTCAGCGTCCACGTCAGGATCCAGCCGCACCAGCACGCCCCCGCCGTTGCCACCGCCCACACGCGTCGACCGGGACTGATGGCGCCTCCCAGGCTTCCGCCTGACGGTGAGATCCTACCGTACGCAGGGCTCCAGTAGCGAAGCGAGATGTGTATTTATGCACGTCTCCTGGCCTCTGGTGCTTCGTCGCCACGCGACGACCACCCTCTGCCTTAACGGAGGCGCGGGACGGGTCGGGTCGGTCAGGCTGGGTCTGCACCGCGGGTCCGCCCGCGTGGCATGGCCCGTGCATCCTCCAGATGCATCCTCATTCGCGAGCAGCGTGCGATTCCGCACCCGGTCGGCTGAGCCTGATGACCGATGAGGCCGGGTAATCGCAGACGGAGCGCATGGAGACGCCATGGAGCAGGTCGAGCGGCGGTCGAGTGGAACTGTGCGGCTGGCGGCAGTCGGCGACGTCCACTGCACGAAGCAGTCACAGGGGGCGTTGCAGCCGATCTTCGCCGCCGTCGCCGAACAGGCTGACGTGCTGGTGCTCTGTGGCGACCTGTGTGACTACGGCCTGACCGAGGAGGCCCAGATCCTGGTCCGCGAGTTGAGCGGCATCCGCATCCCCGTCGTCGCGGTGCTCGGCAACCACGACTTCGAGTCCAGCCAGCAGGACGCCGTCAAGCAGATCCTCTGCGACGGCGGCGTCCAGGTGCTGGACGGCGACGCCTGCGAGATCGAGGGGGTGGGGTTCGCCGGCGTCAAGGGGTTCGGCGGCGGCTTCGGCGCACGCGCGCTCGGCCCGTGGGGCGAGAACGCCATCAAAGCGTTCGTCCACGAGGCGATCGACGAGGCGCTGAAGCTCGAAGCGGCCATCGCGCGGCTGCGCGTGGAGCACAAGGTCGTCCTGCTGCACTACGCGCCGATCCAGACCACCTGCGAGGGCGAGCCGCCGGAGATCATGCCGTTCCTCGGGAGCAGCCGCCTGGAGGAGCCGATCAACCGCTTCCCGGTGAGCGCCGTCTTCCACGGCCACGCCCACCACGGCAGCCCGGAAGGACGGACCCAGGCCGGCATCCCCGTCTACAACGTCTCGGCGCCGCTGCTGCGGCACCACTTCCCGGGCCGGCCGCCGTTCCGCGTGATCGAGATCCCACTCGCAGGCGTCGCGCCGGCTGCCACACCGACGACCGGGTCGCTCGCGACCGACGACCGACCGGCCGCCCCTGCCGAAGCATCGCCAGCGTCGTCCCATCAGCCCGAGCGCGAGCCGGCGCCGGTGGCCGGCTGACCGGACGCGGACGATCTCAGTCCGACCCTCACGGCCTCGGCCCGCGGATGGCCGTCATCCCGACGCTACCCTGACACCAATTCCGAGCTCGCGCCGGCGGCGCGGGCTCGCACGACAACGGCGTCGTCTGGAGCAATCCCCAACATGCACACCTCGACACTCTCCCCACTTGCCGCTCGCCCAGAGCAGCATCTCGATCCCGAAACGCGCGAGTTCTACTGTCGCTCGCTGACCCGCCTCGGGGCGTCCGGGGTCCCGTTCCTCGTCGGCGGCGCGTACGCCTTCGAGCGGTACACCGGCATTGCCCGGCACACCAAAGACCTGGACGTCTTCGTGCGCGAGGAGGATGTCCCACAGGCACTCGCCGCGCTGGCGTCCGACGGCTGCCAGGGTGAGATCACGTTCTCTCACTGGCTCGCCAAGGCACGCTGCGGCGAGCACTACGTGGACGTCATCTACGGCTCCGGCAACGGCGTCGCCCCGGTGGACGACGACTGGTTCACTCACGCCGTGGACGAGACGGTGCTGGGCATTCCGCTCCAGATCGTGCCGGCCGAGGAGATGATCTGGCAGAAAGCCACGATCATGGAGCGCGAGCGGTTCGACGGCGCGGACGTCGCGCACATTCTGAGAGCCCGCGCCGAGCAACTGGACTGGTCGCGCCTGCTCGCTCGGTTCGGCGAGCACTGGCCGGTCCTACTCAGCCACCTGATCCTGTTCGGCTACATCTATCCCGAAGCACGCGCGAAGCTGCCGGCTGGCCTGGTGTGCAGCCTCCTGCGGCGCGCCGACCCGCACGCCCCGGTCACCCACGACCAGGATCACCGTGCGGACGCGCCGGTCTGTCATGGCCCGGTCCTCTCACGGACCCAGTACGTGGTGGACGTCGAGGAGTGGGGTTACCAGGACGCGCGGGTGCTGCCGCTCGGGCGGATGACGCCGGACGAAGCGGCCACCTTCACCGAGGCCGGCCTGGAGGAGGCACGCGCCACCCAGGCATGATCCTGGGTACGCACTCCAGGCACGGAAGGACACCCAGCCGATGGTCTTGCCGCGCGCCCTGGCACGTTTCAATCGCGTGGTCACCAACCGCATCGGTCGGCTGGTGGCGCCTCAGGTCCGGAACGCCGGCATCCTCGTGCACCGGGGCCGGCGCTCCGGGCGCGAGTACCGGACCCCGCTCGCCGTGCTTCGTCGGCCCGGCGGCTACGCCATCCCACTGACCTACGGCCCGGAGGCGGAGTGGGTCCAAAACGTGCTCCAGGCCGGCGGCGCCACGCTGGAGACGGGCGGGCAGCACGTGCAGGTCACCAACCCGCGCGTCGTCCACGACCCGGCCCGGCGCATGGTGCCGCCGCTCGTCCGTGCCGTCCTGCGCTCGATCGGCGCGGACGCCTTCCTCCTCCTCGACCTTCAGGCCAGTGGGGAGCCCTACTGACGAGAACCCCTCTGTCATCCCGAGTGACCTCGCTCGGGACGGGGTGGCCTATCGGCCAGAGTCGCAGAAGGTTACGAGCAGTTCTCCGGGTTGTCCACCGAGCACGCCGCGCCCTCGCTCGGGGCGCCGACGCCGATCAGCTGGGGCTTCTTCGCCTCCTCTTCCAGCGCCACGACCCGCTCGATGACGTTCGCCAGCACGTCGGCCGGCTGCGCCCCTGAGACACCGTACTTCTCGGCCAGCAAGAAGAACGGCACGCCGTCGATCCCAAGCGACCGCCCGACGTTCAGCTCTTCCTCGACTTCGGCCACGGCCTCCTCGGACTCCAGGAAGCGGCGCACGTCGTCGGCGTCCAGGCCGACGCTCGCCGCGACCTCGACCAGCGTCGCAAGATCGCCCACGTCTCGGCCGTCCGTGAAGTACGCCTGGAACAGCGCATCCACCATCTCGATCTGGCGATCCTTCTGCGAGGCCAGCCACACCAGGCGGTGCGCGTTCAGTGTGTTCGGCGCGCGCTCGATCTTCTCGAAGTTCAGCTCGATGCCCAGTTCGCGGCCCGTCTCCCTGAGGCGGTCATCCATCCCGGAGGCGCGCTCGGCGCTCCCGAACTTGACCCGCCGGTACTCGGTGCGGTCCATCCCTTCGGCAGGGATCCACGGGTTGAGCTGGTACGGCTTCCAGGTCACGCGGATCTCGTGCTTGCCGTCCAGCAGATCGACGGCCTGGGCCAGCCGGCGGCGCCCGACGAAGCACCAGGGGCAGACCACATCCGAGTAGACCTCGACGTCGACAACCGCCACGATTGACCTCCCCATGTGCGCCGGCGACCGTCCTGATGCCACGCTCAGGCAACGCCGTCGTTCCTGGATTGTAGGACGGTCCGTGCTCCCGCCGCCCGGACACTGCCAGACGTACGGGCTGGGAGGTCGCTCACGCCCCGAGCTTCAGGCCAACCGGAGCACGCTCACGCGGCAGGCATCCTCAGGCCACGGGCCACAGGCCGCCAGGATCAGGCAAAGGCCGCGCCCACGATTGCCAGCAAGTCATCCAGGTCGAACGGCTTCGCGAGACAGCCATCCGCGCCAAGCCGAGCCGCTTCCCGCTCCAGGCCAGTCGAGCCGCTGACCGCCACCAGTTGCGCGGACGCATTCGGCAGCGCCCGGTACGCCGTCACCAGCTCGTCAGGGCCGCTGCCCGGCAAGGACAGGTCGAACAGAATGAGCGCCGCTGGCCGGTCCGTCAGCAGACGAAGCGCGTCGTCCACGTTGCCGGTCGTGACGACCGCGTACCCTTCGTCTGTCAGCGTCAACTCGATGAGCTCGCAGATGCCCGGGTCGTCGTCGACGACCAGGACGTACGGTGCCGTATCTGGCAGGAGAGACATCAGCATGACCCTCGTGGCGCACCACCGGTGCGTCAGACTCCCACACACTCTACGGTCGAGACCGTCGGCGGACCGTAAGAGCGATGTCGGCAATCGGTTAAATTCACGTCAAAAGAGCGTTAGCGCCAGCGACGGACCGAGCCCATCCGAGTGCCAATCGGCTCAGGATCTGGAGCGCCCTCGATCCCATCCTGTCCGGCCTCAGACGCCGGGCACATCGTAGCAGGAGACACTCGATGCCAGACCTGGCCGAGCGGATCGCCGAGCGACTGGCGACACACGGCGTGCCGTTCACCATCCACGAGCACGTCGAGGCGAGAACCGTCGCCGATGCGCTGGAGCGGCTGCCGTTCTCACCGGACGCCTACCTCAAGACGGTTGCGTTCCGTCTGAAGGCGGGCGGCTGGGTGCTGGCCGCCCTGCGAGGCGCCGATCGCGTGGACTACCGCGCGTTGGCGACGGCGCTTGGAGTCAGCCGGCGCGACCTGCACCAGATGACGCCGGACGAGGTCGCCACTGACCTGGGATACCCGGTCGGCGGCGTCGGCCCGGTCCCGACGAACGACCAGACCCGTACGCTCTTCGACGCGCAGGCCGCCGAGCAGCTGGACACGGTCTACTGCGGGGCCGGCCGCCCCGACCGCACGCTCGAAGCGCACCTGACAGACCTTGTCGCCGCCTGCGATGGGCTGGTCGCCCCTATCGCGCAGCGCGAGTAGCGAGGGACGAGGGACGAGGGGCGAGGGGCGAGGGGCGAGGGGCTTGTGGAGCACAGCTCGCCGTTTGGGGGCGGTATCATGTGCTGAGCGCGAGCTCGACGGCGAGGTGCAGGGGTGGACACGAAACTCTCGGACCAGCAGACGGCAGCGGGCGACGAGCGCGCGGCTTCCGCGACCGCGACGGTCGATCCGGCGCCCATCTTCTATACGCCGGAGGAGTATCTGGCGCGGGAGCGGCTAGCCGAACGGAAGAGCGAGTACCGAGCAGGCCGGATCGTGGCGATGACTGGGGCGAGCCGCGCCCACAATCGCATCACGGTCAACCTTGGCGGCGAATTGCATCAACAGCTCCGTCGCGGACCCTGCGAAGTCTACATCGCCGACATGCGGGTACGGGTGAGACGGTCCGGACTGTACACCTATCCGGATGTCGTCGTGGCGTGTGGGGACATCCAGTTCGAGGACGACCAGTTGGATACGTTGCTCAACCCGGTTGTCGTGATCGAAGTTCTCTCACCCTCGACAGAGTCGTACGACCGCAACGAGAAGTTCTCGCACTATCGCCGCCTCGACTCACTCCAGGAGTACGTCCTGGTGGCCCAGGACGGCGTCCGCGTCCAGCGGTACGCACGCCAGGGCGACCAGTGGGTCATCGCCGAGTACACCTCGCTCGACGACGAGCTGCCGCTCGACGCGATCGGCTGCCGGGTCAGGCTCCGCGACGTGTACGAGCGGGTGAGGCTGCCCGGCGAGCCTGCGGAGCCGGCGCCAGGGGGCGCGCTCAACTCGCCAGGCTAACGGTCGGCCACACCCGCCTCGCGGCTGGCACGCCCTGTGCGGCGCATCTGGCATTCCGCTGGCGAGAGGACACCGCCATGCCACACACCACCTGCGCCCATTGCAACGTGACCATCGCCGACCATGACACGATGGTCGAGCAGGATGGCAAGACCTTCTGCTGTAACAACTGCGCCGCCACCACGACGGCCGGCGCGATGAATCAGCACCATCAAGCAGCGTTGGGAGCGTGCGCCCACTGCCACGTGCCGATCGTGGATCCTTCCACGCGGGTCGAGCGCAACGGCGACACGTTCTGCTGCGGCAACTGTGCCGCCGCGATGCCGGCCGGCGCCGGTCACCAGCACTGACATCGGCCCCAGGCACCATCTCCCGGCGCAAGCATCCGGAGCGAGACGATGGGACCGTCAGGCGTTACGAGGCTGACGGTCTGAACAGATCCCCGAGGCGGCAGGCGAAGCCAGGCAGGACCGGCTCGCCGGTCAAGATGTCCTCGGCGTGGAGCAGCTGCGCCGCGCCGCCCGCCCGGTACACCATCGCCGACTGCGTTGTTGGGTAGAGCACCCAAACCAGCAGAGCCCCGGCCCGGAGCCACTCGTCGGCCTTCGCCTGAACTTCGCTCGCCCGATCGCCCGGCGACACGACCTCGACGACGAGGTCCGGTGCCATCTCCGGGTACCCGTCAACCTCCGCGGCGAGAGACAACCGCTCCTCAGCTACGTATGCAAGATCTGGCATCCGGACCACGTCCGGATCCCGTGCCAATCGGAAGCCAATGTCGGCCACGCAGATCTCGCCGCCGAGATCAGGATGCTGATCGAGGAAGGCACCCAGGCGACGCGCTACCCTTCCTCCAATAAACCCGTGCCGGCCCCCAGCAGGCGACATTTCGTGCAATTCTCCAGCAATGAGCTCGTAGCGCTTGCCGTCGTCTGGCAAACGGAGGAGCTCGTCGGCGGTCATTCGCAGCCCAGTCTCGGTCATGATCCTCAGTCTAGCAGGCAGCGCGATCCGATGGGGCCGTCGGGCCACCTGTCGCTTGACGCGCGTCGGAGTCACGTCTAGAATCGGGCGCTGGCCTGACCGGCCTGAGGTCTCGCGCCACAGCCTCGTGCGCGGCGCTCGTCGTCGCGACGCATGACGCATCATGCTCCTGCTGCTGGGCGTGATGACTGGCCAATACGGAGGCTGTGATGCGTGCGCTGCGATTGGTCGCCTTCGCTCCGCTGGCCATGGAGCTCGAGAGCTGCGAGCTGCCGGACGTCCCGCCGCCGGGCATGCTGCTGGTCGAGGCACGCACCTCGGCGGTCTCGGCCGGCACCGAGATCGCGAACTTCCGAGGCGCCACCACGTACCACTCGGCCGAGAACCCGGACTGGCGTGATCGTCCGTACTATCCTGGCTATTCGCTGACCGGCGTGGTCCGCGCGGTCGGCGAGGGCGTGACCGGCTTCGCGCCGGGCGACCGCGTTGCCGGCTGGGGGCCGCACGCCTCGGCGGCCGTCGTGGACGCGGCCCGCTTCGCCCGCATCCCGGACGGCGTCTCATTCGACCATGCCTCGCTCACCACCCTGACCATCATCGTGATGAACGCCGTCCGACTGGCCCGGATTGAGCTTGGCGACCGGGTCGGCGTGGTCGGGGCCGGCCTGATTGGGCAGTTGGCCCTCCAGCTGAGCCGCATCAGCGGCGCCCGGCCGACCGTCGCCATCGATCCGATAGCAGCCCGACGCGAGCTGGCCCGTGCCTGCGGCGCCACCGCCGACCTCGACCCGTCCGCGGCCGACGCCGACGACCGATTGGAGCGCGCCATTGGCAGCCGTGAGCTCGACGTCGTCTTCGAGGCGACTGGCTCGCCGGCCGCCTTCAACCCGGCCTTGCGGCGCGTCACCTTCGGCGGGCGGCTGATCCTGCTCGGCTCGACGCGTGGCCTGGTGGACGGCTTCGACCCATACGCGGACGTCCACCGACGCGGCATCACCATCGTCGGCGCCCACATCGAAAGCCACCCGGAAGCGCCGACGCACTTCAATCGCTGGACGCGCGCGAACAACCAGCGTCTGGCCCTCGACCTGATCGCGGACGGCTCACTGCGGATCGAGCCGCTGATCGGCCACCGCGTGCCCGGCGATGAGGGCGCCGCCGTGTTCGAGCGCCTGGCCACGTCACGTGAGAGCTTTTCCGGCGTCCTGCTCCAGTGGTCCGCGGACTGACCGCCCACCTCCCGGCCCGGGTGCTGTTACACGTCCGCCAGGCGGTAGCCGACCCCGGGCCGCGTCACGATGTAGCGCGGATGGTGCGGGTCCGGCTCGATCTTCTGGCGCAGTTGCCGCACGAAGACGTGCAGGTACGGGCTGGCGTCGGCGTACTCCGGCCCCCAGACTTCGCGGAGCAGCGCGCCGTGCGTCACCAGCTTGCCGGCGTTGACCAGCAGGTAGTGGAGCATCTGGTACTCCTTCGGCGTCAGGTGGACGGGCCGCCCCTCCACCGTCACCTCGCGCCGCTCCAGCTCCATCCGGATCGCGCCGTGCTCCAGCACCGACTGCCCGGCCGTCGGCCTGCCGCTCGCCCGCCGCAGCGCCGCCCGCATCCGCGCCAGCAGCTCCTTCGCCCCGAACGGCTTGGTCAGGTAGTCGTCCGCTCCCAGGTCGAGCGCCTCTACCTTCGCATCCTCGTCACCCTGTGCCGACAGGATGATGACCGGGACGTCCAGTTGCCGGTCCTGGCGAATCGCCCGACAGACCGCCAGTCCGTCCATGCCGGGCAGGAACAGGTCGAGCAGCACGAGGTCCGGCGGCCTGAGATCGAGCAGCGCGAGCGCCTCCTCGCCGGTTTCGGCCACCAGCGCCTCGAACCCATTGCCAGCCAGGATCGTCTTGAGCGCCTGGGCCAGCTTCGGCTCGTCGTCCACCACCAGGACGCGTGGAGTGTGCCCCATGCTCGGAGTGTAGCCGGTCATTCCGCGCGCAGCCGGTAACCCACGCCCGGCTCGGTCACCAGCAGCTTCGGCTGCGACGGATCGACCTCCAGCTTCTTGCGCAGCCCCACGATGTACACCCGCAAGTTGCCCGTCGCATCCTCGTAGCCGGGACCCATCACCGCCCGCAGCAGCTGCCCGCGCGTGATGACCCGCCCCGGGTGCTGGGCCAGATACCGCAGCAGCCCGTACTCGGTGGGCGTCAGGTGAACCTCGGCGCCGGCTCGCGTCACCACCCGACGCGCCAGGTCGATCTCGACGTCGCCGGCCCGGACCACCTGCTCGCCGTTCGGGGTCAACCGGCTGGCGTGGCGGCTCGCGACCCGCATCCGCGCCAGCAGCTCCGGCACGCTGAACGGCTTGGTCACGAAATCGTCGGCGCCCTCGTCCAGCGCCCGCACCTTCGCCTGGTCGTCGCCGTGCGCCGAGAGGATGATGATCGGCAGCTGCGTCCATTCCCGCAGGCGACGGCAGACCTCCACACCGTCCAGGTCCGGCAGCGCCAGATCCAGGATCACCAGATCCGGACGCTCCAGGGCGACCATCTCGATCGCCTCCTGGCCGCGCTCGGTCTCCAGGACGTCGTACCCGTTGGCCCGCAGCGCAACCCGCAATGCCCGCCGGATCTGCGGCTCGTCGTCCACGACCAGGACGCGCGGCCTCGTGGTCTTTGTCACCGGGCGGCCCGTGCGCCACGGCCCGAGACGGCAGACAACACGGGCAGCGTGAAGACCGCCCGCGCGCCGCCCCCCTGGACGCCCTCGATCCAGAGTCGGCCGCCGTGGGCCTCCGCGAAACCTCTCGCAATCGCCAGCCCCAGCCCGGTCCCACGCGCCCCGGTCTGGCCCCGCTCGAACGGCCGGAGCAGGCGCTCGCGGTCCGCCACCGGGATGCCGGGACCGTGGTCGGTCACCTCGATCCGGATCTCGTCTCCCGCTGGCCGGACGCCGATCGCCAGCGGGCTGCCGGCCGGCGTGTGCACGATGGCGTTCTCCAGCAGGTTGGTGATGATCCGGTCGACCTGGCCGTAGTCGTAGGTCACCGCTGGCAGCGTGTCCGGGATCTCGACGTCGAGGTGGCGACCCTTCAGGCGGGGCGCCAGCCGCCCCACCACCGTGTCGATCAGCTCGGCGAGGTCGTGCGGGCGACGGTCCGGGGACATCGCGCCGGCCTCCAGCCGCGAGGCGTCCAGCAAGTCGGCCACCAGACCGGTCAGACGGTCCGCCTCCTCCTCGATGGCTGCCAGCAGCTCCGCGCGGTCCTCATCCGTGTACGCCGCGCCCGGTTGACGCAGACCGGAGACGCTCGCCTTGATCGAGGACAGCGGGGTGCGGAGATCGTGCGAGACCGTCCGCAGCAGGGCCGTCTTCAGCGCATCCGAGCGCTGCACCACTTCAACCTGCCGCACGCGCTCCGCCCCACGCCGCGCCATCTCCGCTAGCTGCGACACGATCAGCGCGGTCACCACCAGCAGCACCAGCCCCAACGCCTCGTCCGCCCGGGCGATGTCCAGGCTGCCGACCGGCTCCACGAACAGCAGATCGTGGCCCAATGCTGAGGCCAGCGCCGCCGTGATCGCCGAGGCCGAGCCCCAGCGCGTCGCCGCGACGGTGATCGGCACGACGTAGAGCAGCACGACCGTCTGCAGCCCTGGCACCAGGACGTGCAGCCCGCCCACCACGACCAGCGTCAGCGCCACCGCCACCAGCGCCATCACATGCTCGGCCGGCCGGCCAATGCGAGGCGGCGTCTCGGACGGGGGAGAGCTAGGGCTGAAGCGGCTCACGGCACAGCCTCAATCTGGTCAGACCTGACAGGCACGTCCGGCTCTAACACTTTCTGAACGCCAGATCGCCTGATCCTAACACGTCCTTAGCGGGTGCTCGACTGATGATCCTCTCATGAGCACTCCGTCTCTCTCCGACACCGATACAGCATCAACATCACGTCGAAACGGCTCCGAACGCCCCGAAATAGACCACGCCCACGGCGAGCTCGAGTTTCGGCAGGTCGTCCAGGGCAGGCGGCCCGGCGAGCGCTACGTGAGAATCGCTCGACATAAGGGCTTCAAGCGGCTCGGGCACGGCCTGCTGGTGCCGCGCGCCACCGAGACGAAAGCAAAGGGGCCGCTCGGCATCGCCCGCCGGCTGCTGTTCGGCAGCCCGATCCCCACCGCCAACGAGATCCACGAGCGCCTGACCAGGCTGAAGGCGCTGGCCGTCTTCTCGTCAGACGCGCTCTCCTCCGTCGCCTACGCCACCGAGGAGATCATGAAGGTGCTGGTCCTGGGCGGCCTCGGGCTGCTCTCGCTGACCATGCCGATCTCGCTCCTGATCGTGGCGCTTTTGGCGATCGTCGTCCTCTCGTACCGCCAGACCATCGCGGCGTACCCGTCCGGCGGCGGCAGCTACATCGTCGCCAGCGACAACCTCGGCGAGACGGCCGGTCTGACGGCAGCTGCCTCGCTGCTGATCGACTACGTCCTGACCGTCTCGGTCTCGATCGCGGCGGGCGTGGCGGCCATCACCTCGCTCTTTCCAGAGGTGCTGCCGTACGCCCTGGAGATCTCGATCGGAGCGGTGGTGCTCATCACCATCGCCAACCTGCGCGGCATCCGCGAGTCCGGCTCGATCTTCGCGGCGCCCACCTACGTGTTCGTCTTCATGATGTACGCCCTGATCGGGTACGGCCTGTTCCGCCTCTGGCTGGGCGACCTGACCTACACCCCGCCCGAGACGGTCCTCCAGTCGAGCGGTGAGGCGGTCGGGCTGTTCTTCCTGCTCTCGGCGTTCGCCCAGGGCTGTACCGCGATGACCGGCACCGAGGCCATCTCGAACGGCGTGCCGGCGTTCAAGCAGCCAGAGTCGAAGAACGCCCGCACCACCCTCGTCCTGATGGGCATCCTGCTCGGCACGATGTTCATGGGGATGTCGTACCTGGCGATGC
Organism: Chloroflexota bacterium; assembly: GCA_046328125.1. GTDB lineage: Bacteria > Chloroflexota > UBA6077 > UBA6077 > JACCZL01 > JADZEM01. Next base: position 45,553 of record JAXLXF010000019.1, read on the forward strand.
AGCTCGGCGTGGTCCCCGCCGAAGACGAGACGGTCCTCTCCCAGCTCGGGCGGACCATCTTCGGGATCGGGCCGCTCTGGGTGATCCTCCAGGTCGCGACCGCGCTGATCCTGGTGCTGGCCGCGAACACCTCGTTCGCCGATTTCCCGCGCCTCGCCTCGATCCTGGCTCGCGACCGCTACCTGCCGCGAGGCTTCCAGTTCCGGGGCGACCGACTGGCGTTCACGGCCGGCATCGCCGTGCTGGCCGGCCTCGCCATCGTCCTGCTGGTCGCGTTCGACGGCAGCCTGGACCACCTGATCCCGTTGTACGCGGTCGGCGTCTTCACCAGCTTCACCCTCTCGCAGGCCGGAATGGTCGTGCACTGGCGAAAGGCTCGCACGCGCGGCTGGCGTCGGGCGGCCATCGTCAACGGCGTCGGCGCCGTCGCCACGGGCATCGTGACGCTGGTCATCGCCAGCACCAAGCTCCTGCACGGCGCCTGGATCGTCGTGGTGCTGATCCCCCTGTTCATCGGCCTCTTGCGGGCAATCCACGGCCACTACCGCGTTCTGGACGGCACCCGCCGCGCCGAGACGCCGCTGGCGCCAGAAGAGGTCGTCGTGCGGGTGGTGGTGCCGATTGGCGACCTGGGAGTCCAGGCACGCCAGGCGCTGGCGTTCGCGCGGGCAATCGCTCAGGACGACCAGCATGTGGTGGCGGTCCACGTGGCGGACGACATGGCCGAAGCCGAAGAGCTGCGCCACGAGTGGGAAGTCTGGGAGTGCGGCGTGGAGCTAGTGATCGTCGAGTCGCCGTTCCGCTCGCTGACCGGCCCGCTCCTGGCGTACGTGGACGCGCTCAAGGACGTGAACCCCAACGACACGATCACGGTCGTGCTGCCGGAGCTGGTGGCGTCGCGCTGGTGGGAGCACCTGCTCCACAACCACACCGCGCTACGCCTGAAAGCGGCGCTCCTGTTCCACCCGGGCATCGTCGTCACGAACGTGCCGTACCACCTGGCGCAGCAGGCAGCGTGATGAGTACGTCAGCACGCGAGAACGCGGAAGCACAGGAAGCCATCGCGCTGGCGATGGCGAGCATGCGGCCGGTCGCCCAGGTGGCCGTCGATCTCGGCATCCGCACCGAGGTCGAGCTACCGCGCCTGCCCGGGATCGTGGAGTGGGCGCGGTCGCTCGCCGACGCACTCGGGCTGACCGCCACCGTCGAGATACAGGCGGACGGCGTCTGCGTGCGCTTCGCCCCGCTCTAACCCCTCAATTCTCACAACCGGCCCCATCGCTCAGCGTTCTCTCGTTGTACTCAGTACGACGAGTACAGAGAGCGGTGGGGGTAGGACACGCATGGACGAGCTGTACGTACTGTGGCTGATGATCGGGTGGGGTCTCGCGTTCTGGGCCGGCTACGACCTGCACCTGCGAGTGACGCGCTGGCTGCGGGCGCGCCAGGAGGCCGACTGACCGCGCAAACAACCCGCTGACTGGGCGGGGCTTTCCGTGTCGGTCAGGCCGGGTCGAAGATGCTGGCTGGCCGGACCTCCTGAAGGTCGAGCTTGTCGAGGGCGACCAGCATCGCGCGGTTCGCCTCGATGTTCGGGATGATGGCCGCGGCCTCCTCCAGCGACACGTCGATGTCGGCCACGCGGCGCAGGTACTCCTGCACGAACGACGGGGTCAACGGCTCCCGCTCCACTGTGCTCACCTCCCGAGCTACCGCTCGAACGTCGCCGGGTAAATCGGGGCCGGCTCGGCGTAGCGCGTCTCCGGCAGGCGCACGCCGGCCTGCCACTCCGCGATCGTCGGGTAGACCCGGATCAGCCGCTCGCGCTCCTCGGGCGTCACCGGCATCCCGGTCCGCGCCAGCATCGCGTCCACCTGGGCCGTCGCATCGGCTGTCACGTCGCTCATGCCGGCAGCGCCTCCTTCGCCAGCTGCTGCGCGATCGGCGGCAGCTGCAGGTGCCAGTCCGTGATCTGCTGGTACGCATCCGAGACCGCGAAGCAGGTCGGCTCGTCGAATGGCCGCCCCACCACCTGCATCCCGATCGGCAGCCCGCCCGACGAGAAGCCGGCTGGAATGCTGATCGCGGGCAGGCCGGTCAGGTTCCAGATCGGGGTGAAGCCGGCCGCGCGCATCATGCCGTCAGGGTCGTACCCCTCGAAGGTCGGCGCGGTGGTGGGCATGGTCGGGCAGATCAGCACGTCCACCCCGCCCTGGCCCCTCACCCCGAACGCGTCGGCGCACTCCTGGCGGATCAGCGGGCGCATCCGCTGCGCATTCACGTAGTCGGCCGCCGTGTAGAAGGCGCCCAGCTGGAACTGCGCCCGCGTGTACTTGCCGTACAGCTCCGCCTTCGACTTCAAGTCTGGCTCGTGGTAGGCGTACGCCTCGGAGATCATCGTGATCCGCTGGGCGTGGCGCGCGGCATCCGCGTGCGGGATGCTGACCTCGACCAGCGTCGCGCCGGCCTTCTCCATCGCCGCGAGCGCCGCCTCCACCGTGGCCTTCACCTCCGGGTCCAGGCCCGGCACTGTGAAGAAGTAGTCGTGGAGCACGCCGATTCTGACGCCCTCCAGCGAGCCAGTAAACGCGCCCATCATGTCCGGCACCGGCACGTCCACCGTCGAGATGTCCAGCGGGTCGTAGCCGGCCATCACCTGGAGCATGATCGCGCAGTCCTTCGCGGTGCGCGCCATCGGCCCGATGTGGTCCAGGCTGTACCCGAGCGGGACGCAGCCTTCCTTGCTGACCCGGCCGTACGTTTGCTTCATGCCGCTGATGCCGCAATAGGATGCCGGCCCTCTGACCGAGCCACCCGTACAGGTGCCCAGACCGCCCAGGATCAGGCCGCCACCGACCGCTGACCCGGTCCCAGACGAGGAGCCGCCCGGCGTGCGGGTCAGGTCCCACGGGTTCTTGGGGATGCGGAAGCCGGTGTCAGGGTCGGGCCAGCCGAGCGCGAACTCGTGCAGCCCGAGCTTGCCAATCGGGATGGCGCCAGCTGCCCGCAGCTTCTTGACCACGGTCGCGTCGTCGCGCTGGCCCCAGGCCGGGTCCAGCACGCGGCTGTTCGCGGTGCTCGGGGCGTCCTTCGTGGCGATGATGTCCTTGACGCCGAGCGGAATCCCCTGCAACGGCCCCTTGTCGATGCCGGCCGCGAAGTCGGCGTCAGCCTGCCGGGCTCCGGCCAGCGCGGACTCGTCCATGACGGTGATGAACGCCGCCAGGATATCTTGCGTGGCGTGGATACGCGCGAGCTGGGCCTCGGCGAGCGCCACCGAGGTGATCCGACCGCTGCGCAGCCACGCGGCCGCTTCGGCAATCGTCAACGGAAGCTCAGGCATGGAACCTCCAGTTCACCGTGGTCCGTTGTCAGAGACTCGTAGCGGACACGGTCGCTCATGGACTCGACCAGATGCAAGTCGATGCCGTGGAGTGAAGTCCACGTCTACCATTGGTGCGTGGCTACGCCACGCCGAGGGCGGGCCAGGCCGAGGTGGCAGGAGGAACGCGCATGGCAACAAATCTGTGTGACCTGACCGCGTTGGAGCTGGCCGAGCAGATCGGGAGTCGTGCCGTCTCGCCGGTCGAGGTGATCCGCGCGGTGCAGGCGCGCCTCGACGAGACCGAGCCGTTCCTCAACGCCTACATCACCCGGCTGGACGAGGAAGCGCTCGCCGCTGCCCAGGCCGCCGAGGCCGAGATCGCGGCCGGCAACTACCGAGGCCCGCTTCACGGTGTCCCGCTCGCCGTCAAGGACAACATCGCCGTCGCGGGGACCAACACGACCGCCGGCGCGAAGGTGCTCGCCGACAACTTCACCCCCGAAGACGCCGAGGTCGTCAGAAGGCTGCGCGCGGCCGGCGCCATCGTCGTCGGCAAGACCAACATGGCCGAGATGGCCTCCGGGCCGCGCTCGCGCAACGTCCACTACGGCAACATGCGCAACCCGTGGGGTCCGAACCACGACGCCAGCGGGTCGAGCGGCGGCTCAGCCGTCAGCGTGGCCGCCCGCCAGGTGCCGCTCGCGCTCGGGACGGACGCCGGCGGCTCGGTCCGGCTTCCGGCCGCCATGTGCGGCGTCGTCGGCCTGAAGCAGACCCACGGTCGGGCCAGCACGCGCGGCCTGCTCGCGAGCGGCAACGTCACGGTGGACCACATCGGCCCGCTCGGGCGAACCGTCGCTGACGTGGCGCTGACGCTGGAGACGATGGCCGGCTACGACCCGCTCGACCCGACCAGCGCCGACCGCCCGGTCCCGTCGTACCGCGACGCTCTCCGCACCCACCTTGCGGATGTCAGGATCGGCGTCCCAACGTCCTTCTTCTTCGACATCCTGCACCCCGAGGTGGAGTCGGGTATCAGAACGGCCATCGAGGTGCTCGGGCAACTGGGCGCGACGCTGGTGCCAATCGAGATCGCGGACCTGGAGGATCTGTTGAACGCGCGCGGGGCGCTGACCGCCGAGGGGCTGGCGTTCCACGACCCGCTGCTGCGCGCCCACCCCGAGCTGTACGGCGACGAGCTCCGCCGACGCCTGCTCGCCAACTATTTCATCACCGGCCGCGACGTCGCCCGCGCCAACCGCGCCCGCCGCATCCTCAAGGAGCGGTTCCAGGCCGTCTTCGAACAGGTCGACCTGCTGGCGACCCCGGCAATCACCACCCCGTCCGTCCCGCTCGCCGACGATACCATCATCCTCAAGGACTTCCGCACCGGCGAGACCATCGAGGGCACGTTCCAGGCACACGTCACCCGGCTGACCGCGCTGTTCAACTCGACGGGCGCCCCTGCGATCTCGGTGCCGGGCGGCTTCACCTCGGACGGCTTCCCCATCGGGCTCCAGCTGATCGGGCGACCGTTCGAGGACAGCCTGGTGCTCGGGGCAGCCCACGCTTACGAGCAAGCCACGGCGTGGCACACTCGCAAGCCGCCCTACGTGACCGCCGCCGCCGTCCGCGCCTGACCCCCTCCCATCACACCGCGGCTACCCAAACAGACAATTGTCAGGAATGCGTTCGACACGATCGTGGAGCGCGGCCATCCTGGCCGCCCCGGTTGGCGACGCTACCGGGGCGGCCAGGATGGCCGCGCTCCACGGGCACGTTCTCCGTCCTTCTCAGATGACGGGCCTGGTCCACACGACAGCGCGGCTGTCAGGGCTGGCGGTACAGCACGTACATGCCGGCACGGTCGATGGTGGCTGAGACCCGCGTGGCGTCCGGCTCGGCGTGCTGGTCCGGGAGCGGCTTCCAGACCATCCCGTCCAGGTACGCCAGACTGAGACGCCCACGGTCCGCTGACGGCACCGCACCGGCGGGGTAAGCCACCGTCAGGTCGAGCGGCGCCGGCAGCGTCCGAGGATCGCCGTTCGATGTGGTGACCTGGAACACCGTCTCGCTCAGGATCGGTCCTGGGGGCGTGGGCACGCTGCCGGGCTCGATCTGGAGGCAGGTCAGCGTTGCCCGGGGTGGTAGGGCATCTGGTCCGGCGGTCACCTGGACCCGGTCGTCCAGGCAGCGCAGCTCGGTCGGGCGGCCGGCCGACGCCGTCACCGTCGATGCGCCGCCACGGGGCACCGGTTGGACGCTCGCCGGCGAGGCCGCTGGCGCAACTGGCACGAGCGGGGCGGCGGAGCCGGCGGGTGGCGACGCCGCCGGCGGTGCCGGCCGGGCCGGCGCTGGCGATACGGATGGCCCGGATTGGCCAACGGGCAACGGAGGCGGCGGGGCCAGCGTCGATGCAGGCGGGGGGACGGTGGCCGAGGGCTGCGTCGGCTTCTCGGCAACCGGCGCGGCCGGGGTCGCCGTCACGACGACCACCACCGGCGTCACAGTGGGAGGCGCGGGCGGCGGCGGGGCGGCCTGGGTTGCCGCAGCCACGACGGTCGCCTGGACCTCATACGCCTGAGCCGTCGCGCGGGCCTGCTCGGCGGCAGCGGACTGACTGGCCGCCTGGGCAGCTGCCGTGGCGTTGGCGGCGGCAGCGCTCGCGGCGGTCGTCGTGGCCTGCGCTTGCGCCGTCGCCTGGGCCACCGTCGCGACCGCGTTCGCCGCCTCGGCAGTCGCGGTCGCCTGGTTGACGGCGGTAACAGTCGCGTTCAACGCCACTTCTTCGGCGCGCTGGGTCTGCGAGAACCACCAGTACAGCGCTATCGCGATGAGCGCGGCCATCAGCGCGAGCATCGCCCTCGGCGTCTTCGGCGCACGACCGCCACTGGGCGGGAGCGGCCCCCGCTCCAGGACTCTGGCGTCTTCGACGGTCACGTCGTCCTGGCGGACCGCCACGCGGGGGATCGGCTCGGTCGGCGTGAACGGGCCGGAGCCGGCTGGAGGAGGTCTGTCCACAATCGAGCCTCTCGACACGGGCTGCTGGACCAATTGCAGACACCGTACCGGGTCGCCAGGGCAATGGCACAAAGGTGCTATTGGCCGGAGAGCGACTCGGATCGAGGGGGCAATGCCACGCTCCGTCAGTTGCCACGAATGGCACAAAGCTCCGATGCGGCCCCCGCCCAGCGCCCCTAGAGTGACTCCAGGACCAGGCGACACCAGTCCCATCCAGACGGACCGCCGGGCCAGCCCACATCAGTACTCCTGGAGACTGCGATGACCCGGCGGCACACTCGGCTCTTGATCCGGCTGCTCGTTCTGGCGACGCTCATCCTGCCGCTCGACGCGCTTCACGCGGGCCGCGTGCCCGTCGCCTTCGCCGATCCCTCGGCCTTCACCGTGACGAACGTCGACGATTCGGGTCCAGGCTCGCTGCGCCAGGCGATCCTCGACGCCAACGCCCATCCGAATGCGATTGGTCCGCGCGGCACGATCGTCGACGCGATCGACTTTGCGATTCCAGCAGCGCAATGCAGCCCCGTGACCCACGCCTGTACCATCAGCCCGCTCTCGGCGCTGCCGGCCATCACCGAGGCTGTGACGCTCGACGGCTGGAGCCAGGGTGGCCCCGGCTTCAGCGGCCCGCCCCTCGTCGAGTTGAACGGGACGAACGCCGGCGATGGGGTGAGTGGGCTGACGGTCGCCGGCCGATCGGTCAAGGTGCAGGGATTCGCGGTCAACAGCTTCCGCGGACACGGCATCGTCGTCCGTGGCGCCGGGGCCATCATCTACGGCAATTACATCGGAACAGACCCAACCGGCAGGCTCAAGCGCCCGAACCAGTTCAGCGGCATCGACCTCGATGGTGCGTCTCCAGCCAGAATCGGCGAGCAAGGCGCGAACGGCAACGTCATTTCGGGAAACACTGTCGGGATCTTGATCGAGCATGGCGCGGACACGCTCACCATAGGGGGCAACATGATTGGCACCGACCCGCTCGGGTCGGTGCCACTCGGAAACGCGTCGAGCGGCATTCTCGTCCTGAATGGGTCCATCTCGTACATCGGGTCAAACCCCCACATAGCGCCTGGCCTCTCGTATCCAAATGTCATCGCCTACAACGGAGGTACTGGCGTCACCATCGCCTCCGGCTCCGCGAACTGGATCACCGGTAATCTCGTCTTTGGGAACGCCGGCCTCGGCATCGACCTCGGCGGCGATGGCGTCACGGCCAACGATCCTTTCGACGTTGACGACGGACCAAACCACCTCGTGAACTTCCCCCTGCTCACGTCCGCCCGGCCGACCGGCAGCAGCACGACGATTGCGGGCCGCCTCGAGACCGAACCGTGGCGGTCAGGCTACGTCGACCTTTTCGAGAGCCCGGCCTGCAGCCCCGACGGTCGAGGGCAGGGCGACCGCTACCTGACGACCATCCAGCTGAGGACCGACGCTCAGGGGAATGCCGTGTTCCAGGCCACCGTTCCGGGTCTGTCGATCGGGCACGGGATCACGGCGACCGCCGCTATCTTCTCGGGCGACGACCTCGTCGCCAGCACTTCCGAGTTTTCGGCCTGCCGGGCCGTCGCCACGCCGAGCATCACCGTCACGCCGGCCAATCCGCTCGTGACGACCGAGGCCGGCGGCGCCGCCACCGCCACCGTCGTGCTCACCGAACAGCCGACCACTCCCGTCACCATTCCGCTCAGCAGCTCGAACACCCGCGAGGGCACCGTCTCGCCGGCCTCGCTGACGTTCACGTCGGCCAACTGGGCCGTACCGCAAACGGTCACCATCACCGGCGTTGACGACGCGGTGGCGGACGGCGACCTGTCGTATCAGGTTGCCATCGGGCAGGCTTCCAGCACCGATACCGGCTACGACGGCCTCAATCCCAACGACCTGCAGGTGGTCAATCGCGACGACGAAGGGACGCCAGCCTTCTCGATAGCCGACGTCCGCATCGCTGAGGGCAACGCCGGCGCCACCACCACCAGCTTCACCGTCACGCTGGCGCCGGCCAGCACCGGGATCGTCAGCGTCCGCTACGCGACCTCCGACGGCTCGGCCACCGCGCCGTCGGACTACACAGCAACATCGGGCCTCCTGAGCTTCGAGCCCGGCGAAACCAGCAAGACGATCGCCGTGCCCATCGTCGGCGACACGACCGTCGAGCCGGACGAGACGTTCGCCGTCGTCTTGAGCAGCCCCGTCAACGCCACGATCGCGCGGGCGCAGGCGCAGGGCACCATCACGAACGACGACACGGCTCCCACACCGCAACCGTGCGCGCCGCGCCCGGCGCCGCGAATCCAGACGTCACAACTGGGAGCCGGCCGCCTCCAGGTTACGGTCGCCGCCCAGACGACCGCCGCGCTGCCCAGCAATGCCCTTCAGCGGCTCGACTTCGGCGCCGCCGAGAACGCCCACGTCGAGATCCCTGGCGCGGCACCGGGCAGCCCGGGCGGGCCGTCCTCAACGCCGGGCGGACCAGCCGGCACGCCTGGCAGCTTCTCGTTGCCGCTCCCACCCGGCACGACGTCGGCCACGTTCGTGGCGCAACGCCAGCGGCCGGGGCCGTTCAGAGTGGCCTACACCGTCGTAGACACCTGTCAGAGCGCGGGCGCGTTCACGACATTCGTGGGCGGCGGCACGGGCGTCCAGTAAGGCGGCAACTGGCAGTGAACCACCCTGACGAGCCGACCCCACTCAGACGAGGCTATGCTGCAGCGCGAACGCCGCCGCCGCCGTCCGGTTCTCACAACCGGTCTTGTCCAGGATATGGGTGACGTGATGGCGAACCGTGTTGGCGCTCACCACCAGGATCCCCGCGATCTCGGCATTGGTGTGGCCGGCCGCGATCAGGCGCAGCACCTCCACCTCGCGCGCGCTCAGCCCGGCCGGAAACGTGCCCCCCGAGAATGGCCTCGCTCCAGCCGGCGCCCCTGCCTTCGTCGCCGCCGTCGAGCCGCTCCCAGATGCCTCGGTCCGGGCGGCGACCGTACCGTCTGTCAAGCTACCCGCCGGCACGCCGTCGGCCAGCGCCTCCGCGACGATCTCGTGCAGGGGCGCCTGCTCGCCGGCCCGTATCTCGGAAGACGGATCGGCCAGCCAGCGCCGGGCCGCTTCGACGGCCGCCTCGTAGGACGGCCGATCCACGGGCGGGCGCGGCGCTCCCAGTTGCTCGCGCAGGGCATCAGACGCCCCCAGCCAGCGCAGCGCCCGGCTGGCGTCCTCAGCGCCACCGGCCGCGCCAGCCACTACCCAGGCCAGCGCATCCAGGCACTCCGCGATGCCCAGGCGCTCGGTCATCTGCTGGCGCAGCGCCAGGCTCTCACGCAGGCGAGCCGCCGCCAGCGCATCGTTGCCGGCCTGCCACGCCGCCTGCCCGAGCCCGTGCAGCGCACGAGCCGTCCCAGAACGGTCGTCGCGCTCGGCGGACAGGCGCAGGCTCTCCGTCAGCAGCTCGGTCGCCTCGGCCACGTCGCCGCGCAGCAGCAGCGCCCGCCCCAGGCCGGCCAGGTTGTCGGCGATACCGGCCGTGTGCTCGCGCTCGCGAGTTATCTCCAGTCCGTCCTCGTACCAGACGATGGCGGACTCCGCGTCGCCGCGCCAGTAGGCGACGCTGCCCAGGTGGTAGCGGCGATGGACGGTCCCCGCCCCGGCCGCTTCGAGCGCTCGCGCCAGCTCCACCGACTCCTCGAACAGCGCCAGCGCCCGATCTGGCTGGCCCACGATCAGGGCCACCCCGCCGGCCTCCTCCAGGGTGATCGCCAGCTGCCACCGATCCCCCACCGTGGAGAGCATGGCGACGCTCTCGTCCAGCAGCCGTTGGGCCTGGCGGTAGTCGCCCTCGGCGGCCGCGAGCCGGCCCTGCTGCATCAGGTTCGTCGCCACGCTACGAGTGTCGCCGGCCTGCCTGCTCGCCTCGATCCCCTCCGCGAACAGCGCCCAGGCCCGCGCGTGGTCGCCAAAACGAGCCGCCGTCAGCCCGGCCAGCTCGCGCAACGCCCGCCCGGTCAGTGCGTGGTCACCCAGGCCCCGCGCGAGCGCCAGCCCGGCCTCGAATCGGTCTCGCGCCACTGACGGATCGAGCTGCCAGTTCGCCAGCACGCCAGCGCCCACCAGCGCCCGCGCCCGCGCCAGGGTCGGCTCCTGGACGCGCTCCAACAGGCGCTCGAGCCACTGCCGCCCCTCGGAGAGATAGAGGCGCACCCGCCAGAACTGCCACAGGCAGGCGGCCAGCCGCAGCCCCAACGCTGGATCGTGCTCCAGGCACCAGCCGAGCGCAGCACGGATGTTGGCGTACTCGTCGTCCAGGCGCACCAGCCAGCGGACCTGCTCGCGGCCCAGCACCCCTGGCTCGGCCTCCTCCGCCAGCTCGGCGCACCATTCGGCGTGGCGACGCAACGTCGCATCGGCCTCGCCTGCCGCGCGCAGGTGCTCCCAGGCGTACTCGCGTACCGTCTCCAGCATCCGGTACCGCCCCTCGACCTCCGCCTCGGGCACCTGACGACGGGACACCTCGAACCGCACCAGCGACCGCGCCACCAGCCGCCCCAGGCCGTCGAGTAGCGAGGGATGAGGGGCGAGGGGCGAGGGGCGGGGCGCATTGGCGGGCGCAATGAATTGCGCCCCTACCGGGGTGTCCGCCGTACGGGCGCGATTGATCGCGCCCTCAACTGGCGGCGCGCCCTCCTCGCCCCTCGCCCCTCGCCCCTCGCTACCCGCTACTCGCTCGGCTGCCGCCAGCGACCAGCCGTTCACGAACACCGCCATCCGCCGCAGCACCGCCCGGTCCGCCTCGCTCAGCAGGTCGAAGCTCCAGTCCAGCGTCGCCCGCAACGCCTGGTGACGAGGCGGCGCGGTCCGACTGCCAGACGTCAGCAGCTGGAAGCGGTCGTCCAGGCGAGCGGCGATCTCCTCGACAGTGAGTGCCGCCGCGCGCGCCGCCGCCAGCTCCAGTGCCAGCGGCACGCCGTCCAGCCGCCGACAGATCTGAGCGACACTCGCGGCAATGTGCTCGGTCAGCGCGAAGCCCGGCCGCGCCGACGCCGCCCGCTCGACGAACAGCCGCACCGAGGGCAACGCCAGCAGTGCCTCAAGCGAGATGTCGCCGTCGTCGGGCGGCGTCGCCAGCGGCAGCACCGGCCAGGCCACCTCACCGCCGATGGCGAGTGCCTCGCGGCTGGTCGCCAGCACGTGCACGCGCGGACAGGCTCGCAGCAGCGCCTCGACCAGCTGGGCGCTCGCGTCGATCAGGTGCTCGCAGTTGTCGAAGAGCAGCAGCAGCGATCGGTCGCGCAACGCTTCCACCAGGGCGGCTGTCACGCTTCGACCGGGGGCATCTCGCACGTCCAGGACGGCCGCCACCGTGCCCGGGACCAGGGCAGGATCTACCAGCGGCGCCAGGTCCACCAGCCAGACGCCGTCTGGATAGGCCCGCCGCGCGCGATCGCCGATCTCCAGCGCAAGGCGGGTCTTGCCGACCCCGCCCGGCCCGACCAGCGTCACCAGCCGGCGCTGTGCCAGCTGGCGCTCGACCAGGGCGACGTCCTCGTCCCGACCGATCAGCGCGGTGAGTGCGAGCGGCACGTTGCCGGCCGGACGGTCCGGGCGCGGCGTCGGAAACGGGACCAGCCGCGCCTCGGGCGACTTGTCGGCCGCGCGCGCTACCGCCTCGGGCCGCTCGGGATCAGCCTCCCCGCCCATCGACATCACCTTACAGCCAGTCGATGCGCCTGAAGATGTACGTCAGGATCAGGCCGATCGCCAGCATCAACCCCAGCGCGAACGGGTATCCGTACGCCCACTCCTCCTCCGGCATCAGCTTGAAGTTCATGCCGTAGTTGCTGGCGACCAGATTGACGCTCATCAGGATCGTCGCCAGCGCCGTCATCCGCTTCATCACCATGTTCAGGCGGTTCGAGACCACCGACAGGTGCGCGTCGAGCAGGCCGCTCAACTGGTCGCGGTTCAGGTCAACCGTGTCCAGCACCCGCATGACGTGATCGTAGACGTCCTGGAAGTACGGCAGCGTCTCCTCGCCGAGGACCGGCTCGTCGCGACGGATCAGGGTGTTCAGCACCTCGCGCTCGGGGGCCAGGATTCGGCGCAGGTTCAGCAGCTCGCGCTTGAGGCGGAAGATCTCGGCCTGATGCGACTGGGCGCCGGGCCGGAACATCGCACTCTCGACGTCTTCGACCTCCTCGGCGATCTCGTCGACGACCGGGAAGTAGCTGTCCACGATGGCGTCCAGCAACGAGTAGATCGGCACCGCCACCGCGTGGCCCAGCCGGTCGGCGTTCTGGCGCCAGCGCTCCACCGTCGTCTCAACCTCCGGCGTCTCGCCGTGGTGGATCGTGACCAGATACCGCTCGCCGATGAACAGATCGAGCTCCTGACACTTCTGGCGGCGCAGCGCGTAGAAGACCAGGAAGTAGTAGCCGTCGTACCGTTCGATCTTCGGGCGCTGGTGCTCGCGGTCGACGTCTTCCAGCGCCAGCTCGTGGAAGCCAAACTCCGTGCGCAGCAGCTCGATGTCCGCGTCGTCCGGATCCTGGATGTCGATCCAGACGATCTGGTCTTTCGCCTCGATCAGCTCGGAGATGTCGTCGAGCCGGGGCGACTCGTCAAAGCCGCCTGAGTCATGATGTACCAGCGCGCGCTTGACCGGCATACTGTCCCAGTCGTCAAACCGTGGACGGGAGCGTCCACGTCTACCTTTGGTGCGTGGCTACGCCACACCGGGTGGTGCGTGGCTACGCCTCACCGGGTGGTGCGTGGCTACGCCTCACCGGGCGGGGCCGCTGCGTGGCGACGCACTCCCTCGGCTCTATCCTCCGTCGCGTAGCGACGGCCCAATGGTAGACGTGGACTTCAGTCCACGGCCACGCCGGGGCGCACGCCTTCCCCCCACACACGAGATGCAGTACGCTTGCCGCATGGTCAACACGAACAGCGCCTCACCCGCCTCATCGTATCGCGGACGGTTCACGTTGGCCGCCCAGGTCGGCCGCGTCCCGTCGATGGTCGTCCCGCTGGATCGCGAGCAGGAGCTCCGGTTCGAGCGCCTGATGGCCGACCTCCTGACGATCGACATGCACCAGCACGTCCAGGTGCTGCCCGAGCCGATGACCGACCTCTACGAGTACTGCCGCGACCGCGAATACGTCTGGGGCTACGAGGCCGCCCGAGCCGGCGGCTGGAGCACCGTCACCACCGCCAGCGGCCTGAGCACCGTCGGCTTCGTCAAGGAGATGTCGTTCGTCGCCTTCGAGGATCTGTACGCCGAGATCTCGCTGATGCTGGCTGACGTGGCCCACCAGGGCGAGACCGTGATGAAGGTCGGGCGGGCGCAGGACATCGTGGACGCGAAGCAGCGCGGCGCGCTCGGCTGGCTGCCGACCGTCGAGCACCTGGCGCTGGGGCCGCATCTGCACCAGTTGGACACCCTCTACGGCCTCGGGGTCAGGCTGGCGGGCGTGACCTACACCCGCAAGACGTACACCGGCGACGGCCAGATGGAGCGCAACGACGGCGGCCTGAGCGAGTTCGGCGTCGCGGCCGTCGAGCGCATGAACGACCTCGGCATGATCGTGGACCTCTCGCATGCCAGCCAGAAGACTGCCCTGGACGCCATCGCCGTCTCGAAAGTGCCCACGATCTTCAGCCACAACGCCGCCAAAGCGGTCTGGGACACCGCCCGCACTCGCCACGACGAGGACTTCGTGGCCTGCGCCAACGCCGGCGGCCTGGTCTGCGTCACCGCCGTCCCGAACTCGCTCTCGAACGCCCCCGATCAGGACATCAACTGCGTCCTGGACCACTACGATTACCTGGTCAAGCTGGTCGGGGCGGACCACGTCGGGATCGGGACGGACACGATGATCGGGGACCACGTCGGGTTCCACAAGGTCGCGTTGTACCCTGGCAGCAACCGCCAGTTCCCGGCCCCGTACCTGAGTGGGCTAGAGTCGCCGGCGGACGGCAAGAACATCATCCGTGGGCTGATCGCGAGAGGCCACGACGACGCCACCATCCGCAAGATCGCCGGCCAGAACGCCCTGGATCTGATCCGCCGCGTCGTCGGCTAGCATCGGCGAGCGAGGAGGCAGCACGATGCCGAAGGCCTGGAGCAACGACCACGCCGAGCTCGGGCTCGGGGACAGGCGCTCGTTCCGCCCCACCATCATGGGCACCAGCGGGATGGTCTCCTCCGGCCACTACCTCTCGACGCTGGCCGGCGTCGAGGTGCTCCAGCAGGGCGGCAACGCCGTCGACGCCGGCGTCGCGGCGGCGGTGGCCGGCTGCGTCGTCCAGAGCGAGATGGTCAGCTTCGGCGGGATGGCCTCGATCCACGTCTACCGCGCCGACCTGGACCGGTCGTTCACCATCGCCGGCGTCGGGCACTGGCCGGAGCTGGCCAGCCTGGAGTACTTCCGCGACCATTGCGACGGCCACGTCCCGATGGACGCCCGCAACGGCGTGGTGCCGGGAGCTCCCGACGCCTACCTGACGGCACTCGAGCAGTTTGGGACCTGGAGCTTTGGGCGGGCGATCCGGCGCGCCGTCGAGCTGGCCGAAAACGGCTTCCCGATGTACCCGTTCCGCCACTACCGCGAGCGTGACTACGCCCACATGATCGAGCGGTTCCCGAGCACCCGCGCGGTGATCTGGCCGAACGGGCGCCAGATCGCGGTCGGCGAGATCATGCGCCAGCCGGACCTCGGCTGGACCCTCCAGACGCTGGCGGACGCCGAATCGACCGTCAACTCGGGCGCGACGCCCCAGGCCCGCCTCCGAGGCATCCAGGCCGCCCGCGCCGCCTTCTACCAGGGCGAGATCGCCGAGCGGATCGACCGCTTCTACCGCTCAGAGGACGCCTTCCTGCGCAAAAGCGACCTGAAGGGGTATCGCGTCGCCGTGGACCCGCCGGCGGTCGGGACGTGGCGCGGGTACGAGATCCGGACCTGCCCGTTCTGGTCGAAAGGCCCGATGCTGATCGAGATCCTCAACATGCTGGAGCAGGACGATCTCGCGGCGCTCGGGCACAACTCGCCAGCCTACGTTCACCTCGTGGCCGAGGCGCTCAAGCTGGCGTTCTCGGACCGCCACGCCTACTACGGCGACCCGCTCCTGACCGACGTGCCGAGTGAGGGTCTCCTTTCCAAGGCGTACGCCCAGGCCCGCCGCACCGCCATCGACCCGAAGCGGGCCTGGCCGGAGATGCCGCCGCCCGGCGACCCCTGGACCGGCCGCGCCGTCCGTGAGCCGGCCCCCGCGCTGGCCGTGGCGACCGGCGGCCCGGCCTCCGAGATCGACACTAGTCACCTCAGCGTGATCGACCGCTGGGGCAACGTCTTCGGCGTCACCTTCAGCGACTCGTTCATCTACGGCCCGCTGACGCCCGGCACCGGACTGACCACCTCCACCCGTGGCGTCCAGAGCTGGGTGGACCCGGACCACCCGAACCGCGTCGAGCCGGGCCGCCGCATGGTGGTGACCGGCAGTCCGGTGATGGCGTTCAAGGACGGCCGCCCGATCCTGGCGCTGGGATCTCCGGGCACTGACGTCCAGATCCAGGCGACCCTCCAGGTGCTCTTGAACGTGCTGGCGTTCGGGATGGAGCTCCAGGAGGCGATCGAGGCGCCCCGCTTCGCGACGTACAGCCACCCGGAGTCGTTCGAGCCGCACACCTACCAGCCGGGCGTCCTCAAAGTCGAGGCGCGCGTCCCCGAGCAGACGCTGGCGCGGCTCCAGGGGCTCGGGCACACCGTCGTGCCGTGGCTGGCCTGGCAGTGGCAGGCCGGCGGCATCTGCGCGGTGGGCACGCTCCCCGAGACCGGGGTGCTGGCCGGTGGCGCCGAGACCCGCCGCGAGGCGTACGCCATCGGCTGGTAGCCGCCGCGGGCACCGCCCCCTCGCTGGGGCTGCACGCCCATCTCGATTCCCGCCCACTGATTCATGGGCGGTCTTCGACGCCTTCGGCGATCGATCGGCGAAGAACTGTGACTCGCATCACAGTTTTTCCGCGACGAACGATGCATGCTTGCCATCGTCTCAGAAGCGGCGAGGCACGGTGCGGGGGGGCCGCCAGTGCCGCGCAGACCCGGCAGCCAGGTGCACGGGGACGTACGGAAGGGGGTTGACCGATGTTGGACGACGCGGCTTTCGCGTCGCGCCCCGTAGCGCGTCGGAGCAGAAGGCGCTTCGGCCAGGAAAGCGACGGTGCACCATGAGCCCGGACCACTTCGGATCGATGTTCGGCCTGCCACGGTTCGAGCGGGAAGATCTCGAGCTCCAGATCCTGGCCGAGCAGATGGCGGACGATCTCAACACGCCAAGCTCGTTGATACCTTCGGGCTACACCATCCTCGGCCAGTTCATCACCCATGACCTGACCCTCGATCGGACCCTCCTGCAAGGCGATCCGATCGACCCGTCCACGGTCGAGAACTTCCGAACCCCGCGGTTCGACCTCGATTCGGTCTATGCGGAGTCGCTGACGCTGCACCTCGAGCCTCCACATGACGAGGCATCTCCGGCACGGGCGAAGATGGAGATCGGACGTTCGAGGGGCGCAACCTTCGACCTGGAGGACCTCCCACGCTACGCGGTGGACAACGCCGACGGCCAGGCCGCCTTCACGGCGAAGATCGGCGACGGACGCAACGACGAGAACCTGCTGGTCGCCCAGCTACACCTGGCGTTCCTGAAGCTCCACAACCGCTTCGTGGACGATCTCCACGATGGCGGTGTGGCGGAGAACGAGCTGTTCGAGGCGGCCCGACAGTGGTGCCGATGGTGCTACCAGTGGATCGTCGTCAACGACTACCTGCCGCGCATCGTCGGCCAGCCGACGATCGACGCGGTCATGGCGCCGCCCGACGGCGGCGAACCGAGGTTCAACTTCGCGCTCTACAACCCACCGGACGCGGCGCATCCGATGATGCCGGTCGAGTTCTCGGCGGCGGCGTTCCGGCTCGGGCACAGCATGATCCGCCCGGCCTATCGCGTGGCTGTAGACGGTATGGGCGTCAACCTCTTTCCAGGCCAGTACGCTGGTGCGAGCGGCTTTCCGAACCTCGGAGGCATGCAGCCGCTCCAGCCAAGCCTGAAGGCCGACTGGTCCCGGTTCTTCTTCAAGCCGCCGGCCAACGGTCCAGATGAGGAGCACGATTTCCGGAACTTCGCCAAGAAGATCGACAGCCATCTGCCACGGTTCCTGTCGAGCCTGCCCGGCTCGGCGGTCGGGTCAGGTCCCAGAGACAGCGTCGTGTCGCTGGCGCTGACCGACCTCCGGCGCGGCGTCAAGCTCAGCCTCCCGTCGGGCCAGAGGGTCGCCAGGGCGGTCATCAAGGCAACCGGCGTCGGCGAGGAGCTGTCGAACGACAAGCTCGGGTTGACACGTCCAGCGTGGCAGGGCGAAGCGCCGCTCTGGTTCTACATCCTCAAGGAGGCTGAGCTTTCCACTGGCGGCCAACAGCTTGGCCCGGTCGGCGGGCGGATCGTCGCCGAGGTGATCCTCGGCCTGCTGGCGTACGATCGCTCGTCCTACGTGTACGCCAATCCACCGTTCACGCCTGAACGCCTCGTGGGCCCGCCGGCCGACACGAAGCACACGATGGCGGACATCCTTCGCTACGCTGGCGTCCTCGACTGAAGCACGGATGAAAGGAGCACGCGATGAGTAACGCGATCCTCCTCGAACTGATCCGCCGGCACGTGACGGACGTGCTGGACGCGAATGCGAACAAGCCGCTCGACGCAAACCTCAAAGCCGCCGTCCTCGGGGCGATCGACGCGGCCTCGGCCGAGCTCGCGGCGGCGCTGGCGGCAGCAGGTGACGTGCCGACACCGGACACGTTCTCGTACGAGACGGCGCTGGGCGCGTACATCCTCCAGCAGAACCCGTACGCGAGCCGGGAGAAGATCGTCCTTCCGCAGATCCCATCAGACCCGCTCGCCGAGCGCCCGTGGATCAGGAAGGCCGGAGTTCTCCGAAACTACCACGCCCTGAAGCCGCTGCCACGGGAGGAGGCGATACCGTCCGGCCCGATCTACGAATTCGCGTACGAGAACTGGCCGTATCTCGCCGAGACGTACGTGGACCCGAACGACGCCAACAACCCCGAGAACCACACGGACTTCTACACCGAGCGTGAGCCTGGCAAGAAGCCGACCATCCCGGCCAAGGATTCCCGCCACTACCCGCACAACATCGTGAAGACCGTGCGCCTCCGCTACACGCTCGTGGCCCGACGGTATGACGACGGCAAGGGTCCGAAGGGGGAGGAGAACGACCGCCAGGCCGCGTACATCCTGATCCAGTACACCGGCTCCGATTCCGGTTGATCGTCCCGCGTTCGGTCGCCCGCCGATCGCGGTCGAGCGCCACTCGGGTGCAACACGCGCCCCTCACGTCTCCGGCAGCGGCGAGGTGAGGGGCGCCGAGGCGTCTCCGCTGGCGACCGTCAGGCGGAGCTGAGATTCCTCAGCAGCACGCGTGCTTCCGCGAGCATGGCCTCGCGCCGCGCCGAGTCGAACGCCTCGGTCGCACCGGAGGCGGCCAGCAGCCGCGCTTGCTCGTAGGGCAGGCCGGCCTCGCGGGCCACGGCGAGGGCCTGGTCGAACGCGACCGCCGCCGAGCCGGTGTCGCCGCGCACCGCCGCGAGCACGCCTTCGGCTTCGGACAGCAGGCAGCGCGTCCGGACGGCGCCGAGACGGATCGTCAGGATCCGCGCCGGCACCAGCTGCTGCTCGGCGGCCTCGAGGTCGCCTCCATCGGCAAGGAGCCGCGCCAGGGTACAGAGCAGCTCGACCTGGACCTCGACGGTCAGGCCGGACGCGAGCGCACGCTCCACGGCGCACACCGCGGCCGCGCGGTCGTCGCCGTACAGGCCGGCCTCGACCGCCGCCAGCAGCGTCGGCGCGAACTGGATCGACAGCGGCATCGTCTCGGCCAGCTCTAGCGCTGCACGGACCAGCTCGAGTCCATCACGCTCTCCAGCCTGGCAGAGCAGCAGGCCCAGCTGTCGCCGGGCCGCGACGAGCCACGGGCTGGGTGAGATCGAGCTGGCGATGGCCAGCGCGTCGGCGTAGAGCGTTCGCGCACCGGGCCAGTCCCCGGTCCGCTGGCGCACCATCCCAAACCCGAGCCGCGTCTGGACTCGTCCGACCACGTGCGGGCCGTGCTTGCGAAGCTGCAGCGCCGCCTCGAAATGCGCGGTCGCGGTCGGCCAGTCGGCGTGCAGCGAGGCGATGGTCCCAAGCAGATCGTGACAGTCGGAGGCCCAGCGGTCGGAGGCACGCGTCGCCAGGTCGAGGGCGCGGGCGCCAAGCTCGAACGCGCCGGCAAGGTCGCCCTCGCCCAGGCAGACCCATCCGAGACGCTGAAGGGTGTTGACGTCGCGCTGCTCGGCGCCCGCTTCACGGCGTAGCTCGAGCGCCCGCTCGAGCTGGACGCGCGCGTCCACGAAACTGCCCGCGTACTGGTGCAAGATCCCGAGATTGGAGTGGGCCAGAGCCTGGCTGAGCGGATCGCCCATCTCGATCGCGGAGGCAAGGTACGCCGTGAAGTGCTTACGTGCGCGGTCGAGCTGTCCGCGCCCCTGCGCGGCAGTTGCGATGACGTTGTGGGTCCGCCAGAGCGGTTCTGGCAGCCCGAGCTCCCGCGCGACGGGCAGCATCGCGTCGCCGATCTCGGCCTGCTCGTCGTAGCGCCCCTGCAAGAACAGCAGGTACGACTTGTCGGCCGAAACCTGGAGTCGCATCACCGTCACCTCGCGCGTCGCCGGGAGGCCCTCCAGGTCGCGCAGGGTGTCGTCGCAGGCTCGCTCGGCGGCCACCATGTCGCCGACGCGCTGCCAGGCGTGGCCGATCGAGGAATGCGCCCTGGCCCGCTTGATCGGATCGTCCGCCAGCGAGAGAATCCGCTCGCACGTCTCGATCAACGGACGCCACAGACCGAGCGACCGCTCGGCATTCTGGCGTCCATCCAACACGTCCAGGTGTGTCATCTGGCTGACCGTGGCGCCGTCGCGGTCGATCAGGTCGCAGACGTTCGCGAAATGACGGAGCGCTTCGCGATGGAGCATCAGCGCGGCCGCGCGGCGCCCGGCCTCCAGGCTGTAGCGGAGCGCCTTGTCTCGGGAGTCAGCGCCCGCGCGCGAGGCGTAGAAATGGTACGCGAGCTCGGCAGCACGATCGCTGGCGCGCGAGCCAGCCAGCCGCTCCAGCGCCTCCCCGGCTCGCGCGTGCATCCAGATTCGGCGCGGCGCGCTCAGCTTGCCGTACGCGGCTTCGCGCAGCAGGGCGTGCGTGAATGCGTAGCCGGACGGCACCTCGCGCAGCACGCGCGCCCGCAACGCCTCCTCCAGATCCTCGATCACGCCCAGGATCGGCGGCGATCCAACCGCTCCGCTGAGGGCGTCCAGCTCGAACGTCTGGCCGAGCACCGCCGCCATCGCGACCGTGCCGGCACAGCGCTGGCTGAGCCGTTCGAGGCGCTGCTCCAGCACGTCCCGCACGATCGTCGGCAGGCTCACCTCGGCATCACTCGCCCCGTGCCAGACTCGGCCCGCCCGCCCAATCTGGCCCTGCTCCCGCAACGCGAGAACGGTCTGCTCCAGAAAGAGCGGGTTCCCTTCCGTCGTCGCGTAGAGCGAGTCGCGCAGTCGCTCACTGGCCGGACCGTCCAGCAGGCTCGCGATCAACTGGCCGGTTTCGTCCCGATCCAGCGGCGACGGGTCCACTCGCGTCGCCCCCTCCCGCGTCAGCGCCGCCACCAGCCGCTCCAGCTCCGAGCCGGCCGGGATCTCGTCGGCACGGAACGTCAGGCACAGCACCAGCGGCAGCCGGCCGGCGCGGCGCGTCAACTGCCGCAGCAGCCGGAGCGTGGCATCGTCCGCGATATGCAGGTCTTCGAGGCAGAGCAGGATCGGGTGGCGCGCCGCGAGACGGAGCAGGCACATGAACACCGCCCCGGACAGCCGGTCGAGATCCGGCGGACCGTCCGCCTGCCGAGGGCGATGCAGATGGTAGGTGAGCTCCGGGACGACCAGCGCCAGGTCGTCCAGCACGGTGTCCAACAACGCGTCCAGCCGCTCGACCGGCTGGCTCAACAGGAAGTCTGCCAGCGCCTCGTGCAGCGGTCCGAGCAGCATGGCGCCACCCTGCTCGTACGCGCCCCCAGCCAGGCAGAGCGCCCCCAGGCTGCGCGCACGACGGACCAGCTCGCCCGTCAGCGTGCTCTTGCCGATGCCGGCCGGCGCGGCGATCAAGATCACCTGCGCGCTCTCCCGTCCCCGCTCGACGGCAGCCCACAGCGCGTCGAGCTCCGGCGACCGCCCCACCAGCCGGCCGGGGCGCGGGAACGCATACGACGGGACGAACGAGGCGACGCCCGAGTCTGAGTCATCCTCCGAATCGTCGTCGTCCGAGCCGGGCGATGCCAGCTCGAACGCACGCAGCGGCTCGCGCATGTTGCGGAGCCGCAGCTCGCCGATCGCCCGGAGGGTGAACCTCGTCGTCGCCTCCGGGCCGGCCAGCGTGACCGTCGCCTCCGACACCAGGATCTGCCGGCCACGCACGCGCTCGACTAGCCGTGCCAGCCGGTTCGGCGTCGATCCGTAGTAGTCGCCGTCACGCAGCTCGGCCGCGCCGGCGTGGATCGCGACCCGGACGCGCAGCTCGCCCGGCTCGCCCCAGACGGTCGCGCGCATCGCCGCCTGGATCGCCAGCGCCGCGTCGAACGCCGGGGTCGGCCGCGCGAACACGGCCCAGATACCGTCGCCGGAGCCCTTGACGACCCGCCCGCCGTAAAGGAGCACCGTCTCGCGCAGGATGCGGTCGTGCCGCGCGAGCGCCACCGACATCGCCACCTCGTTGCGCTGCCAGAGCTCGACACTGCCCTCGATGTCGGTGGCAAGGAATGTGAACACCCCGGACGGTAGCTCGGCCACACGCCCCTCCTCGCCCACACCGGCGCTTCAGGGGCGCCGGCAAGACCCAACCAATCGCTCGCCCATCACGCGGCACGAGCACTACCAACCCTTCGAGGCGGCCTCGCGCGTCCCCAACGTGAACGCCGTCCGACGAACGTTCGCCTCCACGACGACCGCTCGCGGCCTGATGATAGCAGCCTTCACAAGCGGCACGTAGCTGGCCGCCCGTGCTCCCACAGACACGAGGGTAGCGCCTGACCGCCGGCGGCTGGAGCCCGGCCGCCGGGTCTGGCACCATAGAGGATCACCATCACGAGAAGACCATCACGACGGTATGAGCGATGCGACGATGAGCGGCAGACGATGAGCCTCGGTGCACTCGCCTTCGGCGGCGGCGCGGCCGTCGAGCACGACACGGCCCCCCTGCGCGCCGAAGTCCGCCAGTTCCTGGCCGGGCAGCAGGCGGCCGGCCGCTTCCAGCCGCACTGCGACGCCTGGCTGAGCGGCCACGACCCGGAATTCAGCCGCGAGCTGGGCCGCCGAGGCTGGATCGGGCTCAACTGGCCGTCACGGTATGGCGGGCGGGACCGGCCGGAGATCGAGCGGTACGCCATCACCGAGGAGCTGCTGGCGGCCGGCGCTCCGGTCTCGGCCCACTGGATCGCCCAGCGCCAGAGCGGCCCGCTCCTCCTGCGCTTCGGCACCGAGCAGCAGCGGGAGCGCTTCCTGCCGGCCATCGCCAATGGTGAGTGCTACTTCGCCATCTGCATGAGCGAGCCAGACGCCGGCTCCGATCTCGCGGCCGCCACCACCAGGGCCACCAGGGTTGACGGCGGCTGGTCCGTCACCGGCCGCAAGGTCTGGACCAGTCACGCCCACCGCAGCCACTACGCGATCCTGTTCTGCCGGACCGCGCCGCCCTCAGAGAACCGCCACGCCGGATTCAGCCAGTTCATCCTCGACCTGAACGCGCCCGGCGTCACCGTCCGCCCGATTCGCCTGCTGACCGGCGAGGCCCACTTCAACGAGGTCACCTTCGACGAGGTGTTCATCCCGGACGAGCTGGTCGTCGGCGAGGTCGGCAACGGCTGGCTGCAAGTCACCTCGGAGCTCGGCTACGAGCGGAGCGGCCCGGAGCGGTTCATGAGCCCGCTCCCGCTGCTGTTGGCCTGGCTTGGGTCGCTCACTCCCTCGCCCGAGCCTGCCGACGCCGAGCTGCTCGGCCGCCTCGCCGCCCGACTCTGGTCGCTCCGGCAGTTGTCGCTCGCCGTCACGGCCGGCCTCCAGCGCGGCGACGACGTCGCAACCCAGGCCGCCCTCGTCAAAGACCTCGGCACCGCGTTCGAGCAGGCGTCCATCGAGGCGATCCGGGCAGCGGTCGGCCGCGAGCCGGACCCGAGCAGCCGGGACACCGTCGAGATGCTGCTGGCCCAGGCCATCGCCTCGGCGCCCGGCTTCACGCTGCGCGGGGGCACCAACGAGATCCTGCGCGGGATCGTCGCCCGCGCACTGGGCGTCCGATGACCGCGCCGACCAGCGCTCCCGCCGTCAACGCCGCCGAGTGGGGTGTCCGATGACCGCCGAGACGGCCCTCCTGGAGCAGGTCACCTCCGAGATCCTGCGCGACTGGGCGAACGCCCACCCGGCCGGCTGGGGCGTCGAGGAGGCCGCCGTCGGCTGGGCGCCGGACCTCTGGGCGACTTTAGATTCGGCCGGACTGCCATTGGTCGGCATCCCGGAGCAGCTGGGCGGTGGCGGTGGCGGCTGGCCGGAGCTGGCGGCGGTGCTGCGGGCGCTCGGACGGCGCCCCGCCCCGGTCCCGCTCGCCGAATCGTGCGCACTGGCCGGCTGGCTGCTCGCCGCCTCCAACCTGCCGATCCCGCCCGGCCCGCTGGCCGTCGCGCCAATCCGTCCAGAGGACAGCGTCGTCATCGCCAGAGAGAACGACGGCTGGTACCTCCGAGGCTCGGCCGCCCGCGTCCCCTGGGCAGCGCAGGCCAGCGCCATAGTCGTGCTGGCGAGACATCTGGATCGCTGGGCCGTCGTCACGGTGCCGCCGTCGGCCTGCACGATCGAGCCGGGCCGCAACCTGGCCGGCGAGCCGCGCGACCGCGTCACGTTCGACTCGATCCCGCTCGACGAGGCCGCCATCACCCCCACCCTTGTAGAGCCCGGCGACCTTCAACTGCGCGCCGCGCTGGTCCGGGCCATCCAGATAACAGGCGCCCTCAATCGCCTCCTCGAGCTCTGCGTCGAGTACGCGCGGGTCCGCGTCCAGTTCGGCCGCCCGATCGGGCGATTCCAGGCGATCCAGCACGATCTCGCGCGGCTGGCTGGCGAGGTTGTCGCGAGCGCTGCCGCCGTGGACGGCGCCGTCCGCGTCGCGAGCCAGGACGGCCCGCGCATGATGGAGGTGGCCGCCGCCAAAATCCGCACCGCCGAGGCGGCCACCCTCGCCGCCAGGATCGCCCACCAGCTGCACGGCGCGATCGGCTTCACCCAGGAGCATCAGCTGCACCGCCTCACGACCCGACTCTGGTCGTGGCGCGACGAGGCCGGCGGCGAGCGCGAGTGGGCGCTCCGGCTGGGCCAGTACGCCGCCGACCGGGGTCCGAGCGGCTTCTGGGAGTGGCTGACGGAGTGAATGGGAGCTGGGAAGAGGTGAGCGCATGACCGGCACAGACAGTGGCGCCGAGGCATCGGCGACGGTGCGCGTCGAGCGGGCCGAAAACGGCGTCCGCGTGCTCCGTATGGCCAACCCGGCCCGCCGCAACGCCATCGACGGCCGCTCGCGGGCCGAGCTGGCAACTGCCGTCGCAAAGATCGCGGCAGATGCCGAGGCGCGGGTGCTCGTCGTCACCGCCGACGGCCCCTCCTTCTGCGCCGGCGCCGATCTGGTGGACCTGTTCGGCGAGGCGTCCTCGCAAGCCATCGACCAGATCCGCAACGACGTCATGCGCGTCTACGACAGCTTCCTCAAGATCCTCGATTTGCCGATCCCGACCATCGCGGCGGTCAAGGGCGCCGCTATCGGGGCCGGCCTCAACCTGGCGCTCTGCTGCGACGTGCGCCTCGCCGCCCCCGACGTCACCTTCGGGGCGGTCTTCTCGCGGATCGGGCTCCACCCGGGCGGGGGATGCACCTACTTCCTGACCCGCATTCTCGGGGCGCAGGGCGCGCTGCGAATCCTGCTGGACGGCGACTCGCTGAACGCCGAATCTTCGCTCCGGGCCGGGCTGGTCAGCGAGATCGTGGACGACCCCGAAATGGCCGCGCTGGCGCTGGCGGCACGTTGGGCGCAACTGGACCCGGACCTGGCCCGCGCGATCAAGCGCAGCGTCCGTCTCGCCGAGACGGCTGGCTTCGCGGCGACCGTCGAGCACGAGGCGTGGGCGCAGGCGGCCTCGGCGAAGCGCCCAGAGGTGCAAGCCGTCGTGGAGCAGCGCCGCCGCCCCCGCGACCGCCGCGCATGACGCACGACCGGACCACCCCCTGGGAGCGCGACCATCCTGGCCGCTTCGTTACGCAAAAGCGGCCAGGATGGCCGCGCTCCCAGGCAGCCTTCGCGAGCACCTTTCCTGGCCCATCGACATGCCACTGGAAGCGGCGGTGCCGATCCGCTCCATTGCTCGTTGTACCTCACAATGGGAACGACACCGCATGGACGAGGCCCGGTCACGGGCTGGCATCGGGCAGGCACGGCACTGGTGGCGATGGTCGCGCTGCTGATCGCGCTCGGGTTACCGGTCGGCGCGGCGCCCTCCGGCCAGGACGACGATCCTGCCGACCCGACCCCGATGATTAGCGACGCGTCGCCAGACCCACGGGCGACCAGCTCGCCGGTCGGGGCGGCACTCACCGCGACGACGCCGTCCTCGACCGCCACGGCGACGGTCACGGCGGCTCCACAGCACGACCCGATGGTGGACGCCGTGGTTCGGCTCACCAACGCCGAGCGTGCGAAGGCCGGCCTGCAACCCCTGGAGGTCAACGACAATCTGATGCAGGCGGCTCAAGGGTACGCCGGCGTGCTGGCGCCCGGCCCCTGCTTCGAGCACGACTGCCCGCCGGTCCCGAGCCTGAAGGACCGGGTGGCGATTGCCGGCTACGGGGAATGGGAGCGGATCGGCGAGAACATCGCGGCCGGCGACCGCACCGCCGAGGCGGTAGTGGCCGGCTGGATGACCTCGAAGGGCCACCGCGAGAACATCCTGAAGCCCGAGTACCGCGAGATCGGCGTCGGCTTCTTGTACGGCCCCGGCAAGTACGGGACGTACTGGGTCCAGGTGTTCGGCACGCGCTGGCAGTAGCGCCAGCACCACGGCCAGACGCCCCGACGCCCCTGCCGGGTGCCGTCGCACCCCGCCGACGACCCGGCGAGTGCTACGGCAGGAAGCGGCTCCGCTCCTCCGGCGTGGGGATCCGGCAGGTCTCGTGCTGACCGAACCAGCGGTACCGGTTGCGGGCGATCCAGCGGTAGCCCGCGTCCCGTAAGCCACGCGGCACGATCCCGATGACCCGGCCGGCGATAGCCCACGGTCCGCCCAGATACTCCACGATCTTGATGGCGGCGTCGGAGCGCCGGTAGCGGCCAGTCTCGTCCACCAGCACCATGCTCCAGGTCTCGGGGTCGTCGTCCAGCGGCCCGAGCGTCCGCTGGGCCGTCTCGCCCTGGAGCGGGGCGAACCGCAGGACAGCCCGGCGGTCCCGGGCCATCAGCCAGTCCACGGACCCGTTGCAGAGCCCGCAGACGCCGTCGAAGAAGACGATTGGCCCGGACTGTCGATCCACGGAGCGGTCCCTCACGGTGCGCTGCTGGCAGATGGTGTCGCTGTCAGTATGAACCACTGCGACCTTGCCTGACCGTGAATCAGTCACGGACGTAAACCTCGCTCACGCAGACCTCGCGAGAGCCTATCCGCTCGTAAACAGATCGCCCGAGCTGAGCCGACCGCGACAACGCCCCGGTCAGCGTGCCGTCACCCGAGCGGGTTCAGCGCCGTCATTCCGAGCAAGCTCTGGCCGTGCGTCTCGTACGCCGAGCTGCTGACCATGAAATGCTGCGTCGCCGTGTGGAGGTCGCGGATGGCACGCTCCAGGAGGTTCGGCTTGTAGACGGCGCTCCCACCCGCATAGCGGTAGGCCGCCGTCACGACATCGACTGCGACGTCCGTGGCGAACACCGCTACGGCGCGCAGCTCGGCCTGGAGCCGGGCATCCGGCGTGCCGCCTGCCACAACCACGTCCCAGGCTGCCTGGTTGAGCTCCAGCGCCAGGGCACGCGCAGCCCGCAGCCGCAGGTCGAGCTCACCCAGGTCGCGCTGGAACGATCCTCGTGCGACCAGCGGGCTCGGCGGGATGCCCCGCATCTTGTCAGGCGCCAGCTCGACCAGCGCGTCGAGCGCCCGGCGGGCAACCCCGATGGCGAAGGCCGCGTGCTCGTAGGCGACAAACGCCGGCAGCCCGAGCCGGTACAGCGGGCCGCCGCGCACTGGCCCGCCACCCAGCGCGGCGAACGTGAACGAAGACGGAACGAACACGCCCTCCAGGCTCACGTCGCAGCTGCCGGTGCCTCGCAGCCCGAGCGTGTCCCAGTTGTCGTGGATGCGGGCCTGACTCGTCGGGAGCGTGAACATCGCGTGACGAGGATGGTCGGACTGTGGGTCACGCACCAGCGCGCCGACCGAGAGCCAGTCTGAGTGACGCACACCGCTCGCGAACGACCAGCGACCGCTCAGGATGTAGCCGCCCTCCGCCTGCCGCACAGAGCCGGTCGGCATGAGGGCTGCCGCCCCACGCGGGACCTGCGACCCTCGGAAGATCTGCTCCACGGCGTCATCTGGCAAGAACGCGCCAGGGTACGCGATGCACGTCGCGCCGATCATCACGCACCAGCCGGCGGCGGCGTCCACATAGGACATCGCCTCGATCACCTCGTACTGGGTGATGAGGTCCGCTTCGAAGCCGCCGAGCGCCTCCGGCAGCTTGATCCGAAAGAGGCCGTTCTCGGCCAGCAGCTCGACGGAAGAGGACGGCAGAGTCATCAACGAGTCGCCCTCGACCGCCGCTGCCTCGATCTCCGGGCGAATCCGCGCCACCGTCGCCAGCAGCTCCCGCCTCAGCTCCGCACCGCGCGCTGCCATCGTCTGGCCCTCCCCTACTCGGCGGTTCAGCTCGTGTCGGCTCGCTCCTCCGCCGGGAGCCCCAGTGTATCCGGCGGTCTCGACCGGTCACTGTGACAGCGGTCACAGGCCGGCACGCCCTCTCACTGCCCACTCCGACCTGTGGCCCTACTTGCCGGAGCTCGCGGCGGCCTCGCGGGCGTTCTTCAGGTAGGCGTCGCTGCCGTGCTGGATCAGCCGGCCCACCGTGCTGTGGAAGTACTGGACGCCCAGCCCGAGGAACTTGGGAATCAGGGCATCGGGGCAACTGCAGCCGGCGATCTTCCCGGCCTCGGTGATCGCCTTGACCCCGCGCTCCATCAGCTTCTGGACTTCGGGATGGCCCTGCTGCCCGGTCAGGCCCATCGACTGGGACAGGTCGCCCGAGCCGATGAAGAAGACGTCCACCCCCGGAACCGTGACCAGATCCGGCAGGTTCTCGATCGCTTCGACCTCCTCCAGCATCAGGCAGACCAGGGTCTCTCGGTTGGCGGCGGCGGCGTACTCGGCGGTATTCCCGCCGAAACCGTAGTTGGCCGGCCGGCCGCCGCTGAAGATGCCGCGGTGCCCTTCCGGCCCGTACTTCACGGCGTCCACGGCAGCGCGAGCCTCGTCGGCGGTGTTGACGTGCGGCACCTGGACGCCCCAGGCGCCGCGATCCAGGAACGGCGCGATGATCTCCGGCCTGTTGGCGACCGGCCGGACGATGGGCGCCATGCCGGTCAACTCGGCGGCGGCGATGCACGCCTCGGCGCTGTCAACCGTGACCGAGCCGTGCTCGTTGTCGAGCAAGATCCAGTCGAACCCGAGATGGCCCAGCATCTCGACCACCGGCGGCGAGGGGAAGGTGCACATCACGCCAAAGGCCGGCTTGCCGGCGTAGAGCTGTCGCTTGAGGGTGTTCTCGCGCACGATCGCTCCCTTGCATCTGGACTCGAGCGGACCTCGTGTCGGCCCTGACCGAGGCCCGGCCCGCGGCTACGCCCGTCGGTCAGACGGTCGCCGCGACGGTCTCGCGGCGGAACTGTGGCGCCACCTTCTCCATGAAGAGGCGGATGCTGTGGTTCGCGACCTCGGCCGGCATCGGCCCGATCCGGAACACCAGGATCAACCCGCCCACGCCGATTTTGTCGATCTCGGCGATAGCCTCCGAGACGGTGTCGGGCGAGCCGCACAGGATCGAGTGCTGCACCTGATCGCGGGCCGCCGGCGTGCTCTCCTGCTTCATGACGACACCCTGCTCCTGATTGACCCGCCGACGCATCGCCGAGCGAAACGCCTGCTGCGCCTCCCAGGCTGGCAGCGCCAGGCGCTCCGCTTCGTCGTCGGTCTCGGCCACGAAGATGTTGCGCCAGACCCAGGTCTCCTCGACGTTGCGCGCGATAGCCTCGTCGTCGAAGCCGCTCTCGCGCATCGTCTGACGGTACAGGTCCATGCGCAGCTGCGTGACCTCGTTGGTCTGAATGTTCATCAGGAACGGGCGGCCGGCCCGCGCCATGTCGAGCGTCGCCTCCTCGCCGGAGCAGGCGCGGATGATGGGCGGGTGGGGACTGGTGTACGGCCTCGGGCGCAGCAGTGGCAGCTTCAGATTCCAGAACTTCCCGTGGTGCTCGTAGTTCGGAGTCGTCCACGCCTCGATCATGACCTGCTCGGCCTCGATCAGCCGGTCGTGCGCCTCGCTCGGCTCGATGCCGTAGCCCTGGTAGTCGTAGATGTTAAACGCCGTGCCGCGCCCGAGCCCGACCACGATGCGACCCTGGCTGATGTTGTCGATCAAGGCCATCTGCTCGGCGAGGCGGATCGGGTGGTGCAGCGACATCTGGGCGACGGCGTAGCCAATCCGGATCTGCTTCGTGCTGGCGGCAAGGGCGGCGGAGAAGGTGACCGGATCGACGTAGGCACAGATGCCGTCGAAATGGTGCTCGGCGAGCCAGAGCATGTCCATACCGAGCTCGTCGCACAACCGGGCCTCGGCCAGCGTCTCCTGGATGACACGCCGGTCATCTGCTGGGTCCATCGCGGCCGGAAACAGGAAATTGCCGAATCGCATGCGGACCTCTCTTCGTCCAGATCGTCAGGGGCCGCCCCGCCCCCGACTTCGCAACGGCTCGCTCGATGGTAGCGTGTGCCACCGACGGAGCGTCCAGTGTACCCGGCCCCGCCGCCCGGCCACCGCGTCCCGAGCGTCAGCGTCCGGCGCGTCAGCGCGGCATCTGGGGAATGGTCGGCGGCCGGGCGCCGTCACGCCACATGCCTCCCGACCGCTATCACCAGAGATACGGGCAGGCGCGGCAGCGACGCGACACATGCGGTCAACTAATGGATCCCTTGCGAGGCCAACCGGACGTTGTCTGCATAGTGAGGTCATCCATGTCGTAGCGCTCGGCAGGGTGACCTTGCATGCTGAGTACGAGAACCACAGACACCCCAGTCGCAATCGGGACAAGAAGGGACCCAGTCGCTATGCCCAAATGGCATCTCATTGCAAGACGCTCTTTAGCCACACAAGTTGGGATTCTCTGCGTCGGCATGGCCGGCCTGCTTGCTCTCAGCCTCACGGTCCTCGGCTACGTCACGGCGCGGGACGGTCTCACCAGTCAGGCCCGAGCGACGATCGACGCCGAGGGACGGGCCGTCACAACCGCGATCGAGACCTGGCATGAAGAACGGCTCGCCCACCTGCGAGCGGCAGCCCAGTTGCCGTCGATCCACCGCATCCTCACGACGGACAGCCCATCGGCAGACGACGTCCAGGAAGCGATGTCCGCGCTCCAGGCGATCAAAGGCTCCTCGCCCGCGATCGAGGCCGCCGGCCTGCTCAACCAGCAGGGGCAGATCATCTTCGACGTGGATCCAAAAACACGGGGGCTGGACGTTGCATTCCGTGACTACTTCCTGAAACCGATGCAGGGTCAGGCGTCGTTCATCTCGTCGGTGAGCGTATCGACTACCACGAACCAGCCGTCCTTGTTCCATTCGGTGCCGGTCAAGGGTGACGATGGCACGGTCATCGGCGTGCTGCGCTCCCGTGCCGGGCTTTCGGAGATTGCCCAGCTCGTGGAATCCGCCGAAGGGCGGGCTGGAGCAGGCGCAGCCGGCCTCCTCGTGGACGAGACTGGCCTCGTGATCGCCACCACCCTCAATCCTGACTGGGTCTCTCGACCGATCGTCCCGCTGACCCCAGAAGTCAGTGCCGCGCTCAACAAGGGGAAGCGCTGGGGCAATGGGACCGAACCACCACCGCTGAGTGAGACCGACCTCGCAGGGGTCATCGGGCTCACGCAGTCCCGTACCATCGCCTGGAAGACCGGCGGCACAACCTATCAGGCCCTGGCGATGCCGGTCCAGGCGACGCCGTGGACGTATGTGATGGCATTGCCCGTCGCGACACTCGAGGCCCCGGCAAACTCCTTCCTGCAGATTGCTTCGCTCGCGGCCCTCGTCGGCCTGGGGCTCATCAGCGCCGTCTCCGTGCTGTTCGCCCAGCGCATCAGCCGCGACGTCGGACAGGTCGCGGACCTGTCCGCCTCGCTTGCTCGCCGCGAGCTTCCGCTGCTCGTGACCGCTATCGAGCGGGTGACCGCGGGTGACCTCACCAGCGAGGTGACGCTCGACGTCGAGCCGGTCCAGATACGCCGAACGGATGAGCTCGGACAGATGGCAGCCGACTTCAACACGATGGTCGACGGCCTCCGAGCGATCGGCGGAGCATTCTCCACGATGAACGCGAACCTGCGTGACGTCATCGGGCAGGTGACACGATCGGCCGATGGAGTGGCGTCGTCCTCCGCGCAGCTTGGCGAGGCGGCAAGCCAGGCCAGCAGCGTCGTGCAGCAGGTGGCCGAGGCGGTCCAGAGCGTCGCCGCCGGCACCGATGGCACCAGCCACAACGTCCAGGCGACGAGCGCTTCGATCGGCCAGCTCGGTCAGGCCATTGACGGGATCGCGCGCGGCGCCGCCGACCAGGCCCGCCAGGTCGAAGCGGTCTCGGCGACGGCCTCCCAGATGGCCATCGGCGTCGAGCAGGTCGCAGCCACGGCCCAGAGCGTCGCCGATGCGTCCCATCAGACCCGGGAGTCGGCGAAGCAAGGGGCACGCGCTGTCCGTGACACCGTGGCCGGGATGACCGAGATCAAGGAAGTCGTCGCCACCGCGGCCGGCAAGGTCGAGGAGCTGGGCAAGCTGGGGGAGAAGATCGGGGCCGTGGTTGAGACCATCGACGACATCGCCGAGCAGACGAACCTGCTGGCCCTGAACGCGGCCATCGAGGCGGCCCGGGCCGGCGAGCACGGGCGGGGCTTCGCGGTGGTCGCGGACGAGGTCCGGAAGCTGGCCGAGCGCTCCCAGCGTGAGACAAAGGCGATTGCCGACTTGATCCGCGCCGTCCAGGCCGGCACCGACGACGCCGTCGGCGCGATGGAAGCGGGGTCCGCCAAAGTCGAGCAAGGATCGGCCAGAGCCGACGAGGCCGGCGCCGCGCTCGGCGAGATCCTCCAGGCTGTGGAGGCGACGGTCGGCCAGGTCACCCAGATCGCCTCGGCTGCCCAGCAGATGGCGGCCGGCGCCCGTGAGGTCGTCGCGGCGATGGAAGGCATCAGTGCCGTCGTGGAGGAGAACAGCGCCGCGACCGAACAGATGGCAGCCCAGGCCGGCCAGGTGACGGCGTCGATTCATTCGATCACGGCACTTTCGGTCCAGAACAGCGCGTTGACCGAGGAGGTGTCGGCGTCGGCCGAAGAGATGAGTGCCCAGGTCGAGGAGATGAACGCCCAGGCCGACGAGCTGGCCATGACGGCGGATCAGCTCAAGGCGCTGGTCGGCCACTTCCAGGTCGGGAGCGCGACTGACGCCGTGGTGCCCCGTCGCCGAGCAGGCGACTGGGAGACGGCTCGTCCGGCGACAGGCTCGCTCCGAGCCGGCTGACGCGGCAACGCCCTCTCGCCGAGCGCTACGGCGATTGGATTCCGTGGAGGGGCTGGCCTCGAGTCAGCCCCTTCTGACGTTTCCAACACCCCTGGGAGCTTTCAGGCATCCAGCAGCGCCGGCAGCACGTGGAGCACGATGTCTACCGAGCCCGCCCGGCTTCCGGCTCACGACTGCTGCCCATCGACTACCCGCCCGCCGCGCCGCGCAGCACGTCTCGCATGGCGAAGTACGCCGGCTTTGGTGAGAAATCGTCGTCGAACGGCGAAGGGTCAGCGTCAGGCGAGGAGCCAGGAAGGCTGGTTTGCTGCTCCCAGACCGTATACTGATCGACTACCTGGAAGACAACAAAGTCCTGACACACACCCGAGGCGAGCGCGGCTTGAAGCATGTCGCGATAGACTCGAGCCTGCCGCGCGAAGCGCTCGTCGCGCGACCCGGTCACCGTTCGAAGGTTGACGTCGAATTCTGTCACGAAGACTGGGAGGCCATAACTCTGCATCGTCTTCGTGACATCGTCCTTGGTCTCCGGGCCGTCTCCGCCAAGGTGCATCTCGAGTCCGACATAGTCGATTAGTCCCTTATCGGCCAATCGGGTCACGACTTCTCGAGTATGAGCTAGACGCTGCCCGTCTGACCTGTGATTGAAGAAGTCGTTGTAGAGCAAACGAGCCTTGGGAACCTGCTGTCTGACGAATGAGAAGGCCAGCTCAACGTATTCTGGGCCGATCACATCTCTGAAGATGTCGTTTTGGAAGTACGCTTCATTCACAACGTTGAAGACGTCGATGTTGTCGACGAAGCGTTCAAGACACGCTGAGATACGATCGTACATCACCTTCAAGAGCTCATCCCGTGAGAACCCACCACCGCGCACCCACGCGGGAATCGAGCCCGCCCACAAGATGGGATGCGCAAATGTCCGCATCCCGGCTGCTCGGGCGAGACGAAGGTTGTTGAGGAATGGCTCGAAGCGAAACTGACCTCGCTGAGGCTCACTGATGGGCCAGTAGAGCCCGATCAGAGCGAGATTGAACTCGCGGGTCTGAAGGTCGATCAGTTTGTCATATGGAGCCGTGGGAGCGTAGCCACCCACCGAGACGCCAATATTGAAGCCAATCGCCGAAGCAGCGGCGCGCCGAGACGGAACCTCCTGTTGAGCATGTCCGGACATCGGCCCGAGGGCGCTCAACAGTGCCGCACATCCGATGCTTTGGAGCCAGGCTCGGCGCGAAAGGACCACAGTCAACTCAGTGCCTCGCCAGACTTCTATGGGGGTGGCGTATAGGCCGGTGCCCGAGTTTGGTCAGCGCCCGCGAGAGGCGCTACTCGGAGATTTCGGATCGCAACCGAAGCCTCCTCTGTGTCGGACGGATCCGGCGGGCCTACTCGACTCAGTAACATCACGACTCCACCACGGTCGAAAGCCGAGTCCGTGGCTGAGACGGCCGGCTGACCGTTGATGAGTACCCACAGATTCGATCCCTGGGCGCGCAAACTGACGGTGTTCCAATCGTCAGGCACATATACGCCGGCGAGATCGGTCCGCTCGCTTAGCACCGTATCCTTGCCGTTCGATCGAACGGTCAACTGCACCGTGGCATTGACCGGATTCACCGCGACGTAATAGCGTTGTCCATCCGTGTCGCCCTGAAATCGGATCCAGAGTTGAAAAATAGTACGGTACATCTTGTTGAGCGGACGCAAATCGACTCGGACTTCTCCATCCGCCATCGTAAGGCCACGGATGTTGAGGTTGGTTACCGCCACCTGAGTGGGAGCTTGGCAGCCGCCGCTGGTCGTCAAGGTATAGCCGTCGTTCGCAAACTGCCCGCTGCAACGACCGGTCGGGCTCGTGAAAGCTCGCAAGAGTCCCGGCTCCGTCAGAGCGTTCTCGAGCACGGCTGGCCCCACATCGGGTGGAGCATCCTGAGCCAGCGCCGCTCCGCCTGCCTGGGACAACACGAAGATGCACAGACCTGCGACGACCAGCAATGCGGCGGTCCGTACCAAGGCGTTCCTCCGAAATCGCTCCCCTGCGACTCCTCAGGCTCACATCGCCACCATCATACACATCGTCGGGAGATGGGTCTATGCGCCGGTAGGGCACGGGTGCCCGTCAGACTTGTGCACACGTCGGGCGTCCGTGGACTGAAGTCCACGGACCCGGCTGGCAAGGCCGCGTTCCGCAAGATCGTGCAGGGCACCCGTAGGGCACCTTCCATCTGTGACCGAGACGTGAGCGCCGCGTGATCGAGACGTGAGAGCACCAGACAGGACTGAGCGGTAGGCTGGACGCTGATCTGAGTGACCGGGATCTGCGTTCCATGGCCATAGCCGCCCTCGACGACGAAGCCCCGCTCGAAACCGACCGCCAGCCCGAAGCCCAAACGCCCGCCCTCTCCGAGCGCCTCGCAGCCGCCCTCCAGCAGCTGCGCGACCGCGACGAGTGGAAGCTCCCAGGCGTCCTCTGGAAGGCCGATCCGGCCCTGGCCGGCCTCTGGTGGACCGTCATCGTCCTGCGTGGCGTCCTGCCGGCCGTCTTCGGCATCGCGATGGGCGTCCTCGTCAGCGCCGTCGACCGCGATACCAACCTCACCGTCCCGCTCGCCTTCGTCGGCGTCGTCTTCATGCTGCTGCAGATCATCGGGCCGATCCACCAGGCCGTCAGCGCCAGTCTTGGCGACAAATGCGCCGACTGGCTCCACGATCAACTCGCCCAGGCGTGCGTCACCCCGCCCGGCATGGCCCACCTCGAGGATGCCCGCCTCGCCACCGACCTGACCACCGCCCGCGACTTCGACCTCGGCATGACCGCCCCGCCCGTCTCGATCTCGATGGACTTCATCGCCGGCGGCCTCGTCGAGCTGGTCGGCGGCCTCACCTGCGTCGGCGTGCTGGCCGGCTACAGCATCTGGGCCGCGCTCTTGCTCGCCCTCGTCTGGCTCTCCACCCACTGGCTCCTGAAGGAGAGCGCCGTCTGGCAGGACCGCAACACCGAAGAGGTCCGCGCCGCCCAGCGTGACGCCGAGTACACCTACCGGCTGGCCGTCGATCCGCCTGCCGCCAAGGAGCTCCGCCTGTTCGGGCTGGTGGAGTGGACCGTCGAGCGGTTCGTGAACCGGCGCACCCTCCTCCACGATCTCCAGTACCACGCCACCCGCCTCCGCGAGCGCCCCCTGGCCTGGAGCATCGTGCTGGTGGTCGGGGGCAACGCGGCCGTCTTCTCCTCGCTCGCCAGCGCCGTCGCGGTCGGCCAGATCGACCTCGGCGCGCTCGTGATCTACGCCATGAGCGCCATCGGCAGCTCGACCATCGCGTTTGGCGGCCTCAGCTGGGCGCTCGACGGCGTGGCGGCACCGGTCGCGGCGGTCCTGCGGCTCGCACCAGAGATGGCCCGCGAGGGCGCCCTCCCGAGCGCCGGCCGCCCGGCCTCCACCATGCCGACCCGCGCGATCCGCTTCCGAGACGTCTCCTTCACTTACCCCGGCGCCACTACCCCGGTCCTGGACGGCTTCGACGTCACGATCCCGGCCGGCACCTCGCTCGCCATCGTCGGCCAGAACGGCGCCGGCAAGACGACCCTCGCCAAGCTGCTCTGCCGCCTCTACGATCCGCAGTCCGGCAGCATCGAGGTGGACGGCGTCGATCTCCGCACCCTGGACGCCGAGTCGTGGCGGCTGCGGATCACTGCCGTCTTCCAGGACTTCGTCCGCTTCGAGCGCCCCCTGCGTGACAACGTCGCTCCCGGGGGAGCTCCAGACCGGGTCGTCAGCGCCTCGCTGGCTTCGGCGGGCGCGGCCAGCCTCGCCAACCTCGGGACCACCCTCGCACGCGGCTACGACGGCGGCACCGAGCTGTCCGGCGGCCAGTGGCAGCGGGTCGCTCTGG
Source organism: Chloroflexota bacterium (assembly GCA_046328125.1). GTDB lineage: Bacteria > Chloroflexota > UBA6077 > UBA6077 > JACCZL01 > JADZEM01. Next base: position 82,806 of record JAXLXF010000019.1, read on the forward strand.
CTCGTGCGCTTTGCGCAGTCCAGCTTGGCGCTGGCGTCGTCCTCCTGGACGAGCCGACCGCTCAACTCGACGTCAGAGGCGAGGCCGAGATCTTCAACCGGGTCCTCAACGCCACTCGGCAGTGCACGACGATCCTGATCTCGCACCGCTTCAGCACCGTCCGCCACGCCGACAGGATCTGCGTCCTGGAGCACGGGCGGGTCGTCGAGCTGGGCACCCACGACGAGCTGATGGCGCTCGGCGGGCGCTACCGCACCATGTTCGACCTCCAGGCCCAGCGCTTCGGGGCGACCGAGAACGAGGAAGGGGTGGCCTACGATGTTCTCGCGTAAGCCGTTCGAGCCCGGCCCCCGCCGAGCCGCTCCACAGGCCACGCGTCAGACCGATGATTCGCAGGCGCGCCGCGCCCCGTTCGGCCTCCCGATCCCGTTCCCCCTGGGCGGCAAGGCTCGACGCGAGCGCGACCTCCCGCTCGGCGACGACAGCCTCCTGGACGACGACCCGCTCCCGCTGCCGCTGGACGAGCGTCGAGTCACAGCCCTCGACGCCCGTAGCCGGGACGAGGGTCGCGTACCGTTCGCACGCACGTCGGCGCGGCAGGCGATCCCGGCCGACCTGGCCGAATACGAGTGGGCGCGCGAGCGCCTCCGATTCTCCGACGACCTCGTCGCCGCCAGCCGCGCAGCGGACGCGCCGCCATCGGCCAGCCAGGCCCCGGCTGTCGCAGATGATGCCGCCCAGGTGCCGCCGTTCCTGGCCCGCCTGTTGAGCGCGAGTGCCCCGCCGGCCGAACCCCTCACCCCCCGACCCCCTCTCCCGTGCGCGGGCGAGGGGGAGCCCACGGGCATCAACGCCGTCACGGTTCAAGATCTGGGACAGCCACCAGATGGCTCCACCTCTCCTGCAAGCGGGAGAGGGGGTCGGGGGGTGAGGGGTGTCACCGATCGGCCGTCCCCAACCCACCAGCCTACCGTCGATCCCGACGCCCCGACGCCGCTGCCCGCCTCACGGTCGGCAGCGCCGGCAGCATCACCCCCGCCGCCCCTCGTGCAGCGGCTGGAGAGTCTCGCTCCCGCCAGTGCGCGCCGCAACGGCGTGGCCGCCTCGCCAAAGGCCAGCACTGCCCTGCCCTCGACGGCTCCCGACGACCTCCTGGTGGCCCCCAATCATCACGGTATCGGCATCCTGGACCCCGAAGACTCTGACGGACTGCCCGGTGCGCCCTCCCCCCGCGCGGAAGCCACCGCGACGGCCCAGAAGCGAGTCGCGAAGCGCCGCGTGGACGGCCCCGGCCAGATCGAGCCGCTCCCGCCGGCCCTCCCCTCGATGTGGCGGCTCTGCAAGCTCGGCTACCAGCACGAGCCCCAGCTGATGGCGGTCGCCTTCGCGCTGGCGCTGATGGCCGCCCTACCCGATGCCCTGATCGCCTTCTGGCTGAAGCTGCTCGGCGAGGGCGTCGAGCGCGTCAACATCCCGCTGATCCTGGTCGCCGCGTTCGCCCTGGCGTTCTCGTCGGCCGGCACCTGGCTGATTCGCACCGTCAGCACCCGCGTCCAGCGCACCTTCCGCGACAAGGTCACCATCGCCCTTGAAGCGCACGTCGCGAAGCTTCAGGCGTCCATCGTCACGGTCGCCCACCAGGAGCGCCCGGAGTACCTGGACCGGCTCTCGGTCCTGCGCGATCAGGTCTTCGTGCTGGACCACATGTACATGTCGCTCTTCTCGACCTGCGGCTGGATCTTGCGGCTCGGCGTCACCATCGTCCTGCTGATGTCGGTCCACCCGCTCCTGATCCTCCTGGCCCTGTGCGCCCTCCCGCCGGTCCTCAGCGCCACCTGGCGGCCCGGTGTCGAGCGCGCGGCCCAGGAGAGCGGCGCCCAGGCGAAGCGGCTCGCTCGCCACCTGTTCACGGTCGCCACCACCGCCCCGGCCGGCAAGGAGGTCCGCGTCACCGGCATCGGCCAGAAGCTGATCGCGGACCGGCGCGCGGCCTGGGACCGTTGGTACGGCCCGGTCTCCGACGCACGCTGGACCTCGGCGGTCTTCCACACCCTCGGCTGGCTGGTGTTCGGCGGGGCGTACGTCGGCGCGGTCGTCTTCGTGGCAGCTGGCCTCCACGCCTCCGCTGCGAACGTGCTGGTCGTGCTGGTCGCCGGCGCCCGCCTCTCGGCGTACGTCGGGGCCACCGTCGGCGAGATCGGCTTCCTCCGTGGCATCTGGATGGACGGCTCGCGACGGCTGGCCTGGCTGGAGGAGTACGCCGCCTCCCAGGAGACCCAGGACGACCTGCCGGTCCCGCTCAACCTGAACGAGGGCATCCGCTTCGAGCACGTCTCGTTCACCTACCCCGGCACCGACCGCCTGGTGCTGAACGACGTCTCACTGACGCTCCCGGCCGGCGCGGTCGTCGCCATCGTCGGCGAGAACGGCGCCGGCAAGAGCACCCTCGTCAAGCTGCTCGGCAAGCTGTACGAGCCGTCGTCGGGCGAGATCACGGTGGACGGCCGCCCGCTCTCCCGCATGGCCGCCGACGAGTGGCGGACCAGTCTGGCTGGCGCGTTGCAGGACTTCTACCGCTTCGAGCTCCCGGCCCGGCAGAGCATCGGCATGGGCGACCTCGCCCGTCTGGACGACGACCGCGCCGTCCGGACCGCCGTCGAGCGGGCCGGCGCCGAGGACGTGCTCCAGAAGCTCCCGAACGGCCTGAACACCCAGCTGGGCAAGACCTGGCCGGGCGGTGTCGATCTCTCGTTCGGGCAGTGGCAGAAGCTGGCCCTGGCCCGAGGCTTCATGCGCGACCACCCGCTGCTGCTCGTCCTGGACGAGCCGACCGCCGCCCTGGACGCCGAGACCGAGCACGCCCTGTTCGAGCGGTACGCCGCCGCCGCGCGCGGCCAGCACCCGAACGGCGCGGGCCACGCCCCCGTCCCAAACGGCCATCCCTCGAACGGCCGGATCACCGTCCTGGTCTCCCACCGCTTCAGCACCGTGCGCATGGCCGACCTGATCGTCGTGCTGGACGGCGCCCACGTCGCGGAGGTCGGCTCCCACGACGAGCTGATCGCGAAGGGCGGCCAGTACGCCGAGCTGTACAACCTCCAGGCCGCCGCCTACCGCTGACACTTCGAGACCCTGCTACGGGGGCGCGATGAATCGCGCCCGTACAAGGCAGCGTCCCTGGTACGGGCGCGATTCATCGCGCCCCGGATCTGGATGAGCACAAGACTCGGACGCACACCCCTGCGACCACCAGGGGTCGACATCCGTTCCTCGGATCGCGTAGATTCGTCTTGCCGGTTGTTCTGACTTTGTAAGCTGCAAGCAGGTCTGAGGGTCCAGCACCGCCCATGGCTGCGTCGACGGCGTCGCGCTCCTCGCTGACTGGCACCGCCAGATGAGTCGTGCCGCCAACCTCCGGAGCCGACTGGACGGCCGCGCCCTCGGCGGGCGCTACGAGCTGACCACCGTCATCGGCTCGGGCGGTTTCGCCGACGTCTACCGCGCCCGCGACCAGCACACCGACTCCGTCGTCGCCATCAAAGTCCTCCACGACCACATGACCGACGACGAAGAGGCGCTGCGGCGCTTCACCAGCGAGGCGCTGGTCGCCAGCCGCCTCCGCGAGCCGCACATCGTCCGCATCCTCGACACCGGCGAGGACGACGGCATCCACTACATCGTCATGGAGTACGTCCAGGGGCTGACCCTCCAGAAGCTGGTCGCCCAGAAGCGGATGTTCACGCCGGCCGAGGTGGTCCATTTCGGCTGCCAGGCGCTGCTCGGGCTGGGCGCCGCTCACGCCATCGGGGTCATCCACCGCGACGTCAAGCCGGCCAACCTGATCGTGACCGCCGACAGCACCCTCAAGGTGATGGATTTCGGCATCGCCAAGTCCCTGGTAGACGCCACCATGACCGGGACCGGCGTCCTGCTCGGCACGCCCCAGTACATGGCCCCCGAGCAGATCAGCAGCAGCAAGATCGACTCCCGCTCCGACCTCTACGCGCTCGGCGCCACCCTCTACGAGGTGCTGGTCGGCGCGCCGCCGTTCCACGGCCAGACGCCCTGGGCCACGATGGCTCAGCACATGATGATGGCGCCCCGCCCGCCGGTCGAGATCCGCGAGGACACCCCGCCCGGCCTGACCGCCGCCCTGCTCAAGGCGCTGGAGAAGAAGCCCGAAGACCGCTTCCAGACCGCCGCCGAGATGATCGAGGCGCTCCAGGCGAGCATCCCGGACGCCGCGCCGCTCGTCGTCACACCTCCCGTCGACATCACCTCGCCCGCCCCCCTGGACGACCGGACCGTTCCCGAGACGATGCTGCCACTGCCCGGCCAGCCAGACGGGACGGCCAGCCTCGGCGACCGCACCGTACCGGCGTCAGTGCTCGACGCGCCAGCGAGCATGGAGCCGTCGGTCCACGCCGACGACCAGACCGTGGTCCGCACGCCGCTGCCGATGTCGCCCGGCCAGACACCGGCGCCGTCCGTCACGCCGGCGCCCATCACGCCGAACTGGACCCCGCCCCCGCTGGGTGGCCCCCGGACCCCGGCCCCGGCGATCCCGTCCTCGTCCACGACCCTGCGCCGCAACGCGTCCGTCCCGGCCCTCGTCACCCCGGCCTCGCCGCCCGCGCTCAGGCAGCAGGGTCGCGCGCGAAGTGTCGCCTTCGCCGCGCTCGCGGCCGGCCTGGTGGTGCTGGCCGTCGTCGGCTACCTCCTGATGCCGCGACTGCTGGCGCCCGCAACCCAGCAGGCCGACGAACCGCGAAGTGCGTCCGTCACGGCGGTCGCCGGCGATCCACGGCGCCCAACTGCCGGTGACGGCACTCCAGTGACCGTTGCCGAGAGCGCCGCCGTCGAGGCGACCCGCCGCGCCCAGACCGCCACGCCAGCTACGGCCAGCGGGGCAGCCCAGGCCGGCTCCACCGCGCCTCAGACCGGGACCACGCCAGCAGCTGCCGTCACCCCGTCCACTGCCCCGACCCCGAGCGCAGCCGACCGGCTCGCCGCCGCCGCCCGCCTGCTCGACGAGGGCCAGCTCGACCGCTCCATCGAGCTGCTCGAAGCGCTCTACCGCCAGGACCCCGCCACCCCCAACCTCGCCGACACCCTCGTGCGGGCGTACGTAGCACGGGGCCGCGACGCCCTGGCTCGGGGAGACGTGGCGCTCGGGGAAACGGCGTACGACCAGGCGCTGAAAATCCGCGCCGACGACCCCACCGCCCTGGCCGGCAAGAAGCGCGTCGCCTCGCTCCGGGCCTGGCAGCGCATGGAAGCGGCCTGGGGCAAGGACGACGACGAGGCGATCCAGGCGCTCGAATCGATCCACAAGAACGACCCCGAGTACCGCTCGGCGGACGTCCAGGAGAAGCTGTACGCCCTGCTGATCGGGCGGGCCGACCGTCGTCAGCAGGCCGGCGACCTGCCGGGCGCCGTCGAGGCGCTGGAGGCCGCCCGCGCCGTCGATCCGAGCCGATCGGAGGCCGGCGCCCACCTGACCGCGCTCACGCCAACCGCCACGCCAGAGCCGACCGCGCCGCCAGCCCCGAGACCGCAGCCACCGGCCCCTGCCGTCGCGCCGGCCGCGAAGCCGCAACAGCCGGCGCCGGTAGTCGTGCCGGCTCAGCCGCCCCCGGCCCAGCAGGCGCCGGCCCCTCGTGCGACGCGCCCGCCGCCGTCGTCGGGAGACCCGCTCAGATAATCTCCGCCCAGATCGTCACGGAGGCATCCGAGGTGTTCCATCGTCTCTTCGTCTCGCCGGGTGGATGGCGACGTGCCGCGCTCTGCGTCGCCGTAGCCTGCCTCGCCGTGCTTCCCCTCGGGCGAGGCAGCGCGCCGGCCCTCGCCGCCGACGACATGTGCCCGGAGCCGAACAGCGCGTATCAGCAGTCCTGCCTGCTGCCCCCGAACGCGCCGGCCAGCAGCTTCCTCACCAGCCCGGACGACGCGGACTACTTCCGCATCGAGGTGCTGGACTTCGGCGTGACCGTCAATCTTCAGATGGTGGACGCACCCCGGCCGTACCGGATGACGATCCAGAACTGGGAAGGCAAGCCGGTCGCCAGCACCAAAAGCCTCCCAAATGACGACGTCGAGCGCAGCGTCCAGTTCAAGCCAGCCGCGCCCGGCAGCTACTACGTGCTGGTGGACGCCCTGTACGACGGCCCTGACGACGTGAGCCCCGCCGAGCCGTACCGCATCCTCTACAAGCCCGAGTACCCGGGGCCGATCCCGCGCATCGCCTACGCCGCCGACTTCCGCCAGCCAGCGCTCGAGTTCTCCGGCACCAGGGAGTGGGGCACCTACTCCACGAAGGACAGCCGCTATCAGGTGGAGATGCTCAAGCGCGGCACCGGCAACGAGGCGGCGGTGGCGGTGGCCTGGTGGGGCGAGGAGTACACCGACTTCACAGCCGCCACCGACGTCAAGCTGACCGTCCCCGGCCAGCAGGCCGGCTTCGCGATCGGGTTCCGAGGCCACGCCCACGACGCGGGCGAGACGCTCAGGCCAGATCAGGTCGATCTGGAGAGCGCCTACCTGCTGCTGGCGAACACCGCGAAGCTCGAAGTGGCCCTGCTCCGCATGCAGAACGACAAGCCCGAGCTGCTCGTCCCGTGGATGGCCGTCAAGTCGATGCGGCCGGGCGACCAGATCAACCACGTCGTCGTGCGGTCCACCGGGGCCACCCACATCGTGAACGTCAACGGCGAAGAGGTGATCAAGCTGAACGATCCCGGGCTGGCCGGCGGCAAGCTGATCCTCGGGGCCTTGTCGTTCGGCGACCCGGTCACGGTGATATACGACAACCTGCTGGTCACGACGCCGCCCTGATCGCCATCGCCGCCGATGTCGGCGTGTCCGGCCCGGGCTCGCGGTGCAGACGTGGGAGTCGCGCTGCCCGCCCCCGAGCTCTTGTTGCGATGAGATCACGAGTGCGTTTCGATCCGCTCGAGATGCCGTCTCGCGGACCCGGCAAACCTGTATCTCGCTTGACACCCTCGGAGACGCGTGGTACGGTGGCCGCGCCTCCGAGCACCATCGTTCCGCGGACGCTGTAGATCCGCTCAAGGTCCATTCAGAGGTGGCGCGTGCGTACGCAGCTTCGCCGAACTGTCGCTGCTCGTCTGCGGTCGATTGTCAGCCTCGTCCTGCTGTTCGCCGTCCTCCATCCAACGCTGGGGGCCTGGGCGCAGGACGCGAGTAGCGGCTCAGCAGGGTTCACGATCTCGTCCGTGGACGGCAACGTGGTCGTGAAACGAGCGAACGGCACCGCCGAGCAGGTCCGGCCAGGTATGACCCTCGCCCCGGGCGATCAGCTCTCGTCGCTGGGCCAGTCCCAGGCCACCATCAACTTGAGTAGCCCGTCCGGCACCGGTGCGACCGGCAGTACCGGCAGCGGCGCCAGCCTGATCGTCTTCTCGAACACGACGATTGGCGTCCGGGGCACGACCGCGCAACCGAGCGGCGGCGCCGGCGCAGGCGGCTTCTACGTCGCCGATCTCGCGAAGGGCGTGGTGCTCGCCAACACGCCGTCGTCGGCCAACTCCACGATCCAGATCACCCACGAGCACGCTGGCGTCCTGGCGCAGCTCAACCAGGGCGGCATGGCGATGGCGCTCGATGAGGGTCTCGGGTCGATGGCCGTCGCCTGCGACGGTCGAGCCTCGCAGGTCTTCTTCCCATACGCGGACATGCGGGTACCCTGTGAAGACAACGTCGTGCGGACCCTCTCGAACACCGGCGGCGTTGACGACCAGCGCGCCGACAACACCGGGCCGGTCAACGTCGCCCTCGCCGCGGCTAGCGCCCAGCAGGTGCAGGGCACTGGCAACCAGGGTCAGAACATCGTGGCGCCAGCGGCGCCCGGCAGCAGCAAGGACAAGGACAAGGAAGAGGACACCAGGTCCAATGGCGGGACGTCTGGCCCGCCGACCTCGGATTGCACGGTTCCTTCCTCCGGGTCGGCCGGGCCGGGCAGCGCGACGTTCAGCGTGACGCAGACCGACCACGGCGGTGGGACCTTCCTCTACCGTTTGACGATCATCGTCTCTGGCGGAACGCCGAACAAGGCGCTGGAAGCGTTCATCTTCTTCCGTGCGCCCCCGCTGGAGCATCAGAAGATCGGCGACCTGACCCTCGACAGCCACGGGAACGGCACCTTCACTGGCACGGTCATCCTGTCAGGGCCTACGACGAACGTCGATGCCGAGACGAACACACCCGGCACGACGGACATCGGGCCAGGCGGATCGCACGTCGGCGACCACGTCTACATCGCCAGAAACTTCAGGCCCTGTACGGTCTAGCATCTGCCTCATGGATTGAGCGCGTCCGCGCACCTGCGCGGACGCGCCCGGAGGATTAGCCGAGCATCAGGCGCTGGGCGCGGGTGTAGTCGTTGTCGCGGTCGCCGTACTCGTACTGCCCGACCAGCGGCTGGCCCTCCGCGAAGCGGCTCATCCGGAACGGGCGCGGATCGAGCAGCTGGGGCTGCCCGTTCACGATCCACTCCGCCAGCACCCGCCCGACCGCCGGGGCCGTCTTGAAGCTGCTGCCGTTGTCGCCGGTGAACACGTACAGGCCGTCGATCTCCGGGTGGCGGTCCAGGACCGGCTTGCCGTCAGGCGTCAGCGTGATCGCGCCAGCCCAGCCGCCGCGCATCGGGGCGTCCACCAGGGCCGGCATCCGCTTTGCCAGACCGGCCTTCGCGCGCGGCACGTAGTCGCCGTCTACGCCCTCGTTGAAATCGTCGGGGTCCGGCAGCGGGTTGCGGCTCGCCACCCCCACGAGCGTGCTGCCCCAGTTTGGCCCTTCCGGCCGCAGCCAGAGCTCGTTGATGCCGTCGATTAGGATCGGGTGAATACCAGCCATTGAGGGCGGTCGTCGGAAGATCGCCACCTGGATTCGAGCCGTCTTCAGCTCGACCGGCACACCCAGGTCCAGGAGCATCGGGACGGTCCAGACGCCGCCCGCCACCACCACCGTCGAGGTCGAGATCGGGCCATTGCTGGTCTGGACACCCGTCACCCGCCCGCCCGCGCGCTCGACGCCGGTCACCTCGGTCTCCAACAGCACCTCCGCGCCGAGGTCGCGGGCGCGCTCCAGCAGACCGTGGGTCGTGCCGACCGGGTCGGCGCAGCCCGAGTCCGGCTCCCAGGCCGCCGCCGTCACGTCGTCCACGCGCCACCAGGGCGCCACCGCGGCCAGCTCGGCCGGCCCCAGCACGCGGGTGCTGACCCCGATCCGCTCCAACATCTCGACGTTCGCGCGGAGGTTGCCTTCGTTCTCGGGCGTCACCAGCCGCGCCATGCCGGTGTTCAGGAAGCCGCAATCGCCCCGCCCCACCAGGTCGTCCCAGTGCTGGAAGTAGGTCAGGCTCGCGTGGGCGAGCCGCGCTTCGGGCTCGTTGGTGTAGTGCATCCGGACCAGCGCCCCGGACTTGCCGCTCGCGCCGGCCGCCGGGAACCGCCGCTCGCAGACCACCACCCGCCTGACGCCGAGCGAGGCGAGCTGAAACGCCGTGCTCGCCCCGATCACCCCGCCGCCGACCACCACCACGTCCGCCGTCGTCGCCATGCTACCTCCGACCCGCTCACCCGAGAGGGATCAACTCAACCGGCATCTGCTCGAACTGGAGCCACCGTCCGCGCCAGACGCCGTCCGCATCCAACTGGAGTCGTGCGATGATCCCATACTCGCCGGCCAGGATCAGTGTCGGGCCATCGGCGGTGCGCTCCAACTTCCAGCTACGCTCGGCGGCAGCGGCCCCCTCCCCGATCTTGCCGTCCGGCAGCAGCCCCAGCGTCCGCTGGTCGGCGCCCCGTCGGACGTAGAGGAAGCGACCAACATCCACGATCTCAGCCGCCGTGTGCGCTGGACGGCTCGGGCGCGGCGGCGGCACGACATACCCGTCCCATCGTGCCCGGAGCTCGGCCAGGGTGTCCAGGCAAAACCGCTCGAACGGGAAGCCGTCAAAGCGCAGGTTCTCGCCGAGCAGGCTCCACTTGCCGGTGCTGGTCCGGTGGTGGAAGATCGGGCGGCCCGCGAAGTCGTGCTGGAAGAGGGTCCAACAGCCGCCATCCGTGGCCGGCGCCCGCGACCAGAAGCCAATCGCTTTCTCTGGGAGCCGCGCGGGCATCCCGAACGGACACGCCAGCATCCGCCAGGCCAGGTGGAACGTCTCTTTGTCGCCGTGGACGTACTGGTAGTAGAAATCCGACCACTCGTTCAGATGCATCGTCAACTGGAGAGCGTCCCAGCAGCGGGCCTTGTCCACCACCAGCTGGCCGGTCTCGAATTCCGGCTCGGGCTGCCAGGGTACGCGGCAGATCTCCCAGATCGGGTGCTCGGGCGGCAGGCTGGTCAGATCTGGCCAGAAGATCGCACCGGTCCGCGCGTACTCCGGCTCGTCGAACAGGAAGGACGGGTCCACCAGCGGCACGTTGTCGGCGTCCAGCCAGAGCACCTCGCGGAACGGGCTGTGGATGATGCTGAACGGCTTGCACTCCCAGCCGCCGAGCCGCCGCGCGGGATGCTGCTTCGCGACCTCCAGCGCGTCCACGCATACGACGTTGAGCGGGCCGAGCAGCGCCAGCATCTCGGCGGACATCTCATCCGACCCGAGGTACCAGAGCTGGACCGGCAGCGTGCAGCCAAGCGCTCGACGTACGACGTTGAGGGTGACCCAGGCGCAGGTGAAGTGGCGCGGCCCGCCCGCCGCCATCACGATCCCCCGTCCCGCGAAGCGCGCGGCAGGGTACGGCGACGCCGCGCGGATCGCCTCGTCCTGGAGGCGCTGGTAGAAGGCGTACGATTCGGAGGCCAACGGAGAAGGCGCGGGCTGCTCGGTCACCCCGTCATGCTACGACACCGGCTGCTCCGAGACGCGCGTGGTGGCAGCCGGCCCAGACGGTCAGACAGGGTACGATTCTCTTCGGACAGGGCGGTGCGTTCGCGGGCCTCAGATGAAGGCATGGACGCGTCCTGTGGCCCGCCGGGGGCGTACGAGCACGGAGGACGAGGTCGCATGAGCCTGATCGGGGTGTATGACCGGCTGCGTGACGCGGCCCGCATGGACGAGCGGCGCGCGAACGAGATCGTGCACGCGGCTCGGCCGTTCGCGGCAGCGGTGCTCGCCCCAGACGATCCGAGGCCAGCCGCGCTCGCGGTGACGGCCCGGCTGGTCAGCCCGGCCGAAGCGAAGGGCGGCAGCTTGATCCCGGCCTGGCCGATCCGGGCCGCCAACGGCTCGGTGACCATCGAGCTGGTAGACGACTGGGGCGCCGCGCTGGCGGGCTGGCGTACGGCGGTCGGCGACGCGTCAGAGGTCGATGTGGATGCGCTGATCGACAGTGGCGAGCGGCTCTGGGTCGGCGTCGCCAACGACGTCTTGCAGCTGTACGTGCCCGATCCGCCGGCCGGCACCTACAGCATGGTCCGTCACCACGCACTGATGCTCGCCGCCGCCACACTCTGGCTCGGGCCGGAGCGGATGCGTCTGTGGCGTCAGGCGCACACGCTGGCAGCACGCGGTTTTCTGAGCCGCCTCGGCGGGCGCTCCCTGGATGCGGCGACTACGGACGCCGAGCACGGTCTGACACGGCTGCTTGCGGATCGGCGCGGCAACGTGAGCGCCGAGCAGGCGTTGCGCTGGCTGGACGCTGATGCCGACGCCGCGCGTGACTTCCTGCAGTTCCACGGGGCAGCGAGCCTGGGCATCGTCGCGCTGCTGGAGCGAGCGCCCGAAGACGGCGATCCCTCGCGATGGCTCCACCAGTTGGTGATGCAGGAGCACCCGCGGCCAGCCTTCAATCACGACTGGATCGCGGAGCTCGCCGAGCGTATCTAGAGAACGCCCGCACCCCAGGCGCCCACCTGACGACGCTGTCGGCCTATACTCGCGCGACACACTGTCAGTCGGGAGCGTGCGCGTGGCAGACAAGCAGCAGGTCCGGTTCGGGATCAAGGTCGCCCAGATGACGGGCACGTATGACGGCATCCAGGACGCCTGGCTGGAGGCCGACCGCCTCGGCTTCGACACTGGCTGGGGCCATGACCATCTGTTGAACCAGAACGGGCACGAGCGACCGGAGGAAGAGGGCTGGACGATCCTGGCCGCGCTGCTGGCGCTCTCAAAGCAGATCAAGGGTGGCCTGATGGTCACCTGCAACACGTTCCGCCATCCAGCCGTCACCGCGAAGATGGCGACGACCATCGACCGGATCTCGAACGGCCGGGTGATCGTCGGGATGGGCGCCGGCTGGCTGGAGGAAGAGCACACCCAGTTCGGCATCCCCTACCCATCGCGCGGCGACCGTGGCCGGATGCTGGACGAGGCGTGCCAGGTGATGATCGCGCTCTGGACCCAGGAGCGAGCCACGTTCGAGGGCCGCTACTACACGTTGAAGGACGCGTACCACGAGCCAAAGCCGGTCCAGAAGCCGCATCCGTACCTGCTGATCGGCGGCAGCGGCGAAAAGCTGACCCTGCGGACCATCGCGAAGTACGCCCAGGAGTGGAACTTCAACGGTAAAGGCCCCGAGGAGTTCACTCACAAGCGCAAAGTGCTGGAGCAGCACTGCGAGGACGTTGGTCGCAACCCGGACGAGATCGAGCGGTCGGTGCAGTTCCGGGCCGGACCGTCAGCCGCCGAGTTGATCGCCATGGGGCAGAGCTACCTGGACGTTGGCGCGACGCATCTGGTGTTCACCTGCCCGCAGCCGTACAGCGCCGAGGGCGCCCGCTGGCTCTGGAACGAGGTGGTCACCCCACTGCGCGGCTAACCTCATCACTCCTCCCTCTTCCCCGCCGTGGGAGAAGGGAGGAGCTCACCCGGACGTGTCGAGCGGCAGCGTGCCGCCCAGCGCGTCGTCGCGGGTCACCAGGTCCAGCAGGATCGGGTAGACCAGGTCGATGCGCTGCTCCGGGTTGTTCGGGTCGATCAGGTCGTGCGGGAGCCCCTGCTCCTTCTCCAGCTCGAAATACTCCACCCGGTGCAGCCCGCGCGTACGTGGACGTCCAGATTGACGATGGTCTCGGCAATGCTGATGGGAAAGTTCGCGGTCGATAGCTTGCCGTTTGCCTTCGACCTCGATCTCGATGCGGACTTGAAGATCGTCCAGGTGCATCGCCTGACCGTCTACAAGACGCCCCCTCCGATCTAGCGGGGCTGTCGATTCGTTGAACAAGGCGTCACACCGCCGGCCGCTGCGCCTCGTTCTCACGCTGCTCGTCACGCTCTATGTCTGCGGCATCATCGTCTGGCACGGCTTGCGATTCACGCCCATCGGCGAATGGTGGCCGTTCGAGCTGTTCGACATTTTCGGACTGCTCATGTTCGCGCCACTGCCATTCCTCTTCCTGATCTCCCTGCTGTGTGAGAATCGCACGGCAGGACTGTGGCTGCTGCTACCAGTTGGGCTGCTGGCGTGGGAGTACGGTGCACTCATTCTTCCTCAGCGTGTCCCCGTCGCTTGGCTTGCAATCCGAGTGATGACGTCAAATCTCCTCTTCACGAACGTGGAGCTCGAACGTGTCGGCGCACTGATCGCCGTCGAGCGGACGTCATTGCATTTCAGGAGCTCGGACCTGAGATGGCAGAGCACCTGGCGGAGATGCTTCAAGGGCGGTATCGCTTTCAGTTGCTCGCTCAGCGGTGCGCCTGATGGTCTCGGAGCTACTCAGCCGCTACGGTTCACATGGCGCGCGCGACCCGGCTGGGACAGCCATGGCTGCGGGTGCCAACGCGTTACGCTGGACGTCGATGGACGAACGGTCGCCTTCTTGAATGCGCACCCGCCTCCAGCGGCGGTCGGCTACGTCCACGTGCGAGGCATCCCTCTTCCCACCAGTTTCGGCCCGGAGCGTGACGACCACGTTCATCAAGGGCAGCACTCGACGGGATCGACCTGCGAGGTCGGTCCTGTCATCATCGTAGGCGACTTCAACACGAGCGACCGTCAGCCCCTCTATCGGCAGCTTCGGCAGGATCTCCTGGACGCGCACCGCGAAGTCGGCTGGGGCCTCAGCTGCACCTTTCAGCGCTCAGCATCGAAGGGCTTCCCGATGTGTCTGGCGTCCGCATCGACTACGTCTTCCACAACACCTCGCTAACCGCGCGATCCACCCACACGGCATCATGCCCGGCTCAGATCATCGCTATGTCGTCGCGGATCTGCTTCTCCCCTGGATATCCCCCCTCTCGTGTCGCCCATGCCGTGGAGCGCGACCTTCCACCGTAACGCCTCGTCCAGGTACCTGTTCGTACAGGAGTACCAGCGATGAAGTAGGCAAGCTATAGGACAGCGGTCGGTCTGCTGACGTGGCTCGTCGTCAGGGAAGGCAGAGGTCATAGAGCCGCGGTGCTCGAAGCGCCCCAGAGTACTGGTGACAGCGATGCCGAGTCCGTTCCTCAGAAGCATGTGGGGATGCGTCAGCCCCATCGTCATGGTCGGTCTCGTACTGACTGCCCCGGCTGTTTTGGCGCAGCGGAGATAGTCATGCGTCAATTGCATCAGCTGGTGGAACAAGCGGAATCGCTGGCGCTTGCCAAGAAGTGGGACGACGAGGCGATTAGCGTCAACACACATCCCTCGAGCTCGACGACCGAGTCGCTGGAGCGTACACGCGTCGCCCGTTGTTTCAGAGAACAGCAGAACTGGCTGCGGCCCGTTCATGTACCAGCAAGTCCTGGCGTTTGAGCCGAGCAGTCTCATCGCCCTGAATCAACTCGCCGCGCTCGAGGAGCAGCTGAAGGATCTGGCCGACCCGCCGAGCTGATCGGCGAGATCGACGACTATCGTGAAGCCCTTTCGATGAGCGTGGCAGCGCGCAGGCAGGGCAACGCCTTGCTCGCAATCGCCGCACTGCGACGGGCGGTCGTACTCAATCCGAGCGTGCATGCACTCACTGCCCTTGGAGCCGCCCTTCGTGCAAATCGCCAGTTGACCGAAGCCGCAGAGGAGTCTATCGTCGTACCATCAGGACAGAACCTTCGCCAGCAGCTATGGTCGGACTCGCCATGAAATCCCTGCGACCAGAATCGTCTCAGCGAAGCTCACGAACTGTACCGGCAAGTGATCCACGACGATGGTCGGAATGTGTATGCACTCAACAGGCTTGGTGCGGTGCTCGTCAGGCAGGGCCGACTCGAACAGGCTGAGCGCTGCTTCATGAAGTCGGCTGCAATCGGTCGGTTCTCAGACGATTCGGTCGCTCGATTAGTGACCAACTTGCGCGAGGCATATGCGCGACGCGGAGATTCGGATAGCGTGCATCGACTCCAGACGGTGCTCGACCACTTTCGTCGATGAATGGGCACCGTCGCAAAAGACTCCCAACGTATCGATGGATCTGGCGGTCACACGTCTGCACTTCTTACCGCCTACGACCTCGTTGCCGGCCTATACTCGCGCGACACACTGTCAGTGGGGAGCGATGCGCGTATTGGCGAACAAGACGCAGGTGCGGAGTCGGCATCAAGGTCGCCCAGATGACCTCTACAACGAGGGGATGAAGACGCACGGCGACCCGACCACCTCGGCACGACGGCTGGGGCCACGACCATCTGCTGAACCAGAACGGGCACGAGCAGCCCGGAGGAAGGGCTGGGCCATCCTGGCGGCGCTGCTCGCCCTCTCGAAGCGAATCCAGGGCGGCCTGCTCGTGACCGCCAACACGTTCCGCCACCCGGCCGTCCTCGCCAAGATGTGCACCACCATCGACCGTATCTCGAATGGGCGGCTGGACGTGGGCATCAGCGCTGGATGGAGGCCGAGCACAGCGAGTTCGGCATGGTGCTCCCGTCCGTCCGCGACCGCCTCGGGATGCTCGACGAGGCGTGCCAGGTGATGATCGCGCTCTGGACCCAGCAGAAGGCGAACTTCGAGGGCGAAGAGCACTACCAGCTGCGCGACGCCCTCCACGGGCCGAGAAATCCGCTGACCCCATCCGCCCATCGTCATCGCTCGGCGGCAGCGGCGAGAAAGTCACCATGCGGATCGCCGCCAAGTACGCCGCCGGTGGAACTTCTCGGCGGCACCCCCGAGAACGTTCAAGCACAAGTGCGACGTGCTGGGTCGCGCTGCCGCGACCTCGGGCGCGACCCGAGGGCACCATCGCGCGCTCGACCCAGTTCCCGGGCGACCCCTCAACCGCGGAGCTGCTGGATCTGAGCGCCAGTTCATCGACGCGGGCGCCACCCGCCTGATCTACACCTGCCGCAGCCGTACAGCGCCGGCGCCCGCGGCTCTGGAACGAGGTGGTCACCCCGTTGCGCGGCTGATCGCTCGGACGCTGCGGGGGATGAAGACGACAGGCCAGTGCGTCTCGCGCGGCTGGCCTGAACCTCCGCAGCAAGCGCTGTTGAAGCCTACGTCGTGCGCGGTCGATGGATGAGATCGTTCCAGAGATCGAGATCATCAACCCGTCGAAACGCGACATCCAGCGAGGCAAAGTCGACGACACCTTCCTGCGCGGCACTCGCCAGATGGGCCGCATCCTGACTTCCAAGACCGTATTCGGCCATGAATCGCGTCGTCAGCCGACGCACCATCGGCGTCAGCGGTACCTCGACCCAGGCGAACTGACCGAGCACTGACTCGAAATCGCCCAGGAGTCCGTCGATGTAGGCACGGCGAATGTCTGGGCGCTGCCAGCGGCCAATCCGATACCGCCGCTGGAGCTCGTCAGGTAGCGCCTCCCGAAAGCCCGGACGTGTGATGACGTGTGCTACCTCGAGCCACGACAACGACGAGACGTAGAGTGTCGTGCGAGCTTCACGCTGGAGGCGCTCCAGAAAGACGCGGCATCGCGTATGGTGAGGCTGCCCAGCGACCAGATGGTTGACGAAGATGTCCGTATCGACATAGAGGCGCTCCGGCACCGGATCGAGAAATCCATGCTCGACGGCCGGCACCGCTACGCACGATCTCCGTCAGCGTCGAGAAACTCCCGGGAGGGCAGCGGCCCGTTCAGCTTGACGATGCCCGCCAGCTCTCGAAGCCGCTCCACACTCGCATCCGGTAGCGGTGCGTGCCGAAAGACTTCAGTCGCCCCCGCCTCGTCCTTGACCTGTTCGGCCACCTGCAGCCAGGCTCGGCTCGTTTTGGCTGTATCCGGGGCGATCTGCACCATCAACATCTCCTTGTCGCATTCTACCGCCCCGGGGTCGGTCGGGCCACAAGCGGCGACCGTGCGAGCGCGCATGGCGGGGGCGAGCTCACCCGGACGTGTCCAGCGGCAGCGTGCCGCCCAGCGCGTCGTCGCGGGTCACCAGATCCAGCAAGATCGGGTAGACCAGGTCGATGCGCTGCTCCGGGTTGTTTGGGTCGATCAGGTCGTGCGGGAGCCCCTGCTCCTTCTCCAGCTCGAAATACTCCACCCGGTGCAGCCCGCGCGCCTGCCACAACGAGACCAGCTGGCGCGTCAACTGATTGCTGACCGCCATGTCGTTCGCGTTCGTGATCACCACCAGATGCTGGCAGGCCGGGCGCGTGTGGACCGCCGCCCGCGCCGTCGCCATCCCCAGCCGCAGCACCTCGCCGAGCGCCCGACTCGACCAGCCGATGTAGGCGTACGGCATCGGACGCTCCGCCCGGATGAAGCCACTCACGCCCATGAACCGGCTGAGGTTGTGCGTCTCCACGTCCGGTAAGGCCAGCATCAGGTTCATGAACACCAGCTGCAGCCACTGCCCGTACCGCCCGAACCCGAGCGACGGCGCGATCAGCACCGCCTTCGCCACCTCCGGCCGATACTGGGCCGTCCAGGCCGCCACGATCCCACCCGCCGACAGTCCCACGATCGTGACCCGCTCTCCCAGCCCGGCCGCCACGTCCACGATTCGGTCCGCGAAGTCCCGCAGCTCCTCCGCGCGCAGCCGGCTCGGCTCGGCGGTCAGCCGGTCGGCCAGCCCGTGGCGCGGCATCCGTGGCAGCAGGACGTTACAGCCACGCGCGTGGAGCAGCTCGGCGAACGGCGCCCACTGCTGCGGACAGTTCGTCAGCCCGTGCACCAGGATCACCACCTGCGCCGTCTTCCGCCCGTGCAGCAGGCCGCGCGTCCGGCAGACCGGCCTGATCTCCTCGCCCTCTGACGCCGCCAGCCGGTCCAGCCGCTCCAGTGCCTCGGCATAGTCGGCTGCCGGATCGGGGCGCGAAACCAGCCCGCGCGCCTTCACCCGGCTGAGGACGGTCAGGCCAGCCGCGCCGCCAACCGTCGCGGCGCCGGCCAGGAACGCGGCGTTCCAGATCCAGCCGCCAATCCGGCGGGCGGCCGTCGCGGAGAGTCCGAGCCACATCTACCGATCGCTCCCAGCCAGGGGCCGCGCACGCCTCACCGTCTCACCTGCCGTCTCACCTGTCGTCGTCTCGGCGATCGCCGTCCTCACGCTCGCCAGCATCGATCCTAGCCGAAAGCGCCTCGCCTGAGAATGGGGCCGCCGTCCCGAGACGCTCACCAGTGGGCAGAGCGATAGGCACAGAGCGTGCGAATCTCACATCGGCATTCTTCTGCGCCCTGGCAATCAACTGCTCGGTTCGTCACACGGGTTCTGGGCAGCCTGTCTGGCCCCTCTCGTCATCTGGCTCTCTGGTTCATCTGGCGGTGCAGTCAGAAGGAGTTCGATCCACTATGAGGCGTCTCCCACTACTCACGGCGTTCGCGGTCGCCGCGACCCTCGTCGGCCTGACACTACCAGGCCGTCCGGCTGAAGCACAGGGGCAGTGCTATCAGGAAACCGGCTTCTGCATCGAGAACCCCCTGTTTCAGGACTACTTCCGCGTGCGCGGCGGCACCCGCATTCTGGGCTATCCCGTCTCACGGACCTTCACCCTGGAAGGGAATCAGGTTCAGTTCTTCCAGCGGGTCGTCCTCCAGCTCTCCGGCAACACCGTCAACCGGCTCAACGTCCTGGATCAAGACGTCATGCCGATGACCCACGCCAACGGCTCGACCTTCCCGGGGCCGGACACCAGCCTGGGCGGCGCCGGCGCGATCCCCGACCCGAGCAGCCCCGACTACGCCGACAAGGTGATCGACTTCGTCGGCAAGTACGCCCCGAACCAGTGGAACGGCAAGCCGGTCGGCTTCCTCGACCTGTTCAAGTCGACCGTTCCGGTAGACATCGCGTTCCCCGGCCAGACTCCGAACCCCGGCCTGGTCACCCTGTTGAACCTGGAGATCTGGGGCGTCCCGACCTCGCAGCCCACGCCGGACCCGGCCAACGCCGGCTTCATCTACCAGCGGTTCCAGCGCGGCATCATGCACTACCGCGCCGAGCAGAACGTCACCGAAGGCATCCTGGTGGCGGACTACTTCAAGTCGGTCATCACCAACAAGAACCTGCCGCCGGACCTCGCCGAGGACATGCGCGACAGCCGGTACTTCAACCAGTACGATCCCTCCGCGCCGAACTGGGTCCGCCAGCCCGCGCGCCTGCCGAACACCAACCTGACCAACGCCTTCGAGCCGGGCTCTGGCGGCACCGTCGTCGCGCCACCGGCGACCGCGCCGGCCACCGCCGCCCCCTCGACGACCGGGCCGACCGTCTCGATCCAACTCGACGACGACCAGGTCGATCCCGGCGACCAGATCCACGTCACCGTGATCGCCCGTGACCCGCGCGGCCTCGACTGGATCGCCTGGGAAGGCGACGACACCAACGACGCCGAGCTAGACCGCGAGCATCGCTTCGACTGCAACGGCCAGACCGAGTGCGCCAACGTCTGGACCGTCACCGTCACCGAGCCCGGCCGCCACACGCTGAACGCCACTGCGCGGACCTCGGACGGCGTCACCAGCGACCTGATGCCGGTCACGCTGCGGGTGCGCGACGCGTCGGCGACGCCAGTCCCGACCACCGCCCCGACGACCGTCCCGACGACGGCCCCCACGTCCGCCCCGACCACCGCTCCAACCACCGCTCCAACCACCGCTCCAACGTCAGCCCCGACATCGGTCCCAACACCCGGCCAGTAACGCGCAGCCCCGACAACCGAGCACGTCACGGTTCAGAGCCCCCACGCCATAGCGCCCACCCCGCCCCCTCTCCACCGCGGTGGAGAGGGGGTCGGGGGGTGGGGTCTTTACTTCGCGGCGGCGGCGATCTCCGCCAGCTGGCGCTCGTCGGGCAGCGGCAGCTCCCCAACCGCCATGTTCTCGCGCAGGTGCCTCACCTGGGACGTGGCCGGGATGACGCAGGTCACCGCGGGATGGGCCACGACGAACGCCAGCGCCAGCTGCGCCCAGGACGCGTATCCCAGCTCGGCGGCCCAGCCCGGTAGCGGCCGGCCTCGCAGCCGGCGCAGCAGCCCGCCGCCACCGTATGGCCGGTTCACCAGCACCGCCACGCCACGGTCGAGCGTCAGCGGCAGCAGCCGGCGCACCGCCTCCGGCTCGCCCAGCGAGTAGTTCACCTGGAGGAAGTCAACCTGCCGGCCGGACGGCCCCGCCAGCACCCGCGCCAGTGCCTCGTGCGCGCTCGCGGTGTAGTGGGTGATCCCGACGTACCGGACCCGTCCATCGCGCTTCCAGCCGGCCAGCGTGTCGAGGTGCGTCTCGACGTCCACCAGATTGTGGACCTGCATCAGGTCCACCGTGCTGACGCGCAGCTTCCGCATCGACGCTTCCATCTGGCGGATGCCCTCGGCTCGCCCAGACGTCCAGACCTTGGTGGCGACGAACAGCCGCTCGTGCAGGCTGAGATCGCTCGCCAGGTCGCCCACCACCGTCTCGGCGTTGCCGTACATCGGCGAGGAGTCCACCAGCCGGCCGCCCAGCTCCGAGAAGGCGCCCAGCACGTCCGCGAGCGCCGTCCGCTGCGGCGCTTTCGGCCCCACGTCGAACGTCTGCCAGGTGCCGATGCCTAGGACGGGGAGCGCTTCACCGCTGACGGGGATCTGACGGACGAGCACGGTCATGTCTCCTTGATGAACCGCAGATACCGCTCGGCCGACCGCTCCACCGCGTCCTTGCCGTCCACCGCCACGATCCGCCCGTTCCAGCCGCCGTACACCCGCTCGAACGGGAACGGCCGGACCCGCTCCACGATCTGCCGCACCGCCTTCTCCCCGAGCGGGATCAGGTTCGGGTACGAGTACATGAAGCTGACGTAGCGCCGGTCCATCACCACGGTGGCCGAGTCGCCGGAGAGCAGCGCGCCGCGCCTACCCTGACCCTCCGCCCAGTGGAGCACCTGCGAGCCCGCGAAGTGCCCGCCGGTGTGGATCAGCGTCACGCCCGGCACGATCTCCAGCGTCTCACCCTCCCAGAGCCGCACGGCGGGATGAGGGTACTGGACCCACGCGGCATCGGCGGCGTGGATGAACACCGGGCAGTCGCCGAACGCTCGACTCCAGGCCGCGTTGCTGGCGTAGAAGTGCGGGTGCGAGATCGCGATGGCGGCCACCCCGCCCAGCGCCCGCACCGCCGCGACGGACCCCTCGTCCAGCAGGCTGACGCAGTCCCACATCACGTTGCCGCGCGGCGTCTGCACCACCAGCGCCCGCTGCCCGATTGCCACCGACGGCCGGGTGTCGATGCAGACGAGGCCCGGCTCCTCCTCGTACAGGTGGTTCTGCCGCCCCCCGGCCACCAGCTCGGCGATGGTCGTCCACTGCTGGCCGTCCCAGGCCACGCATTCGCGTTCGTCCTCGCAGATCGGGCAACTCGGCGGCGGCTCGGCACTGGGGGCGTACTGGACGCCGCACCGTCGGCAGATGAACGCCTCCACCACATCCCCTCCAGCCGCGCGGCAGCGTCCCCAGGCGTCCCCTGGCGCAGTCGCGGTGTCTACGGGATGATGGTACCGCCGGGCGCGCGGCTCCGTGCGCCCGCGCCGACAACCGCGCCGGCCGGTCGGGCCGCCCCGATCGGCGAGCGGTCGTCGCCCGGCCGCGTCGCCGTATGTTGCGCCGCCAGCAGCTGCTCGACGACGGCTCGCTCGCAGGGGCGGCTCAGCAGGTATCCCTGCCCGAAGGCGCAGCCGAGTGTCCGCAGCAGGTCGAGCTGGTCCGGCCGCTCGATCCCCTCAGCCACCGTGCTCAGGTTCAGGCTCCGCCCGAGTGCGAGGATCGCCTCCACCAGCGAGGTGTCGCGCCCGGCCGCCACCATCCGCTCCGTGAACGAGCGGTCGATCTTCAAAATGTCGACCGGCAGCCGCTGGAGGTAGCTGAGCGACGAGAAGCCGGTGCCAAAATCGTCCAGCGCGAGCCGGACCCCGAGCGCCTTCAACGCCGTGAGGCGCCTGATGGCCACGTCCGGATCTTTGATCGCGAAGCTCTCGGTGATCTCCAGGACGAGGCTCTCCGGCGGCAGCCCGCCCTCCTGAAGCGCCGCGTGGATCTCGCCGAGGCAGTTCGGGTCTTCGAGCTGCCGCACCGAGAGGTTCACCGTCATCGAGAGCGGGCGGTCGGACGGATAGCGCCGCTGCAGCTCCCCGGCCTCCCGACACGCCTGGTGCAGCACTTGATAGCCGAGCGGCACGATCAGCCCGTTCTCTTCGGCGCGGGCGATGAACGCGCCCGGCGGCAGGAGACCCCGCTTCGGGTGACTCCAGCGAGCCAGCGCTTCCAACCCGGTGATCCGACCGTCCTCCAGCGACATGATCGGCTGATAGTGCACCACCAGCTCGTGCCGCTCGACCGCCAGCCGCAGGTCGGCGTCGAGCTCGAGGCGCTCGAGGATGCGAGCGTGCATCTCCGGCTGGAACACCTCGTACCGGCCCTTGCCACGCTCCTTGCCCAGATACATCGCGACGTCCGCGTTGCGCAGGAGGCCGTCCGCGGTCTCGGCACCAGCCTCGCTGATGGCGATCCCGATGCTGCACCCGATCATCACCTCGTGATCCTGAACCTGGAAGGGGTGGCGGCACGCCGCGAGCAGGCGCTCGGCCACCCGGATCGACTCGTCCACGGACGCCAGGCCGGCCGGCAGGTCTTCGACCAGCACGGCGAACTCGTCGCCGCCGAAGCGAGCAGCGGTGTCGGCGGCCCGGACCACGCGCAGGATCCGCTGGGCGACGGTCGTCAGCACCTCGTCGCCAGCGCCGTGCCCGAAGCTGTCGTTGACCGTCTTGAAATTGTCGAGGTCGAGGAACACCACCGCCACCGGCCGGGCGGTCCGCGCCGCCCGCGCGAGCGCGTGTGTCAGGCGATCCTCGAACAGCGCCCGATTCGCCAGGCCGGTCAGCGTGTCGTGGAACGCCTGGTGCCGTAGCTGCTCCGCCAGCTCCCGCCGCTCGGTGTCGTCA
Source organism: Chloroflexota bacterium (assembly GCA_046328125.1). Classification (GTDB taxonomy): domain Bacteria; phylum Chloroflexota; class UBA6077; order UBA6077; family JACCZL01; genus JADZEM01. The sequence continues at coordinate 106,057 of JAXLXF010000019.1, forward strand.
CGGCTCGTCAGCACCAGGCCAGACACCTCCGGATCGTCCAGGAGATTGGCGACTGTCGTCTCGACGTGCCGCCAGCGGCCATCGCGGTGTCGCACACGCCAGCCGATCGTCGAATCGGTGCTGTCGGGTCGGAGCGCGGCCTCCAGGAACGCCTGCGCGCGCGCACGGTCTTCCGGGTGCACCAGCGGGTGCACCAGGTGGACGACGGATTGACCCAGGATCACCTCAGGCTCGTAGCCAAACACCCGCTTCAGCGACGGCGACTGGAAGGTCACCCGCCCGCCGCCGTCCACGATCGTGATCACGTCCGACGCGTGCTGCACGAGCGAGCGAAAGCGCGACTCGCTTCGCTGGACCGCCTGCACTGCCTGCAGCCGGCTGTTCTCGCGGACCGCCACGATCTGCCGCGCGACGACCAGCCCGGTCAGGATCACCGCGCCCACGATCAGCCCCTGCACGCTATCCGGGAGATCGCCAAACGAGACCCACAGCAGCAGCCCATACCCGAGCACGACCGCCAGGTACGGCAGCAGCGTCAACGGGCGCGACCGCACGCCGCCGTCCATCGCCGCCGCCCCGCGCGAGCCGCGTCTCGCCATCCAGGCAGCGAGCGCCAGCAGCAGGTACGAGCTCTCGAAGGGGACCTCACTCAGGAGCGTCAGCGGCTGGCCCGAGACGTACTGCCCGCTCACGTTCAGCGTCCCGTACGCGGCGTCGCCGAACATGAACGCGACGATCGAGCCGGCCAGCAGTGCAGCCAGCCTCGGGCGAAACGCCGGCGACGGCCCAAGGGCGACCGTCGCCACGGCGAGAATCAGCACCAGATCGGCGACCGGATAGGCCGCACCGACCAGTGCCGCGAGGCGACCGGACTCCTGAGACACCGCGATTGGATAGATCAGGAAGTACCAGAACACGATCCCGCCGCCCACCGTCGTCGTGAACGCGTCCAGCCAGAAGGTCAGCCGCTCGCGAAACGACGACGGACGCCGCGGGAACACCAGGAGTCCAGCCAGGATCAGCGGGTAGTAGAGCAGGTACGCCACGTCGGCAATCGAGGGGAACGGGGTCTCGCCGTAGACCAGCCCGACGAGCAGATAGAGCGTGTCGCCGACGAAGTTGGCGCCCGCGCCGAGCCCGACGACACACCAGGCCCGACGCGTCCCAGGAACCGTCATCCGGCGGGACGCCGCGATCACCGTCACGGACGTCAACCCGGTCAGGATCACGTTCATCAGCTTCGCGACGACTTCCTGGTGCTCGCCGGCCAGCCCGAACGCGATGATGCCGACGCGGCTGACCGCGACGACGGCGAGAAGCATGATGGCGAAAAGCATCGACCGCCTCGAAAGCACTGAAATCATTGCGCCGATCAGACTCTCTACAGAAGATAAACGGCGCCGCCCGCCGGCCTGGACATCGGCCACCTGGCCGATTCGCGACCCCTTCCGCGTGCATGCCTCGCACCCAGTGGCACGCGCAGCCACCTACGCCCTACCCTCACCAGCAGGTCGGAAGAGCGTCTCACAAGCCTCAGACGTCAGGCCGCTCGGGAGGGGACAACGTGGAGAAGCCGCTGTACCACGACGGGAATCGCCAGCTCCAGGACCGCTTCGACTCACGGCGGCTCGCCGACCGCATGCAGGAGGTCATCCTGCACGACCGCTTCTCGGACGGCGACCGCGAGTTTGTCGCCCGTAGCAGCATGTTCTTCCTCGCCACCGCCGACGCCGACGGTCAGCCAGACGTCTCGTACAAGGGCGGGATGCCCGGCTTCGTCCGCGTCGTGGACGACCAGACCCTCGCCTTTCCAGACTACGACGGCAACGGCATGTTCAAGAGCCTCGGCAACATCCTCGTCAACCCGAAGGTTGGCCTGCTCTTCCTCGACTTCGAGAGCCCGTCCCGGATGCGGGTCAACGGCACGGCCAGCATCGCCGACGACGACCCGCTCCTCACGGAGTTTCCCGGCGCCCAGCTGATCGTCCGGGTCCGCGCCGAGCGCATCTTCCCGAACTGCCCCCGCTACATCCACAAGATGGCGCTGGTGGAGCACTCGGTGTACGCGCCCCAGGCCGGGCACCAGCCGCCAGCGCCGGACTGGAAGCAGAACGAGGTCTTCCGCGACCATCTGCCGCGCGCAGCGTCCGCCGACGAACGCTGACGCATGCCAGGAGAGTCATCATGAGCGGACACACTGTCCGCCATGCCATACATCCGAGGAGGCACTGATGCCTGACACCACCGCCCCTGACGCGCACACAACGCCGTCGTCCGTCCAGGGGATCGACGTTCACGTCCACATCGCGACCGGCGACGGCCTGCGCGCCCTCCAGGCTGAAGCGGCCGGCGGGCCGACCTCCGGCGGCACCACCACCGCCACCGACAGCGCCCGCGCCGCCGCTGCCCGCGCCTACTTCGGCAACGTCCGCACCCGCGTCACCGCCGACGAGGTCGCCGAGCAGTACCGCAAGCACAACCTGCTGGCCGTCGTGTTCGACCTCGACTCGGAGCTCCAGACCGGCCGCAAGATCTCCAACGACGACACGGCCGCGGCGGTCAAGAAGCACTCCGACGTGCTGATCGGGTTCGGCACCATCGACCCGAACAAGGGCCTCGCCGCCATCGACGAGGCGCGCCGCTGCGTCGAAGTGCTCGGCCTCAAAGGGTTCAAGCTCCACCCCGCCATTCAGCGCTTCGCCCCGAACGACGAGCGCTTCTACCCGTTGTGGGACGCCATCAGCTCGCTGAAAGTCCCGGCGTTGTTCCACACCGGCTTCAGCGGCATCGGAACCGGCATGCCCGGCGGCGACGGCATCAAGCTGCGCTACACCCAGCCGCTCCTGCTGGACGACGTGGCGGCGGACTTCCCGTATCTGACCATCATCGGCGCGCACCCGTCCTGGCCCTGGCAGGAGGAGATGCTCGCCATCGCCCGCCATAAGTCCAACGTCTTCATCGACCTCTCAGGGTGGGCGCCGCGCTACTTCCCGCCGACGCTGGTTCAGCAGGCCAGCACCCTCCTTCAGGACAAGTGCCTGTTCGGGACCGACTTCCCGCTGATCCCGACCGACCGCTGGCTCGCCGAGTTCGCGGCGCTGCCGATCAAGGACGAGGCCCGCCCGAAGATCATGCTGCGGAACGCCGCCAGGATTCTGGGGCTGGACCACCTGACCGGCTAGACACAGAGCCGATCAACGGGTGTGCGTCAGCATGTTGTGCTGAGCCAGACACCTGGGGCGCGATGAATCGGGGCGCGATGAATCGCGCCCGTACAAGGTAGCATCCCTGGTACGGGCGCGATTCATCGCGCCCCAGACGATCAACGGTTTGTTTGACAGCAATCCAGGACACCAAATATCCTGGACTCCATGCGTATGAGCGCGGGCGTTGAGTGGGCACTGCACTGCACCGTCCTGCTGGCCGTCCTGAAGCCGACCAGCAGGATGCCGGGCCGCGCCCTGGCCGAGTTCCACGGCGTCTCGGAGTCGTACCTGCTCAAGCACATGCAGGCGCTGACCAAAGCCGGCATCTGCGAGTCCGTGCCCGGCCCGACCGGCGGCTACCGCCTCTCCCGCCCGGCCGACCAGATCACCCTGCTCGACATCGTCGAGGCGATTGAGGGGCCGGAGCCGGCCTTTCGCTGCGACGAGATCCGCCAGCGCGGCCCAACCGCGCTGGCCCCTTCGACGTATACCGTCCAGTGCGGCATCCACTCCGTCATGCTCGAAGCCGAGCTGGCCTGGAAGCAGTCGCTCCGTGCCAGGACGCTCGCCGACCTCACGCCACGGTCCATCGAGACGATGGACAAGCGGCGCGTAGACCTGGCGACGACCTGGATTCTCCAGAACGTCCGGCGCGGGCCGGACGCGACCGACGACGAACGTACGCAGGGGGTGACACCGAGACAGGACCGTATCGAGACAGGGGACGATGAACGGAAGCTTCAGGAATCGACGGTATGCCCCTGAGCTGCTAGCCTGAAACCCTGGCTCCCGTGACTCAGCGAACCACCGGTCGTCCGACGTAGTGCAGCCGGTTTTACTCCAATGTGGGAGGGTGTGCGATGGCCCACGGTGCTGACGACGGCACGCTTGCCGGTCGGTCCACACGACGATTGACGCGCCGCGACGCGCTCAAACTAGCCGGGCTGTCCGGCCTCGGAATGGCGCTCCTGAGCGCCTGCGGCCAACAAGCGCCAGCTGCCAAACCGGCCGAGTCCAAGCCGGCCGACAGCGCAGCCGCCAAGCCCGCCGAGTCCAAGCCGGCCGCCCCCGCCGCGACCACTGCCCCCGCCGCCCAGCAGGCACCGGCCCAGGCCAAGCCAGCGGACGCCGCCAAGCCCGCCGCCGACGCCAAGCCGGCCGGCCCAGCTCCGAAGGACGGCGGCACCTTCCGCGTCCACATGTCTACCGAGGACCCGCCCTCGATCGATCCGTATGTCAACGTCAGCTATCGCGTGCAGGAGTTCGCCTGCTACTACTACAGCCGGTTGCTGATGTCCAAGAAGGGGCCGGGCATCCCGAACTCCGCGTACATCATGGAAGGCGATCTCGCGGAGACCTGGAAGGTCAGTCCGGATGGTCTGGTCTACACCTTCAATCTGCGGCCGGATGCGAAGTGGCACAACCTGGCGCCGATGAACGGACGCCCGGTCACCGCTGCCGACATCGCCTGGTCGTTCAACCACTTCATGAAGGTCTCGCCCCAGAAGACCGCCCTCGACGTGGTCGCCGACGTCACTGCTCCCAGCGAGAAGGTCGTCGAGTTCAAGCTCAAGAACACGTTCGCTCCCTTCGAAGCCTCGATCGGCGCGCCCATCTTCTGGATCATGCCGAAGGAAGTGATCGAACAGGACGGCGACGCCACCAAGCGCGTCGTCGGCAGCGGCCCGTTCGTCTTCGATAAGTTCGACAAGGGCATCGCGTACAGCGGCAAGAAGAACAAGGACTACTACCGCAAGGGCGAGCCCCACGTCGACGAGGTCGTCGGCCTCATCATCCCGGACGACGCGACCGCCATGGCCGGCCTGCGCGGCAGCGAGCTGGACTACGCCATCGTGGCCCAGCAGAACATCGAGTCGATGAAAAAGACGAACCCGGAGCTGCAGTGGCAGAGCTGGGAGTTCCTGAATATCCCGTTCGTCTACTGGAAGATGACCGAGAAGCCGTGGAACGATCCCCGTGTCCGCCAGGCCGTCTCGATGTCGTTGGACCGCGACGAGATGATCAAGGTGGTCTACAACGGGAGCGGCAACTGGAACAACGCGATCCCGTGGGCACTCTCCGAAGCGTGGCTCGACCCGCGCAGCGCCGAGCAGGGTGAAACGGCCAAGAACTTCAAGTTCGACCCGGCCGAGGCGAAGAAGCTGCTGGCCGCCGCCGGCTACCCGGACGGTCTGAAGGTCGAGCTGCTCTCAACGCCAGGCTACGGCCAGGTCTGGGTTCAGCAGGTCGAGCTGGTCGCGGCGCAACTGAAGAAGAGCGGCATCGACGCCACCATCAAGATGCAGGAGTACGCGGCCTACATCGCCACGACCTTCAAGGGGCAGTTCCCGGCCGGCAACACCCTGGTGTTCGGCCTCGAGACGCCGTTCACCGAGCCGCACGATTTCCTCTTCAACATGTACCACCCCAAGGGCACCCGCAACCACGCCGACGTCAACGACGCCAAGCTGACCGAGATGATCGAGAAGCAGGCGAAGACGTTGGACAAGGCCGAGCGCAAGAAGCAGATATACGAGATCCAGCGGTATCTCGGCGAGCAGATGTACTACCCGCCGCACGCGGTGAGCATGCGCACGGCCGCCTTCGGGCCAAAGCTCCGAGATGTCTACCCGCGCTCCGACTACGGCATCGGCAGCGAAGTCGTGCCGAAGCTCTGGATCGACAAGTGAGTAGGCAGTAGGCGGTGAGATGCGGGAGCGTTGCCGCCGCCTGACGATTCGCCGTCCTCGTCACTGCCTACCGCCTACCGCCTACCGCCTACTGCCTACTGCCTACCTCGGAGGCTCCCGATGCACGTCTACCTCGCGCGACGGCTCCTGCTGATCGTCCCGACCCTGTTCGGGGTGAGCGTCATCGTCTTCCTGCTGGTCCGGCTGCTGCCCGGCGATGCCGTCACGATGCTGCTGCAGGATTACGCCTACGCCAAAGATGCCGGCGAGATGCGGGCGAAGCTCGGGCTCGACCGGCCGATCTACGTCCAGTATGTCGAGTGGCTTGGCGGCGTCGTGCAGGGCGATCTCGGCACTTCACTGCGCAGCAAGAGCCCGGTCTCCGAAGAGATCGTCAACCGAATGCCGGTCACCGCCGAGCTCGGGCTGATGGCGATGGCCGTCGGGCTGGTCATCGCCATCCCCGTCGGCGTCATTTCGGCCGTCAGGCAAGACACGTGGTCAGACTATGTCGGGCGGAGCGCCGCCATCGGGATGCTGGCCATCCCCAGCTTCTGGCTCGGGACGCTGGTGGTCACCCTGCCCTCAGTCTGGTGGGGCTGGACGCCTCCCTTACGGTACACCCGACTGCTTGACGACCCCATGAAGAACCTCGGGCACGTCATCATCCCGGCGATCATCCTGGGGCTGGCGCTCTCCGGCTCGCTGATGCGCCTGACACGCGCCCAGATGCTCGAAGTGCTGCGCCAGGACTTCGTGCGGACCGCCACCGCCAAGGGGCTGGCCGAGCGATCGGTGGTCGTGCGGCACGCCCTCAAGAACGCCTTCATCCCGATCCTGACCCTGCTCGGCCTGCAAGTGTCGATCCTGGTCGGCGGGACGGTGGTGCTGGAGAGCGTCTTCGTCTTGCCGGGCATGGGCCGGTACCTGCTGGAGGCGGTCCAGTACCGCGACTACCCGGTCATCCAGGCGCTGAACCTGATCTTCGCCGTGGTCATCATCTCGGCGAACCTGCTCGTCGACTTGCTCTACGGCTGGCTCGACCCACGGGTGAGGTACCGATGAGCGCTGTCCTCGACGCTGCACCACACCAGCCCCAGGTCGCCAGCCGCCGCCGAGTCGTTGGTGGCGGCTGGTCCGGCCGACTACGCAGCTTCGTCAACCGGAAGCCGCTCGGCGCGATTGGCGGGGCGCTGGTCCTCTTGCTGTTGCTGATCGCCATCGCCGCGCCGGTCACCGCTCCCTATCCGTACGACGTCGGCGACGCGGCGGTCCGGCTCCAGGGGCCGTCGCTGGCCCACCCGTTCGGCACCGACGCCAACGGCCGCGACATGCTCAGCCGGATCATCTGGGGCGCCCAGATCTCGGTCACGGTCGGCTTCGGCGCCGTCGCGATCAGCACGGTCCTGGCCGTCGTCATCGGCCTGATCTCCGGCTACTACGGCGGCTGGGTGGACCTGACCGTCCAGCGGCTGGTGGACATCTGGATCTCGTTCCCGGCCCTGGTGCTCCTGATCAGCATGGTGGCCGTGGCCGGCCCCGGCCTCTGGAGCATCACCGCGATCCTCGGCATCCTGCTGGCGCCGGGCACCTCGCGGGTGATCCGGAGCGCCGTCATCGCGATCCGCCACCAGCCGTACATCGAGTCGGCCAGCTGCATCGGGGCCGGCAGCATCCACGTGATGCTCAAGTACATCCTGCCCAACGTCTTCGTGCCGATCATCGTCCTGGCGACGGTCCAGCTCGGCACCGCGATCCTGGCCGAGTCCACCCTCAGCTTCCTCGGCTACGGCGTTCCCCCGCCGTACCCCGCCTGGGGTAGCATGTTGAGCGGAACCGGACGCGCGTTCATGCTCCAATCGCCCTGGCTCTCGTTCTGGCCGGGGCTGGCGATCAGTCTGGCAGTCTTCGGCTTCAACATGCTCGGCGACGCCCTGCGCGACGAGCTCGACCCCCGGCTGCGAGGAAGCAGATAACGAGGAGGCACTGTGGACCTGAATGAGAGCCCGGAGCACCGGGCGTATCGCGCGAAAGTCCGTTCGTGGTTCGAGCAGCACAAGCCAGGCCCGCTGGAGACGCTGGAAGAGCGGCGGGCCTGGCACCGCAGCCTGTACGACGCCGGCTTCGTCGGCATGGGCTGGCCGAAGCAGTACGGCGGCCAGGAAGCCAGCCCCATCGAGCAGGCCATCGTCGGCGAGGAGATGGCCCGCTCGGGCGCTCCCGGCACCATCAACGGCCTCGGGATCGGCTTCATCGGCCCCACCCTGATCGCCCACGGCACCGACGCCCAGAAGGAGCGGTACGTCAAGAAGATCCTGACCGCCGAAGAGCTCTGGTGCCAGCTCTACTCCGAGCCGGGCTCCGGCTCGGACCTTGCCAGCCTCAAGACCACCGCCGTCCGCGACGGCGACCACTACGTCGTCAACGGCCAGAAGGTCTGGAGCAGCCAGGCGTACATCGCGGACTACGCGATCCTGCTGGCCCGCACCGACACCACCGTCCCGAAGCACCAGGGCATCTCCTACTTCATCCTGGACATGCACTCCCCTGGGGTTGAGGTCCGCAGGCTGAAGCAGATCACCGGCGGCGCCGAGTTCTGCGAGGAGTTCCTGACCAACGTCCGCGTGCCGGTCGAGAACCGGATCGGCGAGGAAGGCCAGGGCTGGGTGCTGGCCCAGACGACGCTCGGGTTCGAGCGCGGCGGCAGCCTCTTGGCCCGGGCCACCCGCCACCGGACGGTCCTGAATCGCCTCGTCGAGGTCTGCCAGACGCTCCCGCGCGACGGTGGCGTCGCCATCGACGACCCGCTGGTTCGACAGAAGATCGGCAAGATGATCGCCGAGACCGAGGTGCTACGGTACGCCAGCCTGCGCCTGCTCTCCAAGCTCCAGAAGGGCGAGCGGCCGGGGCCAGAGTCCTCGGTTGACAAGCTCTACTACAGCGAGATGGACAAGCGGCACCAGGAGTGGATTCAGGACATCCTCGGGCCGTTCGGGCAGATGGTGGACGGGCTGCCAGACGAGCTGGCACTGGGCACCTCCGCCACCCGGGACGGCGAGGACTCCTGGGCCTACAACTACCTCTGGTCGCGAGCCGGCACGATCTACTCCGGCTCCTCTGAGATCCAGAAGAACATCATCGGCGAGCGCGTGCTGAAGCTGCCGCGCGAGGTCCGCGCCGACCGCCTGGCACGAGTTTGACGCTGCAGGCGGGACCGACTTGATGTTCAGGATAGGATGACTATCCTGAGCATCTCGTTCATCCTGTCGAAAACGACGTTCCAGACCCACTCTGCCTGACATTGGGGGCGATGCAGTGGATTTCGATTTCACAGAAGAACAGGCCGCGCTACGGGGACTTGCGCGCGAGGTGCTGACAGCCGAGAGCTCCCCGCAAGAGGTCCGCGCCCAGATGGCCGACGCGACCGGCTACAGCGCGAGCCTCTGGAAGCAGCTGGCCGAGACCGGGCTGCTCGGCATCACGGTGGACGAGGATCACGGCGGCCTGGGGCTCGGCATGATCGAGCAGGCGCTGGTGCTCGAAGAGATGGGGCGGGCGGCCTACCCCGGCCCGTACTTCGCGACCGCCGTGCTGGCAGTGCCGGCCCTGATGGCTGGCGGTGACCGCGCCCAACTGGACGCCTACCTGCCGGGCATCGCGGAGGGTACCCTCAAGGCGACCCTCGCGCTGTCGGAGGACCGCCTCACGGCCGGCCCGGAGGGGATCGCGCTGCGGGCGCGGGCGCAGGGCGGCGACTACGTCCTCTCCGGCCACAAGCGGTTCGTGCCGTTCGCGCACGTGGCGGACCTGATCCTGGTCGCAGCTAGAACCACCGAGTCGGCGTCCGACCCGGCCCACGGCATCACGATCTTCGCCTTGAGCCGCGACACGGACGGCCTCACCATCCAGCCCACCGAGATGATCGACCAGACCAGCAAGGTTGCGACGGTTACGCTGGACAATGTGCGTGCTGGACGCGACACCGTCGTCGGGCAGGTGGACGGCGGCTGGAAGATCCTGGAGATCGTGCTGCGGCGCGCGGCGGTGGGAGCCGCGGCGGTGATGCTCGGGGCGGCTCGCAAGTGCATGGACATGAGCGTCGAGTACGCGAAGGTCCGCGAGCAGTTCGGGCAGGCCATCGGCTCGTTCCAGGCGATCAAGCACGCCTGCGCCGACATGCTGGTGGAGGTCGAGAACGCCCACGGCGCCACCTACTACGCGGCCTGGGCCGTGGACGCGGCGGCTCCGGATGCGTCGCTGGCGGCCTCGGTCGCCAAGTCGTACGTCGGCGAGGCGTCCCGCAAGGTCTGCGGCTCGGCGATCCAGGTGCACGGCGGCATCGGCTTCACCTGGGAGTACGACCTGCACCTCTACTTCAAGCAGGCCAAGTTCCTGGAGACACTGTACGGCGACGCCGAATTCCACCGCGAGCTGGTGCTGCGCGAGCTGCTCCAGCCGACGGCGGTGCCGGTGCTGGCATAGCGAAGGAGACAGGAGACAGGAGACAGGAGACAGGAGCGAGTGTGAGCGAGCCCTCGAGGGCAACACGCAATTTCATGGACGTGGCAGTCTGGCGAAAGGCACATCAGTGGGTGCTCGCCATCTACCGCTTCTCTGAGGGCTTCCCACGACACGAGCTGTTCGGGGTGACATCACAGCTTAGGCGAGCCGCGGTGTCTATCCCGGCCAACTTTGCTGAGGGGTACAAGAAGAGGTCAGTCGCCGATAAGGCACGCTTCTTCAACATCGCCCCGGGGTCTCTGGAAGAGTGTCGATACTACTTGATACTGGCCCAGGACCTTGGCTACGGAGACACAAGCGGCCTCATGCGCGATCTGGACGAGGTCAGTCGAATGCTCGACGCTTACATCCGCACGATGACGGCGCATCGCATTTGACGGACTGTCACGACCGAATTCCGACTCCTGTCTCCTGTATTCTGTCTCCTTATTGGGAGCGAACATGACAGCAGACACGAAGACCGTCTCGTCCATCGACGAGTTCAAGGCGATGATCGGCGAAGAGATGGGCGTCAGCGAGTGGGTCGAGGTGACCCAGGAGCGGGTCAACCAGTTCGCCGACGTCACCGGCGATCACCAGTGGATTCACGTCGACGTCGAGCGCGCCAAAGCGTCGCCGCTCGGCGGCCCGATCGCCCACGGCTTTCTGACCTTATCCATGCTGCCCGTCCTCCGTCAGCAGGGCTGGGAGGGCGTGAAGGTCAACCTGGGCGCCAAAATGGCGATCAACTATGGCCTGAACCGCGTGCGATTCATCTCGCCGGTCCACGTCGGCAAGCGGATTCGGCTACGCTCCAAACTGCTGAGCGTCGAAGAGGTCCAGCCGAACGTGTACCAGTCGATCAACGAGAACACGGTCGAGATCGAGGGCCAGGCGAAGCCGGCGATGGTCGCCGAGTCGATTGGCCGGACGTACCTCTGACGAGTAGCGAGTAGCGAGTAGCGAGTAGCGAGTGATGATGTCTGACAGCGGGCGGCCGGGCGCGGTGCGGCGCGAGCGGCTGGTGCCCGAGCATGCCGCGCGCCGGGCTCGGGGGCTGATCCGAGCGGCTACGAGTCGCGGGCAGGCGAGCGGGCGCGGGCTGTCCGAGCGCGAAGGGAAGGCGATCCTCGCGCTGTACGGCATCCGCACCCCGCGCGAGCTGCTGGCCGGCAGCTCTGAAGATGCCGTGCTCGCCGCCGAGCAGATCGGCTACCCGGTGACCCTCAAGGCCGAGTCGCCGTACCTGATCCACACCAGCGAGACCGGCACCATCATCCCAGACGTCGCCGACGTGACGATGCTGCGCAGCCGGTTCAAGCGCGCCCTGACCAACGCGTGGTCGTGGTCGCCAGCCGACTCGGTGGTCGGCGTGCTGATCCAGGAGACGGTTCCGAGCGGCACCAACGCCATCGTCGGGGTGATGCGCGACCCGCGCGAGCAGCCGGTCGTCGTCTGCGAGCTGCCCGGCGAGGCTGCAGAGGGCGGTCAGACCGCAAAAGATGTTCAGCTGCTGGAGCCGCCCTTCGACGCCGCCGAGGCTCACCGGGCGCTCTCCCAGCTGCACGGCTACCCTCGACTCGCCGGCGCGGACACCGACGCCCTGGTGGACGTGCTGCTGCGCTTCTCGGAGCTGGCGCTGGACCTCGGCGATCTGGTGCACGAGATCGGCGTCAATCCGCTGATCGTGGCCGGACCGGGCCGGGGCGCCTGCGCGGTGGACTGCCTGGTCGTGGTAGGGGAATGAAGAGGAGGTAGGGATGGGGAAGCTGGACGGCAAGGTCGTGGTGGTGACCGGCGCCAGCCGGGGGATCGGGGCCGAGATCGCCAAGCTGTTCGCAGCCGAGGGCGGGCGCGTCATCTGCGCGGCGCGAACACTTCACGAGGGCGATCACCCGTTCGCCGGCTCGCTGGAGAGCACGGTCGCCGAGATCAAGGAGGCTGGGGGCGAGGCAACCGCCGTAGCGGTCAACATCTCCGAGCCGGCCGAGTGCGAGAAGCTGATCCAGGCCGCCCGCGACACCTACGGGCCGGTCGACGTACTGGTCAACAACGCCGCGCTGACCTACTACATCCCCGTCAAGGACTATCCGCTGAATCGCTGGATGCGGTCCTGGGCGGTCAACTTCCACGCGCCGTTCATCCTCTGCCAGCTCGTGCTGAACGGCGACATGATCCCGCGCGGCTCGGGGTCCATCGTCAACATCTCGTCCGGCGCGGCGATTGGCCCCGGGCGCGGACCGTATCCCGACCCGGTCGGCTCGCGCGGCGGCGGCACCTGCTACGGCGCCGAGAAGGCGGCCATCGAGCGGTTCAGCCAGGGCCTCGCGTCCGAGGTGTACCAGTACGGTGTCTCGGTGACCGCGCTCTCGCCGTCGCTGGTCGTGCCGACGCCGGGCACCGTCTACCACAAGCTGGTGGACGGGATCGACGACCCGCGCGGCGAGCATCCCGAGCTGATGGCGAAGGCCGCCCTCCTGCTGGCCTCCGAGCCGCTCGAGAAGATCAGCGGCCGGGTCACCTACAGCCAGCAGATCCTGAAAGAGTACGGCCAGCTCGACGATGCGCGCGGGCGCGGCGTCGAGTCGCGGGGGAGCGGCTACTCCGAAGTGTAGCGAACGTCAGCCACGCAGCACTCGCGGGCGGCTCGACACCACTTGCGAGTGGATCGACAACGCAGTCAGCACACACGCGTGAGGTGAAAGATGGGTTTGCTCGATGGGAAGGCGGCGCTCGTCACGGGCTCCGGGCGGGGCATCGGCCGGGGCATCGCGATGGCGCTCGCGGCGGCCGGCGCGAAGGTCGTGGTCAACGACCTTGGCGCCACCCTCGACGGCGAGGGCGTGGAGAAGGCCCCCGCCGATCAGGTGGTGGACGAGATCCTCAGCAAAGGTGGCGTCGCCGTCACCAACTACGCCTCGGTTTCGGACTGGGACCAGGCCCACGCGATGGTCGATCAGGTCGTGGACACGTTCGGCCAGATCGACATCCTGGTCAACGTCGCCGGCATCCTCAGAGACCGCATGATCTTCAACATGACCGAAGCCGAGTGGGACGCCGTCGTGGCGGTCCACTTGAAAGGCACGTTCAACTGCATGCAGGCGGCCTCGGTGCGGATGCGGGCGCAGCGGAGCGGTCGGATCGTCAGCATGTCCAGCGTCTCGGCGCTCGGGGCGGCCGGCCAGCCGAACTACGCCGCTGCAAAGGCCGGCATCATGGGCCTGACCTGGTCTACTGCCAACGCGCTGGGCCGCTACGGCGTGACGGCCAACGCGATCATGCCGAGCGGCGCCACGAGAATGATCGACTCCACTCCGCGCGGCAAGGCGTTCTACGAGGAGCACGGCAAGTGGCCGAGCGAGATGGCCGTTGGCACCGAGCGCGACCCTGACAACGTCGCGCCGCTGGTCGTCTTCCTCGCCAGCGACGCCGCCGCCAACGTCAACGGCCAGGTGTTCCACTCGTACGGCTACGGCTACACCCTCCTGGAGCAGCCGCACCCCGTCCGCAACATCACCTCGAATGGGCGCTGGGACCCGGAGGAGCTGGCCCGTATCTTCTCGACCACCCTCGGCGAGAACCTGAAGCCCCCGGTCGCCGGCGGCTTCGGCACCAAGCTGGACGAGCGCCCGGCCGAGGAGTGGACCGAGATCGCCCCCGGCCGCCGCTTCTGGAAGTCGCCCTCGGAAGTGCCGCCCGCCGAGTAGCGAGTAGCGAGTGGCGAGACGAACATCCATGTCATCCCGACCCTCCCTTGTCATCCCGACCCTCCCTTGTCATCCCGACGCAGGAGGGATCTCACGCTCCCAATCCCGTCAGCTCGAGATCCCTCGGTCGCCGGGGCTCCCTCGGGATGACAGCGTTGCTCGACTGCCTTCGAACGGTTCTCCGCGTTGCCACTCCCGTCAACGTTCTGCCTGTGATCCGGTGTAGGGACCACAGTGACCGCCCGTTGGAGGCTTCTGACTGATGCCCAACAGCTCCCTCTCTGGCAAGGTCGCGATCGTCGGGGTTGACGAATCCGACCAGATCGGGGTCGTCCCCGACAAATCGATGCTCCAACTGCACGCGGAGGGCGCCCGCAACGCCCTTCGCGACGCCGGCCTGACTCTCAAAGACGTGGACGGCCTCTTCACCGCGAACATCCCGCCCACCGAGGTCGGGGAGTACCTCGGGATCGAGCCGAAGGTCGTGGACGGCACCAACGTCGGCGGCTGCTCCTTCCTGATCCACGTCGCGCACGCCGCCTCCGCCATCGCCGAGGGCCGCTGCGAGGTCGCCCTGATCACCCACGGCGAGAGCGGCCGATCCCGCGTTGGGATGCCGCCTAGAGGCGCCAGCGGCCAGACGATGCTCGGCCAGTTCGAGGAGCCGTTCGGGCTGCCCAGGCCGGCCGGCTCGTACGCGCTCGCAGCGTCGCGGCACATGGCCCAGTACGGCACCACCAAGGAGCAGCTGGCCGAGATCGCCGTCGCGACCCGCAAGTGGGCCGGCCTCAATCCTAAAGCGATGTTTCGCGACCCGATCGCGGTCCAGGACGTGCTCGACTCGCGGATGATCTGCTGGCCGTTCAACCTGCTGGACTGCTGCCTGGTGACGGATGCCGGCGGCGGAGTCGTGCTGACCAGCGCCGAGCGCGCCCGCGATCTGAAGACCCATCCGATCCTGGTGCTCGGGATGGGCGAGGCGCTCGACCACAACCTGATCTCCCAGATGCCGGACCTGACCCACGGCCCGGCCCGGATCTCGGGGCCACCAGCCTTCGCGATGGCCGGCGTCAGCCAGAGTGACATCGACGTCGCCCAGGTCTACGATTCGTTCACCTACACCGTACTCTTGAGCCTGGAAGACCTCGGGTTCTGCGCCAAGGGCGAGGGCGGCGCGTTCGTCAGCAACCAGCGGACCGCGCCGGGCGGCGAGTTTCCGCTCAACACGTCCGGCGGCGGCCTGTCGTACACGCATCCTGGCATGTTCGGCATCTTCGTCATCATCGAGGCGGTCCGGCAGCTGCGCCACGACTACGCCGACCAGGGGATCAGGCAAGTGAAGGACGCCAAGATCGGGCTGGCCCACGGCACCGGCGGCGTCCTCTCCGCGACCGGCACGCTGATTCTGGGGAGGGACTGATGGCCGACTACAACAAGCCGCTGCCGACGCCCGACCCGGTCACCCAGCCGTTCTGGGACAGCCTGAAGGCCCACGCCATCCAGCTCCAGAAGTGCGGTGGCTGTAGCACGTACGTCTACTATCCGCGCTCGGTCTGCCCCGGCTGCGGCTCGGACGACCTAAGCTGGACGGCTGTCTCGGGCAGGGGCACCGTCCACGCCTTCGCGATCCCGCACCGCCACCCGAACCGCGTCTTCACGGCGGACGGACCGTACGTGGTAGCCCTCGTGGAGTTGGCCGAGGGCGCGAAGATCATGAGCAACCTCGTCGACGTGGACCCGACGCCGGACGCTATCAAAGTCGGCATGGCCGTCGAGATCGTCTACGACGACGTGACGGCCGAGGTCACCCTCCCGAAGTTCCGCCCGGCCTGATCGGCACCGAAGCTCGCATCCCGGCGCCCACTCCGGTACGAATCGGGCGGGCGCCGGGAGCCACCTATCCGCCCGAGCGCGAACCGGGCTAGCATATGTCGCGCAATGGCCTCGCCGATGCTGCCGGGGTATCCTCAGGGCACGTGCCCTGTCGGAGGATCGCAGATGCGGGTGTGGCCGTTGGCGGCCGGGCGGTACGGCTGGCTGCGGGGTCTGGCGGAAGAAGCGTCCAGGCGGCGGATCTACCGCGAGCGCGAGAAGACGCCGCTCCGCACGATCTTCAACTCGCACACCGGCCAGTTCGAGGACATCCCGCTGTCCGAGTTTCAGCAGCTGCTGATGCGCGGCGAGATCCAGGAGACCGTCTCACGGCGCCCAGACCGCCCGCCCCGCTTCGTCTACCGCCTCGTCTGACATGCGTCCGCCGACGGTCCTGACGCGCACGCTTTGGGAAGTGGCGTTTCTGGCTACCGATCTTGCGAGGTATCCTTGAGTGCCGACTGTACGTCGTGACGGGCCGTACCGGTTCTTCTTCTACTCCGGCGATCGGCACGAGCCGCCGCACGTCCACGTCGAACGGGAGGCCAATCACGCGAAGCTCTGGCTCGAGCCAGTGAGGGTTGCCGATAGTCGTGGGCTGAGCGCGGCTGAGCTTCGGCGGATCGAGCGCATCGTGATCGAGCGGATCGACGAATTCTTGCGAGCGTGGCATGAGCACTTCACCGACTGACCTGAGCCAGGCGCATGCACAGCGCGTCTCGTTGACGGACGACACGTTGACGGTCGAGCTCGTCGATGGTCGTACGCTGACGGTACCTCTGGACTGGTATCCCCGACTGCGGCACGGCTCGTCAGCCGAGCGTGCACACTGGCGCCTCATCGGGAATGGCGTTGGGGTGCATTGGCCTGACCTTGACGAGGACATCAGCATTGAGGGACTGCTCGCCGGGCGTCGCTCAGGCGAGTCCGAGGCGTCCATGCAGCGATGGCTCATCACGCGCAAGCCGGGCTCGTCGACTGGTTGCTGATCGGCGTTCGACAGCCTGCAGTGAAGCAGAGGGGTGAGGTCGGCAAGGTGCTGGAAGGGATCGATCCACTCGAGCGAGAACCGCCATGACGTTCCTGCCTCTCGTCACGGAAGCCGAGTATCGAGGTGATTTTCGGATCCGCCTGGTATTCAATGACGGCGTCGAGAGCACGGCGGACTTCTCACCCTGGCTTGACGGTCCGATCTTCGCACCACTGCGGTCAACGGACTACTTCCAACGATTCTTTCTCGATGGGGGCACGGTCGCCTGGCCGAACGGCGCGGACATCGCCCCCGAGACACTCTACGCATCGGCAAAGGCGGAACAGGCGGCCAGCGTGTAGCGTGGAGATCGTCGGGTCGGAAACGTTTGTTAGCCTCATGAATCGTTCATGGCGTGCAGCCGGCCATGATTCGTTGGCCGTGGTGGTCACGGCGTATCGGCCCGATCCCGCGAGATGGGATGCGACTTGGCGAAGGAGGCTGACGTGAGCACGAGAACGACGCAACGACTCGTGCGTGAGGGCGAGCTGGTTGCCGAGGTGGACGTCACGCTCATCGAGACGGACGACGGCTGGACGCCCCATCTGTCTTTAGAAGACGCATGCAAGCTCGACGACGTGCGCAATGCACTTCGCGTCGGTGATGTCGTCACCGCCTCGCGACTCGCCAATCGCGTGTACCGGCTCACGCCGATCGAAGCCTGAGAATGTGGGCGATGCCCGCCCGGCCGTCAGCCCTTCAAGTCGTTGATGGCCCGCAGCAGCCCCTGGATGTACCCCGTCTGGTAGCCCCGGGCGCGGAAATGCCAGCCCTCGTCGTCGCCAACCATCGCCGCTGCGTGATCGTCGATGATCGCGCCGGTGAAGCCAGACTCCTTGAGCGCCAGCATCGCTGCCGTCACGTCCAGTTCGCCGGTGCCAGGGAAGCACTCCGAAAAATCGCTGACCGTGCCCAGAATGTCGCGGAAATGGACGTAGACGATCCGGTTCTGTGGCCCGAAGTGCTTGATGCCGCGCAGCGCGTTTGGCGTGCCGCCCATCTCGGTCCAGCAGCCGAGACAGAGGAGTAGCCCCCAGGCCGGACTCTTGATCGCCTGCGAAGCTCGCTCGAACCCCTCGAAGCTGGAGAAGATCCGCGCCACACCGCCAATCGGGCCGTCGTTCGGGTCGTCAGGGTGGAGCGCCAGCCGCACGCCCGCCTCTTCCGCCACCGGCACGGCCCGCTCGGCGAACCACTGGTGGTTCTCCCACATCTGCTCGGCCGAGATCTCCCGCCCGAAGTAGAGCTCGTCCTTCAGGTCGGCGCGGCGGTACTGGGTCATGATCGCCCCGCCACGCCCCGCGACCTTGCCAGTGCGATACAGCGGATGCGGGCGGAAGTTGTAGCCCAGGACCGGGATGCCAGCCTTCCCGATGTTCCGGATCGTCTGGCAATAGTTCTCCATCTGCGCTTCGCGGCCGGGCTCGCCAAGCCTGACCTTCATCCAGAACTCGTGCGGCGTGTTCTGGATCGACTCGATCTTCAGGCCATACCCCTCCACCCACTCACGCAGGCGGACCAGATCCTCGTACTCCCAGCGCTCGTCGCCGGGCAGCCGCTCCGGGGTCGCCAGCACCACCCCGTCGCAGCCCAGCTGCTTCGCGAAGATCAAATGCTCGTCCGTTAGCTCGCGCGGCAAGCCGATCGCGATGCGCATCGTGTCAGGCACCTGGGCTCTCCCTCGCGGCGGAACCGCGCTGCGAAGGATACCCCGTCCCGTCTCAAGCGTCGATGGCGGGGGAAGGAGCCAGCAGCTGCCGCAGCACCCCCATCAGCCGCTTCTGGGTGAACGGCTTGCTCAGCCGCGCGGTGATCTGCAGCTGGTCCAGCTCCGCCGCCTGCCACTCCTCGATCCGTCCCGTCGCTATGGCAATCGGCACCCTGGCGTCTCGCTCGTGGAGCGCACGCACGAACGCCAGGCCGTCCATGTTCGGCATCCGGACGTCGGTGACGATCGCGGCCAGATCGGCGCCGAGCCGGGCCACCTGCACCAGGCCGTCCGCGCCGTCCACCGCCGTCACTGCCCGGAACCCGAGCCGCTCCAGCACCGTCCGGTACAGCTGCCGGATCGCCGCCTCGTCGTCCACCACCAGGATTACCTGGCCCTGGCCTCGGAGCTCGGTCGGCGCCTCAGCCACGGCATCGACGCCGCCGACAGCACCGGCCACCGGCAGGTACGCGTCAAACGTCGAGCCGCGCCCGAGCAGCGAGGTCACCTGAAAGAAGCCCCCGTGCGCCCGCACGATCCCAAGCGCCGTCGAGAGTCCCAGCCCGGTCCCAAGATCGACCTCGCGGGTCGTGAAGAACGGGTCGAAGATCCGGTCCAGGTCGCTCGACGCGATGCCAGTCCCGGTGTCGCGGACGGTCAGCCGCACGAACTGCCCCACACGCGCGCCGGAGATCGAGCGTGCCTGCTCCTCTGTGAGGGCGATGACCTCGGCCGCGAGGGTCAGCGTTCCACCGGACGGCATCGCCGCGCGGGCGTTCGCGCACAGGTTCAACAGCACCTGATGCAGCTGCGTCGGGTCGCCCTGCACCATCGGCAGGTTCGCCTGGACTCGCACGCTGAGCTCGGTGTTCGACGGCAGCGTGCCCTCCGCGATCCGGGCCACCTCGTCGATCAGCACAGCCGGCTGCACCAGGATCCGCTGCCCCTCCGCGCTCCTGGCGAACGTCAGTAGCTGTCGAACCATCTCCGCGCCACGATCCGCGGCGGTGTGCATCATCTCGACCGTCTCGGCATGCGTGTTCACTTCGGCGCGTAGCAGCTCCAGCCCCATCACGATCGGGGTCAGTGCGTTGTTCAAGTCGTGCGCGATTCCGCCCGCCAGCGTCTCGATCGCCTCCAGACGCTGGGCGCGCCACACCTGCTGCTCCGCCTGACGGACCGGCGTGACGTCGTCATGCGTCACCACGATCCTGATCGGCCCGTCCTCGCCGACGCGCGCCACCCGGCAGACGAAGTACCGCTCGCCTTGGAGCGTCGAGAACGGGTACTCCACCTCGAAGCTCTTCCGCTCGCCGGCCACGATCTCGCGGATCGCTCCGGCGGTTGCCCAGGCGCCGGCCGCGCCGTCTTGAATGGCCTGGTCGCAGGCCGCCAGGTAGTTCTCGCCGTCGCGGGCAGTGTGCCAGACCGACCGCGTCTGTTCGGCGAACCGCTGCCACGCCGCGTTGGTTTCGAGGATCTGGCCGTCGCCATCCACGACGGCCAGCCGCGCCGAGATCGAGTCGATGGTCGCCCGGTTGAAGCGCTCGCTCTCGGTGAGCGCCGCCGTCCGCTCCTGGACGCGCCGTTCCAGGGTCGCGTTCAGTTGCTTCAGCGCCTGCTCAGCTTCCTTCCGCTCGGTGATGTCTCGGTAAATCTCGATCCAGCCGCCGCCCTGCAGCGGGAAGTCGCGGGCCTCGATCCAGGAACCATGCTTCAGGCGCCGCTCGTAGTGGAACGCGTCGAGGCCGAGCAGCGCGTAGCGAGCCCGCGCCAGTGCCTCCGGATCACCAGGGCCGTACTCACCGCGCCGCGCCATCTCCAGCAGCGAGTACCACACCCCGTCCGGCGCCTGGAGCATCTCCGCCTTGTCGAGCTTGAACAGCTCGTAGAACTGCTCGTTGACGCTCAGCGTCTGATACCGAGCGTCCAGGATGCGGATCGCATCTGGCACCGCCGCGAGCAGCGCGTCCAGAATCCGCGTCTTCGTCTCCAGCGCGCGCTGAGCCTCGACCAGCGCGTCGACGTCCCGGCCGATCCCGCGATAGCCTCGGAACGTCCCGGTCTCGTCGAAGACCGGCTCGCCGCTGATGGCGCACCAGGCCGGTCGGTCGCCCAGGCCAGCCTGCGCGCGATAGATCACGTCGCGGAACGGCTGTCGCTTCGCGATCAGCTCGTCCAGCTCCGCCAGTCGAGCCAGGTTCTCCGGGTCCGCGGCCGCCGCTTCCCGCCGCGTCCTGCCCAGTCTCGGCGGACCGTTGCGCCCGTCAGCGCCGTCGTCGTCAGCCGAGAAGTAGACGAACCGGCCGTCGGCATCGGTCTCCCAGAGCCAGTCCGTGCCGATCCGGGCGAACGCCGCCACACGCTGCCTGTTGGAGGCAGACAAAACCGTCCTGCCGGGTACAGGTCGCCGTGGCGCATTCATCTCACACAGTTAACCGCGCGGACCACGATTTTGGGGACCGTTGCGTCGCCGATTGACCACCCGCACCGCCTCAGACACCAGGATCCTGGCCGCGCCGAGCGCCCCCGCGACGGACAGATTACAGAAAGATTGCCACACTCGTCCGGTTAATCCGTCTCCGAATGTGCTCGGATCACGTTCCAAGATCAAGAGACGCTGGCACTTCGCGCCCCCAGCCCCTCGAAGTGCACACAAGACACACAGGCGAACGTGGTGAGTTAGCATCTATGCTGTGGAATCGCTCGCGCGGAGATGCCACGACCCGAGCAACGGCCACGCCGGCCCTCTCGTCAGTGCCCCCATCCGCCCCTCGCGACACTGCCCAGGAAGACGATGCCATCGACACCGTCGTCTCGATCCTGCGCTCGTTGGGGCGGCACCAGTTCGACGCCGCCGATCCGAACGTCGCCGACGTCGCGCGCCTCTACGAGCTCTGGGCCGCGCACCTCTCGATTGGCGGGGTCCATCCCGACCAGGCTGTGGAGAGCAGCGAGGACGGCCGGCCGATTCTCCCGAAAGAGCGTGACTGGCCCGGCGCCCGCCGTTTCGTGCAGTCCCGGCGCGAGGAGGAGGTCGGGCGGGTCACCAAGACGGTCGGACGCTCCCACGACCTGATCTGGGATCTGACCGACAAGCTCGCCAAGTCCGTGCTCGTCAACAAGGAGCGCGACCAGGAAGTCCTCGACCAGCTCGAGCAGCTCCGCCAGGCGATTGCGACCGGCTCGTTCGCCAGCGTCGAACAGGCCGTCAACAACGCCGCGACCCTCTTGTCCGGCGCCATCAAGGAGCGCGAGGCCGAAGTCAAGACCCAGTTGCAGGAGCTCGGGACACGCGTCTCGGAGCTCTCCGAGCAGTTGCAGGAAGTCCGCGTCGAGAGCCGCCTGGACGGCCTGACCCGCGTCGCCAACCGCGCCGACTTCGACCGGGCCGTCCACCGCTGGCACCACGTCGGCAGCGCCTTCGGGCGGCCAACCTGCCTGATGCTGGTGGACGTGGACCACCTCAAGCAGATCAACGACAAGTTCGGCCACCGTGGTGGCGACGCCGCCCTGCGCGTCTTCGCCGACGTCCTGGTTCGCTGCTTCCCACGCCGCAGCGACTTCGTCGGGCGGTTCGGCGGCGACGAGTTCGTGGTGCTCCTGGCCGAGACGCCGGCCACGCCCGGCCTCCGCCTCGCCGAGCGCTTCCGCCAGACCCTCCGCACCACCGGAGCCGAGCACGACGGCCTGACGATCCAGCTCACCGCCTCCATCGGCCTCGCCCAGCTCGAACCGGACGAGAACATCGAGTCCTGGCTGGAGCGCGCCGACCAGGCGCTCTACGCCGCCAAGCAGAACGGCCGCGATCAGGTCGCGTTCGCCCGCCCCGCCGACCGGCCGGCGCCGGTCCAGAAGGGGACGTCGGGCCTGTCCGGCAGCCGCGAAGCCGCTGGCTGACCGCTCACGCCTCCAGGCGCAGCTCCTCCAGGTCCAGGTCGCGCTCCACCCGCCGCCAGACCGCGTCTCCGATCTCGCCCCGATCTCGCAGCTCCAGCACCGCCTCGCGCTCCGCCTCGATGACCGCGCGGCGGATCTGGCCGTGCTCCAGGATCTCCTGCTCGGCCTCCTCGGACAGCGCGTGGCCGCCGTCCTCCTGCCCGTCCACGTGCAGCCCGCCGACGTGGCTCGCGCGGTGGTCGTACTGGGACCGCAGCGTGTCCACCAGCGGCAGATGAGACGGCCACTCCTTCGCCAGCTGCTCGATCCGCCGACGGGCCGCCTCGATGGTGACCGCGCGGGCGTGGCGCTCCTGCTCGTCCTCGCGGCCATCGTCGGCGATCGGCAGCACCGAGACCAGCCAGGGCAAGCTCAGCCCCTGGCCCACCAGCGTCACCAGGATCACGCAGAACGTCAAGAAGAGCAGCAGGTCGCGGTTCGGCGTCTCCAGCGGCAGCGCCAGCGCCGTCGCCAGCGAGACCACCCCACGCATTCCGGCCCAGCCGCTGATGAGCACCACCGGCCAGCTCTTCCGGTGGCCCAGCACCGGAACCCCGAATGCGGCCGGGATCACCCAGATCAGCCGGACCAGTATGACGACCGCGCTGACCAGCACCGCCAGCCCGATCGTCGTCAGCCAGGGACGGCCGATCAGGCTCGGCAGGATCGTCGAGAGCTGGAGCCCGATCAACAGGAAGACCAGGCCGTTCAGCGTGAAGCTGACCATCTCCCACACCGCCCGCCCCCGCAAGCGGACGTCCGGGTCCATGATCCGGGGCGCCCACCAGCCGAGACAGAGGCCCGTGGTGACCGTCGCCAGCACGCCCGAGGCGCCAAGCTGCTCGGCCGTCAGGTACGCGGCGAACGGCGTCAGGAGTGAGACCAGGATCTCGACCGGCGCGTCGGACAGGTGGCGGCGCACCAGCGCGATCCCCTTGCCGACCAGCACGCCGACCAGGACGCCACCGCCCCCCACCACCACGAACCGGAGCAGCGCGTCCGTCGGCGAGAACGACGACGTCGCCATCGCCAGGGTGGCCATCCGGAACGCCACCAGCGCCGTCGCGTCGTTGAACAGACTCTCACCTTCCAGCAGCGTCACCAGTTGACGCGGGACGTTCAGGCGGCGCAGGACCGCCACCGCCGCTACCGCGTCTGGCGGTGAGACGATCGCGCCGAAGGCGAACGCGGCCGGCCAGCCCACGTCCGGCACCACCAACCGCACGACGACAGCCACCGCGACCATCGTCGCCAGCACCAGCCCCACCGACAGCGACAAGATCGGTCGGAGCATCGCGCGGACGTCGCGGATCGCGGTGTCGAACGCCGCGAGGTACAGCAGCGGTGGCAGGAACAGCAGAAAGACCAGATCCGGCGCCAGGACGACCTCCGGCACCGGGCTGACCGCGAGCAGCAGCCCGGCCACCACCAGCAGGATCGGATACGGCACCCCGAGCGTCCGCGCGAGGGTGGCGAGGACGGCGACCGCCACCAGCAGCACCAGCGTCAGCTCCACCTCGTGCATCGCCGCCCTCCCACGCGCAAGCCATCCACGAGACGAATTCTGGCAGAGCCCCACCTCCATCGTCTGGTGAGGGGTCCCGGGGGCCGACCTGCCGGTGACTTCGTCGAGGGTGAGCTAACGCTCGCGCGCGGCTGCCAGCGCCTGGTTCATGAACGCGCGCTCCTCCGGGGTGTAGAGCGTCTGCATCGGCTGCTGCTCCGGCGGCAGGTCGTTGTGGCGCTTCCACCACGTTTGAAGGCCAGCCTCGATCTCCGGGTCGTTCTGGGTGAACGCCGAGATCAGCGCGTTGAAGCTGTCCGCCCAGGTCTGGGCCTCGGGGCCGGCCGGGTCGGCGCCTGCCGCCACCAGCCGCTTCAGCTCGGCGCCGACCTCCGCCCACTGCCGGCTCGCCCGCTGCTGGTCCTCCTCGGTCCAGGGGCCGCGCGCCGCCAGCTTCTCGCGGGCCTCCTCGGAGTACGACTGCTCCGAGAGCTGCCGCATCTGCTCTTGCTGCTCGGGGGAGAGGTACTTGTTCACCCAATCGCTCTGTTGCTGCATCTGAATCACCTCGATGACTCGCACGACCGCCTCGAACGCCGATGCCGTGCTCCCGGCTGGCTCGGCCGGCTCGGCGGCGAGGAGCTGTTCCGCCTCGCCGATGGCCTGGAGGACCGCGTCGAGCTGCTCGCGCTTCTCCCGCATCATCGCCTTCTGCCGACCGAGCGACTCCTGCAGCCGCCCGGGTCCGGCCACGAGACACCGCTTGATCTCGTCCAGCGACAGGCCGAGGAACTTCAGCGCCAGCACTTGCTGCAGGCGCGGGAAGTCCTCGTCCGTGTATATGCGGTAGCCAGCCTCGGTCCGCTCGGACGGCACCAGCAGGCCGGCCCGGTCGTAGAAGCGCAGCGTCCGCACGGACACTGACGCCCGCTTCGCAAACCGCCCCGTCGAGTACCACCTGCGTCCCACGCCACGACCTCCTTGCCGAAAAGGAGCGTAAACGGTGACGTAACGTCAGGGTCAAGGCCCCCCTGGGAGCGCGGCGATCTTCGCCGCTTCGTCGTCCCATCCCCGCAGCGATCCCGGCGTTGACGGGCTGGACGCCAAACGAAGCGGCGAAGATCGCCGCGCTCCCAGGGGGGTTACGGACGCTCCACCGAGGCGCGGACGGCGGCCTGCACCTCGGCGAGCAGCTCCTCGCGGGAGTACGCCCCCTTCTGGAGCACCTGCTCGACGCGCCCGTTCAGCTTCTGCCGCTCCTCCGAGGTCAGATCGCGGGCCGTCACCACCAGGACCGGGATGCTCCGCCAGGCCGGCGACGCCCGCAGCCGCTCCACGAACCCGAAGCCATCCAGGTCCGGCATCATCAGGTCCAGCAGGATCAGGTCCGGCGGGCTGGCCGCGACCCGCTCCAGGCCAAGCCTGCCGCTGGCCGCCTCCTGGACGGTCCAGCCCTCGCGCTCCAGCATCCGACGCAGCATTTCGCGCGTGGCCGGGTCGTCCTCGACCACGAGCGCGCGTGGCACGCCGTCAGCCTCCTCGGCGGGGCGGACGTGACGGCGGACGGTCGCGAGCAGTTGGGCGCGGTCGATGGGCTTGGTCAGATAGTCGGCAGCGCCGAGGGCGTACCCAAGGTCGCGGTCGTCCAGCAGGGTCAGCATGACGACCGGGATATCAGCCGTGCTCGGGTCGCCCTTGAGCGCGCCGAGGACCGCCCAGCCATCCATGCCCGGCATCAGCACGTCCAGGGTGATCAGAGACGGGCGCAGCTCACGAGCCAGTCGGACACCCTCTTCGCCTCGGCTGGCCGTGACGACATCCACGCCGCCGGCCTCCAGGTGGCGCCGCAGCAGCTCGCGAGCGTCCGGGTCGTCGTCCACGACCAGCACCGTTGGCCGAGTAGCGAGTAGCGAGTCGTGAGTAGCGAGTGGTGCGACGGCTTCCTCGTCACTCGCTACTCGCATCTCGCTACTCGCTACTCGTGGGAGACGAACGGTGAAGGTGGACCCAACGCCCGGCGTGCTGGTGACGGCGACGTCGCCGCCCATCATCTCGGCGAAGTGGCGGACCAGCGCCAGCCCGAGGCCGGTCCCGCCGAAGCGCCGCGTGGTGGATGACTCGGCCTGCGAGAACGCCTCGAACAGCCGACCCAGCTGCTCCTCGGTCATCCCGATGCCGGTGTCGGCCACGGCGAAGGTTAGGAGACCCCACCCCCCGCCCCCCTCCCCACTGCGGTGGAGAGGGGGAGCCGAGATGTCACTTGCGTGGGTGCCCAGCATCTCCACCGATTCAGGTGTCCATGCTCCGATATCAGCCCTGCGCCCCCACCAGTCCGGCTCCCCTCTCCATCGCAATGAGGGAGAGGCTGAGGGGTGGGGTCTCTCTTGCCACTCGCAGCTCAATGCGCCCGTGATCCGTGAGCAGCGTTGCGCGGTGGTCGCCGAGGATCCAGCGGGCTTCGTGGCGTCGCCTCCATCTCGCCGACCTCGAACTGGGCTTCTCGATCACCAATGTTGCCGTTTCTGCAGCAGCAGGCGGCCGATGACCAGGGCGTCCTGGAGGGCAGGCGCCGCCACGTCCACGGTCTCCAGGAACAGCTCCACTCCCATGCAGCCTCGATCTTGGAGAGGTCGAGGATGTCGTTGATGAGGCCGAGCAGATGCTGCCCGGCCCGCGTTGATCTTCTGAAGGTCAGGGATGAACACCTCCGCTTCAGGTCCTCGGCCTCCTCCTGGAGCATCTCAGGGAGTAGCCGATGCACGGCGTTGAGTGGCGTCCGCAGCTCGTGGGACATGTTGGCGAGGAAGTCGGATTTGTGCTTGCTGGCGACTTCGAGCTGCTGGCTCTTCCTCGACTTGCTGGAACAGCCGCGCGTTCTCGATGGCGAGCACGGACTGGCTGGCGAGGGTCTGGAGCAGGTCCACGACGGCTGGGGAAACTCGCCGGGGCACTTGCGGCGGATCACCAGCATCCCGACCGTCCGTTGATCCCGCACGAGCAGCACGAAGATCAACGCGCGGAAGCCCGGCCCCGCGCAGGCGTTCGGGGTGGCGGGCTGGAGAAGATCGCGGGTCTGAGTCACGATCCGCGATGTCCGGGATCTGGACGGCGGCCCCGCTTCCGGGCGCAGGCCCGGCGGCGATGAACATCCAGGCAGGCCGATTCTGGTCGATCACCTCGACAAGCGCCTCGGGCAATCCGTGCGGGTGGTGGACGAATTCGCCGCTGGCGTCGTCCAGCTCGAAGATGGTGCCGCCGTCGGCCTGGGCGAGGCGGGTGGCGTGCGAGACGATGGTGGTCAGCACGTGCTGGAGGTCGAGCGAGGAGGAGACGGCCCTCGCCGACCTCGCCGAGCGCCTGGAGCTCTGCCACGGAGCAGCCAGCTGCTCGGTGCGCTGTTGGGCTCGTCGAAGAGGCGGGCGTTCGATCGCGATGACGGCCTGATCCGCGAACGTCTGGAGCAGCGCGATCTGCCCGGTCGAGAATGGGCGAGCCTCGTCTCGCCCCACGTTGAGGACGCCAATCGCATGGCCCAGATGCGTGAGTGGCACAGACACCTGGGACCGTATCCCCACCTGTGCCTGGTGCGCTCGAGCAGCGAAGCGGTCAGTATTCGTCGTGAGCCACCTCCGCAAGGGTCGTCCACGACGATAGTCCGCCCTTCGATGAGTGCCCTGCCCGACGGCAAGGCCGCGCTTCAATGCGACGCCCGGCTCCGCTCGAAGTCGAGCCCATACGTGCTGTGAAGGCTGCTCGGCGACCGTGGGGGACGCCGCCCACATCTGTGGCCATCCCGAGGGCGGGGTCGACGGATGTTGCCGAAGGATGCGTCACACAGACGTGTAGCCGCGCCGACGATGGCGTCCAATGCGCCGGACGTCGGTTGGTGTCGAGGCGATGACGCGGAGCACTTCGGCGGTCGCGGTCTGCTCGAGGGCTTCTTCCCAGGTCTGGCGGTTGCTTGCCACCGTGACCTTCGAAGAGGCGGGCGTTCTCGATAGCGATGACGGCCTGATCGGCGAACGCCTCCAGCAGCCGATCTGCCGATCGGTGAACAGCTGCACCTCGAAGCGCTGCATCGCGATTACGCCGATGGAGGCGCCGTCGCGCAACAGCGGGACGTAGGCGCACGAGCGGACGCCGGTTTGTGCCTGGACATCTCTCGAATCAGAATTCCGGACTGCACGGCCTCGGCGAGGTCGCGCGTGGGCGCGACGCTCCAGGAAGGCACGGCGCTCGCTGCGACGGTCAGTGAAGTGCTGAGGAAATCGTCGAACGTCGTGCCCGCCGCGATGACACGCGTCCTGGTCACACCAGTGAGCACCGGGGTGCGAGCCATCCATCACGAGGACGGACTTGGACGATGGTGCCGCGGCATCACCGAGACGGGCGGCGGTGTCCACGATGGCCTGGAGGACGGCGTCGGGTCGGTGGGCGACGACGCGATGACCGGGACTTCAAGCGAGCGCAGTCTGCTGCTCGGGGTGGTCTGGCGGTTGCTCTGCTGGAGGAACCGGCGTTGCGCTGCTCAATTCCTCGAACAGTCGAGCGTTCTCGATGGCGATGACCGCCTGGTCCGCGAACGCCTCCAGGAGGGCCACCTCGCGGTCCGTGAATGGCCCGGACCTCGAAGCGCATGACCCCGAGCACGCCAATCGCCTGCCCACCTCGGAGCAGGGGAACGTCAACCTCCAGGCGCATGCGGGACCACGCTGGCGTTCGCGCGCCTCAGGGAAACTTCGGTCTTCACCGCCTCGGCCATATCGTCG
Organism: Chloroflexota bacterium; assembly: GCA_046328125.1. Taxonomy (GTDB): domain Bacteria; phylum Chloroflexota; class UBA6077; order UBA6077; family JACCZL01; genus JADZEM01. Next base: position 134,982 of record JAXLXF010000019.1, read on the forward strand.
ATTCGGATCATCTGGCGGAGTCCAGGAACGTCCGCCCGCCAACGAACCCGCGCGACGGCACGCGCCATCGAGAGGACGCCCGCCGCGCGGCTGCGCCGGGCCTCGATGCCGAGGAGGACTGCACGGCCCCGAGCCCACCAAGCAAGGCCGGTCGCCTCGTCGGCCGCTGAATCAGCTTCGCGGTGCGTCGCAGAGGCGGGCAGCGGCATCGGCGATGGTGTCGAGCACCTTGAGCAGGTCGTTTGGCGACGACGCGATGACGCGCAGCACCTCGCTCCGCGCGGTCTGCACTTCCAGGGACTCAGTGACCTGGCGCGATTGGACTCCTGGAGGCTCCCTCGAACAGGCGGGCGTTCTCGATGGCGATGACGGCCTGGTCTGCGAATGCCGCTTCCAGGGCGATCTCGCAGTCGCCTGAACGAGCGAACCTCGAACCAGCACCAGGTACGATCGCCTTGCTCTCCCGCACCAACAGGTGACCAGCCCCAGTCCGGTAGCCAGTTCGGCCTGGATGGCCGCCCTTTCACCATACCGCGTCGACTCGGCCAGGAGGTCAGTCACGTGAACAGGGCACAGTTCGGCGATCGCTCGCCCGGTCATCAACCGGCGTGAGATCCGTCAGGTGAAGCAGATGACGGCGTCAGGGGGACTGCCCCACGGCACGACTCGGTAGAGGAGATCCGCGTACTGTCCGCCGTCGACCTCCCGGGCGAACGCCGTCAGCGCCGTCGGATGGCGGCCTCGACGACGGTGGCGATGGCCGGCTGGAAATCGGCGATAAAGGGCGATCGCGCGGAGCACCATCGGCGGTGGCGGTTGCCTGGCTCTGGAGGGCGGACTCACGCTGCTGGCTGCTCTGGAGCACCCGCAGGAGCCGCGCGACCTCGTCGCGCAGGCGCTGGGCTCGCCACTCGCGCCGTCGGGATCGTCGCCGCTCCTGCTCGTTCACCCTCACTCGTCGGTGATGCTCGGGACTATCGTGCGCGCCGGAACCTGTCAAGGACACTGCTCGCCGGCCGCTTGCCGTGTCTTGCATCGAACGGTACAGCATCCTCTGGCATCGTGCTGTGATCGGCGTCACTCTCATGCGATGACCCCGGGGGTCACAGCTGCGATGGCGGTGGCCGCTCGGGGTTGTGACGAAACTGCCGAAAAGGGTGCACAAAACTGGTCGAGCGAACAAAACGCTGGAACGCCGCCTGCGTATGATGGATTCTGGCCCGCGCGACTCGGTGAAACGGCCAGTCTGGACTGTTCCGCCAAGATTCCGCCATCGCCCCCGTCGCTGATCGCCTACCACGCTGGAAGAGGGCCAGAGCCATGGCCATCGCCGTTCGCGCGCCACACAGCCAACCTGTTCCCCGCACCACACCCCGAGCACGTCGAGGCCGTGGTCGTTCGGCCGAGGACTCGGCGCCGCCCAATCTGGTGGCACTGGTGGTGGTCGGGATCGTCGGGCTGGGCCTGCTGAGCCGAACCGTTGACCTGACGCTACCGCGTTCGCTCACCAGCTCGTTAAGCGCCCGACCGCCATCCCGCCCGACCGACAGCACTGCGCCCGTCCCGAAAGCGCAGGTTGCCTCAGCGGACGGCGGCTGCTGGCTCGGCGGTGATTCCGCCCAGGCGCTCGCGGTGGGGAAGCCAGGCCAGGGTCGCCAACACGGACGGCCAGGGCGTGGTGCTCCTGCTCGGCGCCGCGCCAGAATGCCCGTCCAGCCCGGCCGGCCTGCTCGAAGGGACGGCGGTGACGGTGCTGGAGATCTCGGGCGACGAGTAGGCGCGGAATCCAGTCTGACGCCAAAGACGGGCTGGGTGAGGCAGCGTACCTCGTCGGCGCGGGTGGCGCCAGGCCGCCATCGAATCGGCGCGGCCCCATCGAGAACAGCGGCAGGCTACGCGCCATCGATCCACCCGCCGAGTCGGGGCAGGCGGCATCGATCCGTCAACCTCGTCGGAAAAGCGGCGCTGATCATGGCATCGCGCTGCGACGCCATAATACACCCTGTCGCAGAGCGACAACTGACTGTAGGCAATAGGCTTCAGCCCTTTGTAGACCCTCAGCAGGCGGCCGTCGCGGTATTGTGCTTGTGCAGGAACTCGCGGACGTAGGCGACGCTGCAGGATAAGCTCCAGCGACGATTTCCGGGGTAGATGCACAGCCTCAGTTGGGCGCCAGGCCAGCAGCCTCATCGCGACGGCGCCCGCAGGTAGGTAGCACGTCGTCTGGCAGGGTCAGGATCAGCGTCCACAATTGCTGAAGTCCGCCGAGGCCAGTGGCAATCCGGTCCATCCGGCGTCCCATCATTCAGGAAGGCGTCCACCGCCATGTCACGCTCAGGCAGCAGGCACCTCGGCGTAGTTGGTAAATATTGTTGACCGCTGGCTGATCCAGCATCACCAGCGAACACGCTCGACTTCCAGTACTGCCGATCACCCAGCGCCTTCAGCAGATTCCGGTGAAAAGGCGCCGATGACCTGCTTTCAACACCAAGACTTCTCGGCACGCAAAGTGAACCATCAGGCAAGAATGGTCATCGTGTAGTCGAGCGTCGAGCTCAAACGAGCTGAAGAACTGCCACATTGGCATTACTGATCACCAGGTAACCGCGGCCCTAATTCTGAAACTCATCAAAGTTGTTTCAGGGTGGATGCCGAGGGCTGCGGTGAAAATCGATTCAGCCCTGCGGGGACAACCATCTGTGGAAAGCGGGCAACCTGTGTATTGATTCACGGACGTCGCCTCTTTCGTAGAACAGCATGACGGTCTCTCTCCCAACGTCTCGCCCAGTGCGTACTGGACCGGCCATCACAGTGCCTCACCCATGCCGAAACACCGAAGATCCGTGGGTCGAAGCCGACGCCACCATCGCACCGTCGCCACGCAACGTATGAGCTGTCGGCGTGGCGGCAATACCGCGATGGTAGACGTGGACTTCGTCTGGCGGACTTCGTACTTTTCAGGGGAAAGGCGGGCTGAGGCGTCCTCTGCTGGAGAGGAGGTGAGAGCCACCCTAACGGAGGACGTTCGCTGGTAAGAGCCTAACGTGGTCGAGAAGGCGGCCGCTGCGCGTTGGTGGGGTGCAAACCGGAAACCACCCGCGAGGCGTTCGGCCCGGTCGTGCGGCAGGGCATGCGTACCGACGATTGCGTGGCGCTGCTGCTGAGCATGTTCGCGTTTGCGCCGGCGACCTCAACCGCTGCTGCTGACGCTGGGGTGACCGGAGCAGGATTGGAGCGCGTGGTATCGGCTGTTCAGCACGCCGAGATCGACGTCGACGCTGGACGCGGAGCTGGTACGACGAACGCTGCCGAGATCAGCAGGCGGGCCGTACGTGGTGGCGCTGGACGGGGTGGGTGCCGCGCTGGAGCCTGAAGATGCGGGACGAGCTGGCTGCGGCCGCCACGTTGATGAAGGCGGGCATCCATCCGGTACAGCAGGTTCGCTGCATCTGGCGGCGCTGCTGCTCTGGTCAACGAAGTACACGCGGGCGCTACCGCTGCGCTTCGTGCCGGCCTTCCCGCCGAGAGCGGCGTGCACCAGCGGACCGCGCGGCGGACGGAGGTGCAGGCCGCGTGTGCGGAGCTGCTCTGGCTGCGGCGCCAGTTGGATGCGGTCGAGCAGACGGCTCCGGGTGGTGCTGGGGGGTGGCCGATGGGGCGTACGCCGCGGCTGAGCTGGCTGGGCCGGGCTGCCGCCGCGCTGCCGCTGGTGGCCGATGCGCCAGAAACCCCGAGTACCTGTTCCGCCTGCCCGAGCCGCCAGCCCAGCCCGGCGCGGGGCACCGCGCAAGTACGGCAAGCGTGCACCGACGCCGACGAACTTCCTGCACGAGCGAGTACAGCTGGCGCTTGCCGGCGTCCCGGTAACGCAGGCAGTCGATCCCGCTGCGTGCGGGTCGAGGGGCCGTTCCTGGTCCTCGGCGCCCTTGCCCGCTCTTCCTGCTGGTGGTCGCCCAGGGTGCAGCGGCCTGGATCGACCCGCGAGCCGACGTTCTGGCTCGTCTCGGCCGTGCCGACCCGGACAGTGGCCTGGGCACTGCGCCCCGCCAACCAGGAGCTGCTCGGCTGGGCCTGGCGGCGCTGGGAGATCGAGGTCTGCCATCGAGCAAGGCCGGCTTCGGCCTCGGCGAGCTGGTGCTGGAACCCGACCGCCACCGAGACCGTCTGCCTGGCAAGCCTGGGCCTACGCCGTCCTGGTCCTCGCCGGCATCCGCGCCTGGGGCCTTGAGGGCACCGCTCCATCCGCCAGGACGCTGGTGGCCAGCGCCCCCCGCTGGTCGTTCAGCGCCTCTGGCGCGGCTACCGCCAGGCCCTCTGGCACTGCGCCGATTTTTCCCCACTTTGCCCGTCAACCACTGACGACTGGTGGTTAAATGCGGCCCGCAACGGGGCGCTCGGCAATGCCATCACCGCCTCGCTCCGCGCTTGACCACCCTGCTCCTGGCTGCCTCACCCCGCCGCCTGCCGCTCACCACCCCAGGGGTCGCTCAAAACCGCCAAAGTCCAGACGTGGACTTCAGTCCACGGCTCGCGTCGCCGGACCGATCACCCTCGTCCTGACGCACGTGTCCGGCACCACATGTGTTGCTCTGCTCGTCGGACAGCCGTAGAGTACCTTGCAGTCGAGACGTGAGGCTGACGGCATGACGACCAACGGGCAACCCCTGGAGATCCCCCATCCGCCGAGCCGCGCCCTGGTGGGCAACCTGTTCGACCTCGATCCGCACAACGTCATCGAGAGCCTGAGCCGGCTGGCGCGCGAGTACGGGCCGATCTACCGCATCGAGGCGCCGGGCGGCAGATCGCGCCTGATCGTCTCGAGCTTCGAGCTGGTGGACGAGCTGTGCGACGACGCCCGCTTCGACAAGACGCTCGGGCCGGGCGTCGGGGCGGTCGGCGGCGCGGGCAGCCAGGGGCTGTTCACCGCGATGACGGACGACCCGAACTGGAGCAAGGCGCACAACATCCTGCTGCCGAACTTCAGCCTGGCCGCGATGCAGCGCTACTACCCGATGATGTTGGACCTGGCGGTGCAGCTCGTCCAGAAGTGGGAGCGCCTCAACCCGGACGACGTGATCGACGTCTCGGGCGACTACACCCGCCTGACGCTGGACACCATCGCGCTGTGCGGGTTCGACTACCGCTTCAACTCGTTCTACCGCGACACACCACACCCATTCGTAGCGGCGATGGTGCGGGTGTTGCAGCAAGGTCAGGCCCAGGCCCAACAGCTCCCGATCCAGAAGAGGCTGAACTGGCGGGCCCGCCGCCAGCTCGAACAGGACAACGCCTTCCTCAACAAGACCGTTGACGACCTGATCGCGGACCGGCGGGCGCGCGGCGAGGTCGGCGAAGTCCAGGATCTGCTCAGCTGCATGCTGCACGGGGTGGACCCCCAATCTGGCGATCGACTGGACGACGCGAACATCCGCGCCCAGTGCATCACCTTCCTGGTCGCAGGCCACGAGACGACCAGCGGCCTGCTCTCGTTCGCGACGTACGCCCTGCTCAAACATCCGGACGTGCTGGCGAAGGCGTACGAGGAGGTAGACAGGGTGCTGGGCACCGACCCGAGCATCCTGCCGACCTACGCCCAGTCCCACCAGCTCCAGTACGTCAATCAGATCCTGTACGAAGCGCTCCGGCTCTGGCCGACCGCCCCGGCCTTCACGCGCTACCCGTACCAGGACGTGCTACTCGGCGGGCGCTACCCGCTGCCGAAAGGCACGATGGCGACCGTCCTGCTGCCGATGCTCCACCGCGACCCGGCGATCTGGGGTCCAGACCCTGACGCGTTCGACCCGGACCACTTCGCCCCGGAGAAGCAGGCCACGATCCCGGCCAACGCCTACAAGCCGTTCGGGACCGGCCAGCGCGGCTGCATCGGGCGGCAGTTCGCGCTCCAGGAGGCAGTGTTGGTGATGGGGATGGTCCTCCAGCGCTTCGAGCTGGTCGATCATCTCGAATACCAGCTGGCGGTCAAGCAGACCCTGACGATCAAGCCGGACGGCCTGGAGATGAAGGTCCGGCCACGCCCCGGCCGCACCGCGTCCACCGTGGCGTTCCGCCTGCCCGGCGCCGCCACCGCCCCGGCGCCGCCTTCGACCACTCCAGCCGTCTCGTCCGGGCCAACCGTCCCGCCGGCCGACCGTCACGGAACACCGCTGCTGGTGCTGTACGGCTCCAACCTGGGCACCGCCGAGGGGATTGCGCGGAACATTGGGCTGGAGGGGACCAATCGCGGCTTCTCGGCGATGGTCGGGCCGCTGGACGAGTACGTCAAACGGCTGCCGACGGAGGGCGCGGTGGTCATCGTGGCGGCCTCCTACAACGGCACGCCGCCGAACAACGCGGTCCAGTTCGTCAGGTGGCTGAGCGACCCTTCGCTGCCGGCCGATGCTTTCGCGGGGGTACGGTACACCGTCTTCGGGTGCGGGCACCGGGACTGGGCCGCGACCTACCAGGCCGTGCCGACCCTCATCGACAGCCAGCTCTCAGCCCACGGCGGCAAGCGGCTGTACCAACGCGGTGAGGGCGACGGACGCGGCGACTTCGACGGACAACTGCGGGCCTGGAGCGCGCCGCTCTGGGAGGCGTTAGCCAGGGAGCTGGACCTGCCGACCAGCGTGGCCGAGTCGCACGCCAGTGGGCCGCGCTTCGCCCTCAGCTTCACCAGCCGGCTGGCGACCAGCCCGGTCATCACCTCGTACAGCGCGGTGCCGATGACGGTGCGCGGCAGCCGCGAGCTCCAGAAGCACGACGGCGAGCGTCCCTCCGACCGCTCGACCCGCCACATCGAGATCGCCCTGCCGGCCGGCATGACCTACGCGGCCGGCGACCACCTGGGCGTCATGCCGCGCAACAGCGTGGAGCTGCTGCAGCGGGTGTTCTATCGCTTCAAGCTGGACGCGAGCGTCTGGGTGACGGTCACGCCGACGTCTGACGCCAGCACCCACCTCCCGACGAACGAGCCGGTGCCGCTGCTGGGCATCCTGGCGAACTTCGTGGAGCTCCAGGACGTGGCGGCCCGGCCACAGATCGCGCAGCTGGCCCGCTACACCGAGGACGCGGCGCAGAAGG
>JAXLXF010000002.1:0-2372 GCA_046328125.1 Chloroflexota bacterium
GTTCGATCCGCAGGCCGCGGCGCAAGCCGCGCGCCAGATGGGCGGCCCCGTGCTCGTGGCCAAGCAGCTCGCGCGCGGACCCGAGGTGTTCTGCGGCATGAAGCGCGATCCGCAGTTCGGTCCGGTGCTCGCGGTCGGCCGTGGTGGCACGGACGTCGAGCAGACGGGTTCGACCGCGATCGCGGTGGGTCCCCTCGATCTGACGGCGGCTCGGCAGCTCGTGTCGGAGTCAGGGGCGTCGGTGGAGGCGGAGCAGGCGCTGGCGGAGGTGCTCGTGGCGCTGAGCCGCATGAGCTTCGACCACCCCGAGGTGTCGGAAATCGATGTCAACCCACTAATCGTGAGCGGGAGTCGGGCCGTCGCTGTGGATGCGCTCGTCGTGCTCGATGGGAGGAAATCCTGATGTCGGACGTCGTGCTGTACGAGAAGCGCGGAGAGGCGGCGTGGATCACACTGAACCGTGCGGCGAAGATGAACGCGCTCAACTACGCGGTCGTCGATTCACTACGCGACTGTCTGTCGGCCGCAGCCGACGACGATGCCGTGAAGGTCGTTGTCGTGACGGGCGCGGGCGATGCCTTCTCGGCCGGATACGACCTCCAGGAAGAAGTCGCAGATCACATCGAGACCGGTGACGCCTGGCACCAGCTGCTGGCCAAGGACACATCGGTGACGATGCAGCTCTGGGGCCTGCCCAAGCCGACCATCGCCGCGGTGCACGGCTGGTGTCTGGCCGGTGGGTGCGATCTCGCGATGGCGTGCGACATGATCATCGCCTCGACCGAGGCGAGGTTCGGCGAGCCCGAGATCCGGTACGGATCGGGGCCCGTCACGATGCTGATGCCGTTCCTCATCGGCGAGAAGAAGACGAACGAGCTGCTGTTCACCGGCGATGTGATCTCCGCGGACGAGGCCGAGCGTCTCGGTCTCGTCAATCGCGTCGTGGCACCGGACGAGCTGGAGGAGGCCACCAGCGAGCTCGTGGCCAAGATCGCACCGACCCCGATGCCGGTCCTGCGCTACACCAAGCTCGGCCTGGTGCGGGCGTTCGAGGCCATGGGGCTGCGTCAGGCGGTCAACGCCAACGCGGATCTGTCGGCGCTGTTGAACTCGGCCGACACCGCGGAGCAGCGCGAGTTCGACCGGATCGCCGGCGAGCAGGGTCTGAAGGCCGCGCTGGAGTGGCGCGACGGACGGTACGGCCAGGTGCTCGGATCGGGCACGAGCAGCACATAGCGGGCGCGTCGGCAGAGGCGCCGACGCGCAGGGTCGTCAAGTAGATCACCAAGAAGGAGAGGTTCCACGTGACAGTCACAAAGCCGCTGCGGGTTGGCCTGTCGATCCACCAGCGCTATCCCAAGCAATACCGCACGAAGTCCTGGTCGCAGCTGTACCAGGACGAGATCGAGCTGGTCGTCCACGCGGAGAACCTCGGGTACGACACGTGCTGGGTCTACGAGCATCACTTCAGCGAGCCCGAAGGGCACTGCGCGTCGCCGATGGCGATGTGTGCGGCGCTCGCCGCCCGGACGCGGCGCATGGAGATCGGCCCGAACCTCATCGCCCCCTTCCACGATCCGGTGCTCATCGCCGAGGAGGCGGCGACGATCGATCTGCTCTCGGGCGGCCGCTTCGTCATGGGCTTGGTCCAGGGCTACCGGGCCGAGGAATACGCCGCCTGGGGCATCCCCACCAAGGAGCGCGGACCGCGCCTCACCGAGGCCGCCGACATCATGCGCCGCTGCTGGACCGGGGAGAGGTTCGACTACGACGGCAAGTTCTGGAGCTACCGCGGGGTGGAGATGACCCCGCCTCCGGAGCGCGAGATCCCGATCTTCTACGGCGCGCGGGCTCCGGCCGGGTGCCGGCGGGCGGCCCGCGACGACGTGGGAGTCATCTCCCAGGGCGACGGCGTGGAGAGCGTGAAGATCTACGCGGACCATTGCCGGGAGCTCGGCCGCGAGCCCCGGGGCGTGCGGCACCTGCGCTACATCTGGGTGTCCGACGATCCCGATCGCGAGTGGGCCTGGCTGAAGCCGTACGCCCTCAACATGATGCAGGTCTACGAGCAGTGGATCGGGACGTCGTCCGATCAGGGCCTCGACGTGCCGCAGGGCGAGGAGCTCGACGCCGACACCCTGCGCCAGGCCGACATGTACCTGATCTCGACGCCGGAGGACGCGGTGCGGCGCATCAACGCGCTGAGAGAGGAATACCCCGATCTCGAGGAGGTCTGGGGCCTGTTCCACTTCCCCGGCGTCCCCCACGAGAAGGTGGCCGAGCAGCTCGAGCTGTTCGCGTCGCGCGTCATCCCGCACATCCGCACGCCCGAGAACCAGCCCGCGCTGGCCCGCACCTGAGGCACCCCGGGG
>JAXLXF010000020.1:0-126869 GCA_046328125.1 Chloroflexota bacterium
AGGACGAACTGGTCTTCGAGCGCGACCTCGCAGAGCGCACGAATGATCTCGAGCGAGTACCGCTCGGTGCCGGTGCGCGGCATGACGGTGGTGCGGCTGGCGTCGATCCCGATCAGCACGGGGCGTCACCTACACCGGCCGGCTGCTCGGCCGGAGCTTCCACACGGCGAATCTGAACGGGAGCTGTCGGGCCGTCCAGACAGGCCAGCGCAGCGGTGGTGACCGCGCTTACGCTCAGCGCCACCATGCACGCCGGCTCGCGCGTGGCGCCGCAGGGCGGTCCGACGACGGCGCGGCAAGGCTGACACGGCAGGCTGGCCGCGACGAGCTGGTTGTGACCGTGGTGACCGCGCGGCGTCCACGGCCCGAACTCGACGGGGTCGGTCGGGCCGTAGAGGCGGACCGTGCGGGCGCCGACCGCCGCCGCCAGGTGGAGCGGGCCGCTGTCGCAGCCCAGAACCAGGTCCGAGCTGGCGAACAGCGCCGCCAGCTGGCCTAGAGTGGTCTCGCCGACCAGGACGGGCGGGCGTGGCGACAGCCGGGCGGCGACCGCCTCGACGACCTCGCGGTCGCCGGGGCCGCCCGTCAAGAAGATTCTGGCGTCTCGTTCCACGCGCAACGCCCGCGTGACCTCACTCCAACGATCTGGGAGCCAGTTCTTGAGCACGGCTCCAGTGCCGGGGTGGATCGCCACGACCGGCCCGCCCCGCACTCGCTCGCTCTGCTGAACGGTCGCCCCGTCTGCTCGCCCCCCGACGAACGCGGCGGCGATCCAGGTCCGCGCCCAGTGTAGCTCATCTGGTGCAACGGTGAAATCAGGATCCAGGAGCCATTTCCCAACCGGGCCGCGCCCGAGGCGGATGGCGGCCAATCGGGCGAGCGCCTGGTTGGCCTGGACCGCGTGACAGCTCGACCCGGTGGGCGGGGGGAGGGTGTCCGTCAGGAACGGCGTGCACTCTGGCAGCGAGTAGCCGAAGCGCCTGGGGATGCCGGCAGCAGCGGCGAGCATGGCGCCCCACCAGTGGTCGGGCCGTAGGATCACCGCCGCGTCGAAGGCATGGGTGCGCAGTCGGGTGGCCTCGCGCATCAACAGCCGGTACGGCTCGAGCGCGGACCGTTTCGGCTGGCGGGTGAAGCCGGGGAAGTCCAGGGTGAGCACCGTCGCCGCTCCGCCGCTCCGCCGCGCCATCTCCGCCGACCACGGCCCGACCAGCCAGTCGATCTCGGCGTCGGGCAGCGCGCGCCGCACGACCTCGGCGGCCGGCGAGGCGAGCAGGACGTCGCCCAGGTGGTCCGGGCGGATCAGGAGGATGCGGGGCGGACGGCGGGGCAGGAGGCGAGGCCCGGGGGCCGCGTCTGGGGGTGGATCGGGTGCTGGTGAGGCCGGGGCAGATCCGCGCGCAGCACGAGACAGTGCGATGCGACCGTACGCCGCCAGCGGGCGCCCGACGATCCGTAGCAGGGCGAGCCTGATCGCCCTCCGAGTCTCGTTCACGCGGTCGGCGTGGCGGACGGCGCCCTGGTCAACGCAAAGGTCAGCTCGCACTCGGCGGCGACCTTGTTGCCGACCCTCGCCACGGCGCGCCCCTTGCCGACCGGCCCGCGCCGCGCGATCACCTCCAGCTCCAGGCTGAGTGTGTCGCCAGGGACCACCTGCTGGCGGAAACGGCACTTTTCGATGCCGGCAAACAGGGGGATCTGGCCTTTCGCGCTCTCGTCGGACAGCAGCAGGACCGCGCCCGCCTGAGCCAGCGCCTCCACGATCAGCACCCCGGGCATGATCTGGTAGCCCGGAAAGTGTCCCTGGAAGAACCACTCGTTCGTCGTCACGTTCTTGATGGCGACGATCCGCTTGCCGGCCTCCATCTCGACCACCTTGTCGACCAGGAGGAATGGGTAGCGGTGGGGGATGAGGCGCTCGATGTCCTGGATGGAGAGCATGACAGACCTCATAAGGGCGTACGTTTTGTCGGAGAAACGGGGCTGGCGACCCGTCCAGACCGTTGGACGGCGGCCGCTCGCGGGGCGGCGGCGTCGGTCCTCCCAGACCGTAACACAGGCGGCCGTTCCGTAGCCGACCGGCGCACGAATCGCGCCGAAATCTGATGGCTGACCAGGAGGGCGTGCGCCTTCGAGCGGCGACGCGGTTGTCGTAAGAATGCCAGACGCGTGACGGCTGCGAAGCGCTTTCGTTATGCGCCCGTAGGCTCGGAAACGGACCGTACAGGTGGGGGGCTGGCGTAGAATGTGGCGGCCACCCCCCGCTGGGGTGAAACCGGACACGGCGGATCCGCAACCGTCCGTGTGCTCGCTCGTTCTTAGGACGCGAGCCCACGGAGGTGCTGGATGACCGCTGGGGAGCTAATGGTCGCCCAACGGGTCGAGACTCGCGAGGATCTGTCGTTCGACGAGATCTTTGAGAGCTATCACGAGCGCATCTACAACTGCATATATCGGCTCGTGGGCAACCCCGAGGAAGCACACGATCTGACGCAGGAGACGTTCCTGCGTGCCTACGCTGGACTGCCGAAGATCGACGGCGAGCTGAAGGTGGGGCCGTGGCTGTATCGCATCGCCACGAACCTCTGCATGGACCAGCTCCGTCGGCGCAAGCTGATTCGCTGGGAGCCGTGGGAATCGTTCGTCGCGCTCTTCCACCCGAAGCAGGTCGCGAGGGACAACCCCGAGCGTGACGCGCTTCGACAGGAGTCGCGCGAGCTGGTGCACCGGGTGTTGCAGGAGCTCCCGCCGCGGTACAGAATCTGCCTCGTGTTGCGCGAGTATCATGGCCTGTCGTGCGAGGAGATCGGCGACGTGATCGGCAGCTCGCGCTCGGCGGTGAAGTCGTTGCTGTTCCGTGCCCGCGAGGAGTTTCGGCAGGTGTTCCAGCGGATGGGGGGAACTGACCCCATGAGCGGGGTCGACACGCCATGACCTGCGACCCTCGGCTGCTGTCGTACTACCGTGACGGGGCGCTCTCGTTCGAGGAGCGGTACGAGGTCGAGGATCACCTGCGCGAGTGCACCGACTGCACGGCGACGCTCCGTGGGCTGATGCGGCTGGCCCAGGTGGTCCGATCGATGCCCGCGGTGCCGGTCCCGGCGACGCTGCGTCAGGACGTCTACCGACTGGTCGCGGCCCAGGAGCAGCAGCGGCGACGCCCGGTCTCGTTCGGCGGGTTGGGTCGAGCGCTGGCGCCGGCAGCTGTCGCGGCGTCGATCGCCGTCTCCGCGCTGGTGGTGTTCAGGCCGGGCGCCCTCGACCTTGCGAACAAGCCGGCGGCAGTCAGCATCACCGCGCAGGCGCCCGCTGGCGGAGTGACGAGCGGCCCGTCCCAGGTCACGAGTACGGCTGGGTCGGCGGCTGCGACCTCGAACGTGCCGAAGATCGCTCCCGGTCCGGCTGACTCTCGGCCGTCCTCGACCGTGCCGGTGGTGGACCCGGGGCTGGCGTCCGTTCCGGCGATCAAGCTGCCCGATCCGGCCGCCGTGCCGGAGCCGATCGCGCGCCTGTACAGTGCCAACGCCCAGGTTCGGCGCCTGCTCGGGGAGCCGTTGCCGGGGAGTCGGACAGTGACGCTGCTGGAGCAGTCGTTCCAGGGCGGACAGGTGATCTCGCGCAGCGACACCCGTGAGATCTACGTGCTCCGGCGGGACAACAACTCCTGGTCGATCCACCCGGACACCTGGCGGCCCGGCGACTCGACGACCGTGGACGGCGCGCCGCCCGCTGGCGCGATGATCCCGGCGGCGAGCTTCCTGCCGGTCTTGCGGAGCAGCCCAGAGATCAAGTCGCGGCTCGGCTGGGCCGTCTACGAGCCGCGCGGTTCGGGCGGCTGGATCCAGGCGTACGAGCACGGTCTCGTGGTCTGGACGCCACACGGCCTGCTGTACGTGCTCTCGAACGACGGCAAGTGGCGGACGTTCCCGGACGCGACGCCGATCTGACGACGTTTCCCGGACAGGATGAAGAGGATGGCGAGGATGTGACGAGCTTCCTCGCCATCTTTTGATTTCGTAAGACCGGGGACCGTGGACTGAAGTCCACGTCTACCGTTGGTGCGTGGCTACGCCACGCCGGGGACTGGCCGTCCGTCGCAGAGCGACGATGTGAATGTAGGCGTGGGTTTCAACCCACGGCCCCGGTCCGCGAGATCGGACTTTTCCTCATCTGGTGAACGGGCCTACAATCGGCTGTGACCAATCCGTACCGCCAGCTCCCGAGCGTTGACCGCCTGCTCCAGGACGAGCGCATGCTGAAGCTGTTGACGTTCAACCCGCGCCAGGCAGCCGTCGAGGCGGCACGCGCGGTGCTGGACGAGGCTCGTCAGGCGATCCGTGAGGGCGGCGAGCCCGGCGATCTCGTCACGGCCGTCGCGAACCGGCTCGTCGCGATGTCCAGGCTGCCGTTGCGGCGCGCGATCAACGCGACCGGCGTGGTGATCCACACCAACCTCGGGCGGGCGCCGCTGAGTGCGTCCGCGCTGGCCGCGATGACGGAGGTCGGCGGGAGCTACTCGAACCTGGAGTACGACCTGGAGGCCGGCGGCCGAGGCTCGCGCCACGAGCACGTGACTGGCCTCTTGCGGCGGCTCACCGGCGCCGAAGACGCCCTGGTGGTGAACAACAACGCTGCCGCCGTGCTGCTGGCGCTGACCGGGCTGGCCCAGGGCCGCGAGGTGGTCATCAGTCGTGGCGAGCTGGTGGAGATCGGCGGCGGCTTCCGGATCCCGGACGTGCTGCGCGAGAGCGGCGCCCGGCTGGTCGAGGTCGGCACGACGAATCGGACGTATGCCCGAGATTACACCGACGTGGCCGGACCGGAGACGGCGGCGTTCCTCTGGGTCCATACCAGCAACTACCGGGTCATCGGATTCACCCACGCGCCGAGCCTGTCGGAGCTGGCCGAGGCGGCGCATGGCCGGGGTCTGCCCCTGATCGCGGACCTGGGTAGCGGGTCGTTCCTGGACACCGCGCGGTACGGCCTGATGCACGAACCGCTGGTACAGGAAGTGATCGCGGCCGGCGCGGATCTGGTCTGCTTTAGCGGCGACAAGCTGCTTGGAGGGCCGCAGGCCGGTATCCTGGTCGGCACGAAGGAGATCGTTGGGCAACTGAAGCGCCACCCGCTGACGCGGGCGATCCGGCCGGACAAGGCGACGCTGGCGGCGCTCGGCGCGACGCTGCTCCACTACACCTACGGTGAGGCCGAGCAGCAGGTGCCGGTCTGGCAGATGATCTCTGCGACGCCCGGCGAGATCGAGCGACGGGCACGGGCGGCGATCGTGGCGCTGGGGCCGGCCGGCGACGGCTGGGAGATCGGCGACGGCAGCTCGGCGGTGGGCGGCGGCTCGCTGCCCGGCGAAACGCTCCCGACCCGGCTACTCGTGGCACCTTCCGACCTCGATCCTGAGCCCTTCGCTGCCAGGCTGAGGCGCTGGCGGCCTGCCGTGGTGGCGCGCATCGAGCGTGACCGGCTGGTGTTCGATCTGCGCACAGTCATGCCCGAGCACGACGCGACGCTCGCGACGGTGCTGCGCGAGGCTGTTGGCGATCTCTCCCACGGCGGCTCACCATGCGCGTCGTAGGGACGGCCGGCCACGTCGATCACGGCAAGTCCACGCTGATCCAGGCGCTGACCGGCATCGACCCGGACCGGCTGGCCGAGGAGAAGGCGCGCGGCATGACCATCGACCTGGGGTTCGCCTGGCTGACGCTGCCGAGCGGCCAGGAGGTCAGCATCGTGGACGTGCCGGGCCACGAGCGATTCATTCACAACATGCTGGCCGGGGTCGGCGGAATCGACATTGCGCTGCTGGTGGTGGCCGCCGACGAGGGCGTGATGCCCCAGACCCGCGAGCATCTGGACATTCTGGACCTGCTGGCGATCCCGAGCGGCGCCATCGTCGTCACGAAGTCCGACCTTGTGGACGAGGAGTGGCTAGAGCTGGTGACGGCGGAGATCGAAGAGGCGGTGAGCGGCACGGTGATGGCTGGTGTGCCGATCGTGCCGGTCTCGTCGGTCACCGGCGCTGGATTGGACGAGCTGAAGGCGCTGCTCGACAACCTGTTGCGGATCGAGCGCGCCCGCCCCACGACCGGCCGCCCGCGCCTGCCGATCGACCGCGTGTTCACCATCTCGGGGTTCGGGACGGTGGTGACCGGCACCCTGGTGGACGGCGAGCTCCAGGTGGGGCAGGAGGTCGAGATCCAGCCGGGCGGACGGCGGGCACGCGTGCGCGGCCTCCAGTCCCACCGGCGGAAGGTCGAGCGGGTCACGAGCGGGACGCGGGTGGCGGTCAACCTCGCCGGCGTCGCCACCGACGAGCTCGCGCGCGGCGAGGTGATCACGGCGCCCGGCTCGCTCAGGGCCACGCGGCTGGTGGACGTCAAGCTGCGGGTGCTGGCGGATGCGCCGCGTCCGCTGGCGCACAACCTGCCGCTGACCTTCCACAGCGGCGCCGCCGAGACGACCGCGAAGGCGTCGTTGCTGGACGCCCAGGAGCTCGAGCCGGGCCAGGAAGGGTGGGCGCAGATCAGGCTCGATGCCGACGTGGCCCTGGCGAAGGGCGACCTGTTCATCGTGCGGTCGCCGTCGCCGAGCACGACCCTCGGGGGCGGGACGGTGGTCGAGCCGCACCCGCGCCGCCATCGTCGCAACCAGGCGCCGGTGCTGGATCGGCTGGCGGTGCTGGAGCGCGGCTCCCCGGACGAGATCGTGCTGGAGCAGCTGCGCCTGCGCGAGCCGGTCGATTTCCAGACCCTGGCCGGGCGGACCGGCCTCTCGACGGACGAGACGCGCGCGGTGCTGACGACATTGGTCGGCTCGGGCGACGTCGTCCTGCTCGACGGCAGCTCTGGCGAGGCCGTGCGGATCGTGGCGACCTCGCTGGTGGCGAGCCGGGGCGGCTGGGAGCGGCTGGCCGGCACGATCCGCGAGCAGCTAGCGGCGTACCACCGGAGCTTCCCGCTGCGGCGCGGGATGCCGAAAGAGGAGCTGCGGACGCGGGCCGGACTGGACGCGCGGACGTTCGCGCGGGCATCGGCGCGGCTGCTGGCCGAGTCGCAGGTGGTGGAAGCCGGGCCGCTGCTGGCGCTGCCCGGTCACGAGGTGCGCCTGTCGACGGAGCTCCAGGCCCGGCTCGGACGCATGCTGACCGACCTGCGAGCCGCTGGCGCCTCGCCGCCCGGCCGCCGCGAGGTCGAGGCCCGCTACGGCCTTTCGACCGAGGAGACTCAGGCGTCGATCGAGCGCGGCGACCTGGTCGAGGTGGCGCCTGACCTGATCTACTCGCGTGACGTGCTGGACGAGCTGGTTGGCAGCATCGTAGCGGCGATCCGCGCGCAAGGGTCGATCTCGGTGGCGGCGGTGCGCGATCTGACCGGCACCAGCCGCAAGTACTCGCTGGCCGTGCTGACGTACCTCGACGAGCGGCGCATCACGAAGCGAGTGGGTGACGACCGGGTGCTGATCTAACACCGCGCGACGTTTGGAACGATTCCGTCGCGCCTATCGTCACTCTGGTCGTGGTAGCTGCCGTTAGAACCTTCGAGCCCGTGTCGTCGTTCGAGGTTCCCGGTTCCGACAGAGGAGTCACGTCGTGCCTGCGATTCGCCTGACCATGTTGGCCGTCCTGGCCGCCGTCGTCGTCGCCTGTACAGGACCCGGAGCGACCGCTCCGTTGACGACCGCCCCCCAGGTGGCGACCGCCGTGCCGGCGGCAACCGCTCCTTCGTCAGGGCAAGCTGCGCCGCCAGCTGCCGCGCAGCCGGCGGCAACGCAGCCCGCTGGCGCCGCGCCGAAGTCGGCTGACCAGCCGGCCGCGCAACCCGCCGCAACGGCCCCTTCGGCCGGCCAGAGCGGGGTGGCTGCCGTGCCCACGACGCCGACCGCCGCGACTGCCCCGAAGCCGGCCAGCGGCACGCCGGAGCGCAAGTTCGAGATCCAGAAGCCGGGCGAGATCCAGAAGCCTGGGCAGATTCAGCAGCCCGGCCAGATCCAGCAGCCGAAGCCGATCCAGACGCTGGCGCCATACGTCTACCCGACGATCCCGCCGTTCCAGGTGCCCGGCGAGATCCAGAAGCCCGGCGAGATCCAGAAGCTGCCCCCGTACGTCTGGCCGACCATCGGCCAGTTTCAGCGGCCTGGTGAGATTCAGCAGCCCGGGGAGATCCAGAAGCCCGGCGAGATCCAGGCGGTCGCGAGCGTCCCGTCCACGGCTGAGTGCCTCAAGACGGCCAGCCTCCAGCCGGTCGGCACGTTCACCGGCGAGAGCTTCAAGGTCCAGTTCCCGCCCGCCAGCGGCGAGTGCCAGATCCCGGCCGGCATGTTCTTCAAGAGCGAAGAGGGCCGCCAGGACATGCTGGTGATGGCGACCCAGAAGGTCGCGATGTCCGGCAGCGGCACGACCGTGACTGTCTACGCCAACTGCATGGACTTCAACAAGCACGGGCCGGACCCGAGCTCGAAGTACACGGTCGGGGGGATGGTCGGCCCGAACAGCTCGCTGGGCAAGCTCATCGCGGCGCTGCCGAAGGTGCCGGCCGACAAGATCACGGCGGCCGGCTTGCAGTCGGCGGTCTGGGCGATCACAAACGACGTGAGCAAGGCCAGTGTGACCCGCGTGCTCAAGGCGGATCAGGCCGATTTCGACAGCGCGCGGACGATCCTCCAGACGGCAGGAATCGACCCGGCCTCCAAGGCGCTGTTCAAATAGCAGGCAGTCTCAAGCAGCGGGCAGTCTCAGGCTGAGCCAGAGGCCGACCAGCAGCCCGAGCAGCGTGTCGGCGCCAGATGAGTGCCCATAGGCGAGCGACGATCTCACGGCTGCCGTGAGATCGTCGTCGTTCTGGCTGGCGACGAGGGCTGCCAGCAAGCGATGCGTCGCCTGGTCCGGGCGGTTGGCGATGGCGTGGCGGACGCGCGCCTGCGCCAGGTCCGTGGTGCGACCCTCGACTGCCGCGAGCAGCGTGGCCGCGAGCACCTCCGGGAGCTGCCCGAGGCCAGCGTGCAGCCCGAGCGCCAGACCAGCCAACGCGTCGTCCCCAGACGGCGTGAGGCCGGGACCGAGGCCGCTCAGGGCGCGGGCATCCGTGGCGACGGCAGCCCAGTCGCGCGAGCGGATCGCGGCTGACAACTCTATGAGGGCCTGGCGTCCGTGCTCCACGACGGCCGGGAAGACCCCACCCGCCGCGGGCGCAATGAATTTGGGTCCAATGAATCTGGGCGCAATGAATTGCGCCCCTACCAGGACGAACCTTGTACGGGCGCAATGAATTGCGCCCACGCGTCTTACGCCCACTGGGGCTGGGGCACTCCTCTCAGTGGAACTGCGCGCCGCCGTTGACGTGGATCGTCTGGCCGGTGATGAAGCCGCCGTCGTCCGAAACCAGGAAGAGGCAGGTGGCGGCGATCTCATCCGGCTTGCCCTGGCGGCCGAGCGGGATGCCGGCCGCGTTCGGCACCTGACCGTGGTACCACTCGGGGTTGTCGCGGCGGGTGTCGATGCTGCCGGGCGAGACGATGTTCACGCGGATGTTGTCCGGAGCAAACTCGGCGGCGAGGCTGCGCGAGAGGCCGACCAGCCCGTACTTCGCTGCCGAGACGTGCGCCCGGCCCGAGCCGCCGGCGAACGCGCCTTCGCCCATGAAGAAGATGATCCGACCGTACTTGTTGGCGACCATGCTGTCGATGACGGCGCGGGTGGTGTGGAGCGCGCCGTCCAGGATCACGCCGCGCACCCGCTCCCAGTCCGCCCACGTCGCCTCGCGGAACGGCTTGTGCGGCCGGATCGCGGCATTGTTGATCAGGATGTCGATCCGGCCAAACTCGTCCATCGCGCGCTTGACCATCGCGTCCACCTGATCCCGATTCGCCACATCGGCCAGGACCGAGATCGCCCTGACGCCCTTCTCGCGGACCTCCTCGGCCACGACGTCCGCTTCTTCCTGGTTGCTCCTGGCGTTCACGATCACGTGCGCGCCCTCTTCCGCGAGCCGCAGCGCGGTCGCCCGCCCGATGTTGCGGCCGGAGCCGGTGATGAGCGCCACTTTGCCGTCGAGCTTCCCCATGCGCGTGTCCCCTTTCGAGTACGGTGCGGAGTCCGAGCCTGGGCCGTGGGTTGAAACCCACGCCTACAATCAGTCGTCGCTCTGCGACGAACGAGCAGGCTCCGGCGTGGCGTAGCCACGCACCAATGGTAGACGTGGACTTTAGTCCACGGCCCCGGCGTCAACCTACGGCGCCGACGTTGGTCGTCTGCTTCCAGTCCCCGATGACCGGCCGGGCCAGACCGAGGTGCTCGCGGAGGGTGGCGCCGGTGTACTCGGTGCGGAAGAGGCCGCGCCGCTGCAGCTCGGGGACCACCAGCCGCACGAAGTCCTCGAAGGTGCCCGGCAGGTGGGTCGGGCCGATCACGAAGCCGTCGCACGCCTCGCCGACGAACCACTCTTCCATCTTGTCGGCGATCTCCTTCGGGCCGCCGACCCACGGGTGCTCCAGCTTGCCGCGCCCGGTCACCCGCATGAAGTCTCTCGGGGTCGGGTTCGGGTTGCCGGTGACCTGCAAGACGCGGTCCCGCATCCCCTGCATCCCGGCGATGCCGCCGATCTCCTCGTCGGAGAACGGCTCATCCAGCCCCTTGCGGTTGAAGTCGAAGTTCAGCGCCTCGGAGAGCAACGACAAGGAGTCCACGTCGTTCGGGAGGGTGTCGTAGAGCGCTTTCTTGTCCTCGGCCTCGGCCAGCGTCTCGCCGATCATCGGGTAGAAGAGGGTCGTGATCTTCATGCTGTCCGGGTCACGTCCGTGAGTGACGGCGTCGGCCTTGAGATTCATGTACGCGGCCTGGCCGGACGCGAGATCGCGGTAGCTCACGAAGATCAGCTCGCCCCACCGCGCCGCGAAGGCACGGCCGCGCGCGCTCTGCCCGGCCTGGATCACGACCGGGTGGTCTGCTGTTCAAGATGGGGCTCTGGCTGCCGCCTGGAGGGCACGTCGAGACCGGCGAGCTGCCGGACGACGCGGCGGTGCGCGAGGTGCTGGAGGAGACCGGCGTCCGCTGCACGCTGGTCGGCGAGCACGGCGTGAACGTGAGCTATCCGCGTCAGCTGACCCTGCCGTACGGCGTCCAGGTCGAGCGAATCAGGCCCGGCGTGGAGCACGTGGATCTGGTCTACTTCGCGGAGGCCGACCAAGACGGCTGGCAAGTCGATCCGGAGCCGGCCCGACGCGACCGGGCCGGCTGGTACGCGCCCTCCGAGCTGCCGGCGCTCGGCGCAAACGACGAGATCCAGCAATGGGTGGCGAAGGCGACGGCGCGCGTCGGCGGCGGGGCCGGTTGACGCCAGACTTCCGTCAGGTCGGCTGAATTCTGGTCGGTGCTTTGGCGAGCGCGCGCAATCGCCGCATCACGAAGATCGAGTAAATGACCAGCCCGGCGAACGTCGGCACCGAGGCGGCGAACGGGACCAGCTCGTACAGCTCGTGCTCGCCGTTGGTGAAGTTCATGATGCTGAGCACGGCGACCGTGAAGATCGGGACCACGAACAGCAGCGCGCTGAACGCCTGAAGCGCCACCGCGACGTAGACGAAATTGACGGACGGCGGGTCGAGCTCTGACACCGACGTGAAGTAGAGACTCGGATCGACGTGGCCATAGACCCACTCGGTGAGGCCGGCCAGCAGCCCGATCACGACAAGCAGCGGCCAGTACTGGAGCGCCGGCGTGCCGAGCGAGCCGCGATCCGCCAGCGCGTACGACCAGATGAAGGCGCAGAAGATCCCCATCGCCGGTGCACGCAGGCGCTTCTTCGGCGAGGAGATCAGGATCGCCGTCATGAAGATGCCGGCGCCGATCACGGCGTAGATCGGGCTGCGGGCGAGCCAGATCGTCTGGACGATCACGAAGATCATCCGCATCAGCATCAGGCCGATGAAGATCGGGGAGCGAGTGCCGGCCAGCAGCTCGCGGAAGGACAGGCGCAGTGCGCGCAACGGCGGGGCCGGCAGTCCGCCCCGAAAGGCCGGCGGCGCCGGGATCGGCAGGCCGACCACCGGCCGGGCCGTCGGCATCTTCGGGCCTGGAGGCCGCGGACGCGGGGGCGGCGGCGTGTACGGGCCGCCCTGCGGGGGAGCGTACGGCCCGGGGCGTTGCGGCGGTGGAAATCCGGAGCCGGGCGCTGGCGGCCGAGGCGGCCCTGCCGGCGGCTGGCCTTGCCACGGATTTCTCGCGCCTCCCTCGTTCGGATGTCTGCCCGCCATGCTGCCCTCCGCCCGGTGCCGCGTCCACTCTGATGTTCTCAGTGTGAGGCACTCGCCGTCAACGATCTCTGCTCGACGTGCCCGAATTCGCTGGCGAGCTCCCAGACTACAAGCACCGAACGACTCATAGCGTACGGGACGGGGTTGAGCCCGTCTGTCTCGCAGTGAACCTGACAGCTGTTGGGCGGCGAACCGTGGACAGAGAGTCCACGTCTACCAGTGGTGCGTGGCTACGCCACGCCGGGGACAGGCCACTCGTCGCGGAGCGACGACAGATGGTAGGCGTGGGCTTCGACCCACGGCGTCGCTTGATATACTTTTGAACCCGAGCGAACCATCACTGAGCGCGCCTGGAGATTGGCGCGCTCTTCGAGTCGAGGCCCAGGTATGCAGGTGGCGCCCCAGGCTGGCAGCGTGACGGTGAACCGGTGGCGCGTAGCTGACCCGCCACGCTAGGACGTGGCGGGAGTCTGGCGTCCCGCGTGCGCTCCCGGTGCGAGCGCCGCCTTCACAACGTGAGAAGATCGCCGAGTGTCCAGCGAGGAGCGCGACGATGACGCATGAGACCCAGGCCGGGCCGGAGCCGGCCAGCCGCGACTACGCCCCCTACGATCCAGCGTCCGTGGAGACGCGGGTCTACGACGAGTGGCTGCGGCAGGGGCTGTTCAAGCCGAAGTCCGAGGCCGAGTCAGGCGGCAAGAAGCCGTTCGTGATCACGATGCCGCCGCCGAACGTGACCGGCGAGCTCCATATCGGCCACGCGATGTTCGTGACCGTCGAAGACATCATGACCCGCTGGCACCGGATGCTCGGCGAGCCGACCCTCTGGGTGCCCGGCCGCGACCACGCCGGCATCGCCGGGCAACTGGTGGTGGAGCGCGAGATCGCGGCTGAGGGGCTGACCCGGCACGATCTCGGCCGGGAGAAGTTCCTGGAGCGTGTCTGGGACTGGATGGACCGGTATGGCAAGCGGATTCGCTATCAGCTGTACCGGCTGGGCGCCTCGGCGGACTGGGACCGCGAGAAGTTCACGATGGACCCCGGGCCGTCGCGGGCCGTGCGGACCGCGTTCGTGCGGCTGTACGAGCAGGGGCTGATCTACAAGGGCTCGCGGATCACGAGCTGGGATTCAATCCTCCAGACGGCCGTCTCCGACCTGGAAGTCGAGTACCGCGAGGTGAACGGCCAGCTCTCGTACGTGCGCTATCCGCTGGTCCCGACCGGCACGCCCGGCGAGGCCGAGTGGATCGAGGTCGCCACCACCCGCCCCGAGACGATCCTGGCCGACACCGGCATCGCGGTGAACCCGAACGACGAGCGGTACACGGCCATCGTCGGCAGACGGGCCATCGTGCCGCACGTCGGGCGCGAGATCCCGATCGTGGCGGACGACGCCGTGGAGCAGGAGTTCGGGACCGGCGCGGTCAAGGTGACGCCCGGCCACGACCCGACCGACTTCGAGATCGGGCAGCGCCACAACCTGCCGACGATCCTGGGCATGAACCTCGACGGCACGATGAACGAGCACGCCGGCGCGTACGCTGGCATGACGGCGGGCGACGCGCGGAAGGCGCTGCTGAAGGAGCTGGAGGAGAAGGGCCAGCTGCTGAAGACGGTGACCCACCGGCACGCGGTCGGGCACTCGTTCCGCTCCGGCGCGGTCATCGAGCCGATCGTCACCGAGCAGTGGTACGTGCGGATCGAGGACCTGGCGACGCCGGCCCTCAACGCCGTCCGCGACGGCCAGATCAAGATCGTCCCGGACCACTACGCCAAGGTCTACTACAACTGGATGGAGAACATCCGCGACTGGTGCATCAGCCGCCAGCTGTGGTGGGGCCACCAGATCCCGGTCTGGTACCGGAGCGACGGCGGCCCGCCGATCGTCCAGGTGGACGACCCCGACCCGGCCGACTACCCCGGCGTGACGCTGACCCAGGATCCGGACGTGCTCGACACCTGGTTCTCGTCGGGGTTGTGGCCGTTCTCGACGCTGGGCTGGCCTGACGACACCGAGGACTTGCGCCGCTTCTACCCGACCACGGTCATGGAGACCGGCCACGACATCATCTTCTTCTGGGTCGCCCGCATGATCATGCAGGGCATCGCCATGATGGACGACGTCCCGTTCAGCACGATCTACCTGCACGGGATGGTCCGCGTGGACGGCGAGAAGATGAGCAAGATGAAGGGGAACGTCAAAGACCCCATCGACCTCGTCGAGACGTACGGGACGGACGCGATGCGGCTCGGGCTGGTGGTCGGCTCGACGCCCGGCAACGACGTCTCGATCTCCGACGCCAAGATGGAGGCGCAGCGGAACTTCGTCAACAAGCTCTGGAACGCCGGCCGGTTCATCCTGAACAACGTGACGGCGGACGACCTGGGTGAGCAGGCTACGCCGAGCGCGGGGCTGTCGTTGGCCGACCGCTGGATCAGGAGCCGCGCCGAGAAGGTCACCGCCGACGTGACCCGGATGCTCGGCGACTACCAGTTCGGCGAGGCGGCCCGCACGGTCCAGGAGTACCTCTGGGAAGAGCTGTGCGACTGGTACCTCGAAGTGGCGAAGATCCAGCTGCGCGACGCGGCCTCCGAGGCGTCAGCAAGGGCCACACGCCTGACGCTGGTCCACTGTTTTGAGCGCGTTCTCAGACTGCTCCACCCGTTCGCGCCGTTCGCGACGGAGGAGATCTGGCAAAGCTTCGCCCCGTCGAGCGCGGCAGGCTCGACCAACGGCGCGGCTGACGGCGCGAGCGGCTTCCGTCGGCCCTCGCTGATGGTGGCCGACTGGCCGACGGCGGGCGACCGCGACCTCGCCGCCGAGTCGGCGTTCGGCGACCTGATCGAGATGGTGCAGGGCGTCCGTCGCCTCAAGACGGACTACCGGGTCGGGGCGCAGCTGACGCCGGCGGTCGTGGCGGCAGGCTCCCGCGCCGATCTGCTGCGGGCCTACGCGCCCATCGTGCGGACGCTGGCCCGGCTCGACCCGTTGGAGGTGGCCGAGACGCTGCCGTCAGCTCCCGAGCGGGCGTTGAGCGTGGTGGCCGGCGGTGTGACGGTCTACTTGCCCGTGGAGGGCCTGTTCGACGTGGGGCAGGAGGTGGCGCGGGTCGAGAAGGAGCACGCCGACGCGGTCCGGACCGCCGAGCGGACAGCCGGCCAGTTGAGCCAGCCGACCTTCACCTCGAAGGCGCCTCCGCAGGTGGTGGAGCAGCGGCGGGCGCAGCTGGCCGAGCAGGAGGAGCGGGCGGCGCTGCTGGCGGCGCGGCTCGTCACGCTGCGGGCGCTGGGAGCCTGAGCCGGTGCGCCAGGTCGTCGGCTACGGAACGCCCGCTATCGCGCTGATCGCCCTGTTCGCGATCCAGTTCGCGGCCCTGCGCGAGGATCTCCTGGGCTTCTGGCTCGGGTCGTTCGTGGTGATGGTGGTGGGCGCGCTCATCGGGGCGGCGGGCGAGCTTCACGCCCGCCTGCACCCGGCTTTCGCCAGGGTGGCGGAGCGGACGGCGTACACGCTCTGGATTCTGCCGGGCCTGCTGGTCTGGACGGCCGGGCTGGCGCTGGTCCTCTGGCGGCCGGACGACCTGATCCTGGGACGGGGCTTGCCGCTGATCGGGGCGCTGCTGGTGGGGCTGGCGGTCTTCACCCAGGACCGCGAGCTGGCGGTCGCCGAGGATGCCGGGGAGTCGATCGTGCTCCCGAAGCAGCTGCTCAGCTTCCTGACCTACCTGGCGGCGTTCGGGCTGTTCACGCTGGTGTACCAGATCAAGGAGCGCAGCCTGATCTCCGCCACGACGACCGCGTTGGTGGCGGCGCTGCTCAGCCTGGTTCTGCTGCGCGGAAGCGGCGCGCCGCTTTCGAGGACGTTCCTGTACGGCGTGCTGATCGGCCTCTCGATGGGCGAGGTGACCTGGGCGCTGAACTACTGGGTCGTGCGCGAGCTGGTGGGCGGGGCGGTCCTGCTGCTGATCTACTACGTGATGGTCGGCCTGATCGAGATCGTGCTGCGGGGCGAGCTGAGCCGGAAGCTGCTGTTCGAGTATTTTGGCGTTGGGATCGTCGGGTTCCTGTTCATCCTCTCGACGGCGCCCTGGCGGCCGTAGCGGAGGAGACAGGAGACAGCATACAGGAGACAGGAGGGGTTTGATCTCCTGTCTCCTGTATGCTGTCTCCTGTCTCCTCAGTAGAGGAACATCGGTTTGCCGAGCAGATGCGCCACCTTCGGTCGGTACGTCTCGGTGTCGTACAGCTCGTTGACGTCCACCCGCTTCAGCCCCTGCGTCGGCGTATCCACTGGCACGGTGGTGTAGACGCCGTCCTGAAGTGAGACCATTCGCCCGGCGTGGCCCTGCTCGATCTCCTGCACGGCCAGGTTGCCGAACGAGGTGGCGACCATCCGGTCCAGGGAGTCTGGGGCGCCGGCCCGCATCAGGTAGGCGAGCTGCTGGTTGACGATGTCGATGCCGGTCAGGCCCTTGAGCGCCTCGCCGACGATCATGCCGATGCCGCCGAGCTTGCGGTGGCCGTAGGCGTCCTCCTGGCCGTACTCGACGGTCTGGCCGCCGATCATGCTGGCGCCTTCCGAGACGACGACGATGCTGTAGTTGCTCGGGTTGCGGCGGCGGTCCTCGACGACCAGCTCGGCCAGCCGCTCCACGTCGAACGGCACCTCGCTGATCAGGGCGCGCTCGACGTCGGCGAGGTAGGCCGAGATCAGGGCCGTCTCGCCGCTGTTCCGCCCGAACAGCTCGACCACGGCGATGCGCTCGTGGCTGCCGGTCGGGGTGCGCAGGGCGTGGATGAAATCGACGCTGCGGGTGACCGCCGTGCTGAAGCCGATGCAGTAGTCGGTGCCGAAGACGTCGTTGTCCATCGTCTTGGGGATGCCGACGACGCGGAACCCCTCGTGGTGGAGCCGCGCCGCGAACGAGAGGGTGTCGTCGCCGCCAATCGGGATCAGCGTCTCGATGCCCAGATGGTCGAGGACGCTCAGCACGTGCTTCGTGCAATCGACGTACGGTGCGCCGTCAACCGGCTGATACGAGCCCTTCAGGAACTCTGGCACGTCCTTCGGGCGGACCTTCTGCGGGTTGGTGCGGGAGGTGTGCAGGTGGGTGCCACCGTAGCGGTCGATGGTCCGGACGCTGCTGTGGGTGAGCGGCTCGATCCAGTCACCGTGGGAGTCGGGGTCGTCAGGGTTGAAGTGGAGCAGCCCGGCCCAGCCGCGCCTGATGCCCATGACCTCCCAGCCGTTCTCCTCGGCGCGGGTGACCACGGCCTTGATACACGGATTCAGGCCGGGAACGTCGCCCCCACCAGTCAAAATGCCGACGCGCATGTCGCCCGACCTCCTGTAGCGTCATCTCCACGAATCTTCGAGCTTCACGTTCTTTGATGGTACGAGCGCGCCAGGAGCGGTTGCCTGTGACATCTGTCCCGTCCGGACGGTCCGTCGTCCTGAGACGATTGGGACAGGTGGGTCGGCAGCCGGGACAACAAACGCCGGGCAGGATGGACTGATATAGCTCTTACGGTGAGCCGCGCGGATGCCTTGCCCAAACAGGCTACTGTCGATGGCTCAGTCAGGCTATGGAGCTGTTCTGTTGCAGAACTGTGACACGCACCTCGGCTCCCTTCGAGAGCGCAAGAGTCCCCCCGGTTCGGATTCTCGCGTTCTATCGAATGTAGGGGAGCGCGCAGTCGACCGAGGGACCGACCAACGCTCGATCGACCGCCCGCGGGAGGGGTGTCATGGACGACGAGACCACAACCTTTGAGAGCTCCGGCAAGCTGACGCCTGAACGGGTGGCGGCCGGCGCGATTCAGCAGGCCGCACGCCACGAGCGCGCGCTGCGGGCCTGCCTCGCGGAGCTGGACGGGGACGGCGCGCCACGCGACGATCTGACCGACGCGACTCGGCAGCGGGCGATGCGGCACGCGAACCGGGCGATCGGCCTGGCGAAGACGGCGATTCGGATGAACCGGGATCCGCTGGCGCAGGCGTTCTTCGCGGCGCTGCTGGAGCGGTACGAGCGGAACGTGATGCTCGTGGAGCAGGTGGCGCCTGCCGCGAGCACCGCGGAGCTGCCGATCGCCGGCTGACGGCCAGCACGCTAACATCGCCAGCGGACCTCAAGATCCGTGGGTCCGTTAGCTGACGCTCGCGGTGCTGAACGTTTCGCGGCTACTTTTCAGGCGGACGCGGATCGTGCCTGCTTGCCGGCGTCGTCGCGGATGGTGACGATCAGCAGGTTGGCGACCAGGACGGTCACCGCGATGAAGTAGAACGCCGCTTCGATGCCGTAGCGGTCGGCGATCAGCCCGCCGACGACCGGGGCAATGCCGCCGAGCAGGCCCTGGCTGGCGAACAGCATGCCGATGCTGGTGCCGCCAAGATGGCGCGGCGCGATGTCGAGCGCCCAGGCGTTGAGAACTGGCGCGGTCGAGTAGAGGAAGAAGCCGATCAGCGCCAGGACGAAGATGAACAGCCATTCGATTCGGAGCGCCATCAGGACGATCAGCATGATGCTGGTGCTGATCATGCCGGCGGCGACAAGGGGTCGGCGGCCGATCCGGTCCGAGAGTCCGCCTGAGAGCGGCCCGGAGACGATGCCGGCGCCCTGGACGACCGCCAGGTAGGTGCCGATGAAGGCGGCGCTCAGGCCGGCCACATTCGCCAGGTAGATCGGCAGGAACGTCGAGAGGCCAGCCTGAGTCATCGAACGGGTGCCGCCGAGCAGGGCGATCTTGAGCATGTTCGGGCTGGTGATGAGGGTCCGGGCGCCATCGAGATAGTCGCGGACCGAGCGCCGCTCGGCGACGTCCACCGAGCGGAGAGCGACCTTACGCATGGCGAACCAGAAGACCAGCGACATGATGATGCCGGGGATGACGTTGACGAGGGTGATCTCGCGCCAGGACAGCACGGTCAGGACGAGGCCGGCGGCCAATGGCCCGGCCGTGTCGCCGAAGCTGGCGCCGAGCTGGTTCATAGCCGTGGCGAAGCCGCGCCGCGTGGGATACAGCTCCGAGAGTGAGGAGAGCGCGGCCGGGTGGTAGAGCATGTTGCCGACGCCGACGAACGCCATCAGCGTGGCGATGATGAAGAAGTTGGTGGTGAGTCCCAGGAAGAGGTACGGGATGCCGGCCCAGGCGATGGCGCAGCCCATGACCAGGGTGCGCCTGCCGATCAGGTCGACGATCATGCCGCCGGGCAGGTTGATGATGGTGCTGGTGAGACTGCGCAGGCCGATCAGGATCCCGACCTGGGTGAGCGAGAGGCCGAGATCGGCGGCGAAGTAGGGCAGCATCACGGTGAAGGCGCCCGGGTACCAATGGGTGCAGGCGTGGCCGACCGAGATCCCGATCATCGGGACGTCGTCGCGGCCGAGGCGCAGCGAGCTAAGCCACGACGAGCGAGCCGGCGCTGGCTCGGTCTGGGCGAGGTTTCCGGCCGTCATGGGCGACTCCCAACGGCAGTGGCGACCTCGGCGGTGAGGCTGGCGGTCATCGGCGTCCTCCGGAGGAGCGAGCGCCTCGCGGCGCCCGCCCACGGTGGCATGGTAGCGCGTCGGATATGCGTCGTGCCGACGGTCGC
This sequence comes from Chloroflexota bacterium, assembly GCA_046328125.1. Taxonomy (GTDB): domain Bacteria; phylum Chloroflexota; class UBA6077; order UBA6077; family JACCZL01; genus JADZEM01. The sequence goes on from JAXLXF010000020.1 coordinate 19,853, forward strand.
CGTCACCTCACCTGGCGGGGGAAGAAGAAACCCCACCTCAGCCCCTCTCTCAGAGTGAGAGGGGCTGAGGTGGGGTCAGCCGGCGATGTAGACGATGCGCTCCTCGCTGAAGAAGTCGAAGCCGGCCTCGCCGCACTCGTGGGCGCCCAGGCCGCTCGCTTTGGTGCCGCCGAAGGGGACTTGAGCCTCGCCGCCGAGGGTCGGGATGTTGACGTGGAGCATGCCGGCCTCGCTCTCGCGGGAGTAGGCCAGCGCCTTGCCGAGGTCGCGGGTGTAGATCGAAGAGGAGAGGCCGTAGCGGATGTCGTTTGCGACCTCCATCGCGTGCTCGAAGTCGCGGGCCGGCATGACCGAGAGGACCGGGCCGAAGATCTCGTCCTGGGCGATGGACATCTCCGGCTTGACCCCGACGAAGATGGTCGGCTCGACGAAGTAGCCGTCGCGGAGGGCCGGGCGGCTCGGCTGGCTGCCGTCGAGCAGCAGAGTGGCGCCCTCCTCCTGTCCCTTCTTGATGTACTCCAGGACGGACTCGCGCTGGCTGCCGTCCACGATCGGCCCCATGTTGACGCCCGATTCGAGGCCGTCGCCGGTGACGAGCTGCTCGGCGCGGTCGGCGATCATCTCGGTGAAGCGCTCATAGATCGGCTCGACGACGATGGCGCGGCTGGTGGCGGTGCAGCGCTGGCCGCTGGAGCCGTAGGCGCCGAGGACGACGTCGTTGGCGGCCTTGCCGAGGTCGGCGTCTTCGAGCACGACGACCGGGTTCTTGCCGCCGAGCTCGAGCTGGACGCGGCAGAGGCGGCTGGCGGCGACCTGGGCGTACAGGCGCTGGCCGACGGTGTTCGAGCCGGTGAAGGAGATCGCCTTGACGCGCGGGTCGTCCACGATGACGTTGCCGACCTTGCTGCCGTCGCCCATGATCAGGTTCATCACGCCCTTCGGCAGGCCGGCCTCTTCGAGCGCCTGAACGAGGATCTGGGCGCACCAGGGGACGAGCGACGCCGGCTTGAAGACGACGGTGTTGCCGGCGACCAGGGCCGGCGCGATCTTCCAGGCCGGGATGCAGAACGGGAAGTTCCAGGGCGTGATGATCCCGACGACGCCGAGGGGTACTTTCTGGGTGTAGATCAGGGTGCCGCGCTGGGCGGACGGGATGGTCTGGCCGTGCATCCGGGTGCCTTCGCTGGCCGAAAAGACCATGTTGGCGAGGCCGCGGTCCACTTCGGCGAGCGCTTCGGGGAGGACTTTGCCTTCCTCGGAGGTGAGGGCGCGGGCCAGCTCCATCCGGCGCCCTTCGAGGATCTGGGCGGCTCTGCCGACGATCTTGCCGCGCTCGGGGCCAGGGGTGTTGCGCCATTCCTTGAAGGCACGCTCGGCGGCGTCGATCGCCCTGACGGCATCCTCGGCGGTGCCCGCGTGCGCGGCGTTCAGGACGCGGTCGGCGTGGGCGGGATTGACGTTGGGGCGTGGGTCGCCGCCGGAGCCCCGCTGCCACTGGCCGTCGATGAAATGCAGAAGCTCGTCCAAAGTGCGCTCCAGTACGCTGCGAAATCGTGTCACGGAATGGGTGCGGAGGGTGCGGCTGCGTTGAAGGTGATCGGAGAGTGTAGTCCGGCTGGCTGGCACACGTGGTGGTTGATCCGGTTGAAATCCCCGGGGTCGGCGCGTACGATGCAGCGGAGGCGATGCCTGCACCGCTGGCGGTTCTGGTGCGCTGGCGGGGGTGTCTCCGGAGGGGATCTCCATGATCTACGAGATTCGTACGTACACCTTGCGCCCCGGCAGCGTAGCCGAGTTCGAGGAGCGATACGCCCGACGGCTGCCGGCGCGCGAGAAACACTCCAAGCTCGGGGCGTTCTGGCACACCGAGTTCGGGCCGCTGAACCAGGTGGTGCACGTCTATCCGTACGACGACCTGAACCACCGCACTCGGGTGCGGGCCGCGATGGCGCAGGACACAGAGCGGAACGCCATGCCGAGCGGCCAGGAGCTGATCGTGGCGCAGGAGGCCGAGATCGTCGAGCAGCCGGCGTTCATGCACCTGCTGAACGATCGGGACTACGGCACCGGCAACGTCTACGAGATGCGGATCTACACCTACGCGGCGGGCGACCTGGCGAAGCAGATGCCGGCGCGTGAGCGGGGGCTGGCGGCGCGCGAGGCACTTTCGCCGGTGGTGGCGTACTGGCCCAGCGAGATCGGTGCGCTGAACCGGTTCATCCACGTCTATGTCTACAAGGACCTGGCCGAGCGGGCTAACGTGCGCAAGCGGATGGCGGAGGCGCGCCAGCCGGCGGCGCCGGGCGCGATCCGGCCGATTCGGCAGGAGAACAAGCTGCTGATCCCGGCGGCGTTCTCGCCGCTGCAGTAGGTGACCGAGGCGACCAGCCCGGACTGGTCGCCTCATGGTCCGACCGCTGGTCCGGCGAGCCGGACCTGCTCCGCTCGTTCGGGCCATGCCCCGAAGATGCGCCGGGACGGCGAGCCTGGCGTGGCGAGAGCTTGGGCGGGTTTGCTATCGTTCAGGTGCGCCGCCGTGCGGCGCCGTTTTGTCGTGCCGATGTAGCTCAGTGGCAGAGCAGCCGCCTCGTAAGCGGCAGGCCGTGAGTTCGAATCTCACCATCGGCTCCGAAAGGCCCCTCTACCAGATAGGAAGAGGGGCATTCTTCGTGGGGGCCAGGCAACGCTGTCGGCGATGGGCCTGGCAAGGGGTCGGCACCTGATACGCGTCAGCCGGCCACGTTGGTCAGCCTCACGAGCGACGCCTGACGAAGGTCGGCCAGGATTAGCTACCTCCCCGAGCCAGAATAGCCAACCCTGGACATGAATCGCGTGGCCCCGATCCGTAGGCTGTGAGTGGAGCCGCACGCTCCCATACCACCCGACAGGATCGAGGAGAAACCGTCATGTACGCTCGCAAGCTCGCCCGTGGACTCGTCACCGCCGCGCTGGTCGCCGTCGCCGCCGCCAGCTTTCAGCCCTCGCCGGCCAACGCCGCCATGACCAACCCCCAGCGCAAGTCTGCCGCCGAGTGCATCGCGGGGGGCTTCGTGTGGGACTCCGTCAAGGGCTGCGCCGACAAGGAGTGCGACAACGCCGAGGCCCACGGCAGCCACGGTGACTACTACTTCGGCCTGAAGTACGTCTACTACTGCGACGGATTCACCGGTAACTGGGTGCAGGTCCGAACCAACGACGGCAGTACTACGAGCCCTACCGCGCCGCGCCCGACCACGAACGGCCGATAGATCCAGCCGACAGGACGTCATCGCGGCCAGGGCACCTCAGGACCGGAGTCCGTGAGGTGTCCTGTTCTGTTCTTCCAAGAGACCGGGGCGGCGCAGCACGCGCGAGCAGCCGCTCCGCGATCGGTCGTCCGAATGTGACAGAACGTCGGACAAACGCCAGCACGTGGCGAGTCGCGCTTGACCGAACGGGAAGCGTCCAGTAGACTCCCTCCTGTGACGGTCTTGTAACCAGCTTGCGTGTGAGTGTTTGACGTGCGGATGGGCCGAGCGAATCTCTGGACCGCGGTAGTTGCAGCACTGCTAATCGCTCTCTTCGGCATGCTCTCCCGAGCACCCCAGGCGCGGGCCGAGACGACGCTGACCGGACTGGTCGATTGCGGCGCCGTCAGCGGTGCGGCCTGCAGAGTCAACGGCACCATCACCATCGTCGTCGACGGGAACCGCTACACCATCGACCTGTCGTGGCTGAAGCCGGGCGACCTGCCGAAGTTCACCCAGGACATGCAGCTGACTATCGACATCGAGAAGCTGCCAGACGGCACGCTCGTCGCCACGAACCTGACCGACACCTCCGATCGGAAGGGTACGGCCAACCAGGGCATCCAGGGCGCGAAGACGACGCAGCACATCACGACCGGTGACGACTCGGCCGTCCAGCCTGACCCCACACAGAATTCGACGACCACCACCACGGCTGTGGCGACGGCCTGCTTGCCCGGCACAATCTCGCAGACCTCCACCTTCACATCGACCGGTCGGACGACGACGTTCACGACGACGACCGTGCCGACGACGACGACCACGAGCCTCACCACGACGACGACCGTGCCCACGACGGTCACGTCGACGGCGAACACCACCACGACGGCCACCACCTCCTCGACGGCGACGACGACGACCACCTCGACCATCCTCGGTTTCAACCTTGTGACCACGACTACAACGTCCACGACGACGTTGCTCGACTGCGTGACGACGACGGCAAACACCGCGACCACCACGAGTACCAGCACCACGGCCACCGTCCCGGTCACCCAGACGACGACCACGACGGCCACCAGCACGCTGACGAACACCAACACCAGCACCGCGACGGCGACCACCACCGCGACCACCAGCACGACGACGACGGCGGTCACGACCACCACCGAGACGACCTTCGACTGTGGGGTCGGCTGGCGCCCGAGCGATCTCTGGCGGGTTGCGTTTGACGGGCGCGTCGCCATGCAGTGCGCGTTCAGGGAGCGGGAGCCGTCCGAAGAGGCCGACGACCGCGGCGGTGGACCAGCCGCGTCGCCCCGGCTGTCGCCGAGCTAGGCGCGCTCGGTCGGGACTGTCACGCTCGTCGGTCCAGGCTCACAAGGCCCGGCTGACAGAGCGCGCGCAATGGGTGCATCTCCAGCCCATCTGCCAGCGCCAGCGCCTCGCGGAAGAGCTCGGCGGCTCGGGTGGCGCCGTGTGGTCCTTGCTGGCGGGCGATCTCGGCTGACAGTCGCAACGCCCAGGCCCGGTTGCCGCGCTCCTCACCAGCATCCGCCAGCACGAGAGCGCGGCCAGCGCAGCGGGCGGCTTCGTCATGACGGCCGGCCAGCACGTGCGCTTCGCCCAGCATCGTCATCCTCAGCGACGGGTGGAGCCCCAACTCGACGGCGGCAGATGCCGTCAGCAGCGCTGTCGCTTCGGCGTCCCGTCCGAGCTGCGCGTAGGCGTAGCCGAGGTACGCCTGAACCGGATACAGGATGATGTGCAGCTGATGCGCCTCGCAGAGCTCGAGCGCCCGCTCCAGGATGCTGACGGCTTCGGGAAGCGCGCCGCGCCGCAGGTGGACGAATCCGAGCCCTTCGAGCGCACTGGCGCGTGAGAGCGGAAGCTCGCTCGACTCCGCGAGCGTGACAGCCTCCTCACCACGCGCCAGTGCCTCATCGAACCGGCCGAGCTCCGCGAGCGCCCGCAGCAGGTAGCTGCGCGAGAAGACGGCCGGCAGGCCCGGCTCGCCGAACCGCTCGAACGCGAGCGCGCCTCGCAGCCGCTCGACGTTCCAGCTCAGCCGTTCGATCGACTCGGCGTACCGACAGGCGTACACGTCGGCGAGGCCGAGGAAGAAGTGCGACATCACCTGAAGCGGCAGGTCGTCTAGCTCGTCGGCGAGGCGGCGGGCGCGCCGGCCGGCGGCTTCCGCCTCGCGCGGCTGCACGGCGTTGCAATAGAAGGCGGTCAGGTACGCCGAGACCCAGGCGAGCCGGGGCCGGTCGTCCAGGGCGATGGCGAGCGCCTCAGCACGTTGCAACTGCTCGAACATCGTCGCGAATTCGTTGAGTGGCAGCAGGACGTTGCGCAGGTCGAGTCGAACGTCGACGGCAAGCTCCCGCGTCTCGCGACTCTCCGGCAGGTGCCCGAGAGCGTCGAGTGCCCGCGTGAAGTACGCCGCCGCCTGGCGATTCGCTCCGCGCGCGCCGTCACGTTGGCCGGCCGACCGGAGATACCTGACCGCCTGGTGCCAGAGCTCCCCGCGCCAGGCGTGCTCGGCCAGCCGGTCCACGTGCTCCGCGAGCCGTTCCACGGCGAGGCCGTCGCCGTCGGCGGACGCTTCCAGCGCAGTGACGATCCGCGCGTGCAGCGCTCGTCGTCGGTCGTGCAGCAGGCTGCCGTAGGCAACGTCGTGCGTCAGCGCGTGTTTGAAGGTGAAGACGGCCTCTGGGATCACCTGGGCTTCGTACAGCAGCTCCGCAGCCAGCAAGCCGGCGAGCGTCTGGTGAAGGTCGTCGTCAGTGAGCTCGGCGACGGTGCGCAGCAGCCAGAGCGGTACGTCCTTGCCGATGACCGCCGCGATCTGGAGCAGACGCTTCGCAGCGGGATCGAGGCGATCGATCCGGGCGCCGAGCACCGTCTGGACGGTGTCCGGCAGGCGGATGGTGTCGACCGGCCTGGTCTGGCGGTAGGCGCCGCCGGCGTCGGTCAGCGTTCCCGTGTCCACGAGCCCGCGCACGCTCTCTTCCAGGAACAGCGGATTGCCTTCCGTCTTCTGAATCAACTGGCCGCGGAGCGGACCCAGCGCGGGGTCGTCGCCGAGCAGCGCGCCGAGCAGGTCGTCGGCCGGCTGCGTCGCCAGCGTCTCCACCGGCAGTTGCGTGTAGTACGTCTTGCGCGCCCACGGGTGCGTGTACTCTGGACGATATGAGACGAGCAACAGCATCGGCACGGCCGGCACGCTCTCGACCAGGGTGTCCAACAACGCCTGGGTCTCCGGGTCGATCCAGTGGAGATCCTCGACGACCAGAATGAGCGGCTGCTCCTGACTCTGCCGTATCAGCAGACGTTTGAGCGCCGCCAGCGTGCGGTCGCGGCGCTGCGGTGGCGCCAGCATGTCCCAGATCACGTCGTCGATCGGCAGTCCGAGCAGCGCGAGGAGGGCCGGCAGGTCCGGCGCGAGCGCCCGATCGAGGCGTAGCACGCGCTCGGTCAGCTTCGCGGCAGCTGTGAATACCTCGTCGCGATCCTCGATCTGGCACCATGCTTTGAGGAGCTCGACGGCGGGCTCATAGGAAGCGGCCAGATCGTGTGACAGCGCACCGCATTCGAGCACCAGCCAGCCATCGCTCTGGGCCGAACGGGTTGCCTCCCAGATCAAGCGCGATTTGCCGACGCCGGGCTCGCCGACCAGGCCGACGACCTGGCCCTGGCCGGCGCGTGCTCGACCGACAAGCAGCGCCAGCGTGGCCGCTTCGGCGTCGCGGCCGACGAATCTGGTGAGGCGCCGGGTCGAGAGCAGCCGCCGGAAACGGGTCTGGACGGGCTGGCTGCCGAGCAGCTCGAACACGGGAGCGCCCGCGAGCGCGCTGGACCCCGACTCGACGGGCCGGACGTGCACGTACCCTTCGGCAGCGCGGGCGGTCCCCATCGCCAGGAGCGTCGAGCCGTCCAGGGCGGCCTGCGCGAGCCGTCCAGCGGCCCGAACGGCTGGCCCAAGCGCGGCGAGCTCGCGGCCACGGTCGCCGCTGCCACCACGGAGCACGACCTCGCTCGAGGCCAGCCCGACCCGTAAGGCAAGCGGGGAGCTCGCCGCGTCGCCGTACTGACCGGCGACACGCCCGAACGACTCGTGCAGCGCCAGTGCTGCCAGGCAGGCCCGGACGGCATCGTCCTCCTTCGAGACCGGCGCACCGAAGATCGCCATGATGCCGTCGCCGTCAACGCGGCTGACGGTGCCTCCACGGCGGTGGACCGCGTCGGTCAGCGCGGGCACGATCTGAGCCTGGAGGCGGTCGGCACGGTCTGGCTCGAAGGCGTCCACGGAGTCGGCCAGCCCGACGACCTCGGCCACGAGGACCGTCACCCGCTTCTGCTCGCCGTCGGGCTGGCTCCGGGCGGGTGGCCGGCCACCGAGTCGGTCGCCACGGGCATCTCGCACGCGCGGGGTCTGCCTCGTCCGAGGGGCCGGCGCTGCCGCCCGGTCAAACCTGGCGCGAGGATCGGCGGCGAGGCCGAGGGCTTCGGCCAGGCGGCGGGCCGTTCCGCGCTGCGGGCGGCCCACCGACCGTTCGAGATCTTGCACCGCGCGCAGGCTGATGCCGGCTCGCTCGGCGAGGGCGGCCTGGGTGAGGCCAGCGTCGAGGCGGTGCTGGCGCAGCAGCTGGCCGAACGTCCCGGTCTCACGTTCGTCCACCGTCACGTCCCCTCCGCGCGCCCTGCCACACGCCGCCGCCATGGCGTGGCTGCTCGCCCCGCCCGGACGGGCTCCATCGCCCTCGGGTGTGCCCATTGTAGGCGGAGCCGGCGAGCGAGCAAACACGGATCTGTGAGATTGCATCCGGTTCTGCGTCTAACTCTGTGGGTCTGTGTTTGCAGCCTGTCCGAACGACCGTACGCTGCGCGGGAGATCAGCTCGCAGGGGAGGCTCCCGATGCAGACCGACACCGACGCCGCCGTCGTGACCGCCACCGCTCCGGCGCTGCCGCCGCACGTCCAGGTGATTCAACTCGCGACCGGCTACTGGATCTCGCGCGCCGTGTACGTGGTCGCCCGTCTTGGGATCGCGGACCTGCTGGTTGACGGACCGCGCGATGCCGAGCAGCTCGCGTTCGCGACTGGCACGCACGGGCCGTCGCTGCGGCGGCTGCTGCGGACCCTCGCGAGCGTTGGCCTGTTCCGCACCGAGGACGACGGCCGTTTCTCGCTGACGGCGCTCGGCGAGACGCTGCGCTCGGACGCGCCGGGATCGGCCCGCTCGACGGTCATCGCGCTCTCGGGCGAGTGGTTCTGGGCCAGTTGGGGCGAGGCGATGCATGCCGTGCGGACCGGCCAGACCGGCATCCAGCAGGCGCTCGGCATGAGCGAGTACGAGCTCCTCGAACGGAATCCCGAGGAAGCGTCCCATTTCAACGCCGCCATGATCGGGTTCCACGGCCAGGAGCCGGCCGCCATCGTGGACGCCTACGACTTCTCCAGCTTCGGGAGGGTCGTGGACGTCGGCGGCGGGTCCGGCAACCTGCTCGGGACGATCCTCCAGGCTCACCCTACGCTGCGGGGTGTCCTGTTCGAGCGGCCACAAGTCGTCCCGGACGCCGAGCGAAACCTGGCGGCAGCCGATGTGGTGGATCGCTGCGAATTCATCGGCGGCGACTTCCTCGCGTCGGTGCCGGAGGGCGGCGACGCCTACATTGTCTCGCACTGCATCCACAACTGGGACGAGGCATCCTGTGTGAAGATCCTGTCGAACTGTCGGCGGGCGATGGGACCGTCAGCGCGCCTGCTGCTCGTCGAGGCGGTCGTCAGCCCGAGCGACGCACCGGATCCGGCCAAGATCCTCGATCTGGCGATGCTGCTGGTGCCGGGCGGCCAGGAGCGCACCGAGGACGAGTACCGGGTCTTGCTGGAGCGGGCCGGCCTGCGCCTGACGCGGGTCGTACCGACGCGCACCTCGGCTTGCGTCATCGAAGCGGTGCCGATCTGACGGCCCTCCGCATCGTCTCGCTCCACCCGTGGCGTCCGTTCTGACGGGTTCTTTCGCGCGCGGGGTGTGCGTCAGATCTGTTGGGGGCGCGATGAATCGCGCCCGTACAAGGCAGCGTCCCTGGTACGGGCGCGATTCATCGCGCCCCCGGATCTGGATGGTCACAAGACTCTGACGCACACCCTCGCGCGCGGCTCGCATGGACTTTCGGCGAGCCGTGCGCTAGCCTGTTCCGTCACATCGACAGCCCTGGGAGGAGATCGAGCGATGCGAGATGTCGTCAGCAATGAGGAGATCGTTCAGGAGGCGCGCCGGAAGCTGGAGCAGGGCGCCTGGGATTACCTCGTGGGCGGCTCGGAGTCCGAGACCACGCTGAGAAGGAATCGTCTGGCGTTCGACAAGATCGCGTTCCGACCGCGCATCCTGGTGGACGTCACCGAAGTGGACACGTCCACGACGTTCCTCGGCCAGAAGCTGCGCATTCCGGCGATCCTGGCGCCGATCGGCTCGCTGCAAACGTTCGACCCGTCTGGCGCAGCTGGCTCGACCCGCGCCGCCACCGAGTTCGGCATCATGCACGCCGTCAGCTCGGTGACGCTGCCCACCCTGGAGGAGACGGCGGCGGCGACCGACACGCCGAAGATCTTCCAACTGTACGTGCACGGCGACTGGGACTGGATCGAGAGCATTATCGGGCGGGTCAAGAACGCGGGCTACGCCGCGCTGGCCCTGACCGTGGACGTGGCGCACTACAGCCGCCGCGAGCGCCCGATGCTGACGCGCTATCAGCCGCCCTCGCGGCGGGCTGCCCCGAGCCGCAGCTGGCAGGCCGCCCTCACCTGGGACAGCATGGAGCGCATCCGCGACCTGGCCGGGCTGCCGTTCATGGTCAAGGGCATCCAGACGGCCGAGGACGCCGAGATCGCGGTGGCGCGCGGCGTGGACGTGCTCTGGGTCTCCAACCACGGCGGCCGGCAGATCGACCACGGCGAGGGGAGCCTGGACGTGCTGCCGGAGGTCGTGTCGGTGGCGAAGGGGAAGGCGAAGATTATCCTGGACGGCGGCGTCCAGCGCGGCACGGACGTGCTGAAGGCCGTGGCGCTCGGGGCGGACGCGGTGGCGCTGGGCCGGCTCCAGGGCTGGGGGCTGGCGGCCGGCGGTCAGGCCGGCGTGGTGCGGATGCTGGAGATCCTGGAAGACGAGATGGTCTGCGCGATGGCGCTCTCCGGCCTGACCAGCCTGTCCGGGCTGACCGACAAGTTCGTGACCAAGGCCGACCCGGTCACGCTGCCGCACGAGATGAGCGCCTGGGTGAACATGCCGGTCGGACGAATCCAGTAGGAGACAGGAGACAGAATACAGGAGACAGGAGGGGATGAATCTCCTGTCTCCTGTATTCTGTCTCCTGTCTCCTCAGTCGAGGCTGACCTCCCGCTTCGTGTCCGACGAGCGCTGAATCGCGTCCAGGAAGTGGTGCAGCTCGACGGCGGTGGCGAAGGTCGGCAGGCGGTTCTGGCCGGTCCGGACGGCATCGGCGAACAGCGCGTACATCTGGCCGACGTTGAACGGATCCCCGCGCGGGAAGTCGGCCGGGACGTGCACGTAGCGGTCAGGCACGTCCAGATCGGCCAGGGTGTGGCCGTTCTGGACACCCTGGAGCCTGAGCGTCTGGCCGCGCTGCGAGGAGACGTCGCCTGTCACCACCAGCGTGCCCTCGCGTCCGAAGATCTCCATCCGGTAGCCGCCGCCGGCCCAGGGCACCGCCCCGACGTGGACCGAGGCGACCGCGCCGCGCACCAGGTGGCCGCTGACCAGCACGTTGTCCGGCGAGGTGACGTCCACCATCTGCTGGGTGTCGGTCTCGAACCACTGGGGCGCCCGGGTCGAGACGACGCAGGCGACGCGCGAGAAGTTGCCAGCGACGTAACGTAGTGCGTCGATGACGTGGCCGTTGGCGATGGTGAGCGTGTTGGCGCCGAGGCTGGCGTCGCGCTGCCAGGTCCGGCTCGACGGGCGGGCGAGGGCGCCGTCGCGCATGCAGCTGACGTGGCAGGCGAGCACCTCGCCAACGTAGCCCGTCTCCAGGAGCTCCTTGACGTAGCCGAGCGTCGGGCTGACGCGTGACTGCAGCCCGACCACCGTCTGGACGCCTCTGGCACGGGCGAGCGTCGCGAGCTCCTCGGCTTCGGCGGTGTTCCGCCCGAGCGGCCACTCGGTGTAGACGTGCTTGCCGGCTTCGATGGCGGCCTTCGTTGGGCCGTAGTGCTCCGGCACTTTGACCACCACGGCGACGGCGTCGATCTCTGGCGAAGTGACCATCTCGCGGTAGTCGTGATACGCGAATCTCGCGCCGAACGCCTCGCGCGCCTCCGCGGCACTCTCTGGCCGGGTGGTGCAGACGGCGGTCATCTCGACGTCCGGGCTGGCTCGCAGGGCCGGGAAGTGCGACTGCGAGGCCCAGGCCGACCGGACGTTGGCTCCCACGAACCCCAGGCGAATCTTGTCTGCCATCGACGTGCCCTCCTCCGCGTGGTTGGCACCGGCAGTATCCCAGAGATGGCCTGCGTCTCGACCCAGGCGCCGGCCTTCGCGGTCGAGCTGGCCCGCATCGAGGTCGATCCGGACACCGGCCAGATCGCGCCGCACGATGCTGACGGGCACCCTTCGGCCGGGCTGTGCTGGTGCCGACGGCACAGTTTCGTTACACTGCGCTCCCGACATAACGGAGTACGCGGCGGGAGCACGTGGCGATGGGAGACCCCGATTCGATAGCAGACCACCGGCGCCAGCGGGGATGGCTGACTGGCTGGCACGCTGGTTTGCGCGTGACGTTGGTGGTGGGACTGCTGACCCTCGTGGCCATGGCGGTGCCGCCGGCTCGCCCTGTGGGCGCGGCGACGCTGTTCGTCGTCAACGACGCCGGGGACGGAAGCGACTTCGCAGTGAACGGCGTCTGCGAGACCGCTACCGGCAACGGCATCTGCACACTCCGAGCCGCGCTCCAGGAAGCCGCGGGCCTCTCCGGCTCCGTGCTCATCGAGTTTCACATAACGAGCGGCGCGCCTGGCAGCCTCCGTGAGATCACGGTGCTCGGCGACCTCCCGGGGATCGACGCGAACGTGACGCTTGACGGCTGGAGCCAGGGCGTGTTCGACGGGACCGCGAACTACGCGGGGCCGCCACTGATACAGGTCAAGAAAGGTGGTGGCGCGACATTCGGGCTCACGATCACCGCCGGAAGCACGATCATCAAGGGGCTCTCCATCACAGGCTTCGACGCCTTCGGCATCTACATCGCCGCGACGTCCGGGCCGCACACGATCGTGGGCTGCTACATCGGCGTCGTGCCGAACCTGGGCGTCCCTGATGGCACCAGTCCGTCTGGGAACGGCATCGGCATCTTCATCGACGGTACGCCAGACGTGACGATCGGCGGCACAGGCACCGGCGAGGGGAACGTGATCGCCGCCAACAACGGTGGTGCTCCTGGCTTCGGCCTGGGCATCTTCGCGGACACCACCGCCGACCTGAAACTCCAGGCGAACGTGATCGGCACGGATCGCCGCAACACGACCGGTCTCGGCAACGTGGGTGGTGGTGTGCTGCTCAGGTCGACAGACAGCGCGGTCGTCGGGACTGGCACGGCCGCTGGACGCAACATCATCAGCGGTAATGGCACCAGCTTCGGGCTTCGCCTGGAGTCCAACGCCGACAGCTCCGTGATTCATGGGAACTACATCGGGGTTGGCTCGGACGGATCGACCAGGCTCGCGAACCTGAACGGCATCGAAGTCGAGAGCTCGTCCGACATCCAGATCGGCGGCGTCGGGCTGGCCGAGGGCAACGTCATCTCCGGCAACATCACCAGCCAGGTCTCGTTGACTGGCCTCTGCGCCTGCGTCGATTTCACGCGCCTGCGGGGCAACATCATCGGCCTGAACGCGGCTGGTACCGCCATCGTGACGAATACGGCGTACGGCGTGTTGATCACCGACGCCCAGGGCATCGTCGTCGGGGGGAACAAGACCGCCGAAGGGAACATCATCTCGGGGAATCAGAAGGACGGCATCGCGCTCATCGGCGACGGCACCCAGGACGTCCTGATCTACGGGAATCGGATCGGTACGAACGTGACCGGTACCGCCGCCCTGGGGAACGGGCGTGACGGGATCAGCGTGTCCCAGATAGACCCCGCTCATGACGGGCCGGCCTCGACCGGGATCGGGACGGAGGATGCCGGCTCCGGCAACCTGATCTCCGGCAACGGTCGCCACGGCATCAACATGCTCGGCGCCGTCGGCGACACCACGGTCTACTACAACTCGATCGGCACGGACAAGACCGGCCTTAACCCGATTCCAAACCAGGGCGACGGGATCCTGCTGGAAAACTCGAACGGCGTGTTCATCCAGCAGAACACCATCGCGTTCAACGGCGTGTCGGGCATCGTGAACAACGTCGGCGCGTTCTACTCGCCGATCGGCAACGGGATCATCGCCAACTCGATCTTTGGCAACACGCGCCTCGGCATCGACGTCTCGCTGCTGGTGAATGTGGACGGCAGCGGCGACGGCGTTTCGCCCGCGAACACCGTCGGCATTCTCAACGCGCCGGTCGTCACGGCGGCTACGACGTCCGGCGCGGGCACGTCGATTGGCGGGACGTTGAGCGCGGGCAACGGCCTGAAATATCGCATCGAGTTGTACGCGAGCCCGTCGTGTGACACCCCGGGCGGCAGTGGCGAGGGACGCTCCTACATCGGGACGACCGAGCTCAGCACGAACGGCAGCGGGCAGGGGAGTTTCGTGGCGAACGTCGGGCCGATCGCGCCGGGCCAGGTGATCACGGCGACCGCCAGCCTCGAGACGTTCGCCGCGGCGGCGTCGCTCTCCGACCTGATCGTCGACACGTCGGAGTTCTCGGTCTGCAAGAGTGTGACCTCGGCGGCGATCCTGGTGACGCCGACCTCCGGCCTGACGACGACCGAGGCTGGCGGCACCGCCACGTTCACGGTCGCCCTTGCGACGGAGCCGACGGCGCAAGTCACGATCGGCCTGAGCAGCAACAAGCCGGGTGAGGCGACCGTCTCCCCGCCGACGCTGACCTTCCAGCCGGGCAGCGGCACCACGCCGCAAACGGTCACCGTGACCGGCGTCCCGGACGCGGTGGCGGACGGGAATCAGGTGTTCACCATCGTCACGGCGCCGGCTAGCTCCACGGACCCGGCCTACAACAACCTGGACGCGCCGGACGTCCAGGGCGTCAACCAGGACTCGACGGCGCTGCCGTCGCTGACCATCGATGCCGCCCAGGTCACCGAAGGCACCGGCACCAACCCGGCGATGACGTTCAATGTCCACCTGGCGCCGGCCAGCACGCAGACCGTGACCGTCAACTGGATCGTGGAGAGCGGGACGGCGTCCGTGAACACCGACATCGTGGGCACGGACATCTCCGGTGGCGTCACGTTCGCGCCCGGCGAGACGCTGAAGACGATCTCGATTCACGTGATCGGCGACAACGTGGTCGAAGGGAACGAGACGTTTACGGTGCGTCTCCAGAACGCCCAGAACGCGGCGCTCGGCACGGCGACCGCGACCGGCACGATCTTGGACGACGACTCGCCGACCGGCGCCTGCTCGCCGCGCCCGAAGATCACGATGACGATCGCGCGGACCGGGACCGACCAGCTGCTGGTGACGGTGAAGGCGGGCCAGGGGAGCCTGCAGTCGATCCAGTTCGGGTCTCAGGCCGCGCCGATGCAGAACGCCGTGGTCGAGACGATCTCGCCCAACTCGACGATTACGGGGAATGGCACGTTCACAGTACCCACCGGTGTCACGCAGCAGGCGTTCATCGTCAGGCGGGTCGTGTCGGGGCAACCGGTCCACGTCCCACTGGTGGTGACGGACGGCTGCGGCGCGTGGCCTACCTTCGTCGGGGCCGGCAACGCCGCCTTCTGAGCTGCCCGCGCACCTGCACCGAGCTCTCATGGATCCGGCCGCCGCGCGGCGGCCGGATCTGTCAGTTTGCGAACCGGATCGGCTGGAACTGGGGCCGGCTTATTGACGTCTCTTCGATAGCGTGGTATGCCACGTGGAGGGATAGCGGAGGCGTTCGACGATGGACCCATTGGAGGCCGTGTTCGTCTTCTGCTTCGTGTTTGGGGTCGCCACGAGCCTGATCTCGCTGGCTCTCGGGGCGTTCCACGGGGGTGACGGCGGGCACGGCGCCGGTCACGGACATGGCGCAATCGGTGGCGGTCACGGACACGTCGGATTGGGCGGCGGCCACGGGGCGGGACATGGCGGCGAGGGGCACTTCGGGGCCGGGCACGGGGCGTCACACGGGGGGCACCTCGTTGGAGGCGGCGACCACGGCGACCATGGTGCGCTCCACGAGGGGCATTTCGGCGAGATTTCGCCGTTCAACCTGCAAACCATTACGGCGTTCATGGCGTTCTTCGGCGGCACCGGCTGGGTGGCCTACACCTCGGGTGGGGTCGCGCCGGCGCTGGCGCTGATCGCCGCGACGCTCGCCGGCTTCGTCGGTGGCGGCGCCGTGTTCATGTTTCTGGTGAAGGTGCTGGTTGCGGGCCAGCAGTTCATGGATCCCGCGGACACACAGATGGAGGGGACGGTTGGGCGCGTGACCATGGCGATCCACGAGGGCGCCATCGGCGAGATCGTCTTTACGCATGGCGGCACACGTCGCAGCGAGGGAGCGCGCAGTGTCGATGGGGCGGCGATCGCGAAGGGCACCGAGGTCGTGATCGTTCGGTATGAGGGCGGGCTCGCGTACGTCGAGCCCTGGTCCACGTTCGCCGGCGAGGCGTAAGCTCGCGGGGCGAGACGGTGGGGGACATGATGCAAGCGTTACTGAGTCCTGTCGTGGTGATGGCGGTTGGCCTGGCGGTGGTGCTCCTCGTCATCCTACGGGTTCTGGCCGGGCTGTATCGGAAGGTCGGTCCCAACCAGGCGCTGATCGTGTACGGCATGGGCCACCCGAGGGTGGTCAAGGGCGGTGGCGCGATCGTCTGGCCGATGGTTCAGCGGGCCGACGAGCTCTCGCTGGAGCTGATGTCGTTCGACGTGGCGCCGCCTCAAGACCTGTACACCCAGCAGGGCGTGGCCGTGAAGGTCGAGGCGGTGGCGCAGATCAAGTTCAAGTCCGACGTGGAGAGCATCCTGACCGGCGGCGAACAGTTCCTGCGCAAGACGCCCGAGGAGCGGCAGGATCTGATTCGTCTGTCTCAGGAAGGTCACCTGCGCGGGATCGTCGGCCAGCTCACGGTCGAGCAGATCGTGAAGCAGCCCGAGATGGTCGCGGACCGGATGCGCGAGACGGTCGCCGCCGACATGGACAAGATGGGCCTCGAAGTCGTCTCGTTCACGATCAAGGACGTGAAGGACGAGAACGACTACATCGCGAACATGGGTCGGCCGGACATCGCGCGGGTGAAGCGCGACGCCGACATCGCGGCCGCTGAAGCATCTCGCGACACGTCGATCCGGCAGGCCGAGACGATGCGTGAGGCGGCCATCGCGCGGGCAGCCGCGGACCAGGAGCGGGTCATCGCGGAGATGGCCTCGCAGACCCGGCAGGCCGAGGCCGAGCGCGACCTCTCCCTGAAGCGGGCCGAGTTCGAGCGCTCGGTGAAGACGTCGCAGGCCCAGGCTGACAAGGCGTACGAGATCCAGGCGAACGTGATGCAGCAGCAGATCGTCGCCGAAGAGGTGCGCGTCGAGCGGGTCAAGCGCGAGGAGCAGATCAAGGTCCAGGAGGCGGAGATCCAGCGCCGCGAGCGCGAGCTGGAGGCGACGGTCCTGAAGTCGGCAGAGGCCGACAAGCGGCGCATCGAGATCCAGGCTGAGGCCGAACGGCAGCGGCGGGTGCTCGAGGCGCAGGGTCTCGCGGAGGCGACCCGTGCCGAGGGCGCGGCGCGCGCCGACGTGACCCGCCTCGAAGGCCAGGCCGAGGCGGACATCATCAAGGCGAAGGGCCAGGCCGAAGCGCAGGCGATGGAGGTCCGGGCGGACGCCTTCAAGCAGTACAACCAGGCGGCGGTGCTCGACAAGATGCTCGGCGCGATGCCGGAGCTGGCGCGGGCGTTCGCCGAGCCGCTCTCGAAGGTGGACAAGATCACCATCGTCTCGCAGGGCGGGGGCAACGGCGGCGGTCTCGGCGCGAGCCAGATCACCGAGGACATGGTCCGGATGATCTCGCAGGCGCCGGCCCTGTTCGAGTCGCTGACCGGCCAGAAGATGTCCGACCTGATGGCGCGGGTGCCGGCGCTGGCGGATCTGGTGCCGCCGCCTGACAACGCCAACGGGACGTCGAACGGCGCCTCGCGGTAACGTGACGGGCAGGTCGGGTGGCCGAATGTGGCCGCCCGACCCACGGTCTGTCGCTGGAGGCCGGTCGTCTGGGATGGTTCTGTGATCCCAGCGTCCGGCCGATTTCTTGCGCTCCCCTGGACGCGGGGGCGATAAGTGACGCACGCGTATCATCTGGCCCGCCTGTTGGGCTGACCTCATTCTTCGACGTGGAGGATCTCCTGTGGGCTTGCTCGACCGAGTGTCTCTGTTGGTGAGATCCAACATCAACGACCTTCTGGATCGTGCCGAGGATCCCGAGAAGGCGATTAAGACGCTGCTCGCGGACATGAACAACCAGATGATCCAGGTCAAGACGCAGGTGGCGGCGGCCATCGCCGACGAGAAGCGTCTTCAGGCCCGGTATCAGGAGGCGCAGCACACCGCCGACGACTGGCAGCGGAAGGCGGAGCTGGCGCTGGACAAGGGCGACGAGGATCTGGCGAAGCAGGCGCTCCAGCGCCAGATGTCGTACGCCACGACTGCGACCGGCTTGCAGGAGCAGTGGCAGGCTCAGAGCGTCCAGGTGCAGACGCTCAAGGACGGCCTGCGCCAGCTCCAGTCCAAGATCGACGAGGCGGACGCCAAGAAGGAGCTGCTGATCGCGCGGAGCCGCTCGGCGAAGGCGCAGGAGCAGATGCACAAGACGCTGGGCAGCATCCGTGGCGTGGGTGCGCTGGGCGACTTCGACCGGCTGGAGCGGAAGGTCGAGGAGCAGGAGGCGCGCGCCCAGGCGTACACCGACCTGAGCACGGACAGCCTGGACCAGAAGTTCGCGGCGCTGGAGTCCGAGAGCGAGGTCGACCGGAAGCTGCGCGAGCTGAAGGAGCGCCGCCAGCAGGCGCAGCTGCCGCCGGGCGGCGGGGCCTGAGGGCGAGGAGTCAGGAGTCAGGAGTCAGGAGTCAGGAGGGGCCGGGTTCTCCCGGCCCCCGATTCCTCTTCGCGTGCCAGTGGTGTCCGTGGGTTGAAGCGCCCGATGGGCGTCGTCGTCGTTACGGCCACCATGACCGTCGTGGCGTGCCAGCGGTGTCCGTGGGTTGAAACCCACGTCTACAGTCATGGCGTCGCTCTGCGACGCCCATCCCCGTCGCGTAGCGACGGTCCAATGGTAGACGTGGACTCTCTCGTCTGGATCTGCACTAGGCGCGGAGCCGGGCGTGGCGGGGGAGCGGCGCGCCCAGGAGCGGCTCGGCGTAGCGGCGGAAGGCGGCAGTGGCGCCGCCACGCGGCTCCGGGACCATCTCGGAGGGCAGCAGGCGCTGCTGGTTGGCGATCTCCACCAGCGGCGCCGTCCCGAGCGCGGTCTCGTACGGTGCGTCCGAGAGGCGCGTGACGACCGCCATCTTGTCCGATTCGCCGGCCAGCGCGAGTCTGACCGCCTCCTCACCCACGGCCAGCGCCTCGGCGGCGTCGGTCTCGGAGCGGCAGGCGATGGACATGCGCTGAAGGGTCCCGTACTTCTCGAAGCGGGCGCGTAGGTGGAGCTGGTCGCGGATCAGGTCTACCAGCGACTCGGCCGGGCTGTCGTAGTAGGCGTGCCCGAACGAGTCCGTGAAGCGTGGCTGCCCGCCGGAGCCGAGCACCTGGCCGTTCGGCTCGGGCTGGTTCTCCGAGAGCACGATCACCGCGTGTCCGTACGCGCGGTAGGTCGCCTCGACGTCCACGAGGATCGAGTCGCGGCTGACCGGGCGCTCCGGGACGTAGACGAGGTGCGGACCCTCGTCGGGTTGGCGTCGGCCGAGCGACGCGGCGGCGGCGAGCCAGCCGGCGTGGCGCCCCGCCACTTCGAGGATCTTGACCGGGTCGCTGCGCCGCATCGACTCGGTGTCGCGGGACGCCTCCATCGCGGCGAGCGCCAGGAAGCGAGCGGCGCTGCCGTAGCCGGGGCTGTGGTCCATCCCGACGAGGTCGTTGTCCACGGTCTTGGGGACGCCGATGCAGGCGAGGTCGTAGCCGGTGGCGCGGGCGGCCTGGGCGAGACGGTGGGTGGTGTCCGCCGAGTCGTTGCCGCCGATGTACAGGAAGGAGCGAGCGTCGAGCTTCTTCAGGGCGGCCAACGCTCGATCCAGGTCGTCGTCGGCGAGGCGGTAGCGGCAGGAGCCCAGGATGCTGGCCGGGGTGTCGAGGAGCGCGTCGAGAAAGCCGGGCTCCTGGCGTCCGAGATCGACGTAATCGTCGGCGAACAAGCCCTCGATGCCGTGCCGCAGCCCGACGATGCGTGTGACGCGGTCGCCGGCGGCCTGGGCGGCGCGGATGACGCCGGCGAGCGAGCGGTTGATGACGGCGGTCGGGCCGCCGGACTGTCCGACGACGAGCGCTCCAGCTGGATGTGCGGTCAGCGATCTGTCCTCACGTTTCGTGCGATCTGCGGCGCCGCCGAGCGTGCTGCGCGTGGCGGGCGCGCAGCACCAAGGATACCCGTGGACGGGACCGGCGCGGTGTCGGCGTCAGGCTTCTGGTGCGAATGAAATCGCGTTTCTCGGACGACCGCGCACGGGCCGGCGGCGCTAGTGAGCGCCGTTGGTGGCCGGCAGCGCCACCTCGCGGAGCGCGCTGCCGACGGCGCGCATGAACGCGGGCAGGTCTGACGGCTTGCGGGCGGTGATGATGCGGCCGTCCCGGACGACCTCCTCGTCCAGCCAGATGCCGCCGGCGTTGACCATGTCGTCCTTGATCGACCTGGCGCTGGTGACGCGTCGGCCTCGGATGATGTTGGCGGAGCAGAGCATCCAGCCGGCGTGGCAGATCGCGGCCACGAATCGGCCCTGCGCGTGGGCCTGCCGCACGAGGTTGACCATCGCTTGACTGCGGCGCATCAGATCGGGCGCCCAGCCGCCGGGGATGACGATCATGTCGAACTGGCTCGCGTCAACCGTGTCGGCCTCGGCATCGACTTTGACGGGATAGCCGTGCTTGCTGGCGTAGACGGTGGCCGTGCCGGTCCCGACGACGAAGACGTCGGCGCCGTCTTCGAGCAGGCGATAGTACGGGTACCAGAGCTCCTGATCCTCGTAGGTGTTCTCGGCCAGGATCGCGACGCGCTTGCCACGCAGGTCCATTCCGATCCTCCCGGCCTGACGCAACGTCAGGCGCGTCTGCCAGCAGGCCACGCGGCGGTCTGGCGGCCGGCGGCCTCACGCATTCCCGGGCGCAGTATAGAAGGCTGCCCGGGCCGGGCCAACAATTCCCGAGGAGACAGGAGTCAGGAGTCAGGAGACAGGAGTCAGGAGCCAGGAGTCAGGAGGGGTGCCGCACCGATCGACGTGCGCGACCGCCGTCAATGGCCCTGCCCGGCTCCGTACCAGGGATAGTAGAGCGCCAGCACGAGCGGCTGGCCGGTCTTCATCTCCGCGATGGGCGTCACGGTCGTGGCGGGCGACGGCGTGGTCTGGGCGGTCGCGGCGCTGGTGGCGCTGGCGCCGACGAGCGCCGCTGGCGTGAGCGCGGTGCCGGTCGTCGCGGCGCGGGGCGTCGTCGAGGCTGCTGCTCCGTCGTAGAGGGCGTCCGAGCAGTTGACGCCTTCGGGCTTCGGCCCGGCCCGGTGGGCGGGCGGCTCGACCGGGCCGATGGCGCTGGCGTCGATCCAGAACCGGCCGTCCAGGTGCGGGTTGTAGACGAAGACGCGCGCGTCGTCGATCTCCTCGTCGATCCGGAAGATGCAGAACGCACTGGAGGTCTTGCCGAAGCTGATGGCGTTGCGGTCACTGGCCGGGCCGCTCCACATGTCGGTGACGCGGTGGTTCTTGACCCAGCGCTCGGGCGTCGGGGTGGCGGTCGGCTCGGGCGTGAAGGTCGGACGCGGCACGGTTGGGGGCGGCACGGTGGGCGGCGGCGGCGGATTGAGGACGCCGCCGCAGGCCGTCGTCAGGAGCATCAGGAGAACGGAGAGCAGCTGGAGCGACCGGATGGAGGAGCGGCTGGCGGGGCGAATCCGAAAGAGTCGTCTTGCCATGCGCTGTGTAGCATCCACCCGAGGCACCGCTGGCGGCCGTCAGGCGCCGTGAGTGACAGCCGGAGTGGACCGGGGCGGACGTGCGAGCGCCGTTAGGACGCGCTCGACCTCGCCGACCCCTTCGAGGATCAGGTCGGCCTCGGCGCGAACCTCCGGGGGGCCTTCGACGCTGCCGACGCCGACGGTCAGCGCGTCAACCGCGCCGGCCGACCGCAGCTCGCGCAGCACGCGGAACGCGTCGAGGTCGGTCACGTCGTCGCCGAAGAACGCCACCGAGCGCAGCCCGTGCTGCTCGACCAGGCGTCGCGCGGCGGCGCCCTTGTCGATGGGGACCGCCGGTAGCACGTTCACGACCAGCCCGCCCTCGATGAGCCGCAATGAACCGGATCGAGCGTACGGCTCCAGGATCTCCAGCACTCGGGCGCCGATCTCGGCCGGCGCGGTGGCGAGGCGGTAGTGGATTGCCAGGCTAACCCGCTTGTCCTCGATGGCGAGCTCTGAGGACGGGATCGCGGCTCGGACGTCGGCGAGGGCGGACTGGAGCGCGGGGCGAGCGGCTTCGGCGGCGGGGTCGGTCTGGACGGCTCCGTCCGCGAGCCATTCGAGGCCGTGGTTGCCGACGTAGCCGATGCTGGCGACCTGGACCATCTGCTGGGCGCGCTCG
Organism: Chloroflexota bacterium; assembly: GCA_046328125.1. Classification (GTDB taxonomy): domain Bacteria; phylum Chloroflexota; class UBA6077; order UBA6077; family JACCZL01; genus JADZEM01. Next base: position 42,042 of record JAXLXF010000020.1, read on the forward strand.
ACGGCCCGGCCGGTGACGACGGTGACGAGGTCGAGGCGCGTTCCGAGACGGGTCAAGGCGCGCCGAGCTTCGGCGGAGACGGTCGCGTCGTTGGTGCGCCGAGTGATCCGGCTGATAGTCCCATCAACGTCGGTCAGCAGGCCGGCCGGCCGCGCGCTGAACAACTGCCGGAGCGCGCGAGCCACCGCTCGTACTCGTGCTGTGCTGGCCTGGGCGTCGTCGAGATCGGATGCCATAGTGAGCGAGCGAACGTCAGGCGGCGGTCGCGGTGCCGGCCTTCGCGGCGAGCCAGGTCTCGCGCCAGTGCTTGCGCCCGTGAGCGGTGAACAAGACGAGCGCCGGCATCTTGCGGAGGACCGCGAAGTCACGATGGATGCGGTCGTGGCCGTGGACGGGCTTCCTGACCTCGACGTAGCCGCTGATGATGTCGCCGCCGCTGGTGAGCACGGTAAGCAGCGTGACGATCCACGGCAGCTGGGCGAGCACGTCTGCCTGGTTGATGCGCGCCTGGAACGGGGCCGGGTAGGTGAACAGGCCGTACAGCCAGACGTAGCAGATGACCCAGCTGACGACGGCCGGCAGGATCACCTGAAGCAGCCAGTACCGAGCTCGGGGCGAGTCCTCGAACACCACGGCGACGCCAACCGGGTTGATCGCGACGCAGACGGTCGGGTGACCGTGGAAGCGGGCAATCGCCACGTGCGTCAGCTCGTGGAGCGCAACGAGAGCCAGAAAGCCGAGGACGAGCCAGGCGACGAGCTCAGGCGGCATGCCGCACCTCCATGACGTAGAGGGAACGAGGCCACGAGGTGCGGAGGGATGGCTGCGTCGTGACGTTGAGGTCAGAGGTCCGGCAACGCTCGGGCATTCGGAGTGTATCGGCGGACCGACCGTGGTGACAAGCGAATCTCGTCGGCAGGAGTCTCAGAGACGGCACGCCTGGACGTGCGCGGACGTTCTCGTCTCTGGTATTCTTCTGCACGCAGTCCCCGATAGCTCAACGGTAGAGCGGCCGGCTGTTAACCGGTAGGTTCCAGGTTCGAATCCTGGTCGGGGAGCCACCAGCCGCGCCCGAGCTAGTCGGGCGCGGCTTGTCGTTGTCTGGGCACGTGCGCACGTGCGCTCCGTGCGAGGGCGGTTAGCGACGGCGGCACGACCAGCGTGGTCAGCACGACGACAATAACGATGGCCGAGAACATCGGCTGTGGGATCAGGCCGAGCGAGCGGCCGGCGGTCGCCACGATCAAGCTGACCTCGCCGCGCGGGACCATCCCGACCCCGACGATGGCGGCCGAGCGTCTTCCCAGGCTGAGCGCGCCGAGCCCGCAGCCGAGCAGCTTGCCGACGACGGCGAGCGCCGTCAAGGCGAGCGCCACGAGCATCAGCGAGCCGTCCAGGAAGACGTGCCAGTCCACGCGGCTGCCGGTGACCACGAAGAAGATCGGCACCAGGAAGTCGTAGACCGGCTGGGTCTGACGCTCCAGTTCGTACTCTTCGCGAATCTCGGAGAAGATCGTGCCGGCCAGGAACGCGCCGACGATGGCGGCCAGCCCGATCTGAGTCGAGACGACAGCCAGACCGAGCATCAGCATCGTGGCAACCGAAGCCGGCGCGCTCTGCATCTTCAGGTGTGCCAGTCGATGTCCCCAGCGTCGGACGAGATGGCGCCCGGCCACCGCCACGATGCCTGCAAAGGCCACGGCCTCTCCGATGGCCAGCCCGATGGTGGCGAGTGAGATCCCGCCAGACGACCCCAGCGCTGACACCAGGGTGAGGGCGATCAGGGTCAGGATGTCGTCCACGATGGCGGCGCCGAGGATGACGCGGGCCTCGGTGGCGCCCAGGATGCCGAGGTCGGCCATGACGCGGGCCGTGATGCCGATGCTCGTCGCCACCAGGGCCGTCGCCACGAAGATCGCGGTCGGCGGCGCCTCCCCGACCAGCAGGCTGAGGCCAAAGACCAGGGCGAACGAGCAGGTCATCCCGCCGGCGGCCACGGCGAGGGCACGGACGCCGACCCGCAGGATGTCGTCCAGGCGAGTCTCCAGGCCGACGACGAACAGCAGCAGGATCACGCCGAGCTGGGCCAGGATCTCGTAGCCGGATTCGAGTGCGTGCGTGGCCGGCGCGAGCCCGCCATACGCCTCGATCATCGCCTGGGACGGGACGCCGACCCAGCCCAGGGCGAACGGTCCGACCGCGATGCCGACCAGCAGCTCGCCGACGACGGCTGACTGGCCGCACCGTTCGCACAGCTCGCCGGCCAGCCTGGCGCCGACGAACATGACGAAGATGCTGAGGAGCAACGTGGTGGCCGTGTCCATCCAATTCCCCTGACCGCCCCTCTTCGACGACACAAAAGAGGAGACTGCGATGACAGTCTCCTCCCGGTCGTCCGGATACGGGGTGGACGGCCCCCGGCGCTCGCGCGCGTATCAGACTCTCACTGTATCAGCCAGCCGAACGGCGTCACAACGCGGATGCCGCGCGCCGGTCAGGCGGGCTGACGGCGGCGCAGCAGCTCGGCCCGAATTCCCTGCTCGCCGTCCGCCATCACGCGGTCGTGGTTAGACTTGAACAACGGCTTGAGGATCGGGGAGAGCCACTTGAGGAGCGGCTTGTCCGTGCGGACGCGCCAGTCATAGGTGACGCGGGACTCGCCGCCGTCCGGGCCGTCCGGCTCGATGGTCCAGACGCCGGTCCCGACCATGTCGCCCCAGGCATCGACGGTGTACCCGTACGGGTGCCGTGACTCGACCACCTTGAACGACCAGCGCAGTGTGTACGGCAGGTGCCCTTTCGTCTCGACCCGCATCACCTTGCCGACTCCGTGCTCGTCGCCCGGTTCGAGCACCGTCGCCGACGAGTAGAGCGACGGCCAGACGCGGAGCAGCGTGTCGGTGTCGCCGAGCAGATCGGAGACCTGCTCGGCGCTGCCCGGTAGCCGCCATCGGGTGATGAACTGATACTCGTTTGCTGGCATGCTCGGTACCCCCCATCCACAGGTGGTACGACGACGGCTGCGCGTTGGATGACTCTGAGAGTGTGCCAAGAAGTAAGTATTGCAGTGTGACGGGTGCGCTCGTCTGAATCCTGACTAGATCGCTCGCCACCTCATGTCCGGGCTCATGGCGGACCGGCCGAGCGCGTGGACGTGTCCCCCGGGCGAATGCTCCTCCGCCACGGCGGAGGCAGCACGTCTATCGCCTGAGACGATGTGTTCAGATCTGGTTCATGGCAAGTCCCTGAGTCTCCCGTAGAGTAGGTTTGGCGCTGGCCCCGGCCCGCCGAAACCCACTCTCGCTCAGCGGTTTCGCGATAGGCGCCATCAAGGGCGCGTGAAGCGGCGCTCAGGAGGTACAGGTGGATCGACGTGAATTCCTGAAGGTGGCTGCTGCTGCGGGTGGAGCACTGGCAGCGATCTCCGCGTTGCCAGCGCAGGCAGAGCCGCTTGCGCTTCAGGACCACATTGCAGCTCTCGTAGGGGACAGGATCGGCGCCCCGCGGCCTCAGGTAGCGGGTTCGGCGGCTGCCACTGTAGCAGCGTCGAGCGCTCAGGCAGCTGACCCGCCGGTCGTGAACGTCACGATCTCGGATGGGAGCATGCAGATCGATCAATCATCCGTTCCGGCCGGTCCCGTGACGTTCCAGGTCTTCGTCCAAGGCGATCAGGCTCACGAGATCAATGTCCTCAAGACGCAGCTCGATCCAAAGTCCCTGCCCGAGGGAACGGAGCCCGGCGTGATCGACGAGGCCGCTGTCGGCGACAAGGCAGGAGAGATCGAAGACGTCCCGCCGAATATGCCGCAGGCGGACACGTTCGACATGACGTCCGGCCGATTCGTGATCTTTTGCAACCTCTCGGGCCACTACGCGAAGGGCGAAGTGGCGACACTCGTCGTGAAGTGACGCGCCGAGTGCACGTCGACCCATCGGCCCGAAAAACACCTGGCAGAGTGAAACGGGTGCCGGTACCGGCCCGGCGCCCGGCCAAAGTGAGAGGGCGGCTCATCGGCTCGCCCGCTCACGAGTCTCTGGGGGGGCAAACCATGCGCTGGCCAGCCCGGGCATGGGCCCGCGGGGCGTTGACCGCCTTCGTACTCGTGGCAATCTCCGTGCTCGCGTGCCTGCAGCAACTGAGCAGCACCGCCAGCGCACAGGCGCCTGAGAGGGACGCGCGGTACTTCGCTGAGACCGGCTTCCGCATCGACGACGACAAGATCTGGGACTATTTCAAGAAGCGCGGCGGCACCGGCACCTTCGGGCTGCCGACCTCGCGGACGTTCCAGTTCCAGGGCTCACCCACCCAGTTCTTCCAGCGACAGGTCGTGCAGGTGGGCAGCAACGGCGTCCACACGCTGAACCTGTTGGATGACGGCCTCCTGCCGTACACGACGATCAATGGCTCGACGTTTCCGGCCGTGGACCCGTCGGTCGTGGGAGCGGCACCCAGGGCCGGTAGCGCCGATTACGGCACGGCGGTCATCGCGTACCTGAAGCGGTACGCGCCCAACACCTTCGAGGGCCAGCCGGTTGGGTTTTACGACACTTTCCTGGACACGGTCACGCTGGATGACGCCTTCCCGAACGGCGGCGGCAACGCCGATCTCCTGCCGCTGCTGAACCTGGAGATCTGGGGCCTCCCGACCTCCAAGCCGGCGCGCGATCCGAAGAACAACAGCTTTGTCTACCTGCGCTTTCAGCGCGGCATCATGCACTATGACGAGAGCTGCAAGTGTACCCAGGGGCTGCTCCTGGGCGACGCGCTCAAGGAGCTGATCACCGGCCAGAACCTGCCGGACGACCTCGCGCAACAAGCCTCGCAGAGCCCGCTCTTCAAGCAATACGACGTCACGACACACTCCGGCCCACTCCGCCCCTCGGCGCTGACCGGCTCAAACCTCGCCGACGCCTTCCGGCCTTCCCTGGACACCGCCACGGCGGCGTCCGCGCCGCCCGCCGCCCCTACCGCTAGCTCCCCGAAGGCCACTGCCACCGCGCCGGCGGCCACGTCCACGCCGAGCTCTACCGCCGCGGCCGGCGGAAATGGACCCACGGCGACGCCGGAAAGCCCATTACAGTCTGGCGGCGCGGGCTCCGCACCTCAAGCGTCACCACTTGGCGATCTCTCAGCATTCCGCACGATTACGCAGGACACGCTGGACAAGCTCAATGCCGGGGATCAGAAAGGCGCGACGGCCCGCATCCGTGACCTCGAGACTGCATGGGACAGGGCAGAGGCTACTCTCAAGCCCAAGAGTCCCGCCGAGTGGACGAAGATCGACGACAAGATCGACGAGGCACTCCGTCAATTGCGGGCTGTCAACCCGAACCCGGCGGCCGAGAAGACTGCACTCCAGGATCTCCTTGATGTCCTCAAGTAGTCATCGCTCGCCGAGCTCAGCGGTGCCGGCGTATTCAGCCCGGGCCCCGGCCTGATCGTCGGCACGACCGCCCCGGTTGCCGGTGCCAGGCGACGCTCGCCGCGATGCCAGGAAAGGATTCCTCGAGATGGCTTCCAAGTATGCGAATGACCGCCATTACAACACCTTGCTCAGCAAGGTGCCCGAGGTCACGCTGTACTTCTGGATCATCAAAGTGCTCTGTACGACTGTTGGAGAAACAGCCGCGGATTTCCTCAACGTCAATCTCAATTTTGGTCTGACAGGCACCTCAGTGGTCACAGGTGTACTTCTTGCACTCGTTCTCTTCTTCCAGTTCCGAGCAAGGCGCTACGTCCCGACCGTTTACTGGCTGACGGTTGCGCTGGTGAGTGTGTTTGGGACACTGATAACGGACAATTTGACAGATAAGCTGGGCGTGCCACTGGAGGCGACGACCATTGTTTTTGGGGCAGCACTCGCATTCACGTTCTCTGTCTGGTATTACAACGAGAAGACGCTTTCAATCCATTCTATTCACACAAGACGCCGTGAAGCGTTCTACTGGCTCGCCATTCTCTTTACGTTTGCACTTGGAACGGCTTCCGGCGACCTTATGGCGGAAAGTCTTGGTCTCGGCTATGCCACAACAGGGTTCATCATCGCCGGACTGATCGCACTGTTTGCGATCGGCTGGCGACTGAAGCTGAACCCCATTCTCTCGTTCTGGGCCATCTACATCCTCACCCGTCCTCTGGGCGCCTCAATCGGCGACTACCTCTCGCAATCTAGAGATGAAGGCGGGCTCGATCTTGGGCCAGAGGTGACGAGCTACTTGTTTGTCGCCGGTATTGTGATATTGGTGGCATATCTCTCGATCACCAAACGGGATACGATTGGCCAGGACTTCGATCGAGCAGAGGCTGCGGACGAACAGAAGGGCGGCCTATGGCAGACCGCCGCCGTTGTTTTGATTCTGACTACAGCCGGAGGCACTGGCTATCACATGCGCCAGCTTACCCTCCAGAGCGCCGATGTCTCTACGCAATCTACGACCGGGTCAACGTCGCCACTTGGCGATCTCTCACCATTCCGCACGATTACGCAGGACACGCTGGACAAGCTCGATGCCGGGGATCAGAAAGGCGCGACGGCCCGCATCCGTGACCTCGAGACTGCATGGGACAGGGCAGAGGCTACTCTCAAGCCCAAGAGTCCCGCCGAGTGGACGAAGATCGACGACAAGATCGACGAGGCACTGCGTCAATTGCGGGCTGTCAACCCGAACCCGGCGAACGAGAAGACCGCACTACAGGTGCTCCTGGGTGCCCTCACTTAGACCGCATTCGCGTCCGTCTGGCACTGTTATTACGTGACAGACCTTACTTGACGGTCACGCTCTTGGCGAGGTTGCGCGGCTTGTCTGGGTCGTGGCCGCGCAGCAGCGCCAGGTAGTAGCCGAGCAGCTGGGCCGGGACCGCCTGGACGATGCTGCTCGCCTCGCCCAGGTCGGCGTGCGGCACGTGGTAGTCGAACGCCTCGTCGTGGCGCGGCCCGATCCCGACGATGGTGCCGCCCCGCGCGCGGACCTCCATCGCGCCGGACAGGATGTCGTCGTGGGTCTCGTCGTTCGGGGCGAGCACGAGACACGGCGTGCCCGGCTCGATCAGCGCGATCACGCCGTGTTTCAGCTCGCCGCCGGCGAACCCCTCGGCGTGGACGTACGAGACCTCCTTCACCTTGAGGGCAGCTTCCAGCGCCATCGGGTAGCTGGGGCCGCGCCCGATCACGTACAGGTGCTCCTGGAGGTAGATCTGCTCCGCGATCTGGCGGACGTAGTCGCGGCGCCAGTCTGAGAGCATCGCTTCGATCTCGGTGGCGGCCCGCTCCAGCAGCTCGGCGGCCTCGTCCACCCGGCCTTCCAGCGCGTACGCCGTCAGCAGCGTGACCGCGAGCTTGGCCGTGAAGCTCTTGGTCGCCAGGACGCAGCGCTCCGGCCCGGCCCCCAGCAGGACCGCGTGGTCCGACATCCGGTAGAGCGTGGAGCCCTCGACGTTGACGACGGCCGCCAACGACGCGCCGCGCTCGCGGGCGCCGCGCACCGAGTCGATCACGTCGATCGTCTCGCCGCTCTGCGAGAAGGCGATGGCGAGCGCGCCCGGCTTGAAGAAGCGCTCCATGTAGGCCAGCTCTGAGCCGTTCGCGAAGAAGGAGCGGCGACCGGCCACGCGGGCCAGGAGGTACTGGGCCGCCATCGCAGCGTGCGCGGCCGTCCCGCAGCCGACCAGATGGGTCTCGTCGGCGTCGCGGATCAGTGCGGCCAGCCGCTCGGCGTCCTGGCGCCGCTCCCGCGCGATGCGGCGCAGGACGTGGGGCTGCTCGTGGATCTCCTTGCTCATGAAGTCAGGGAAACCCTGGAGATCGGCCTGCTCGGCGGACCACTCGACCTCCTTGACTTCGGGCGGCAACTGCTCGCCGGTCAGGGCGTTGAAGATCGCGATGCCGTCTGGTGTCAGGAGGGCCGCCTCGTTCTCGTCGAGGAAGGTCATCCGGCGGGTGTGCTCCAGCAGCGCCGAGTAGTCCGAGGCGAGCAGCATCCCGTCCGAGGCCCAGCCGAGCGTCAGGGGCGAGCCGTTCTTGGCTGCCGCTAGACAGCCCGAGCTCACGTCCAGCGCGGCGATGGCGTTCAGACCTTCCAGACGCCGGAACGTGGCCATCAGCGCCTGGACCAGCGCCTCGGCAGAGTCGCCGTGCCGCCCGAGCTCGTCTTCGAGCAGGTGGGCCACCACCTCGGTGTCCGTCTCGGAGCGGAAGGTGTGGCCGGCGTCCTGGAGCTCGCGGCGCAAGTCGCGGTGGTTCTGGACGATGCCGTTGTGGATGATCGCGAGGCGGCCGGCACAATCGAGGTGTGGATGAGCGTTCTCGTCGGTGACGCCGCCGTGGGTGGCCCAGCGGGTGTGGCCGAGGCCGATCGAGCTGGCGGGGAGGGTCGTCTCGGCCTGCCCGATCTTGCCGGTCCGCTTCTCGACGACAATGGCGCCGTCACGCGGGACCGCGATGCCCCAGGAGTCGTAGCCGCGATACTCCAACTGCTTCAGCCCGTGTAGAACCAGGGCCGAGGCATCCGTTCGCGCACCGACGTAGCCAAAAATGCCGCACACAGGCAGCCTCCAGACGAGGCGGCAGGCAGGGCAAGAAGCTACGGCGGACGGCATACCCAGAGGCGTGCTCGCTGGTGCACGCGGGTATGGGGCAAACAGACGGGACGATGTCCCGCCACACCCCGAGCGACCTTTGTCAGGGAGTTACCGCCCTGGTTTGCTTCGCTCGTCACGACCGTGTCGGCCGGGGGGCCATCCGCCGAATCTTTCGATAGACCCCCACCTCGTCACCCGACAGACCACGGCTGTCGGGCCAGGCGCTCGCTCGATTATTGCCGGTTCCGTCGCTCTGCTCTCGTCCCCAACCTCCGCGAAGATTCACGGAGTCTACGGCATGGAGTCCCATGATGCCAACATTGTTCGCTGCCCGTTTGACACGCGACGGGTGAGCGGGTCAGCATTATTAGAGCACGGCATTGCGCGGCCGGCGCGAAACGGCGGGCGCACGGGCGGGATCATCGGTGTATCTACGTGAATGAATCGCGGGCAGCGGCGTCGGGGGACAGCCTGGGCTCAGCGCCCTTGCCTCGGTTGCGGACCAGCGTAGACGCGGCGCCGGCCGGCCAGGAGCGCGGCGAGGAGCTGGTCTGCCTGTACGACCGCGAGGACCCGACAGCCGGCCAGGTCGTCATCACGCGGGCGGGCCTGTTTTTGGCGAGCTTGCTCGACGGGGTCCGCTCGGACTCAGCCGTCCGGGCGGCGTTCGCCCTGCGGGCCGGACGCACGATCGGTCAGACGGAGCTTTCGACCTTCGTGGATCAGCTGGAGCGTGCCAACTTGTTGGACAGCCCACGATTTCGCCAGGAGCAGCGGCGCGTTGCCGACCGGTTCCGGGCCGGCCCGACGAGGCCGGCCGTCCACGCCGGGGGCGCCTATCCGGGCGAGCCGGCAGCGCTTCGAGCGTTCCTGGAGAGCCGGTACATGGCTCCTGGCGGCCCGGGCGAGACGCCGGGGCCGGCTGCCAGACCGAGCCGACGCGGCTTGATCGCGCCGCACATCGACCTGCACCGAGGCGGACACTCGTACGCCTGGGGGTACCGGGAGCTGGCCGAGTCCGAGCCAGCCGAGCTGTACGTCCTGCTCGGCACCTGCCACATGCCGATGCGGCGGGCGTTTGCCGCGACGCGTCTGCCGTACGACACGCCGTTCGGACCGGTGAAAGGCGATCGGGGCTTCCTGGACCGCCTCCATCAGCGCGCGCCGTTCGACATTTACGAGGACGAGCTGAGTCATCGTCGCGAGCACGCGCTGGAGTTCCAGGCGGTGTACCTGCGGCACCTCGGGCACTCCAGCGAGGACGGGCCGGCCTCGGTCGTCTCGATCCTGTGCGTGCCGCCAGGCCGGCTCCCGAGCGGCGGCACCCCGCGCGACGATCCGCAGACCGAGGACTTCATCCAGGCGCTCGCGGAGACGGCCGCCGAGGACGGCCGTCGGGTCTGCTTCATCGCCGGCGCCGACTTCGCGCACGTCGGGCCGCAGTTCGGCGACCCTGTTCCGGTTGACGACCGCTTCGCGGAGCACGTGCGGGCCGGCGACCTGGCGATGCTGGAGTACGCCGCTGCCGGCGACGCCGACGGCTTCTTCCGCCAGGTTGTGAACGAGCCGCCCGGCCCCGGCATGGCGAACGAGAGCATGGCGGTGGGCGGTCCGCGCCGGATCTGCGGCCTCGCCCCGATGTACGCCCTGCTGCGGCTGGTCGAGCGCGACAACGGCTCGGTGCTGCACTACGACCAGTGGATCGACCGGGGCGGCGCTGGCTCGGTCACGTTCGGCTGCGTCGTCTTCGACTGATTGACGATTCGACATGTCACCCGCACGTCGCCAGGAGGTCGAGCCGCTCACCGACGACGAGCGTGTCCAGTTGGAGATCCAGACCCGTCGCAACCTGGACGGCATGGAGCTGGAGCAGTCTGGGCAGGCAGACCGGGCGATCGAGCTGTACGAGCAGAACGTGGCCGAGGGGTTCTCTGGAGACTGGCCGTACAGCAGGCTAGTCGGCCTGTACGAGCGGCGCGCGGAGTACGTCGAGGCGGAGAGGGTGTTGCGCCGCGCCATCGAGGTGACGCGAGCCGACCGCCGGAAGCCGGCCTCGGACCGGCGGACGCTGGTGCAGGGACTGCAAGGGCGTCTGCGGCTGCTGAAGAAGACGGCGAAGGCGAAGCAGAGCCTCGGGCCGGGAGCGCCACGTGGGCACGCCTTCGTGCCCCTGCCGATGGTGGACAACCGCGGGCTGACTTCATAAGCTCGATCCTGAGACGCTGAGGGAGACCGACCGATGTTCGTGGCGATCAACAAACTGACCGTGCCGGCCGAGTACGGCGAGCATCTGGAGCAGGCGTTTGGGAAGAACGCCGGCGGCATGAAGGACGTGGCCGGCTTCATCTCGTTCGACCTGATGAAGGCCGAGGCCGGCGGCGAGTACCTCGTGGTCACGAAGTGGCAGGACAAGCCGTCGTTCGAGGCGTGGCGCGAGGGGGACGCGTTCTCGCGGGCGCATTCGAATGTGAACGCGAACAGTCCGGTCAAGTCGGAGCTCGGGACGTACGACGTCGTGGTGAGCCGACCGTAGCGCGATATGCCCAGAGACCATCGGGACAGGCCCTCACCCCCCAGCCCCCTCTCCCTAACCGCGGGAGAGGGGGAGCAGATGACCGTCTCCCCCTCTCCCGCGGTTAGGGAGAGGGGGCTGGGGGGTGAGGGCATCTCCCCGGACCCGCGGCCCGGAGTGGAAGGTGGCTGAGCCGTTCGCCCTCGTGTCAGTGGCGGAGATGCGCGCCCTGGAGGCCGCTGCAGTGGCGGCTGGCACGCCCGAGCGCGTGCTCCAGGAGCGGGCCGGGCTGGCCGTCGGGGACGTCATCGAGGCCGAGCTCGCGACGCCCGGCCAGGTTGGCAGGCGGCGACCCAGTGTGCTCGTGCTGGCCGGGACCGGCAACAACGGTCGCGACGGGGTTGTGGCTGGGCGACGTCTGGCGGCGCGCGGCTGCCGGGTCCAGGTCTGGCACGGCCCGAGATCGCCGCTCTCACGGCAGGAGACGCGCGATCTCGTCGCGGAGGGCGTCAGCTTCCACCAGTTCGAGGGCGAGACGCCGACACCCGCCCTCATGGCCGCGCTCGGCGGGGCGGACGTCGTCGTGGACGGGCTGCTCGGAGTCGGCAGTCGTGGACCGATGCGGCCGGAGCTGGCGGCGGTCGCGCGGGCGGTGCGAGAGACGCGGATCGACGGTCGGCTGGTGGCGGCGGTGGACGTGCCGAGCGGCATCGACGCCGACACCGGCGACGTGCCTGGATCGGTGGTGTCGGCGGACGTGACGGTGACGTTCGGCGCGGTCAAGACGGGTTTGCTGCGCTTCCCGGCCGCTCACCACGTCGGGCGGCTGGTGACGGCGCGGATCGGGCTGCCGGCCGGCTCCACTGACGCCCTGCCGTACTTCGTCCTGGACGAGGCGCACGTACGCCAGATGGTGCCCGAGCGTCCGCTCGACGCGCACAAGTACCGTCTCGGGCGGGTGCTGGTGGTGGCAGGTTCCGACCAGTACGTCGGGGCCGCCTGCATGTGCTCGGAGGCGGCGGCGCGGGCCGGGGCCGGCTTCGTGAGCGTGGCGACCACCGAGGCCGTCAAGCACGTGCTGGCTGGACGACTGCCGGAGGCAACGTATCCGCTCACGGTCGCGGACCTGGACGCCCAGCCCGAGGCCACCGCCGACCGGATCGCCGAGCTGTTGCCGGGCCAGGACATTTTGCTCGTCGGGCCGGGGCTGGGACGCGCGCCGACAACAGACCGGTTCGTGCGGCGACTGCTGGCCGCCAACGGCTCACGACAGCGTGTCTCGTCTGCCATCATCGACGCGGACGCGTTGAGCCTGCTGGCCGGCTGGGAGCGCTGGTGGGAGCAGATCGGCGAAGGAAACGTCCTGACGCCGCACGCCGGCGAGATGGCGCGGCTGCTGGAGTCCGACCCCGAGCTGGAGAAGATCGACGGTGAGCCTCCCTGGGAGACGGCCCGTCGAGCCGCCGCGCGGTGGAATCAGATCGTGGCGCTCAAGGGGCCGTTCACAGCAGTCGCCGCGTCGAGTGGCCCCGCGTACGTCTATCCGCACGCCAACTCGGCCCTCGCGACGGCCGGGACTGGCGACGTGCTGGCCGGCACGATCGCGGGTCTTGGAGCACAGCGCGGTGCGTTGACAGAGTCCGCGATGCTCGGGGTGGTCGTCCATGCGCTGGCGGCTCGACGGGCCACCACATCAACTGGTCGCCGAACGCTCGTGGCGTCGGATCTGACCGGGGCGATTCCGCGTGTCCTGGCGGCGCTCGAGGCCGAAGGCGACCGACGGTGACGTGCCTCCGGCGTCGCCTGGATCGGCGCCCAGACGCACTCCACGTTGCTGAATCGTTCCGGCGCGTGTCTCACTCTTGTGAGGGTTTTGACACGGGCGCGCTAAAGCCGTATACAGGAGAGGGCGGCGGGTGCCGGGCGGCGCGCGCGCGGAGGAGCTCATGAAGATCCGCTTCTGGGGGACGCGCGGCTCGATACCGTCGCCAGGGCCTCGCACGGTGCGGTACGGCGGCAACTGCTCCTGCGTCGAGATCCGCACCCGGGACGGAGAGCTCTTCATCGTCGATGCAGGGACCGGCATCCGCGAGCTCGGGATCTCGCTGATGGAGAAGCAGCCGGTCGTCGCGCACATCATGCTGAGCCACACCCACTGGGACCACATCTCCGGGTTCCCGTTCTTCCCGCCCGCCTTCACGCCCGGCAATACGCTGGTGATCTACGCTGCGCGGAACATCGACAAGCGGCTGGAAGACGTAATGGCCGGGCAGATGGAGTACACGTACTTCCCGGTCACGCTGAGCGACCTGCCGGCCGAATTGAGCTACCGCGAGCTGCTGGAGGAGACGTTCCCGATCGGCTCGGCGAAGATCACCACGCACTACTTGAACCACACCTCGATCTGCATGGGGTACCGCATCGAGGCGGACGGCAAGAGCGTGGCGTACGTCAGCGACCACGAGCCGTACGGACTGGCCCTGTTCGGCTCCGACCCGCCGGCCGAGCGGATCGGGCGGGGGCTGCGAGACGGCGTGGTGCACGTGGGGGACCGTCGCCTGATCGAGTGGGTGCAGGGCTGCGATCTGGTGATTCAGGACGCCCAGTACACGCCCGAGGAGTACCCGAAGAAGATCGGCTGGGGCCACGGCAGCGCGGACTACGTGACGGACGTGGCGATCATGGCCGGCGTCAAGCGGCTGGCACTGTTTCACCACGACCCGCTCCACGACGACGAGAGTGTCGATGCGATGGTGGACTACTGTCGCAAGCGGGTGGCCGAGGCCGGCGCCAGCGTGGACGTGTTCGCGGCGGCCGAGGGGCAGGAGCTGGAGCTCTAGTCGCGGTCTAGCCGAGATCATGACCCGCGGCATGGTTCGTGCGTTTCTCTCCAGGAGAGCACAGAATTCGCGGGCTACTTGCTGGAGATGGATCTGCTATGGCGCACGCAATGGATGCACGGCCTCGACTCCTCATCGCGGAGGACGACCACGATCTCGCCGAGACGATGCGGGACGTGCTGGAAGAGGATTTCGCCGTCGGTGTGGCTCGCGATGGCTCCGAGGCGGTTTGCCGGGTGCGCGCCGAGCGACCAGACGTGCTGGTGATCGACGCGCGGATGCCGAGGATGGACGGCTTCGACGCCTGCCGAGCCATACGCCACGATCCGCGCACGGCTGATCTGCCGATTATCGTCGTGACGGGCGAGAGCGGCGCTGGCGTCGCGGCTGCCGCGTTCGCCGCCGGCGCCACGGACTACTTGCCGAAGCCGTTCAGCGTCTCGCAACTGCGGACGCGCGCCCGGACCTGCCTGTTGCGGCATCGCGCGAGCTAGCCTTCGTAGACGCGGACGCATCATGGACGCGTGACGCCAGGTCGATATCCGAGTGTTGATGTCGGACGGCGGACCTGGGTCGATCGGAATCCGAGGCCCGAGCCGTAGCCAGGATCTCGCGGCGATCCGAGGCCGTGGACTGGAGTCCACGTCTACCATTGGACCGTCGCTACGCGACGGGAAGGCGGAGCCAGGAGAGCGCGGGATTGCCCGGTTGTGGCGATTGGCGCGGGTGCGTCGTCCGAGCCGGGGCGCGCGGACGTGGGACAAACGAAGCCGGGTACACTGCTGGCAGTCGTGCTGGAACCGAAACCGCGATTCCGGCGTCCCACTCAGCAACTCGACCGGCCGCTCGTCCGCGAGCGCTCTCCGTGGAGGTCCGACGTGAACGTCCGCTGGCTCGTCGCGCCGCTCGTCGCGCTGTTGCTCGTGCTCGCCATCAGCCCTGGTGCAGCTGGCGCTTGTGGCGGCTTCTTCTGCTCGGGGGTGCCGGCCGATCAGGCCGCCGAGCGGATCGTCTTCACGATGGATGACGGCACGATCACGACGTACGTCCAGATCAACTACACCGGCAGCGCCGACGAGTTCGCCTGGATCCTGCCGATGCCGGCCGTGCCGAAGGTGGACACGGCGGACATGACGATGTTTCGCGACCTGGACCGCCTGACCCAGCCGGTCTACATCGGGCCGCGACCGCCGGACTGCCTCCAGCGGCGGATGCCGATTCCGGCCGCGGCCCCGGCCGGCGTCGCGCGGTCGGATGGGAGTGGGACGACCGTGCTGGCGAGCGGCGAGGTCGGTCCGTTCGGCTACCACGTCGTGACCTCACCGGACCCGATGGACCTCGTCCAGTGGCTCCGAGACAACAAGTACCACATCGAAGACGAGATGATCCCGCTGGTCAAGCAGTACACCGACGACGGCATGGTGTTCCTGGCGATGAAGCTGAAGCCGGGCAAGCAGACGACCGACATCACGCCGGTCAAGCTGACGTACGACGCCCGCCTGCCGACCATTCCGCTGCGGCTGACGGCCGTCGCGGCGACGCCTGACATGCCGGTCATCGTCTGGATCTTCGCGAAGGATCAGACCCAGTCGCTGAACTACACGCCGATCACCATCGCTGACTCCGAGGTCAAGTTCAGCCCGTTTGGCGGGAACGACTATCGCCAGACGGTGGTGCGGGCGGTCGATCAGGCGGGAGGGCACGCCTTCGTGACCGAGCTGGCGCAGCCGACCAGCGCGCTGCGTCCGCCGTCCGACCCGAACGTGACCTTGCTGTTCCAGCAGTACCCGTACCTGACCCGCCACTACACCCGCATCTCGCCCGAAGAGATGACTATCGATCCGAGCTTCGACATGGTGCCGGGTCTGCCAAACGTCTCGAACGTCCACGACCTGTCGAATCGGCCGGCGCCGTGGGTCTGCTCGGACGACCCGAACACGTTCAAGCCGGTCGCGGGGAGCGGCCCGCCGCCGTGGATGATGGCCGGCGGGCGGTACCTGAACCGTCTCGGGCAGGGCGGCGCGCCGAAGGGCTGGGCGATGTTCGCCATCGTCGGGCTGACGGCAGCAGCATTGGTCTGGCGCGGTCGGGCGATGGCCGGGCGACGGGTGGCTGGCGGTACGGCTGCTCAGCCGGAGACGACAGTGACGGTGCTCGGCGCCGCTGTGCCGGTCGGAACGGCGGTGGCGCCATCAACTGCCGCGCCAGTCTCGCGAGAACCATCGTGGCTGACCCGGTGGCGCACGGCGGCCAGCACGTTCAAGCTGACCCCGGAGGCGGTGGCGCTCCTCTTCTTCGAGATGCTGATCCTCCAGGGCGTCCACGAGATGGAGCACATCGTCCAGGTGTTCCAGCGGACCGCGCTGGGGATCGCGACGGGCGCGGGGATGCTCGGCAGCGTGTTCGACGTCGAGCCGGTCCACATGGTCTACAACCTGGCGTTCCTGTTGCTGCTGGCGGGCGTCTGGATCGGCTGTCGCCGCGACCCGGCTGCCATCCCGATGAACGCCGACCGGGTGATGTGGCTGCTGAAGGTGTCGTTCGTCTTCCAGATCTGGCACACCGTCGAGCACGTGGTCAAGATGTACCAGTTCATCCAGACCGGCTTGAACGGGACGCCGGGCATCCTTGGGTACTGGATACCGGTGGTGTACCTGCACCTGGGCTACAACACGCTGCTGTACGCGCCAATCGTGGTGGCGTTCTTCGTGGGAGGCTTCCACACGGCGAGCGCGCGGGTGCTAGCGCGGGCGCTACGAGGGAATCGGCGGCGGCGGGCGTCGCGGCCGCGGCTGGCGTCCTGAGTTGTCAGTCGTCAGGATTCAGTCTACAGTTGTCGACTCCGAGGCTACTCGGGGCTGGCGACTGAGAACTGACTACTGACGACTCGCCGGAGGCGCATGATGAAGCTCGCGGCCAATCTCTCGATGCTGTACACCGAAGTTGACGTGATGGACCGCTTCAAGAAGGCAGCTCAGGCTGGCTTCACCCACGTCGAGATGCTGTTCCCGTACGACTACGACCTCGACAAGGTCGAGCAGGAGCTAAAGTCGAACGGGTTGACGATGATCCTGTTCGACACGCACGCTGGCGACTGGGGGGCGGGCGACCGGGGCTACCTGTGCGACCCGTCGATGAAGGAGCGGTTCTACCAGAGCGTGAAGGACTCGGTGGCGATCGCGCCGCGCCTGGGGACGCGGCTGCTCAACGCGCTGGCGGGCAAGGTGCCGGCTGGGGTCAGCCTGGAGGAGGCCCGCGCGACGTGCGTGGAAAATCTCAAAAGGGCGGCGCCGCTCTGCGAGGACGCCGGCATCGTGCTGATGTCCGAGGGGCTCAACTCGATCCAGACGCCGGGCTACTTCCTGGACAACTCGAAGCTCGGATTCAGCATCGTGGACGAGGTCGGGAGCCCGGCCGTCAAGTTCCAGTACGACATCTACCACATGCAGATCATGGAAGGGAATCTGATCGACACGATCAAGGCGAACGTCGAGAAGATCGCCCACATCCAGGTCGCGGACGTGCCGGGGCGCCACGAGCCGGGTACCGGTGAGATCAACTACCCGAACGTGTTCAAGGCAATCGACGAGAGCGGCTATCAGGGGTACGTGGCGCTGGAGTACGCGCCGTCGGGTGACACGCAGACTGGCCTGGATGCCTGGCTGCCGAAGGAGCAGCGCGCGGTCCGCTGACGAGCTGGATGCATCGCAGACGCCGAGGGGAATCGAGCAGGGCTCGGGTGGAGACGCCGCCCGAGCCCTTGTAGGATGGGGAGCTGATGGACGTCGCGTGGTGGTCGATGTTCGTCATCTGGATGCTGTACGCCTGTGCGATCAGGTCGCAGCAGGAGTTTGCCGCGCAATTCTCGCCGAATCACCACGACGACCGCGGCAAGATGCTCAAGCTGGCGGTGATCGGATCGGTGCTGGTGGCGGCGCTGGTATCGATTGGTCTCGTGTACCTGCACTACTCGGCGTTCGGCCTGCTTTGGACGCTGGTGCTGAGTGTCGGCGGCAGCATCCTGGCGGCAGCTCTCTGGGGCGTGTTGAGCTCGTTCATCGACGATCTGCTGCTGGCGCTGGCAGGATTCGGGGTCTGGCCGCTCTCGGCAGTAGGAATGTACGTGCTGATCGGGGTGGCCGAGCGCTGACTGGGGCGCGGTCGCGGGCAAGTCAGCGCAGCGGAAAGGCCGGCGCCACGAACTTCACCAGGGCCGCGTAGTCGAGCAAGCCGAGCGCCACGGCGAGCAGCAGGCAGAGGCCGTCTGGCAGATACGCTCGTACGGCGCGTGGCGCGAGCAGCACGACCAGCACGCCGACGGTCGCCGCGACGATCAGGGCGTTGTCTGACCACAGGTCGGCGGCGATCAGGCTGCCGTGGACCTCGCCGAGCGCCCAGAAGGTGGCGCCGGCGAGTGGTCCGGCGACCAGCAGGCGACGGAGTAGGGTGCCAGTCGCGGCGTCAGCCAGCTGCTGCCAGCCACGCGCCAGAAAGAGGGCGATCGGCACGAGGGCGGGGAAGAGGTACCGGCCCTGAGGCTGGATGAAGGTGAGGTTGTAGTAGGCGACCTCGGCGAAGACGAGGGCGATGGCGATGAGGAGGGGGGCGGGGGGTGGGGTCTTCCCGGTGAGCCAGGCGAGGATCAGTCCGACGAGGCCGAGCACGGTGAAGACGAGGTACAGGATGTAGTAGCCGTCGTCGAGGACGACGCCCATCCAGCCGAACATGCCCCAGAAGCTGCGAAACAGAACGCGGAAGAAGAAGTCGAGCGACTCCAGGTCGTAGGCGGCCCAGCGCGGCTGTCCGACGACGATCTCGTCGTGGCGGGCCATCGCGAGAGGATCGAACGGGCCGTAGACCGAGATGTTCCTGACGAGCCACCAGCCGCAGACGAGGAGCGCGACGGCCGAGGCGATCAGTGGCCAGCGGAATGCCCTCACCCCCCAGCCCCCTCTCCCTAACCGCGGGAGAGGGGGAGCAAGGGCCTGCGGTCCGTCTCTCTCCTCAACATGTGAGGCGAGGAACAGGGCGCCGAGGATCAGTGGGACGTAAACGTAGACGGTGAGCTTGGTGAGCGCCAGCGCGCCGATCAGGATCCCAAGGCCGATGGCCCAGCGGTCTGAGAAGCCGCGACGCGAGCCGACCATCAGCGCGGCGAGGGTGACGCCGGAGATGGCGGTTGCCAGCGCGTCGTTGTTGACGGCTGCCGAGATTGCGGTGTTCATCGGCACGAACGCGACGAGCGCGGCGGTCAGGACGGCGAGGACCGGCCGGGCAGGAGCGGCCTCGCGGGCGACGACGAACGCCGCGACCACCGCGATAGCGCCGATGGCGGCTGAGAAGAGGCGAAGGGCGAGGATCTGGCGGTTGAGCGGCTGGTTCAGGGCCAGCGTCAGGCGGTAGACGGGCGCGGCAAGGAGGTAGTACAGCGGCGGCTGATGCCCCTCGTAGCGGATGCCGTCCACCTCGTAGTCGTTTGGGAACCAGGCGGTGGTCAGGCGGTCGAGGGTCGGCTTGTCCCAGTCGCCGGGGCTGAGGACGGGCAGGGTGCCGGTGGTGGCGAGCTGGCGGATGACGTTGACGTGGGCCGGCTCGTCTGGGTTGTTCCAGCGGGGGGTGGCTCGGGCGTAGCCGAGCGCGATGTATCCGTAGGCCAGGAGGATCGGGGCGAGGAGCAGCCAGGCAGTGCGCTCGCTAAGGGAGCCCCTCACCCCCCGACCCCCTCGCGCTGTCCCGTGCGCGGGCGAGGGGGAGAAGGCGCGTGCAGCATTCTTCGGCGAAGGTTTGGCGGCATCGGCAAGCCGATGGGCTTCGCGGGGCCGAAGCGGGCGGTCACGTCCCGGCGAGCGTGCTCGGGTCGATCTTGACGAAGAGCGGGCTCGGTTTGGGGAGGGGGCGCCCAACGGGGAGCGGCTCCCAGCGCCAGCCGTGCGACTCCAGGCTGTCCTCGTAGCCGAGCAGCTCGTGAAGCTTCTCGGAGGTGAACGGCAAGAACGGCGCGAACAGGACTTTCAGGGCGTTGATGAGGTTCAGCATCGTGCCGATAGTCTGGCCGGCGGCGTCCTTGTCCTCTTTGACCTGACGCCAGGGGGCGCGCTCGTCGAAGAAGCGGTTGCCGGCCCGAGCTAGCGCCATGACCTCGCCGATGGTCTCCTTGAAGCGGGCTCCTGCGAGGCGCTCGGTGACGCTCGCGAACGTCTTCTCGATCTCGGCGGCGAGGGCGGGGTCGGTCGAGCCGTCGCCGGGCACCTTGCCGTCGAAGTACCGCTGGGTGAAGGTCAGCGTGCGGTTGACGAGGTTACCCCAGGCCGCGACCAGCTCGTCGTTGTTGCGGCGGATCAGCTCGTCAGACGAGTAGTCCGAGTCCGAGTTCTCGGGGGCGTTGACGGTCAGGTAGAAGCGGATCGGGTCCGGGTCGAACGCCTTGAGCAGGTCGGGGACGGTGGTGCCGACGCCGGCGCTCTTGGACGCCTTCTGGCCGCCGAAGTTCATGTACTCGTTGGCGGGGACGTCGTACGGCAGGATGGTGTCGCCGCGACCGATCAGGATAGCCGGCCAGATGACGGTGTGGAACGGAATGTTGTCCTTGCCGATGAAGTAGTACTGGCGGACGGACTCGTCCTTCCACCACGTCTGCCAGGCTTCCGGCTCGCCCGTGCGCTCGGCCCACTCGACGCTGGCCGAGAGGTAGCCGGTGCATGCTTCGATCCAGACATAGATGCGCTTGTCCTCGTAGCCGGGGATCTCGGGCGGGACGGGCACGCCCCAGCTCATGTCGCGGGTGACGGCGCGGGGCTGGAGGCCGCCTTCGAGGAAGTTGCGGGTGAAGCGGTAGACGTTCGGGCGCCAGTGGCTCATCGGCGCCATGTAGTCGAGGAGTGGCTGGTTGAGCTTCGGCAGATCGATGTAGAAGTGGGTGGTGGTGCGACGGACGGGCGTCTCGCCGCTGAACCGACTCTTCGGGTCGATCAGCTCGATGGGATCGAGGAGCTTGCCGCAGTTGTCGCACTGGTCGCCACGAGCTTTGAGGTAGCCGCAATTGGGGCAGGTGCCCTCGACGTAGCGGTCTGGCAGGAAGCGGCCGGCCTTTTCGTCGTAGAACGCCTCGCTGGTCTCCTCGAAGAGGTAGCCGTTGTCGCGGAGCATCAGGAACTCTTCCTGGACGACGCGCCGGTGGGTGTCGGTGCCGGTCCGGGTGTAGAGGTCGTAGCTGATGCCGAGGTCGCGCCAGTAGCCGAGGAACTCGTCGTGGTAGCGGTCGGCGATCTCTTTGGGGGAGACGCCTTCCTGCTCGGCGCGGACGGTGATCGGGGTGCCGTGCTCGTCGCTGCCGGAGACCATCAGCACGTTGTTGCCGATGAGGCGCTGGAAGCGCGCGAACGTGTCGGCAGGAACGTAGACGCCCGCCAGGTGCCCGACGTGGAGCGACCCGTTGACGTAGGGCCAGGCCGTGCAGACCAGAATCGTATCCGCCATGACCAGAAGTATACGGTGTTGACGGCCGTCCGCTCGATCTGGCGCGATGCGGGTCGGTCAGGCGTTGCCGCCCCGACCGACCGCCCACATCAGGTAGCTCTTCATCAGCTCGGACACTTCCCCGTCCAGCACCCCGCCGGTGTCGCTGGTCTCGAAGCCGGTTCGCTCGTCCTTGACCAGTCGGTACGGCGCCAGCACGTAGTGGCGGATCTGGGTGCCCCAGCTCGCCTCGACATGCTCGCCGCGCAGCGCCGCCTGCTCGGCCTCGCGCTTCTCCAGCTCCTGCTCGACCAGCTTAGAGCGCAGCATCATCATCGCCGTCTCGCGATTCTGGAGCTGCGAGCGCTCGGTCTGGCACGCCACGACGATGCCGCTCGGCATGTGCGTCAGGCGGACAGCGGTGCTGACCTTGTTCACGTTCTGGCCGCCCGGACCGCCGGCCCGAAACATGTCGAGCTTGATGTCCTCGGGGCGGATCTCGATGTTGATGTCGTTGTCCACCTCGGGCATCACTTCGACCTTTGCGAACGAGGTGTGCCGCCGGTGCGCCTGGTCGAACGGCGAGATCCTGACCAGCCGGTGGGTGCCGCGCTCGCTCCGGAGCCAGCCGTACGCCAGGTCGCCTCGGATCTGAACGGTCGCGCTCTTGATGCCGGCCTCGTCGCCCTCGGTGCGGTCCAGCAAGTCGGTCTTGAAACCGTTGCGCTCGGCCCAGCGGATGTACATGCGCAGGAGCATGTCGGCCCAGTCCTGCGCCTCGGTGCCGCCTGTCCCCGCGTGCACGGAGACCAGCGCGTTCTTCTTGTCGTACGGGCCGGACAGCACCAGCTTGAACTCGAGGTCAGCCAGCGTCGCGTGGATCGCCTCGACTTCGGTCTCGACCTCGGCGCGGGTGTCGGCGTCGTCGGCCTCCTCGGCCAGCTCGAGCAGCACCTCGGCCTCGTCGATCCGCTTCGAGAGCTCACGCCACGGTGTGATCTCGTTGCGGATGTCCGCCAGCTCTTTCAGCGTGGTCTGCGCGGACTCGGCGTCGTCCCAGAAGTCAGTTGCCGCCGACTGCTCTTCGAGTTGGGCGACTCGCTGCTGCTTCGCGGCGAAGTCAAAGACGCTCCAGGAGGTCGGAGACTCGCTGCCGCAGCTCGGAGAGGGAATTTCGGCTCTCTTGCACGGGTTTCTTTCCTGCCGCTAGATTTCTTCGGCGTAGCGTGACCGCGAAACTGTACCAGAAGCGGCCGGTCCCTCGGTGAATCGCTGCGCCCCTGTCGCCGGGATGGAACGCTCTCGCGACGTCGAGCGTCCCGGCATGCAAGACAGCACAGAGAGGACGTGCAGTGGGCGCAGTCAGAGTAGCCATCATCGGCGTGGGGAACTGTGCATCGGCGCTGGTCCAGGGTGTCGAGTACTACAAGCAGGCCCGCGACGACGACGACGTGCCCGGCCTGATGCACGTCAACCTGGGCGGGTATCGCATCCGCGACATCGAGTTCAGCGCCGCGTTCGACATCGACGTCAACAAGGTCGGCAAGGATCTGTCCGAGGCGATCCTCGAGGAGCCGAACAACACCATCGTCTTCTCGAAGGTGCCGCACCTCAACGTGCCGGTCAGCCGTGGCATGACGCATGACGGCCTGGGCCAGTACGGCCAGCAGATCATCAAGAAGGCCCCGGGCTCTACCGCCGACATCGTCCGCATCCTCCGCGAGACCAAGACCGACGTGGTGGTCAACTACCTGCCGGTCGGCAGCGAGACGGCCACCAAGTGGTACGTCGAGCAGATCCTGGCAGCTGGCTGCGGCTTCGTGAACTGCATCCCGGTCTTCATCGGCCGCGAGCAGTACTGGCAGAACCGGTTCAAAGACCACAACCTGCCGATCATCGGCGACGACATCAAGAGCCAGGTCGGCGCGACGATCACGCACCGCGTGCTGGCCCGCCTGTTCGAGGATCGCGGCGTCAAGCTGGAGCGCACCTACCAGCTGAACGTCGGCGGCAACATGGACTTCTACAACATGCTGGAGCGGACCCGCCTCGAATCGAAGAAGATCTCGAAGACGAACGCCGTCACCTCGCAGATCGACTTCGACATCGAGCCGGAGAACGTCCACATCGGCCCGAGCGACCACGTGCCCTGGCTGACCGACCGCAAGTGGGCGTTCATCCGGCTCGAAGGGAAGTCGTTCGGCGACGTGCCGCTCAACATCGAGCTGAAGCTGGAAGTGTGGGACTCGCCGAACTCGGCCGGCGTGGTCATCGACGCCGTGCGCTGCGCCAAGCTGGCGATGGACCGCGACATCTCTGGCACGCTCGAAGGGCCGTCGGCCTACTTCATGAAGTCGCCGCCGATCCAGCACCACGACGAGATCGCCCGCGAGCTGGTGGAGGCGTTCATCCGCGACGACGGCCGCCCCACCACTCCATCCGCTGCCTCGTCCGAGGACACGACCGCCAGCTGACGGCCCAGGACACCCCCTCACCCCCCGCCCCCCTCTCCCGTGCGCGGGAGAGGGGGAGTCATCTGGCATCGATTCCGTCAGCGGTCAATGATTCACGTAGTCCCTGTTCGGCTCCCCCTCTCCCGCGCACGGGAGAGGGGGGCGGGGGGTGAGGGGTCTTCTGTTCGTCCTCTACGCGCACGTCGTCGGGAGCGCCGTCGTGCGCTGGCTGCCACGCCGCGTCTGGTACGCGCTGGCAGACCTGCTCCTGCCGCTGGTGCTGCTCGGCTGGCCGGGTCAGGTCCGCCGTGCCAGCGTCAACATGCGGCGCATCCTCGGGCCGGGCGCCTCGGACCGCGACGTGACGCGGCGCACCGCAATCGCTTTCAAGAACTACGCGCGCTACACCATCGACCTGCTCTGGCTCAGCCGCTCCACCCGCGAGGAGCGCGAAGCGGTCTGCGATGTCGAAGGGTGGGAGCAGGTCCCGGCCGCCATCGAGCGTGGGCGTGGCCTCGTCATCGTGACCGGCCACTTCGGCAACTGGGACCTGCCAGCCGCGATCCTGGCCGGCCGAGGGTTTCCTGTCAACACGATCGTCGAGACGCTGGAGCCGCCGGCCTGGAATGCCCGCGTGCAGGCGATCCGCGAGCGCATCGGCATCCACGCCATCCCGATGGAGACCGGCGCCCGCCAGTTGTACGAGGCGCTGAAGCGGAACGAGACGGTCGCTATCGTCTTCGACCGCCCGCTCGCGAGCGGGGGCGTGCCGGTCACCTACTTTGGCGCCGAGACCCGCCTGCCGGAAGGCGTGGCCCGGCTGGCCCTCCGGACCGGCGCCACGGTCGTCGGGGCGGTCGGCTTGCGGCGAGGCGACCGCGTCATCGCGAAGGTCAGCCCGCCGTTCGAGATCGAGCGCACCGGGGACCGTGACCGCGACGCGCAGCTCCTCACCCAACAGATGGTCTCCTGGCTCGAAGGTCTGGTCCGCCAGCACCCTGGCCAGTGGTTCATGTTTCGCGACTTCTGGCCGAAGAGCTAGTCCCGTTCGCCCAGGTCGGTCTGCTCACCCACCACTGTCGCCGGTTTCCACGCCGTCAGCGTCCACCGACGCGCCAGGCGCGAGAGCAGCGAACTGCCGCCGACGACGATCGTCCCGTACACCAGCGCGACGCCGACCTGGATCGTCAGCAGGTCGTACATCATGACCGGAGCGGCCAGGAACGGCGGCCCGAGCGACCAGAGCGCGACCCACCCGAGCACCGCAAGCGCCAGCCCACAGCCAGACGCCGCATCGACCTTCAGGCGATAGGCCGTCAGGAAGCCCACCGCCGCCAGGAGCGCCAGAACCGCGTCGGGCCGAAAGAGCCGCAGGAAGGCATCCCGCGACACGCGCGTCTGTCGGTCCATCGTCTTGCCGACCAGCAAGAACCGAGCATCCGGCCGTTGCCCGACGTGGTAATGATCGTCCAGAAATCGATCCGTGGACGACAGGTAGAACGCGTTGGCGGCGAGCATCTGTGGCATGCGCACCGTGAACAGCCGCACGACCCGACCGGGATCCTCGCGAACGATCTTCCACCAGAGCTCGCGCGCCGCCGCCTCGTAGCCGATCCAGTCGAACCGCTCCCAGTTGGACGACGTGGCGTTCTTGAGCCAGGTGTCCTCGCTGCCAGGAAAGATAACGTCGCGACGCTCATTCTGACCCGACGTCTTGAGGTACTCGCGAACGGCAGCTGCAACCGATGCATCGCTGGTGACACCCATCTTGTACTCGGCGGCGATGTCGGGATCGACGGCCAGGCCCATCAGTGCGTTGTGCCAAACGATGTGGGACCGCGTAGCCGTCTGCGCGTAGTCGGACGAGAAGCCACTGTTCGCCGCGGCAGTCATCGCCATCACGACGACAACGAGGCCGATGACCGCCAGTGTGGGCTGAATGGCACCGCGCCACCCCTGGCTACGGAGTCCGACGGCAACCGCCACCGGAAGTGCCGAGACGATCGCCGCCACCTGCCATGCCTCCGAGCCTCGAAGCAACCGCGCGAAGCCGATCAGCATCGCCTGGCCGATCAGGGTGGCCCAGCTCAGCCGCGAGAGTCTCTCTCGCTGGAACAGACAGATCAACACGTGCGACGTGGACACGATCGACACGAACCCCAGGAATCGCGGCTCGGAGACGGTGCTGAACTGGTCGCTCACACCGAAGATCGGCACCAGGGCGAGCAGGCCCAACACCAGCCCGAGCACCGCGAGCATGAGCCCGGGGCGCCGCCACAGGTCGAGCAGGGCGAGCACGATAGACGCGCTGAACAGTCCCAGAACCGCGACGTAGATGCTCGCCTGGCGCGCCCCGAACAAGCGGAACGCCGCCAGCGTCAGCAGGGTTGTGCCATGATCGTCTGCCGTGGAGCGCCACGGCTGCCCAGACAGCGCTGGCGGCTGGGCCAACACCTCGGCGATGACCGGATCGACGTGTACTCTCGCATCTGGCTGGATAAATCGCAGCATCAGCTCACGATACGCCAGATAGTCGAACGGCCGACCGAGCATGACGCTCAGCGCTGACGGAATGGCGTACACGTTGTACCTCGGCGAGAGCGGCACGCTGTGGAGGTCGTACGCCATTCCGCTGATCCACACACGCACGAGGACGGCCAGCACGACGACCGCGACCCCACCGGCGCACAGGTCGGCGATCGAAACCGACGTGACCAGCCCCGTCACCGTGCGAGGACGGCTCGGCGCCTGAGCCACGCGCCTGACGCTCACGGGGCGACCAGTCCCCGATCGACAAACTCCTTGAGTGTCGGCGCCGTTCCCATCACCGGGAGCTCGCCGAGCTCACGGTCGTTCAGGCGCGGCAGATCGTCCCGGTTCGGCGTTCCGCCGTACCAGCGGTACGTCTCGGGGTCGGGCAACGCGTAGCGCTGGTGTTGGATGGTCACGACCCAGGCGTTGCCGTCCTTGTCCTGGACAACCTGCGCGAGCGGCCAGGCTGGCATCGTGGCTGTCTCGGTCGAGATCGCAGCCGCGACGAGCGGCCGGCACAGGACTGTCGCCGTCACCAGCACGAGCACTGCCGCCGTCGTGCCGGCGAGGCGCAGACGTCCACGCCTCCCAGGCACGGCTGAGCCATGCGTAGCATCGAAGAGCAGTCTGATGGTTGGGACCAGCAAGGCGGCCAGGACCGCGTAGAAGAGCCATGAGAAGATGGCGAACACCACCTGCAGCTCGTAGTAGACCGGTGCCACCAGCACGATCGGCAGCAGCGACGCGGCGAAGAGCCCCAGCGCGGTCCAGATCCAGGTCGCCCAGCCCGAAGCCGCGCCGCTCGCCACCACGACCACCGTCACGGCAGCGACAATCAGGATCTCGGGAGCCGCGAACGGGTCCAGGATGTGCCGGCTACTCGGCAAGATGAACGGTCCCGTCGTGACCCAGTTCGGCCAGGTGTTGACGAGGCCACTCTGCCAGAGGATCGTCTCGGCCAGAAAGCGAGGCTTGTACAGGAGCAGAGCTTCCGCAACGTAGCGCGGATGCTCGGTCGTGAACCGGATCACCCGGGCTTTCAGGAGTTGGTCGTACTTCCGCCAGCCTACTTGCTCGGTCACCCACAGTTGGGGCCGCTCGGGCCGATAGACGACGGCGTTCGCGTCGATCCCGAGCTCGGCGGCCAGCTCCGGCCGCGACATCAGCTCCTCGTAGCCGTGGGCGTATGAGACGGCGTCCCCGTAGTACAGGCCATACGTCGGGGCGTCCGGGTGGTAGCCAAGGCCCATGTACAGGGCGTGCCACACCACGTGGCTCTCGATCCCGTACGAGGTGTACATCGGGTCATACGCCAGCGAGTGGTAGGTTGCCTGCAGGCGTGGGATCAGCAGCATCAAGAGGACGATTGGGCTGCGCAGGAGTGCCTCTCTGACGACCGCGCCGGTCTGATGCCGCCTCACCAGCGACCACGCGACGACCACGAGGCATGCGCCGACCGGGAAGTAGACCAGCCAGATCGAGCTCGGCCTGCTCTCGACGACCAGCACGATCGTCGCGATCTGTACCAGCAGTCCGAATGCCGACCAGATCGTCGGTCGCTCGCGGCGAACGAGCAGCAGCATGACGTGCATTGACGCCAGACAGCCCAGTGCCGGCAGGAAACGGGCATCGTGGAGCGTCGACGTGACCGCGCTGTCCTGCAAGGTGAGCACCGCCAGATGGTGCGCCGCCAGGAACATCGGCGCGATGGCCAGGTAGTGGCTCTGGTGACGAAACTCGACCAGGAAAGCCGTCAGTGAGATGGCGAGGAGCAGGAAGTACAGGTAATAGAACGATTGGATCCGAAACCCGAACAGGGCGAAGGCCAGCGTCGGGTAGTTGGCGTACCCTTTGTCGTCGCCCCAGTCGCCAAGGTACAGCGACGGACTGCCAGGAGCCGGATTGGCGTCGATGGTCAGTTGCAGCGCGTCGGCGATGCCGGTGTTCGGATCTCGCAGCTGGTTGGCAACGTCCGACACAAACCCTCGCCGCTGCATCGCGTCCCAGACCGGCCGCAGCACACGATAGCCCGAGACGCCGTACTCCAGCCTCGAGATCGCCCCAGCCGTAGCGTACGCGGCCCGCAGCCACGATACCCGAGACAGGTGGTCGGCCATGCCCAGGCTCTGCCCCGTCTGAAACGTCCACGCGACCATCGCGTAGGCGAGAAGCGCGAGGACGACGCTGGCCCAGCGCCGCGACATGAGCGATTCATGCGACGGGGCATCCGACGACGACTGACACGGCGCCGAGTGCAGGAATGTCGCCGAGGCCACTGACAATCAATCCTCGCACTTCGGACGTTGACACTTTCGCGCGCCCCGACGTTCGTCAGAGGCGCCGAATGATCGGCTCTCGTCTGCTGTACCGTCAAGGATCGATGCGGTGAGCCAGGAGCTCGACGCCGTGCCCCGGACGCCGCGTCCTCAAGACTCGCCGCCAGGTTCTCCGGTCGCCGCTCCCTCCAACTGACGGATGAGGTCGGCCTGCAGCCGGCACTGTGCGTCCAGGTGTTGGATCAGCTCCAGACGCTCGTTCGCGGCCCGGTCGAGCACCTGGATGACGTCCAGCCGCTCGCCAAGCGCCGTTTCGAGCCCCTGAATCACGGCCAGTCGCTCATCGCCAACCGTCCGAGCATCTGCCAGGTGCGCCTCTAGCTCTGCAATGCGAGAAAGCAGATAGCCGTCTGGCAATTGCGATTCGTCTGGGCCATCAGTGGTGAGCGTACTCCCGAGGCTGGTGTACTTCGCGGCGAACACGTCCAAAACTTGCGACACTGCCGCCGGGTGGATGTGACGCGCGTCCGCCTCGTAGGCGTCGCGGAACACCTCGGTCACGATCTCATACGATGGGAAGTAGTAGTACGTCGAGTTGAGCCGGTCCCAGCGCGCCCGCAGAAACTCGTCCAGACCGGCCCGGAGCACCGCTTTAGAGACGGAGTTGGCCGTCATCGCCGAGATGGGTCGGAACGTCGACAGGAAGCGAACCGGCGAGACAGTGAAGACGATCTTGAGGTCTGGCACATGCTCGGCGCGGAGGCGATCGATGGTTTCGAGGTGATGGACCGTCTCGGCAACGGTCAGAACCTTGAAGCGATGGCGGTTTCGATCGAGGTGCCGCGAGGGTACAGCCCGCCAGAGCGGCTCGCCAGTCATGCGGTCGTACCAGACTTCGGAGAGGCCAAGGGTGATGATCAAGACGTCGGAGTGCTCCAGCACCGATCGCAGCAACTGGCGCCGCTCCTCGGTCGCGTCCACCAGTTCGCGGTCTGGGTTCACCCACAGCAGATCGCTGCCGTCGAGGAGCCCGAACGCCCAACGGAATTGTTGCGCGATCACCGCCACATTCTCGAAGGCAAACCCACTTTTCACCAGCGCGGCATACGGGTCCGTCAAGCCGGTGTTGAATCCCTGGTCGCCAAGCCAGCCAATGAAGTTCGCCGCGAAGCAGGAGCCCATCGCGAATACGCGCGTGTCCGGTCGGATGATCGGCTCACTCGGAGTCCATCCTTTGAGGACGCTCGAAAGTCCCTGCTCCAGCAGCTCCGGCTTGGTGGGAAGCCTGTTTCGAGTCTCGCGGGAGAGCCAGCGCTCCAGGTCGTCGCGGCCCGCCTGCACGTGCACGTCCGGCGTGGTGAAGTCGAACAGACGGTCACGTGGCATGATCATGACTCCTTCGCGACGTCGCAAGTAACAGCGTCATGTAGACGGCGATGATAGCCGGCTAGCCAGAGACTCGCCCACCGAGAAGCGCCCGGCACGGCGAGCGTCAAGACTACGCCCACACGGTGTGCGGCAGGGAGAAGGGCCAGGTGCGAGAGCGTACCTGCACGAGTCATCAGCCTGTCCGACGAGCTTACGCCCGAGGATTGCCGTATGATCGAGCGTAGCGCTTGGGCCACGGTCGCCGCCTACCGGCTGGCGCTGCCGCTGGCCGGCGCGGCGCCGCCCAGCCTCGCGTATCCAATCCTCGACCGCGTGGCGGATCTGGTCCGCCTCGCCGCGCCGGGCGCCCGCCACGCCGTCGAGGCGAACCTGGCCCAGGTGCTCGGCTCCCGAGGCCGACGTCACGCCTGGGCCGTGCGCGGCGTCTTCCGACACGTCCTCCGCAACTACTACGACACGTTCCGCCTGCCGTCCGCCACCGACCAGGAGATCCGCGAGCGCGTGGTGATCTCCGGCCGCGAGCGCCTGCACGCCGCTCTCGCGGCCGGCCGCGGCGCGATCCTGGTGACCGCGCACGTCAGCAGCGTCGCCTGGGCCGCCCAGGCCCTCGCGCTGGCCGAGCGCGGCGGCACCGTCGTGGTGGAGCCCGTCGAGCCGCCAGAGCTGCTGGAGCTGATGCTGCGCGCGCGAGGCAGCCACGGCCTCACCTACCGCGCGCTGCATCCCACCCTGTTTGCCGAGCTGGGCGCCGCGCTCCGCCGCAACGAGCTGGTCTTCCTGGTGGCGGACCGTGACGTCGGTGGGACCGGTATCTCCGTCCCGTTCTTCGGCCGCCAGACCCGGCTCCCGGTCGGTCCCGCCCTGCTCGCGCTCCGCTACGGCGCTCCGATCCTCCCGACGTTCG
The DNA here is from genome assembly GCA_046328125.1 of Chloroflexota bacterium. GTDB lineage: Bacteria > Chloroflexota > UBA6077 > UBA6077 > JACCZL01 > JADZEM01. Next base: position 72,981 of record JAXLXF010000020.1, read on the forward strand.
TCAGCCGTCGGGCCGACGGCCGGCTCGGCGGCGAGATCGGGCCGCCGCTCCCGATAGCACGGTCAGGCCGACGCCGCGCCGACCTGGAAGGAATAACCCGACTGGTAACACGACAACTGGAGTACCATATCGGCAGACATCCCGAGCAGTGGACCGTGCTGCAGCGTGTGTGGGCTGAGGGTGGTGGTGAGGGCTGAGCGCGTCCGTCGCTCCGGTCGCGCCGTTGGCTGCTCTGTGTGCAGAAGCGGGTCGTCGCAGCGGAGGCCGAGGTGAAGATCGCCCTCGTCTCGCCGTACGACTACGCCTATCCCGGCGGCGTCACCGAGCACGTCCGCAACCTGGCCGAGCAGTTCGTGCGGCGCGGCCACGACGTCCACGTCATCGCACCATCCTCCTCGCCGATCGTCACGCGCACCGCGCAGCCGGTCGTCCATCGGGTCGGCCGGCCGGTTCCGGTGCCGGCGAACGGCTCGGTCGCGCGGATCACCCTGCCGCTCCAGGGGTATCGCCAGGTCAAGCACCTGCTGACGTTCCAGGGCTTCGACGTCGTCCACCTGCACGAGCCGATCATGCCGGCCCTGCCACTGACGGTGCTGCACTACTCGCCGGCCGTCAACGTCGGCACGTTTCATGCGCTCGGCCGCTCGGACCTGGCGTATCACTATGCGAAGCCGATGCTGATGCCCTCCTTCAACCGCCTGCACGGCCGGATCGCCGTCTCCGATGCCGCCCGGGACTACGTCGCGCGTAGCTTCCCAGGCCCCTACAGCGTCATCCCGAACGGCATCGACTATGCGCGGTTCGCGGCTCCGCACCAGCCGATCGGCCGGTTCGAGGACGCGCGACTGGACGTCCTGTTCGTCGGACGGCTCGAACGGCGCAAGGGGCTGGAGCATCTGTTGCGAGCCTGGCCGCTGGTGCGGGAGGTCGTGCCGATAGCCCGCCTGCTGGTCGTCGGCGGCGGCCGGCGGCTGGAGGGGTATCGCCAGTGGGTCCGCACCCACGGCTGGACGGACGTCCACTTCATCGGCCACGTCGCGCCCAACGACCTCGCGCGCTACTACCAGACCTCTGACGTGTTCTGTGCCCCGTCTACTGGCCAGGAGAGCTTCGGCATCGTGCTGCTCGAAGCGATGGCCGCCGGCCGTGCCATCGTCGCCTCGCGCATCCCTGGCTACTCCGAGGTGCTGGCGGACGGCGTCGAAGGGCTGCTCGTCGAGCCGCGCAGTGCCTCCGCCCTCGCGTCTGGTCTGATTCGGCTCCTGAACGACGCCAGCCTGCGCCGCGCGATGGGCGCCCGTGGCCGTGAGAAGGCCGCCACGTTCGACTGGCCGCGCGTCGCCGGTCAGGTGCTCGACTTCTACGACACGACCATCGACGCGCATCTGGCCGAACCGACGACGCACGGGAGTCGGGTGGCCGGAGCGTTTCTCCGTGCCGCCACCCGCGCGGCCGACAGAGTGGCCCGATAGGCGAAGATAGACGAACGTGGCAGTCTGGATGCGCTCGGTCAAAGTTGGATTTCGCGGTGCGGTGCAGCCGCTGGCGCTCGCGCTGGCGCGGGCCGGGGTGCAGGCCAACTGGCTGACCTACCTCGGGTTTGCCCTCAACGTCGTGGTGGCCGTGCTGGTCGCCCGAGGCTGGCTGGCCGTCGGCGGCGCCGTCTTCCTGATCGTCAACGCGCTCGACTTCCTGGACGGCGCGGTCGCGCGGGCGGCCGGGACCGCTGGCGCGTTTGGCGCCTTTCTGGACTCGGTGCTGGACCGCTACTCAGAGGCCGTCGTCTTCGTCGGCCTGATCGTCTGGTACTCGCGCGAGGACGACACCATGGCCGTCATCGTGACGGCGCTGGCACTTGCCGGCTCCTTCATGGTCAGCTACTGTCGCGCCCGTGCCGAGGGGCTCGGCCTGGACTGCGAGGTCGGGCTGCTGCAGCGGCCCGAGCGGATCGTCGTGCTCGGCATCGGCCTGATGCTCGCCGAGATCGCCGCCCCAATCGCCCTGGTCGGCGTGCTGTTCGTGCTCGCGATCATGACGAACGTCACGGCGGCGCAGCGGATGCGCCACGTCGCGCGGCTGTTCCGTGAGCGGGCCGGCCGACGCTGACGCGCGTTGCGAACGCGCCCGGACTCGCGGTACACTGAGAGTCCACGCGCCCGTAGCTCAGTGGATAGAGCGCTGGCCTCCGGAGCCAGATGCGGGGGTTCGAGTCCCTCCGGGCGTACCAGACCCAGATGACGGGGCCGCTCACCAGCGGCCCCGTTCTTTGTGTCCTGACGCATCCGTCCTTCTTCGCTCCGGTCTACAGCACCGATCGCGGCATTCAGACTGCAAACGTCCCGCCGGGCACTTTGGCCTCTGTAATGGTGTGGTACGATCCGGGTACATGACTCACATCGAGCGTCGCTCTGGCAAACCTCGGCCATCTGACGACTCGCTCGAGAGCTATACGACAACGCTCTGTGATGCGGAGTACGCGTGGACGACCTCACCGCCGCGAGGAGTGGCGAGATGATCGAGCGTGAGCGGGCGTTCGACGACCTTCTAGATTTCCTCGCGCGGGAAGCCGTTACCGAGATGGACGCCGACCGGTCGTCCATCTTCCTGCTCGACGAAGCACGCCGCGAGCTGTGGACGCGAGTCGCGCTCGGCCTGGACGGCGTGATCCGGATCCCGGCCGATCGTGGCATCGTCGGACACGTCACGACGACTGGCGAGCTGCTGAACGTCGCGGACCCGTACGCGGACACCCGCTTCAATCCGCAAGTGGACCGCGACACCGGCTATCGGACTCGGAGCATCCTGTGCGGTCCCCTGCGTGCGCCGGACGGCCGGATCGTCGGCGCGCTCCAGGTGCTGAACAAGCGTGGCGGCGGCCCCTTCCTCGCCATCGACGTCAAACGATTCGAGCGTGTGGCTTCGCGTTGTGCGCTGGAGATCGAGCGGGCGCGCACCTTCGACGCCCTCCAGGCCGCCGAGGCTGGCGGCGCCCAGGTGACGGTCCGCTCTCCGAAGGTGCTGGTCGCCGAGCGGGACGTCCGCGCCGTCAACCGCATTCGCGAGGTGCTCCAGGACGAGCTGACCGTCCTGCACGCGTCTGACACCGCCGAGCTGGTGCGGCTCGCCCAGGACGAGCAGCCGGACGTCATCCTGATTAGCGTCGTCCCGGACGGCTACGACGGTGTGACGGCCTGCAAGATCCTGCGCTCGGCGCCGGCGCTGGCTGACACGCCAATCATCATCCTGACCCAGGCCGGCCACCCGGAGCAGGTCGTCGCCGCCATCGAGGCCGGCGCCAGCGACTACCTGATCCGCCCGTTCTCGCCAGCCCAGGTGCGCGCGAAGACCCACACCTGGCTGCTGCGTACCGGCAACGCCCCGACGACCTGACCGTCGGCCACTGCCAACCGGGAACCGCCACGCGAGCAGCGCGCGGTCAGCGGCTCAGATCGGCGTATGCCTGCGCGAGCAGCTCCAATCCGCAGTCCACCAGTCGCTGGTGCGCCGGGTCGTTCAGCCAGCGGCTCACGCCGGATGGGTGCGGCAGCGGGAGTATCCGCCGTTCGTCAACCTCCGGCATCGTGCCGACCAGCGCGTCGAGCGAGCCCTTGCCCAGAAACCGCTCGATCGCCATCGTGCCGACCGCCACCACGATCCTCGGCTGCACCAGTCGCAGCTCGTCGTCCAGGAACGGCCTGCACAGCGCCAGCTCGGCCGGCGACGGCCGCCGGTCGCCGCGGCCGCCACGGGGCGCCTTGCCCGGGAAGCAGCGCGTCAGCGACGTGATGTAGCACTCGTCGCGCCAGTGGTCGGCGTCGTAGCCGGCCCGCGCCAGCCAGCGCCCGAGCAGCACGCCGCCCGGCCCGGCGAAATGGAATCGCTTCGCCTCGGTCTGCGCGCCCGGCGCCTGCCCCACGATCATCGTCTGCTGGCGAGGCGTCCACGGGTGACGGAGCGGGTTGGCCGCCTCGATGTGGCCGGCCTCCCGGCACGCCTGACAGGCCAGAATCCGCGCGTGCAGGCCCTCGATCTCGTCCCGGTGCTGCTCCGAGCTCGTCACCATCGGAAGGTGCAGAGAGGTCGCCATACCGCCGACTGTACGCCCCATCACCAGCTTCTGACAAGCGGCCCGAAGCGTCCGGGGTGAGATGTACTCCCGATGGAGTACGATCTCCCAACGTGGAGACCGTGGACGGTCCAGACGTGAGGAGCCGACGATGGCAAAGACGTTCCGACAGATGGTCGCCGAGGGTCGCGAGGGCACCCCGATGCTGAGCCCGCAGGAGACCGACCGCCGCATGAAGGAAGAGTCCGGCACGCTCGTCGTGGACGTGCGCGACGCTGACGGTCTGGCCGGTACCGGCATCATCCCCGGCGCGATCAACGTCTCGCTCGGCACCCTGCCGCTACGCGCCGACCAGGAGCTGCCCGAGGCGATGCGCCACGCCGACCTCCAGGACCGCGACCGCCCGATCATCACCACCTGTGGCGGCGGCGGTCAGGCGTCGTTGGCGGCGAAGGTGCTGAGGGACATGGGGTTCACCAACGTCAGCATCCTCGAGGGCGGCACCAACGGCTGGAAGGCGGCTGGCCTGCCCACCGTCGCCCCCGGCGAGAACAAGTAGCAGCGTTCCGTGGGTTGAAACCCACGTCTACAAGCATGGCGTCGCTCCGCGACGCCCCGGACCCCGTCGCGTAGCGACGGTTCGATGGTAGACGTGGACTTCAGTCCACGGACGCGTTCACCCCTCGCCACGGCTCGCTGCTGGCGGCCCGAGCGCTGGCTCGGCGGTACGCTCGGTCACCAGCCGCCGGGCCGGTCTGGGTTGTGACCGGCTGCGATTCACCAGCCACAGCCCGAACACGATTGCCGCGCCACAGACCGCCGTCGCCGGTGTCACCTGCTCGTCCAGGAAGATGGCCGCGAACACCGCCGTAAAGACCGGCATCAGGTAGGTGAACGCCATCGCCTGCGACGGCGTCACGTCGCGCAGGCCGTAGGCGTACAACACCTGGCTGCAGACGCCCGCCACGAAGATCAGGTACGCCAGCCCGAGCCAGGTCGTCCAGGACCATGTCGGGATCGTCGCCAGCTCCCCGAACGCGCCCATCCATCCAGCCACCGGCCAGATGGTCGGCGTCGCGATCAGGCTGGCCGCCGTCACGATCACCAGTGGCGGGCGATGCGCCAGCAGCGGCTTGGTCAGGATCGTGTAGCCTCCCCAGGTCGTCTGGCAGCCCATCAGCAGCACGCCGCCGATCAGCAGGCCGGCGTTCAGCTCGCCGACCCCGCCGACCAGCGCCCCGCCAGTCGCAAGAAACGCCGCGCTCGCGAATGAGATCGCCATCCCGAGCCCCTGCGCCGGCCCGATCGGCGTCCCGATGAAGGCGCGTTCCAGCACCGCCGTCCAGAGCGGCCCGGTCATCATCATCAGCGCCGCGTAGGTGGCCGGCGTCATCGAGATGCCGAGCATGAACATGACCGAGCTCAGCGCGTACCCCGTCACGGACGCGATCCCGAGCCGCAGCCAGTCGCGCCGGCCGAGCGGCTGCCCGAACCGCCGGATCAGCAGGAACGCCGGCAGGTGAAAGATCAGCGTCGTCAGGGTGAACCGCATCAGCGTCAGCAGGCCCGGCGAGGTCTCGTGGAGCACCAGCTTGGTGGCGATGTTGTTGCTGGACCAGATCATCACCACCACCGTCAGCATCACCAGCGGCAGCGACCCACGAAGGCGCTCGGCGCCTGGTAGCCAGCGTTCCATCAGCGCCGGGCCGCCGTCACGTCTTCGCCGGCCCGCCGTGCGCTCGCCGCTCCGACCTCGTTTCGCGCCGGCAAGATAACCCTCGGCCGGTTCACCAGCCAGATCCCCAGCAGGATCACCACGCCACAGGCCAGCGTCATCACGGTGGGCTGCTCGCCCAGCGCGAACATCGCCATCATTGCCGTCATGGCCGGCTGCAGATACGTGTACGAGACCGCCTGCGCCGACGACACCTCACGCAGCGCGTACAGGAACATCAGCTGGCTCAGGCCCGTGTTCACGATCGCCAGGTACAAGATCCCCATCCAGACGCCGAGCGACCAGTGCCAGGCGTCCCAGACGAAATCCCACCCGCCAATCGGCACCGAGAGCGGCCAGACCGAGAGCAATGCGAACGCATGTGACGCCGACATCACCAGGATCGGCGGGCGGTGCGCCAGCAGCGGCTTGCCGTACAGGATATAGATCGCCCAGGCCGCCTGGGAGGCGATCAAGAACGACGTGCCGAACAGCAGCCCGGGCTGCGGATCGGCGAGCTGACCGCCCGTCACCAGCAAGGCCGCGCCCAGAAACGCGATGGCCGTCCCCAGCGCCCGAGTCCAGCCCAGCACCTCGCGGAACAACACCCAGGCCATCAGCGCCGTCAGCGGCGGTCCGATCATCGAGATCAGCGAGGTGTACGTCGCCGGCGCGTAGCTCAGCCCGATCGTGAACAGCAGCACGCTCGTCCCAGCCCCGCCGGCCCCGATCGCGAACAGTCTCACCACGTCGGAGCGCGAGAGCTGCGCGCCGCGGTGGCCCATCGCCAGCAACAACGGCACGTGGAACGCCAGCACCCCGAGGCTGAACCGCACCAGCACTAGCTGCGGCGCCGGCACGTCCTTCATCACCAGCTTGGAGACGACCGTGTTGCCGGACCAGATCAGCACGACCACGAACAGCAGCAGGTGTGGAAGCCAGCGGCGCAGAGAAGCGCCGCGCCCGGAGAACATGGTGTCGACATTCTACGATGATTCGCTGCCGACTGCCCGTGCGTCCAGCAACGCGGTGGCGCGCGGCGGCACCGCGAACGCCGACGCGACCACTCCCAGCAGCGACACAACCGCCAGGATCATCACGACTCCTGTATAGCTGCCCGTCAGGTCGTAGCCCAGCCCGCCGAGGAAACTGCCGGCCGCTCCAAACCCGATCAGGAACGGTCGCGAGAGGCCGCGAATCGTGCCGGCCGCCCGCCGCCCGAAGAAGTCGGCCCAGACGATCGCGTCTAGCGCCTCCTTCGCGCCGTTTGAGACGCCGTACACCAGGACGTACGCCAGCAGCGTCGCCGGGTCGCGGACGAGCAGCGCGCCGACGCAGCAGCCGGCCACCAGCAGCGAGAGCACCGCCAGCACGATCCGCGCCGACAGCCGCTCGATTGCCAGCCCCCACGCCATCGTCGAGCCGGCCCAGGCCAGCCCGTACAGCCCGATCCCGCTCGCCACCACCATCGGGCTCAAGCCGTTCTCGGCCAGGATCGCGGCCTGGTTGGTCGTCAGCCCGGAGACGGCCATCTGGCTGCCGCAGCTCGCCAGCACCAGCAGCCAGAACGATGCCGACCGGATGGCACGTCGCGCCGTCCAGTCCGCCTCCTGGACGCTGACCGTCGCCGCGCCCGTCGTGACACTCGCCACGGCCTCGCCGTCCGGGCGCAGGCCAACGTCCTCCGGCCGACGCCGCAGCAGCATGGCCGACGATACGGCCAGCACGAGACCGGACCCGCCGCCCACCACCAGCCAGGCTAACCGCCAGCCCGGCCCGTCGATCGTCAACTGGATGAGCGGCACCAGCAGCATCACCCCGAGCGCGTTGCCAGCTGTGGCGATCCCGAGCGCCCGCCCGCGCTTCCGCACGAACCAGTTGGCGACCGCCGTCGAGACGGCTAGGTTGAGCGCCCCCATGTCGATGGCTCGGGCCGCCCCGTACGCCAGCAGGAACACCAGCTCGGTGCGGACCCCCGCCACCACGCTGAGCGTCACGGCGATCCCCACGCCACACAGCGTCAGCGCGACGCGCGTGCCCGAGGCGTCGATCAGCCGTCCGACGAACGGCGCCACCAGCGCCCCGACGATGGTCCCGATGCTGAGCGCCCCGACCAGCACCGACCGGCTCCAGCCGAGGTCGCGCGACATCGGCGCGATGAACACCGAGAAGCCGGCCCCGCCGGTCAGGGTCGCCGCGAACATCGCGAAGGTCGCCACGCCCACGACGACCCAGCCGTAGAAGAACGGCAGCCGGGTCGGCACTAGATCAGCGACCGCGACTGACCGCCGTCCACGTTCAGGCAGGTGCCCAGGATCAGGCTCGCGGCGTCCGACACGATGAACGTGACCGCGTTGGCGACCTCCTCAGGCCGACCGAACCGACCCAACGGCAGCTCGTTCTTGACGAACTCGGCCAGCCGCTCCGGGTTCTCGTCCACCCGCCGCTGCCACGAGCCGCCCGGGAAGATGATCGAGCCGGGCGCCACCGCGTTGACCCTGATCCCCTTGGGAGCTAGCTGCCGCGCCATCGACTTCGAGAGGGCGTTCTCGGCGGCTTTTACCACGTTGTAGGCCGGACGGCCGCCCCACTCGCGCCCGAAGATCGAGGAGATGATGACGATGGCGCCGCTGCCCTGCTTCTCCATCCACGGCACCACCAGCCGGCTCGCGCGGATCGCCGGCCACAGTGTCAGGTCGAGCGCACCGGCCCAGTCCGCGTCGGTCGTCTCCTGGAAGCCGTCCTTGCCGCCGCCGCCGACGTTGTTGACCAGGATGTCGATTCGGCCGTACCGCTCCCCGACCGACCCGACGAACGCCTCCAGCGCCGCCCCGTCCGTCGCATCGACCGCCGTTGCCAGCACCTCAACGCCGAGCGCCCGCAGCTCACCGGCCGTCTGCTCCAGCCGCTCCGCGCCGCGCGCGCAGATCGCCAGCCGGCAGCCCTCCGCCGCCAGTCCGAGCGCAATGCTCCGGCCGATCCCCCGACTCGCCCCCGTGACGATCGCCACCTTCCCGTTCAGGCCGAGATCCATTGGAGCTCCTCCTCACTCAGATCGGGCAGGCGACGACATGGCCGGCACGCTGACCCGGCCGCCCTGGTCGCTCAAGACTTCCGCCAGCGCACCCGCACCGTGTCCTCCGGCACGTCCAGCGCACCGCCGCCCGCCGAGACGTACTCCCAGTACTCCGGCCACATCCGCGAGTTGCGCAAGAACCGCACGATCGGCGGCGGCTCCTCGGCGGACATCGCGATCGTCAGATCGTCGCCCTGCTGAGCGAGACTGTAGCCGGTCAGCAGGAATTTCGCGTACTGGAGCTTCGCCTCGTCCGTCCCGAGCCACTCGACAAACTGCTCGTGCTCGTCGCGGCTCTCCGGCTTGACTCGCCCTCGCCAGATCCTGGTGCCTTCCATCGCGCCTCCGCTGTGTCAGGGTCGCCACGCCGGAGCGACGTCACGGGCCAGGCTACTCCGGCCAGTTCAGCGCCGTCGCCAGCGACTTCCCGAGAATCCACTCCTTGTCGTCCGCCGACAGGAAGTCAAGCTCGTCGCGGAACAGGCGCAGGCACTCGCCGTAGGTGCCCTTCAGCCGCGTGATGTCCGACCCCCACATCAGCCGCTGTGGCCCGAACGCGTCGTACATCTGCTTCAGGAACGGCTGCACGTCGCGGTACGGGAACGACTCTGCGGAGTTGCTCGGCGCGCTGGTCGTCTTGACGTAGACGTTCGGGTACTTCGCCAATGCCAGCAGAAGGTCGATGCTCGCGAACGACTCCGGCCCCTGCACCCGCGTCAGCGCGCCCATGTGGTCGATGATGAGTGGCAGGTTCGGGTTCTTCTCGACGATGGGCGGCACCTTCGCCAGCAACGGTCCTGAGAACAGCGCCATCAGCGGGATCTTGTACTCGTTGCAGCCCGTGAACAGCGGCTCGAAGATCCCTTCGTCCAGCCCGGCCACGAAGTGCGGCGTGTTGAACGTGATCCGAATCCCGAGCATGTGCGATTGGTCGAGCCAGGTCGGCAACTGGTCGAGGAACGCCTGGTCTTCGGGATCGAACCGGCCCATGACCGCGAACCGGTTCGGGTACTTCTCGGACGCCTCCAGCGCGTATGCGTTCGTCTCGCCGATCCATGACGGCGGCACGATCACCGCCCGGTCTACGCCAATCGCGTCCATCTCAGCCAGCATCTGCTCGGCGGTGAACCCGTTCGGCAGGTGCGGCGTGCTGCGGCCATCCTTCGGCCAGGGACGGTCCGGCCGCTCGAGCTCCCAGAGATGGATCTGCGCGTCTGTCACCAGCATGAGAACCTCCCCTGCCGCACTATAGCTGCCCAGTCGTGGTCCCCTCACCCCCGGTTCAGCCGGCTCCGCGAGCGAGAACCTCCGTGGACTGAAGTCCACGTCTGGACTTTGGCGCTTTCAAGGCCGAGGAGGGGTGTGTGGGCGGCTTTTGCGCCTTGGTGTGACTCGAAGAGACGGACCGCTCCAGGAGTGGCGCGCTGCGCGAATATTTTAGGGTTTGCACGGGAATCGCACCCAACCTGCGAATAAATCGGCGCGTCAACGGCTCGTACCAGGAGCGAGACGCCCAGAAACGCCAAAGTCCAGGGGCGCGATTCATCGCGCCCCCATTTCGAGCTCACCGAGCCAGCGTGTGGATTGAGGCAGGTCTTCAGCCGACGGGCATCGTCCGCTTCGAGTGCTCGCGTCCCGCCCGAGCGTTCTCCTCGCTGTGGCCGGAGAAGACCCGGACGCCCTCGTCGATGCGGCGCTTCACGCCCTCGGCGTCGGCGGCGCCCTCCAGGAACGCGACGCCGTTCCTCCGGCAGGCCGCGAACACCTTTTCGCGCGCCTCCTTCATCTCGGGCGGATAGTCATCACGCGGCGGCATCTTCTTGTAGCCGAGCGAGTGGCTCAGGTCGCCAGGCCCCAACTCGGCAAAGGCCAGGCCGGGGACAGCCAGGATCTCGTCGGCGCGCGCCACGCCTTCCGGGCTCTCCAGCTTGATCCCCAGCATCAGCTCCCCGTCAGGGTTGAGCGGCCACGGATCGGCCTTCGCGGTGTACTCGTCCGCCGAAAGTCCCCAGATCGCCGCCGCCGTCGATTCCGAGCCGCGACCGCGCGTGCCCAGCCCGAGATACGGCCTGCCGTCTGGTCGGACGCCGGGCTCGCCGCGCTTCGCGCCCTTCAGGCGCTCCAGCGGCGTCGCGAACGACGGATCGGTCCCGATGGTGCCCTGCGGGTACCGGCACGACTCCACGAAGGCACGGACGGCCTCCGGGGTCTCGGCCTGGCAGAGCAGGATGCCGTGGACTCCACGCCCGAGGATCAGGCGGAACTGCCAGGCGTTGTACAGAATGTACTCCTCGTTGATGCCGTTCACCGGCGCCTCGACGATGACGGTCGGCGTGCGGTGACCAGAGTTGGTCGGACCGCCCTCGACCATGCCCGTCAGGTACTCGGCCAGCCCGGTGAAGTCCATGCAGCCGTGCTCGAACCCGACGTTGACGTAGTCGGACCAGATGTGGGCGTCTTTCCTGCCCTGCTCCCGCGTCAGAACGTGCCCGGTGTGGCCACCGGAGTAGTAGATCGGCTGATCCTGGGCCAACAGCTCAATGGCCCGGTTGATGCGCGTCGCCATGTGGCGGTGCCTCCCTGCGAAGTCCCGTTCAGGGAGGTTGTATCCCGTCCGACCCCGTCGTCCCCACCCGCAACTCGCCCCTCGCCCTTCGCTACTCGCCCCTCGCTACTCGCCCCTCGCCCCTCGCTACTCGCTACTCGCTACTCGCTACTCGCGAGGTATCATCCGCCGCTCGCGGGGCATACTGGGTGGCGCCCCGCGACCTCGTGCCGCGGACGGGAGCGTCTGTGAAGAAGCTCGGCCTGCTCGGCGTGGTGGTGCTCTGCACCTCGCTCGGCCTGCACAACGGCGCGCGTATCTCGCCGACGCCGCTCATCGAGGAGTTTCGGCTGCGCTACGCCGTTGACTACGCCGGCGTCGGCGCGGTCATCGGGGCGTATACGCTGTCGTACGCGTTCGCCCAGCTCGTGGCGGGCCTGCTCTCGGACCGAGTCGGCAACCGCCGCCTGATCCAGGCTGGACTGCTGGTGATGGCCGTCGGCTCCGGCGTGTTCGCCGTCACGTCCGACCCGGCGCTGGCGCTCGCGGGACGCCTGGTAATGGGCGTCGCCGGCGGCCTGCTCTACGTGCCGTCCCTCTCCTACATGCTGAACGCCTACGGCCCATCCGAGCGCGGGAAGGCGATGGGGCTGGCCCAGGGCGGCGCCGGCGCGACGATCGTGCTGTCGATCCTGGCGATGCCGCCACTCTTCCTGGTCGTCGGCCTGACCGGCGCCTACGCCGTCTACCCGCTTGCCGCGCTGCTCCTCTGGCTCGGCGTCGTCTACGTCATCCCGAACGTCGAGCCGCCCTCACGTGCGAGCGGCGGCAGCCTGCTCGTGCTCGCACGTGACGGCCAGTTCTGGCTCCTCTTCCTGGGCTTCGCTTTCGTCGGGATGTTGGCACAGACGGCGGTGCTCTCCTGGATGCCGACCTACCTCCGGCAGCAGTTCGGGCTCGGGGTGGCCGAGGCGGGAGCGGCCGGCGCCCTGGTCGCGGCCGGCCTGATGGTCTTCTCGCCGACGTTCGGCTTGCTCGCGGACCGGCTCGGCTCGCACCTGCGCGTGATGCTGATGGGCAGTCTGATCGGCCTGCTCGGCTTCGTGATCCTGGCCGTCGCGAACAGCTGGTGGCTGGCGATCGTGGCCGGGCTGCTGGTGAGCGCCGGCATGGCGGCCACGATCACCCTCCAGATCGTCTTCGCGGGGGAGCGCTTCGCGGCGGTCGGCGCGGGCACGGCAGTCGCCCTGGTGAACACCGGCGGGCAGTTGAGCCAGTCGCTGGACGGCCCGTTCTACGGCACGATTCTGGATCTGGGATTTGGCTTCACCGGGGTCTGGTCGGTCGCCGTCGCGCTCGGGATCGTGCGAGTGATCGCCGTCCTGCTGCTGCGCGAAGAGCGTCCATGCTAGCCCGTGGTCGACGCACCAATCTGACGGCCATCAGCCCGGCGAGGCGAATCACCACGCGCGAGCTCCTGTCCGGCCCGCGCGCCCAGCTCCTTGCCTATTCATAGAGCCTCAGAATGACGTTGCAAGCCAGCGCGAGCCGTTTTCGGGAGATGGCGAAGCCCCTTGACGATTGCCATAACTCGTTTCAAACATCGGGGTGAGATTTTGCAGCGAAGCAGGGAGTCACACATGATTGCTCGTCGCTTCGTTTGGTTGTGTGGCATCGCCGTGCTCCTTCTGGCGTCTGGAGACGCGCCGGCTGTCACTGCGCAACGAGCCTACCCTACGCAACCGTCAGCCTGGATGGTAGTGGCCAGCCCTGACGGCAGCGGTGCCCTCCTGCACTCAACGCCCTGGGGCGATCAACTGGCAGCCTGGCCAGATGGAGCCGTCGTTGGATTACTCGGTGAGCCAGTGATTGATGGTGGAGCCGTTTGGGTGCGGGTACAGGATCCCATCATGATCGAAGGCTGGATGGCCGTCGACCGGCTGGCAGCGCTCGCAGTCTCGGTGGCCAACAATCCTAATCGCCTATTTGGAGGTGGCGTTCAGCCGTTAGGTGTGGGCAGCCGTTGCCCGCCAGGCTTCCCAATCAAGCACGTCGTGAGTGGTCGAAACTTTGACCAACATCTCGTGGTATCTCCTGAGTACTGGGGGTACGACGGCTTCACCCCCAGCTCCTGCTACCGAACCTTGGAGGAGGCGGCGGCCTGGGGTTTCAGCAGGACGCCCAACGATCCCCCTCGGCCTAGCTACGAGACGCCAACGCTGACTCCCTAGGCGCGGTCACTGTTCAGCACGTCGTGGTCGCTTGAATGTGAACGTCGAGCATCAGCGTCAGCATGTCTGGTGTGTAGAATATTTGTTCTACCTGTGGCATAGGAAACCAATGTAGGGAGCGCTGGCTCTCTCGCACAAACACAGCGACCTGAGAGTTGCATGCGAGAGCCGCGCCTCTAACACAACACACTCCCATCGGTGGGATGGAGCGATCCTACCGAGGTCGTGCTTTGGCAGATCTTCAAGGGGTCCGCACTGATCGTACCTGGCGCGATGCTGCTGAATTCGTGGCTGGGTCGACTGGATCGGGATGCGCTCATTGCACACTTCATGAACAGAGAGCCGCCGTCCGAAGAAGGTGACACGTCGGTGGCAGACAGCTCCACACGAGCATAGGGAGCGAAACCCGACGTCGACCGGACGTAAGGAAGCACGCCGAACCAGTCATACAGGCGCAACACGAGCGGGTCAGATTCGGACAAGTGGAGATGTGCCTCTGATATCATCCCGCGTGGGCGACGCCGAGTCGGGGGTCTGAGGCTGGCTGATGGGTGCACGTCTGACCGCCGCACTGCTCGCTGGCCGGGTGGCCACAGACCTGAGTCGCCGGCTTGGCCGAGGCGGCGGCACCGTCATTGCCGGCCACGTCGTGCCGCGCATCGACCCGACCGCTCTCCGCACCGTCACGCGGAGACTTCGCCACGGCTCGATCCTGGTGTCGGGCACCAACGGCAAAACCACCACGACCCGTCTGATCTCGCATATTCTCGAGCAGAGCGCGATCCACGCGCTCCACAATCGGGCGGGCGCCAATCTGGTCACGGGCCTCGTCTCGGCGGTGGTGGCGCAGACCTCGCTGGCAGGCTGGCCGCGCGCCGACGTCGGCCTGTTCGAGGTGGACGAGGCGACCGTCCCCGCCGCTCTCCGCGAGATCCGGCCGCGCGCCGTCCTGCTCACCAACATCTTCCGCGACCAGCTCGATCGGTACGGCGAAGTCCATTTCGTGGCCGATCTCTGGGCGCAGGCGGTCCGCCATCTTCCCGCCGACACCACCCTCGCGCTCAACGCCGACGACCCGCTGGTGGCAACGCTCGGACGCGACCAGGGTGCGGGGACGCTCTTCTTTGGCGTCGGCGATGCCAGCGTCGGCAGCGGCGAAGTCCCCCACGCCTCGGATGCCCGCATCTGTCCGCGCTGCGGCACGCCATTCGCCTATGAGGTCTGCTTCTACGGCCACCTTGGACAGTACGCTTGCCCTGGCTGCGGCCTGGCCCGCCCTCAGCCTTCTGTCGAGGCCACCAGCATCACCCTCCACGGCGACCGTGGCTCGGATGTGGTGATTCGAACGCCCATCGGCGAGATCCAGGCCACTCTCAGCCTGCCCGGCCTCTACAACGTCTACAACGCGCTGGCGGCCGCCACCGTCTGCCTGTCGCTCGGCGTCGATCCGGCCGTCATCGCGGCCGGCCTGGAGAGTTTCACCGCCGCGTTCGGCCGCCTGGAGCGGGTCGCCGTCGGGGACCGCGAGCTGTTCCTGGCGCTGGTCAAGAATCCAGTTGGATTCGGCGAAGTGCTGCGGACGATCCTGTCGGATGGCCGCGAGCGCACGCTCCTCATCGCCATCAACGACAACTTCGCGGATGGCACCGACATCTCCTGGCTCTGGGACGTCGACTTCGAGCAGCTGCAGGGGCACGTCAAGATCGCCGTCTGCGCCGGCACGCGCGCTGAGGACATGGCGGTCCGCCTCAAGTACGCCTCGGTGCCGGAGGAGCGGATCGTCGTGCTCGACGACGCCCGCGCGGCTCTTGCCGAGGCATTGGCGCGCGCCTCCGCTGGCGAGACGATCTATGTGCTCCCCACCTACACCGCGATGCTCGAGCTGCGCGACGTGCTCCGCCAGGACGGACACGTCGCTGGTTTCTGGCAGGATTGACTGAGATCCGCATGGCGCCACTGACCCTCACGCTCGTGCACCTGTACCCTGACCTGATGAACGTCTATGGGGACCGGGGCAACATCATCACGCTACGGCAGCGTTGCGCCTGGCGCGGCATCGAGCTCAACGTGCAACCGGCGAGTCTCGGCGACCGTCTCAATCCTGACACAATCGACATCCTCTTCTTCGGAGGCGGGCAAGACCGTGAGCAAGCGGTGATCTCACCGGACTTTGTCGCGGAGAAGGGCGAGGCCGTTCGACAGGCCGTCGAAGACGGTGCCGTGGTGCTGGCCGTCTGCGGCGGCTATCAGTTGCTGGGGCACACTTACACCACGGTGGACGGCCAGGAGCTGCCTGGCGCCGGCGTCTTCGACGTTCGCTCCGTGCCCGGTACGCGCCGCCATATCGGCAACCTCGTGGCCGAGGTGAGCCTGGACGGCACGCCGCGAACGCTGGTCGGCTTCGAGAATCACAGCGGGCAGACCTACCTCGGGCCGGGCTGCAAGCCGCTCGGCCGAGTCTTGCAAGGCGGCGGCAACAACGGCGAGGATGGTACTGAGGGCGCCGTGTACCGCCACGCGTACGGCTGCTACCTGCACGGCTCGCTGCTGCCGAAGAACCCGTGGCTCGCGGACCGCTTGATCCTCCAGGCGCTGCACCGGCGCTATGACCCGTCGATCTCGCTGTCTCCGTTGGACGACACGCTCGAAGAGCGCGCGCACGCCGCCGTCGTGGAGCGCGCCAGAAAGCTCGGCAATGTCCGTAGCGGAGCCTGGTAAGCCGCCCATGTACCACCAGGCCCGGAAGCTGGCGACCTACTCGCTGGTGGTGATGGCCGGCTTCGTGGCGAGCCGCGTCCTCGGGCTTGTGCGAAACGTGGTGGTCGCCCAGCAGTTCGGGACCGGCCGCGAGTACGAGTCGTTCATCGCGGCGCTTCAGATCCCGGATCTGGTCTTCCAGATCCTGGCAGGTGGCGCGGTCGGGTCGGCGTTCATACCAGTCTTCAAAGCGTATTTCGCCCAGGACGACGACGAGGGTGCGTGGCGCCTGACGAGCCTGGTGATGAGTCTCGCCATCGCGGTCACCGTCCCGACCTGCCTGGCGCTCGCCCTGTTCGCGCGCCCGCTCGCCGAGCTGGTGGTGCCCGGCTGGGAGCCCGCGTCGAAGGATCTGACCGCCACCTTGATGCGCATCATGTTGATCTCGCCGGCGATCTTCGCGGTCAGCGGCTTCTGCGTCAGCGTCCTGAACTCGTTCCAGCGCTTCCTCCTCGCCGCGCTGGCGCCGATTATGTACAACGCCTCGATCATCGTCAGCGCCCTGCTCTTCCGGCCGCTCGGCATCGAAGCGGTCGCGCTCGGAGCGGTGGTGGGGTCGGTGCTTCACTTGCTCGTCCAGGTGCCCGGCTTGCTGGCGGTTGGCATGCGGTACCGCTTCTCGCTGAGCCTGTCGCACCCCGGGGTCCGCGAGGTGCTCCGACTGATGGGGCCGCGCATGATCGGGCTGGGCGTCACACAGGTTAACCAGCTCGTGAACGTGATCCTGGCGTCGTTCCTGCTGGTCGGCAGCCTGGGCTACCTGAACGTCGCCTGGCTGATGCTGATGACGCCGCTGGTGCTCGCGATGGCTGTCTCGACTGCCGTTTTCCCGACGATGGCGGAGGAGAGCGCCCGCCACCACCCGGAAGCGGTCGGCGAGGTGTTCGTGCTGTCGCTCCGGACGATCCTCTTCCTGACCATTCCGATGGGGATCGGCCTGATGACGCTGGGCGAGCCGCTGATCCGCCTGCTGTTCGAGCACGGCGCATTCACCGCCGAGAGCACCCGCCAGACCCATTTTGCGCTGATCTTCTACGCCATCGGGCTGGCCGGGCACGCCACGGTCGAGATCGTGGACCGCGTCTACTACGCGCTTCACGACACCTGGACGCCGGTCAAGGCAGCCTCGATGTCGTTTGCCATCAACGTGGTGCTCGGGATTGTGCTGATGAGCACGCCGTTGAACTTCGGTGGGCTGGCCCTCGCCAACTCGCTGGCCGCACTCTCCGAAGCGACGCTCTTGATGGCGCTGGTCCGCCGCCGGATCCCTGGGCTGGATCTCGGTCCGGTCATGCGGTCGCTGGCTCGGACCGTCGTAGCGAGCCTGCTGATGGGAGTCACTGTCGCAACGCTGCCGCACCTGCTCCAGGACCGGCTGGCCCTCCCGACGACACTGGAGCTCTCGATTATCGTAGGATTGGTCGTTCTCGCGGGGGGAATGGTCTACTTTGTCTTCTCGTTTCTTCTACAATCGGAAGAGCTACGGGTTCTGCTCCGACTCGCGCGTGCCCGCGGTTGAGGTCTTGCTGATGCTGCGACGGCACACGTCTTGCACCGCCGACACACCCCGGCACGCCCAAGAGCGCGGACTCGTGAGTGTGAGTCCTGACGCCGGCTCGTGCGAGCGTGCCGTCGGAGTGCAAGCAGTATGGCTACGTCTCCCTTCGACCCCGCGCGCAGGCCGTCGAGCGGCGCCGCGCGCGGGCGACGCGGTGCGCGCGTGAACGATCCGATTCCCGCCGGACAGCCGCCGCTCGGCAACAAGCGTCTGAAGGGCCGCTACAAGCTCGGCCTGATTCTCGGTCAGGGCAGCCTTGGGGTTACCTACCGCGCCGAAGACGTGCTGCTCCAACGGCCCGTCGCCGTCAAGATGCTGGCCGAGCGATATGCCGACGACGCCGTCTTCCGCGAGCGCTTCATGGCTGCCACGGCCGCCGCCGGACGGCTGATCCACCCGAACATCGCCACCGTGCTCGACGCCGGCGTCGTGGATGGTCACCCGTTCGTGGTGATGGAGCTGGTCAGCGGCCAGAGCCTCCGTTCACGCCTCAACGAGCGTGGTCCCCTCTCGATCGCGGACAGCCAGCGAATCGCCCTCCAGCTCGCCGAAGCGCTGACGGTGGCGCACCAGCAGGGCGTCATTCACGGCGATCTTCGTCCGGAGAACGTCCTGCTGGACGAGCACGGCAACGCCAAGCTGACCGACTTCGGCTTCGTGCGGGCGGCTGTCGCCACCGACGTAACGTTGCTCGGCACGGTCCAGCGCGCCGCGTACAGCCCACCAGAGCTGGCGATTCGCGACCGAGGCGACGAGCCGACCGACGTGTACGCCCTGGCTGTGGTGGTCTACGAGATGATCAGCGGCACGACGCCGCGCGCCACCGCCGGCGCTCAGGAACGGACGGCCCAGATCGGACCGATTCCCGTCCGTCGCCGCCGTCCGGACGTGCCGGCGCACCTGGATCGTGCGCTCTGGAAGGCGCTGGAGCCGGAGCCACGCGAGCGCATCACCACGGCCGTCGAGCTGCGGGCCGCGCTCAGCGGCCAGAGCGCGCTCACGGCGCCCGCTCCCCCACCGGCACCGCCACCGATTCAGGCGGCCTGGCGCTCCGAGCCGCGTCAGCGTCAGCGGAGCGGCCCGAGCACCAGCTTCTTCATGACGATGATCCCACTGCTCGGTACCGCCTTGCTGCTGGCGGCCGCGGTCGGCGGCATCATGTTCTTCATCCCGAGCCTGTTCAGCGGCTTTCGGATGACCGACGTCCCGTCTCTGGTGGGCCGGACGCTTCCTGAGGCGATTGGCGCAGCCGAGGCGGCCGGGCTGACCGTCAAGGCGAGCGAGAGCGTGCCGACAGACGATCAGCCCAAAGGCACGGTGCTGACGCAAGATCCGCCGATGGACAAGCGCATCCGGCGCGGCACCGAGATCAAAGTGACCATCAGTGCCGGCATTCGCCCGCCGTCCGTCCTGGGCAAGTCGGTGGACGAGGCCCGGGTGCTGTTGGCACGGGCCGGCTGGACGGTTGGCGGCGTCGAGAACCGGAGCGACCTGCCTGGCGCGGCCGGCACGGTCGTGGGCAGCCGGCCCGGCCCGAACGAAGTCGCGGACGACCGTAAAGCGCCGATCACGCTCTACGTTGGGACCGGCAACCTGGCGGCGGGCCGTGCGATCCGGCTGGAGGGTGGTCAGGCTGGCCCGGCCGAGATGATCGACGGCAAGATCGAGACGGCCGGCTATCTGCCTAAGGCGGCGCCAACCTGGCTCGAGATCGACCTGGCGCAGCCGAGCACCGTCGCATCGGTCGAGCTGATCACGGCCCAGGATCAGTCGGCGGTCACCGTTCACGAGGTCTGGGTCTGGACGACGGACGGACAGTTCCGAGGAATGCACACGTTCGTGGGGCCAACCTCAGACGGCCAGACGCTGGTGGTCCGCTTCGACGCGCCAGTGGCGAACGTCAAGACCGTCAGGATCGCGACCACCCAGGCGACCAGCCGAACCGGTTGGCGCGAGATTCGTCTGTACGATCGGTGAGTACGAGGGCGAACGGGCGCGAGCAGCCCGCCAGTGATCGAGCCCGACGAGGTCGGTTGACACCACGGTTCGTACGGGCTACCTTCGATTCCACAAAGGATGGGATCCGCGCCGATGGATCGTGACGGCGACGCTCCAACTCGCGCCGGGTCAGACCCGGCCGGCGCTGGTGGGGTGACGGACCGCGACACATCGGCGCGGCGACCGGTGCCCGAACCAGCTGGGGAAGCGCGGCCCGGGACTCCCAACTCGGCGGACCTGCCGACGGCGCTGGCGGATGAGCTGTTCTCCACGCTGGCGCACGAGCTCCGCGCTCCCATCACCACGATCAAAGGCGCGTCTCGCACGCTGCTCCGTCATATCGCCGTGCTGGACCCGGCAGCATCTCGACAGCTCTTGCAAGATATCGATCAGGAGGCCGACCGCTTGCACCGTCTCGTCGACAACCTGCTCGAGCTGGCTCGGGCCGGCGCCGGGCCGTCAGCGCTACGGACCGAATTGACCTCGGTGGACGCACTTATCCGACGCGTGGTGGCAGATGCGACGCCCCGGGCAGGCGATCGGCGGCTGCGCGTTCGGCTGCCCGCACGCATGCCGCAGGCGCCTCTCGATCCGGTCCGTGTCGAGCAAGTCATCAGAAATCTGGTAGACAATGCCGTGAAGTACTCGTCGCCGGGCGGCGCCGTCGACGTCGGCGCCATCGTTCGGGATGATGCCATTGTGGTGACAGTCAAGGACGACGGACCGGGCATCGCGCAGGAGCATCACGCGAAGATCTTCGAGCGGTTCTTTCGGGTGCAGCGCGGAGGCGTCTCCGGCGCTGGCCTGGGGCTGACGGTCTGTAAGCGATTTGTGGAGCTGCATGGTGGTCAGATCGAGGTCGAATCGGAGCCAGGACACGGGGCCGAGTTTCGCTTTTCGCTGCCGCTGGCCGAGTCAGGCTCGGTGAAGGACGCGGTGCCATGCTAAATCGACGGATCAGCGTCCTGGTAGTCGACGACGAGCCGCGCGTGCTGCGCTTCGTGCGGACGGAGCTGGAGTCTGATGGGTACCGCGTGCTCATCGCGAGCAACGGCCGTCAGGCCATCGAGCTCCACGAGAGCGAACGGCCAGCTCTGGTCATCCTGGATCTGATCATGCCAGACCTGGACGGCTTCGAGGTGCTGCGCCGGATTCGGGTCAACGCGCGCACACCGGTGATCGTCCTGACGGCGCGCGCCAGCGACGTCGACAAGATTCGTGGGCTCGACCTGGGCGCGGACGACTACCTGACCAAGCCGTTCAACCCCGAGGAGCTCGCGGCGCGGATGCGGGCCGTGCTGCGGCGCACCCAGGGGCTGGCGGCCGTGGACGAGCGGCAGCTGCTCACCTTTGGCGACGTCGAAGTGGATCTGGAGCGGAGGCGGGTGACCGTGGCCGGCGAAGAGGCCGCCCTCTCGCCGACCGAGTGGCAGCTGCTGATGAACCTGATCCAGAACGCTGGCCGGGTCATCCTGCACGAAGACTTGCTCGGCATGACCTGGGGACCGGAGTATCGGAACGATCTCCAGTATCTCCGAGTCTGGGTCAGCAGGCTGCGCCGCAAGCTCGGCGAGAGCTCGCACCATCCCGGTCTGATCAAGACCGTGCCGGGCGTCGGGTACATGATCCGTGAGCCTGACGACGACCCGGGAGGCGCCCGAGTCGAAGCGGCCACCGAGGCGTCATCCTGACGCGGCATCCGTTTTGCACCGTGCCACCGGCCTGTGGCATCCTTCGCGCCTGTTGCTCACTCGCATGAAAGCTCTCGTCATTATCCCAACCTATAACGAGCGCGAGAACCTGCCCCGGCTCGTGCCAGCCATCCTCGGGCAAGGCGAGAGCTTCAACGTGCTCGTCGTGGACGACAACTCCCCGGACGGCACCGGGGCCATCGCCGACGAGCTGGCCGCCGCCGACAGCCGGGTCAACGTCATCCACCGGGATGGCAAGCGTGGCCTCGGTACGGCGTACGTCGCCGGCTTCAAGTGGGCGCTCGAACGCGGCTTCGACTACATCTTCGAGATGGACGCCGACTTCTCGCACGATCCGGACGCCCTGCCGCGCCTGCTGGATGGGGCGATCCAGGGCGACTGCGCGGTCGGATCGCGCTGGGTGCCGGGCGGTGGCACCGAGAACTGGTCGCTCCTGCGAAAGCTGATCAGCCGGGGCGGCTCGCTGTACGCCAAGCTGATCCTCGGCGTGCCGGTCAACGACCTGACCAGTGGCTTCAAGTGCTTCGCGGCGTACGTGCTGCGCTCGCTGGATCTCGACTCGATCCAGTCGAACGGCTACGGCTTCCAGGTCGAGGTCAACTACCGCTGCCACCGTCTGGGCTTCCGCATCGTCGAGGTGCCGATCTACTTTGTGGATCGGCGGGTCGGCCAGTCCAAGATGTCGTCCGGGATCGTGTTCGAGGCGGCCAAAGTCGTCTGGCGGCTGCGGCTGTCCGGCGAGCCGCCCGGCCAGGCGCCCCCCGCGAAGTACTCGAAGCTGCCTCCGAGCTAATCGCCCTCACGCGCCAGCCGCGAAGTACTCTACGATGCCGCCGGCGTAGCCGCGCGCCACAGCCTGACGCGTCTCCTCCTGGAGCATCATCGTGCCTTCGGTCGGGTTGGTCAGGAAGAGCGGCTCGCCGCAGACGCTCGGCATGCCGCCGCGCAACATGAAGAAGTGGCCGTACGGCTTGCCGGCGCGCAGGTCGTCGTTTGCGCCTCGGTCCACCGTCGGGTATCCAAGCGCGCGGATCTCGTCCACCATGTGCCGCTGAATCGCCTCGGCCAGCCGCTTGCTGTCCTCGCCGTGGTTGTCGGCGTTGTAGAACGTCTCGGTGCCGCGCACGGACGGCGACCCCGCGCCGTCGAAGTGGAGCGAGACGTAGATCCGAGCGTTTCCGACCGCCGCGATCCGAGCCGTCTGCTCGATCCGGACCCGCTCGATCGGGTCCGGATGGCTCATCGGAGAGAGCGGCGCGTGATCGGTGCGAGTGAGCGCCACCGACAGTCCGGCCCCTTCGAGCATCGCCTTCACACGCAGCGCCACGTCGAGCGTGTGCTGATACTCGCCAACCCCGAAGCCCGACGTTCCAACATCCGCCTGGCTGTGGCGGATCGAGCCCACGTCTACGTCGAACACCGGCGCCTGCGCCCGCGCGCCCGGCGCCGCGAGCAGGCTGCCAAGCGCCAGACCGGCGCCAGCTCCCAGCCCGAACGAGATCGCACGGCGGCGCGACCAGAGCCTGACGGCGCCTGCGCTCGGTCCGCGACTCGACAATTGCATGGTTCGAGTATACCGGCCCCAATTGAAATGCTCTCTCACGGACGGCGTACGAACCCGTCCCGAGTGCGTCGCGGTGGCTTCGGCGCGCCGCCGCCGTGTAGCCTTCAACCCCATGACACGCTCGCTCACCGACTACGCCGCCTACCTGTTCGACATCGACGGCACGCTGCTCCACCCTGGTGCCACCATCCCCGGCGCCATCGAGGCGCTCGAGGCGCTCAAGGCGCACGGCAAGGCGATCCGGGCCGTCACCAACAACTCCAGAATGGCCCATCACCGGGTGGCCGAGCGGTTTCGCCAGTTCGGCCTGCCGCTGGACGACGACGAGGTCTTCTCCGCGCTGACCGCCACCGCCCGGTTCATCGCTCACGAGCAGCCGGGAGCGACCGTCTTTCCGTTCGGTGCGGACGGGCTGGTCTACGAGCTGGAGGCGGCCGGCCTGACCGTCACCGACCGCGATGACGCCGAGTACGTCGTGGCGGGATACTTTCCCGAGATCAGCGTCGAGTCCATGACGACGGCGATGCGTGCGCTGCTCGGCGGAGCGCGGTTCATCGCGGTCAACACGGACCGCCGCTACCCGGGCGCGGACGGTCCAATTCCCGGTGCCGGCGCGTTCGTGGCGGCCATCGAGCGGGCCGCCGGACGCGAGCCGGACGTGATCGTCGGCAAGCCGTCAATCACCATCGTCCAGGAGGCGGTCACCAGCGTCGGGCTGCCGGCCAGCGAGTGCCTGTTCATCGGGGACAACATCGAGACGGACGTGCTGGCGGCCCACTCGGTCGGGCTCTCGGCACTACTGGTCTGGACCGGGGTCAGCACGCCCGACGACCTCGCTGCATCGGGGGTGCAGGTCGCCCACGTCGGGGACAGCGTGGCGGCGCTCGCCGAGGCATTCGCCGCACCCCGCTGAGATCGTCGTGACCCAAGCAGCATCGCGTGTCGCACGTGCCAGAGGGCCAGGCGTGCGATATCATCCGTTTCATGGCACAAGAGTCATTCGCCCAAGGCAGACGCCTCTCGCTCGCTGAGGCACAGGACCGACTGCTCTCCGTTGTGGACGACGTCGAGCGACACGGGCCAGTCGAGTTGACCGATGACGGCAGACCAGTCGCCGTCATCGTGTCACCTGACGACTATCGGCGGCTGACGGGCGTCCCACGCGATGTCTGGAGTGCGTACGAGCAGTTCCGCGCCAGCGTCGATTTCGCCGATGTGGACGTGGACGAACTGCTACGAGACATTCGCGATCCATCGCCGGGACGTGACGCCACGTGGTAGACGAGCTCTTTCTCCTGGACACGAATGCCGTCTCCGAGCCGATGCGCCCGACGCCAAATCCGGCGTTCCTGGCACGATTCCAACAGCATTCCCATTAGATCATGACCGCTGCTCCGGTGCTCCACGAGCTGCTGTTCGGATGCCGCAGGCTGCCGCCTTCGCGTCGTCGCAGCACCATCGAGCGATAACATCGAGGAAGTCGTGGTCGCGGCGATGCGGATTCTGCCGTACGACTCCGCAGCCGCCGACTGGCACGCGCGCGAGCGCGCGAGACTCGCGGCCATCGGTCAGACGCCGCCCTTCGTCGACGGTCAGATCGCTGCCATCGCCGTGACGAACGGCCTGACCCTCGTCACCGCTAACGTCGCTGACTTTCGTGCATTCGCCGAGTTGATCGTGGTGGACTGGAGCAGCTAGCGTCGCCGCGCTCGCCGAGGCATTCGCCGCACCCCGCTGACGCCGTCAACGTGCTTTAATCGAGATTTCATCTTTCTGCCGCCACGTGCTACCCTCCCACTGAGCCAGACGACGACGATGACGCCAGGCTGGAAGATCGATCTGCCGAAGGTCGACCTGACTGTGGAGGAGCGTTGCGGATGGCGATGAGCTTTGCGAGCGGCGGCGCGCGACGGTGGATCTTCTTCGGGCTGGCCTGTCTGTGCCTGCTCATGTTCTCGATCGACATGACCATCGTGTCGGTTGCCCTGCGGACCATCGTCGCGGATCTGGACACGTCGCTGGCGCTGGCCGCCTGGACGCTGACCGGCTTCATGCTGACCCAGACCACGATGCTGCCGTTGATCGGGAAGCTGGGCGAGCGCTTCGGCCAGATGCGGGTGTTCATCGCCTGCGTCTTCGTGTTCACGCTCGGCTCGCTGCTCTGCGGTCTCGCCCCGAACATCTACGTCCTGATCCTCTGTCGAGCGCTTCAGGCGCTCGGTGGCGCGGGCTTCATGACCTCGGCGACGGCCATCGTTGCGCGGGAGTTCCCTGAGACGCGCAGCCGGATGATCGGCCTGTTTGCGTCGATCCTGCCGCTCGGCGGCATCGTCGGACCGAACCTCGGCGGGTTCATCATCCAGCACTACGGCTGGCGCGAGGTGTTCCTGGTCAACGTCCCGATCGGCATCATCGCCATTCCGCTGCTGATCTGGCAGAGCCGCGCCAACGGCCTGCTGCGGGCGCCGACGCGGACCAATAGCCGCCCCCTGGACCTGGCCGGCTCGGGACTGTTCGCGGGTGCGATCGTCTGCGTGCTGCTCGCACTGACGTTCCTGGGCGACGACCCAGACCTCATCTCCTCGCCGCTGTTCTGGGGGCTCTTCGCAGGCGGCCTGACCTTCCTGATCCTGTTCATCCGACATGAGAAGCGGACCATCGAGCCAGTCATCGACCTGAGCCTGGTGACGCGCCATCCGTTCCTGGTCGTCAACCTGTACAACTTCGCCTTTGGGGCGTGCGTCTTCGGCTGCTTCACCTTCATTCCGTACTACGCCAGCGTCCAGTACGGCATGAGTCCGCTGGAGAGCGGCGCGGTGCTGACCCCGCGCTCGCTGACCATGATCGTGATGTCGGCGGTCACCAGCATCTTCATCATCCGCCTCGGCTACCGTATCCCGATGGTGCTCGGCATGTCCGGGATGATCCTCTCGATGCTGATCATCGGGCAGGGCTGGGACCAGCTGTCGCTCGGACCGCTCGCGCTCGGGCCGTTCGGCATCCTGGCGATGACGGTCGGCCTGAGTGGCATCGCGATGGGCCTGATCATGCCGTCCTCGAACAACGCCGCGCTCGACCTGCTGCCGGAGCGCGTCGGCGTCATCGCCGGCCTGCGCCAGTTCTTCCGCCAGATCGGCGGCATGATCGGGACTGCCGCCATCGTCGTCGCGCTCTCGCTGAGCCCGGACAAGGCGGCTGGCATTCGCTCGATCTACACGACGCTCGGCCTGCTGCTGATCGTCACGATCCCGCTGGCGTTCCTGATTCCGGACAGCGCGCGCGAGAAGCGGCAGTCCTCGGCTGCCGCCCCGGCGCCGGTGCCACGGTCGGAGCGCGCCCCAGCCTGAGCGATCCAGTCGTAAAGGCGCGCCGCGAATTCTTTATGAGACTATAGCCAGACTTTCATCCTCAGCGCCGAGTCCAGGCCGTTGTAGCCGGTATCCTGCCCCGAGGCGAGCCAGACGGGGCACCGGCCGCCTCACGCCTGCTCGGCGCTGCCCTGAAATCGACCGCGCCGAGTGCTCCGAAAGGGAGATTCCGTGCGCCATCTCTTCGTCGCCGCGCTGGCCGCTGCGCTCGTCGCTGCTGCCTCGTTCGTCGGATCGCCGTCCACGGTGGTTCGCGCACAGGCCACCGACTTGCTACCCACCCAGGCGGAGCTCAACACGGCGCTGGCACCGCTGAAGGTGTCGAGCTACATGGCGGGTCCAGGCCAGGACGGTTGGGACGCAAACGCCGAGTTCGACATCGACGGTTCGCCTGACGGCATGATGCACGCGTCGGTTGACGCATCGGAGCTGCCGACGAAAGAGGGCGCAGCCGGCTTTCTTCAGACGAAGCTCCAGCAGCTCCGGGATGGCACGAGGCAGGGCGGCTTCATCGGCGACGTCGGCCCGGCCGGCGACACCCTGACGCAGGACGCAGACGAGGCGTACTTTGGCGTGTACCAGTCGCCGCCCGGCGCGCCGCCGATGCTTGTGGCGCTCCAGATCTCGCGCTACGAAGATCAAGTGATCGCGACGACCGTCATGTTGCGCGGCAATGGCCCGATCTCAGAGGGCGCGGCGCAGAACCTTGGCTTCATCACCGGCCAGCTGCTCAAGCTCATGAACGAGGACTGAACGAGTAGCGAGTAGCGAGTAGCGAGTGATTGTCCTCTCGCTACTCTCCACTCACTACTCGCTACTCGGTCAGTCGAACAGGCCGGCGATGCTTCGGGCGCGGCTCGCGGACGCTTCCTGGCGCGCGGCTCGACCGCTCAACTGCCGCCGCACGCTGACCGCCGAGTAGACCGCCACGAAGAGCGCCGCGGCCACCAGCACGATCGTCGCGCCGGATGCCACGTCCAGGAAGTAGCTCAGGTAGATCCCGACCACCCCGCAGAGCGCCCCGACCAGCGTCGCGAGCCAGAGCATCGTGCTGAAGCTGTCGGTGAGCAGGCGCGCGACGATGGCCGGGATCACGATGGCCGCCGCGATCAGCGTCACGCCCATCACCTGCATCGAGGCGATGATCGTCCCGGCCAGCATCAACGAGAAGACCGTCTCGGTCAGCCCGGTCCGCACGCCGTAGATCGGCGCCACCTCGGGATCGAACGTCACGAACAGCAGCTGCTTGTACAGGAAGAAGACCAGCAGCAGCGCTACCACCGACACGAGGGCGACCACGACGAGATCCTGGTTCGTGACGCCGAGGATGTTGCCGAACAGGGCCGCGTCAAAGTTGCGTGTGAAGCGTCGGTACTGGCTGATCAGCGCCACGCCGAACGCGAAGCTCGCCGTCGTGATGATCCCGATAGCCGCGTCAGCGCCGATCTGCCGCTTCCGCGAAAGCCCGTTGATCAGCAGCGCCGCCGTGAAGCCCCAGATCCCGGCGCCCAGGTAGAAGCTGACGCCCATCACGTACGACGCCACCGCGCCGCCGAACACCGCGTGCGAAAGGCCGTGGCCGATGTAGCTCATCCGACGCAGCACGACGTACACGCCGATCAGGCCGCAAAGCGCCCCGACCAGCGTCGCCGCGACCAGTCCGCGGGTGAAGAACTCGTAGCGGAACGGCTCCAGGAGGATCATGCGCCCACGTCCAGCGAGCGCTCGTCCACCAGCCCGGAGCGTGTGGCGGCCAGTCGGTCCGACACCAGGATCAGGTCGCCCTGGCGCACCACCACCATCTCCGCGCCATACGTGCGGCCCAGGATCTCAGGGGTGAAGACGTCGTCAGGCGTGCCCTGCGCCACGATCCGCCGATTCAGGCAAATGACCCACGGCAGGTGTGCCGCCACTGAGTTCAGATCGTGGGTGGTCAGCAGCACCGCGATCCCCTGCTGGTTCAGGTCGTGGAGCAGGTGCAGCACGTCGTGGCGGGTCTTGATGTCGGCACCAGAGGTCGGCTCGTCCAGGAGCAGCAGCTCCGGCTTGCGGATCAGCGCACGCGCCAGGAAGACCCGCTGCTGTTGGCCGCCAGAGAGGTCTCTGATGTGACGCTTCGCGCACGCGCCGATGCCGAGCCGCTCCAGCAGCTCGTGCATCTCGTGTCGGTCCGCGCGCCGCGCCCACGGGAACGGCCCGGACTCGGCGGCGAGGCCCATCAACACCACCTGCTCGACCGTGACCGGGAAGCTCCAGTCGATCGTCTCCAGCTGCGGCACGTACCCGATCCTCGGGAGCCGCCCTTGCGTTGCTGACGGGAATCGGATCGCGCCGTGATACGTCTCGGCCATCCCGAGAATCGCCCGCAGCACGGTGGTCTTGCCCGAGCCGCTCGGACCGACGATCCCTGCGAACTGGGCGGGATACAGGCTCAGCGCCAGTCGCTCCAGCACGGACCGCCCGTCGTAGCCGCAGGCGAGGTCGTCGAGCTCGACGATGGGGCGCTCGGCATCTGGCGACGACACCGCGAGAGTGGACATCAGGTGGCTCCTACGGCTGGTAGGTGTTGGACGGGTCGAGAGTGTCGATGGGGTCGGTCTTGCCGCCGAGCGCCATCGCCATCTGTTGCATGTCGTACTGGAGCATCCCGACGTACGTGTTCTCGCGCGAACCGGGCTCACCCGGCGGATCGTCGTCCCGCAAGGTGTCGTAGTAGCGGACGCCGGTCTCGCGACCGATCTGCTCCAGCACCGCGCTCGGGAACACCTCGGAGCCGAAGATCGCCGGCACGCCCGTCGCGCGGATCTGGTCGATCAGGGCGGCCACCTCGCGCGGCGACGGCTCGGCGAAGTCGGACGGCTGAATCGCGCCGATCACCTCGAAGCCGTAACGTGGCGCGAAGTACGCGAACGAGTCGTGGTAGGTCAACAGCTTGCGGTTCTGCTCGGGGATCGTGGCGACCGTCGCCACGATCGCCCTGTCGAGCTCGTCGATGCGGGCGCGGAACCGCTCGGTGTTCTGCGTGTAGTAGTCGGCGTTCGGCGCGTCGAGCTGAACCAGAGCATCGCGCACCAGCTCGGCGTAGCGCAGGGCGAAGAGCGGGTTCATCCAGACGTGCGGGTTCGGGTCGCCGTGCTCTTCCGGGAAGCTGAAGTCGAATACCCACTGGTCGCGTGAAATCGTGTTCGGGCCGAGCTCCAGAATCGTGGCGCCAGACTTCAGGTTGGCCTGCGCCAGCTCGATGGTGGTCCCCTCGAGCGCCAGCCCGTTCACGACAATGAGATCGGCAGCGGCGAGCTTTCTGGCGTCGCCAGGGGACGGCTCGAATGTGTGCGAATCGACGCCCGGCGGGATCAGCCCTACGATCTCGATGCGGTTGCCGCCGACGTTCGTGACGATGTTGGTGATCGGCGAGACGGTCGAGACGACCTTGAGCTTCGCCTGCGCCGATGCTGGTCTCACTGACGGCACGAAGATGGTCGAGACGGCGAGAACGAGCGCGGCGATGAACGCCATGCGATGCACCGAGGCCCTCCCTGGCAAGCCGGGGCGACGACGCGGCCGAGCTCCGCCCCTCAACGGACTGTATCGCGCGAGAAGCCGTTCTCGCAAAGAGTGGCAACTGCCACTTTCTACAACAACACCCGAAATCGCAGTCCGCATCCAAAATTCGCCGCCTGATCTGGCCGTTTCGCGCGGAGATGAGGCGGGCCGCGACGAAATGTCAGGAATCGAGCGGTCGCCGCGCCAGCACGTCCCGGTGTCCTACCCGCGCCGTCAGCGTCCCAGCATGTATCTGTAGATGACGAGCGATCCGCCACAGCCCCCACTCGCTGGGACCGACAATGCGTCGCTTGCGGCCGGCGAGAGCAGGGACATTGACGAACCGCACGAGTCCGAGAAGTAGCTCGCGTCCACCGTCCCCATCCGACGCGCGAACATCCCACACTGACGGCGCATCGACCACGACCTCCAGGCCAGCAGAAGCCAGTGCAGGCGCCAGCCGCCGACCAGCCGTAGAGCCGCCGTGGTGCGGCACCTTGCGCCCGGGCCGATCCATCTCGCGATGGAACGCCTTGAGAATCTTCTCGTCCAGGTCTGGATCGGTGGGCGGGTCGAACACCGTCAGGCCGTCATAGGTGAGGGCTAAATGCGCCAGCCCGCCCGGACGCAGGAGTGCCGCCACACGGGCCGCCAACCGGTCCAGCGGCAGCAGATCGGCGAGCGCGTGCCCCACCACCAGATCGACCGTGCCGTCAGGCGGCCCGCCGAGGAGTCGAGCGGCTCCAGCACGTCCCCGACCAGCGGCGTTATCACGGTCCCGGCGCGAACGGCCCCGCCTGGGCCAGCAGCTCCGCGTCTCGATCCACCGCGAACGCGCGGATGGATCGCGGAGCCAGCCAGCGCTCGGCCCGGCGCAGCGCTGCGCCCGGTCCCGCTCCCAAGATCGACCACCGTCGGCACATAGTCGACGGACAGCGCCGCTCCCCAGGCCCGGATCGCGTCAACCGCCTCCTGGTCTAGAGCCGCCTCGTCGTACGGCTCGCGCGCTGCCAGCCACGCCGCGTCGAATCCCACTCCGCGCCTCAGCCGTGACCGCTCGGGCTGGCTGACGCGGCCGACCGCGTGCAGTCCGGGCGCTTGACCAGCTCGTGCAGGACCGACGCAAACGCGTCGACGCTCTGACACCAGCTCGGCAGGTCGGCGGCCCGCTCGCGTGCCAGCGCCGCCCGTCGAGCCCGTTCGGCTGGATCGTCCGCGAGCCGGGCAATCGCCCGCGCCAGTCCACCGATGTCGCCGGGGTCCACCAGCTCGGCCTCCATGCCGTCTCTGACCACCTCGGGCACCGCCCCGACGCGCGTCGCCACGATCGGGAGGCCAGCTACCAGCGCTTCGGCCAGGACCATGCCGTAGCCCTCGTAGGTGGACGGCAGGATCAGCGCGTCCGCCGCGTCGAACAGGCTGTGCAGCTGCTCGTCAGAGACGCGACCGTGCACGCGAACGCGACCAGAGAAGGCTGGCCGGGCTAAGGCCGTCCGCACGCGCGCCGCGCACGCCAGATCGCGGTCCTGTTCGCCGACGAGATCGAGCGTGACGCCAGCCGGCGCCCGCTCCAGTGCGGCCAGCGCGTCGAGGATGCCCTTGCGCGGCGTCCAGTGCCCCACCAGCAACACCTGAAGCGTGTTGGCAGACACCACGGGTCGGTTTAGCCCCTCTCCCTCGCAAGGGGAGGGGTTGGGGAGGGCTTCCCTTCCGTGCGTGTCCCAGCCCGGCCGGACCACCCGTACTGACACGCCCGTCCGCGCCATCGATCTGACAATCTGGGCCGTCGTCTCGCTGGTGCAGACCACCAAAGCGGCTGCGCGGACGGCCACCTGCTCGACGAGCCGGGCGACGTACCGCGGATACGGCGGCGCGCTCGGAACAGCGCAGGTGGTGCACCAGCAGCGCCAACGGCGCTCCCCGAGCGCCGCACCAGCCCGGCCGCTGAGCGCTGCCGCCGCGAGCGCCCGGGTGGGCCAGCTCGTCCACCACCACCGCGCCCCACCGCTGTCCAGCAAGCGCATGAGCTAGACGGCGGCCAGCTTGCGAGATCCAGCGGCCAGCCGTCACCCTCACGTCCACGACGCCCACTCGCCATCCGCGCGCCCGCAGTCCGTCGACGATCCGCGCGTCGTACAGGTAGCCGCCGGTGACCTGGCGCAGCGGCCCCGGCACGACCCACGCAACTGGCAACGCTGATCGCTGACCGCTTTCCATCTCGGCCATCGTACACCGCGACGCCCGAGGGCCGAAGCACTTTCGGACCGCACCCGCGAGACGCCGCATAATGCTCCGAGCATGGCGATCTTCGACGTGACGATGCCGCTCCGACCTGGGATGCCGACCTGGGACGGCGAGCCCGGCCCGGTCTGTCGCCCGATCAAGCAGATCGGCGTGGACGGCGAGTCGGCGCAAGTCTCGCTGCTCGCGCTCGGCACCCACTGCGGCACCCACGTCGATGCCCCGTCTCACTTCCTGCCCGGTGCTCCGGGCGTCGATGCACTGCCGTTGGATTCGCTCGTCGGGCCGTGCCGCGTCGTCGAGACGGACGCGTTCCCGTTGATCGAGCCTGCTGACCTCGAAGCCGCGGCGAACGGCGCGCGACGGCTCCTCATCAAGACCGTCAGCGGCCACTTCTGGGACGATCCCGACTTTCACCGAGACTTCGCGGCGCTCTCGCCAGCCGCGGCCGACTGGATCGTCCGACACGACATCCTGCTGGTCGGAATCGACTATCTTTCTGTCGATGCGTATAACGCCGACCCTGCAATCGTCCATCTGACGCTCCTCCGGGCCGGCGTCGTGATCCTGGAGGGTCTCGACTTGCGCCGCGTGATGCCCGGCGAGTACGACCTGGCCGCCTTGCCCCTCAGCTTGCCAGACGCGGACGGAGCGCCGGCCCGCGTCATCCTGCGCTCGACCTCGTCAGAGCCGTCGCACGCACCTGGGAGCTAGCCGCCGATGACTCAGCAGCGTCGCGCCAAGATCGTCGCCACCATCGGACCCGCCACCGACACCGAGGAGTCGCTCGAAGCGCTGCTTGCAGCGGGCGTAGACGTCGTGCGGCTCAACTTCTCGCACGGCACCCACGCCGACCACGAGCGTCGCCTGAAGATGGTGCGCCGCATCGCCGACCGGCTCCGCAAGCCGAT
Source organism: Chloroflexota bacterium (assembly GCA_046328125.1). Lineage (GTDB taxonomy): Bacteria > Chloroflexota > UBA6077 > UBA6077 > JACCZL01 > JADZEM01. Next base: position 106,265 of record JAXLXF010000020.1, read on the forward strand.
CGCGATCATGCTCGACCTTCAAGGCCCAAAGATCAGGACCGGCACCCTGGTCGGTGGGCAGCCAGTCACGCTGACGCGCGGCCAGCCGTTCGCGATCACCACCAACGAGGTCGAGGGCACTGCCCAGCGCGTCTCTACCACCTACGCCGGCCTGCCCGGCGACTGCCGCACTGGCGACACCGTCCTGGTGGACGACGGCAAGATCAAGCTGATCGTCACCCACAGTCAGCCCAGCGAGGTCACCTTTCAGGTGGTGGACGGCGGCCTCTTGAAGGAGCACAAGGGGATCAACCTGCCAGGCGTCGCGGTTTCGGCGCCGGCGCTGAGCGAGAAAGACGAGGAAGACCTGGCGTTCGGGCTGGGACAGGGCGTCGATCTGGTCGCGATGAGCTTCGTGCGGGAGGCCAGCGACCTTCACCAGGCCCGTGCATTCATGGCGAAGCACGGCCGGACCGTGCCGCTCATCTCGAAGCTGGAGAAGCCCCAGGCGATCGACCACCTGGACGCCATCATCGCCGCGAGCGACGGCGTGATGGTGGCCCGTGGCGACCTGGGCGTCGAGATGGCACCGGAGGACGTGCCGCCGATCCAGAAGACGATCATTCACAAGGCGAACCGGCGCGGCATCCCGGTCATCACGGCCACCCAGATGCTGGAGTCGATGATCGAAGAGGCCGTGCCGACCCGCGCCGAAGCCTCGGACGTCGCCAACTCGATCTGGGACGGCACGGACGCCGTGATGCTCTCTGGCGAGTCGGCGGTCGGGAAGCACCCGGTCGAGGCGGTCGAGATGATGCACCGGATCGTGGTGCGAGCCGAGGCCACCATGCCGGTCGAGCCACACGAAGATCGGGGCCGGGTCGGGCAGGCCCAGGCGATCTGCAGAGCCGCGACCGGCCTCGCTGACGACCTCAAAGTGGCGGCCATCGCCGGCTTCACTCGCACCGGCCGCACCGGCCAGCTGCTCTCGACCGAGCGGCCCCGCGTCCCGATCTACGTCTTCACCTCAGACGAGCAGGTGTACCGTCGGCTAGCCCTCTGGTGGGGCGTCTCCCCGATCCTGGAGCAGTTCTCGACGGACAGCGACGGCATGATCCGCGAGATCGAGGGCTCGCTCCTGGCGCGGCAGGCATTGATGCCGGGCGACCTGGCGGTGGTGGTCGGGGCGCTGCCGTTCCGACCGGGCGCGCACACCAACTTCGTCAAGCTGCATACGGTGGGGGCCGTCCGCCGCTAGCCTCCTCGTTCCCGATTCGCCGGCGCTCCCCCTGGTATGATCGTGGCATGCGGATCGGGATCAACGCGCTCTTTCTTCAGCGGCCCATGGTCGGCGCCGGCCAGTACACCTACTATCTGCTCGAAGGACTGGACGCATACGACAAGCGGAACGAGTACGTCCTGCTGAGCCCGCGCTTTGGAAAGGCGTACCCCGTTCGGTTCCCACAGCTGCCGTCCGACCGGTTCCGGAACGTCGAGGTCTGGACCAAGGTGGCGAAGCTCGGCGAGAACGTCGAGAAGCTGTGGTGGGAGCAGATGGGGCTGGTGCAGGCCGCCACGCGCGAGAAGATCGACCTGCTCCACTGTCCGTACTTCGCGGCGCCAGCCATCCAGACCTGTCCGACCGTCGTCACCATCCACGACGTCATCCCGCTGGTGCTGCCGGAGTACAAGTGGCGCGAGGCGAGCCGGATGTACACCAGCCTGATCTCGTTCACCGCGCAGCGTGCGAACGCGATCATCGCCGTCTCCGAATGCTCGCGGCGCGACATCGTCTCGACGCTCGGCATTCCGGCCGACCGCATCCACGTCATCGGCAACGCCGTCCACCCGAGCTACTACCCGATCACCGACTCCTGGCTGCTGGCCGCCGTCCGCGAGCGCTACAACATCGCCCGCAAGTACATCCTCTACTTTGGCGGCTTCGACCTGCGGAAGAACGTGCAGCGGATCATCCGCTCGTACGCCGCGCTGCCGGCTCCGCTCCGCGCGGAGTATCAGCTGGTGATCGCCGGACGCCTGCACATGCTCGGGCATCCGCTCCATCCGGACCCGCGCCCGCTCGTCCGCGAGCTCGACATGGGCGACCGGATCATCTTCACCGGTCAGATCCGCGAACAGGACAAGGCGCCCCTCTACAGCGGCGCGACCGCCTTCCTGTTCCCATCGCTGTACGAGGGATTCGGGATGCCGGTTCTGGAGGCGATGGCGTGCGGCGCGTCGGTCATCACTTCGCGCGTCTCGGCGCTGCCGGAGGTGGTTGGCGACGCCGGCATCCTGATCGACCCGTACAGCGAACCGGCGATCTCCGAGGCGCTCGGCGAGATCCTGACCAGCCCGAAGAAGCGCCAGGAGCTTGGGCAGCGGGCGCGCGAGCGCTCGCGGATGTTCTCCTGGCGCCAGGTTGCCGAACAGACCGTCGCGGTGTACGAGCAGGTCGGCTCCAAGAGCTAGCCACCACCGTTGAGAGCCAGAGCGGAGGAAGAATGGCCGGGATCAAAGTCGTGCGTCCACAGGATCGGTACTGCGGGGTCGTGCAGTCCGGCGCGATGCAGCGCGAGGCCGGCGTTGCGCCGGAGACGACCGGTGCAACGGGCATCTGGTCGGGGTTCGTCACCACGCCGCCCGGCCTGGTCTCGTCCGTCCATCACCATGGTGACTGCGAGACGGCCATCTACGTGCTGAAGGGCCGCGCCCGTTTCCGCTTCGGCGCCATGCTGGAGAACGAGATCGACGTGTCAGCTGGCGACTTCCTGTTCGTGCCGCCGTACGAAGTGCACATGGAAGAGAACCTCAGCGACACCGAGACCTGCGACCTGATCGTCTCGCGCGGCTGCGCCGGCATCCTGACGATCAACGTGGACGACCCGCGCACGGTGGTGCCCCACGACCACTCCAACGAGGATAGCCATCACCCGGTCGGAGAGGGTCACAACCACGCCTGACGCTGGCAGCGATGCCTGATCCCCCGGACCAGGCAACCGGCAATCCGAAGAAGCGGCGAGAAGACGCCTCACCAGGAGGGCGGACCGTGACAGGGCCGCCCTCTTTGTCATGTCGGGTCTGTCAGGTTATCTCGGAGGCAGCGTCCGGCACAAACCGGACCCGCCGGTCTTTGTTCGGCGCGCACATTGGTGCTTGCCCGGCCCTGGCCTACGATGACGTATCCCACGCGCGACGCCCGACCATCGACCGCTCGGCGTCCGCCCGGTGAGCCCGGCTCGACTCATCGTGGTTGGGGATACGGAGCCATCGTCCTGCCCGATCCACTCTCACGTCGGAGATCGAGGAAGCGATGGGTCCATCGGACGTCGTCCTGGCGTCGGTCAGCAAAGCGTACGGACACCAGCTCGCGGTTGACAGCATCAGTCTCGAGATCGAGCGCGGCACCTACTGCTGCCTGCTCGGCCCGAGCGGCTGCGGCAAGACCTCCACGCTGCGGATGGTCGCCGGCCATGAGCGGGTGACCTCCGGGACGATCTCCATTCGCGGCCAGGACGTCACCGATCTCCCGCCGGCGAAGCGCAACACCTCCTTGATGTTCCAGGAGTACGCGCTGTTTCCACACCTGACGCTGGTGGACAACGTCGCGTTTGGCTTGAAGATGCGGGGCGTCGGCAAGAGCCAGCGCCGCAAGCAGGCCGCCGAGATGCTCGACACCGTCGGGATGGGGGGCCAGGAGTCGAAGCTGCCCGCTCAGCTCTCGGGCGGCCAGCGCCAGCGCGTCGCCCTGGCCCGCGCGCTGGTCACCGAGCCGGCCGTCCTGTTGCTGGACGAGCCGCTGTCGGCTTTGGACCGCCTGCTGCGGGTGCGGATGCGCGGCGAGCTGAAGCGGCTCCAGCGCCAGTTCGGCGTGACCGTCATCCACGTCACCCACTCCCAGGAGGAGGCGCTGGCGCTCGCGGACACGGTGGTCGTGATGCAGCACGGCCACATCGTCCAGACTGGCACGGCCCGCGAGGTGTACAACGACGCTCGCACGCCGTTCGTCGCGACGCTGATCGGCGACCACAACGTCCTGAGCGGCACCGTCGTCGAGCACACGAGTGACAGCGTCACCGTGCAAGGCACGGCTGGCGAGCGGTTCGTGGTGCCGGGCAGCGCGACCGTCGGCGAGACGGTCTGGTTCACCGTCCGGGCCGACCGTGTCAGCCTGGACCCTCCTGCGGACGGTCAGGCGAACGTCGTCAACGGCGTCGCCGCGACCGTCGAGTACCTCGGACATTCTGTGCGGGTTCGGCTAGAGACCGGCGCTGGCGCCGAGCTCTGGGCGTACCTGCCAGACGAGCGGTTCTCGCAGGCTCCTGTCGAGCTGGGCGAGCCCGCCGCGGTCAGCTGGCAGACCGACGACGCCGTCATGCTGTCGGCCACCGCATGAGTCCGGTCTGGCCCTCACGAGGGGGCCGACCGCGAGGAGGAGATCTGGTGGAGCATGCAGGTCAGCACCCCGGCGCCTTGACCTCCCGAGCGGATCTGGCACGCCCGAGTCGGCGCGCGTTCCTAAAGGTGGGTCTGCTCACGTCCGTCAGCGTCCTGCTGGCGACGGCGTGCTCGTCGGCCCCGGCGCCGGCCAAGCCGGCCGAGACGAAGCCGGCTGAGACCAAGCCGACCGAGGCTCCCAAGCCGGCCGCCCCGGCCGCTGCCGCGAGCCCGGCTGCCGCCGCGCCAGCTTCCAGCCCGGCGGCCGGAGCCAGCCCCGCCGCGAGTCCAGCAGCCAGCCCGGCCGCTGCCGCTCCATCGTCGGCCCCGACCGGCGTCACCATCGCCACCACGAAGTACAAGGACGTGGTGCTGCGCCAGATCGGGACCGGCGTCTCGGCGATCAACGAGATCCGCGATCAGGCCGAGAAGGATCTCGGCTTCAAGATCAACATGCGGGCGCTCAGCACCGACGAGAACAACCAGATCGCGATCACCCAGCCGAAGCAGTACGACATCTTCGACGGCGAGTACTTCAGCCTGCCGCTCGTGATCCCGTCCGGCAACCTCCAGCCCATCGACGCCAAGAAGATCAAAGAGTTCGACAAGATTGCTGGCACGTTCACGACAGGCAAGCTGACGCCGCAGTCGAAGATCGCGCAGGGGACCGCGCCGAGCAAGGTGATGTTCCTGACCGCCCAGGACTCGACCAAATTCGCGACCGAGCCGACCCAGTGGGCGACCTTGATCCCGACCCAGTACAACGCCGACACCCTCGGCTATCGCCCGGACCTCGTGGACGGCAAGATCGAGACCTGGGCCGAGCTGTTCAACCCGAAGTACAAGGGTAAGACCTCGATTCTGGACATCCCCTCCATCGGCATCATGGACGCCGCGATGGTCGTGGAGTCGGCCGGGCTGATGAAATTCGGCGACAAGGGCGACATGACCAAAGACGAGCTGGACAAGGTCACCGGCATCCTGATCGAGCAGAAGAAGGCCGGCCAGTTCCGTGCCTTCTGGAAGACGTTCGACGAGTCGGTCAACCTGATGTCCTCCGGCGAGGTCGTGCTGCAGTCGATGTGGTCGCCGGCCGTCACCGCCGTCAAGGCGAAGGGCCTCCAGTGCATCTACGCCCCGCTCAAGGAAGGGTACCGAGCGTGGGGCGGCGGCCTCGGCCTGTCCAAGAACCTGTCCGGCATCGAGCTGGACGCCGCCTACGAGTACATCAACTGGTGGATCTCCGGCTGGGCCGGCGGGTTCATCGGCCGCCAGGGCTACTATTCCTCGATCCCCGAGAACGCCAGGAAGTTCATGTCGCCTGCCGAGTGGGACTTCTGGTACGAGGGCAAGCCGGCTGCCACCGACATGGTGGACCCGTTCGGGGTCAAGCTGGAGAAGGCCGGCGCGGTCCGCGACGGCGGCTCCTTCCTCGACCGGATGGGCAAGGTGGAGTGCTGGAACTCGGTGATGAAGGAGCAGGCGTATCTGGTCCGGAAGTGGAACGAGTTCATCGCCTCGTGACGAGATCGGAGCCAGCGTGAGCGCGACCTACTCTGACCCGGAGGCGGACGCGCTCGACGCTGCCCCAACACCAGCCCGGGCAGCGTCCGCACAGGGCGCCAAGGCGGGGCGGGCCGATCCGCCCCGCTTCGCCCCGTACCTGCTGGCGCTGCCGCACGCCCTGGTGATGCTGGTCTTCCTGGTGCTGCCCATCGCGGCGATTGTCGTGGTGAGCTTCTGGGAATTCAATGGCTTCACCCTGGTCCCGGGCTTCACCTTCGACAACTACACCGACCTGTTCCGGGGCGCCGCCTACCGCGCAACGTACCTGAACACCCTCAAGTTCGCGGCCATCGTCTGGACGGTCACCTTTGCGATCGGCTTCCCGATCGCCTACTTCCTGGCGTTCCACGTCCGGTCGGTGGTCGTCAGGACGGCCCTGTTCCTGGTCTGCACCGTCCCGTTTCTGACCTCGAACATCATCCGCAGCATCTCCTGGATCCCGTTCCTCGGCCGAAACGGCATCCTGAACGGGCTGCTGATGACGACCGGGCTGACCGACCGACCGCTCGACATCTTCCTCTACTCGGACGTCTCGGTCGTGCTGGCGATGGTTCACCTCTACACGCTCTACATGATCGTGCCGATCTTCAACACGATGCTCAGGATTGACCGCTCATTGCTGGAGGCCGCCCGCGACGCCGGCGCATCCGAGCTGCGCGCCGTCTTCGAGGTGGTGTTACCGCTCTCGGCTCCGGGCATCGCCATCGGCACGATCTTCGTCGTCTCGCTTTGCCTGGGTGACTTTATGACCGTGCGCTTGATGAGCGGCGGGCAGGCGTCCTCGGTCGGTCTGTCGATTCAGAACCTGATCACCAGCTTGCAGTACCCACTGGCCGCTGCCAACGCGGTCATCCTGCTGGTGCTGACGCTGAGCATCGTGGCGATCCTGCTGCGGGTGGTCGACATCCGGAAGGAGCTCTGATGGGCGGGTCGCAAGGCGAGCGCCGCCCACTCTCGTTCTACCTGCTCGCGGCATTCTTCGCCCTGTTCGTGATCTTCCTCTACGGCCCGCTCTCCGCGATCATGCTGCTCTCGTTCCAGGGGCCGGAGGGCGGCCTGACCTTCCCGATGAACGGCTTCAGCACCGTCTGGTTCGTGGCGCTGTTTCAGCAGCAGCGGGTGGGGGACTTCATCGGCTCGTTCTGGCGCTCGTTCACGCTCGGGCTGATCGTCATGGCGCTCTCGGTCACCATCGGCACGATGGTCGGGCTGGCGTACCGCTACGGTTTCCGAGGAGCTACGGCCCTCTTCTACCTGACCGTCGCCAGCCTGGTGGTCCCGAGCATTCTGATCTCACTCGGGATCGGCATTCTATTCGAGCGGCTCGGGCTGAGCACCGCCTGGTACTCGTCCGGCGTCGGCGCGCACCTGACCTGGACGCTGCCGTTCGCGCTGCTCATCATGCTGGCCGTCTTCAACCGCTTCAACCCGTCGTACGAGGAGGCGGCCCGCGATCTCGGCGCTTCGGACGCAGTCGCCTTCCGCGACGTGGTGCTGCCGCTGATCGCCCCGAGCCTGGTTGGGGTGGCCCTGCTCGGCTTCTCACTGTCTTATGACGAGGTGGCCCGATCCTCGCTGACCATCGGCGAGAAGAATACCCTCCCACTCGAGATCTACGGCATGACGACCAACGTCACGTCGCCGTCGCTCTATGCGCTCGGGACGGTCACCACCGTGTTCTCGTTCGCGGTCATCGCGATCTTCCTGCTGGTCTCGGCCTATCTGGGCCGCCGTCAGGCCCGCGCCCTGGTTGCCGCCGACGAGAGCGACGACGAGGTGCTCGTCGAGGTCGTGCGCCACGAGCATGTCTGAGCGAGCAAACATCGACAGCACGAGGCAGCAAGTAGACGTCGTCCGCGTGCTGACTGCCGGTCCCGGCGACGTCTCCGGCCTCGAACAGCTGCTGGACAGCGGGCGCATCATTGCCGAGGACGTCGTCGCGATCCTCGGCAAGACCGAGGGAAATGGCGGCGTCAACGACTTCACGCGCGGCTTCGCGACGTTCGCCTGCGAGTCGCTGCTGGCCGAGCGGCTGGGCCTCTCACGCGCGGAAGTCAACCGCCGCGTCGCCCTGGTGATGTCCGGCGGCACCGAGGGCGTGCTCAGTCCGCACCTGACCGTCTTCGCACGCCGCATCCTTGACGGCTCGCCAGCGGCCGTGGATCGCCCGTTTTCTGGTGACAAGCGACTGGCGATTGGCGTCGCCGCGACGCGCCCGTTCCTGCCCGAGGAGATCGGCCGCGTGCCCATGATCGACGAGACGGCCGCCCAGGCCAGGCTGGCGATGCGGGACGCCGGCATCTCCGATCCGAGTGACGTGCACTTCGTCCAGGTCAAGTGCCCGCTACTGACCTCCGAGCGCATGGACGACGCCCGTCGGCGCGGTGAGACCCTCGTCACCGAGGATACCTACAAGTCGATGGGGTACTCGCGAGGCGCCTCGGCGCTCGGGGTGGCGGTGGCGCTCGGCGAGATCGCCCGCGAGCAGATCGATGAGTCGTCGGTCCTGCACGACTGGTCGCTCTACTCTTCGGTTGCTTCGGCCTCGGCCGGCGTCGAGCTGCTGAACGCCGAGATCGTGGTGATGGGCAACTCGGCCTCGTCGACCAGCGACATCGTGATCGGGCATGCTGTCATGCGCGACGCCGTCGACGGCGCGGCGATCCGAGACGCGCTCCACTCGGTTGGCATCGACACCCTCAGTCTGACCGGCGCGGTCAGCCCCGACGACACGTCTCTGATCGTCAACGTGCTGGCGAAGGCCGAAGCCGACCCGTCTGGCTTCGTGCGCGCCCGCCGCCACACGATGCTGAACGACACCGACATCTCTTCGACGCGTCACGCCCGCGCAGCAGTGGGCGCCGTCATCGCCAGCATCGTCCGCGACCCGATGGTGTACGTCTCGGGTGGCGCCGAGCACCAGGGGCCGCCCGGCGGCGGACCGGTCGCCGTCATCGCGCGGGCGCGGTAGCTCCGGTCGGTGTCTCGCACGGCGCCGCGCGAAACACACGGCCAGATCAGTGCTTGAAATGCCGCTGGTGCGTGAAGATCATCGCCATGTGATGGCGGTTTGCCACCTCAATGGCCGCCTGGTCGCGGATCGAGCCGCCCGGCTGGATGACCGCCGTCACGCCGGCCGCCGCCGCCCGCTCGATGCCGTCCGGGAACGGGAAGAAGGCGTCTGACGCCATCACCGCGCCGACCGAACGGTCGCCGGCCTTGCGGCACGCGAGATCGACGGCGTCCACGCGGCTCGGCTGCCCGGCCCCGAGGCCGACGAGCTGGAGGCCACGCGCCAGCACGATGCCGTGCGAGTGGACGTGCTTGACCGCCCGCCAGGCGAACAGCAGGCTGGTCAGCTCGGCCAGGGTCGGCGGGCGCGTGGTCACCACGTCCCGCGTCAACATGTTCTCTGGCAAGGCATCTCGGGTCTGGACGAGCCAGCCGCCGACCACCCGCTTGAAGTCCAGGTCGCCGGCCTCCAGCTCACCCGGCCGCTCCGGCTGGTAGCCGGTCGCCATGATGCGCAGGTCGCGCTTTTTCGTCAGGATCGCCAGCGCCTCGGGCGAATAGTCGGGCGCGATCAAGTCCTCGAAGAAGACCTCGGAGATCTCGCGGGCGGTCGCCTCGTCCACCGTGCGGTTGACCGCCACAGCCCCGCCGAACGCCGTCGGCGGGTCGCTGGCGAGCGCGCGGCGGTACGTCTCAGCCAGGTCGTCGCCGCAGGCCAGCCCGACCGGATTGCCGTGCTTGACCATCGCGACGGTCGCCGACGTGAAGTCGGCCACGATGCGCCAGGCGGCATCCAGGTCGTATGTGTTGGTGAACGAGAGCTGCTTGCCGTGGAGCTGTCGCCCGCTCACGACGCCGCGCGGGAGGTTGCGAATCGTGCTGTCGGCGTAGAAGGCCGCGAGCTGGTGCGGATTCTCGCCGTATCGCAGCTCGCCGATCTTCTTCATCGCCATCGTGATCTGGTCGGGGAACAGCTCGTCGGCGGTGCGCAAGTAGCCCGAGATATGCGTGTCGTAGACGGCGCAGTGCTGGAACGCCTTGGCCGCCAGCCGCCGCCGGATGCCCTGGCTGACGCTGCCGCCGTCGCCTTCGCGCAGCTCGTCGAGGACGCTCCCGTAGTCCATCGGGTCGCAGACGGGGACCACCGCCGCGAAGTTCTTGGCCGCTGCCCGCAGCAGCGCAACCCCGCCGATGTCGATGCTCTCCAGCACGCTCGCGAGATCCTGGCCTGAGCCGCGCGCGGTCTCGCGGAACGGATACAGGTTGGAGACGACGATGTCGATCGGCTCGGCCCCGACGCGCGCCATCTCTTCGGCGTGGCCGGGATCGCCGCGCAGCCCGAGGATGCCGGCGTAGATGAGCGGGTGCAGCGTCTTGACCCGGCCGCCGAGGATCTCCGGGAACCCGGTCAGCTCCTCGATGGCGCGTACCCCGACCATGTTCTCGCGCAGCAGTGCTTCGGTGTTGCCAGTGGCGAACAGCTCGATGCCCAGGTCCGCCAGACCACGAGCGAAATCTACGACGCCAGTCTTGTCGAACACGCTGATGAGCGCGCGCATCTCAATCCTCGGCTCCGGCCCACCGACCGGTTCAGTACACCATTGTCACCCGGGATTGTAGTGGATCGAGCGCCAACCCCAGGAATGTGAGGCTGTGGCCCGACCTATGCCCTACGCCTGGTCGGCGTAAGCCGCTCGAATGAGTCGCTCGATCTCCTGATAGGCAGAGTCGAACGACGGCGAGTTGTCGCGCGCCATCTGCAGGCTGAAGTGCTCGGTCAGGCGAGCCTGATCGGCGGCCGGACGATATTGCGGACGCGAACGCATTCTCTCGGATAGCCATCCCTTGGGATCGTGGAGCACGTCAGGATTGACAGGAGCCGTGGTGCCTGACCGGAGGTCACCTGAAAATACGAGAGACTCCGCGGCGGCGACGAACCAGGCTTCAAATTCGCGCTCTGCCATGACCACAGCGATCGGAAGGCCGCTCGCCAGAGGACTCACCGCCCGAAGCAGCTCAGGCCCGAGCAGACACAACGACGACCGATGAGCGCGGTTGACACAAGGTGGCTCACCATCAGAATCGAGAAGCACGAGAATCGCACCATTCGGGTCTGCATCGGCTCGTGCGAGGCGGAGAGCCCGTTCCCGTTCCGAAGAGCTGCGAGGAAAGGTGTCCCGTCTGGTGCGGACAGTCCTGTAACTATCGACGTAGCAGCCGATCTCCTGGGCGATGCGGCGAATCAAGATCGGGACGGCGTTGAACGTGCTCTCGCCTCTGCCTTCCACTATCGAGACGATTCTCGGCACGTCATTCATGCCGGCATCGTCGCCTCCGCCTGAGTCGCATCGCCCGTGGCTTCAAGCGGTTTGAGATGGCCCATGTCAAGGAGCTCGCCAGCCGAGTACAGCGCTTCGTCGAGGACCTGACGACTAGAAGCGTCGATCGGTCCGATAACGGTTCGGCCGTTCTTTCGGACTACAGCTCGCAAGATGTTGACGTCAAAATCCTCATGATCCAGCATAGAGGCACTGTGCGTAGTCGCCAGTATCTGCGTGGTCAAACTGGCTTCGTCCATCGCCTCAACAAGCGCGGTTGCGGCACCAGGATGCACCGCGCTTTCGGGCTCCTCAATGGCGACGAGCGTGACTGGTGACCCGCCCTTCATGCAACCCTGGTACAAAGCAACAAGAACGCCAAGCGCTCGGATTGTGCCAAATGACATCTCGTTGGCTGAGAACGTGAAGGGACGCGCGCCGTCCTCCAAGAGCTGCTCAAATCGCAATACCTGATAGCCATCCAGGACCGGCGCCGCAATACCCACGATGCCGGGAGTGATCGCACCGAGCCAGTCGACGATGCGTTCAGCCGGCATCCAACCGTCTTCATTGACGTCAAGCAGTCGCTCGAACACACTCACTACATTCGAACCATTGCCGAGAAGGCGCTCGCCACTGTCCGGCGATTGCGGCTGTCGCATAGATGATTCTTGAAGACTATAAAATGATACACCAAGTAGGGCACGGTACACAGGTCCGAAATGCACGTGGTCAGCATATCGTGGCAATGTGAGCACCGTGGGCGGCGAGGCCAGAGTCTCGCTGGAGGTAATGCTTCGGGTGTTGGTCCAGGTGCGTTCCGTTTCGCTGACGCTAAGCTCCTCGAAGCTCGTGGACGGCGGAGCCATCATCACTCGGAAGCTCTCCTTGACGATCGTGTACCCACCCGGGCGGGTGCGTTTGAGCACGAGTCCAAACGAGCCGCTACGACCGTCGGATAGATCGAGGTCGATGTGAATCGACAACCTGGCGCAGGGATCACGAAAGGCCCATCGAGACAGAAGACTGTCCATGCCGCCTTGACGCTTGATCGCGATCTCAAGCCCGTTCTCGAGCGCGTCGCGAATGAGGTCGAGCGCCTTCAAGAGGTTGCTCTTGCCGGAGCCGTTTGGTCCGACCAGTAGCGTTAGAGGACCAAGCTCCACGTCGCAGTCTGCGATGCTCCGGAAGTTCTTCAGGCGCACGCGCCGAATCATAGGTAAAGGAGCGGAATTCGGCGACATCGGTCGGCCTCCGAGGGCAGGGTACAACGCGGGCTCGCCTCTGAAGTGTACGCCGTTGTCGGGGCGAGAACCTGACTGAAGCGCGCTATTGGAGGTCGAGCAGGCTCAGCGTCATGTTGTTCAGCTCGCCGATCAGCTTCACCAGTGAGGTACGGACGCCGTTCAGCGCGCGGGCGTCCTTCGTGTCGATGGCCGAGCGCAGCCCGTCGGCAGCCTCGTCGGCCCGGTCCGCCGTGTTGTTCGCGAACCGGCTCGCCTGACCGGTGTTCGGGCCGGGCTTCGCCGCCCGAATCTGCTTCGCCGCGTCGGACAGCGAGTCTGCCGCCGCGCGGGTGTCCTTCTGCCAGGTCGGATCGGATACCACGTCCGGTCGGCCGCCGGCCCGTTCGATCTGCTCGTTGGCCGCCGTGATCCCCTTGCCAAGCGCCTCCACTTGCGCCTGCAAGACCGCCAGATACGCCCGGTCCGCGTCGTCGATGCGCCGAGCGGGATTCGCCGCGATGCCGGGTGACCCTGAAGGCGCTGGCGACCCTGACGGCTTCGGCGCGGCCGGCTGCGGCTCACCAGATGGCTTCTGTGCGGCCGCAGATGGACCAGGCGCAGCGGCTGGAGCTGCCGCGGACGGCGCTGGCGTCTCCACCGCTGCCAGGAGGTCCACCACGATCCAGCCGGCCTTGCCGGACGCAGGATCGCGGACGTTGCGCCACCGTCGCCCGCCCCCGTCACGGTCCGCTCCAATGACGTCGAGCTCCGTGCCTTCCTTGACGGTACTGACCAGCGCCCCGGTTGGAGAGGGGTCGCTGCGCATGTTCGCGCCCTGGCCTTCGGTGTTGACCACGCGCACCTTTTCGCCAGACGACGGCTGAGCGGTCGGGTTGACGTTCGGCGGCGGAATCGGCGTGGGTGGCGCCGAGGCAGCGGCCGGGCTCGGAGCCGAGGCGACCGGCGACGCTCCGCCCGGCTCGGGCGACGTGAACGGCTTTGGCGGCGGGAGCAGGGTCGGCGAAGGGGCTGCACTCGGCTGGTTTGGCACCGCGGGCGCGCCGAGCACGTTGCAGCCGGATGAGACGACCAGAGCCAACGCACACACGATCCCGCACGCAGGCAGGTACACACGGCGGGACGGACGCACGGTCAAACTGTCACTCCCAGCGAAACGTCAGCGCGGCAGCCAGGGGCGCGACGAGCGCCCAGAACGTGAGAATCAGCCAGCTCCAGGGCGAGACGTCGCCGCCCGCTCCAAGCGCGAGGCGCAGCGTCTCGGCCAGGGCGGTGCTCGGCAGGAGCGTCGCCAGCCCCGAGAGCCACGGCCCGAGGTGCGAGACGGGGAAGATGATCCCGCCGAACAGCAGGAGCAAGATGTACAAACCGTTGGCGACCGCGAGGGTCGCTTCGGCTCGCAGCGCACCGGCCATCAGCAGCCCGAGGCCGCCGAACGCCGCCGTCCCGAGCACCAGCGCGAGGGGCAGCAGAATCGGCGTCACACCCGGTCGCCACCCGAGCACCAGCACGGCGACGCCGACGATCAGGAGCGTCTGAACGGTCTCCACGACCAGGATCGCGAGGATCTTGGCGACAAGCAGTCCGGACCTCGGGAGCGGCGAGGCGCCCAGCCGCTTGAGCACCTTGTAGTACCGCTCGAACGCCGTCGCGATGCCGGTGCTGACCATCGCGGTCGACATGATCGCGAGAGCCAACATGCCCGGCACCAGGTACTCGGCCCGCCGGTCTGCTGATACTGGCATGAGATCGACGAGGCCGAAGAACAGGAGCAGCACTGGCGGGATGATGAGCGTGACCAGGACGCTTTCGCCGCGACGGAGCGCGAGTCGAAGCTCCAGGCGGGTCTGACCGAGGATCATCCGCATGATCGGCGCTGCGACGGATGGCGAGACGTGGCCGTTCGCGCTTCGACTGATGACCGAGCGCTGCTCGAGGCCAGGGAGGCGTCGCAGGCTGGTGTCAGACATCGGTCTCCACCTCCCGGGCGAAGTCGCGGCCGTCGTCAGCACCCGCGCGCTCGTCAGATGTCAAGCTCAAGAACACCTCTTCGAGCGACTGTCGGCCAACGTGCAGCTCGGACAGGAGCGTTCCGCGTTCGGCAAGCCAGCCGGTCAGCGCGGCCACCGTTCGTGGCTCCACCGGCCCGTCTACCAGATACTCGCCAGGACGCGCCTCTCGAATCGAGCGCGCACCCAGTCGCCCTGCCAGCTCCTCGACGGGCAACGCGGCCGGCGCCCGAAAGCGAATCTCGTCCGGTGGCCCACCGGAGTGTCCGAGCGCGGTCGGTGCGTCGAGCGCCACCAGCCGTCCGTGATCCACGATGGCGACCCGGTCGGCAAGCTGCTCGGCCTCCTCCATGAAGTGGGTCGTCAGCAGGACCGTCACGCCGTCCGCCTTGAGCGACCGCACGATCTCCCAGGTTGCGCGACGCGCCTGAGGGTCCATGCCGGCCGTCGGCTCGTCCAGAAACACCAGCTCCGGTCGCCCGACCAGCGCCAGCGCCAACGAGAGTCGCTGCTTCTGGCCGCCAGACATCGCTCGGTAGCGCGTGCGGACGGCATCCTGGAGGCCGACCAGCCCGAGCAGCTGACGCGGATCGGCCGGCGCCGCGAAGAAGCTCGCGAACAGCTCCAGCGCTTCGAGCGGACGGACGGATGGGGCGACACCGCCATCTTGCAGCATCACCCCGATCCGAGGTTTGAGGCGCTCGGCGTCTCGGATCGGATCGAGGCCGAGCACGCGGGCTTGCCCGCTCGTCGGCTCGCGATACCCTTCCAGGATCTCGACCGTCGTAGTCTTGCCGGCGCCGTTCGGGCCGAGTAACGCGAACACCTCGCCACGCCGAACCTTGAAGCTCAGACCATCCACGACGGAGCGCTGACCGTAGCGCCGCACCAGCTGGTCAACCGCGATTGCTGGCCCATCCAACGAGGCATCTTGAACGTGCGGGGCAGCGGACGTCATCGGGTTACAATCTCTCCGCGAGGCAGCTAACGGTCGCCCGGCCGTCGTGTGCGAGTGCCTCGTCCTCCGTCATTCTCTCTCAGAAGACCGCTCATCTGCCGCGCCCACCGTGCTCGTACGCTCGGTCGGTGCGCCCGCTCACGCTTGCTCGCGAAGGTGTCACATGCCAGCCCGTGGTCCGGCCCCGGAGTGGGTCGCGTTGCTCAACACGTCGCTGATCGTCATCAGCGGCGTCTTCCTGCTGATCGGGTACTTCTTCATCCGCCGGCGCCAGGTTGAGTATCACAAACGAAGTATGCTCACCGCGACGGTCTTCGCGGCACTCTTTCTGGTGGTGTACGTCAGCCGAGCGATGCTCTTCGAGACCCGAGTCTTCGCCGGCGAGGGGTTGATCCGCACGGTCTACCTGTTCATCCTGGTCACTCACACGATCCTGGCGATCCTGGTCGGGCCGTTCGCGCTGGTCACGCTGCGCCGGGCATTGCGGGGCGAGTTTCCGAAGCATCGACGGATCGCCAGGATCACCTTCCCGATGTGGCTGTACGTGGTCGTCACGGGGTGGCTGATCTATTGGATGCTGCATTCACAACCGGTGCAGTCGTACTGACATCCAGCGGCAGGCTGGCGGTGATCTCCCAGCGCGGCGTGTGGCCGGCCCGGTAGAGAATCACCCGCACGTCGAGCGCCGTCAGCTTCTCGGTCACGAGCGACGCCACCGAGCCGCCCAGGTTGGTGAGCTGATCCACAAGGTCGCGCTGCTGCCGTTCTACGTCGCGAATCGGGCGCAACGCCGGCATCGCCCAGCGGCCACGGCCGGACGGCGACGAAACACCGTCCTCGTTCAGGCGTGGAGAATGTCGCCGTCTGCTGCGTTCCGACACTCGGCACGGAGGTCCCGTCATGAACTGCCGAATCGTCCTGTCTCGCCCGCTCGGCATGGGTGCCGCGACCGTGGTTACGACCGTGCTGCCGGCCACAGCCGACGCTCGCCCACAGCTCGCGCTGGTGCCCTCTGCGCCGGTCGAGCCGACCGTGCCGCCGGTCCTGCCGTGGCGGACGACGTACCCTGAACTGGCCGGCCACATCGACCGCCTGTTGGCTGCCCTGCCGCACCTCGATCTCGCGTCGGGTGGGTGGCCAGCGCACTGGCTGACGGGCATGACCGGCGCGATCGCCAACCTCGCCGAGGGGTACGCCGGACTGCGGGAGCCAGAGCCCAGAGTGCCGTTCGCACCGCGCCGGACGGAGCCAGAGCAGGAGTGCGCAAAGCTGGTGGACTCCAGCCGCATCGTAGTGGTCCGTATCCCGCGCCTGAGCGCCCAGGAGCGGCGACGGGTCCGAAGATGGCTGGCAGCGCGTTCAATGGGCCAGGACGCGCCCATCGTGCACCTGCGCCTCGGCCAGCGCAATGCGGTGAGCGGCGAGCGAGGGTTCGATTTCCTTGACGTGGCAGCGCCGGGCTGGTCGGAGCGCTCGCCATTCGGGCACGGCCAGCGGTCGCCGAAGAGTACCAGCACCGCTTCGGCCCGGTGTGAGGATCGTGACAGCCTGCATCTCAGGTGCCATGGGTCGAACGAATCCTTGGACTCGTTGGCTCAGCCTCCACTAGCCGCCCATCCGGCCCGACCTTCTGCGGCGGATTCTTGGGCATTGGTGGCCCCTTCATATCGACCTTCTCCAGGCGGGCGCCCACCGCCTCTCGACGCCGTGAGACGACGCGGTAGCTGAACGGGAGTGTGGACTTCCCCGCCTGTTGCTCCTCGACGACGAACTTGTGCGGGCCTTTCCGACTGATGAACAGTCCCTTACTGTCTCCCTCGGGCGTCAGGAACACCATGTAGTCGTCGCCCTTGACCACCGCATCGAAGTCCGGGTCCAACGTCACCTCTGCCCGACCATTGGTCAAGGTGGCTGTCCCGAAGTCCTCGAACCACGCCTCGGTGCTCTCCTGGCAGTACATCCGCCGATACGAGCCGTCGGGATGGGGCACCGCCGCCGACTTCGGGCCGCCAGACTGGGTGAAGCTCCCCTGGATCGTCACCCCGCCGAAGAACGCCCCGGCCAGCCCGCCCTGCTCCGGATTGACCGCGAGCCCCACGAACCCAACCCCGCCGCCCGTCGCCTCGCCCCGCAGAGCGGTCAGCGACGAGCGTCCGTACACTGCGTAGTTGTTGACGGAGTCTCCGCGCACCCCGATCTGGGCGGTCGAGAAGCCCTGCACTCCGACGCCGTTGGTCGAACTGCCCTGGACGCCGATATTGGTGTCCGAGATCCCCAGTACCCCGATCCTGTCGAACCCCTGGCCGGCCACGCCGGCCAGTGAGCCGGGGGCGACGGTCGCATTCGGATTCGACGCCTTCGACACGCCGAACACGCCGGTATTTCCAGTGGATGTTCCGAAGATGCCGACCCGCGAGGCGGCATCGGCCCAGAGTCCGATGCCGACGCCGCTGCCGACGGCACGCACGCCTGCGCCGAATCCGGTTGTCTCTCCGAGCACGCCGTGAGCACCGTCACCATTGGCATTGATTCCCCAAACCCCAGCCTGCGGATTGGAGGCCGATAGGGCGTAGTTCGTGGGGCCGATCTTGCCGAGCACACCGAATCGGCCAAACGAGGGGTCGAACAATGTGGGCGGATGTGTCTGACTTGCGAACATCGCCAGCGCAAGCTCGGTGCCCGTGCTCCCCGCCGGATTGAAGGAGATGGCGCGGAGGGCCGTATCCTGATCGGCTGTATTGGCGATGGAGCCTCGCACGAGATCGTTGCTCGCTCCTCCATGCGTCGCCTCGGCCGTCGAGGGTCGGGCGAGGTGCGCCAGCCCGGCTCCGATGAGTGCCGTCACCCCGGCCAGTAACCCTCGTCGCTTGAGCACACCGGCTCCCCGCGCGAATCCGCTCCGACGCATGCCCATCCCGGCCTCCTGCTGTCGTCGTTGACTCCAGACCTGACGGAATCACGCCGCATAGGATAGCGGGGATGGCGGGGCGCGTCATGCACGGGCGCCGATGGCCGATATCGCCGGCTCAGTCGCGGTCAGAACGCCCCCGGCCCGGCCGCCACGAACGTCGGCCACCCGCCGCGGTCGTCCTCGACAACCATGCGGACGGTTAGAGCCCGTACGCAAAAGCTACCCAGGTAGCCAGAGGATAGTCATGACAATCCCCCAGGCGACGCGGAAGGAGTCGGCGCGTTTGTCGTAGCGGGTGGCCAATGCCCGGTATTGCTTGCAGCGAGCGATCAGGTTCTCGACCAGATGGCGGGCATGGTAGGCAGCGCGATCGAAGGGGCCGGAGCAGTGTTCGGAACTGAGCTTGGGGAGCGTGAGTCGGATGTCCCGTCGTCGCAGATCGGCCCGGTGCTGGCGGCCGGTGTAGACCTTGTCGCCGACGACACGGGCGGGCCGCTGCCGTGGGCGGCCCGGCCCCGGCCGGCGGATGGCGCCGAGGCGGAGGAGCCGATCGAGCACCGTCGACTCGTGTTGCTGACCAGGCGTCAGCACGACCGTCAGCGGCTGGCCGGCACCGTCAGCCTTGAGATGGACCTAAGCGGCCACGACGTAGGCCGTGATTGCCCGCTCGCGCTGCTGGGCCTCCAGTGCTCGCTGCGCTTCGACGGCAGCACGTTGAGACTGAGCCAGTTTGAGCCGTTCGAGAGCCTCGGCATGCGAACCCAACGTGTCATGATCGGTCATAAGCTCCACCCCCCACATGGGTGTCAGCGGCCGGAGTGCGCGATGTGGCGCGCTGAGGGCTGATCAGGCCCGACCCCGGCCGCTCAATCGGAGTGTACTATCCCTACTTGGCGCTCTCGTCAGTGTCCGTCCACTTGAGGGTGACGACAGGCCGGGATGCACGCCGGCTGTGAACACGTCTACTGGATGCTGCACGCGTTCTCGGCAGAATCATTCTGACGCCTCCCACGCTGCCGAATCTCCATGTGCTGGTCTAGTCCGAGTACCATGGCCGTCGATGGCACACGGTGCCCGGCGATTCGAGGCTCGTCCCATGGGAGTCGGATGCTCGGCGTCTGGCTCGTTGCGGATGGGACGGCAGGTCTGGTGAGGTGGACGGCATGGCGACGATGCGTCAGATGATGTGGCTCGGCGGGAGCAGCCTGGAGCTGCAAAGCTGCCCGATCCCCGAGCCCGGCCCCGACGAAGTGCGGGTGCGGGTCCACGCGTGCGGCGTCTGCATGACCGAGGTGCATCAGCACGAGGGACTGGTGCCCCCGTCCGCGCCGGCGCCCTTCGTGTGGGGTCACGAATGGTGTGGAACGGTCGAAGCGTTCGGACCGGGGGTGGCCGGGCTGGCGGTCGGCGCACCCGTCTCCGTGTCCGGCCGAGGCGGCTTCTCGGAGTACGTCGTGGTTCCAACGAGCAGCTTGGTGCCGCTCCCGCCGGACGTCCCGCTGGACGCCGGCATCTTCGTCGAGCCGCTGGCCTGTTGCCTGGCGTCGGTCGAGGCTGCGCTGCCGACCGACGGCATGACGGCACTGGTCACCGGCGCCGGCCCGATGGGACAGATGGTGGCACAGCTCGCACGGCTGTTTGGCGCGCGCACGATCGTGACCGACCTGGATCCGGAGCGCCTGATCCTGGCGAAAGAGCTTGGCGCCGAGGCCACGGTGAATCCGACCCGCGAGTCCCTCGCGGACACGGTCGAGACGCTGACTGGCGGCTCGGGCGTGGACGTCGCCTGGGAGTCAGCCGGGCACCCGGCCGCGTTGGAAAGCTGTCTGGAGGCCGTGCGCCCGGGCGGCACCGTCGTGATGGTCGGCGTAAACTCGACCGAGGCTCACCTGGCGCTGCCGCTCTACCGATTTCATCGCCGTCAGCTACGCCTGATCGGCGTCTACGGGTCTGGGGGCGTCGAGACGTTCCACCGCGCCGCCGCCCTGATGCCGCGCCTGGAGTTGACGCGCATGATCGCGCACCGCTTCGGGCTGGCCGACCTCGAGGAAGCGTTCTCGCTGGCACGCTCGGGACGGCAGGGCAAGATCCTGATCGAGCCGTGGCGGTAGCTAGCGGCGGCTCCATTTCGATCGCCGATCTGTTCGCCGCCTGACACCGCTGCGAGAAGC
>JAXLXF010000021.1:0-124574 GCA_046328125.1 Chloroflexota bacterium
CGGCTGGATCTGCACTAGGAACGGCACGAGGCGGCCGTGTCGCCGCGCAGGTCACCTGCAGGCAGGCCGCCACGTGCCGGACGGGCGTGCCCGTCGCCGTCCTCCGGCATCACAACCCGTCAGCGTGCTGAAAGCAGCCGAGCCCCCATTGTCATCCTGAGCTCGCGAAGGATCTCCCAACCCAGCCATGCAAGCCCCTGCCATCCCTGACGCATGGTGGCGCATTCATGGTAGCCCGCGTCAGTGCCCACGCGCTGCCGCGACGCCCGCCTCCTTGCCCGCAAGGCCACACCCGCTGCGAGACATCTCAGTGCTATCGCTCAACTTGGTAACATCGCCGCGGCGTCGTAGGCATCCTCAACAAGTAGACGGCACGATGAAGACCCAATACGACTTACACGCGATCGTTCAGCATCTCCGGTCACGTGGCGACAGCCCGCCGACGCCGTCTGCCCGCTGCGAGGTCGAACGCTATCTCTTCAACAAGTGGCACGGCTTACAGGTGGTAGCCGCCCAGGTGATCGCACGATGGGGTGGTCCGGAGTCCGTCGTTGCCCTCCGAGAATGGCTCATGCGCTCCTACGCAAAGCGTCACTGGCTCGATCTCCGCTGTGAGGCCGCGAAGTGTTTAGCAAGATGCATCACCGCTGCTGATGCCGAATGGCTGCTCGATCTGTATTTCAGTCTCGTCGGGCCTACAGCCAGGCACGAGCTGATACCGGCCATCGTCGTGGTACCCTTTGATGCGGTGTGGCCCCGCTTCGAAGTGATGCTCCGAACCGGCACTCGCGACCAGCAAGCCGGTGTGCTCCAGGCGCTCGGCAGGATGCCAGACCGCGCAGCCATCCTGCATCAGCTCACATCGCGTCTTGGCACCTTTGACTCCGAGGTTCAGGCCGCAATTCGGCAGCGCATTGCCCGGTGGCACGAGCTCGACTCTCGCCAGCGATAAGCCCAACACCTCGACCTACGTGACTCACACATCTGCACACCCAGCTCCTCCTCCTGACCCCTGGCTCCTGACTCCTCGCTATACTCCCTCCAGGGAAGACCTCCGAGGAGATGACGGCAGATGCGGCCTGGCGCGTCCTTCTTCAACCTCTACTCCCACGACCTCGTCAGGGTGGCCGTCGCCGTCCCGGACGTCAAGGTCGCGGACCCCGCCTTCAACGCCGAGCACACCGTCCAGCTCATGCGAGAGGCCGCCCAGCAGAAAGCCGTCGTCGCGCTGTTCCCAGAATTGGGGCTCTCGTCGTATACCTGCGACGACCTCTTCCATCAGCGCGCCCTGCTCGACGGCGCCCTGGATGCTCTCAACACCGTCGTCGAGGCGTCCAAAGAGCTCCAGCTCGTCGCCGCCGTCGGCCTGCCCCTGCAAGTCGACCACCTGCTGTTCAACGTCGCGGCGGTCATCTGCAAGGGCAAGATCCTCGGCGTCGTGCCGAAGGTCTACCTCCCGAACTACCGCGAGTTCTACGAGGCCCGCCAGTTCAACCAGGCCGATGCCGCCATCAGAGACCGCATCGACCTCCTCGGCCAGAAGGAGATCCCGTTCGGCAGCAACGTGCTGTTCCAGTCCGAGGAGCTGCCCCTCCTCACCATGCACGTCGAGATCTGCGAAGACCTCTGGGTGCCGATCCCGCCGTCATCCTATGCCGCGATGGCCGGCGCCACCGTCCTCCTCAACCTGTCCGCCTCGAACGTCACCATCGGCAAGTCCGGGTACCGCCACGACCTCGTCGCCGGCCAGTCCGCCCGCTGCCTCGCGGCCTACCTCTACTCTGCCTCTGGCCCCGGCGAGTCCACCACCGACCTCGCCTGGGACGGCCACGCCCTGATCGCCGAGAACGGCAGCATCCTGGCCCAGACCGAGCGGTTCGCCAAAGAGCCCCAGCTGGTCACCACCGAGCTCGACCTCGAACGATTGTCCCAGGAGCGGATGCGCCAGGGCACCTTCGGCCAGAACACGCGCATCAGCGGCGTCCGCGCCGAGGAGTACCACACCGTCCGCTTCTCGCTCGATCTCCCCGCGGACGAGACGCTGCTGCCCGCCCGCGAGTACCAGCGCTACCCCTACGTCCCCTCGGACCCCCGCACCCGCGACGAGCGCTGCGCCGAGGTGTTCCACATCCAGGTCCAGGGCCTCGCCAAGCGGCTGGAGTTCGCCGGCTTGAAGCATCCCGTCATCGGCATCTCCGGCGGCCTGGACTCCACCCACGCCCTCCTCGTCTGCGCCCAGGCGATGGACCGCCTCGGCCTCCCCAGAGAGAACATCCTGGCCTACACGATGCCGGGCTTCGCCACCAGCAAGCGGACCCTGGAGCAGGCCCACCAGCTGATGCAAGCGATCGGCTGCACCGGCCGGGAGCTCGACATCCGCCCCAGCTGCATCCAGATGCTCGAAGACCTCGGCCACCCGTTCGTCGGCGGCGAGCCGGTCTACGACGTCACCTTCGAGAACGTCCAGGCCGGCGAGCGCACCAGCCACCTGTTCCGCCTCGCCAACTTCCACAACGGCCTCGTCGTCGGGACCGGCGACCTCTCGGAGCTGGCGCTCGGCTGGTGCACCTACGGCGTCGGCGACCACATGTCCCACTACGCCGTCAACGCGAGTGTGCCCAAGACTCTGATCCAGCACCTCATCCGCTGGGTCGCCGAATCAGGCGAGCTAGGAGCGGACGCTTCGGACACCCTCTACCGCGTCCTGGACACCGAGATCAGCCCGGAGCTCGTCCCGGCCGGCCCGGAAGATCTCGGCGCCTCCCAGCCGTCCCAGTCCACCGAGGCGAAGATCGGCCCGTACGACCTCCACGACTTCTCACTCTACTACACCGTCCGCTTCGGCTACCCGCCCCCGAAGGTCGCATTCCTGGCGTACACCGCCTGGGCCAACGCTCAGCGCGGCACCTGGCCCGGCATCCCCGAGGACCGCCGCCGCGAGTACGACCTTGCCGCCATCAAGAAGAACCTCGGCACGTTCCTCTTCCGCTTCTTCCAGCTCAGCCAGTTCAAGCGATCCTGCATCCCGAACGGCCCGAAGGTCGGATCGGGCGGCTCGCTCTCCCCGCGAGGCGACTACCGCGCCCCCAGCGACGGCGAAGCGACCGCCTGGCTCTCACAGCTCGCCCTCATCCCAGACTGAGCGCTCACCCAACCATCACGAGCGAGGGCGAGTAGCGCCGTTCCTCGCCCTCGCCCTCGCCCCTCGCTACTCGCCCCTCGCCACTCGCCACTCGCTACTCGCTACTCGCTACTCGGCCGGTGCTGCGGCCACTCCGTGTCGAACGCCAGCGGCATCAGCGACCACCACTCCTCAGGCTTGCCTCGCGGGTCTTTCCGCTGCATCGTCGCCATCCACTCGTTCCAGCGCTTCGACTCCGGATCGTCGTTCACGCGCGGGAAGTCCACGGCCGGATCAAACTCTTCGGTCGTGTCGATGTACATGATCAGCTGCGTGCCGAGTCGGAAGATCTGCATCCGCGTGATCCCGACCTCCCGAATCCGCGCCAGCACCCCCGGCCACACCGCCTGGTGCTGCTTCTCGTACTCCGCGATCACCTCCGGATCGTCCACGAGGTTCAGCGTCAGCGCGTACGACTTCATCCCGTTCCTCCAGGTCCGCCAACAGGACACCGCCATCGTGCAGCGCCCGGCCGCGAGCGACAACTCACCCTCTGAGGGTACTCGCGCGCGCCATCGCCACGCGACTACCCTGTGGCCACGCTCGACCGCTCCCCATTCCGCCATCCACCGCTACAATACGGCAGCCGATACGCAGCCCGACCGTGCGGCCCGATCGCGCCGCCGGGGGGCTGGGAGGAGTGATGGACAACCAGTCGCCGGAGATGGAGAAGCTCTCCCACGAACTGCGGGCGTTGATGCGCGTCTGGATCGAGCATCCCGAGAACGACGAGCTCAAGGCGCGCTACACGGCGGTCCAGGCCAGGTACCAGCGCCTGCGCGACGAGTGGCAGAAGGGCCAGCAGGCAGCAGCCTCGTCCTCCTGACCGCTCGCCCCCGCCTGCCGCTGTCCTGACACCCCAGGCAGGACAGCCAGGCGACAACGTGTCGCGACCAACATAGCTCGACAGAAGGGAGAGATGCCTCGCAGGGCGTCTCTCTCTTCGCTGCTTACAGCCTCGCCACAAGCCCTCACAGACCCCCCGGAATGGCGCGTCAGGCGACAACAGCCGCCGTTTGACGTAGTGTGGCTGGGAAGGTCCGCGCACGGCGAGCCGCCCCCAGGCCACCAGATCGTATCTGGGGGAGCCCGTGAGGCAGTTGCGTACCGTTCCGTTGTCCACGATGGCCGCGCTGTTGGCGGCGATCCTGACGGCGGCGGTCGCGGTCCCGCGCTGGGGAGCTGGAGTCGCCGTCGCCGCGCCTGCAATGATCGAGACGGCGTTTCGCGATCTCCCGGCCACGGTGCGGACCGGCGATCCGCTGCGGGTCCAGGTTGACGTCCAGGACGGATCGTCGTGCCAGGGCAACATCGTCTATCGCGACAATTCGCAGCAGGCGCTGAAACAGGTTGACGAGAAAGAGGGCCGGTGCCGCTGGGACGTCGTCGTGCCGCTCGCCGTCCGACGCGGCGACGCCGACATCTCCGTCACCGTCAAGCGGAAGGACGAGAAGACCGACCTCAGCGCTACCTTCCAGGTCACCCTCCGCGCCGACGACGTCCCGCTGATGCTCAAAGACCTGCCGGGCTCGGTCAAGCGCAACAGCAAGTTCACCATCCGCCTCGACGTGCCGGACAAGGCGACCTGCCAGGGGCAAGTCAAGTACGAGGACGGCAAGATCCAGCCGCTTGACACCCACACCGAGGACAACGAGGAGTGCCGGTGGGAGGTCACCGTCCCCGCTGACGTCGATCGTGGCACCGCCACCCTCACCATCACCGTCACACAGGACGGCCGTCCAACCACCATCATGTCCAGTTTCGACGTCTCGCGGGGGACCAACGACGCGGACCTGCTGGTCGCCTTCCAGGATCTGCCGACGACCGTTCGCCGGGACAGCCAGTTCACGGTCCGCGTGCTGGCGCCGACCGGGTCCAGGTGCAAGGGTGACGTCTCGTTTCGCTCCGCCGAGAACCTGAAACTCGACGAGATCCACGAGCAGGGCGGCCTCTGCCGCTGGACCATGACCGTTCCGGACGACGCCAAGCGCGGCGACTCCAAAGTCAGCGTCACCGTCACGGCGGATGGCAAGGACACCTCCATCACCGGCCTGATGGCCGTGGACGAGACCCCGGTCGACGTCAGCGCCAAATTCAAGGATCTGCCAGACTCGATCCGGCGCGGCGACGACCTGGAGATCCGCGTCCTGGTCCCGGACACGGCCACCTGCCAGGGCGACGTGACGTTCCCGGACGGCACCGTGACCGGAATGGACGGCCAGACCGAGAAGAAGGGCCGCTGCCTCTGGAGCGTGCGCACCCCCGCCTCGACACCGCGCGGCGCCTCGGTGATCCGCGTCGTCGTCAACGACCACGGCGACGTCACCACCCTGACCGGCAACGTGACCATCGAAGCGCGCGACGACGAGCCGATGACCGCGACCTGGGGCAAGATCCCATCCGAGACCAAGCGCGGCGACAAGTTCGAGATCTCGGCGATGGTGCCGGGCGGCTCGACGTGCACCGGCCGGATCTCCTTCCAGAACGGCATGCGCTGGACCCTCGGCAACATCGACGAGGACGGCTCGTATTGCACCTGGAAGGTGGAGGTGCCGCCCAGCGCCGGCTTCGGCACGGCGAACGTCGAGGTGAAGATCGAGCAGCCGAACGGCTCCAAGAGCGCCCTCACCGGACAGATCGACGTCAAGTCGGCGGCCGCCCCGGCCACCACCGCCGCCCCTGCCGTGACCTCCACGCCGGCCACCACCACGACGCCGCTCCCGGCCAACAGCGTCAGCGCCGCCCTCCCCGTGCCGACCGCGCCGCCGGTCGTCGGCGCCACCCCCACCCCGACACCCCGCCCGACCCGCTAACCAGCCGGCAGTCGCGCGCCTGTCCTTTCACGGGGCGGACCGGCGCGCGGCCCCGGGCGTTGCCGTCACAGCGGCCGGGTCCGCTATACTCTGTGAGCCGAGCGGAGAGCTCCGCGCGGCAGACGGGGTGTAGCGCAGCCTGGTAGCGCGCTTCGTTCGGGACGAAGAGGCCGGAGGTTCAAGTCCTCTCACCCCGACCACAGGAATCCCCCGGTACCCAGACCCTCGCACATGGCGAGGGTCACGAGCGCGAGGTACCGGGGGCCGTGGTGGAAACCGTCGGCCCGGCCGATCGCGCACCTGCGTAGATTGTGGGCTGACAGTCTGGCTGAGACTCCCCTTCGGAGCGCCGCCGCCGCGGTCCACGCCCGTCCGCGTTTCCCGGCAACGCTCTTCGTTCACCGTGCGGGAAGTTGACAAAGTCGCTCGAATGGATCAAGATATACCCGTACGACCGAACGCGGCGCGGCGGACGGCATCCTGGCCATCGAGTGAGGCTCGCCTCTCGTGGATGCTGCCGACTCGCGCTTCGCAGATCAGGACCGCTTCACCACAGAAGCTCGCCCCTGGCGGCTTCGCCTCGGCCTCGGAGCCGTGCAGGTGACACCGAGCGTCTGTCGTGTCACTTCGTCGGCTCATCCGACGCGGGCAGCTACCAGAGGATCGCCCCCCGGCTTCGGCGCAGTGGTCGGACCAGGAGGCTACGATCCGTGGTTACGTCTACCCTGGGACCGGCAGTCACGCCGGTCGACGTCCGGTTAGACGGCTGGCCAGACGAGGCCGTCGGCAACGGCACGCCAGTGCCCGTCCTCGGCGGCGGAGCTCTGCCGTACGCCTATCTCGACAATGCCGCCAGCACGCCGGCCCTGCGAGCCGTCCTGGAGGCGGTCCAGCAGTTCCTGCCCTGGTACTCCAGCGTCCATCGCGGCACCGGCATCAAGTCACAGGTCGCCACAGCGGCATACGACGCGGCGCGAGAGCGGGTGCGCAGCTTCCTGGGCGCCGACGACCGCCAGGCGGTCATCTTCACCAAGAGTGCAACTGAGGGGCTGAACCGCCTGTCCCACCTGGCCGCCGCACGCCAGAGCATCGTCTTCGTGTCGGCACTCGAGCACCATGCCAACCTGCTCCCCTGGCGACTGCGCGCCCGCGAAACCCGCTTGATCCGTGCCGACGGCGACGGGGTTCTCGACGAGGACGACCTGCGTCGGCAGCTTCGTGAGGCTCCGCGTGGACACCGCCTCGTCTCGGTGTGTGGCGCCTCGAACGTGACCGGCTACACCCCGCCCATCCACCGTCTGGCCCGACTCGCCCACGAGTACGGCGCCGAGATCGTCGTGGACGGCGCCCAGCTCGTGGCGCATCGCGCGCTCAACCTCCGAGGCAACGCGCCGGGGGAGGGGATCGACTACTTCGCGTTCTCGTCCCACAAGGTGTACGCGCCCTTCGGCAGTGGCGCGCTCGTCGCTCCGAAGCAGGCCTTCGACGGGGCGCCACTGCTGGTCGGCGGCGGGGCGACCGCCGAGGTCACGCCAGACGACGTCATCTGGCACGCGCTGCCTGACCGCGAAGAGGCCGGCTCGCCGAACGTCGTCGGAGCGGTCGCGCTGGGCGTGGCGCTCGCTCGGCTCGACGAGCTGGGGCGGGAGGCACTCCACCAGCACGAGCTCGCCCTCACTGACTACGCGCTCCGGCGCCTCGCCCTGGTGCCCGGCCTGCGCGTGCTCGGGCCACGCACGGCGCGCGATCGGGTCGGCGTGGTCAGTTTCGTGCTCGACGGCATCCCCCATGACGTCATCGCGACGACGCTGAGCCGTCGCCACGCGATCGGCGTTCGACACGGCCGCTTCTGCGCGCATCCCGGACTCGACCATATGCTGGCAGCGCGCGGGGTCGGTGCGGATGGCGCAACGGGTCAGGGCTGCACGGACGGTCGTGGCGCAGTCAGAGTCAGCCTCGGCCTCCAGAACACCCGGGCCGAGATCGACCGTCTCGGCGACGCCCTCGTGGCTCTGGCCGAGCGTCGGCCGTCCGGCCCGCAACCAGAGCCAGGCATCGACCCCGACGCACTGCCGCCAGCCTGGCTGGACGCCGTGCCTCCGGCCGTTCGACGGCTGCTCGACCCGCTGGACTCCGCACGATGCGGCACGCATGCTGATACTGTCTGCCAGGAGGTGTAGCGCTCCGATCTCCAGAGGTCAGATGCCGCGCCGCGTCACGTCGCTCGATCTCATCGCCGAGATGAACGCGGTGCTGCCCGGTGTGTACGCTACGTAATCGATCTCCGTTGTCTAGCCGAAGCAGCTCGACGGTCGCGCTCGTCGCGGTCGTCGCCAGGCACAAGCCCAGAGGTGAACGACATGAGGATTGCTGATGACGCGACCAAACTGGTGGGTCACACCCCGTTAGTACGGCTCAATCGCGTGACCGAGGGCGCCGTCGCGACGGTTGCCGCCAAGCTCGAGTTTTATAACCCGGCTCACAGTGTCAAGGACCGGATCGGCGTCTCGATGATCGAGGCGGCCGAGGCGGCTGGCCTGATCAAGCCCGACACGATCATCGTCGAGCCCACCAGCGGCAACACCGGCATCGCGCTGGCCTTCGTGTGCGCGGCGCGCGGCTACCGGCTGGTGCTCACGATGCCCGAGACGATG
Source organism: Chloroflexota bacterium (assembly GCA_046328125.1). GTDB lineage: Bacteria > Chloroflexota > UBA6077 > UBA6077 > JACCZL01 > JADZEM01. Next base: position 8,649 of record JAXLXF010000021.1, read on the forward strand.
AGCGCGGAGCGGCGCATCCTGCTGCGCGCGTACGGCGCCGAGCTGATCTTGACGCCCGGCAGCGAGGGCATGGCCGGCGCGATCGCGCGCGCCGAGGAGATCGCCGCGTCCGGCCCACAGTACTTCATCCCGCAGCAGTTCAAGAACCCGGCGAACCCGGAGATCCATCGCCAGACGACCGCCGAGGAGATCTGGAGCGACACCGACGGCCTGGTCGATTTCCTGGTGGCCGGGATCGGGACCGGCGGCACGATCACCGGCGTCGGCCAGGTCATCAAGGCCCGCCGGCCGTCCTTCCAGTGCATCGCCGTCGAGCCGGACGCCTCGCCAGTGCTCTCGGGAGGGCCGAAGGGGCCGCATCCGCTCCAGGGGATCGGGGCCGGCTTCGTGCCGGACGTGCTGGACACCGCAATCTACGACGAGATCATCCGCGTGAAGAACGACGACGCCTTCGACACGGCCCGACGGGTCGCGCGCACCGAGGGGCTGCTGGTCGGGATCTCGTCTGGGGCGGCCATCTGGGCGGCCCTCCAGGTCGCACGGCGCGCCGAGAATCGCGGCAAGCTGATCGTGGTGATCGTTCCGTCGTTCGGCGAGCGATACCTGAGCACGCCGCTCTACGCGGACCTGGCGGAGGGGTGATGGCTGCCACGACGACCTCCACGCCTCTGGCCCGCGGCCCGGGGCGCGTCCGGTGGTGGACACGGATCCTCGACGTCCTCGAACAGGACGTCGAGGCCGCCTACACCCGCGATCCGGCCGCCCGCCACCGGCTGGAGATCGTGCTGCTGTATCCCGGGCTCCACGCGATCTGGGCGCACCGCGTCGCGAACTGGCTCTGGCGCCGCGACGGCCGATTCGTGGCCCGGCTGATCTCGCAGGTGGCACGCGCACTGACGGGCATCGAGATCCATCCGGGGGCGCGGATCGAGCCTGGCCTCTTCATCGACCACGGGATGGGCGTGGTGATCGGCGAAACCGCCGAGGTCGGCCAGGGCGTCACCCTCTATCACGGGGTCACCCTCGGAGGGGTCAGCACCCGGCGCGGCAAGCGCCACCCGACCATCGGGGATCGGGTCGTCGTCGGTGCTGGCGCGAAGATCCTCGGCGCCATCGAGATCGGCCCCGACAGCCGGATCGGGGCCAACGCGGTGGTGGTCAAGCCGGTGCCGTCCAACTCGGTCGTCGTCGGCGTGCCGGGTCAGGTGGTCGTCAGGTCACGGCCGGCCCCGATGCCAGGTGCGCCGGACCTGGAGCACGGCGCCTTGCCGGACACCATTGGCGTCACGCTTCGGGCACTGCTCGAGCGCGTGGACGAGCTCGAGCGTCGGGTCGGGGACGGTCACGGGCACGTCCCGCACCCCTCCCCGCTGCCCGACCGGAGCTACTGGCGTGGTGAGGACTTCTCGATTTAGTACGAGCGCGGGGAGCTGCCGCGCGACGACGTCGGGCGCCCGGCCGAAAGACGTGCCACAATTCTGGTGAGACCGGCTGCGCCACGGCTTGCCCCGCCAGCTGACGGACGCGATGGTCGCTGGGAGCGTGTCGCCGTGGAGAGCTCGTTCACCGTCGCGCGGATTCGCGGCATCCCGATCGGCGTGCACTACACCTGGGCCATCGCCGTCGTCATGATCACGTGGTCGCTGGCAGCAGGCTACTTCCCGTCCAGCTATCCAGGCTGGGCGCGCCAGACCTACTGGATCGTCGGGGCGGCCGCTGCGCTCTTGCTGTTCATCTCGGTCCTCCTCCACGAGCTCTGCCACTCGATCGTGGCGCAGGCCCGTGGCCTCACCGTCAAGAGCATCACGCTGTTCATCTTCGGCGGCGTCTCCAACATCGGCCGCGAGTCAGAGGATCCCCAGGACGAGTTCTTGATCGCCGTCGTCGGGCCGCTCTCCAGCCTGATGCTGGCCGGCCTGTTCTGGCTCGGCGGGCACGCCGTCCCGGGCACCGCTGGCCCGCTCAACGCCGTCTTCTCCTACCTCGCCGTCGTCAACCTGATGCTCGCCCTCTTCAACATCCTGCCCGGCTTCCCATTGGACGGCGGCCGAGTGCTCCGCGCGATCCTCTGGGGCGCGACCGGCAGCATGGTCCGCGGCACCACCATCGCGTCGGTGGTCGGGCAAGTCCTGGCGTACGGGTTCATCGGGGTCGGCATCTGGCAGTTCTTCATCGAGCACGATCCGCTCAGCGGCATGTGGATCGGCTTCATCGGCTGGTTCCTCAACAGCGCCGCCGAGTCAACCCGCCGCCAGACCGTCGTCCAGGAAGGCTTCAAGGGCGTGCCGGTCGCCAGCGTCATGACTCCCGATCCCCCTGTCGTCTCCCCGTCGATCTCCGTCCACGAGCTGGTCAACGAGTACATGCTCAGGCGAGGCTTGCGCGCCCTGCCCGTCGTCGCCGACGGCCAGATCGTCGGGCTCGTCTCGCTCAGCGACGTCAAGCACTTGCCAGTACCGGAATGGGATCGCAACTCGGTCGGCGCGATCATGACCCGTCCGCCGCTCAAGACGATCGGCCCAAACGACCCCGTCACCAAAGCGCTGGACCTGCTCGTGCAGCAAGACGTCAATCAGGTGCTGGTGCTCGACCCAGACGGGACGCTGGCCGGCATCCTCTCGCGCGGCGACGTCATGCGGTTCCTCCAGCTACGTGGAGAGCTGGGGCTGAGCCGGTGAGGTCGGGCGGGCAGCGCGTGGGGCGCGCGAGATGACGCGCCGCGCCAGCCCCACCAGCGTGCTCAGTCCGCCGGCCGCCAGTAGCGCCAGCAGCGGCTCGACCGGGTAGCGGTAGCGCGCGAGCGGCGCCACCAGCGCCACCGCCGCCAGCAACAGCCCGACAGCCACCAGCGCCAGGAACGCCGCGACGCCCGGCCGGGGCCGCTCCGCTCCCACCCCGAGCGCCAGCCCGACCACCCCCACCAGTGCCAGCAACGGGATCGTCGGGCCGAGGCGGGCCGGCTGGAACAGGCTCATCAGCGTCTCAGCCGTGCCGTACTCACGCTCCTGCAACGCCGACGGCGGCCCCAGCAAGTACCCGATGTCCTTGTTCGCCTCCCACTCCTCGCGGCTGCCGTTGTCCTTGCGGGTCTGCCAGTGGTCGCGGTACCGTTCGGGCGTGCCCTGGGCCAGCTGCCAGAAGCCGCGGACGGTCCCATACAGGTAGTAGCCCGGCTGGCGGAGGATCGCCTCCAGCGCCAGGTTCCGCATCAACCGGTTCGCCTCGGCATCCGAGAGCCCCAGCTCACGCTTGATCCGATCTCTGACCGGCGTCACGAAGCCGCCCCGTCCAGCCCGCATGATCTCGCGGGCGCGCTGACGAGCGGGATCGGGGTCGCTCGGGTTGTCGAACGCAAAGCCCTTGTCATGGCGCATCGCCCGCCCCACCAACGTCGAGCCAGCGTCGCCATCGGCGCTGAAGTTGCCGTGCACGCTGGCGTTGCGTGCCATCCAGGGCAGCCAGACCAGCGCCACGCCGGCCACCAGCGGGATAGCGGCAAGCACCGTCCGCAGGAGCAGCCTGCCGGCGGGCGCGATGAATCGCGTCCGTACGGCGGCCGTCCTCGTAGGGGCGCGATTCATCGCGCCCCCACCCCACCACAGCGCCACCGGCAGCGCCAGCAGCGTCGCCACCGCCAGTACCAGCCCGACCGGCCGCGTCAGCGCCGCCAGCCCGATCAGGATGCCCCCAAGCAGCAGCGCCCACCATCGAGGCCGCTCCAGCGCCAGCGCCACCCACGCGACGGTGACCGTCGCCAGCGAGATGAACAGCGTCTCCGCCATCACGTACTGCTCGGCCACCAGCAGCGTGCCGCTCAACGCCACCAGCAGCCCGGCCACCAGCCCGGTCCAGACACCCCAGAAGCGGATCGCCAGCCCCGCCACCAGCAGGCAGCTGACCACACCCAGGACGTGCTGCGCCAGCGCCAGCGCCGCCAGGTCCTCGCCGATCCGCAGCACCACGAACGTGATGAACAGCGGGTAGCCGGGCGTTCGGCGGATGTCCAGGTCGAAGCCGATCTCGCGGGCCAGCTGGTAGCCCGGCCAGAAGTAGTTCTCGCTGTCGCCGATGATGAAGACCGGCGCTCGGAACAGGAACGCTAGCCTGAGCGCGAGCGCCACCACCCCGACGACGGTCAGGACGAGCCAGACAGGCGGGCGTGCAAGCCACCGTTGGGAGAGACCACGCTGCATGGTGCAGGAGTGTACAGCACCGTTCGCGCGGTATCTCCGACAATAGGGGGACTGCCGGAAGGACACAGCCGACCGGGCATCTACGTCGCGCCATCGGAGAGGGGCCAGTGCGACTCGTCTACCTGTACGGCCCGCCGGGCGTCGGGAAGCTGACCGTGGCGCGTGAGCTGGCCGCGCTAACCGGCTTCAAGCTGCTCCACAACCACCTGACCGTCAATCTGGTGCGCACCCTGTTCCCGCACGGCACCGCTGATTTCACGCGCCTGGTGCGGCATCTCCGGCACGAGATGATGGAGGAGGCCGTCCGCGCGGACATCGATCTCGTGCTGACGAACGTCAACACCGGGTCGGAGGCGCAGCGCTCGTTCATCCAGTCGCAGATCGAGATGGTCCGGGCCGACGGCGGCTCAGTGCACCTCGTGCGGCTGGTCTGCGAGCGCGAGGTCTGGCTCTCGCGGGTGCCGAACGAGTCGCGCCGGCTTGAAGGGAAGCTCACCGACGCCGACCGCGCCGCCGCCATGTTCGAGGACCGCGACCCGTTCGCGTGGATGCCCTTCGAGCCGACCCTGACCCTCGACACCACCCACCTGCCGCCAGCCGACGCCGCCGCGCAGATCGTCACGCACCACGCGCTCCCACACGTTGCCGCCAATCTGCATCGCGGCTCCTAAACCAATGCCATAGTGGGATCTTCATGCCTGTGGAGAGGAGTGCGATTCGGAAGGGGCGCGATTTATCGCGCCCCAGGCTCCTCGCTCACCGCGGGTTCCAGATCGGCATGGGTTTAGACTTCAGCCCCTGGCTCGGGCCCGCCACGGGCATCGCGTGTCGGCGATGACGGCCCGCGCGACCACCCTCCTCCGTTATACAGGTGACAAGGAGCAGAAGATCGTGGCAGTCGAAGAGAACCGGTTGAGGCAAGGTCAGCACCCGGACCCGCTGGCGCCTGACGCGCAACCCCCGGACCCCGCCACGCTGGCGCCGGGCTGGGTGTCCGCGCTCGCCAGCCGAGAGATGGAGCGCTACCGGGCGGCGCTGGCGCTGCCGGATCAGCCGGACGTCCGAGCCGCGATCCTGGACGATCTGAGCGCCTACTACCAGATGGATCGGGAGGAGTGCGTCCGCCGCTGCCTGGACTGGGAATCGTGGAGCGTCGAGGAGTGGCGCGAACGGGACCGTTCGACCGAGAGCGGACTGCGCGACTTCTACAACACGACCCACTCTTGGAGCTTCGACCTGGCCTGGTACGCCTATCTCCAGGCCGAGGGGTACGTGTACCCGACGTCTGTGGCGGTGAGCCAGCTGCTCGGGCCGCCCGATCGAGCGCCACGCTGCCTCGACTTCGGGTCCGGCGTCGGCGACGCCGCGCAGTTGCTGGTCGAGCTCGGCTACACCGTCGATCTGGCGGACGTCTCCCAGACCCTGCTAGCGTTCGCACGCTGGCGGCTCGAACGGCGTGGACAGCAGGCCGGCTACATCGACCTGAACGACGCGACCGTGCCGCCCCACACCTACGATGCGATCCTGGCGAAGGACGTCCTGGCCCACGTCCCGAACTTTGGCGAGACCGTCACGATGCTGCACCGTGCCTTGCGGCCGGGTGGGTTGCTGATCACCAACTTCGACACCCGTCCGCCCTCGCCGGAGAACGCCTGGCACCTGTACAGCGACGATCTGCCACTGCGCCGCGCCCTCCAGGACATCGGCTTCGAGCAGGCCGGCGCCGTAGACGGCTACCTGATGGTGTACCGTCGCGTCCCACCGGCCGGCCTCGCGCACATCGTTCGCCGTGCGCGCAACGCCGTCATGTTCGGGCCGCCGCGCCGGGCCTACCGGCACGGCAAGGCCCTGGTTCGGTCGCTGCGGCACTGAGCCGGCGACCGTCGGCAGGCGGTCCAGCTCCGGCTAGCCCGCCTCCTCCCAGTAGTCGAACGCCCCGGCCAGAGCAGCCTGGAAGATCTGGTCGCCGTCGAAGCGGGTGACGAACGTGCGGGCCACCGTCCCCGGCGGACGCGTCTCCTCGGCCTGGGCGTAGATCTCCGTGTAGCCGGCCGCCTGGGCAGCCGCCTGGGCGGCGGCAGGCCAGTCACCCGACTGACCGAACGGGATCGCGAACGACGAGGTGCGGATGCCGATCCGCGCCTCGATCGTCTCGCGCGACAACTCCAGCTCGTCGATCATCTGATCCAGGTCGAGCGTCCCAAATCGCGCGTGCGTCACCGAATGGCTGCCGACGTCGGCGCCGGCCGCCGCGAGCCGCTCGACGTCGTCCCACGTCAAGAGCACGTCGTCGGTCCGGTCAGCCCAGAAGTGGTGGCCGTCCACCCAGTCCGAGACCACGAACAGCGACCACGGCACACCGTAGTCGGCCAGGATCGGGGCAGCGGTCGTCAGGACGCTCTTCAAACCGTCGTCAAACGTGATCGCCAGCTCGTTCGGCGCGCCGCCCGTCCGCGCCAGCTCGGAGGCTGGCACGAAACGGTAGCCAGCCGCGAGCGCGAGATCGAGATGGCGCCGGAACCGCTCAGGGGTGATGTTGTTGACGCCCCAGAGCGGCTGCCCCACCGCGTGGTAACACAGGATGCGCCCGGTCGTCCGAGCATGGCTCCCGATACCGAAGCGCGTGGCGACGGCCAGGACGTTGCGCTCGCAGCACATCCGGACGGCGAGCTGCGACTGCCGCAGGCCCGTCCGCCTGAATAGCGTTCGGAGTTTCGAGGTCATGAGATGATCTCCCCCGTTCTCAGCCGAGCGCCGCGAGCAGAGCGTCGATCACCTCGTCCTGATCGGCCTCGGTCATCCCGACGTACAGCGGCAACAGCAGCGTCTCAGCCGACGCCGCCTCCGTCACCGGCAGCGACAGGCCAGGATACATCTCGCGGTAGAACGGCTCCAGGTGGCTCGCCATCACCCCACGGCGCGTCGCGATGCCCCGGTCCGCCAGCTGCGCCATCACCTCTGCTCGGGGTGCGCCGCCTCTCGGCCAGATGCAGTACGACTGGTACGTGTGCGGGCGGTCTGGCGGCGAGTACGGCACCGTGATGCGCGGGTCTCGCCCCAGAATCGCGCTGTACCGCTCGGCGAGGCGGCGCCTCTCAGCCAGGATGCCGTCCAGACGCCGCAGCTGCACCAGCCCGACCGCCGCCTGGATGTCCGTCATGCGGTAGTTCCAGCCGACCTCGCGGTACTCCTCGATGTCCGTGGTGCCGGAGGCGTGCCGCGCGAACGCCGAGGTCGAGACGGCGTGGGAGCGCAGGCCGCGAAGCCGCTCGGCCGCCGCGTCGTCGTCCGTCGCGATCAGGCCGCCCTCGCCGGTCGTGATGCTTTTCCTCGGGTGGAAGCTGAAGCAGGTGAAGTCCGCGAACGTCCCCACCTTCTGCCCGTCGATGGCCGCCCCGAGCGTCGGCGCGGCGTCCTCCACCACCTTCAGGCCGTGCTTACGCGCCACGCGCATGATGCCTGGCATGTCCGCCGCCAGCCCGATCTGGTCGACCGGCACGATCGCCTTCGTCTTCGGCCCGATCGCACTCTCGATCAACTCGGGCGTCGTGTTGTACGTCTGCGCGTCGATGTCCACGAAGACGGGCGTAGCGCCCGCGTGCAGGATCGCGTTCGCCGTCGCGATGAACGTGAACGACGGGCAGATCACCTCGTCGCCGGGGCCGACGCCGGCCGCGATCGACGACAGGTGCAGCGCCGTGGTGCAGTTCGAGACGACGATCGCGTGCCGAGCGCCAGTGTACGCCGCCAGCGCCTCCTCGAACGCCTGGACCCGTCCGCCCTGGGTCAGCCACCCGGAGCGGATCGCGTCGGCGGCAGCGTTCGCCTCCTCGTCGCCGACGACGGGCTTCGTGATCGGGATGCGGACCGGCCTCACCGTCTGGGCCGTCATCTTGGGCCTCCGTTCAGGACGCGGCGCCGGCCACAGCCGGCGCGGACGGGGTGGTGCGCGCGGTCGTCTTCGCCATCAGGTCGCGGTGCCAGGCCACGAGCTTCTTCAGCCCCTCGGGCAGCATCGTGCGGGCCTCGAAGCCGACCATCTCGCGGGCCTTCTTCGTGGAGGCCAGACGGCGTGTGACCGGCCCGATCTTCCGGGCAGGCGCGTAGACTGGCTCGACGTTTGCGTAACCGGCGGCGGCGCAGAGCATCGAGCAGAGGTCGCGCAGGCTCGTCTCGACGCCGGTCCCGCAGTTGAACACCTCGTCGCTGACGTCGGCGGCCATCGCCTTGACGTACGCCTCGGCGACGTCCTCGACATACACGAAGTCCAGCGTCTGGAAGCCGTCGCCGAAGATGACCGGCCGCTCGCCACGGCCCAGCCGAGCGAGCCAGGTGATGGCCACTTCGGTGTACGCCCCGAAGACGTCCATCCGTGGGCCATACACGTTGAACGGCCGGAACATGACGTACTGGAGGCCGTACATCTCGTTGTAGGCGCGCAGGATCTGCTCGTTGGCGATCTTGGCGGCGCCGTACAGGGTGCGGTTATTGAACGGGTGCTGCTCGTCCATCGGCAGGTACGATGGGTCGCCGTAGACTGATGCGCTCGAGGCCGCCGCGACCTTCTTGACGCCGTGCTTGCGGGCCGCCTCCAGGACGTTCTGCGTCCCGTTCACCATCACCTGGATTGCGCCGAGCGGCTCCTCGGCGCTCTGGGTGATCCGCAACGCGGCCTGGTGGAAGACGAGGTCGCAGCCCTCGGTCAGCCGGTCCACGAGGGTGGCGTCGCGAATGTCGCCCTCGACCACGTCCACGCGCCCGGTCCCGACCGCATCCGCGACGTTCTCATGCCGCCCCCGCACGAAGTCGTCCACGACGGTGATCCGGTCGGCGCCGGCCTCCAGCATCTGGTCGACGATGAACGAGCCAATGAAGCCGGCCCCGCCCGTGACGAGAACGCGCGAGCCCGCGAGCTCGATGCCCATCATGTACCCCTGTCTCGTGCCTGTGGTGTCGTGCGCAGTGACGACTCTCGCTCGGGCGTGCTGACAGCTACCCCGTCACCATAGGGATACAACGGCGCGACACGTGTTGACAGGACGCGACGGTCACGATTCGGGCAAGAATGCTATCGAACCTTCCGAATCACCCTGGCCGGGTTGCCGACCACCAGCATGTTCGGCGGCACGTCCTTCGTGACCACGCTGCCGGCCCCCACCATCGCGCCCTTGCCGATCCGCACGCCGCAGATTATGGTCGCGTTCGCGCCGATCGCCGCGCCGGCCTCTACGACGGTCGAAACGATCTCCCAATCGCCCGAAGCGCCCGTCCCCAGCAAATTCCCCTCGGCGTCCACAGCTGCTGGATAGCGGTCGTTGGTAAAGCAGACGTGCGGCCCGACAAACGCACCGTCCTCGATCGTGACGCCGCTCGGGATGAACGCGAACGCCTCCACCTTCACGCGCCGCCCCAGCACGACGCCGCGCTGGATCTCGACGAACGTCGCAATCTTGCACTCGTCGCCGATACTGCAGCCATACAGGTTGACGAGGTCCGGATGATAGATCACCACGTTCTGCCCGAGCGTGACGTCCGGTGCGATCGGCACAGCGGTCCCCCTTTTTCCGGCCAAAGATCACGCGCGGCACCGTACCATACAAGCGTGATCGGCGGAACGGAGACGGCTCGCCGTCACGCGCCCTGACGCGCAGAATCACTCCGAGACACGGTTGTGTCGCACGAACCTGGCACTTCGGGAGGCCTCCGCCCGTTACGCTTGGTAGTGAGACGTGGGGTCTCGATATCCGTTTCTTGACCACGAGGCTTCTCGGCACGATGGCTGTCCGATCGCCCCGCGGTCGATCGCGGTCAGGGGAAGCGTGACTGCGTCGGCCGGTCAAGAGCGTAAGGGGATAACAAGGTGGTGCCGCCGACAGATTCGACTCCGGCTCTGACCATCGCGCCATACGAGCGACCGCTAGAGTCGCCGACCCGACCAAAGCAGGTCGTCGGCATCGGCGTGGTCGGATACGGCTACTGGGGTCCGAATCTGGTTCGCAACTTCGGCACGACGCACGGCGCTCGGATGGTCGCCGTCAGCGACCTCTCGCCGAACCGCCTCGCCAGCGTCCGCGCGCAGTATCCGGCCCTCAAGACCACCCCGTACTACGAGGACATGCTGCTCGACCCGGAGGTCACGGCGGTCGCCATCGCGACGCCGGTCTCCAGCCACTTCCGCCTCGCGATGCAGGCGCTCGAAGCCGGCAAGCACGTCCTCGTCGAGAAGCCAATGGCGCTCAACAGCGGCCAGGCCGCCCTGCTCGTGGACGAGGCCGAGAAGCGCGACCTCGTCCTGATGGTGGACCACACCTTCGTCTACCACGGCTCGGTGCGGCGCATCCGCGAGCTGGTCCAGAGCGGCCAGATCGGCAAGCTTCTCTACTTCGACTCGACCCGCGTCAACCTCGGCCTCTTCCAGCGCGACGTGGACGTCCTCTGGGATCTGGCCGTCCATGACCTCTCGATCATGGACTACGTGATCGGCCGTCAGCCCGTCGCGGTGGCCGCGACCGGCGTCGCGCACGTGCCGGGCCAGCCCGTCAACATCGCCTACCTGACCTGCACGTTCGAGGACAGCCTGATCGCGCACGTCAACGTCAACTGGCTGGCCCCGGTCAAGGTCCGCCGCACCCTCATCGGCGGCGACCGCCAGATGATCGTCTACGACGACCTGGAGCCGAGCGAGAAGGTCAAGGTGTACGACAGCGGCATCACCCTCGGGGACGGCCCGGCCGGCCTGGACGGCCCGTACGACCGGCTGGTCGGCTACCGCACCGGCGACATGTGGGCGCCGAAGGTGAGCCTCGGCGAGGCGCTGGCAGTGGAAGCCCAGCATTTCGTGGACTGCATCGCCCAGAACGCCACCCCGCTGACGGACGGCAAAGCCGGCCTGCGGATCGTGCGGATCCTGGAAGCCGCCACGCGCTCGCTGAAACAGGGCGGCTGCCCCGTCGAGCTGTAGCGCTGCAACATTCTTCATTGCCCCGGCGTCTTATCCTGTGAGGGCCAGACTCGTGGCCCCAATCGTGACACTGCCAATCGTGACACTGGATAAGGCGCGAGACTGGCCAGCCGCCACACGAGGCGGCCAGCGGCTCCGTCGGGAAGCGAACGAAGGATGTTGGCGATGAACGGGCTGTATCGTCCGAAGCACAACCGCATGCTCGGGGGCGTCGCCGCCGGGCTGGCCTACCGGTTCGGCCTGCCGGTCTGGCTGATGCGGCTCTTCTGGCTGATCCTCTTCCTGCCGGGCGGCCTGCCCGGGGTGGTGCCGTACATCATCCTCTGGCTGCTGATCCCGTCCGAGTAGGGGAAAAGCGGGCGCAATTCATTGCGCCCGCTCATTGCGCCCTCCCCACGCCTCCTGACTCCTGACTCCTGACTCCTGTCTCCTCGCTCTTGTATCCTTCCGGGCACGCCAACTTCTCTGGCCCTGGAAGGAGCGTGTGGTGGCCACCACCCTCGACCCGCGCGTCGATCTCGGTGCAGATTCGATCAGGATGTACCGCCTGATGCTGCTGACACGGGCCTTCGACGACCGCGTCAACCTGCTCGCGCACCAGGGCCGCATCGGCATCTCCGCCTCGACGCGCGGCCACGAGGCCGCCCAGGTCGCCAGTGCCTGGGTCGTGCGGGCCGGCCAGGACGTGGTCTACCCGTACTACCGGGACATTGCCGTCGCGTTCACCCTCGGCATCACTCCGCTCGACCTGTTCCTCGGCGCGCTCGACCGGGCCGGCGAGCCGTTCTCCGGCGCGCGCCAGATGCCCTTCCACTTCACCTCCCCTCGGCTGCGGATGCCGACCCCGTCCACGTCCATCGCCACCCACATCCCGCACGCAGTCGGCGCGGCGCTCGCCAGCAAGATCCGCCGCGAGGATGCCGTCACGTTCTGCTGGTTCGGAGACGGCGCCACCAGCAAGGGCGACTTTCACGAAGGGCTCAGCTTCGCGGCGATCCACCGCCTGCCGATCGTCTTCATCTGCGAGAACAACCAGTACGCCATCTCCGCGCCGCTCGCGCTCCAGCTGCCGGTCCAGGGTGTCGCCGAGCGCGCGTCAGGGTACGGGATGCCCGCCGAGCGCTGCGACGGCATGAGCGTTCAGGAGACGTACGCCGCCGTCACGAATGCCGCCGAGCGCGCCCGCGCCGGCGAGGGGCCGTCCCTTGTCGAAGCACTGGTCTACCGCCTGGCCCCGCACACCAGCCACGACGACGACACCCGCTACCGCTCCCGCGAGGAGGTCGCCGCCTGGGAGGCCCGCGAGCCGGTCGGGCGGCTGCGCGACGAGCTGCTGGAGTTTGGGCGCCTCGACCAGGATGGCGACGCCGCGCTCCAGGCCGAGGTCGCGGACGAGATCTCACAGGCCCTCGCTGCCGCCGAAGCCGCCCCCGAGCCCGAGCCCGCCGGCGCCTTCCGCGACCTGTTCGCCGGCTACACCGCTCCCAACCCGTTCATGCGGACTGCCGCCAGCGGCCAGTCGGCGGCGCGCCAGAGCGGCGAGGGCATCCACGCCACCGGGACCGGCCGATGAGAAGCTGGCTCCGTGCGCACCCCGATCTCGCCGCCATCCTCCTGATCGTGCTGGTCGCGTTCACCCTTAGAAGCGCCTTCGCCTTCCGGGTGCCGGCCTTCGTCACCAAGGACAGCCTGGAGTACGTCGAGCCGGCCCTCTCGCTGGTGGACGGCAGCCAGTTCAGCCTCGCCCAGCGGCGGACGCCGATCTACCCGCTGGTCATGGCCGGCTCGGTCAGCCTGTTCGGGCGGGACTTGCTGGCGATCGCGTTCGCTCAGCACTTGCTCGGGGTCGCCACGGCAGCCTTCACCTACGGGATCGGGCGGCTCACGTTCGGGCGGGCAGCCGGGCTGCTGGCCGGCCTCGCGGCGGCGCTCTCCAGCCCGCTTCTGATCTACGAGCACTACCTCATCACCGAATCGGTCTTCACGTTCTTCCTCGTGTTGTCGATGTTGCTGCTGGTGGCCGGCCTCAAAACCGAGCGTTTCCTGTACTTTGCGCTCGGCGGACTGGCGCTCGGGCTGGCCTCGCTCACCCGGCCGGTCGGGCAGGCCGTCCTGGTGGCGCTGCCGTTCGCCGCGCTGTTCGTCTTCCGCCGCTGGCGCCCGAGCATCGTCTCCTGCGTCGTGGCCGGCAGCTGCTTCGCGCTGCTGGTCGTCCCCTGGGCGATCCGCAATCAGGTGGTGTACGGCACGGCGGCGGCGGCCAGCACCGGGCGCTTCCTGATCTCGCGCTCGGTCAAACACGAGCGGAACTTCGTCTTCTACGAGAAGGAAGTCGGGGCGTACCCTGGCGAGAACCCACAGCGAACCCGCGCCCGCCAGATCGCCCAGGAGGTCACCGACAAGCGCCCCGAGCCCGGCCAGGTGTTCCAGCGCATCCGCGACGAGCTCCACCTGACCGAGGCCCAGACCGACAACATGCTGAAGGACATCGCGCTCGAAGCGATCATGCGCGACAAGTGGCTCTGGCTCTCCGGCACCCTGGACATGTTCTACGAGCTGCTGAAGGGCGCTCCCAAGGAGGAGGAGGTCCACTGGCACCAGGAGGTTCACGACCAGCCCAGGGTCGCGAACCAGTGGGGCAGCCTGAAGACTCTCCTGGAGGCGCCGCCTCCGGCCCAGGTCAACGAGGCCGGCGAGGCCGAGCGGCTCGCCACCTTGTTCCGACCGTCTCGGGTCGCCTGGTGGATCGTGGCGTTCGATCTGATCGGGCTGGCGCTGGCGCTGGTCGGGCTGGCTCACCGGTCCGCTGTCCTGCCGTTCCTGGTGGGCTTCGTCCTGATCTCGGTCAGCGCGATGCTGGTCGGCGACGTGCCCCGCTACCGCTTCCCGGTCGATCCGCTGATGTACGCGATGGCGGCCGGCGGCCTGACCGGGCTCATCAGCCTCGCGTGGCGCCTCGCCCGCCGACCGCGCCTCACCACTGCGGCTCCCAGCCCGGTCCCAGGCGCGGAGAGGGGGCGCATCCCATTGTCATCCTGAGCCTGCGAAGGATCTCACAGCCCCACCCCACACTCAGGGACGTGCGTTGCTCCGGTGGGAGATCCTTCGCAGGCTCAGGATGACAAAGGAGGACATCGTTTCCGGTATCCTGACGCAGCAGCCTCGACAGCCTCCGGCTGCGCAGACCTTGCAGGAGCTGCACGCGCCATGTTGTACGCGTCCGAGCACCCGCTCGTCCGTCTGAAGGTCGCAGAGCTACGGGACGCCCAGACTCGCCCGCCCAGGTTCCGCGAGCTGGTCCGCGAGATCTCGATGCTGCTCGGCTACGAGGCGCTCCGACATCTGCCGCTCGCCCCACGCACCGTCCGCACGCCGCTCGCCGACGCGCCGGGCCATCAGCTCGCCGTCACCGTCGGGCTGGTCCCGGTCTTGCGGGCCGGACTCGGCATGGTGGACGCCTTCCTGACCCTCGTCCCAACCGCCGAGGTCTGGCACCTCGGCCTCTACCGCGACGAAGAGACGCTCAAGCCCGTCGAATACTACAACCGGCTCTCGACGGGCGCCCCCCCGAGCGGCGACGAGGTCCACTCCTGGGTGCTGCTCGATCCGATGCTGGCGACCGGCGGCTCGGCCATCGCGGCGGTGGACGTGCTGCGCCGAAGCGGTCGCCGTCCCCTCGTCTACGTCGGGCTGATCGCGGCCCCAGAGGGCATCCGAGCCTTACAGGCGGCCCACCCTGACGTGGACGTCTACGTCGGCGCCGTAGACGACCACCTGAACGAGCACGGGTATATCGTGCCGGGCCTCGGGGACGCCGGCGACCGCCAGTTTGGGACGTAAGAGGGTATCGAGGGTGAGGCAGCGCTCGAGCGACAGCCAGACATACGCTGAGACCCGGCTGCGGCTGCTCGACCTTGCCGAGGACGCCAGCCTCTACCTGCGTCGGAGCGCCGACCCCTCGGTGCGGGTGGCGGCAGCGCTGCTGCTGGCGGCCTCACTGGCGGCCTGCTCGCCGGCCGGTGGGTCGTCCTCATCCTCGTCCGCCCCGCCGGCCGTCCTGCCGCTCGCGCAGGAGGTCCGCGAGGGCCTGCCGACCGCGCCCGGCGTCTACCCCGTCTCCCCGAGCTCGCTCACCCGCGACGCGCAGGGCGTCTACGGCTTCAGCTGGCGGAACGCGACCGGCCCGGCCGTCTGGAGCCAGGGCCGGTCCAGCCTGATGCGGCTGGCGCAAGGCAACGAGGACACCCTCCAGATCGTCCAGGGTCAAGACCCGATTCTGCGCCTGAAGCCCGACACCGCGATCGCCATGCCAGACGACGCCGGGACCGCCGTCGGCCCGACCCCGACGCGCTCCACGTCGTCGTCCACATCCAGCTCGGCGGGCTACTACGGCGGGCGGTCGATCGCCTGGTATCCGTTCACGACCGGCGGCGGCTCGACGATCTCGTCCGGGACCGGTTCGACGGGCACTGGCTCGACGGGCGCGACGGAGTCGGTGGCGGCGACCACGCCCGCCTATCGGAACCCGCCGGCCGCCGAGCCGGGCCAGGGCTCCGTGCGCGGCGCGAGCTCCTCGCTGGGTGCGCCAACCACGAGTGCCCGCACCTGGACCTCGCCAGCTCGCGCGGCGGCGACGGGCCAGCGCGGCGGGCCGGGCGGCGGCTCGGCAGTCTCGTCACGGTCCGGCTCGACGGCCAGCAGCTCCTCGTCGAGCGGCGCCGCGCGGCCCTCCTCATCCGGCTTTTCGAGTGGCCGGAGCGGCGGCATCAGCGGCGCCAGCGCCGCCGGCTGATCCTCGGGACGGTCCGTGTCATGGCCTCCCGGAAAGCGCCGTCACTCGCCCAGTTGATCCGCCGCAGTCCGGCCCTGGACGCGTCCGCACGGCGGCAGTGGCTGGCCGTGCTGCCCCACCTCTCGCCGGACGACCAGGCGCGGCTACGGGAGATCCTCGAAGTGACGGGGGAGCCCCTCACCCCGCTCCCGAGCGACCGAGGAGAGGCCCTCACCCTCCAACCCCCTCTCCCTGCCGCGGGAGAGGGGGAGCCGGCACGGGAGTAGACCTCCATGTCACGGCTGGCGGCGGCGCTGGTGCGCTGGCAGCACGCGGCCGGGCCGTGGTGGCCGTACGTCTGCGCGGCGCCGTTCCTGAGCACCGCCGAGAGCGAGCTCCTGGCCGCCGAGTCATCCCCTCGCACCACGGACCCAGCCAGCAGACTCGGGAGTATGTCGAACACGCCCGTGGAGCGCGGCCTCCCCGATCCTGGCCGCCCCGGTGGAGTACCCCACCGGGGACGGTTCGGAGCACCATCACGAGATCTCGCCGACTGGCTGGCGCCGAGCGTCGCGGCCGGGGCATCCGCTGCCCCCGACCCGCTGGTCGTGCTGGTGGACGCGCCGGCCGAGCCGATCCTGGCCGTCACGCCGCTGCTGGTGGCGCGCGGCTGGTACGTCGTGCCGGTCGTCCAGCGCTGGATCGCGAAGCCGGCCGTACTGCCCTGCGGTCGGCTGCTCCGACTGCTGCTCGACGGCAGCTGGCAGGTGCGCCGCCCGACCTCACCGCGCGGCGTCCTCTTGATCGCGGACGGCGCGCGGACGGGCAAACCGGGCTATCCCATCCTCGCACCGGGCCGCGCGTTCGACAACCGGTACGAGTACCAGATCTGCCGATTCCCCTCGTTGGACTTCCTGCGCGGCCAGAGCGTCCACGCGGTGCACTGGATCACGGACCAGCCGGGCGGCGTTGCCCGGCCGGACCTGGCGCCGTACCTGGAAGACCTGCTGCGAGTCGGGCTGTCGGTGGAGCTGCGAGCCTGGCCAGAGCGGGGCGAGAGGCGAGGGGCGAGGGGCGAGCGGTGAGGGCGCTCGTACGAGACGCGGCTCGGATCACCACGCCGCTCTACCGGCGGTTCTGGCGGCGGGCCCAGCTCGACGCGATGATCCCCGACCTGATGGTGCGCGGTGAGCCGTACCTCGCACTCAACGCCCTGGTGCTCTCGGCCGCCGACCGACGGTGCCTGGAGCGGCTGACGCGGGTCTTCTCACGGGTGTTCCAGGCAGCAGGCCAGCAGCTGGCCGGGGACGTCGATGCGACCATCGGCCTCGGCTTCCCGTGGGCAGCGGCCGAGCTGCTGGCGCGCGAGCCTCGCCGCCTGCCCCTCATCGGGCGCTTCGACTTCGTGCAGGACGAGACCGGTCGCTGGCACCTGTTGGAGCTGAACGCGGACACCCCGTCCGGCGTGCGCGAAGGCGTTGCCTGCGACCGCCTGGTCTGGGAGCTACTGCCCGAGGCCCAGAGCCTGTCCCGCCCGAGCCAGCACCTCGCCCGGCGGCTGGCCGACGCGATTGCCGGTGCAGTGGATTGGGGCGCAATGAATTGCGCCCCTACTCGATTCGATCCGGTAGGGGCGCAATTCATTGCGCCCTCTGGGGGTGGGGCTTCCCCCTTCAACACGCTCGGGATCGTGACGACCGCCAGCGAGCTGGAGGATCTCTCCCAGATGGCGTTCACCGCCAACTTGCTCCGGCCAGCCCTGGCGGCGCGCGGCTGGGACGTGGTGCTCGGCGACGCCGGCAACCTGCGCCAGACGCGGCGTGGCCTCACGCTGCGCGGCTCGCGAATCGACGCACTGTACCGCTACCTGCCGTTCGAGGCGATTTTCGGGACGCCGACATTCGTCGCGATGGAAGAAGCCGCCACGCTCGGAGGAGTCGAGATCCTGAACGGACTGTACGGCCTCTTGCTCCAGAACAAAGGGCTCATCGCCTGGATCTGGGCGCATCGGAACGAGCCGAGCCTGTTCGACGCCGAAGCACGATCGGCGATCGCGGAGCACCTGCCAGCCACCTGGAGGATCGAGGAGGCGCCGCCCGACGCTCGGCGGGAGCATCTGGTGGCGAAGCAGGTGTTTGGGCGGGAGGGTCAAGAGGTGTTCTTCGGGGAGGACTGCTCGCCAGAGCTGTGGAGCACGCTGGCGCAGCGCCAGACGTACGTCGCCCAGGCACGCGTGCGCGTGGCCGAGGTCCGGGCCGTCGTGCAAACCTCGCTCGGGCCGGTCATACGGGACGGCTACCCAACCGTCGGCTGCTTTGCGGTGAACGGCGACATGGCCGGCTGCTACACCCGGTTCGGCGACAAGATCACCACCTCACGCTCGAAGTGGCTGGCGACGTTCTCGGAGCCGTCAGAAGCGGAGAAGTCCGATGCCTGACGATTTCGCCCCGGTCCCGGGCGACGCCGTCCTGTTACCGGACAACCAGCGCGCGACGGTCCAGACGGTCTACCTCTGCTCCGAGCCGGGCCTCGCGGCTGGCGACGAGGTGACGCGCTGGAGCTGGATCGTGCTGACGGACGGTCGGCTGCTCGAAGTCGCCCCGCGCGGCTGCGCCCTCTACGACGCGCCCGACGTGCTCGTACGCGGCGGCGGGCCGTTCCTGGCGCTGGTGGCGCAGGACGGGGCGCTGGTCCGCTTCGAGGAGCGGGTGCGCGACGGCTCCTGGGAGCGCCGCCCGGTCCGGCTGTCGCTCGGCGGACGGCGCTGGCGCGTGACCTCGACTGGGACGGTCTCGGCGCAGCGGCTCGGCCCGGTCCCGGCGAGCCCCTGGGACCAGCTCCGCGGCGGATCTCAGCCTGCTGCGATCGGGAGCCCCCGCCCCCAGCCCCTCTCTCCCGAGCCTGACGTCTACTTCACGTTCGTCGCCACGAACGACGCGGACGCGCTCGGACTGGGCGTCTGGATGACGGACATCTGCCTGGCGTTCGGCCGCCGCCTGGGCGACTCGCCGAAGGATGCCGGCCTCCGGATCGCCAGACCGGACTAGCTGATCGCCATCGCCACGATGATCGCCAGCCCCAGCACGAACGACCCAGCCAGGATCGCGGCGGCCACGTTGCCGTCCTCGAAGATCCGCTTGTTCAAGTCGGTCGGGGTCAACGCGTCAAAGACCCGGTAGCCGACGAACAGCAGCACGAAGCCGAGCAGCGCAAAAAGCAGCGAAAGGACGATGTTGTTGATCGTCTGCTGTGCTTCCATGCTCCGTCTGCTCCCTCACCGGTCACGCCGCCCGACTCCTGGACAGCGGCCTCGGTGCAGTCTAGAGAGCGGGCCGCATGGTGTCAAGCCAGCGCGTCAGCGTCGAGATCAACATCGGGCGCGCCACCGGCTTCGTCAGATAGTCGTCCATGCCAGCCGCGATGCAGCGCTCGCGGTCACCCTGCATCGCGGCGGCCGTCATCGCCACGATGGGCACGTGCATCCCGCCCATCTCACGGCGGCGGATCGCCTCGGTCGCCTCGAAGCCGTCCATCTCCGGCATCTGGCAGTCCATCAGCACCAGATCGTACGGCGCTCGGCCGGTCGCCTCCACCGCCTCCAGCCCGTTGGCGACGACGTCCACCCGCAGGCCCAGCTTCTCCAACATCCGCACCGCGACCCGCTGGTTCACCACGTTGTCTTCGGCCAGCAGCACCCGCAACTGGCGATCTGACATCACGAGCGTCGGGAGCGCGTCCGACCGCGGCTGGGCGCGCTCGGCACTGGCGTCGATCGCGAGTGGCAGCGTGAACCAGAACCTGCTGCCCTCGCCAGCCGTACTCTCGACGCCGATGGTCCCACCCATCAGCTCCACCAGCCGCTTCGAGATCGCCAACCCGAGACCGGTCCCGCCGTACTTGCGCGTCGTCGAGGCGTCCGCCTGGCTGAACGGGCGGAACAACCGTCCCATCTTCTCGTCCGGGATGCCGATGCCGGTGTCGCGGACGGCGAAAGTGACGAGGGGCGAGGGACGAGGGACGAGAGGCGAGGGGTAGACGTCCTCACGCGCCCCTCGCCCCTCGCCCCTCGTCACTCGCAACTCGACGCGCCCGTGCTCGGTGAACTTCACCGCGTTGCTCGCCAGGTTGAGGAGCACCTGTCGAATCCGCCCGACGTCGCCGATTACTCGCCGCGGGACGTCCGGCGCAATCGAGAGCGCGAGCGAGATCTGGTGCCGCTCGACCTCCGGCCCGAGCAGCTCGACCACCTCGTGGACCGCCTCGGGCAGGTTGAACGGGATCGGCTCGATCGAGAGCTGGCCGGCCTCGACCTTCGAGAAGTCCAGGATGTCGTTGACCACCACCAGCAGCGCCTCGCCGCTCGCGCGGATCGTCTGCGCCAGGTCCTGCTGCTCGCTCGTCAACGACGTGTCCAGCAGCAGGCTCGTCATCCCGATCACGCCGTTCATCGGCGTCCGGATCTCGTGGCTCATCGCCGCCAGGAACTCGGACTTCGCGCGGTCCGCCGCCGACGCCGCGACAGCCAGCTCCTTCGCCCGCTCGACCGCCTCTTCCAGGTCGTGGTTCGCGGACGCCAGCATGTCCTCGGCCTGCTTCCGCTCGGTGATGTCGTGGATGATCGCCACGATCACCCGGCGCCCCTCCGGATCGGTGGAGCGCGTCTTCTTGGTCAGGATCTGGCGCAGCCGCCCCTGACCGTCGGTGATCGGCTCCTCGTTCTCGTTCGTCTCGCCGGTCAGAAGGACGAGGTCGTCCTTCTCCCAGTAGATGTCGGCCTGCTCGGATGGCAACACGTCGTAGTCAGACTTCCCGAGCAGCGCGTCTTTCGGCGCCCCCAGCAGGTCCCAGAATGCCTGGTTCCCGAGCAGCCAGCGATGCTGTTCGTCCTTCACGAAGATCGGATCGCCCACCGCGTCCACGACGTGCTGGAGGAAGTCGCGGCTCCGAGCAACTTGCGCCTCGGCCGCCTTGCGCTCGCTGACGTCTTGCTTGACGGCGACGCAGTGCGTCACTCGGCCCTGCTCGTCGCGAACCGGCGCAATGGTCGTCTCGTCGGCGAACGTCGAGCCGTCCTTGCGCACGCTCACCATCTCGCCGTGCCAGATCTCCCCACGGCCCAGCGTCTCGTCGATCTCCCGCGCCAGAATGTCCTTCTCCGGCACGTCCTGTCCCAGCATGCCCACCGGCTGCCCGACCATCTCCTCGGCCGAGTACCCTGTCAGCGTGCTCAGCGTCGGATTGGTCCAGACGACGCGCCCCGTCAGATCGACGATCAAGATCGCATTCGCCGCGTGGTCGAGGGCGGCGGCCTGCAACCGAAGCTGCTCGTCGGCCGCCCGCTGGTCGGTCACGTCACGATGGGTGCCAATGGTGCGAAGTGGCCGCCCGTCCTCCGACCGGTTGACCACCGCGCCGCGCGTCAGAATCCAGCGCCAGGTCCCGTCCTTCCGGTGGACCCGGTGCTCGATCTGGAAGCTCGACTCACCCGCCGTGACGCGCCTGACGACGCCGTCAACCAGGAGCGAGACGTCGTCGGGATGCACCAGCGACAGCCAGCCGGCCATCGTCGGCTCGACGTCGCCCGGCTCGTAGCCAAGCATCGCCAGCCAGCGCGGCGAGACGTAGAGCGCCCCCGTCGTGGTGTCGCAGTCCCAGCGGCCGTCGTCCACGGCGTCCAGCGCGGTCCGCAGGCGCTCCTCGCTCAGCCGCAGCTCGGCCTCGTCACGTGCGCGCTGTGCATCGCGCTCAGCCAGCTGGCCGGCCATCCTGTCGAACGCGGTGCCCAGCTCCCCGAGGGCGCCAACACCGCGTGCCAGGCCGGTCCGGACCGAGAGATCGCCGTCCGCGAGGCGGCGGGTCGCGAGCACGAGCTGCCGGACCGGCGCGAGCACCAGCAGCTGCGCACCCACCCAGGCCGCCACCACCGTGGACGCCCCCGCCACGATCGCACCCAGCAGGCTCCGCCGAAACACCCGGTCCACGTCCGCGAACGCGGCGGCGTGCGGCAGACCGATGGCGAGACTGCCACCGCCCACCACCGGCGACGCGGCGTACAATCGCGCGATGCCATCTCGACCGATGCCGTCCGCTGTGCCAACACGACCACGCTGGATCAAGCCGAGCAGCGGGTGGCCGGGGGGGAGGTCCGCCCCTGTCAGATCGTCAGCGTTCGGATAGCGAGAGAGGACGGCGCCCTGGCTGTCCACTGCCAGCATGACCGAGCCCGCGGGAAAGTGAGCGGCCACGAACTCCTGCTCCACCCAGGAGAGGTCCAGACCGACCGCTAAGACCGCCCGCACCTGGCCCTCCGCGTCCAGGACCGGCAGTGCCACGGTCAGCGTCGACTTGCCCGACAGACGCCCGACGACGAAGTCGCCGACCGCGAACTTGCGGGTTTCGACCGCGCGTCGGACGTAGAGACGGTCTGCGAAGCTGGTCGGGCTGGCCAGGACGGGTGCGCTGCAGATGACCGCTCCGGACGGCATCACCACCGACATGCCAGAGAAGATCTGGCTCCCGTCGTTCAGCCGCGCGCGGATCTCCGCGAGGCGTGCCGGACAGGCCGGCGATGCCAGTCCACTCGCGTCGAACGTGGCAGCCAGCACGTCGAGCACGTTGTCGGCGGCCTCGACCCGGTGCTGGAGGTCCGTCGCGGCGTGGCGCACCAGATTGAGCGCCTCGTTCCGCGCGACGGCTTCGACTTGATCCCGCTCGTCGATCATGACCATCGCCAGCAGTGCCAGCGCCGGCGTCAGGGCCAGGATGATGAACAGGACGAGACGGCCCGTCAGTCCACCCTGGTATGGCGTGAGCGATCGCGTCGGCATGTGTGAGAGTCCAGATCCAGGTCTGCGGCGCTCGGTTCAGGACCGTGTCGATTGACGGCTCGAGACCTGCGACGGTGGACGGCAAGTGCCTGAGCCGCGGCAGGCTCCAGTCAAGGAACGTCGGAAGATCGCCAGACGAGGACGGTCTGCTCCCACTCGCGTCGGAGTCATGCTGCCAGGCCGCGGTCGGCGCGGCGCCGCGCCGACCGCTCCCACGTACCGGGACAGGAGCACGGGCTAGAAGTGCGGGCCTCCTAAAGCCGCCCGGCGCCAGCGCCCAGCAGCGTCTGCCAGCTGCCACAGTCGTCGAACACGATCAGTGGCACCGTCACCGGGCCGGCGCCCACCCGACGGACGTACAACTGCACCTGCGCCTGGCCCGGGCTCAGGTCCACGCTCTGGCCGGAGGTCAGACCAGTCGGGCCGCCGACCACGTCCACGATGGCGTTCTGGAGCGGCCGGCCCGTCACGCCAAGTTGGATCAGCCGGAGCAGCCCCTCGCCCGGCAGGATCGTCGCCAGCAGGCGGCCGTCCCCAGACGACGAGACGGTGACCCGGACCGGTGGTCGGTTCTGACACGAGCTCACACCCAGCGACTGGAAGGTCGCCGTCACGTTCTTGTCGCCGGACATCGAGACGGTACAGCTGCCCGTCCCACTGCAGGCCCCGCTCCACCCCGCGAACACCGAATTGGCGTTCGCCGCCGCCGACAGCGTCACGGACGTGCCCTGCTGGTACTGCTCGGTGCAGTCCGACCCACACGAGATGCCAGGGCCGGTCACGGTCCCACCGCCACTACCGGCCTTGCTGACCCGTAAGGTTGGCTGCCCGGCGAACGACGTCTGCACCACGAACGCCCCACCGGCGCTGGCGAAGCCTGACACCTGGAGATAGTAGACCTGGCCGCCATTCAGGTTGACGGTCACCTTTGACGTGGTCACAGCCGCCGAGCGGTTCTCGTCGTCGTTGCAGCCGTTCGGGACCGGTGTCAGCGCCGAGACGGACGACCCGCTGTACAGCGCCAGGACGGTGTCAAAGCTGCTGCCAGCGGTCGAGACGGTCAGCGTGCCGTTCGACGCGGGCGCGAGCCGGTACCAGACCGTGCGGCCGAACGAGGCCGTCGGGGTCAGGCAGCTCGGCTTCGGCTCGCCGGTCTCGACACTCGCCGAGGTGGAGTCGCCGGTCACCCGCGCGGACACCCCCAGCCCCGCCGCGGACCCAAAGGCGTCGTTGCTCGGCGGCGGCGTCGTCCTCACCACGACGGTCACCCTGATCGTGTCCCCGAACGGGATGTTGCCGTGGTACATCTGGTAGTCGTACGTGAACGTGCCGGCGGTCGCGCCGGCCGTCAGCGTGAACAGCCAGGTGCAGCTGGCGCTGGGCGCCAGGTTGTCGCAGTTCCCCAGCGGAGTCGCCGTCTGGCCGTTCTCACGCAGGACGTAGCCGCTAGCAGCGCGCCAGGTCGTGATGCCGCCGTTCAAGAACGCGATGTCGTACGTCACCTGACGGCCGGGCTCGACCGTGCGAGAGTGCGGCCCGGATCGGGCGGTGGCGCGGTCGCCGACGACGGACTCGCGCACGGTGATGGTCACGCGGATCGTGTCCCCGAACGGCGTGTTCCCGTGGTACATCCGGTAGTCGCGGGTGATGGTGCCGGGCGTCGAGCCGGCCGTGAAGGTGTACGTCCAGCTGCAGCGGCTGGCGTTCGTCAGATTGTCACAGCCGCCGAGCCCGCCCGCCGGCGCGCCGTTTTCCCGCACCGCGTAGCCGTCCGCCGCGCGCCAGGTCGTGCCGCCGACGTTCTCGAACACGATGTCGTACGTCGTCTGCATGCCCGTGTCGAGGGTCCGCGTGTACGGCCCAGACCGTGCGGCGGCGCCGTCGCCAGGGCCAGTTCGGATGACGAGCGTGACCCGAATCGTGTCGCCGAACGGGGTCTCGCCGTGGTACATCCGATAGTCCAGGATGGACGTGCCCGGAGTACCGGCCGAGCGCGTGTAGCTCCAGCTGCAGATGCCGCCCGGCGCCAGGTTGTTGCACCCGCCCAGGCCACCTGCCACGACCCCGTTCTCGCGCAGCGCGAAGCCGTCTGCCGAGCGCCAGGTGCTGGTGCCGTTGTTCTGGAAGGTGATCGCGTAGGTCGTCTGCTGGCCGGGGTCCAGCGTGCGGCTGTACGGCCCGGACTGCGCCCGCGCACTATCCGGACTGACGCTCGGATCGACCACGTTCTCGGCGCCCGACGGGACCGCGACGACACCCGAGTCGGGGCGGCCAGGGCCAGCCTCGGTTTTCGTGTCCGCCGGCTCGGGCGCGTCCGGCCGCGAGATCGCGACGGTGACGGCAGGGTCCGTCGCCTCGGACGGCTCGCCGACCCCGGCCTCCGTGACAGGCGGCCCGTCCACCACCTGTGGACCGATCCCACCATCCGGCGGGATCGGCTCGGTCTTCTCGGGATCGCTAGAGAGCGTCGGCGCACCCGCCCGGTCCTGCCCGGCAACGTGTGACAGGCCAGCGACCGCTGTCGGAGCGCCCTGCGCCAGCACCGGCCCGGCGAGCGCCAGCTGCGCCACGAGGGCACAGGCCACCAGCACGGCGACCCCCAGAGCTCCACGCTGCCGAACTCCGCGCATCACACCGCCTCCGCCTCACGCATCAGCCATCGCACAGCCGCGACGCCCGCACTGCATGCTCTCCCGAGCCAGGCCGCCGATACCTTCGCATTCTCGCGCAACAACATCGGTGCACCGAATGTCTGACTTCTGTCTACCATCAGGGTAACGATCGACGCCCTTCGAAAGAACGCGACATAAGACGAAATGTCGAAGTAGTTTCGTGATGGGCCAATCGTAGCAAACGTGGTGCACGTGTCAAGTGCTGCGCGCCAGTGGTCACACATCAACCGAACGAAGAGAGCCCCATGCTTTCCCAGTCACAGCACTCGCCCAGGCGTCACGTTTCGTCCGATATACTGCCCACAACGGGAATGGGTGGGCGAAGGAGGCGGGGTGGCGCGGCTCCAGCGTGAAATTGCGATCGACGTGCCGCCAGCGGTCGTCTTCGACTTCCTGGCGCAGCCCGAGCGGCTCCCCGAATGGACGCCGGGAGTCATCTCGGTACGCCGCACCAGCGCCGGTCCGGTCGGCGTCGGCACCACCACCGAGACACTCGTCGAGGCGTTCGGCGTGCGTCAGATGCTGCTCGGCCGCTGCACCACGTTCGTCGCCCCGCGCCGGATCGTCGTCGAGAACGAGACGGCCGGCGGCATCAAGATCGGCAGCGTCTCGATTGGCAAGATCAGCTCGACCAGCGCCAGCGAGCTCGTACCGGCCGGTGATGGAACGCGCCTGATCGCCAGCCTGGAGTACACCCTGGCCGCCGGCTTCCTCTCCGGCCTCGCCGAGAGCATCGCCGGGCCCCAGATGCGGAGCGACTTCGAGCAGTCCCTCCAGAACCTCAAGCGCCTGCTCGAACAGCAGACCGCCAGCTGACCCCCCTGGGAATCAGGACGCCAGTTGCGAGACCTCCGTCTCGGCGCCCGCCGCCGGTGGCGCCGCCGGCGGTACGATGGTCGGCCTCGCGGGCCGGCCGAGCAGACGCAGCGCACGCGGGCGCAGCACGACCGCCGTCATCAGCACCAGCAGGCCCGCCGCGCCGATCCCGATCGCGGGCAGCAGGGCCGGCAGACTCGTCTCGAGCGCCTGGGCGCTCGACGTTCCGGTCTCCATCACGCCCACTTCGGCGACGCTCGACCCAAATCCCACCAGGATCATCGTCGGAATCAAGTCGCCCAGGATCGCCACGATCAGGTACGTACGGTACTTCAGGCGGGTCAGGCCGACCCCGTAGCTCAGCACGTCCCAGAGCGGCCCGAGCGCCACCCGCGCCAGCGCCAGCCCCTTCCAGCCAGAGAGCCGCCCGAGGATCGGATCGACCCGTGCCAGCGCGCCCGGCCCAAGCAGCCGGTTCACCACGCGGCGCCCGTACAGTCGAGCGATCCAGAAATTGGCGCTGCCGCCCAGCACGCCGCCCAGCACGCTGAGCGTGACACCCTCCCAGAACCCGAACATCGCCCCCGCGACCAGGCGCAGCGGGCTGCCGGTCAGCGGCGTGATGACGACGGTCACGGCCTTCAGCACGACGAACACGACCGGCGCCAGCAGGCCGGTCGCCGCCACCGCGTCACGCATCCGCTCGGGGCCGATCGACTGCACCACCATGAAGAAGGCGACGCCGCAGGCCAGCAGCCCGGCCACTCCAAGCAGGCCCACCCAGCGTGAGCCTTCAGACGCCGATGCACCGCTCACGTTCGGGTCGGCGACTCGATCCATTCGGCGGCGCTCCGTCACCTCACGCATGATGTCAGCCCTCGCAGAGCGCCCACGCGCGACGCCGCGCGCGAGCCCGTCAATCCGTCTCCACACTGCAACGTCCCGCCCACCCCGAATGGGCCACCCAATTCCCGATGCGCTACGATGGGCCTGACGATCTGGGGGTGACGGGTGACGGCGGGACCGTGGGCGCTGGGCGGCAAGGTCGCGATCGTGACCGGCGGCGGACGGGGGATCGGGCGGGCCACCGCCGAGCTGCTGGCGTCGGCCGGCGCGTACGTCACCATCTGCGCCCGCTCCCAGGAGCAGCTCGCCGAGGTCACCGCCGGCACGCCGGAGATCGACGCCCTGGCCGGCGACGTCTCCGACGAGGCGTTCGTCGAGCGGCTGGTCGGCGAAACCGTCGCCCGGCACGGCCGCCTCGACATCCTGGTCAACAACGCGGCGATCCTCGGGCGGCGGCCCTTCCTGGAGCTGGAGCCTTCCCTCTGGGACGAAGTGATGGCGGTCAACCTGCGCGGCGCGTACCTCTGCTGCCGAGCGGCGTTCCGTCAGATGGCCCAGCAGCAGCCGGCCGGCGGCAGCATCGTCAACATCTCGTCGTTGAGCGGGGTGCGCGGCCCGGAGAAGTTCCCAGGCCTGGCCGCCTACAATGTCTCGAAGGCCGGCATCCTGGCCCTCTCGGACATCCTGGCCGTCGAGGGGAAGCCGCACGGCATCCGGGTCAACACCGTCTCGCCGGGCGCCGTCGAGACCGCGATGCTGCGCGAGGCCGGCCACGGCTTGCGGGCGCTCGCGACGCCTGACGACGTCGCCCGGACCATCGCCTTCCTGGTCAGCGACCTCTCACGGCCGGCCACCGGCGCCAACGTCGAGATCCTGTCCAACGCCTGACCGAGCCTGGTGACGTCGTTCCGACAATGCCACTCACGACGCCAGCGACAGACGCCCGAGGTCCGGATAGTCGAGGCCAAGCCGCTCGATGACCGGGCGAGCGTCCTTCAGGCGCCGCGCCAGATCAGTCAGGCGAGCGCTCTGAGCCTCTGACGCACGACCGTTGCTCCAGTCAGCCACCACACCGTTCAACCGGTCCATGAGCTCCTCCCACTCCAGGAAGAAGTCCAGTTGCTCGGCCTCCGGTCGCGTGCTCCAATCACGCGCGCGCACCAGAAGATCGTCCAGCATGACGTCGGATGCCCAGAGCGTCATGTCGGCCCGGTCGCTCATCTCGGGAGTCGAAGCCATCGCCGCTAACCTTTCCCTCGTCAGGCGACGGGTGGCGCGCCGTGGGCAGTCGGGAGCGAGACCCGCTGTGGCGAGCGCGGCCGGACCAGCCGGCGGATCGCGTCCGGCGCCCCGAATCCGCCCGACTTGGTGATGACCGGCCGGCCATCCCAGACGCCGCCCAGCGCGGCTCCCAGCGCGATCCCCGGCAACGGCTCCTGCTCCAGGCGCAGGCCGGACACGCCCAGCGCCAGCAAGCAGGCCCGCGCCGTCGAGCCGCCGGTCAAGAACAGGCCGCCCGGCGTCGTGCGCTCGACGGCCACACGGACAGCCCGCGCCAGCGCCCGCGCCGCCCGCTCGTCCAACCGCGTCCCGCGACTGCGCACGCCGTCCGTGCGCGGCGAGACCAGCAAGCGGATAACCGGGGTCACGTCCTGCTGGAGGAGCGTCGCCGCCCGCCGCCCAGCTGCCAGCGCCAGTGACGGCCGCGCCAGCAGCTCGTCCACGTCGAGCCCCACCATCTCGGCGCCGGCCCGCTCCAGCTCCACCACCTGATGGTGGGTCACCTCGGTCGCGCTGCCGGCGACCACCAGCCAGGGTGGCCCGTCAGCCGCCCCAGGCCCATGCGCGCTCGTCGCTCCCGCCTGGGATCCGCCTCTGCCCGACCCGCCGTCCGCCTCGCGCACCTGCGCCAGCCAGCCGGCCAGCGCCGAGGCCAGCCCGCCAGACCCGGCCAGCAGGACCGGATCCGTCATCCTCGTCGTCGCCTCGACCAGCGTCGTCAGGTGGCCCGGCGTGTCGGCATCCGCGACCACGACCCGCGCACCGCCCGCCGCCAGCCTCACCAGCACCTCGTGGACGGCGTCCACGCCAGCCCGAAGCGTCTCCAGCCCGAGATGGCCGGTCCGACTGTCTGGAGGCAAGCCGGCCAGCGCCGCCACCATCCCGAGCGAGCCGCGACGGTCCACGAACAGCTCGCCGCCCTGGACCCAGCGCCCGGTCGCCGGGAAGGCCGGGCAGAGGATCGCCAACCCCAGGTCCCAGGCTCGCAGACAGGCCCGCAGCTCCGGCCCGACGTGCCCCCGCAGCGTCGAGTCCACCTTCTTGAACAGGCGGCTCGTCTCCGGCGTCCGCAGCGCCCGCGCCGCCACCACCGTCCGAGGCACGGCCACCCGACGGCTCAACTGGCGCGTGTTGGCGTCCACCGCCACCACGTCCACGCGCTCGCCCGGCCCGACCTCGACCGGGCGCGGCGCCAGCAGCACCCGCGTCACCAGCCCGTGCCGCGCGAACGGCACCGCCGAGTCACAGGCGCCCGTCAGGTCGTCGGCCAGGATCGCGAGCACGCCGGCAGCTGGCGCGGGAGCCTGCAACGTCACGGCGCCGGCACCGTCAGGCCGCGCTGGGCGCTCAGGCTCCACCACCAGGCGAACGCCGCGTGGCTTCGGCGCGGCGCCCACCGCTCGGCCAGCGTCCGGACCTCCGCCTCCGTCGCCTTCCGCCCCAGGCCGTACGCGCGCCCGATCGCCGACTGCAACCCCACGTCGGCGGCCGGGATCACGTCGGCGTGGCCCAGCCCGCGCATCAGCACGTACTCTGCTGTCCAGCGCCCGACCCCACGCAGCGCCGTCAACGCCGCGATCGCCGCCTCAGATGGACGCGCGCGCAAGTCGTCCCAGTCGATCCGGTCCTCGGCCACCAGCGCCGCCAGGCTCCGGACGTAGTCGCTCTTCTGGCGGCTGAACTGGAGCTCCCGAAGCTCGGCCGGGTCGGCCTCCGCGAGACGGGCCGCCTCTGGAAACATCCAGTACGTCCGCCCCTCGTAGGTCAGCGACTCGCCGTACCGTTCCACGATGGCGCGCTTCATCTTGTACGCGAACGCCACCGTGATCTGCTGCCCGAGAATCGCCCAGACCAGGCACTCGAACGGCGACGGCATCAGCGGCGCGCGAGCTCCGTGCAGGCGCCCCAACAACGCCCCGAGCACCGGGTCGCGCGCCCCGATCTCCTCCAGCTCCAGCGGGTCTTGCTCGACGCGCCACCACCGCCCGACCGCCTCGGCAGCCTGGGCCAGCAGCTCACCGCTCGGATCGTCCGGCGCGAGCAGGCGCACGGTCAGGCTCGGCGCGTCAGGCGTGCCGCCGGCCGCCGCCTCGAACAGCACCGTCCGCCCACCGAGGAGTACCGCCCGCCGCCAGGCCCCACCCACCACCACGTCCAGCGGCTCCAGCGGCGAGCGACCGTAGTACTGAAGCGTCGGCACGGCGTCGAACGGCGCACGGGGAAACAGTGTCAACGCGAGCGAACTGGCGACCATGCCGTGATGGTACACGCCGGGGGTGGGGCTTCCCTACGGCAACTGCACCATCCCCATATCCACGCTGTCGCCACGCTCACTCGGGATCACCTGGCCGTTCGCATCGCGCCAGCCGACCCGCAGCCGGTACTCACCGGGCGAGACGTCAGAATCCGGGCGCAGGTCTACCGCCTCCACCACGACCTGGCCGCGATCCCACCGATTCGGCGGCAAAACCGGATCGAGCGGCACGCCCTCAGCCCTGGCGGCAACCACCCCACCCGGCCCGACCAGCTCCACGACCCGCACCCACGCCCCAACCCGTCCAACCGACTCCCAGTACGCCGTCAGCCGGACCCGCCCCGGCCGCTGCTCGACATCCATCCCGAACAGCCGCAGCGCCCCCCCGAAGGTGGCATCGAGCGCATGCGGGGGCGTCGGGCGGTCACGGGTCAGCAGCAGGACGTCGTCGCCCCAGACCCGCACCACGTAGCGCGGCCGGCGCGTCAACACCGTGTCCTGGTCCGTCGCGTCGAGCGCCCGGCGGGTCTGCGAATCGCTCAGGTCGAACAGGAAGAGATCCACGTTTCGGAGGTCCGGCCGCATCGGCGCGGAGTACAGCGTGGACGGGAACTGGTACACCTCCGGGCGGTTCGCCAGGTGCGGCACGATCCGCCGCGTCGCGTCCACCTCGATGCCGGGCGGCACCAGCGAGACGGCCTGCGCCAGGTTCTCCTCGCGCTCCGTCCAGGAGAGCCAGTCGGTGTCGTTCTCGCCGCCACCGGGGAAGTAGCTGTACCGCCAGAAGCAGAACGCCAGCACCGCCGCCAGCGCCAGCACGAACCCGCGGCCCAGCCCTGACCTGATAGGCTCGCCAGTGTCCCGTGGACTCCCCCTCTCCCGCGCGCGGGACAGTAGAGGTGGGGCGGGGGGTGAGGGGTGCCTGACCAGCCTCGTCAGCGTGCCGAGCCCCGCGGCCGCCGCAAACCAGTAGACCGGCAGCACCGCTCCGGCCCAGTGGCCGGCCACGTTCTCGGCGCGGTCCGCCACGAACAGCAGCGCGAACGACGGCAACGCGAGCGCCAGCACTCCCGGCGCCAGCAGCGGCAGCCCGAGCGTCGGCAGGAGCAGCCAGGTCGCGGCGTGTGCCCCGCGCGCACCGGCCATCCACTCAAAGACGATGCTCGGCCGCTCCCGGACCGGCGCGAAGTGGTCCAGCGTCCGATTGCCCTCGACGCCGGCCAGGGTGCGGCGGTCGTGGAAAGCTGGCATCACCACCAGCGTCACGGCCAGCAGCCAGGCCGCCGCCACTGCGCCCAGCCCGAAGCCGCTCCACTGCCGATGCCGCAGCCAGAGATACGCTCCCGCCGCTCCCACGATCGGCGCCGTCTCCTCCTCGAACAGCAGCGCCAGCAGCAGCCAGACCACCGCCGCGCGCGCCCGCCCTTCGAGCGTCGCCTTGACTCCGAGCGCTACCGGCAGCGCCGCCAGCACGATCGGGTGAAACTCCGAGAAGGCGATCCGCGAGGTCATCGGCATCAGCTCGTAGCCGACCAGCAGCCCGAGCGCCGCCAGATCGCCCACCTGGCGCCGCGCCCAGAAGAAGACCGGCAGCCCCGCCCCCGCCAGACACGCCTGCTGAAGCAGCAACAGCAGCCGGGGGTCCGGCCAGAGCGCGTACAGCGGGGCAATGACCGCCATCACCGGCGCAACGTGCTCCGCGAGGTGCAGGCGGTTGTCCTCCAGCAGGGTCGAGGCGAACGGCCGGCCGTGACCGGTGTTCCAGATCACCTGGGCGTAGATGCCCATGTCGCGAGCGCGGGTGTGGAACGTGTCGTGCTGCCGAAGCGCCACAGAGGCGAACAGCACGAACGCCAGCGCGCCGACGACCCAGGCGATCCTGACGGCGACGCACCCGCCAGCCGGGGACGGGGCACACGCACTCTGAGCGGTCGGCAGGCTGGAGGCGGCGGTCGGCGGCACGGCCTCCGATTATCGGCCACCCTCCGGTGCGTGGGCCAGCCACATGAACGGCAGGGCAAAGCGTACCCCCTGGGTGGGGGTCTGGGTCTGACGACCGTGGACTGAAGTCCACGTCTACTATCGTGTGGTCGCTACGCGACCAGGGGGAAAGGATCCCAGGGCGACCCAGATGGCTTGTACGAACGGCGAAAGGTGTGTATACTCACTCTACACCCCTCCCAGGGGGGTAGCCTAGGAACCAGAGCCATGCAAGCCTCGAAATCGGACGTACTCAAGCGGCTGGCCTACATCGAAGGCCACCTCAAGGGCATCCGCAGGATGGTCGAAGAGGACCAGTACTGCGTGGACGTCCTCAAGCAGACCTACGCCGTCAAGCGCGCCATCGACAAGCTCGAAGGGCTGCTGCTGACGGGACACTTGAACGGCTGCGTCCGCGAAGGCTTCCAGGAAGGCCGCGACCAGCAGATCATCGACGAGCTCTCGGAGCTGTTCGACCTTTCCAGACGGTGACGCTCATGGCAACCAACCTCGTCGCCGGCTCGCCCGGAGCCGGCGATCCTTCGTCCCCGCCCCCAGACCTCGCCGAGGTCACGTTCCCTGTCACCGGCATGACCTGCGCCTCGTGCGTGCGCCGCATCGAGCGGCGAGTCGGCAAGGTGGACGGCGTCCAGAACGTCAGCGTCAACCTGGCGACCGAGAAGGCGCGCGTCACCTACGACCCGGCCCTCGTCGGCGTGCCGGACCTCGTCTCGGCGGTCGAGAAGGCTGGCTACGGCGTCGGGGAGCTGCCCGAACCTGTCTCCACAGCCTCTCCCGTAGGGGCAGGTTTCCACCAGCCTACGCCCACAACTGCCCCTCCTGACCTGCCCGCTCCTCGACAGCCTATCCCCACAACGCCCCCTCCTAACCTGCCCGCTTCACACCAGCCTACGCTCACAACTGACGGCCCGGGCTTGCCCGTGCCCCGCTCCCCTCTCCCTCGCAAGGGGGAGGGGTTGGGGGAGGGGGCTTCCCGCCACGAGATCGCCCGCCAGCGCGAGATCGACGACCTGAAGCGTAAGTCGCTCGTCAGCCTGGTCGCCGGCATCGCGATGATGGCGCTGATGTACCTGCCGCTCAACATCGACATGCTGCTGCTGGCGCCGGTCCTGCTGATCGCGGCGACCGTCGTGCAGGCCTGGGCCGGGGCCGTCTTCTATCGCGCGGCCTGGGCGGCCGGGCGGCACGGCAGCACCAACATGAACACCCTGGTCGCCGTCGGGACCAGCGTCGCGTACGGGTACAGCGCGTTCGTGACGCTCTGGCCGTCCCTGGCCGCCCGGTGGGGCTTCCCATACCACCTGTACTACGAGTCAGCCGTCATCATCGTGGCGCTGATCCTGATGGGGCGCTGGCTCGAAGCCCGCGCGAAGAAGCAGACCGGCCTTGCCATCAAGTCGCTGATGGGCCTCCAGGCGCGGACCGCCCGCGTGCTCCGCGACGGCCAGGAGCTGGACGTCCCCGTCGAGAGCGTCCAGGTGGGCGATCTGGTGCGTGTGCGCCCCGGCGAGAAGATCCCGGTCGACGGCGTCGTCCGGGAGGGCCGCTCGGCGGTTGACGAGAGCATGCTGACCGGCGAGAGCCTGCCCGTGGACAAGGCGCCCGGCGACGCCGTCATCGGCGCGACCCTCAACGCGACCGGCTCCTTCGTCCTCGAAGCCACCAGGGTCGGGCGTGACACGACGCTGGCCCAGATCGTCCGGCTGGTCGAGGAGGCGCAGGGCTCCAAAGCGCCGATCCAACAGCTCGCGGACACCATCGCCGGCTACTTCGTGCCGGCCGTGCTGGCGCTGGCGGCCCTGAACTTCGTCGGGTGGCTGCTGCTCTCGGGCAGCCTGACCCAGGCTCTGACCACCACCATCGCGGTCCTCATCATCGCCTGCCCGTGCGCGCTCGGCCTCGCCACCCCCACCGCCATCATGGTCGGGACCGGCAAGGCGGCCGAGCTCGGTATCCTGATCCGGGGCGGCGAGGCGCTGGAGCAGGCCCGCAAGATCGACACGATCATCCTGGACAAGACCGGCACCCTCACGCGCGGCAAGCCGTCAGTGGTGGACGTAGTTGCGAGTAGCGAGCTGCGAGTAGCGAGTGGGAAGGAGCGAGGGGCGAGGGACGAGGGGCGAGAAGAAGAGAACAACTCGCTACTCGCTACTCACAACTCGCTACTCCGTATCGCTGCTGCCGTCGAGGTTGGCTCCGAGCATCCGCTCGGCGCGGCCATCGTGCAGCGGGCGCAAGAGCTCGGGCTGGAGCTGCCCCCCGCGGAGGCGTTCGAGGCGATCGCCGGTAAGGGCGTGCGGGCGCGCGTCGAGGGCCAGGACGTGGTCGTCGGCAACCGCGCGCTCATGACCGAGCTCGGCATCGACGTGAGCGCGCTCGACGCCGCCGCATCTTCACTGGCCGCTCGCGGCGCCACGCCGATGTACGTCGCGAGTAGCGAGGGAGACAACACACCGGAGGGCGCAATGAATTGCGCCCCTACAGACCCTGATCTGGTACGGGCGCAATTCATTGCGCCCCCATCTCGCTACTCGCAACTCGGCCTGATCGCCGTCGCGGACACCCTCAAGCCAGAGTCTCATGAGGCGGTCGAGCAGCTGTCGGCGCTCGGCCTGGACGTCTGGATGGTGACCGGCGACAACCGCGCCACCGCCGAAGCGGTGGCCGCGCAGGCCGGCATCCGCAACGTCCTGGCCGAGGTTCTGCCGCACGAGAAATCGGCCAAAGTCCAGGCACTCCAGCATGACGGAAAGGTCGTGGCGATGGTTGGAGACGGCATCAACGACGCGCCGGCCCTGGCTCAGGCCGACCTCGGCATCGCCATCGGGACCGGCACCGACGTGGCGATGGCGGCCTCCGACGTCACCCTGATCGGCGGCGACCCACGAGGCGTCGTCACGGCGATCGGCCTGTCGCGCAAGACGGTCGGCGCCATCAAGCAGGGGCTGTTCTGGGCGTTCGCCTACAACGTCATCCTGATCCCCGTCGCGATGGGCGCCCTCTACCCGTTCTTCGGCGTCTTGCTCGATCCGACCCTCGCCGCCGCCGCGATGGCGATGAGCAGCGTCAGCGTCGTGACCAACGCGCTCCGACTGCGCGGCTTTAAGCGTCCGGCCAGCGCCGACGCGATCCTCCACCCACCCATCGGCGAGCGCATCCGCGAGTACGCCTATCTGGTCACCATCGCCATCGCGGCGTTGGGGGTCGGCACGGCAGCGCTGGCGTTCGCCCAACCAGAGCACACCACCATGAATCCCCAGACCATGAACACCCAGACCGTCGCCCCCCACGACACCGCGTCCCAGGCCGGCGATGGGCACGGCGCTGGCGGTCATCCCGCCGCCGTCGCCCGCCAGGCCGGCGGCACCCGCGTCGAGCTGGTGGCACCAGCCGCGCCACAGCCTGGGCAGTCGCTCGCGCTCGTCTACCGCCTGACCGACGCCCAGACCGGCGCGCCGGTGACCGACGTCGTGGACTCCCACGAGCGCCCGATGCACCTGATCGCCGTCAGCCGCGACCTCGTCGCGTTCCAGCACATTCACCCGTCACCCACCGGGACGCCCGGCGAGTACCGGGTCGAGACGAGCTTCGCGACGCCCGGCACCTACCTGTTGTTCGACGAGTTTGCGCGGTCGGGTGGCGAGACGACGGTCCAGCGCGACGAGCTGACGGTCGGCTCGCCAAGCGCCGAGCCGGCCCACCTGGCCGAAGACCTGGCCCCCAAGACGCTCGGCGCCGTTCGGGTGGCCCTAACCGGCGCGGACACCGTGCGGGCCGGCCAGGAGGCGACGCTCACGTTCCGCCTGGAGGACGCCGCCACCGGCCAGCCGCTCCGCGATCTTCAGCCGTACCTCGGCGCACCGGCCCACGGCGTGATCCTCTCAGAAGACGGCGCCACCTTCGTGCACGCGCACGGCGAGGCGGTCGGCGCGCCAGACGACGGGCACAGCCACTCGATGCCCGGCATGGCCCCCACCGCGACGCCGTCAGCCGCCGGGCACGCCAGTCACGGCCAGCCGACCGCTGCCGGTGCGCCAGCCCTGACCTTCGGGCCGGAGATCGCGCTCCATCACACCTTCGAGGCCCCCGGACTGTACAAAGTCTGGGGCCAGTTCCAGACCCATGACGGTGAGATCGTCACCGCCGACTTCGTGGTGCGCGTCGGCGCGTAGCCGACCGCAGCCGCTCTCTCTCACATC
Source organism: Chloroflexota bacterium (assembly GCA_046328125.1). Taxonomy (GTDB): domain Bacteria; phylum Chloroflexota; class UBA6077; order UBA6077; family JACCZL01; genus JADZEM01. The sequence continues at coordinate 45,470 of JAXLXF010000021.1, forward strand.
GTCACGGCACGCACCGAGTGCTTCGCCGACACGCACAGACCCACAAAGCTCGTCCACCAGCCGACCCCGAGGAGGATCCCGATGGCAACCACCGTGCTCACCGTGCCGAACATCTCGTGCAGCCACTGCGAGAACACCATCAACGAGGCGCTGACCCCGCTGGCCGGTGTCAGCAGCGTCAGCGTGGACATCCCGACCAAGAAGGTGACCGTGGAGTACGACCCCGCGGCCACCGGCGTCGAGCAGTTCAAGGACGTGCTGGCCGAGGAGGAGTATCCCGTCGAGGCCGTGGACTGACCCGCGCCACCCCGCTCACGCTCCGGAATGGGATGAAGCTGGCGCTCGGCGGCGTTCAGTAGGTCACATGCGTCGCGACAGCATGGTCTACTGACACCCATCGGCGACGGCGGGACGCCGCCCACGTCGGCCAGCCGGCCACGAGCACTCGTGGCCGTGCCCATCTGGAGACCATTGTGAGCGCCCTGATCACTGGGGCCTCGTCAGACCCACGCGCCTCACGCAGCTCGGTCAGCCGCGACAGCCGTAGCGCCTCGCGCGACGACACGGCGACCCGACTCGGTCAGATCGTCGAGTCGGTCGGCGGAGCCGTGCTTCGCTACGGACTGGTCGGCATTCTGCTGTACCTGGGCACGTTCAAGTTCACGTTGACGGAGGCTCAGCGGATTCAGCCCCTGGTCGAGCACAGCCCTCTCCTGAGCTGGCTGTACCTGATCCTGAGCGTCCAGGGGGTGTCCAATCTGATTGGCACGACCGAGCTGGTGGTAGCGGTGCTGCTGACGATTCGCCCCGTAGCACCGCGTGCCACCGCAATCGGCAGCATTGGCGGGGTGATGACGTTCCTGATCACCCTCAGCTTCCTGCTCTCGACACCGGGCGTCTTCGAACGCGTCCCGGACTTCCCAATCCCTGTCCCGGGCGCCGCCGGCGGGTTCTTGTTGAAGGACGTGTTCCTGCTTGGCGCCTCGATCTGGAGTGCCGGCGAGGCGATCCAGGCGTCACGCTCGCACTAGCCCTGCGTCCACACCGAGAGAGGCCGGGAGCACATACTCCCGGCCTCTCTCGGCATCAAGGTTGGGTCGTGTGGATCACGACTCCTTCGGGAGGCGGTCCTTCGGGACGCGCAGGCGAACAGTGTCGCCGCTCACTGAGGCGATCTCGTCGGCTGCCACGTAGCGGTCCGTGCCGAACAGGAAGCCGCCGTCCACCTTGATGTAGCCGCTTCGCTGGAGGCTCGCCCGCAGCGGTCCCGGCACGTCCGGCTCGCGCTCGTCGCCGCCGATCGCCTCCGCGAGGTCGCCAAGGAAGCCGGTATCCTGATTCTCATTGCCGGCCTCGGTGGCGGCGCCGGGGTCGCCCATCTTCATCGCCTCGACTGTGCCGACCTTCTCGCCGGCGCTGTCCACGACGGTCATCCCCTCGCGGACCATCTCGATCGGCCCCAGGCTCGCCGACGTCCCCGGCATGTCACGCATGGTCATAGCGTCCTCCCTGGCGTGCGAAATCTCGCATGATTGCTCGCCGGAGCTCAGGGGCTCCGACGATTCTCCTCCTACAATTCGCACGATCCATTCCGCACAGCCGCTGCCGTCGCGGCGTCCACGACGGCGATGCAGATGACTGAGCACCAGATCACGTATCCCTGCGCATGCTGTGGCTACTTCACGCTTCACGAGCCGGGCGGCAGCTACGAGATCTGCCCGGTCTGCTTTTGGGAGGCCGATCCGATCCAAAACGATGACCCGGAGTACGTGGGCGGCGCGAACCGAATCAGTCTGAACGAGGCGCGCCGAAACTTCGCGGAGCTCGGCGCCGTCGATAGGGAGATGCGGCAGCACGTGCGCCCTCCGCGCGACGACGAGCGCTCCCCGTCTGGACCCCGTGTCAGCGTCGTGCTGGTCCATTGGGAGCGCGCCAGCGTCGAGGACACCGTCGCGTGCCTCGAGTCGCTGGCGGCCACGACCTACCCCCGTCTCTCGACCATCCTGGTCAACAACGGCGCCACGGGCCTGCCGGACGAGCCATTCCTGAAGGCTCTCCCCGGCCTTCGGATCATCCGGACCACGGAGAACCTGGGCTTTACCGGGGGCAACAACGTCGGGATCCGGTCGGCGCTCGCGGACGGCGCCGACTACGTCCTGCTCCTCAACAACGACACCGTCGTCAGCCCGAAGCTGGTCGAGAAGCTGCTCGCGGCCTTCGACAGGCCAGAGGTCGGCATCGTCGGGCCGATCGTCACCTACTTCAGCCACCCCAACCGGGCCTGGTTCGCCGGCGGTCGCTACAACCGGTACCTCGGCTACACCTTCCACACCCTGATGGGCGATGAGCTGACCGGCCCGCTCCCGAACCAGCCGACCGACTTCGTGACGGCCTGCGCGCTGCTGGCTCGCCGCGAGGTGTTCGAGCGGGTCGGCCTTTTGTGGGATGCCCTGTTCATCTACTTCGAGGATGCCGAGCTCTGCCTGCGGGCTGCTCGGGGCGGCTTCCAGTGCGTCCTGGTCGGCGAGCCGCTCGTTCGACATAAAGTGTCGGCCAGCATGGGCGCCGTCGGGGAGCTGCCGTTCTCGCCGCTCAAGGGCTACTACTTCGGGCGCAACCCGCTGCTGATGGCCCGGCGCGGCCTGGCTGGACCCTGGTCGGCCATCGGGCTGCTGGGCGTCATCTACCCGTACAACATCCTGCAATGCCTGAAGCGCCGCAACTGGCGGGCGCTGCGCGGATATCTCGCCGGCATCCGGGACGGCGTCCTCGGGCGGCACGGCCCCCGGTGAGGACCCGGGGACCAGAAGGTGGCGGGGTGATGATCTGGCGGGACTTGCTGCATACTCGCCGGTATGACAACGCTCCTGACTCCTGACTCCTGACTCCTGGCTACTCGGAAGGGGATGCGACGATGACGAAGGTGGTGCTGATCCACACGGTCGAAGGCAACGTCAAGGTGTTTGGCGATCTCGTGCAGGAGATCGCCCCGGACCTGCCGGCCGAGCACGTCGTAGACGAGAGCCTGCTCGGCGACACCATCGCGGCCGGCGCCCTCACCGACGACGTGCGCCAGCGATTCCGCGAGCGCGCCGAGGCGGCCCGCGCGGCCGGCGCGGACGTCATCATGCTGACCTGCTCGTCGGTCGGGCCGTCCGCCGACGGGCTTGGCGAGGAGCTCGGCGTCACCGTGCTACGCGTGGACGAAGCGATGGCCGAGCGCGCCGTCGAGCTCGGGCCGAAGGTGGGCGTCGCCGCGACCCTCCCGACCACCCTCGGGCCGACCGCCGACCTGATCCAGCGGGCGGCCCAGAAGCTCGGTCAGTCCGTTGAGGTGACGACCCGGCTGGCCGAAGGCGCGTTCGACGCCCTGCGGTCCGGCGACGGCGCCCGCCACGACGCGATGGTCTCGGCCGCCCTCCAGGAGCTCGCGTCGGCGGTGGACGTGATCGTGCTGGCCCAGGCGTCGATGGCGCGGGCGGTCGGCGGCGCGTCCTCCATCGAGGCGGCTGGCCGGTCCATCCCGATCCTGACCAGCCCGCGCCTGGGCGTGGAGCGGCTGAAGGAAGTCGTGGGCAAGCAGTAGGGAGGAGCGATGGACCGGGTGCGGACGGCGCTGACCATTGCAGGGTCCGATTCTGGTGGCGGGGCCGGCATCCAGGCCGACCTCAAGACGTTCTCGGCACTGGGCGTGTTCGGGATGTCGGCGGTGACCGCGATCACCGCCCAGAACACCCTCGGCGTGACCGCCGTCCACGAGATCCCCCCCGAGATCGTGGCCGCCCAGATCGACGCCGTCCTGACCGACATCGGCGCGGACGCCGTCAAGACCGGCATGATCGCCAACTCCGAGATCATCAAGGTCGTGGCCGCGAAGGTCCGCGAGTACGGGATCTCGACGCTCGTGGTCGATCCCGTCATGGTGGCGACCAGCGGCGACCGGCTCCTGCGCGAAGAGGCCGTGGACGCCCTGCGCACCGAGCTGCTCCCCCTCGCCACCGTCATCACCCCGAACCTGCCCGAGGCCGAGGTGCTGCTCGACCGCGAGATCACCAGCCTGGACGCCATGCGCGACGCCGCGAAGGCGATCGTCGGACTCGGGGTGAAAAGCGTGCTGGTGAAAGGCGGCCACCTGGCCGGCGACGCGACCGACGTCTTCTACGACGGCAGCCGCTTCCTGGAGCTGCCGGGCCGCAAGATCGAGACGACCAGCACCCACGGCACCGGCTGCACGCTCGCATCGGCCATCGCGGCGCTGCTGGCGCAAGGCGTGACGCTGGACGGCGCGATCTCCGGCGCCAAGACCTACGTGACCGCCGCCATCGAGCAGGCATTCCCGATCGGCCATGGGCACGGACCGGTCAATCACTTCTACCAGTGGTGGGAGCTCTAGCAGGCTGCTGAAGAACCCCATGTTCGAGCGAGCAGAAGGGTGAAGACAGGCCGGATGGTCCGGGGAGCATCGTTGCGGGGCAGGACGCGAGCCTCCAATGGGGCTTGGGAGACCGTGCGGGTGGGTCGGACGAGGCCCGGTCCGGCGCGATTCGGCCGCGCGACAGGTCCGCAGCGGTCGGTCAGGCGGCGGCGGGCAGGGCGAGGACGCGTTCGAGGCAGCTGAGGCGGACCAGGTTGTAGGCGGTGGCGACGAGGTAGCCCGCGTGGCTGGTCCGTTCAAGGCCCCGGAAGCGGGTCCGGCGGAAGCCGCCGACCGTCTTCATCCAGCCGAAGATCTCCTCGACCCGCTTCCGGATCCGCTGGCTGACCTTGTAGCGGGTGGCGGGTGGTCCGACCGTCGATGGCGCTCCGCCGCCCGCTGGTGTTCTGGGCGACGTGCGGGGTGACGCCGCAGTCGCGGATGTCGGCGACGCAGTCGCGGGTGTCGTAGTTCTTGTCGCCGCCGAGGGTCTTCGGATGGAAGCCCCGTCACGCGCCTGCCGCAGCAGCGTCGGGGTCACGTCCCGCTCGGCGGTGCCGGTCGCCTCCGTCATCTGGAAGTCGACCAGCAGGCCGTGCCGATTCTCCATCAGGGCGTGGCCCATAAAGGAGAGCTTCGCTTCCTTGCCCTTCCCCTTCTTGAGCAGCCGCGCCTCGGGATCGGTCGTGCTCTGATGCGTCTTGTTCGACCGCTTCTCGCCATGGAAGTCGACGGTCGGGTTGCGGTCATCCGGCGGCTCGTCGCTCGGGGCGCCTGGTCGCGGCGCTTGAAGCTCTTCAGGCTGGCGCACGCCTCGATCAGCGTCCCATCGACCGTGAAGTGCTCGTCCGACAGCAGCTTCCGCCCCTGCGCCTGGAAGACGACCTCGTCGAAGAACTGCTGCCCGACCTCGTGCTTCAACAGCCGCTCGCGGTTCTTGGAGAAGGTGCTGGCGTCGAAGCCTGGCTCCACCAGGCTCATGTCCAGGAACCACCGGAACCAGCAGGTGGTACTCCGAGCTCCTCGCAGAACGCCCGCTCACTCCGCACCGAGTACAGCGCGATCAGCAGCGACGCCTTCAACAGCCGCTCCGGCGGGATCGACGGCCGCCCCGTCTCGGCATAGATCTCATCAAAGAGGGGCGACAACTCCGCCAGGGCCGCGTCCGCCAGCCGCTTGATCGTCCGGATCGGATGGCCCACCGGCACCCGACTCTCCAGATCCACGAACGCCAACATCGACACCTGCGAATCTTGCCGCCCACGCACCTTCGCCACCTCGCCGATCGGTGGCAACATCGTACCGAACGACATCGTCGCGCCGGTAGTCCGGCGCGGCGTTTTTCAGCAGCCTGCTAGCGCTTCTCGTCCCCTGCCCGCCCCTGAGCCCGTTCTACACACAGGCGACGGTACCGGTCGCCTGACGTACACGACGGCCCCCACGGGGTGAAATGAGTCACGCGCCATGCTCACGCGGTCGCCGTCGAATGTGAGCCCGGGCTGGCACGCTTCGCTCTACCTGTACCTCGCGGGCTTGCTGGTCGGCATCGTCGGGCTGGCGACGACCATTCTGCTGGCAGCCCTCGCGCTGCGTGAGGCGCTGGACGAGCGGACGCACTCGCAGGCGATGGTCGACGACGTCGCCGCGTCGACGGCAGCGCTGCTCGACACCCAGTTCGACGAGCACGTCAACGCCCTGCGCATGCTCGCAGCCGAGCCGTCGCTGGTCGGCGAGCTGGCTTCCCAACACCTCGACGAGCTGAACCGGCATCTCGAAGCGGTCGGGCCAGCCTACCACAGCTTCAGCCGCGTGGCCGTCGTCGATCGCGCCGGTCAGGTGGTCGCTATCAGCAGCAGCGACAAGGCCGCGCTTGGCACGGACTTCAACTCGCAGCCGCATGTCCGGGCCGCACTCGACGATAGCCACGAAGCGATCGGCCTGCCACGCCTGTCCATCGGCGGGCAGGCGCCCATACCGGTCCTGCCGACCGGCGTCCCGATCGTGGCGTCGGACGGCACGGTCCTCGGCGTCTTACAGGCCACCATCCAGCTCGACGGCCTGCAGCGCAACCTGGCGACGATACCGGTCGGCCGGGCCGGGTTCGTCACCGCCGAGACCTCCACGGGGATCGTGGTCCTCCATCCCGATCCCGCTCACCTGCTGGCGACGGCATCCGCGCCGAGACCCGCCAGCCTTGCCGACATCCTGACCTGGCAGGGGCCAGCAGGCGCAAACGAGCCGGAGATCGTGTCGGCTCCCGCGCCGATACCGGCGACCGGCTGGCTCGTGCGCGCCCATCTCCCCATCTCGGAGATCGCGGCGACCCAGCAGGAGCGCCGCTTCGTGGCCTTCGCGGCGACGACCGTCATCTGCCTGTTCGCCGTCAGCCTCGGCCTGCTCGTGGCGCGGCGGCTCGCGAGCCCGCTGGCCCTGCTCACCCGGGCGGTCAGCGACCTGCCGAGCGCGTCGTCGCCCGCGATCCCCACGCACACCCACATCTCCGAAGTCGAGCATCTCGCGACAGCCTTCCGCCGGACCTATGACAGCCTGCTCGAACAGACGCAGGCCCAGGTCGCCGCCGAGGCCACGCTGCGCACCCAGGCGAGTCGTCTGGAGACCCTGGTCGGCCTGAGTCGCATGGTGACCTCGTCGCTGGAGCCAGACGCGGTGCTCGGCGAGATCGCTCGTGCGTCGGCCACGCTGCTCGGCGCTCCCTTCGTCTCCTTCTGGGTGGTCAACCCGTCCACCAGAACACTCGACCGGCGCGCCTGCTCCGACGACGCAGCGGCCCAGAGCCAGCCGATCACGCGCATCGCGTTCGGCCAGGGCGCGACGGGCTGGGTCGCCGAGCACGGTCAGCCGCTCCGGATCGACGATGTGCTGGCCGACGGCCGGAGCGTGAACCTGGACTGGTGGCGCGAACAGGGTCTCCGCTCGTCGTTGACGATCCCCGTCTCCTACGAAGGACAGGTGCTGGGCATCCTCTCGGCGAACGGTCGTGAGCCGTTCCAGTTGTCGGCGGACGACGACCATGTCGTGGAGCTGTTCTGCGCCCAGGCCGCGCTCGCGCTGCACAACGCGTCGCTGTTCGCGGCGGTAGCCCAGACCAATGAGGCGCTGGAGATCACCGCGCTCCAGGCCAACGAGCTCGCCGTCGCGGCCGAAGTTGCCAATCAGGCGAAGTCCGCGTTCGTGGCGATGATGTCGCACGAGATTCGCACCCCGATGAACGGGGTCATCGGGATGACCGATCTCCTCAGGCAGACCTCGCTGACCGAGGAGCAGCGCGACTACGTGCACACCATCCAGATCAGCGGCGACGCCTTGCTGCGGATCATCGACGACATCCTGGACTTCTCGAAGATCGAAGCCGGACAGCTCGTGCTGGAGTCGATCCCCTGCGATCCCCGCCGCATCGTCCGCGACGTGACCGCCCTCCTGGCGAGCCGCGCCAGAGATGCGGGCATCGAGCTCACCGCGTCCGTCTCGGACGACGTACCCCCAACCGTGCTGGGCGACCCGGTGCGGCTCCGGCAGATCGCGCTCAATCTCGTCGGCAACGCGATCAAGTTCACGTCCCGCGGGCACGTCGCCATCAGGATGCGGGTGCAAGACCACGATTCTCAGCGTGTCCTCCTACGCTGCGAAGTCGAGGACACCGGCGTCGGCATCCCGGCCGAGCTCCAGGATCGCCTCTTCCGCCCCTTCTCCCAGGTGGACAGCTCGACCACCCGCCAGTTCGGCGGCACGGGGCTGGGACTGTCGATCTGTAAGCAGCTTGCAGAGCTCATGGGCGGGACCATCGGCGTGGACAGCGCGGTCGGGCGGGGCAGCACGTTCTGGTTCACCGCGTGGCTCAGCCCGACGACCGCGAGCACAGCCGCCGACGTGCTCGCGCCTTCGCCGTCGGCGCCCACCCTGACGGGCCAGCGCATCCTGCTCGCCGACGACTCGAGCGTGAACCGCAAGGTGATCTCCAAGATGGTGGAGCGCTTCGGCTGCACGGTCGAGGCGGTCACCAACGGCCAGGAGGCACTCTACGCCGTCACGGCGTCGCGCTTCGACCTGGTGCTGATGGACTGCCAGATGCCGACGATGGACGGCTATCACGCGTCGATGGCGATTCGCGCGTGGGAGGCCGAGCGCGCCGTCATCGGATCGCCCCACCTGCCGATCGTCGCCCTCACCGCGAGTGCCACCGACCAGGACCGTCGCCGTTGTCTCGACGCCGGGATGGACGACTTCCTCACCAAGCCGTGCCACGTGGACGAGCTGGGACACACGCTCGCGCGCTGGCTCCGACCAGCCGACGACCGTCCACCACCCGCCCTCACCGACCGTGTCGGCTCCCGTGCATCGTCTGCCGGCGGCGAAGCGTCCATGAGCGGCGCACGCATCCACGCGACATCCTGACCGAGGCAGGCGTCGGCTGTCGCCTCGCACATCCGCCCCCGGATCCTTAGGGAATTCATAGCGCCGTCCCCACCGCCTTAAGCCCGCGCTTAGCGTGGCCGCGAGACACTTCCTGGTGACGGACCCTGGCTGACGAGATGAGCGCCTCGCGCTCCGTGCAGCCGACGAGCCCGGGAAGGATGCGAGCGATGACGACCCAGATGAAGTCGCGGGTGCTGCTCGTCGAGGACGACGAGCAGCTCCGACGCATCATCACCAGCAACCTCATGGCGCGTGGCCACGAGGTACGTCAGGCGGGCGATGCGTCTGAGGCGCTCGACGCGCTGGCCGACGAGCAGCCGGACCTGCTGATTCTGGACATCAATCTCCCCGACCGCACCGGCTGGGACGTGCTTCGGGACGCCCATCTCCCGGACGAGGTCCGCGTCCTGATGCTGACGGCGGTGCCAGTCAGTCCCCGCCGCCTGGCCGAGTTTCGGCCGGTGGCGTACCTCCCGAAGCCATTCCCGTTGGAGGCGCTGCTGCGGCTGGCCGAGAGCAGCGGGCGGACGGTGAACGACGATGCCCGATCGATCGATGCGTGACTGGCCCGAATTCTTAGTCCCGTTCGACGGCTCGCGCGGCGCCGAGAAGGTGCTGCGGACCGCCTGCCGGGCTGCGCCGGCCGACCGGCCACGACGTGCGCCGAGCGAGGAGGAGCTGCCCTTCGGGGAGCGTCCTGAGAGCGGAGGAGAGAGCGTGCTGGACCTGATGTTCGTGGCAATCGTGCTCGTGTTCTTCGGACTGTCGTTCGGGTACGCGACGTTCTGCGACCGGCTCTAGCGGCCAGGCCCTGGAGCGGAAAGAGAGGACAGACCGGTGGAGAACCTGATCGGCGGCATCGTGAGCGTGGGCGTGATGGCCTACCTGCTCTGGGCTCTGCTGGAGCCAGAGCGGTTCTAGAGACCCTTTGACCCCACGCCCAGGCACAGACGAGTGCAAGCCGAGCGCCTCGCGCCCGGCCCATCGTGCCGACGCCACCGCGTCGGCCTTGAGAGACCCGCGATGACAGTGACCGGAATCCTGACGATCGTCGTCTTCTTCCTGGTGACGCTGGCCCTGACGAAGCCGCTCGGCGCGTACATGGCCCGCGTCTACCAGGGCGAGCGCACCTGGCTCGACCCGGTCCTGGTGCCGGTCGAGCGCGCCATCTACCGCGTCGGCGGCATCGACTGGCGCCAGGAGCAGGGCTGGCGGGCCTATACCGCCGCCATGCTGCTCTTCAACCTGTTCGGCCTCATGCTGACCTACGTCATCCTGCGAGCGCAGGGCCTGCTGCCGTTCAACCCACAAGACTTCTCGGGCGCATCACCCGACCTGTCGTTCAACACCGCCATCTCGTTCACTACCAACACCAACTGGCAGTCGTACGTCGGCGAGACGACCATGAGCTACTTCAGCCAGATGGTCGGGCTGGCCGTCCACAACTTCACCTCGGCTGCCACGGGCATGGCGATCGCCATCGCCCTGGTGCGAGGCATCAGCCGGCGCAGCGCCAGCACGATCGGCAACTTCTGGGTCGATCTGGTCAGGTCCGTCCTCTGGATCCTGCTGCCGGTCGGCATCGTCTTCGCCGTCGTCCTGATCGGGCTGGGCACCCCCCAGACGTTCGGCGGCAACGTGGAGGCGACCACCCTGGAAGGCGCCACCCAGTCCATCGCGGTCGGGCCGGTCGCCAGCCAGGAGATCGTCAAGGAGCTGGGGACTAACGGCGGCGGCTTCTTCAACGTCAACTCGGCCCACCCCTACGAGAACCCGAGCCCGCTGACCGACCTCATCACCAACCTGGCCATCATCGTCATCCCGGCCGCGATGTTCTACACGTTCGGCCGGATGGTCGGGGACACCCGCCAGGGCTGGACCCTCTGGGCCGCGTCGTTCGTCGTCGTGGTCATGGGGCTGGCGCTGGCCCTGCCGATCGAGCAACGCGGCAACCCGCTGTTCGCCCAGTTCGGGATCGACCAGACCGCCTCGGCGCTCCAGTCCGGCGGCAACTTCGAGGGCAAGGAGGTCCGGTTCGGGATCCCGCTCTCGATCCTCTGGGCCGTCATCACCACCGTCACCTCGTGCGGCGCCGTCAACGCCTTCCACGACAGCTTCATGCCGCTCGCGGGCATGGTTCCGATGGTGAACATGCAGCTCGGCGAGTCGATCTTTGGCGGCGTCGGGGCTGGCCTGTACGGGATGCTGATGTTCGCCATCCTGGCCGTCTTCATCGCCGGCCTGATGGTCGGGCGGACGCCCGAGTATGTCGGCAAGAAGATCGAGAGCTTCGAGGTCAAGATGGCGATGCTCGCCTCGCTGATCCTGGCCGCGAGCATCCTGGTCTTCACCGGCATCGCCAGCGTCGCCGAGGCCGGCACCGCGACCTTGAACAACCCCGGCGCCCACGGCTTCTCGGAGATCCTGTACCTGTACACCTCGTCCACCGCGAACAACGGCTCGGCGTTCGCGGGCATCGGCGCCAACACCCTGTTCTACAACACGACCGGCGGCCTGGCGATGCTGTTCGGGCGATTCCTGATGATCGTGCCGCTGCTCGCCATCGCCGGCTCGCTGGCCGCCAAGCGGCGCGTCCCACCCAGCCTCGGAACGTTCCCAACGACCGGCGGCGTCTGGGTCGGGCTGCTGGTCGGCGTGATCCTCATTATGGGCGCCCTGACGTTCTTCCCGGCCCTGTCGCTCGGCCCGATCGTGGAGCACTTCCAGCTCGTGGCCGGCCTGACGTTCCCGTCGTAGTTGCTGAGAGAAGAAGCGATGAAAGAGATCGCGCAGACCCGCCGACGCGGCGTCAGCGCCTGGAACCGCGAGCTGATCGTACAGGCGGTGCTCCAGTCGTTCCCGAAGCTCGACTCGCGGTCGATGGTCAAGAACCCCGTCATGTTCGTGGTCGAGATCGGCAGCGTCCTGACCACCCTGGTGCTGATTCAGGGCCTGCTGGGACGGTCGGACGTCAACGTCCTGTTCGTGGGCCAGATCACGCTCTGGCTCTGGTTCACCGTGCTGTTCGCCAACTTCGCCGAGGCGATGGCCGAAGCGCGAGGCAAGGCCCAGGCCGACACCCTGCGGCGGACCCGCCGCGACACGCCCGCGAAGCTGCTCCAGCGCGACGGCTCCATCAAGCCGGTCAGCTCCACTGACTTGCGCAAGGGCGACGTGGTGGTGGTCGAGGCCGAGGATCTGGTCCCTTCGGACGGGATGGTGATCGAGGGCGTCGCGTACGTCAACGAGGCCGCCATCACCGGCGAGTCGGCCCCCGTCCTCAAGGAGCCCGGCTCAGACGTGGCGTCCTCGGTCACCGGCGGCACCCAGGTCATCTCGGACTGGATCAAGGTCGAGATCACCTCGAACCCCGGCGAGACGTTCCTGGACCGGATGATCGCGCTGGTCGAAGGGGCGAAGCGCCAGCGCACCCCGAACGAGATCGCCCTCTCGATCCTGCTGGCCGGGCTGACGATCGTCTTCCTGCTGGCCGTGGTCACCCTCCAGCCGTTCGCGATCTACGCCGGCGGCGCGATCTCGGTCGTGATCCTGGTCGCCCTGCTGGTCTGCCTGATCCCGACCACCATCGGCGGGCTGCTCTCGGCCATCGGCATCGCGGGCATGGACCGCGTCACCCGCTTCAACGTCCTGGCGATGAGCGGGCGGGCCGTCGAGGCGGCCGGCGACGTGGACACCCTGCTCCTGGACAAGACCGGCACCATCACCTTCGGCAACCGGATGGCGTACGAGTTTGTCCCGGTCGGCGACGTCTCGCAGGAGCGACTGGTGCGGGCCGCCTACCTCGCCAGCCTGGGCGACGAGACGCCCGAGGGCCGCAGCATCGTGACGCTGGCCCGGCGCCTGGGCGTCGAGCCGGAAGGTCCGAACGGTCACGGCCAGCCGGTCCGCGAGCTGGTCGGGGCCGGGGTCGGCGCGTCCAGCGAGTCCGAGTCATCGGTCCGGGTGCCGCTCGGCGCCGAGGTGGTCCCGTTCACGGCGGAGACCCGGATGAGCGGCCTCAGGATGAACGGCACCGCGCTGATGAAGGGCGCGGTGGACTCGATCGTGGCGGCGTCCTCGCGCCTGGCCCCAACCGACCTCCAGACCCAGGCCGAGCGGATCGCCCGCGAGGGCGGCACCCCGCTCGCCGTCTCGGAGAACGGCCAGATCCTGGGCCTGGTCTACCTGAAGGACACCGTCAAGCCGGGCATGAAGGAGCGGTTCGACGAGCTGCGACGGATGGGCATCCGCACCGTCATGGTCACCGGCGACAACCGCCTGACCGCCGCCACCATCGCTCGCGAGGCCGGCGTGGACGACTTCGTGCCCGAGGCGAAGCCCGAGAACAAGATCGACATCATCAGGGCCGAGCAGGCGCTCGGCAAGCTGGTCGCCATGACCGGCGACGGCACCAACGACGCCCCGGCCCTGGCCCAGGCCGACGTCGGCCTCGCGATGAACAGCGGCACCCAGGCCGCCAAAGAGGCCGCCAACATGGTGGACCTCGACAGCGATCCGACCAAGCTGATCGAAGTGGTGATGATCGGCAAGCAGCTGCTGATCACCAGGGGCGCCATCACGACGTTCTCCGTCGCCAACGACGTCGCCAAGTACTTCGCGATCGTGCCGGCGATGTTCATGGCGACCTACCCGCAGCTCAGCGCGCTGAACGTCATGAATCTGGCGACCCCGGAGAGCGCGATCCTCTCGGCGGTGACCTTCAACGCCGTCGTCATCATCGCGCTGGTCCCGCTGGCCCTCAAGGGCGTGGCGTACCGCGCCGTGCCGGCCGCCCAGTTGTTGCAGCGTAACCTGCTGATCTACGGCGTCGGCGGGATCATCGTCCCGTTCATCGGCATCAAGATCGTCGACGTGATCCTGGCCGCCCTGCACCTTGCTTAGTGTTGTCCCACACAACAGCGTTGGGAAAAGGCCGGCACATCCTCACCGCGAGCGTCAGCGAGCCGGACCCTGAGCGTACCGAACGGAGCGTAGCAGCGACACCGGAGATCCGCTCGCTGACGCTCGCGGTGCAGATCTGCTCAGGCGACATCTTCGGAGCACTCCCATGACACTGATCCTGCAACAGACCCGGGCGGCCTTCCTGATGACGCTCGTCCTGACCGTCATCCTGGGGCTCGCCTACCCGCTGGCCATCGCCGGCATCGCCCAGGTCATCTTTCCCCACCAGGCGAACGGCAGCCTGCTCTACGATGCGAGTGGCGCCGTCATCGGTTCGGAGCTGATCGGCCAGCAGTTCACCGCGGCCGGCTACTTCCACGGCCGGCCCTCCGTGACCGTGGATGCCGATTCTGGTGACGACAGGCCGTACAACGCCGCCAACACCACCGCCTCCAACCTCGGCCCGACCAACCAGAAGCTGATCGAGACCGTCGAGGCACGGACGAAGGCGTACCGCGCGGAGAACGGCCTCGCCGACGACGTGCTGGTGCCGGTCGACGCCGTCACCGCCAGCGGCAGCGGCCTGGACCCGCACATCACCCCGGCCAACGCCCAACTCCAGGTCAACCGGGTTGCCCAGGCCCGGGGCGCCAGCCCGGCCGACGTCGCGGCGCTGGTTCAGCAGAACACTGAGGGGCGGACCCTCGGCTTCCTGGGCGAGCCGAGAGTCAACGTCCTGAAGCTGAACCTGGCCCTGGACGCGACGTACGGCAAGCTGTAGACCCACGCACGACGATGGCCACCGGGCGCCCAGGCTCACCTCAGAGAGCCGACCGCGTGGTGTGGCATCGTTTCTCGACGAGGAGCTGCTGATGAGGACCGAACCGCCGGCGCATGACGAGGACGAGCCGCTGCGTCCGGCGGCAGCGCGCTTCCTCGAACAGTGTCGAGCCGAGGAGGGCGCCCGACGTGGGCGGCTGACCGTCTATCTCGGCGCAGCACCCGGGGTCGGTAAGACGTACGCGATGCTCAACGCGGCGCGGCGGCTGAAGGCCGAAGGCATCGACGTCGTGGCCGGCTACGTCGAGACGCACAGCCGCGCCGAGACCGACGCGGCCATCGGCGATCTCGAAGTCATCCCGCGCAAGACCGTGGAGTATCGCGGCGTCGCCGTCGCGGAGATGGACGTCGACGCGGTCCTGGCGCGCCGGCCGGCCGTCTGCCTCGTGGACGAGCTCGCCCACACCAACGCGCCCGGCTCGGCCAGAACGAAGCGCTGGCAGGACGTCGAGGCGATCCGCGACGCCGGCATCGACGTCATCGCTACGCTCAACGTTCAGCACCTCGAAAGCCTCCACATGGCGGTTGAGAGCATCACCGGAGTCGCCGTCCGCGAGACGATCCCGGACAGGATCGTAGACGAGGCCGATCAGGTCGAGCTGGTGGACATCTCGCCCGACGCGCTCCGCAAGCGCCTCGAACAGGGCCTGATCTACCCGCCCGAGCGCGCCCGGGCCGCGCTGACCAGCTTCTTCCGGACCGGCAACCTGAGCGCCCTGCGCGAGCTGGCCCTCCGCCGCACCGCGAAGGAAGTGCAGGACCAGATCGAGCACTACCTGGACGCGCACCAGATCGCCGGCACCTGGCCGACGACCGAGCGCGTCATGGTGGCGATCGACCACCGGCCCATCGCCCGCGACCTGCTTCGGACCGCCTGGCGGCTCGGCCACGGTCTGCGCGCCGACGCGATCCTCGCGGTCGCGGTCGTGGACCGCGAGCGGCTCGACCCGGTCCAGCAGCAGCGCCTGCGCGACAACCTGACCCTGGCCGAGGATCTCGGGATCGAGATCCACGAGCTACGCGGAGCCGGCAGCCGCCTGGCGATTGGCGACGCGCTCGTCCAGTTCGCCCACGAGCATCAGGTCACCCACCTCGTGCTCGGCCAGTCAGCCCGCAACCGCTTTCAGATCCTCCTGCAAGGATCGGTCATCAACCACGTGCTCCGGCACGCCCAGAACGTCGATCTCCACATCGTGGCTGACCGGTCGTCCAGGTCGGGCGCGCACGCGCAGCCGGCTGACGGGCGGCGATCTCGGTCCGTCGGCACCTGACCCGCGCTGGGAGTTTGACGTACCATACTGGACACGGATGCGAACCGCTCGACGTGCGACCCTCGCGCTCGCGGTGATGCTCGTCTCCATCCTGGTGAGCGAGCTGGCCGGCCCTGGCTCGTCGTCCACCGCGCGAGCAGCATATCCTGGCTCCAACGGCCGCATCGCCGTTGCGAGCGTCCACGCCGGGGACAGCAGTTACCAGATCTACACCATGAGCTCGGACGGCAGCGGCCAGACTCGGCTGACGACCGAGGGCAATAATCAGTGGCCGGCCTGGTCCGCCGACGGCTCCCGGATCGCCTTCGCGCGCTACTTCCCGAACGCGCAGACCGGCGATCGCCAGATCTACGTGATGCGCGCCGACGGGAGCGGCCAGACGCAATTGACGACGAACGGGGACAACATCCAGCCGGCCTGGTCGCCCGACGGCAGCCAGATCGCCTTCACCAGCTCGCGCGACGGCCAGAACGGCGGCGTGTATCTGATGAAAGCAGACGGCAGCGGCCAGACTCGGTTGACGTCCGCGATCTTCGCCGCGAGTCCGGCCTGGTCGCCGGACGGGACAAAGATCGCGTTCGAGAGCCTGAGCGAGCAGGGCGGCACCCATATCTTCGTCATGAAGCCAGACGGCAGCGGCCGCACGCAGCTGACGTCGCTCGGAAGCAGCTTCGCGCCGTCCTGGTCGCCAGACGGATCTCGGATCGCGTTCTCGAGCGTGCGTGGAACCGAGCCGCTCCCGCAGATCTACGTGATGCGGTCTGACGGCAGCAATCAGGTGCAGTTGACTGCCTCCGGGAACAACCAGGAGCCGGTCTGGTCGCCCGACGGCGCCCAGATCGCCTTCGAGAGTTACCCCAGCGGCAACGAGCACCTCTTCCGGATGCAGGCTGACGGCAGCCACCTCTCGCAAGTGACTGACCAGGCCAGCTTCCAGCCTGACTGGCAGGCCAGCCCTGGCGGCGGAACGCCCACCCAGGCGCCCACGCCGACCTCGACGCCCACGCTGACCTCGACGCCCACGCTGACCTCGACCCCGGCCCCAACCGGACCGAACCTGATCCAGAACCCCTCCTTCGAAGACGTCCGCCCTGGCGGTGCGCCCGCGGTCTGGCAGCCGCGCCCGACCGCCTTCCGCGACACGACGGTGCACCGGACCGGCGCGGCCTCGCTGCGCCTCGAAGGTCCGTCCACCGGCGACACGACGGTCTACACCTTCCAGACACCCACCCTCCAGGCAGGACGAGCCTACCGGTTGACCGCCTGGGTCAAAACCCAGAACGTCACCGGGCGGGGCGTCCGCATCCGGTACGACGAGCTCCAGCCCGTCGCGCGCGTCTTCGACAGCGAAACGCGCAACGGCACGGTAGACTGGACGCAGCTCACCTCGACCGTCGTCCTCCCGAGCAGCTTCGTCAGCGGCCGGGTGGACGTCTACTGGAACATGCGGCCGGGTGACCGCGCCTGGGTGGACGACGTGTCGCTGGTCTGCCTCACCTGCCCATGAGCGCGAAGAGTTGGCACGTCGCGCCGGCTCACTCCGCGGCGACAGGCGCCGCCGTTTCGACGACGGCCGGCAGCGTGACTGTGAACGTCGAGCCCTGGCCATAGACGCTCTCGACCGTCAGATCGCCGCCCATCATCCGACAGAAGTGGCGGCTGATCGCGAGGCCCAGTCCGGTCCCGCCGTACCTGCTCCGGGTGCTCGCCTCCGCCTGACTGAACGCCTCGAACAGCCGCCCAAGTTGCTCGGGCGTCATGCCGATGCCGGTGTCGGCGACCGCGAAGAAGAGGGATGAGGGGCGAGGGGCGAGGGCTGAGGGGGATTCCTCGTCCCTCGTCCCTCGCCCCTCGCCCCTTTCGACTCGCAGCTCGATATGCCCGTGGTCGGTGAACTTGGCGGCGTTGGAGAGCAAGTTGAACAGCGTCTGCCGAACCTTCGTGAGGTCCGCCCGCATCTCACCCACGTCAGGCGGGCAGACCACCACCAGCTCGTTGCCGTTCTTCTCCATCAGCGGCTGCACGATGGCCGCCACGTCCTGGACGAGCTGGCTGACCGAGAAATCCTCCAGGTAGAGGTCCATCCGCCCGGCCTCGATCTTGGACAGGTCCAGGATGTCGTTGATGAGGCCCAGGAGGTGCTTGCCGGCCGCGTTGACCTTCTGGAGGTCCGGGATGAAGCTCTCTTCACCCAGGTCTTCGGCTTCTTCCTGCAGCATCTCCGAGTAGCCGATGATCGCATTCAGCGGTGTGCGGAGCTCGTGGCTCATGTTGGCCAGGAACTGCGACTTGTGCTGGCTCGCCTCCGCGAGGCGGTCGTTCGACTCGGCAAGCTGCTGGTTCGCCGCCTGCAGCTCCTCGAAGAGCCGGGCGCTCGCGAGGGCGATCACCGCCTGCTCGGCGAACGTCTCCAGCAGGGCGACCTGGTGTGGGGTGAACGGCCGGACCTCACGACGCAAGACGACGATCGCGCCGATGCCGGCTGAGTCCCGAATTAGCGGCACGCCGACTATCGAGTGCCAGCCCATCCGTCGGGCGTTGTCGCGAACGTCTCCCCAGGGCTCGTCAGACAGCGCCTGCAGATCGTCGCGGACGACGGTCCGGCCGGTCAGGATGACGCGTCCAGCGACGCTGGTGCTGATGTCGAGAGGAAGACGTGTCCCCGCCGGCAGATGCCCGGCTGCCGGATCGAGCACGGTTGTGAGTACCACGTCGCCGCCATCTCGGAGAAGGAGACTGGCGAGGCTCGTCTCGCAGAGGCGTCCGGCCTGTTCGACGATCATCCGGAAGACGGCCTGGGGATCGGTGGGCGAGCGGCTGACGGTCCGCAGCACCGCGCCAGTGGCCGTCTCGCGCTCTAGCGCCTCGCCAACCCGACGGTTGCTCTCCTGGAGCTCGGCGTTGCTCTGCTCCAGCTCCGAAAACAGACGCGCGTTCTCGATGGCGATCACTGCCTGGTCCGCGAACGACTCCAACACCGCGATCTCATGGGCCGTGTACGGCTCTGCCACTGGCCGGCCGATCGTGAACAGCCCCAGGGCATACTCTCGACGGACGAGGGGGACGTGCGCGGTCTGGGCATGTGACGACGGCGAGGCTGGATACTCGGCCCGGAATGCAGGACTGGAGCGATCCGGGACGTGAACCGACCGCCGTTCGTGCACCGCGACGTTGCCAGGCGTGTGCTCCCGCAGGTCGAGCAGCTCGCCCAACTGGCGTTGGGCGCCCGGCGTGCCGACCCGTCCCGCCACGGAGACGATGCGCACGAAATCGCCCTCTCGGAGGCCGATGGTGCTGCGGTCGCTGCCGGTCAGGCGCATCGCGCTGGCAGCCACGTCGTCCAGCGTAGACTGGAGGTCGGCCGGGGCGCTGGCGATGGCCCGCAGCACTTCGGCGCTGCCGGCTTGCCGCTCGCGCGCCGCGGCCAGCTCCTGCTCCAGCTGCGCGATCCTCGCGTATGGGTCGTCTGCCATCCCGCTCACTCTGGCCGCCCTGCCTGCCCCGCTGCACGACGGCGCCAGGATAGCACGGGCGTCAGACCACGGCCTGTGACGAGGGTCACACTCGGTAGCTGCGCGGCATGGGCCGGATGACGGCCGGGGCATTGAGATGCCCCGGCCGACATGCTATGATCGCGCGACTTCGCCTCGCCGGGTCTCCTGGAAACGGCGTCGCTCACCCGGTACCGGCCAGAGCTGCGCCGAGTGGCGGAGCGTGCGCCCGGCCTGAGGCCCATCCTCAGGACACCACCCCGATCGTGGGCCTGACCGAGCCGACCGGCATCACCTTCGCCCCGGACGGACGCACGTTCATCCTGGAGCGTCGCGGTAAGATCGAGATCGTCCAGCCCGGCGCCACCAGTGTTGACGCGACGCCGTTGCTCACTCTCACGAACCTCAACATCGACCAGGGCGAGCGCGGCCTCGGCGGCGGGCATTGTCTCGGTGTACCGGAACGGCACGCTGCTCGGGACCAGGGACGTGACCGCGTGGCCGCTCTTCAACCGGACCGGCTACGTCGGCCTCTGGCTGGAGGGCGCCAGTATCGCCCTTCTTGGACGATGTCGGCGGCGGCACCGCCGCCCCGTAGTTCCGCACAGCCGAAGCCGCTCAGGTGAGGGGCTCACAAGGGCAGAGCTGCCTGTGGAGTCAATCATGTGGATCCGCGCGTCGGTGTTGTTCGTCGCCATGCTGGCCGCCGCGTTCGTCGGTGGTCCGGTTGTCCTCGCACACGTTCCAGTCGATCTCTCGCCGGAGCGCTGGCCGCTGCGGGGCATGCCCACCACTGACGGCCCACTCGACCACCAGCCGGTGATTTTCGGGCCGCCGGTGCCGCCGATGGACGTGCCGCTCGGCGCCGCGGCCGACTCCGACGCCTTCCAGAAGCTCATGCTCGCCCCGGCCGACCAGCAGTCGACCGGCTCCTGGACCGCCGTCCAGTCCTGGCCGATCGTCGCCGTCCACATCGCCAGCATGCCGAGCGGCGAGATCATGCTGTTCGACGCCTGGGAGACGACCGGCGCACCGACCGCTCGCGTCTGGACGCCCAGCACCAACACGTTCCGCACGGTGCCGAACCTGCTCTCCCAGATCTTCTGCGCCGGCCAGGCGATGCTGCCGGACGGCCGCGCCATCACCGTCGGCGGCTGGGTCGATTCCGATATCGGCATCAAAGACACCAACGTCTTCAACGTCTCCACCAACCAGTGGACGAAGGTCGCCAGCATGGCGAACGCCCGCTGGTACCCAACCGCCCTCACCCTGGGCGACGGCCGGGTGCTGGTGCTCGGCGGCGAGGCCACGCCCGACAACTTCGTCAAAGTCCCCGAGGTCTATGACCCTGCCTCGAACAACTGGACCCAGCTGTCGGCGGCGGCCAGAGAGACCTGGAACTACCCGAACGTCTACGGACTCTCGAACGGCCTGATCTTCATGCTGGCCGGCCCGGACGGCCAGTCGATGACCCTGGACGTCGGCCGCCAGCAGTGGCAGAGCATCGGCTTCGGGCCGGCTCCCAACGGTGCCTCGGTGATGTACGCGCCCGGCCGCTTCATGTCGACCGGCAGCGATCCGAATCCGACCGCCACCGGCGTCATCGACATGAACGCCGCCACCCCGGTCTGGCGCACCACCCAGTCGATGGCGTACCCCCGTTTCCAGCACAACCTCGTGCTCCTGCCGGACGGCAAGGTGCTGGCGGTTGGCGGCGCCGACAACGTCTCGCTGACCACCACCTCCGGCATCCGCCCGACCGAGATGTGGGATCCCGCTACCGAGACCTGGACGACGATGGCCTCGATCCAGGATCTGCGGATGTACCACAGCACGGCGACCCTCTTGCCGGACGGCCGCGTCCTCTCGGCGGGCGGCGGGCGCCTGCCCCCGGCCGTGGACTACCCAACCGCCCAGATCTACTCCCCGCCGTACCTGTTCCGAGGCGCCCGCCCAACCATCAGCAGCGCCCCGGCCAGCGCCCAGTTCGGCAGCACCATCGACATCCAGACCCCGGACGCCGCCACCATCACCAGCGCCGTCTTCATCCGGATGTCGGCGGTCACGCACACCGTCAACTCCGATCAGCGCCGCGTCGAGGCCAGCTTCCAGCAGATCGCCGGCGGCCTCCGCATCAACACGCCCGCGAATCCCAACCTGGCGCCGCCCGGTGCCTACATGCTGTTCATCCTGAACGATCAGGGCGTACCGAGCGTGGCGAGCATCGTCAGCATCAACGGCGGCGTCACCCCGCAGACCCCGCCGCCACCCACCGTGGTCACCCTGCCGGCCGCCTCCGGCGCGCCCCTGGTGGACGACGGCTTCGAGGCCGCCACCTTCCAGGCCGGCGGCTGGACCCCGGCCACCCAGGGCAGTGGGGCTGCCGCCCAGCTGGTGACCAGTCCCGTCCTCTCCGGTCAGCGCGCCGGGCGGATGTCCACCACCTCCCAGACCAGCGGCCAGCGCGCTGTCGCCGAGCGCTCGCTCTCCTGGCCGACCTCCAACGTGCTGTATACCCGCGCCCACGTCCTGCTCGAAACGGCGCAAGTCCAGACCCAGACGCGTCTCGTGACCCTGGAGACGCGCGGCCCGAACAGCTGGACCACCCGTGCCGGCTTCATCGTCGATTCCAGGAATTTTGGCGCCATCTTCACCACGCGCGACGGCGTCTTGCGCACGATGCCACTCCCCACCCAGTACGTCACGAATCGCTGGTACGACCTGGCCATCGCGCTCGACCTGCGCGGCCAGTACCCCCGCATGACGTTCTCCATCGACGGCGCCGAGGTCTACGCCGTCCTCGACACCAGCTCCGGCCCCCACACCGATCTCCCGGCCCTCCTGAGCGTCGGCGTCAGCCCGGTCGGCTGGGGCAGCAACTTCGTGGCGGCGGACCTGGACGACGTGGCGGTGTACAACGGCTCGCCCGCCGGGGCGGCCCCGACCGCGACCCCAACAGCCACCCCGACCAACACGATCTCGCCAACCGCGACCGTCACGACGACCGCCACCGCCACCGCTACGGCGACCGCCCCGACGACGCTGACCCCCACCCCCACCCCGACCACCGTCGCCGGCCCGGACACCGTCTCGATTGGCGCATTCCTCTTCCAGCCGGCCAGCCTCACCGTCAACGTCGGCGAGACCGTCACCTGGGTCAACCAGCACGACCGCAACCACACCGCCAGCAGCACGACCGGCATCTGGAACACCGGCCCGATTGCGCCCGGTCAGTCGGCCGGCTTCACGTTCACAGCCGCCGGCGTCTACGACTACTTCTGCCAGATCCACCCGAGCATGACCGGCACGATCGTGGTTGTAGCGCCGCCCACCCCCACCGCCACGCCGGTCCCCACCAGCACCCCGGTCCCGACGAACACCCCGACGGCAACCCTGACGCCGACGTCCACCAGCACCCCGGTCCCGACGAGCACCTCCGCGCCGACCGCCACGCCAGTTCCCGGCGCCTTCCCGTCCACCGGCTCCCTTGACACCTTCAACCGGGCCAACGGCGCCCCCGGCGCCAACTGGCGCGGCCAGACCTCCGGCTACGCCGTCGCCTCGAACCGCCTGGACGTGGGCTCCGGCGGCGAGCTCTATTGGAGCGCGGCCCAGTTCGGCGCCGACCAGGAAGCGTACGTCACCCTCACCACCATCGATCCGGCGGCTACTGAGATCGACCTGATACTCAAGTCGCAGTCCAACAGCTCGTACGCCAGCGGCACCCTCGAAGTCTGGTACGACCCGGTCAACCATCGGGTCCAGATCTGGACCTTCACCACGGCGCAGGGCTGGGTCCAGCGGGGCGCCGACATCCCGGTCACGTTCGCCAACGGCGACCGTTTCGGGGCGCGAGCCTCGGCGTCAGGCGCCGTCTCGGTCTACCGCAACGGCACCCTTCTCGCCACTCGTGATGTGACGGCCTGGACGTACTACAACCGGACCGGCTACATCGGGCTCTGGCTGGAAGGGGCCAGCAACGCGATCCTGGAGGACTTCGGCGGCGGCACGGTGGTGGCCGGCGCGACCGCTACCCCCACGCTCGTCCCCACCAGTACCAGCACCAGCACACCCATCCCATCCAACACGCCCACGAACACCCCTTTGCCGACCAGCACCGCGACCAGCACGCCACTCCCGACCAGCACGCCGACCAGCACCATGACGCCCACCAGCACCGCCATGCCCACGAACACCCTCGTGGCGACGAGCACCCCCTCTAGCACACCATCCCCGACAGACACACCGGTGCCAACCAGCACCCCCCTGCCGACGGCCACGCCCACCAGCACCGCCGCCCCAACCGACACCCCCGTGCCGACCAGCACGCCGACCAACACGGCGGCGCCCACAAATACCCCGGCTCCTACCAACACGCCGACCAGTACGCCGCTCCCGACGAACACCCCCACGAATACACCGCTCCCAACGAGCACCCCGACTAACACCCCTGTACCGACGAACACACCCATCCCGACCAACACGCCAGCCAGCACCCCGACACCAACCAGTACGCCGGTTCCGACCAGCACGCCCACGAACACGGCAGTGCCGACCAACACGCCGACCAGAACGCCCACGCCCACGAACACCGCCGTGCCGACCAGCACGCCGATGCCCACGGCCACGCCCGTGCCCGGCGCCTTCCCCTCCACCGGCATCCTGGACTCCTTCAACCGGGCCAACGGCGCTCCCGGCGCCAACTGGCGCGGCCAGACCTCCGGCTACGCCGTCGCCGCCAACCGCCTCGACGTCAACTCAGCCGGTCAGCTCTACTGGAACGCCGCCCTCTTCGGCACCGACCAGGAGGTCTTCGTCACCCTCGCCACCATCGACCCCGGCGCCTCCGAGATCGACCTCGTCCTCAAGTCCCATTCCAGCACCACCTACACCAGCGGCATGATCGAGGTCTGGTACGACCCGGTCAACCACCGCGTCCAGGTCTGGACCTTCTCCACCGCCCAGGGCTGGCTCCAGCGCGGAGCGGACATCCCGGTCACCTTCGCCAACGGCGACCGCTTCGGGGCGCGCGCCTCCGCGTCAGGCGCCGTCTCGGTCTACCGCAACGGCACCCTGCTCGGGACTAGAGACGTCACCGCCTGGCCGCTCTTCAACCGCACCGGCTACGTCGGCCTCTGGCTGGAGGGCGCCGGCAGCGCCTTCCTCGACGACTTCGGCGGCGGCACCGTCGCCCCCTAACAGCGTGAGGATTGGTTGGCCAGCGCCGCTACCCGCTCCGCAAGCTCGGCCACCGGCACCAGCTCCACCGCCCCGCCATCGCGCAACTTCCACTCCACCACCCGGTCGGCCAGCCCGCGCCGACCCACCCCAATCCGCAACGGCATCCCCAACAGATCCGCGTCCTTGAACTTCACGCCGGCCCGCGCGTCGCGGTCGTCGTACAGCACGTCCAGCCCTGCTCCCACGAGGATGCCCACGACCTCCTCGGCCAGCGCCGCCAGGGCCGGCTCGCCGCCCAGCGTCAGCACCTCGACCTGATACGGCGCCACCGACCACGGCCAGATGATGCCGTCCTCGTCGTGGTGCGCCTCGATCGCCGCGGCCATCACCCGCCCGATCCCGATGCCGTAGCTGCCCATCACGATCGGCACCTCCGCGCCCTCGGCGGTCAGCACGGTGGCCCCCAGCACCGCAGAGTAGCGCGTCCCCAGCTTGAAGATGTGGCCCAGCTCCAGCGCCTTGAAGATCTCCAGACCGCCATCACAGACTGGGCAGCCTTCGCCAGCCTGCACCAGCCTCAGATCGGTCAGGCGGGCGCCGTGCGCCAGGATGTCTCGCGCCACGTCCACGCCCCGCAGGTGAAAGCCGTCCTCATTGGCGCCGGTCACCATCCCCGTACGGTCAGCCAGCACCTCGTCCACCAGCACCGGCGCCTTCGCGAACCCGGCCGCCCCCAGCGAGCCCGGATGCGCGCCCATCAGCGCCACCACCTCGTCCACCAGGGCTGGCCGCACCGTGCTGGCGCCGGTCGCGGTCTGAAGCTTCGCCTCGTTCAGCGCGTGATCGCCCCGCACCACCGCCACCACGGGCCGGTCGTCGGCCACGTAGATCAGCGTCTTCAGCTGCCGGTCAGCCGGCACCCCGTACGGCGCCTGTGACAGCGCCTCGATGGTCAACACCCCTGGCGTCGCAAACCTTGACGGAGTGCCCTCACCCCCAGCCCCTCTCCCTGTGCGCGGGAGAGGGGAGCAGACGTCTCCCCCTCTTCCGCTTGCCGGGACAGTAGAGGGGGTTGGGGGGCCGTGGGGATCACGGGGCCCCATGGTGGGATGTGGAGGGCCGGCTCCCGGCGTTGGGGGGTGAGGTAACCTGGACTGTGCCAGCTCCAGATTCGCGGCGTATCCACAGGCCGGGCAGGACACCACCAGATCCTCGCCGGCCTCGGTGCGGGTCATAAACTCGGCCGAGCCGCTGCCGCCCATCGCCCCCGAGTGCGCCTGCACCATCACCGCCGGCACGCCACAGCGCCGATAGATCCGCTCGTAGGCTGCCCGGATCACCTCGAAAGACCGCTCCAGCCCGGCCTCGTCCACGTCGAGCGTGTACGCGTCCTTCATCGGGAATTCGCGGACCCGCAGCAGACCGGACTTCGGGCGGAGCTCGTCCCTGAACTTGGTCTGAATCTGGTACCAGATCTGCGGCAGGTCCCGGTAGCTACGAACCTCGTCGCGCGCCACCAGCGTGAAGATCTCCTCGTGAGTCGGCCCCAGCGCGTACTCGCTGCCCCGCCGGTCCGTCACGCGGAACATCTCGTCGCCGTAGACGTCCCACCGCCCGCTCTGACGCCACACCTCGGCCGGCAGCAGCGCCGGCAGCCGAAACTCCTGGCCGCCGATCCGGTCCATCTCCTCCCGCACGATCGCCTCGATCTTCGCCAGCGAGCGCATCGCCAGCGGCAGGTAGCTGTACACCCCCGCCACCAGCTGGCGGATCAGGCCGCCGCGCACCAGTAGCCTGTGCGAGACCGCCACCGCGTCAACCGGTGCATCCTTCAGCGTCGGGATGAAGGCGCGGCTCCAGCGCGTCACGGTCATCGGCGGGTCCCTCCCGTATCTCCCCGGACATCGTCACGCATCGCGCTGAGGAACGACGGTGACGGTGAAGCGTACACGGTTGCGAGTCGATGTGGCAGACTTCTCGTTCACAGATGAGCGAGGCCGCGTCACATCTCGGGCGCAGCGTACACGCCCGCCACCGAGACAGACGCTCGCATCGCAGCTCGAGCGGATCGAAGCTCCGCGGCATGGAGGTGACACGTGGCAGGCGATGACCGAAGCCGCCTACACGAGATCGTGAACGAGATCCCGGAGGCGGACCTGCCCGTGGCTCGGCAGCTGCTGGAGCTCCTCGCGCGTGGCCTGGCCGCTCCCCCACGCCCGGCATCGCCCCGGTCAGATGGCGCGAACGGCCGCGAGGGCACGCCCGATGCCACGCATGACGACGAGGACGACGAGGACTCCGACGACGCCGCCGAGCTCTCCACCTCGCCCGAGACCCTCGCCAGGCTCGCGCAGCTCACCGACGACGAGCTGGTGCAGCTCGACTCCCTCCTGGAGTCAGACCGCGGCGCGGCCCGCCAGTTCTGGCGCGAGCGCTTCGGCGAAGACCTCCCGGACGACGACCTCGTCGAAGACGGCCACGCCTGATGCCGTTCCCCCTCTCCTGTCCCACGTGCGTGGGACAGGAGAGGGTTGCGGGGGCAGGGGGGCCTTTACGCCGCCCGCGCTTCCCGACGACCCTGTACCGCCACACGCTCAGCAGCTTGCTGCTCCAGGCGGAACCGCGCCACCAGCGCCCGCAGCTGCTCGGCCGTCGAAGCCAGGTCGTCCGCCTGTGCGTTCACCTCGTTCACCTGGCCCGCCATCTCCTGCGCTGACGACGAGACCAGCTCCGTCGTCGATGCGCTCGACTCGGCCGCCAGCGCGATCGCACCGATCGACTCGCCGACCCCGGACGCCGACGCCGCCATCTCCTCGGCAGCCGCCGTCGCCTCCTCCACGACCGCCGAGATGCTCGCCATCGCGTCGCTCACCTCGCGCGCTCGCATCGACATCGCGCGGGTCGCCTCTGCGATCTCGCCAACCTGGCCGGCGGTCGCCTCGACGGCCTCCACGATCTCCACGAGCGCCCGGCCGGCCTCGTCGGCCCGACTGCTCCCCTGCGTCACCTGCCGGGCGCCTTCGGCCATCGCCGTCACCACTTCACGCGTCCCAGCCTGGACCGCGCGAATCAACTCGCCAATCGCCTTCGTCTCTCTTTGGGAGCGCTCGGCCAGCTTGCGGACCTCGTCCGCCACCACCGCGAAGCCCCGCCCGTGCTCGCCAGCCCTGGCGGCCTCGATGGCCGCGTTCAGCGCCAGCAGGTTGGTCTGCTCGGCCACGTCGTCGATCGTCTCGACCACTGCGCCAATCTTCTCCCCCAGCTTCCCGAGCTCCTCCACTCGGGTCGCCGTACGTGCCACCACCTGCTCGATCGCGCGCATGCCACTCACGGTCTGCCCGACCGCCGCCATGCCAGCCTCCGCCGAGGCGTGCGCACGAGCGCTGGCCTGGGCCACGGCGTCCACGTTCTCGGCCACCTGATCCACGCCGGCTGCCATCGCCTCGGCGGTCGCCGTCACGCCGGAAACCGCGCGAGCCTGCTCCTGGGCGCCTCGCGCCACCTGGTCGATGGCGCCGAGCAAGTGCTCCACCGAGCGCGTCGTCGAGCGAGCGGTGCCGGCCTGCTCGCCCACCGTACCAGCCACCTGCTGGAGCGAGTCGCTGACCTGCTGGACCGTCGCCTCTGCCGCGCCGGCCGTGCTGCCCAACTGCCGCGACGAGCCGGCCACACCCTCAGACGCTACCTGGATGTCGCCCACCACCGCGCGCAGGCTGACCCGCGCCCGTTCGTATCCCGCCACCGTCTTCCCGAGCCGTTCCAGCATCGTGTTGGTCAACAGCGCCGTCTCGCCGATCTCGTCACGGTCGATGATGGCGGCTGGGATCGGCGACGTCGTCACGTGCGCCGGCGCCGAGAGGTCGTTCTCGCCCATCGCCTGGAGCCCACGCTCCAGCGAGGCGGCACAGCTCTCGGTCAGCGAGCGCAGGGTCGATTGCACGGCCCGGACCTGGCGCGTGATCCGCCAGGAGATCAGCAGGCCCGCCGCCAGCCCGGCCCCGACCGCGAGCAGGCACAGCCCGATGGTGATCGTCCAGAGCCACTGATACGTCGCGTGGCCCTGCTCGCTGAGCTCCCGGCCAGTCTCGCTCTTGATCGTCAGAAAATTCTCCATCGCGCCGTCGACGTTGCGCTCCAGCCGCGCACCATCAGTCCGGTACGATGCCATCGCCGCGTCCAGCATCCCGTTCTCGATCGCGCCGAAGATCGCGGTGTCGCGCCAATCGCGGTACGACTGCCAGGATCTGTGCAGCCGCGCCAGTGAGTCCACGTCCGCACGGTCGGTGTCGGCCTCGTCCATCTGGCGTTCGAGATCGGCCAGCGCAGTGTCCGTCGCCACGATCTGCTTGCGAATCTCCTGGCGCTCGGCCGGCGTGCCGGCAATCGTGTACGCCAGCACGTATCGGCGCCCCAGCGCCGCCTGCTGGACGTACTTCGTCAGCATCTGACTGCCCACCAGGACGTCGCCGTACAACGTCGACTGGCTGTCGTCGAGCCGATCCAGACCGTAGACCCCGAACGTCCCCAGGATCGCCGTCAGCAGCGCCATCGCACCGAACGTCGTCAACAGCTTCGCGCGGACGCCAAACGCCACCGCGCCGGATCCCCACGACCGCTTCACACGAGCCCCGAACACCATCGAACACGCCCCCCACCACCTGACTGCGCCGTCCATGCGTCAGAGCCGCCAGCCCTGGCGCGCCGTCGCAGACTCCGACCGGGCGCGCGAGCACAGAAGACGCAGCGATCTCGCGTGCGCTGGACGCAAACTGCTCCCAGGCACGCCCACTCCACTGAGACACTGCTGGGAGTAACGAACGCCGTCCGAAAAGTCGGGACATTCTGTACGAGAACTGTCAGACGACTGTCAGCAGCGCGGAGCACGCGCTGCGCCGCGAGTGGAGGACGACTCTCTCGCTACTCGCTACTCGCTACTCGAAGCTGCTCTCCGAGCGCCGCCAGCCGGGTGAGCTGTTCCGAGAGCTGCTGGAGGTTGTCGGCCAGCGCTTCGAGCAGCCGCGCCTGGTCCGCCGTCAGCCGCCCGTCGGGCTGGGCCTGCGCGAGCGAGGAGACTGCGCGCCAGAGCTGAAATCGACGCAGTTGATCGGGGGACAGCGTGTCGAGTCGATCGACAGGCGACTGGGAAGACCGATCGTCGAAAGGCATCGGCGGCTCCGCGTCTTGTCGAGACGATCCACCCGATCGCCTCGCGTCTCCGCATAAGTGTAGCCGCTCGCGCGACGCCCGCGTCGCCAGAGCGGCCCTCACGTCCGGGGCGCGTGCTCGACAGGCTCCGGTCAGTCAGACGGCGGCGCTGACACCCGCAGCGACGCCGCCCGCATCTGGTCGTGGAACGCCCGCACGTGCTCCTCCAGCGCCGCGAGATCCTTGGAGGCCGCCTGGAGCATCTCGAACAGGTCGGGCGAGATGCCACTTCGGTCCAGCAGCAGCTCCACCACCCCGACTGGCATCGTCAGGTCGTTGTTGAGCGTGTGGGCCAGCTCCCGACCGGCCATCGCCGCCGCCTCCAGCTCCCGACGCAGCGTCTCCTCACGTCGCGCCAGCGCCCGCGCCGTCCGCTGGTTGCCGACGAGCACCGCCACCACTTCGACCACCGCCAGCTCGTCAGCGGTGTACGCGCGGCCAGGGTCCGTCGTGCCGATCGCCAGCACCCCGTCCCGCTGACCGCCCCCTCCGAGCGGCGCCACGATCTCAGATGCCGCTGCCACCAACGACGCAAACGTGCCCGTCGTCACCAGCCGCGCCCCACGCCCATCGGCCTGCGCGACGTACTCAGACACGCGCTCCGGCCGCCGCTCGGCCTCGGCGGTCACCTGTCGGGCCAGACTCGCAGCCCGCGGCGCCACCCCTGCCAGCCGTGGAGCCGTTGCCACGTCCGCCACGAACAACGCCACCACGTCGCCGAGCGCTGGCACGACGACATCCCCAAGGCGCTCCAGCAGGACAGCGTCGTCCGCATCCTCCGGGACCGCCGCCAGCACACGCGTCACCTGGGCCAGCAAGGCCGCCGGCCCGGACTGGTGCTCGTCACGTCGCGACTGCGCGGCCATCCCAGTCGGTTCTGGCAGCTCGGTGTCTACCATGAGCGTGGCTCCTGCGCGCATGGTACCCGAGCCAGACATCTCAAAGCACAGCCTGCGACGACGACAAGACCGTCTGACACACGCCAGGGGCGTCTGTCACAGACGGTCCCGGGCCTTCCGCTGCCGATTTCGTCCCGGCCGGCACCGGTGGGACACATTGTCCCGGCCAGGACGGGACATTCGTCAGGCGGCGCGGAGGGGTCTGTCAGCGTACTATCTGGGTGCAAGCGAGTCGCCGCTCGCGAGCACCTCTCATCTCTCCCTCCGTAGCATGCAATCTAAACAACCCACCCTCTCCACCAGGCCGGGGGAGGACGCCGCCAGCGTCCTCCCCTTGTCTGTTAACCCCCGTTTTCAGCCTGCCCCACTCCGGTAGGCCGCGACGGGTGCTCGGAGCACCGCCTGGCGCGCCGCCGTCAGCTACAGCCCGATCAAGATCCCCGGATCGTCGTCCTTCTTCCTGGACACCACCTCCTCGTCGTCGTCCAGCACCTCGCCGCGTACCTCGTCGTCCGCCTCCGGCTCGTCGCTCATCGGCCCCCCCCCCCAGCGGGTGATACCGTCAGCGTACGCCGCTCGCACTGCGTGCGCATCCGTGATCTCCACACTCATTCCTACCGCAACCGTTGCCGCACGCCGCAGGCCGATCGATCGCCGCGCACGCCGCCCGGGATGGGCACAGTTGGAACGACGAGTCATCCGCACACCCTCGATTGAGAACGGATGTTCTATACTAAAGGGAGGCGACCGCGGAGGTGACCGTCTTGACCGACTCCACCGGTACCCCTCAGCCCGTTGACGCGCCGGACTCCACCTGCATCCTTTCCGCCTTCCTCGAGACCGACGGCTCGATCTCGCTCCTGCTCCGTTTCCCCGGCTCCACCAGGCCCACTGCCGCCTCGATCGACCCCATCGAGACGACTGTCCAGGCGGCCGGGCCGACCAGGCGCCCCGTCGAGCTCCGCTACGGCCACCCGGACGACCGCTTGCTCCGGCTGATCGTCGCGATGCACGTCGATGCCCTGACCCACGAGTTGTGCCAGGCGTCGCGGAGCGCCGGCGTCCCCAGAACCGAACTGCCCCTCGTTCCCTGGTTGTGCGCCACTTCCGCGATGATTTCCTGACGCCCCCAGTTGAAGCCGAGACGAATCTCGGCTCCGCTCCGCCTGCCCTGTCCGGGGAGCCGCCCGGCCAGCGTACGACGACGGCGCACACCTCGGCGGCGGGTAGCGCGGACCTTCCGCACCAGGCACTCATCGACCTGCTGCCGGAGGCGTACGCCGCCGTCGACGTCACCACCCGACGCTTCGCGCTCGTCAACCAGGCCACGCTGCGCCTGCTCGGGTACAGTCAGGCCGCGCTGCTCGCCATGAGCCCCGCCGACGTCATCGTGACGGCCGACGGCGCACGCCTGGAGCTGGCGTTCCAGTCGCTCGCGCCGGGCACCATCTCGCGCCGCGAGTGGATGCTGCGCGCCAGCGACGGTCACACCATCCCGGTCAGCGTGAGCTCGGTGCCGATCGTGCTGGGCGACCGCGTCATCATCCAGATGATCACCCATGACCTCTCGGAGGAGGCTCCGGCCGCCGCCCAGCGCACACTCCTCGCGCTCGCCAACGACCGCCTGGCCGTCTCCCTTAACTATGAGACCACCCTGACCACGCTCGTCGCCCTGATCGTCCCCGGCCTCGCCGATGGCTGCGCCCTCGATCTGATCGACCGGGACGGCCGTCGCTACCGTGCCGTCCGCGCCAGTATCGACCCGACCTCCGCAGACGGTCTGGCCGTCCAGATCGCGACAGCCGACGAGACCCGGGCCGCGACCGCCTCTTCAGCCGATCTCACACCGCCCCTGCCAGTCTGGCCCGACGAGGCCGTCCGCGGCGCCGACGACGCCAGCTTCGAGCTCCACGCCCACGGGCGCGACCTTGGCGTGCTGTCCATGCGGCGGCTGTCGCCGCGAGCCTGGACCCCCGAGGCGCGAACGGTGGCGATTGCGCTGGCACGCCGCGCGGCGCAGGCTATCGACACCGCTCTCCTCTGGCAGACCGCCGAGCGCGACCTCGCCCGCCGTGCCGCCATCCTCCGTATCTCCCGCGCCTTCGCCGAGAGCGAGCCCGGCGGCGACCACGTCATGCAAGTCCTCCTCGACGAGGCGATGGCCATGGTCGGCGCCGACCACGGCGGCATCACCCTCTGGGACGCTCCGAGCAGCGCCCTCGTTCAGGTCTACAGCAGCAACGGGCGCTCGAACGGGGTCTCGGTCGGCCTGGAGACGAGCCTCAGCGGCCGGGCGGCGCTCGGCCGGCGGCCCGCCATCTCCAACGACTATCAAGCCGAGTACGGCCAGGGCACGCCCGCTGGGCGGTTCGGGTCGCTGGCCGGCGTCGCCGCGCCGATGCTCCACGAAGGGCGATTGATCGGCGTGCTCTCGGTCGGCACCCGCCTCGCAGGCCGGCGGTTCGGACCGGACGCCAGCGAAGCGCTGGAGCTGCTGGCCGGCATGGCCGCCTCGATGCTCGGCACGCTCGAACGCGCACAGCTCCAGGCCGTCACCCTCGCCGCCCGCGAGCTCGCGCACCGCCTGAACAACGACCTGGCCCTCGCGGTCGGCACCATCGACATGCTGCGCGACAGCCCGACCGTGAGCCCGGCGCTCCGCGAGCTGATCGACGATGCCGCGGCCGGCCTGGACCGCGTCGCCGAGCAGCTGAGGCGGCTCCACCAGCTCACCCGCTTCCAGACCCGCGAGACGCCGGTCGGCCCGGCCCTGGACCTGGACCGCTCCACTGAGTAATCAACTCACCTGCTGCCCGCCGCCTCCCGCACCGAGCGCAGCGGCGTGATCCTCGGCAGCCCGTCTCCGTCCAGTTCCACTCGCGCCTCCACGCCGTAGACGTGGCGAAGCAGCATCTCGGTCAGCACCTCGCGCGGCGGGCCGTCCACGAACGACCGGCCCTGGTGCAGCACCACCAGCCGGTCCACGAACCGCGCGGCCAGGTTCAGGTCGTGGAGCGCGATCAGCACCGTCATCGACCGCACCTCGGCCAGCCGACGGACCAGCTGCAGCAGCTCCAGCTGTCTTTGGAGATCCAGGCTGCTCGTCGGCTCGTCCAGCAGCAGCACGCGGGGCTCGCGGGCTAGCGCCTGCGCCACCGCCACCAGCTGGCGCTGCCCACCGCTCAGCTCGCTCAGGTAGCGCAGCGCGATCGGCTCCAGCCGCAGATCGTCCAGGATCGAGGCCACCGCCGCCACGTCGTCGTCCCCCACCACCCAGGACGCCGTCTGCTGCCGCGCCACCAGCACCGCCTCGAACACCGTGATCGCCGCCGTGCTGGCATACTCCTGGGGAAGGTACGTCACCGCTCGACGTAACGTGCGCCACTGCTCGGAGGTCGTCACCTCCTCGCCGTCCAGCCAGATCCGCCCCGTCCCACGCAGCAGCCCGGCCACGCACCTCAGCAACGTCGACTTGCCGGCCGCGTTCGGCCCGACCAGCCCCAGCAGCTCGCCCGGCCGGCACTCCGCCAGCAAGACGTCCTCCAGCACCGGCGTCGAGCCGTACCGGAAGCTCAGCCCCTCGACCCGGACGCTCATGACCAGAGCTGCCGTCGGCGGCTGAAGATCAGCGCCAGGAAGAACGGCACCCCGATCAGCGCCGTGATGATCCCGACCGGGATGATGACGCCCGGCAAGATCGACTTGCTCACCAGCGAGGTCGCCGCCAGCAAGATCGCCCCCGCGATGGCCGACGCCGGCAGGAAGTAGCGCTGCTCCTCGCCCACCAGCATCCGTGCCACGTGTGGCCCGACCAGCCCCACGAACCCGATGGTGCCCACGAACGCCACCGCCGTCGCCGCCAGCAGCGACACACCCACCAGCACCACCAGCCGCAGCCGCTGCACGTCCACCCCCAGCGCCCGCGCCCGCTCGTCGCCCAACCGCAGCGCCGTCAGCTGCCACGACGAGCGCAGGAACAGCGGCAGCGTCCCCGCCATCACCAACGTCGTCAGACCCAGTTTCGGCCAGCTCGCCTTTGCCAGGCTGCCCAACGACCAGAAGATCACCTGCTGGAGCGCCTGCTCGGACGCGACGTACTGGAGCAGCGCCAGCAGCGCCTGGAACAGGAAGACCAGCGCGATCCCGAGCAGCACCATCGTCTCGGCGGTCACCCCGCGCATCATGCTGAAGGCGAAGATGACGAGCGCCGCCAGCATCGCGAACGCGAACGCGTTGCCGGCCACGAAGAAGATCCCATCCCACCAGGGGATGAAACCGACGCCCAGCACCAGCGCAATCGCCGCCCCGAAGCTGGCCGCCGCCGAGATCCCCAGCGTGAACGGGCTCGCGAGCGGGTTGTTCAGGATCGTCTGCATCTCGGCGCCAGCGATGGCCAGCGAGGCGCCCACCATCAGCGCCATCAGCGCCATCGGCAGGCGGATGTCCCAGACGATGGCGTACCGGGTCACATCGGCGCTGCTCGGGAACGCGATGATCCGCGCCACGTCCAGCACCGTCAATCCGGACGGTCCGATCGAGACGTCCGTCAGCACGATCAGCGCCAGCAGCGGCGCCAGCAGCGCGAGCATCACCTTCTTGCGCCGGGTCACGTCGGCGTAGACGCGGCGCCCGAGCGCGCGCCGGTCCGTCGTTCTTACACTCGCGACCAGGAGGCCAGACGCCTCCCGAACCGCGACGTTCTCCACCACGAGAGACCTCCAGGGCCAGGAATCAGGAGTCAGGGATCAGAAGCCAGGTGGGGCTTCTCCGTCAGTCGTTCAGCGTGACCCAGAACGTCCCGCTGTACTGGATCGGCAAGAACTTCTGGTGGTAGGTCTGGAGGCTCGCCGCCGGGTCCACGTCCGCGAACAGGTCCGGGTACATCCACTTCGCGAACTGCTGGAGGATCGCGAAGTTGAACGGCGAGTTGTAGAACTGGTGCCAGACCCCGTAGAACTTGCCGCTCTGGACCGCCCGCAGCCCGCTCCAGCCCGGCTGATCCGTCAACTGGCGCAGCGCGGCTCGGGCCTGCTCCGGCGTGGTGTAGTACCCGAACGGCACGTACTGCTTCGCGCCCGGCGAGTAGGTCCAGTTCGAGCCGGTCGCGATGATGATCTCCGGGTCGCTCGCCAGCACCTTCTCCGGGTTCACCGTCCCGGACCAGCCCGGAAACAGCCCGGCCGCCACGTTGTTCCCGCCGGCCCGCTCCACCAGCATCCCGAGGTTCGCCCGCCCGAACGTGCCACAGCAATCCAGCAGGCCAGCCGCCCGCAGGATGAACACCGACGGCGGCGGCGTCTTGACCGTCTCGATCCGCGAGAATACCAGGTTGATCTGCTGTGTGTAGTAGTCGGCCACCGCCTGGGCGTTCGCCTCCTGCCCGAACAGCCGTCCCACCAGCAAGATGCTCGGGACCGTCGTCTCCAGCGGCTGCTGGCGGAAGTCGATCACGACGCTCGGGATGCCGACCTTCTCCAGCGTCGCCACCAGGCCGCCATCGCGCGCCGGCGCCCACGAGTCCAGGCTGAACAGCACCAGATCGGGTTGAAGCTCCAGCGCCTTCTCCACGCTGAACGTCCCAGACTGCGGGCTCCCGAAGACCGGGATCTCGGTCAGGCTCGGAAACCGCTCCTGGTACTTCAGGTAGCTGTCGTAGTCCGCCGTGCGGAGGTCGTCGCCCCAGCCCACGACCCGCCTGAACGGATTGTCGGTGTCCAGAGACGCGACGATGTAGGTCTGGCGGCCTTCGGCCAGGATCACCCGCTGGGCCGGCGTCTTGACCGTGACGCTCCGCCCCAGGATGTCGGTGACGGTGGTGGTGCCCTCCGCCGACGTGACGGCCGGCATCCCGAGCTGCACGACGGCCGCCAGGACGACGGCGACGGCGAGAAGAACCGATCTGGCGCGAGACATGCGAGCGCTCCCCACAGCAAGAAGTAGTACTATGAAAGGACGAAAGTTAGCATATAAGAATGCTCTGACTTTGACAAGGCTGTATCTTCTGGTGGGTGCGCGTCCGAGTCTTGTGCCCATCCAGATCCGGGGGCGCGATGAATCGCGCCCGTACCAGGGACGCTGCCTTGTACGGGCGCAATTCATTGCGCCCCTCGAGTCATCGTGCCCCCGGATCTGACGCACACCGTTTTCTGCTGGTGCTTGCGCCCCGACGCGCCGAACCGGCAGCATCCCTCCCCAGACGACCGGAGGACGAGCGGCGATGACCACCACGGCGGCAGGCGTGCAGTTGACCGACCCGCGTGAGCTCCTGGAGGTCTACGACGCCGACGGCCAGCCGACCGGCCGGGCCATGCCGCGCGGCACCGTCCACCTCGAAGGGCACTGGCACCTGGCCTTCTTCTGCTGGGTCGCCCGGCCCACCGCGCGCGGCATCGAGATCCTGCTCCAACACCGCGCCGCCAGGAAAGACGTCTGGCCGTTGCGCTTCGACGCCTCAGCCGCCGGCCACATCCGCTTCGGCGAGAGCCTCGAAGAGGCCGCTCGCGAGGTCCGCGAGGAGCTCGGCATCCAGGTCGAGCTGGCCGACATGATCCCGCTCGGCCGCCACCGCCAGCAGCATGACCACCCGAACGGCCTGATCGACCGCGAGTACCACGCGCTCCACCTGCTCACGCCCGGCCCGCCAGACGCCGACTACGCGCCGGACCCGCATGAGGTCGCCGGCATCGCCTGGATCGACGCCGACGACCTGCTCGGCCTGGTCGAAGGCGCCCGCTCCCAGGCGACGGCCCGCTACCGCGCCGTCGACACGCTACCTGCCAGCTTCGTCGAGCGCGCCCTCACGCCCTCAGAGCTCGTCCCGTACGAGGACGGCTACCACCGCCGCCTGCTCGCCGCGATCCGCCAGCACGTCTCGACCAACTGAGCACCTACAGCTCCACGCGCGTCATCCAGTGCCCGTACTCCGGCGCCGTCCCCCGCACCGCCGCCTCGAACCGCTCCTCCAGTTGACTGGTGATCGGGCCGCGCCGGCCGCCCCCAACCTTCCGCCCGTCAACCGCCGCGATCCAGGCCACCTGCATCCTGGTCCCGCACAGGAACAGCTCGTCCGCCACATACAGCTCCGTCCGGTCGATCTCCCGCTCCACCACCGGGATCCCCAGGTCTGACGCGAGCTCCAGGATCGCGCGGCGGTTGATCCCCTCCAGGATGTCTCCCGAGACCGGCGGCGTGATCAGCTGCCCGTCGCGGACCATCATCAGGTTCGAGACGCTGCCCTCGCCGGCCTTCCCCCGCGCGTTCAGCACGATCGCGTCGTCGAACCCGTGCGATCGCGCCTCGTCGCGGATCAGGCTCGCGTTCACGTACGAGCCGCCGATCTTGCCCCGTGGCGGGATCGCGTTGTCCGTCACCCGCTGCCACGACGAGACCATCGCCGAGAGGCCGTGGTCGAGCGGCGGCAGCCCGTCGATCGCCAGCATGAACAGCGTGAAGCCGTCCGCGATGCCATCCAGGCCCGGCGTCAGGTCCAATCCGGCCTTGTACATGAACGGCCGCAGATACACCTCGCCCAGATGGCCGTTCTTGCGGGTCAGCTCCACGCTCAAGTCACACAGGCCGTCCACGTCGAACGGCAAGGCGATCCGCAGCAGCCGCGCCGAATTGACGAAGCGTCGATAATGGTCTGCCAGTCTGAACAGGTGGACTGCCCGCCCGTCCGCCGACAGGTACCCCTGATCCCGCCGAACGCGCTCGTCCCGTACTGGAGCGCGTGCGTCGCCACGCTCACCTTCGCCTCGGCCAGCGGCACGACAGCCCCCTCGAAGTAGGCGTACGGCAGGTGTCCCGCCCGACGATCCGTCCCGGCCGCGCTCGTGGCAGCCTGATCCAGCATCACACTCATCGTCTCGCTCCACACGGTGATGCCCGAATGGTATGACCCTTCTTTGTTCCATGAAAGATCCAATAGAGGATTGGCCTGGACAGTGGACATCCGGTCTGCCATACTGCCCCCATGCCGCTGCCAGCCCTCCCGCTCGACCCGTCCACCGACGCCCCGCTCTACCGCCAGTTGACCGACCGTCTCGCCCAGGCCGTCGCGGACGGCACCCTGGACGAGGGTGAGCGGCTGCCCTCCGAGCGCGACCTCGCCACCTCGCTCGGCGTCAGCCGCACCACCGTCGTCACGGCCTACCGCGAGCTCGAAGCGCGCGGCCTGGTGCGCGGCCACGTCGGGCGCGGCACCTTCGTCTGCGCCGCCGATGCCCCCACCGACGCCCCCTTCGCCTGGCAGGGGCGCGTCGCCCTGGCCGCCCAGCGCGCGCTTGACCCGGTCCTGCGCGGCGTCCTGGATGCGTCCGGCTCGGATGTGATCTCCTTCGGCGCCGGCACCTCCGCCCCGGAGCTGTTCCCGGTCGACCTGTTCCGCCGCCTCACGGACGAGATCCTGTCCCGCCACGCCGCCACCGCGTTCGGGATCGGCCCGACCGAGGGCCAGCCGAAGCTCCGGGCCGCCGTCGCGGCACGAGTCGGAGCGCGGCCGGAGCAGGTGCTCGTCGTGGCCGGCGCTCAGCAGGGCCTCGACCTGATCGCGCGCTGCCTGCTGGACCCTGGCGACGCCGTCTTGATCGAGCGGCCCGGCTACCTCGGCGCGATCCAGACGTTCCGCTCGGCCGGCGCCAACCTCGTCGGCTGGGACGCCGAGCGCTCAGACCCGGACGAGCTCGAAGACCTGATCCTCCGCTACCGCCCGAAGCTCCTCTACACCGCGCCCACCTTCCAGAACCCGACCGGCCGCACCCTGCCCCTGGACGTCCGCCGCGATCTCCTGCAGGTCGCCGCACGCTACCGCCTGCCGGTCGTCGAGGACGACCCGTACGGCGATCTCTCGTTCGACCGCCCGCCGCCCCCCTCCCTCTTCGCCCTGGACGAGCGCGGCCTGGTGATCTACCTTGGCACCGCTTCTAAGACGCTCGGGGCCGGCCTGCGCCTCGGCTGGGTCGTGGCTCCCCCGGCCATCGTCGAGCAGCTGACGATCGTCAAGGCTAGAGGCGACCTGTTCACCAACGGGCTCGGCCAGCTCGTCCTCGCCGAAGTCCTGGCCTCGCGTGCCTACGACCAGCACCTCGCCGCGCTCCGCACCGAGCACGTCGCCCGCCACGCCGCGCTGGCCGCCGCCCTCAAGTGCTACCTGCCGGCCGGGGCGCTCACCTGGCGGCCCGCCACCGGCGGCGTCTACGTCTGGTGCCGGCTGCGCGGCTCGGCGGACGCCACCACCTTGCTTCGGCACGCCCAGGCGGCCGGCGTCACGTTCATCCCCGGCGAGCCGTTCTACGCCGATGGCCTCGGCCGCCACGAGCTGCGCCTCTGCTTCTCAGCCGTGCCCCCGGCCGCCATCGACGCCGGCGCCCGCCGCCTCGCAGCGGCGTACGCGGCCGTCCAGTCCAGCCCACTGGCCGGCCACCACGCGCTCGTCTAGGAGTCCGCTCTAGTTCACCCGGCCCTCGATCACCTTCGCCGGCGAGGCCGTGTCCACGATCCGCTCCAGTCGATCCCCACCCGCCGAGGGCGAGATATACTGATCCTGAAGACAACGAAGGGCTGCGACGCGTGGAGGAAGCCGTGCAGGTCGACATCGGGACCGCGCGCCCATCGACAGAGGTCGTCTCAATGCTTCGCTCGCTGCGGGAGTCGATAGGTGCGCCGTTGACAGCCGCGCTGACCGGAGCCGGTAGCCCGATGGTCGTGAAGGCCTGGATCGCCGGCCGCGCCCCCATGGACAGTTGCGCCGAACAGCGCCTCCGAGATGCGTACGACGTCACGAAGACCCTGCTCGCAGTGGATTCACCGGAGATCGTTCGCGCGTGGCTCCTCGGGATGAACCCCGCCCTTGACGACCGAGCGCCTGCCGTCGTCATTGCCGACGACCCGGCCGCGGTGATGCGCGCGGCTCGCTACTACGTCGCCAACGGTTGATCTCGGTCGTCGAGGTCATCCCACCGAGCCGCCCGCTCTATCGTGTCGGGCGGCAGCCCGATCCGCTCGTCCTGCCGCCATTCAGCGTCGTCGGCAGCAACCGGTTCGACGATCCGCACGGGATGTTTCGCGTCCTCTACGTCGCCGAACGTCAGCTTGGGTGCTTCGTCGAAACGCTGGCGCCGCTCCGTGCGTCGGTGGCGGACATCGCAGCACTGAGCCGGGCCGCCGGCGCCACGATCCGCCCGGTGCGACGCATCCCGTTGGACTGGTGCCAGGAGAGACGAATCGCTCGTCTCAGACTACGCGCTGGGTACCGATGGCTGGACCTTCGTGCCCCTGAAACGTGCGAAGTGCTCCGAGCCGAGCTGGCAGATCTCCTCGTACGATTAGGCCTCACCGATTTCGACGTGAGCGGGGCACGCGGGCCGAGTCGTGCCTTGACGCAGCACATCGCACGATGGGCGTATGAGCACAGTTTCGCCGGGATCGCGTATCGGAGCCGCTTCGCGGACTCGCTCGACTGCTGGGCAGTCTTTGAAGGCGATCATTGGGAGTCGGTCGGGCGGCCAGCGCCGATTCGCCGAGACAACCCCTCGTTCCACGCGGCAGCCCAGCTCCTCGGCCTGACCGTCGTCACCTGACCGGCGCTCAATCTGCGCCTTGACCGCAACCGCCCTACCGCTGGAAGTCCCGCCCCGTCGTCGCGACCAGCTGCTCCAGCATGTCGAGCGCCTTCGACAGGCTCGACTGCGCCTCGGCCTCGTCCGCGCCGCGCGTCACGATGTCGATCGGCAAGAAGCGCTGGTTGCTCAGCGCGATGTACCCCTTGCAATACGTCCCCGGGATCTCCTGCATGATCTGCTGGAGGAACGGCGACACCTCGGACTCCCACATGTCCACGTACACCCGGTGGGTCACCGAGCGATGCGCCCCCGCGCCCTCGCCGAAGTACTCCTCCAGGTAGCGCGCAAAGACCGCCTCCATCTCACGGGGCGGGCCAGGCATCGAGAAGAGCGTGCAGCCGTCCTTCTCGGCGCGTACCAGCGGCGCCCAGCCGGCCGGGCTCGGGTACGCCGTCGCGCCGTTCGGGATCGTCGCCATCCTTTTGAGGTTGTCGGTGTGCTCGTCGATCGTGATGCCGCGCCGACGCAGGTGATCCTGCACCACCGCGTCGTCGATATGGGTGCCCACCCCGAGCAGCTCGGCAACCGAGGCGACGGTCAGGTCGTCCACCGTCGGGCCAAGCCCACCGGTGGTGATAATCGTCTTCGCACCCCGCGAGACCGCCGCCCCCAGCGCGTGCACGATGCTCGGCTGATGGTCGTCCAGAATCGTGATACGCTGCATCGTGCCGCCGAGCCGGGTCACCTGCTGCGAAAGCCAGTAGCTGTTCGAGTCCTGGATCTGGCCGATGAGCAGCTCTTTGCCGATGCTGAAGATCTCGACCGGCGACGTCTGAGCCGCCTGGCCGTCCGCAGAATCCGTCACGCTCCCGCTCCCGAGTAGAGGTCGGGGCAGTATAGCCGCGCGAGCGAGAGTTGAGAGTAGAGAGTGAGAGAGGCGAGGCACCATTCACTCTCACTCTCGGCTCTCCACTCTCGGCTATCCTATCCTCGCCATGCGGACGACCACCCACGCCTACAAGCACGTCGATGGCCTCGCCGTCGAGCTGGACCTCTACCGTCCAGACGCACCCTCTGACCTCCTGCCCGTCGTCGTCTGGATCCATGGCGGCGCCCTCATCATGGGTAGCCGCACCCCAGTCCCGCCCCACCTGCTCGCGCTCGCCGAGAGCGGCCAGGCCGCTGTCGCCTCGATCGACTACCGCCTCGCGCCGCCCGTCACCATCCCCGCTATCGTCGAGGATCTCCGGGACGCTTTCCGCTGGCTCCAGACCGACGACGCCCGCGCGGCCGGCCTCAATTCCGCCAGGATCGCCGTCTGCGGCGCCTCGGCCGGCGGCTACCTGACCCTGATGAGCGGCCTCGTCGCCGAGCCGAAACCCCGCGCACTCGTCTCGTACTACGGCTACGGCGACGTGGACGCCGACTGGTACACCCACCCCTCCGAGCATTACCGGCGCATCCTGCCCCGCTACCAGCGCGAGCGCACCCTCGCCGACCTGCGCCCCGGCGTCGTCACCAGCCCGCCGGACCAGGCCCAGGCCGACGCCCGCCGCCGCTACTACCACTACCTTCGCCAGAACGGCCTCTGGACCCGCGAGGTCACCGGTGTCGAGCCGAGCATGGGCAGTCCGAACGGCACGCCCGCCCTCGACCCCTTCTGCCCCGTCCGCAACGTCACGCCAGCCTATCCGCCCACCATGCTCATCCACGGCACCGCCGACACCGACGTCCCATACGACCGCTCGGTCGCCATGGCTCGCGAGCTGGAGCGGCACGGCGTCCAGCACGAGCTGGTCACCATCCCCGGCGCCGAGCACGGCCTCCGCGATGTGGCCGAGTCGCTGGTAGAGGCCGCCCACGCCCGAGCCGTCGCCTTCCTCCTGAACCACCTCCTGTAATCAGCGTTCCTCCCGATCGACCCGGCGATTCGAGCCCCACCCCCAGCCCCTCCCCATTGCGATGGAGAGGGGGAGACGTTCAAGCCTGCCCCCCTCTCCATCGCAATGGGGAGGGGGCTGGGGGGTGGGGCTTTCCTCACTGGAAGGAGCCAGCGCCATGTTCACGATCAGCGCCCTCGACCACATCGTCCTCAACGTCGCGGACGTCGAGCGCTCGCTCGCGTTCTACAGCGGCACCCTCGGGCTGCCCGCCGAGCGCGTCGAAGCGTGGCGGCGCGGCGAGCTCCGCTTCCCGAGCGTTCGCGTCAACGACGCCACGATCATCGACCTCGTCCACGCAGCAGACCGCGCGCCGGAAGACGCCCTCAACCTCGGCCACTACTGCCTCGTCACCGACTCGGACGACCTCGCCGTCGTCCAGCAAGAGCTCGAAGCGGCCGGCGTCACCATCGAGCGCGGACCGGGGATGCGCTCCGGCGCCCGCGGCAACGCCCTCTCGCTCTACTTCCGCGACCCGGACAACAACTTGATCGAGCTGCGCACCTACGCTGGCGTCAAGTAGGCACAGTCACCCCACACCAGATTACAGGCAGCCGAGTGCGCACCACCCCTTGTCATTCCGAGGGAGCCCCAGCGACTGAGGAATCTCACGCTGACCTGCATCGGAGCGTGAGATCCCTCGGTCGCCGGGGCTCTCTCGGGATGACAGAAGAGTTGATGCTGTTATGGTGTTGACCGGTGCGCGTACGGTGTTGATCGGTGCGCGCTCGGCAACGGCCGCGCCACACCGCGAGCTACAATCGGCACTGGTCAATAGCAACAGCGTATCGGCCCGACTATCTGGGCTGTACAGATGAGGAGTCATCGCATGAGCGTGTCCGACCGCTGGAACCCGAGCACCTGGAGCGGGAAGGTCGTCTGGTGCGGCCGCCCCGGCCAGGCCAT
This sequence comes from Chloroflexota bacterium, assembly GCA_046328125.1. Lineage (GTDB taxonomy): Bacteria > Chloroflexota > UBA6077 > UBA6077 > JACCZL01 > JADZEM01. Next base: position 89,512 of record JAXLXF010000021.1, read on the forward strand.
CGACCCGACCACCCTCAACGCGCTGCGCGAAGGCGGCGTCGAGCCGATCCAGGCCTCCATCCGCGACGAGAACGGCAACGTCCCTGACGAAGTCGCCAACGCCGACATGATCGTGCTCTCCGGCGGCGGCGGCAACGGCGACGCCTTCGAGTCGATGCGCAAGGTCCGCTTCGTCTTCCGTCCGTACGTCGGCTACGACGACATCGACGTGGACGCCGCCAACGAGTACGAGATGCTCGTCGCCAACGTCCCGGACACCTTCGTGATCGAGGTCGCGGACCACGCGATGGCCCTGATCCTCGGCGTCATCCGCCGGCTGCGCACGATGGACATCCTCGTCCGCAACGGCGACTGGGCACGGGGCGCTCGCGCTCGCCAGCTCGCCTCCCCGATGCGCCGCCTCTCCACCATGACCCTCGGCCTGCTCGGCTTCGGCACCATCGCCCGCATGGTCGCAGAGCGCGCGAAGCCGTTCGGCTTCACCATCATCGCCCACGATCCGTTCATCCCCCAGGAGGTCGCCGACTCGATGGGCGTCAAGCTGGTCAGCATCGAGGAGCTGTTCCAGCAGTCTGACGTCCTCTCGGTCCACACCTTCCTGAACAAGGACACCCGTGGCCTCGTCAGCGCCCGCCTGCTCGGGATGATGAAGTCGTCCGCCTACCTCGTGAACACCGCCCGTGGCCCGATCGTGGACGAGAAGGCGCTCATCAAGGTGCTCCAGGAGGGCAAGATCGCCGGCGCCGGCCTCGACGTGATGGAGGAGGAGCCGCTGCCGGCCGACAGCCCGCTCAACTCGCTCGACAACGTCATCCTGGCCCCGCATCTCGCCAGCTTCTCCGACGAAGGCGTCCACCTCCACCAGCTCAGAGTCGCCAAGATCATCATCGACGTGGCGAAGGGCAAGCTGCCAGAGCGCAAGATCGTCATCAACAAGGCGCTCTACGACCAGCTCGTCTCGCAGCCAGAGCTCGCCAACGTCGAGAAGGCGTAGCGGGAGGAGACAGGAGACAGAATACAGGAGACAGGAGGGGTAGAATCTCCTGTCTCCTGTATTCTGTCTCCTGTCTCCTCGGAGGTGCGCGTGCAGCCGCGAGCGTGGTTCCAGTGTATCAACGGGTGTCCTGGCGAGCTGCCGCTCACCGACGTCGTCTACGAGTGCCCAACGTGCGGCTCCCTGCTCGAAGTCGCCCACGACGCCGAGCAGCTGAAGCAGCGCAGCGCCGGCGCCTGGACCCGCCTCTTCGACGACCGCTACAAGCGGACCACCTGGCCGTACGGCAGCGGCGTCTGGGGCAAGAAGGAGTGGGTGGCGCCGCACGTGGCGGACGACAACGTCGTCTCGCTGGACGAGGGCGGCACCAACCTGTTCTGGGCCGAGCGGTACGGCGCCCAGCTTGGCCTGAGCGATCTCTGGGTCAAGATGTGTGGCAACAGCCACACCGGCTCGTTCAAAGACCTCGGGATGACCGTGCTCGTCTCGACGGTCAAGCAGATGATCTCGCAGGGCGCCCCGATCCAGGCCGTCGCCTGCGCCTCGACGGGGGATACCTCGGCGGCGCTGGCGGCGTACTGCGCCGTGGCGGACATCCCGGCCGTCGTCATCCTGCCCCGAGACAAGGTCAGCCTGCCGCAGCTGATCCAGCCGGTCGCCAACAATGCTCTCGTCCTCTCCCTGGAAACCGATTTCGACGGCTGCATGGAGATGGTCAAGCGGCTGGCGAAAGAGCCCGGCATCTACCTCGCCAACTCGATGAACTCCCTGCGAGTCGAGGGCCAGAAGACGGTCAGCATCGAGACCGTCCAGCAGTTCGACTGGGGCGTCCCGGACTGGGTCATCATCCCCGGCGGCAACCTCGGGAACACCGCCGCGCTCGGGGCCGGCTTCCTGATGATGCACGAGCTGGGCGTGATCCAGAAGCTGCCGCGGATCGCCGTCGCCCAGGCCGAGCGCGCCAATCCCTTGTACCAGTCGTTCAGGGCCGGCTTCGCCTTCTTCGAGCCGATCCAGGCCCGTCCCACCCTCGCCTCCGCCATCCAGATCGGCAACCCGGTCAGCTACACCAAGGCCGTCCAGACCTTGAAGCGATTCGACGGCGTCGTGGAGCAAGCGACCGAGGACGAGCTGTCGCAGGCCGCCGCGCGGGCGGACCGCACCGGCATGTTCACCGACCCGCACACCGGCGTGGCGCTGGCCGTCCTCGAAAAGCTGGTCGCGAGAGGCGAGATCCAGCGCTCAGACCGCGTGGTCGTCGTCTCGACCGCCACCGGCCTGAAGTTCCCCGAGTTCAAGATCGGCTACCACCAGGGCTCCCTGGAGGGGATCGCGGCCACCTACGCAAACCAGCCGGTCCTCCTCCCCGCCGACTACGAGGCGGTCAAGCGGGCGGCCCTGGACGGCGTCTCCCGCGCCTCGTAGCCCTCTGGCCGTCGAGACGTTCACCCCCTGGGAGCGCGGCCTCCCCGATCCTGGCCGCTTCGTTCCCCCGGGGCGGCCAGGATCGGGGAGGCCGCGCTCCCAGGCGCCCCCACGCGCGCTACCATGCCGTCGAGACGCATGTCCAGCATCAGGAGGCCCCGTGAAGTACGGCATCACCCTCGACCGCGACGGCCTGGCCTATCGCCCCGCTCCCGTCACGTACCTGACCGGATTCGTGCGCGAGGCCGAGCGGATGGGCTGCTCGTACGCCGTCATCGGGGACCGCATCGACTCCGGCATCGACCCGTTCCTGGTGCTCGCCGCCGTCGCCGAGGCGTCAGGCGGCATGCAGCTGGTGATCTCGGTCGCGATCCTGCCCCCACGCGGCGTGCTGATCGCCACCAAGCAGTTCGCCAGCCTGGACGTCCTCACTGGCGGGCGGATCATCGCCGGCGTCGGGACCGGCTCGCTCTACAAAGACTACGCGATGACCGGCCTGGACCGCGCCGAGATGCGCCCACGCTTCGAGGAGGGTGTCCAGGCGATGCGGGCGTACATGACGCCCAGCTCGCCGCCGTTCAAGGGCCAGTTCTACGACACGACCGGCGTCATTCTCGAACCAAAGCCGGTCCGGCAGCCCTGCTTCCCGATCTACATCGGCAGCTGGGGCAACCCGGTCGGGCTGAGCCGGGTGGCGCGGCTGGCGGACGGCTGGCTCAGCTCGGCCGGACCGGGCCACCAGACGCCCGAGCAGTTCGTCAAGGACGTCGCCCTCCTGAACGAGCTACTGGTCAAAGAGGGCAAAGACCCGGCGACGTTCCCCAACGCCGTCTCCACAATGGCCCTTTTCATCTCGGAAGACCCCGACGAGCTGCGCGAGATCGGCGGCCCCGGCTTCGTGCCCCGGCCCGAAGGCGTCGGCGTCGGGCAGCCCGAATCCCGCCCCGCCGACGACCCGCACGGCCACGACATGGTCGGCACCCGCGCGGCCTGCATCGAGAAGGTGCGCAAATGGACGGCGGCCGGCGCCCAGGCGCTGTTCCTGGTGCCGAGAGGCCCGGATCCGCTCGGCCAGATGCGCATCTTCCTGGACGAGGTCGCCAGCCGCGCCTGACCCGGCACTTTCGCCTCGGGCGCGGCACGCAGCCTGCCCGGGCATGGCCGCGTGACCGCGATGACATCGTCCTCGATCCAGCAGTCATACGTCATCTGCACCACGCCCCGGAGCGGCAGCAACTTCCTCTGCGAGGTTCTGCAGGCGACCGGGGTTGCCGGGCATCCGGATGAGTACTTCTGGAACCCGCCAGCCGGACACGAGGACTGGACGCTCGCGGAGTGGGAAGCCTACGTCGACCAGATCCGTCAGGAGGGGACCACCCCCAACGGCGTCTTCGGGCTCAAGATCATGTGGGGCTACTTCGGCGAGACAGCGTCCCGGCTGGCCTCTCTCCGTGACCAAGCAACTGCCAGTCCGCCGGAGATCCTGGCCGCCACCTTCCCCAACCTCAGGTACGTCCACCTGACCCGGCGCGACAAGGTCCGGCAGGGCATCTCCTGGTATCGGGCGATGAAGACCGAGCGCTGGCGCAGCGCCGATGCCGGGACCGAAGGTGCGCCCACCCCAGTCTTCGACTTCGAGGCGATCCACTACCTCGCCAACGTCGCCGCCAACGACGACCGGGCCTGGCAGGGTTTCTTCGCCCAGCACGGCATCGAGCCGCTGGTCGTCGTGTACGAGGAGTTAGAGCGTTCCCCCGAGCAGGTGAGCCGCCAGATCCTCGACTTCCTCCAGCTCTCCACGCCCGAACGACTCCCCGTACCTGAATCGCTCGAACGCACGATATCGCAACCACCCCGAGGCTGTGCGCCCCATCCGTTCTGTCCCTCCCCGCCTCAGCCCTCCTCGCCCCCGGTCTGGCGCCATCAGCGGCAGGCCGACGCCCTCACCGACGCCTGGGTCCAGCAGTACCACGCGCTGAAGGGCACCGCCCCGACCTGACCCCTTTCACGATCCCCTCGCATACTCCTCCGGGTGTGCGTCAGAGTTTTGTGCTGAGCCAGACACCTGGGGCGCGATGAATCGCGCCCGTACAAGGCATCGCCCCCTGGTACGGGCGCGATAAATCGCGCCCACAAAGATTTGACGCACCCCCGGCACGCCCCTGTACACCCCCAGCCCCCCGTAGTACCCTCCAGTACCACCGCCCACCTCCCCGCTGCATCGTGCTCCCCTCTCCCGCGCACGGGGGACAGTAGGGGTTGGGGGAGGGGGCTTCTCCCGGGGGCCAACCCATGCCACTCCAACAACTGCTCCCCAACCTCTACCGGTATGCTGACACCTGCAACGTCTACCTCCTCAAGAGCGGCCAGCACGCCCTCCTGTTCGACTTCGGCTCAGGCCAGATCCTCGACCATCTCGCCGAAGCCGACATCGCAGAAATCGACTGGGTGCTCCACACCCACCACCACCGAGACCAGGCCCAGGGCGACTACCTCCTCAACGAGCGCGGCATCCCCATCGCCGTCCCCGAGCGCGAAGCCGCCCTCTTCGAGCACGCCGACGCCTTCTGGAGACTGAAGCGCGTCTACCACAACTATGACGTCTCCAGCATCGGCAACACCCTCCCCCGGCCCGTCACCGTCGCGAAACGCTTCCGCGATTACGAGCGCTTCGAGTGGCGTGGCTACAGCATCCAGGTCATCCCCACCCCAGGGCACACCAAAGGCTCCGTCACCTACCTCTTGGAAGTCGACAACCAGACCGTCGCCATCGCCGGCGACCTCATCGCAGAGCCAGGCGCGGTCCACGCCATCCACGATCTCCAGTGGCAGTACGGCTTCCCAGACGGCGTCGGCGCCGCGCTGCACTCAGCCCTGCTGATCCGCGACAAGCACCCGAGTCTCGTCGCCGGCTCGCACGGCCACCCCATCACCTCGAACGCCGCGAGCGCCCTCGACCAGCTCGCCGCCAACCTCCGTCGCCTCTACGAGGCCCAGCGCGAGCTCCGCGCCAGCCGCGTCTGGAAGATCTGGCCCCACAGTGTCGATCAGCCCAAGCAGAGGATCCTCCCCCACCTCTGGGCCAACCCCCACTCCTGCTCCAACGTCTACTGCCTGCTCTCGGACGACGGCCGCGGCATCCTCCTCGATTACGGCTTCCCCTCCTGGGACCACTTCGCCGCCGACCTCCGCTTCGTCGAGCACTCCCTCGAAGACCTCAAAGCGTCCGCCGGTCTCACCAGAGTCGAGGCCGTCATCCCCAGCCACTACCACGACGACCATCTCTCCGGCCTGCCCTGGCTCCAGCAAGAGCACGGCGTCGAAGCCTGGATCTTCGAGAACTTCGCCGAGATCGTCCAGAACCCCGCCGGCTACAACATCCCCTGCCTGCTCCCCGCCCCGATCAGGGTGGATCGCGTCCTCAAAGACGGCGGCAGTTTCAGCTGGGACGGTCACAGTTTCGACATCTTCCACATGCCCGGCCATACCTGGTGGGCGCTCGGCATGTTCGGCACCATCGACGGCACCCGCGTGGCGTACACCGGCGACAACCTCCTGGCCGGGACCATCTCCCCGTTGAGAGCTGCCGCTCCGGTCTACCGCAACAAGATGCTGGTGGACTCCATCGCCGTCGGCGCCGAGCGCCTCCGCGAGCATGAGCCAGAGCTGATCCTGACCGGCCACACCGGCGCCATCCAGGTCAACCGCCAGATCCTCGACGACTTCCTGGTCTGGGCGAGAGAGCTCTCGGACGCCTTCGTCAAGGTCGTCTCCGTCCCCAGCGAGGTCAACTTCGCCCTCGACCCGAACTGGTGCACCCTCTACCCCTACCAGTCGAAGGTCCAGCTCGCCCCGCCCGCCGCCGCCTCGGATGCCACGTCCGCTGCCGCTCCCGCCAACCCATCCAACGCGTCATCTCCCCTCGCCGCTCGAACCTTGATCCTCGCCCCTCACTCCTCACCCCTCGCCCCTCGCCCCGGCATGGGCGCCCGCTTCATCCTGGAGCTGCGCGCCACCAACCACGCCCCCACCGACGAGCTGCTGCGCGCCAGCCTCGCCCTGCCGCCCGGCTGGACCGCCACCCCATCAGAAGGCGAGATCGGCATCGTCCCCGGCCGAGACGGCGCCATCACCTTCGCCGTGGACGTCCCCCCAACCGCCACCGGCCGCCACGTCATCTGCGCCGACGTCACCCTCGGAGAGCGCCGCTTCGGCTGGCTGCCAGAGGCCATCGTGGACATCCTCCCCTGACCCCTTCGCCGCGTTCCTGCTCCCATTTCCGCGCTCGCGATGGTGATCTGCTGATGCCCGCCCCCTCCCCCTCTCCATCGCAATGGGGAGGGGGCTGGGGGGTGGGGCCTCTCCCCGCTACGATATCCCCCGCACGACCCGTGTCAAGGAGGACGCCCCGTGACCGCATCCACCGGCCAGCGCCTCGGCGTCGAGGCGTTCCAGGCTCTCTTCGACCGCTGCAGCAACTGGGGCCGCTGGGGGCCAGACGACGAGCGCGGCGCACTCAACCTCATCACCGCTGAGAAGCGCATCGCAGCCGCCAGCCTCGTCAAAGAGGGCCACACCGTCAGCGTCTCCCACCCCGTCAACACCGTCGGCGATGCCGAGAACACCTCGCCCGCCGTCCACCTGATGGTCCGAGCCGGCGACGTCTTCGACGGCGTCACCGTCACCTCCATCGCCGACCATCTCGCCGTCTCGCCCCACGGCCAGGCCCACTCCCATCTCGATGCCCTCTGCCACTTCGCCTGGCAGGGCAAGATGTACAACGGCCGCCCCGTCACCCTTGTCACCTCCACCGGCGCCCGAGCCAACGCCATCACCATCGGCCAGGACGGCATCGTCTCGAGAGGGGTCCTGCTCGACGTCCCCCGCCAGCGCGGCGTCGAATATCTCGAACCAAACCAGTCGATCACCGTCGCCGACCTCGAAGCTGCTGAAGCTTCGGCCGGCATTCGGGTCGAGAGCGGCGACGTCCTCCTCATCCGAACCGGCCGCCACGCCCGACGCAAGGCGAAAGGCCCGTGGGACAGCCGCGTCTCCCTCTCCGGCCTCCACCACGAGGTCGGACCCTGGCTCAAGGAGCGTGGCGTCGCCCTGCTCGGATCGGACGGCGTCAGCGACTACCGCGAGCACCCGTTCGACTGCTGCACCCACCCGATCCACATCCTCAGCCTCGTCGCGATGGGCATGCAGCTGCTCGACAACCAGAATCTGGACGACCTCGCCGCCGCCTGCGCCGAGCGCTCCCGCTGGGCCTTCATGCTGGTCGTCGCGCCCCTCAAACTGGTCGGCGGCACCGCCTCGATGACCAACCCGATCGCCATCTTCTGATCCCGCCCCGCCCACCCTGGCTCCCCCTCTCCCGCGCACAGGGAGAGGGGGTTGGGGGTGAGGGCACTCCGGGCTGGGGGGTGAGGGCCGTTCCCCGGGGCTGGGGGGTGAGGGCATCCCGGCTATCCTGGCATCACGCCGCTGACGACAGCCACACTTCCCGAAGCATCCAGACCAGCCAGTCAGAGGTGACGGGCCGATGAGTCAGACCATCCAGCTCAAAGTCGCCGTGGACCGCGAGCGCTGCCAGGGCCACAACCGCTGCTACGCCGTCGCCCCCGAGCTCTTCGAGATTGACGACCTCGGCTACTCCCGCGAGGTTGGCGACGGCACCGTCCCACCAGACCTCGCGGAGAAGGCCCGCCTCGCCGTCGCCAATTGCCCCGAAGAGGCGATCTCCATCCGCCCCATCTGACCCGAGCGGCAACCGTACCCGCGTTCCTCGCGGGGCACCCGAGGAGGAGGAGCTCATGGCCGAGCGACCGCCCGTCACCGACTGGGCGACCGACTTCGATCACACCGATCCCCAGTGGGTCGCCGATCCACATCCGATCTGGGACGATCTCCGCAAACGGTGCCCGGTCGCCCACACCGAGCGCTTCAACGGCGTCTACTTCCCCACCCGCTACGAGGACGTCAAGGCGATCACCTACGACACCGAGCACTTCTCCTCGCACCGGGTCGTCGTCCGCGAAGTGGCCGTCCAGGGCGGCTCCTCCCCGCCGATCACCTCCGATCCGCCCGACCACGGCGGCCATCGCCGCGTCCTGCTCGCCGCCTTCGCCCCGAACGCCATCCGCCCCCTCGAAGACCGCACCCGCGAGATCTGCGCCGAGCTGATCGACAAGCTCTCCGAGCAGGACGAGTGCGACGCCGCCGGCGACTACGCCAGGCACATCCCGGTCCGCGTCATCGCCCACATGCTCGGCGTCTCGGCCGAGGACGGCGACAAGTTCCGGGGCTGGATTCAGGAGACCCTCGAAGAGGGCGTCACCGACTATGAGAAGGCGATGAGCGGCCTGATCGGGATGAGCACCTACATCCACGAGCAGGTCGTCCTCCGCCGCGATCGGCAGGCCCGGGGCGAGCCGCTCGGCGACGACATCATCTCGATGTTGCTCAACACCGAGATCGACGGCCAGCCGATCACCAACGAGCACCTCGTCAACACCGTCAGGCTGCTGCTGATCGCCGGCATCGACACCACCTGGAGCGCCATCGGAGCCTCGATCTGGCACCTCGCCACCCACCCCGAGGACCGCGAGCGCCTCATCGCCGAGCCGGAGCTGCTCCCGACCGCCATTGAGGAGCTGCTGCGCGCGTACGCCCCGGTCACGATGGCCCGCGTCATCACCTCGGAGACCGAGGTCGGCGGCTGCACCTTCAAGCCCGGCGAGATGGTGATGCTCCCATTCCCGTCTGCCAACCGCGACCCGGAGGTCTTCCCGGACGCCGACAAGGTCATCATCGACCGCGCCGAGAACCGGCACATGGCGTTCGGCGTCGGCATCCACCGCTGCCTCGGCTCCAATCTGGCCCGGATGGAGCTGCGCGTCGCCCTGGAGGAGTGGCTGAAGCGCATCCCGACGTTCTCGCTCGCCGATCCGGACGGCGTCACGTGGTCGCAAGGCACCGTCCGCGGCCCGCGCGCCCTGCCCGTCAAGATCGGCCACTGAGACCGTCCCTCGCCGCGCTCCCAGGCACTCGATCCCCCTGGGAGCGCGGCGATCTTCGCCGCTTCGTCGCCACCTCCTCGCACCGGTCCCGAAGTTGACAGGCAAGACGTCCGCTGGGGCGACCACTATCGGCGAGGACGCGCTCCCAGAAGGCACACGATCTGCCCATGACCTCTGCCGTGGGCGCCTCACCCGCGCCCACTCCATCCCATCCACCCCAGGTACTACGATGCCCGCCGTCACGGCGTCCCCCCGCTTCGCCCTTCACCTCTCGATCCTGCTGACCGCTTGCCTCAGCCTCGCCTGTCTCCTCCCGACCGGCCAGCCCGCCCATGCCGCCGACGCCCCGACTGACGGCGTCCCCGCCTTCGGGCACGTCTTCGTCGTCGTCCTCGAAAACAAGGAGCTCGACCGCATCCACCGCCGCGCCGACGCCCCGTACCTGAACCAGCTCGCCGCCAGCTACGGCCTCGCCACCCGCTACTACGGCGTCAGCCACCCGAGTCTGCCCAACTACCTCGCGATGATCTCGGGGGACACCTTCGGAGTCGAGAGCGACTGCGAAGACTGCACCCAGTCGGCCCCCACCCTCGCCGATCAGGTCGAGGCGAGCGGTCGCAGCTGGAAAGGGTACTTCGAGTCGATGCCCCGCCCCTGCTACGTCGGCAGCACCCGCGACGGGCTGTACGCCCAGAAGCACAACCCGTTCATCTACTTCGACGGCATCCGCAAAGACCCGGCCCGCTGCGAGCGGATCGTGCCGTTCGACCACTTCGCCGACGACCTGGCGCGCGGCGATCTCCCCAACCTGGTCTGGCTCGGCCCGAACATGCGCAGCTCCACGCACGACGCCTCGGTGGCGGAGGGCGACGACTGGCTGGCGGCGCATCTGCCTCCCATCCTCGCCTCGCCGGCGTTCCAGCAGGACGGGCTGCTGGTGGTCACCTACGACGAGGGGGACACGGACGACGGCTGCTGCGGCCAGCGACATGGCGGCGGCAACATCATGACGGTGGTCGCCTCACCGCTCGGCAAGCGCGGCTTCGTCTCGGCCACCCCGTACAACCACTACTCGCTGCTCCGGACCATCGAGGACGCCTGGGGGCTGGAGCATCTCGGCCACGCCGCCGACCCGGCCGTGAAGGGCCTGTCGGACTTCTTCAGCCCGCCGGCCTCACCCTGACGCAGAAATCGCCGTCGATGTCATAGACAAACGTCGATGTATTGGGGTATAGTGTCGCCATGCCCACTCGATCCCGCCCTGACGACTGCTGCGCCTCGCCCGTCGCGCCGCCCGAGCTGCCTCCGAGCCGGCTCGACCGCCTGGTATCGCTCTACCGTGCCCTCGGGGATCCGACCCGTCTGGAAGTGTTCCGCCTGATCGCCGCCCAGACGACTCCGATCTGCGTCTGCGACGTGGTGGACCGCTTCGAGTTGACCCAGCCCACCATCTCGCACCATCTCAAGATCCTCCGCGACGCCGGCCTCGTCACCGTCTCCCGGCGCGGTGTCTGGGCCTACTACGCCGTCGATCCGGCCGGCCTGGCGCTGCTCCGAGGCGCCGCCGCCGAGCTCGTGCCGGCCCACCTCGTCAACGCTCAACTCGCCCCAGCGCAGCTCGTCAACGCTCAGCTTGCCGACGCGAGCTGAGCCCCTTTTTTGGTTGTACGCATAGACGTTCTTCGATGAAAGGAGCACCCCGATGGCCCTCGACCAGTCTCCCGAGACGATCCGTGACTCTGTCCGCGCCAAGTACGCCGACCGCGCCCGCCGCGTGACCGAGGGTGGGTATGCCGAGACCTCCTGTTGCAGCTCCACCGACTGCTCGCCCATCACCTCCGACCTGTATGGCGCCGACGAGGTGGCCGTCATCCCGCAGGACGCCGTCAAGGCCTCCCTCGGCTGCGGCAACCCGACCGCCCTCGCGGAGCTCTCCGAAGGCGAGACCGTCCTCGACCTCGGCAGCGGCGGCGGCATCGACGTGCTCCTGTCGGCACGCCGGGTCGGCCCGACCGGCTTCGCCTACGGCCTGGACATGACCGACGAGATGCTGGCGCTCGCCCGCAAGAACGCCGCCGAGCAGCACGCCACCAACGTCGAGTTCCTGAAGGGCCACATCGAGGAGATCCCCCTCCCGGACAACCGCGTGGACGTGGTCATCTCCAACTGCGTCATCAACCTCTCGGCGGACAAGGGCCGCGTGATCCGCGAGACGTTCCGCGTCCTCAAGCCCGGGGGCCGCTTCGCCGTCTCGGATGTCGTGGCTCAGGGCGCCATCCCGAGTGACCTTCGCGCCGACATGGAGGCGTGGGTCGGCTGCGTGGCCGGCGCCCTCGAAGAAGGCGAGTACCGGCAGCTACTGGCCGAGGCCGGCTTCGGCGACGTTGACCTCGAAGTCACCCGCGTCTACGATCCGCGCCAGATCGCGGCCTCGGCCAGCCGTGAGTGGGACGACTCCGCGCTCGCTCGCTTCGACGCCTCCGGTGGGCGGCTGGTCAGCGCCTTCGTCCGCGCCCGCAAGCCCGCCGAGCCTGCTGCCAGCTGCTGCGCCCCGACCTGCTGCTCGGACACCCCGCGCTAGAGCAGATCCAGCCGGGAGATTCCGGTATGCGGTGAACGTGCCCGTGGAGCGCGGCCATCCTGGCCGCCCTGGTTGTTGACAAGCGATGCTGCTGCCCTGAGTCCGGGGGCCGTCAGCACGAAAGCGGCCAGGATGGCCGCGCTCCACGAACGAGCTCCGTGCTTTCCCGAAGTCTACGTCTGGGATAGCACAGCACTGGCGCCACGCCAGGGGACCACGCCGAGATCTTGAAAAGCGGGGTTTCCGACCACCTCGCCTGGCTCAGCACGAACAACCTCAGTAGAGGTCGCCATGCCGACAGGGAACACCACCACCAGACATGCCCACGACGGCGATGCCGAGGCGATTGCCCGGATCTACAACCAGGGCATCGCGGACCGGATCGCCACCTTCGAGACCGAGCCCCGCACCGCCGCCGACATTCGTGCTGCCCTGGCCGAGCGCGGCCAGCGGTTCCCGACCGTGGTCGCCGAGCGCGACGGGCAGGTGGTCGCCTGGGCGGCGGCCGGCCAGTATCGCTCCCGGCCCTGCTACGCCGGCGTCGCGGAGTACTCCGTCTACACCGCGCGGGAGGCTCGGGGTACCGGCGCCGGCCTCGCAGTGCTGCAAGCGCTGCTCCAGGCCGCCGAGGAGCGTGGGCTCTGGAAGCTGCTCTCGCGCATCTTCCCGGAGAACACCCCAAGCCTCGGGCTGGCCCGCAAGGTCGGCTTCAGCGAAGTTGGCGTCTACCGCCGCCACGGCAAGCTCGACGGCGCCTGGCGCGACTGCGTGATCGTGGAGAAGCTGCTGGGCGAGGCTGCCGCCGACTGAGCGTGCCACGACCATCGCGGCGAGGAGGGGCGAACGATGACCCGCACGGTCTGGCTGCTGACGGCGACGCTCGCGCTGACCCTGCTGCCCTCCAACGTCGTCCCGACCGCCGTGCCGCTCCTGCGACAGGAGTGGGGCGCCAGCGATGCCGAGCTGGGCGGTGTCTTCACCGCCTACCGCCTCGGGTATCTCGCGGCGGTCCTGCTGATCCTGCCGCTCACCGACCGCTGGCGAGCCAGCTACGTGATCGGCGGCTGCTCGGCGGTGGCCGCGCTCTCGTTCCTGCTCTTCCCGTTCGTGGCCTATGACCCGTGGAGCGCCGCGCTGCTGCGTGGCGCGGCCGGACTCGGGCTGGCCGGCGTCTACCTGCCCGGCGTCCGGGTGGTCTCCGCCGCCTCATCCGCCGAGCGACGCGGCCTGATGGTCAGCATTTACGTCTCGGCGTACTACTTCGGCGCGGCGCTCTCGCTGTGGGCCAGCGGCACGCTCCTGCCGTCGTTCGGCTGGCGCGGCGCATCCGTCGTGCTGGGAGCTGTCTCCGCGTTGGCCTTGCCGCTGGCGTTGCTTGCCACATGGCGGGTCTCGCCGCCTCCGCGCCGGAGCGCGCGCTTCAACCTGGCCGTGCTCCGCAACGGGCCGACGCGACGGACGATCCTGGCATATGGTGCGCACTCCTGGGAGCTGTACATCTCTCGTGCGTGGCTGCCGGCTTTCCTGGCGGCGGTGCTGGTCGGGCAGGGCCTCGGGGACGTCGAGGCGGCCTCCGAGGGCGCACAGTGGGCCGGGCTGATCGCGGGCCTGGGCACGGCCGGCGTCTGGATCGGCGGCTGGCTCTCCGACCGCTGGGGGCGGGCGCAGGTCGCCGTGACCATCGCCGCCGCCAGCGGTTGCCTGTCGCTCGTCTTCGGCTGGCTCGGTTGGACCGGCTGGGGGCTGTTGATCGCCGTCGGCTGCGCGTACGGCCTGCTGCTGGCCGCCGATTCGAGCATCTACTCGGCGACCGTGACCGAGGTCGCGCCAGAGGACCAGCTCGGCTCGGCGCAGGCCGCCCAGGCGTTCACCGCGTCGTTCGCGTCGTCGGTGGCGCCCGTTGCCGCCGGCCTCGTGCTCGATCTCGGCGGCGGCTACGGCGGTGCGTTCGCGTTGGCGGGATTGGTCGGACTGGCTGGCGCGTACAATCTGCTGCCGCTCGCCCGCCGCCCCGTCGGGACGCCTGGACCGGCGGCCAGCTCTGCGACTGCTGACGCTCCCCAAAGGTTGAAGTAACGCCGCATGCACAAGCTTTCGTCGGCGCTGGTGGGTGAGCTGCTCGGCACGTTCCTGCTGGTGCTGTTCGGGACCGGCTCGGTCGCCTGCGCGGTCCTGACCGGCGCGCTTCAGGGGCTCTGGCAGGTCGCCACCGTCTGGGGCTTCGGCGTCGCCATCGCCATCTACTGCTCGGCCGCCCTCTCCGGCGCCCACCTCAACCCGGCCGTCAGCCTGGCGTTCGCCGTCCTCCGGCCGCACGCATTCCCCCGGCAGCGGCTCGTCCCATACTGGCTGGCCCAGCTGGCGGGTGCCATGCTGGCCGGTCTCGTCGTCTGGGCCACGTTCGCGCCGTTCCTCGCCCGCTTCGAGCTGAAAGAGGGGCTGGTCCGGGGCGCGGCCGGCAGCCTCTTCCTCTGCACCCACAACTCGGCCCGCAGCCAGATGGCCGAAGGACTGCTCCGCCATCTGGCCGGGCGACCGCTTCGAGGCGTTCTCGGCCGGCACCGAGGCGACCCACGTCCGTCCCCTGGCTATCGAGGCGATGGCGGATCTCGGCATCGACCTCTCCAGCCACGAGAGCAAGACTCTGACCGCTACCTGGGCGAGCCGTTCGACGCCGTCGTCACCGTCTGCGACCAGGCCGCCGAAGCGTGTCCGGCCTTCCCTGGCGCTCGGCGGCGTCTGCACTGGAGCTTCCCCGATCCTTCGAAGGCGACCGGCACTCATGACGAGCAGCTGGCCGTCTACCGCCGCGTCCGCGACGACATCGCCCGCCGCATCCAGACAGACCTTCTCACCTGAACCACTCCGAGTTTGAGGGCACACCTTCCCGATGTGACCTCGTCACAGGTCACCTCTGGCGTGCATGCTATCCTGGCGCCGTCGCACAGCAGGGCAGGGTGGCCGGGGTGATCGGAATGGCGGACGATCCGTACACGAGGATCGCGGAGCTAGAGGCAGAGGTCGCAGCGCTGCGCCAGGCACATGTGGCTGAGGTGGCTGCGCTTACTGCCGAACGCGAGGCGGCGCTCGAGCAGCAGACTGCAACCAACGACATCTTGCGCGTCATCGCGCTGTCCCAGACGGACCTTCAAGAGGTGCTTGACGCGATCACCGCCAGTGCGTTGCGCCTTCTCGACAGTGATGTCGCCGCAATCACCCTGCCGCGCCAGGATATCCTCAAGCACGTGGCCGCTGCGATCGCACCGCGCGTCCCTGCCGACATAGCGGCCGACTGCGGCAGACGCTGGAGACTGGGGGCAGGCCGATCTCTAGCCTGACCGTGCCCGGGCGCGTCTATCTTGAAGGCCGGACTATGAGCTATGTGCATGGTGCGCACGAGCCTGACTCTCGCCATCCATCTCCGGCCTACTTTGCCGTCACGCGCGGGTGTGCGTACCTCTACACCGAGCAGGCCGGGCCTCTCGGAGTGCTCCAGGCGGTGCGGTTCCGGCCAGAAGCGTTCACAGCCCGCGAGATTGCGTTGTTGGAGACGTTCGCCGATCAGGCTGTGATCGCCATCGAGAACGCCAGGCTGTTCGAGGAGCTGGAGGCACGCAACCGCGACCTTACCGATGCGCTGTAGAGCGGCAGACGGCAACCGTGAGGTTTTGGCGCTGATCGCCTCATCGCCAACCAATCCCAAGAAGGTGCTGGACACGATCGCGGAGAGCGCGATGCGTCTGTGCCGTGCCTCAGCCGCCACGATCTGGCGTCGTGACGGGGACTGGTTGGTGGCGGCGCATCAGCACGGTGAGACAGCCCAACGACATGCAGAAGTTGATTTCACCGCGATGCGGCGCGACGTACTCGACGTTCTGACGCGAGCCGCCTTCTGGTGACCCCTCGGCCTGACGACGGCATACCCTCAACCGTCTGTTCGCGCCGGGCCTGGCATGTCTCGATCAGACGACGGTTCACGTCGTCGATAACCTCAATGCGGAGCAGTTTCCTATCGGGCAGGTGTTTGCACGGTACACCGGCTCCGGCACGGTCCTGTGCGTGCCGATGGTGCATAACGGCGAATCCCTCGGGGTTGTCTCACTGGTGCATTTCGACCTGGAGCCGTTCTCCGACCGCGACATGGCGCTGCTGGAGGCGTTCGCGGCCCAGGCAGCCATCGCCATCGAGAACGCGCGGCTCTTCGAGGAGCCTCCAGCAGGCGAACGAGCAACTCGCCGAAGCCAGCCAGCACAAGTCGCAGTTCCTGGCGAACATGAGCCACGAGCTGCGGACGCCGCTGAACGCCATCATCGGCTACTCCGAGATGCTCCAGGAAGAGGCCGAAGACCTCGGCGAAGAGACCTTCATTCCAGACCTCCAGAAAGTGAACGCGGCTGGCAAGCACTTGCTCGGGCTGATCAACGACATCCTGGACCTCTCCAAGATCGAGGCCGGGCGCATGGACCTCTTCCTGGAAGACTTCTCGGTCAGCCAGTTAGTGCGGGACGTGGCGGCCATCGTCCAGCCGCTGATGGAGAAGAACGGCAACGAACTGGTGGTCTGCTGCCCGCCCGATCTCGGCCCCATGCACGCCGACCAGACCAAGCTCCGCCAGACGCTGTTCAACCTGCTCTCCAACGCCGCCAAGTTCACCGACCACGGACGCATCGAGCTGCGAGTTGCGAGTTGCGAGTTGCGAGTGGACGGTGACGGGAGGGACATCGGGGCGGGCAGGTTAGGAGGGACAGTTGTGGACGCTGACACCTGGAAACCCGCCCCTACACCGCCTCCCGTAGGGGCAGGTTTCCAACATCCAGTCCCGTCAGATCCCAACCCTAACCTGCCCACTCCCCAACATCCTCTCCCGTCGGGTCACACCCCAAACCTGCCCGCTCCCCACCATCCCACCCACGCAACCGACTCGCCTCATCTGACGCTCTGTCTCCCCTCCCCTCGCAAGGGGAGGGGCCGAGGAGGGGGCATCTTCTTCGCGGTCACAGATACCGGCATCGGCATGACGCCCGAACAGCTCTCACGCCTGTTCGAGGCGTTCTCACAGGCTGAGGCGAGCACCCGAAGCAAGTACGGCGGCACCGGGCTCGGGCTGGCCATCAGCCGCCACTTCTGCCGCTTGATGGGCGGCGACCTCACCGTCGAGAGCGTCTATGGCGAGGGCTCGACATTCACCATGCGGTTGCCGGCCGCCGTCTCCTCCGCCGACGAGCGCACCAGCAGCACCACCCCGGCCGCGACCGCCGACAGCAGCACGAAGCTCCAGAACAGCGGGTCGTAGCTCCGCATCAGGTCGTACACCAGGCCGGCCCCGAGCGGCGCCACCGCCGTGGCCGCCGTCACGAACGCCGCCAGCGCCCCCGAGATGCTGGCGAACCGCTCCCGGCCGTACAGATCGGCGACGAACAGCGGGCGCAGCAACGACATGATCCCCCGCGACGCGCCGAAGACGACGATGAAGACCCACAGCCCGGCCGCCCCCGGTATCACCAGCAGCAGCACCAGCGAGACCGGCTGCATCGCCATCACGATCGCCGTCAGCCAGCGCAGCGACACCCGGTCTCCAAGAGCCGCCAGCACGATCCGCCCCGCCACCTGCATCGCGCCGACGGCACCGGTCGCGGTCGCGGCCAGCCCGAGGTCGTACCCTCGGTCCTGGAGGTAGGGGATCAGGTGGACGCTCACCGCGATGTTCGCCACCATGTTCAGCGAGAACGCCAGCGCCAGCCACCGAAACGCCGAATCCCGCAGCGCCCGTCCCACCGACACGCCGGCCGGCCGCCTGGCCGGGCCGGCCGCTCGACGTGGCTCCGGCTCGCCGTCCACGCTCAGGCCCAGATCCTCCGGACGTCGACGTAAGATCAGCGCGTGCGGCAGGATCGTCGTCAGCGCCAGGAACGCCGCCATCAGCACCAGCGTCAGCCGCCAGCCGTACGCCTCGATCGACCAGCCCTCGATCGGCATGAAGATCGTGCTCGCGAACCCGGCGATCAGCGTCAGCGCCGTCAGCGCCCGCGCCCGCTGCCGCTCGAACCAGACCGCGATCGTCGCCATCGCCGGCTCGTACAGCACCGCCGACATCACCACGCCCAGCGCCGCCCACAGGACGTAGAACTGGACCAGGCTCTCCACTCGCGACCAGGCCAGCACCAGCAGCACCGACAGCACCGAGCCGACCGTCATCAGCAGCCGCGGCCCGTGGGCGTCCAGCCAGCGTCCGACCGGCGCCGCGCAGAGCGCCGACATCAGCGTCGCGACCGACAGCGCCCCGGACATCTGCCCGCGCGACCAGCCGAGATCGCGCTCCATCGGCGGCAAGAACACCGAGAAGCTGTAGTAGACGATGCCCCAGGTGATCGTCTCGGTGATCCCCAGGGTCACCACCAGCACCCAGCCGTAATAGAGACCGCGCACGCGCCCCACTCCTGGCACCGAGCCACTCATACCTGGACGTACGGCCACGCGGCGTACGCCGCCCCCGCCAGCACGACGTGGCTGCGGCCCATCATCGCCAGACCTCACGATCCGCCATCGCAGCCCCCATCGCCGACGATGCAGCCCCGTCGTGTGACGCAGCCGCTGCGAGCAGCCAGCCCAAGATTCGCACAGACCGAAAGAACGTAGGCTGTCCGCCCATCTTCTCGCAAGGCGACGGCCGTCCCGGCTCGCTCCACCCAGTCTGGTGAAGATCTGGTGACAAACCCGCGCACCCAGCCTCACCCACGCCGTTCTCGCATCACCTTCCTGGAGGATGCGCCGTTAACTCAGGGCCAGCCGATCTCACGCGTGCGCGCAGGCCCCCTCGCCAACCCCGAGCGCAGGCCCGCCAGAACGTCGCCGCGAGCGGTCGCCGTGGATGCTGGCGCGGGAGGAACCCATCAGCGCACACGTGCCCGGAGCCGCCGCTCCGCTCGACACGGCACCTGACGCTCCCGCCGACGCACGCGCGGACCCACCGCGTACCCGCTGGCCGCTGCGCGTCAAGCTCGCCCTGCATTCCGCCGCCTGCGCCATGCTCGCCGTCACGATCCTCGCGGCCCTGCTGCTCGGGCTGGAGTACGCCGATCTCAAGCAACGCTTCAACCGCGAACAGCGCGAGCTGGCGCGTGTCGTCGGCCGTCAAGTTGCCAGCCACGTCGAGCAGTCCCAAGATGGCCTCGCCAGACTCGGCGTCGCCCCGTCGATCGTGGCCGCCGCTCAGCGCCACGACGTCGAGACGATGAACGCCTACCTGGAGCGCGCCGTCCGGATGCACGGGGACCTCTCCTCGATCACTGCCGTCGATCTTCAGGGACGCGTCTGGGCCGTCAGCATCCCCTCCCGCGCCAGCATCGGCCTGGACATCTCTGGACGCGCCCACATCCAGGAAGCGCTGGCCGGGCGCCTGCCGCCGCCCGGGCTCCCGGTCATGGACAGCTCTGGTCACCCCATCGTCGGGCTCGCCGTGCCGATCCGTACGGATGACGGCCTGGTGGTCGGCGCGCTGTCCGGGGCGCTCCCGCTCGCGGAGCTCAGCGACGAGATGGCTGCCGTAGACACCGGCGCGGACGGCATCGCCAACCTTCTCCACCAGGACGGCACCATTCTGGCCCACCCGGACCCCGGCCACATCCTCCAGCCCGTGTCCGCCCAGAACCAGAACGTCCCGATCGCGCTCGGCGGCCAGCCGTCCGCCATGGAGACCCTCGACGACACCGGCGAGCCGATCTACTCGGCCGCCGTCCCGATCCCAGAGCTCGGCTGGGTCGTCGAGATCGAAGCCCCAGTCCGGCGCGTCCTCGCGCCACTCTGGGGCTGGTTCTTGCTCGCCATCGGCCCGGCCATCCTCGCCATGGCGATCGCCGCGATCGTCGGCGTGGCGTTCGCCCGTCGCCTCAGCGCCCCCATCGAGCTGCTGCGCTCGTCCACCCGGCGGATCGCGCGAGGCGACTATCGCACGCCACCACCCGCCATCTCCACCGCCGACGAGCTGGGCGGCCTCGCCTCCGACTTCGACCTGATGCGCGCCAGCCTCACATCCCACACGACCCAGCTCGAACGCCAGGCCACCCGGCTCCGGCAGGTAGCCCGCCTCAACCAGGTCGTCGTGTCGTCGCTGGCCCTGGACGACGTCCTCCACGAGATCTCGTGCGCCACCGCCACCCTCCTCGGCGCCCGCGTCGTCGCCTTCTGGGTTGCCGACGAAGCGTCCCGCTCGCTGGAGCTGCGGGCCTTCTCGGACGAGAAGATCGGCCAGACCCAGACCATCCGCCACACCACGTTCGGCAAGGGCGCCGCTGGCTGGGCCGCCGAGCACCGTCAGCGCCTGGTGCTGGACGACGTTTTTGCCGACGGCCGCTCGGTCGGCCTGGAGTGGTGGCGCCAGCACGATCTTCGCTCCTCGATCACCATCCCGATCGTGGACGACGGCCGGGTCGTCGGCATCCTCTCGGCGAACGGTCAAGAGCCGTTCCGACTGGCCGCGGAAGACGAGGAGCTGCTCGAGACGTTCGTCGCGCAGGCCGCCATCGCCATGCGCAACGCCGCGCTCTACGCCACCCTGACGGATCGTACCGGCCATCTCGAAGCGCTCCAGGAGGTCGCGCGGGAGATCACCCGCGAGGTGGACCTGGCGCCCCTCCTCCATCTGATCCTCGACCGCGCGTCAAGCCTCGTCGGCGCCCTCGGCGGCTCGGTCGTCCTCTGGGACGAAGCCG
The DNA here is from genome assembly GCA_046328125.1 of Chloroflexota bacterium. Classification (GTDB taxonomy): domain Bacteria; phylum Chloroflexota; class UBA6077; order UBA6077; family JACCZL01; genus JADZEM01. The sequence goes on from JAXLXF010000021.1 coordinate 110,242, forward strand.
AGCAGGCACTGGTCCCGCGCGCCTGGACTGGCCTGGGAGAGTGGTTCGGTCAGCGCCGCTACAAGCTGGGAGAAGGGCTCGCCGGCCGCTGCGCCGCTCGGCGACAGGGCCTGATGGAGGCCAGCCACCCGGTGCTCAGGCCACACGACGACATCGGCCACGCGCACGGGCCGAAGATGCCGTACATGTCCCAGCCACTCCTCCACGGTGACCGCCTCGTCGGCGTGCTCTCGGTCCGGCGCGAGGCGGGCAGGTCTCCGTTCACCACCTCAGACCTCGAGCTGCTCGCGCGCTTCGCCGACCAGGCCGCCATCGCCATCGAGAACGCCCACAACCGCGAGCAGCGCGAACGTCAGCTCCATCGCTTCGAGGCGCTCACCCGGCTGAACCAGCTGGTCACCTCCTCGCTCGACCTCGACCGCGTCCTGCACGAGATCGTGCGAGCGGCGACGGTGCTCATGGACATCGCCATCGTCCAGTTCTGGTACGTGGACGAAGGCGCCCGCAAGCTCCGCCTGCACGCGCAGTCAGACGAGGCCGCGTCCCTGGGGTTCGAGATGCGGGAGCTCACCTTCGGCCGGGGTGTCCCTGGCTGGATCGCCGAGCATCGCGTCCCAGCCCAGATCCCCGACATCGCCGCCGACGACCGCGTGACGTACGCCTCCTGGTGGGGAGAGCAAGGGCTCACCGCCTACTATGGCGTGCCGGTCCTCTTTGAGGGCCAGATCCTCGGCGTGCTCTCGATGTTCGGGCGCGGGCAGCTTGGCCTCGGGCCACAAGACCTCGCCCTCCTCGACGCCTTCGTCGTGCAGGCCGCCCTCGCGATCCGCAACGCCCAGCACGTCGAGCGCCGCGATCGGCAGCTTGCACGCCAGCGCGCCCTGACCCACCTGAACCGGTTCGTCTCCTCCACCCTCGATCTGGACACCGTGCTCCAGGAGATCGTCGACGCCGCCATCCAGCTGATCGGGTCAGCCGACGTTCGAATCTGGATCGCCGAGCCGGACGGCGCCTACCTCGACTTGCGCGCCGTGTCCAACGGCGCGCTGGACGGCGGTACCCCTCCAGCGCGGTTGGCCGTCGGCGCGGGCGCCACCGGCTGGGTCGCCGCGCACCAGGCGCCGCTCAACATCCCCGACATCGGAGCCGACGCGCGCTTCATCGACACCTGGAACATGCGGGCGCGCGGCCTGATCTCCTACTACGGACAGCCCATCGTCCTGGACGGCCGGCTGCTCGCCGTGCTCGCCATGCTCGGGCGGCAGCCGTTCGTCATGCACCAGGACGACCTCGACCTGTTGGACGGCTTCGGCGCCCAGGTCGCCGTGGCGATCCGGAACGCCGCCCTCTACGAGCAGCGCGAGCGCCAGATCGGCCGCCAGCGCGTCCTCACCCATCTGAACCAGCTCGTCTCCTCCACCCTCGATCTGGACGCCGTCCTGCCCGAGATCGCTCGCGCCGCCGCCGAGCTGATGGGCGCTCCCGTCGTCCATTTCTGGATCGCCGACCAGGAGACGCAGACGCTCGAGATGCGCGCGGCCGAGAGCCCGGCCGGCCAGCTGGACTTCCCGGCGACCCGCTTCCGCTTCGGGGAGGGAGCGACCGGCTGGGTCGCCGAGCACCGCGAGCCACTCAACATCCCCGACATCGGCGACGATCCACGCTTCACCCACGCCCGCTGGTGGGAACGGGTCCAGTTGAACAGCTACTTCGGACTGCCCATCATCCACGAGGAGCGCCTCCTGGCCGTCCTCGCCATGCTCGGACCCCGCCCATTCCTGGTCGCCGACGACGAGCGCGACCTGCTCGACAGCTTCTGCCTGCAAGCCGCCATGGCGATCCGCAACGCCTCGGCGTACGGTGCCGAAGCTGCCGGCCGCGAACAGGCCGAAGCCGGCACCCGCGCCAAGAGCGAGTTCCTGGCCGCCATGAGCCACGAGATTCGCACCCCGATGAACGGCGTCATCGGCATGACCGAGCTCCTCCTGGAGACGCCCCTCACCGACCAGCAGCGCGCGTTCGCCGAGACGATTGGCCGGTCCGGCGAGGCGATGTTGGACATCATCAACGACATCCTGGACTTTTCCAAGATCGAGGCCGGCCGCGTCGAGCTGGAGCACACCGACGTGGACGTCCGACAACTCGTCCACGACGCCCTGGACATGGTCTCAGCCGGCGCCCAGCAGAAGGGGCTCCAGCTGACCGCCACCGTCGAAGACACCGTCCCCCAGCGCCTCGTCGGCGACCCAACCCGGCTGCGCCAGATCCTCCTCAACCTGCTCGGCAACGCGGTCAAGTTCACCGATCGCGGACACATCGAGTTACGAGTAGCGAGTAGCGAGTTACGAGTGACTGATGCGGGCGCAATGCCTGGGGGCGCAATGAATTGCGCCCCTACGGACGATGACTCGGTAGGGGCGCAATTCATTGCGCCCCCAGACTCACGCTCACTCGCTACTCGCTACTCGCTACTCGCTACTGTCTCCGACACCGGCCCCGGCATCGACGCCGCCACCCAGGACCGCCTGTTTGCCCCGTTCACCCAGGCTGACAGCTCCACCACCCGGCGATACGGCGGCTCCGGGCTGGGCCTCGCCATCTGCAAGCAGCTTGCCGAGCTGATGGGCGGCCAGGTCGGGGTTCAGAGTGTCGTCGGGCAGGGCAGCACCTTCTGGTTCACTGCCCGCCTCGAACAGCCGCTTCAGCTCGCCGCGGCCCCAGCGAACCGCGGACGGGTGGGTGGCCCAGACACCCCTCTCCCGACGCCGCCACAGACGACCCGCCTGCTCGTCGTCGACGATTCCCAGATCAACCAGCAGGTCGCCAGGGGGATCCTCGAATTGCTCGGCTACGTCGTGGACGTCGTGGACGGCGGGCTGGCGGCCGTCGACGCCGTCGCTCGACACCGCTACGCCCTGGTGCTGATGGACTGCCGTATGCCGGAGATGGACGGCCTCGAGGCGACCAGACGCATCCGCGACGCCGAGCGTGCCCGCACGACCGTCGGCCAGCGGGTGCCGGTCATCGCGATGACGGCGGACGCCCGCCCCGAAACGAAGGCCCTCTGTCTCGCGGCCGGCATGGACGACTTCCTGCCAAAGCCAGCCCGCCGTCACGAGCTGGATCTGATGCTCCGCCGCTGGCTCACCGGGGCATCGTCAGGAGCCATCGTCGCGCCGCCACCATCCATGCACCCGATCGCGCAGCCCGCCGTCAACGCCGAGCCTGCACGCGCAGACCGTCCGAACGACCATCCGGCCCATGCTGTCCTCGATCGCGATGCGCTCCAGGTGCTCCAGCAGTTCGGACACGGCGACGACGGCGCCTTCCTTCGCGACTGTGTCGAGACGTTCGTCCAGGAGATCCACAAACTGCCCGCCCAGATCCAGGCCGCCGCCGACCGGGCCGCCTGGTACGACGCGGCCCGCCTGGCCCATGCCACCCGTGGCGATGCCCTGACCGTCGGCGCGGCCGAAGTGGCGCGGGTGTGCGGGGTGCTGGAGCAGCGCGCCGAAGACGGCCCGATCCCGGCCACCGGGCTCCAGACCCTGCTCGACGACCTTCAGGCGGCCATCGCGCGCGCCGAGGTCGCCTTCTGCGAGCTGGACGCCCTTCGGCCAGACCACCGCTCCGTGGCCGACGCCGCGAGCCGCGGCAGGGAGCGCCAGGCGTCCTGACCGCCTGAACCGCAGGCCAGACGATCGTCGCCAGCCCATCACCCTCACCGCGCACCCGGACCGGCCGGGCGCCGCGGAGCGTCTCTACGGCCCGGCCCGGCGGGATCGGTCTCCTGGTTGAGACGTCGAGCGGCGCAAGTCAATCGTCGGTCCGGACGGTCCGCCCCAATCGACCTCCTCGATGCGCGTCAGCTTCGTGAGCTGCTGAAGCAAGGCGCTGGCATCGTTGCTCGCCTCGATGGCAAGCAGCGCCTCCGCGCGCAAGTCGGGCGGCAGACGCGGGTCATTCCCGATCATGTCGACGTACCCCACCGTCAGCGCGAGCTTGTTGTTCAGCTCGTGGCTCATCGTCCGACCAGCCAGCAACACCCCTTCCAGGCGCGACCGCTCGGTACCGACCAGCGACGCGGCGGCGACGGCGGCGACCATCTCCAGGATGTCAGCATCAGCCTGCTCGAATCGTCGGTTGGGATCCGAGCTGATCAGCCGAATGGTGCCGAGCAGGTGCCGCCCCTGGAGCATCGAGGCGACGATTGACCACCGACCGTGCTCGTCAGGCCGGTCTTCGATCGTCACCGATCCGGTCAGACCGTTCAGGCGGTACGACGTATCGGCAAGGTCGCGGAGCGGGCGATGTCCGCCGGCTGCGCTCACCCGGTGGACCCGCACGAAGTCATGCTGCTGGTCGTCCCAGCACGCGATCTCGCCTTCGTCAGCGCCCAACAGGTCGATCGCCTCGGCCAGGACGCCCGGCAGCAACTGGTCGGGGTGCGCCTCGAAGGCGAACCGCCTGGATGCTCGCAGCAGCGTCTCCAGGCGGGCCGTGTGGGCCTGTCGCTCGCGGTAGAGCGACGTCACGCGCTCCGCCGCGATCAGCCGCGCTTCCAGGATCACCGGATCCAGCGGTTTGGTGACGAAGTCGTCCACGCCGGCCCGCATGGCGTCCAGCAGGTTGTCCTCGCCGCCGTGCGCCGTCAGCAGAATGAAATAGGCGTACCCGTCCTGGGGAATCGACCTGATGCGACGGCACAGCTCCAGGCCATCCAGGCCGGGCATGCTCCAGTCGCTGATGATCAGGTCGCCACCATGCTCTCGATAGTGGGCGTACGCCGCGAGACCATCCTCAACCGCTACGCATTCGTGCCCAAGAGCCTGAACTGCATGTGCCAACAACTGACGAACGAGCGGACCATCCTCGGCGACGATGACTTGCATACTCCTCCCAAAAGCAGCCCTCACGAATCGATAGCGTTCACCACAAAGACGTTTGACTTCTATCCTACGTGATGGAGACGGCGTACGGAGCCACCGAGTCCACCTGTTTGTGCGCGAACAGCCCGGCCGTGTCCCGCCAGACAGTCCGCGAGCACGCCAACCCATACGCTGTCACTGTAGCGCAGTCAGACTAGCCTCGCGTCTCCCACGGGGCCGGTCCGGCGACGAGCGGGTGACGGGCGAAGGCCAGCACGGCAGTCCCCGCGCCAGCCCGCGCGCGAAGCGTCGGGGGGCGCCTCGCGCGCGTGTGCACCGCCTCGCAGCACGAGCACGTCAGGGCAGCCGTCTGGCAATGGCTGCCCTGAACTGCCGCACCCACGCCTGCGCCGACCACCAGCGTGTAGCCGCCGTGGGTCTGGCTCCAGAGGGCCGCGTGCGCCACCCGGATACTCTCTCGCTCGCCGGCCCGCATCCGTCATGATTGAGCGAGCGGCACGATCGTGCAGAGGACAGAGGGAGGACGGCGATGGACTTCGAGCTGTCGGACGAGCAGCGAGCGTTCCAGCAGGCAGCGCGCGAGTTTGCCGCCCACGAGCTCGCGCCGTACGCCGCCCAGTGGGACGCCGACCGTCACTTCCCGCGCGAGACCATAGAGAAGGCCGGCCAGCTCGGCTTCTGCGGTCTCTACGCCAACCCCGAGCACGGCGGCCTCGGTCTGCCGCGCCTCGACGCCACCCTGGTCTTCGAAGAGCTGGCCGCTGCCTGCCCCTCCACCACGGCCTATATCACGATCCACAACATGGTCGCCTGGATGGTCACCAGCTTCTGCCGCTCAGAGGTGGCCGCCCACTGGGGACCGCTCCTCACCAGCGGCCAGAAGCTCGGCTCGTACTGCCTGACTGAGCCAGGGTCAGGCTCGGACGCCGCCTCACTCCAGACCCGCGCCAGACTGGACGGCGACGCCTATGTGCTGAACGGCAGCAAGGCGTTCATCTCCGGCGCTGGAGCCACCGACGCGCTGGTGGTGATGGCGCGGACCGGCGGCGACGGCCCCGGTGGCATCTCGGCCCTGCTGGTGGAAGGGGACAGCCCCGGCCTCCGCTACGGCAAGAACGAGCACAAGATGGGCTGGAACAGCCAGCCGACCCGCGCGGTCTTCTTCGACGACGTGCGGGTGCCGGTCTCGAATCGCCTGGGCGAGGAGGGCGAGGGCTTCAAGATCGCGATGCGCGGCCTGGACGGCGGGCGGATCAACATCGCGGCCTGCTCGGTCGGGGCGGCCCAGGGCGCGCTGGACGCCGCGCATCTGCACCTCCACGAGCGCCAGCAGTTCGGCCGCAAGCTGGCCGATTTCCAGGCGCTCCAGTTCAAGCTAGCGGACATGACCACCGAGCTAGTCGCGGCCCGCCAGATGATCCGCCTCGCCGCCTCGAAGCTGGACGACGGCCACCCGGACGCCACCGTCTACTGCGCGATGGCGAAGCGGTTCGCCACCGACGTCGGCTTCGAGGTCTGCAACCAGGCCCTCCAGCTGCACGGCGGCTACGGCTACCTCCACGACTATCCGCTGGAGCGGTACGTCCGCGACACGCGCGTCCACCAGATTCTCGAAGGGACGAACGAGATCATGCGGGTGATCGTCGCGCGGCGGATGCTCCAGGAGCACGCGACGGAGGCGATCCGATGAGCGCCACACGCATCATGGAGGCGATCCGATGAGCGCCGTCCCAGATCCCACTCCCGGTCCCGGCTCCGGCTCTGGCATGACGAGCTACCCTGGCCTCATGCTCGAAACGCGCGGCCACACCGCCGTGGTCACCCTCACCAACCCACCGGCCAACACCTGGACCGAGGCGAGCCTGACCGGCCTGACCCGGCTCGTCCACGACCTTGCCGCCAACCGCGAGGTCTACGCCCTGGTCATCACCGGGGCCGGCGAGCGCTTCTTCAGCGCCGGCGCCGACCTGAACGCCTTCGCCAACGCCGACAAAGGGGTCGCCGCGACGATGGCCCGCCGCTTCGGGGAGGCGTTCGAGGCGCTGGCCGCCTTCCCCGGCGTCAGCATCGCCGCCATCAACGGCTACGCGATGGGCGGCGGCCTCGAATGCGCGCTCGCCTGCGACCTGCGCGTCGCCGAGGAGCACGCCGTCATGGGCCTGCCGGAAGCGTCGGTCGGGCTGCTGCCGTGCGGCGGCGGCACCCAGTGGCTCGCCTGGACCGTCGGCGAGTCGTGGGCGAAGCGGATGATCCTGCTCGGGGAGCGCGCCGATGCCCAGACCGCCGAGCGGATCGGGCTGGTGGACGTCGTGGTGCCGCGCGGCGAGGGGCTGACGCGGGCGCTCGCGATGGCCGAGGCGGTCGCGAAGCAGAGCCCGAGCGCCGTGCGCGCCTGCAAGCGCCTGATCGACGGCGCGCGCACCGGCAACCCCGCCCAGACCCTCACCGCCGAGCGCGAGGCGTTCGTGGAGCTGTTCGACACCGAGGACCAGCGCGAGGGCGTGGCCGCGTTCCTGGGCAAGCGCGCCCCCCAGTGGCGCAACCGCTGAGCGCCAGCGCACTGTCTGCTCGATGACGGGGGGTGCCGGCCACCCGGGAGGACAGGATGCTGACGGAGCGCACGTTCGACACTGGCGAGGTCGCCATCCACTACGTCGAGTCCTCGGCCAGCGGTCCGCTGCTGATCCTGCTGCACGGCATGACCGCGAGCTGGCAGGTCTTCGAGACGACCATTCCGTTCCTGGCGGTGCGCTGGCGGGTGGTCGCCGCGGACTTGCGCGGGCACGGCCAGTCGGGGCACGTCGCGGGACAGTATGCGCTCGTGGACTACGTTCGCGACATCCGTGCGCTCCACCGGCACCTGAGCGACGAGCCCGCCGTTGTGGTCGGCAGCTCGCTCGGGGCGATGGTTGCCATCGGGCTGGCCGCCGAGCATCCGGACACGGTGCGGGCCATCGTACTGGAAGACCCGCCGCTCGGGTTCGCCTCAGGGGCGCCGGGCGCCACGCAGCCCGCGCACGCGGGCATGGTGGAGACCCGCGACCTCGCCGCCGCCGGTCACTCGCTGCCCGAGCTGGTGCGGGTGTTGACTCCGAAGATGCAGGATCAAGACGCCGTCAACGTCCGCCGGCGCGCGGTGAACCTGAGTCGTCTGGACCCGGACCTGCTCACCACGTACGTCGAGGACCGGTGCTACGTCGGCTTCGACCTCGGCGAGCGGCTCGGGCGGGTTGTCTGCCCGACGCTCCTACTCCAGGGCAACCCGGCGCTCGGAGGCGCGCTTTCCGACGCCGAAGCGCGCTGGGCCGCCTCGCTGATGGCTGACTGCGTCCACGTCTCACTGCCCGAAGCCGGCCACGGCATCCGAGGCGCCCTGCCCGACCGCTACCGCTCGCTGGTCACGGGCTTCCTGTCGACGATCTGACCTCATCGAACATTCTGGGCCGAGCGGAGCCAGCTTGCCGGGATGGCGTCTCCATCCGGACAATCCCGTTCATCCTGTCACACTCGTCCCCCATGCAGGAAGGCAGACCAGTTGACGGCAGACCCGATCCTCTTCGACACCATCCAGACGGCCTCCGAGCACGCCTTCGGGCGAGCAACCCTCAACGCGCCGGCCATCCTGAACGCCCTGTCGTTAGCGATGATCGACCTGCTCGATCCCCAGCTCGTCGCCTGGGCTTCTGACCCCCAGATCGTCGGCGTGGTGCTGGACGGAGCCGGCGACCGGGCGTTCTGCGCCGGCGGCGACGTGGTGGCGGTCTGCCGCGCCATCCGAGAAACCCAGGAGACCGCGCCCGGCCAGGTGCCGCAGCTCGCCTCCGACTTCTTCGAGCGCGAGTACCGCCTCGACAACCGCATCCACACCTTCCCGAAGCCGATCCTCTGCTGGGGCCACGGCTACGTGATGGGCGGCGGCATCGGGCTGCTGGCGGGCGCATCGCACCGGGTCGCCACGCCGCGGACCCGCCTCGCCATGCCAGAGATCAGCATCGGACTCTATCCCGACGTCGGCGGCAGCTGGCTCCTGCCGCGCTTGCCCGGTCGGAGCGGCCTCTTCCTGGCGTTGACCGGCGCCCCCCTCAACGCGGCGGACGCCCGACTGGCCGGCCTCGCGGACGCCGTGCTGCCCCACGAGAGCCTGCCCGCCGCGCTCGAAGCGCTGGCGTCCGAGCGCTGGCAGGGCGACCGCGCCGCCGACGACGCCCACCTGACCGAGCTGCTCGCCCGCTTCGCCACCGACGGCCTGCCGCCATCCAACCTGGACGCTCACCTCGCCCGGATCGACGCCACCATCGGGGATGACAGTCTGGAGCAGATCGTCCCACGCCTCGCGCTCCTGGCCGGCGACGCGGACCCCTGGCTGGCCCAGGCCGGTGCCACCTTCGCGCACGGCTCGCCAACCTCGGCGGCGCTCTCGTTCGAGCTCCAGCGGCGCGCCCGCGACCTCTCGCTCGCCGACGTCTTCCGCCTGGAGTACCAGGCGTCAGTCGGCTGCAGCGTCCACCACGATTTCGCAGAGGGCGTGCGCGCGCTCCTGATCGACAAGGACAAGAGCCCGCGCTGGCAGCCAGCCACCCTCGCCGAGGTCAGCCCAGACATGATTGAGGACCACCTGCGCCCCCGCTTCGCCGGCCCCCACCCCCTCCGCGACCTCCACTGACCGCCCGACTGCTCGTCAACGGCCCGACTCCTCGTGAACCGCCCGAAGTGTCGCACACCAATCTGTCATCCCCCGGAGTCGTCCACGATATCCAACGTGTACTCGGGAACGGCTCGAAGCGGCGAACACCAATCTGTCATGCACACCAATCTGTCATCCCGAGGGAGCCTCAGCGACCGAGGGATCTCACGCTCCGATGCAGGGCAGCGTGAGATCCCTCGCGGCGGGGTGTAGCCTGTAGGGTCAGTTGACGGCCGCTCGGGATGACAGGGGACGTGGACACCCTGTACAGGATCGGGCTTGACGTGTCAGGGTCCGACTCGCTGACGCTCGCGGTGCGGATTTGGACGCTATCTGAACGGCATTGGGGCTGAAGCCACGTCTACCATTCGTCAGTCGCTCCGCGACGGCCTGCCGTGTCCCGGCGTCGCAGCGCGACGCCCTGAATGTAGGCGGGGCTTTCAAGCCCCGACCAGGCACCGGGACCCGTCGACGTTGAGATGGTCAGCGGCCGGTCGCGCCGCTCCCGGCCCCCTTCAGCCGGTCGCCGAAGTAGGTCCGCAGCTTCCGCACCTTCGGCATCGCCACCGCCGCGATGTACGGCTGGTTCGGGTGGAGCGCCGCGTACCCCTGGTGATACTCCTCGGCCACGTAGAACGCGGTCAGCGGCTCCAGGCTGGTCACGATCTTCGCGTTGAACACGCCGGCCGCGTCCAGCTGGTCGATGTACGCCTGGGCCACCCGCTTCTGCTCGTCGTCCGCGTAGAAGATCGCCGAGCGGTACTGCGTCCCCTGGTCCGCACCCTGGCGGTTCAGCGTCGTCGGGTCGTGCGCCACCGAGAAGAACAGCTTCAAGACCTGCCCGTAGCTCAGCTTGCTCGGATCAAAACGGACCTGGACCGCCTCGGCATGACCCGTCCGACCCGTGCAGACCGTCTCGTAGTCCGCCGTGTCGGCGCTGCCGCCAGCGTACCCCGAGGTCATGCCGAGCACGCCGTCAACCTCTGTGAAGACCGCTTCGACGCACCAGAAGCAGCCGCCGGCCAGCACCACCGACTGCTCGCCCGCGCCACCCGTGATGTCAACGTTCGGATCCGGGAACTCGTCCGGCGAGATCTGCAGCGAGGTGTCACCCCAGCCAGCCATCATGCCTCTCCTTACCTGGCTCGCACCGGTCAGCATGCCGCGCAGTGCGCGCGCCCACCATGCAGTCATCATCGTACTCTTGACATCTTACACAGCGGCGACAGAATCGAACGGTATCGCCGCATACCCACACTCCAGAACGCTGTGCGCGGCCAGAAGCTTCCGCCGGACGGTGGGAGAACACACTTGCACCATGCAAGATCGTGGCCCTATATACTGGGCCAGCGGCGGAGTCAACACCCGGCGATGAGGCCGGCCTCTTACACGGCGACCGCCCACCAGCCAGGCGGTCGGTACGGTACTGACACACAGGGGGACTGTGATGCGACTGTCTCGGCGACGCGTGCTGCTCGTCTTCGCGGGTGCGGCCTCTGCCGCGCTTGCCACCGCCTGCTCCACCACGCCGGTGCCCTCGGCGCCAGCTGCCAAGCCACCCGAGTCGAAGCCGGCCGAGTCGAAGCCCGCCGAGGCGGCGAAGCCGGCCGCCGATGCGAAGCCCGCCGAAGCAGCCAAGCCGGCCGAGGCAGCCAAGCCCGCTCCTGCCCCAACTGCCACGACCGTCGTGGACACCAAGGCGTCCGGCGCCGTCTCCGGTGGCCAGGTCGTCAAGATCACCGCCTGGACGATCGGCCCGGACGCACCGTCCTTCAACCGGCGCGACAACCTGATCGCGGCGGCTGACAACCTGAACAAGCAGCTCGAAAAGGAAGGCTCGCCCCAGCGCGTCCAGGTCGAGGCGACCTTCGAGAGCGGCGGCACCTGGGACGCCTACGCCCAGAAGTTCACCCTGGCCGCCGAGGCGAAGCAGGGGCCAGACATCATCCTGACCGGCCACGAGTTCGTGGCGGCCTGGTCCACGGCTGGCTACATCGTCGCCCTGGACGACTTGCTCAAGAAGTACGAGCAGCAGTTCGCCGACATCTACCCAACGCTCTGGCCGGCGATGAAGTACAAGGGCAAGACCTACGGCATCCCGCAGGACGCCGAGGCCCGCCCGATGTACTACCGCAAGGATCTGCTGGCAAAGCTCGGCTGGCCGAAGGAGAAGATCGACGGGCTGCCGGACGCCGTCAAGAAGGGCGAGTTCGCCTGGCCCGACCTCGTGGACACGGCCAAGGAGGCGATCTCCAAGAACGTGATCGAGAGCGGCAAGGGCTGGTACCACCGCTCGTCGAAAGGCCCGGACCACTACGAGTTCTACTACCAGCAGGGCGGCCAGATGCAGGACCCGGAGTCCGGCAAGCTGGTTCTCCTGAAGGAGCCGCTGGAGAAGTTCTTCCAGCAGCATTTCGACGCCGTCAAGACCCACAAGATCACGCCTGAGAACTTCATGGGCATGGACGGCAAGATCTGGCACGAGACGGTCACGGGCGGCAAAGTCCTGTTCGCGAACGCCGGCACCTGGACCTGGGCGGACTGGATCAAGACGTACAAGGTGCCCGAGCAGCAGCAGTGGGACAACGTCGGCTTCACGCTGATCCCAGCCGCGCAGAAGGGCGGCAAGCCGGTCACCCTCACCCACCCGCTGGTGTACACCGTGACCGGTAACAGCAAGAACCAGGAGCTGGCGTTCCGCCTGATCGCCGCCGCCACCACCCCGGAGCTGAACTCGAAGCACTCGGTGGCGAGCGCCCACCTGGCGATCCTCAAGACGCAGGAGAAGGATCCCACCTATCAGCAGGACAAATTCCTGCTGGCGGCCGGCTACATGCTGGACTACACCACGTTCCTGCCGAACCATCCGAAATTCGGCCCGTACGACGAGGTGATCTTCCGGCTGCTCTCGGCGGTGGAGTCCGGCCAGATGCCCGCGAAGCAGGCCGTCGAGGTCGCCACCAACGAGCTCCAGGGCCAGTTGAAGGACGAATTGATCGTCAAATGAACCGCTACGGCACGGCCATGTTCTTCATGGGGCCGGCCCTGCTGATGGTGGCGGCCTTCTTCGTGGCGCCCGTCGTCATCACCCTCGGCATGTCGCTGACGGACATGGCGACCACCACCGGCCTCTCGAACTGGCAGTGGGTCGGCCTGGACAACTATCAGCGGATGGCGCGCGGCAGCTTCACCCTGCTGATCCTCGGCAACACCATCTTCTACGTCGTCGTCACGCTGGCGATCAACCTGGTGGCCGGCCTGGGCATCGCCCTGCTGAGCACCAACGTCGATCCGCGCACCGGGGGCGTGCTCCGCGCGATCTGGCTGCTGCCGCGCATCTCGCCGTCCGTCGTCTACGCGCTGATGTGGACCTGGGCCGCCGCTGCCCCGCCGTACGGCGTCATCAACCAGCTGGTCGAGCCGTTCGGCGTCGAGGGCCGCTACTGGATCAACTCCGATCCGTGGACGGTCGTCTTCGCGATCAACGGCTTCGTCGGCGCGAGCTTCGGGATGCTGATCTTCACCAGCGCCATCAAGGCGATCCCCGAGGAGCTGTTCCGCGCGGCCAGGGTGGACGGCGCCAACGCCTGGCAGATCGCCCGGCGGATCACCCTGCCGCTGCTGAAGTGGCCGATCCTCTTCGTCCTGACCTACCAGACGATGAGCCTGTTCGCCTCGTACGAGTACATCCTGCTCACCACTAACGGCGGCCCCGGCCTCTACATGACCGAGGTCTGGAGCCTCTGGGCGTTCCACACCGCATTGAGCAGCTACTTCGGGAATCTGGAGTTTGGATACGGAGCCGCGCTGGCTGCCGTGCTGGTGGTGATGGGGCTGCTGGTCAGCTTCGTCCTGCTGCGCATCTTCCGCTTCAACGACCTCGTCTCCGACCCCCGCATCGAGATCACCTGATGACCGAGAGCATCCGATGATCGCCCGAACCGCTCCTGCCCCTTCGGCATTGCCGTCCGACAGCCTGTCCAGTCGGCTCAGCCGTGCCCTGTTCACGGTGCTGCCGTACGCCGTCCTGCTCCTGTTCACCCTGCCGATCCTGCTCCTCTACCTCTGGCTCGGCTTCTCCTCCTTCTTCACACGGGTCGAGGGCCTCCGCCCGACCGGCAGCTTCACCCTGGAGAACTGGCGCTTCCTCTGGGCGCCGGAGACCGTCGAGCAGCTCGCCAACAAGCCGCCCATCATCCCGCTGACGATCAACACGCTCGTCTTCTCGCTCGCCACTGCCGCCGTGGTGCTGCTGGTCTCGTCGATGGCCGGCTACGCCCTCTCGCGGCTCAACTTCCCCGGCCGGCGGGCGTTCCTCGGCAGCGTCCTGCTGCTGCACAGCTTCCCGAGCGTCACCCTCCTGATCGCCACGTTCATGGTGCTCCGTTGGCTCGGCCTCTACGACCAGCTGCTCGGCGTGATCCTGGTCAAGGCGGCGTTCGAGGTGCCGCTCGGCATCTGGATCATGAAAGGGTTCTTCGACACGGTCCCCTGGGAGCTGGAGATGGCGGCCCTGGTGGACGGGGCCGGGCGGATAACGACGTGGTGGCGGATCGTCATGCCGCTGGTCCGGCCGGGCCTGCTGGCGCTCGGCCTGCTGGCGTTCGTCTCGGGCTGGAACGAGTTCCTGCTGCCGTTCGTGTTCATGCCGAGCGGCTCGCAAGCGACCCTCAGCCTGCTGGTCCGCGCCCTCCTGGGCGAAGGTCGCTTCGTGGATTACGGGGTGCTGACCGCCGTCGGCCTCTACTACGTCGCGCCGG
>JAXLXF010000022.1:0-124469 GCA_046328125.1 Chloroflexota bacterium
ACGTTCACCCTGTTCGATAACCTGACGTTCCGCAACGAGGATCAGTCCGTCATCCGCCCGATGCTGGCGACCGAGTGGCGCGTGCGAGACCGCCGCTGGGAGCTGAAGCTGCGGCCCGATCTCCGGACCCACAACGGCGGCATCCTGACCGCCTCGGACGTGAAGTTCTCGATCGAGCGCACCTACGATCCGAATGCGAAGACCAGCGTCGCGACCGCCTTCTCGACCGTCGAGAGCGTCGAGGCGCCCGACCCGCTGACCGTCGTGTTCACTACCCGCCAGCCCGACGCGCTGCTGCCGGCCCGGCTCGCCTCGTACGGCGGCCAGATGGTGCCGCGCCTTGCCTTCGAGAGCGTGGGCGCGGACGGCTTCAAGCGGAAGCCGGTCGGGACCGGGCCGTTCAAGTTCGTGGAGTGGGTGCCGGACGACCGTCTCGTGCTGGAGCGCTTCGACGGCTACTGGGGTGGGGCGCCCAGCTTCGAGCGGGTGACGTTCTGCCCGCGCCCGGAAACCGCGCCTCGGATCGCGGCACTGCTGGCCGGCGAGGCCGATCTTGTGACCAACGTGCCGGCCGACCAGATCGAAGCCATCAACCGGAGCGGCAAGGCGCGCGTGGACGGCGCTCTGTTCAACGGCTTGCACGTCCTGGCGGTCAACTCGGCGGTGCCACCGCTCGACAACCCGCTGGTGAAGCAGGCGCTCTCGCTCGCCATCGACCGCGAGTCGATCGTCAAGACGATCCACCGTGGGCAGGGCGTGGTGCCGAACGGCTTCATCGCGCAGGGCGACTTCGGGTTCGACGCGACGCTGCCGCCGCTCGAATACAACCCCGAGCGGGCGAAGCAGCGGCTCCAGGCGGCCGGCTACAAGGGCGAGCAGATCGTCCTGGAGACCACACAGGGCTACTTGCTGGGCGACCGCCAGATGGCGGAGCTGGTGGACGAGATGTGGCGCAAGATCGGCGTCAACAGCAAGCTGGAGTTTATCGAGATCGCCGCCCGCGCCGAGAAGACCCGTGACAAGTCGTTCAAGGGCCTGTTCTGGTCCGATCCCGCGAGCACCGTCCTGGACCCTGATGGGATGATGTACCGGCTGCTCGGCCCGGGCGGCTCCCAGGACTACTGGCACAACGCGGAGTGGGACAAGCTCGGCGAAGAGGCGCGTTACTCGCTGGACCAGGAGCTGCGGCTGCGCAACTACCGACGGATGAACGAGATCGCGCTGGAGCACCTGCCCTGGATTCCGGTCGTCCAGCCGCGCCGCCTGTACGGCATCTCGAACGCGATCGACTTCCGCCCGTATGGCAACGGCTACCTGAACGTGCGCCGCGAGAACCTGAGGCCGCGCCAGGGCTGACCGAGGGGCAGACCAGCGACCGCGTGGGGCGCGGGCTTAGTCCGGGTCGTTGAACGAAGGTAACCCGTTCAGCGCGGCACGTAACCGGCGCAGGCAGCGCGTTCGCAACGGGCCGACCGTCTCCGGCGAGACGCCCAATCGCTGGGCGATCTGCGCGTACGAGGGCGCCGAGGGATCGTAGAAGAATGCGTAGACGATCTGGCGGTCACGATCCGAGAGCGACGCGACGGCGTTCTTGATCGTCTCGCTCTGCTCCACTTCGAGCGCCATCAGGTCAGGGGTTGGATCGGGGTCCGGGGCGACCATCGCCTCGTTCTCGAAGCGCTCGCCGTCCTCCACGATGCTCTGAATGCGGCGGCGCAACGCCCGCCGCGCCTGCCGCGCGGCGATCGTGGCCAACCAGCCAGCCAGCACGCGCTCATCACGCAAACTTGCGAGCCCGTCCCAGGCGGCGACCCACACTTCCTGGAATAGATCCGCCGCCTCGTCTCCGCCAATGCCGCAGCGGCGGATGACGGCGTAGACGAGATTGGCGTGCAGCCGCACCAGCGCTTCCCAGGCGTCCTGATCCCCGCGCAGGCACGCGGCGACGAGGCCGCTCCTGGACACGCCACCAGCGTACCCGGAGCTGCCCGAGCCGTTCTCGCGCCGATCCGGTGGCCCGTGATCGGATGTCGCCCCGATAATGGCGTCGCCTCCCGACGCTGCAGAGTCCGCGCTAGTTAACGTGCGCAAACGCGTTCACGGTATGCTACGTGGACGCAGCCGCGCACGTCCACCCACCGCAGCCTGACACGCTGGCGTCAGTCTACCGTGGATGGACGCATCGATGCGAGCGTTGTGCCCGTCGCGATCGCGGAGGATGGCCTCGACGGCGCTCAAATCTGCACGGACGGGATCTCGATCAGCTCGTACGCGAGCCCGATCTCCATGCGATGGATGCCGGACACCAGTCCGTCTAGCGAGAACTGGCCCAGATCGTCGACCTCGGTCTCCAGGCGGCCAGACGGCCCCTCGGCGATGACCCAGGCGCGCGTCAGGTCCGGCTCGGTGGCGGTCACCTGGCCCAGCATCCGCAGCCGGCCGGCGATCGTGCTGTGCCCCACTTCGAGGTCGATCTCGACGCCGCCGGCCTGGTACATCAGGCGCGGGTGCTCGATGGCGACCGCGCGAGCGCCGCTCATGCGCGGCTGAAGGCGGTTGTCGTAGACCAGCGCGGCGACCAGCTTGCGCCAGATCGACGGGCGCGGCGCGTCCTTGCCGACGGCCTGCCCGGCGATCCGCACCGCGCGGTTGACGACCCAGCCGGGCGGCTCCTCTTCGACGGTGCTCATCAACCAGTCCGCGACCGCCGTCGCTTCGAGATCGTCCAGCGCGCCGTCGGCCAGGTCGGCCAGGATGCGCGGCATCCCGAGATCGTCGAGCTCGTCGGCTTCCGGCCTGGTGTGCTTGTTGTCGTTGTCGATGCCCATGAGTGCTCTTGCCTCCGCGTCGAAACTCCACTTAAATTCGTCGGCCGTTTCGGCCAACCGTGTACTCCGGCCCCCCGGCCGTGTCGCTCGGTTCCGCCACGCCACAGCACAGCCGCCGCCCCCGATGGTGGTGCACTGCTGGCGCCGGCCAGCGGATTCTCGCGCCATCCAGCAGCATCAGTCCGTGATCTGTGTCACTGCCTGCGCTACTGGCTGACCGAGATGTGTTCTCTTCGAGCGTACGGGCGCTGCCCGAACGTCTGAGCCAGTCCCATTCGGCGCTCCCACTGCTGCGCCTGGTCCCCTGGTTGTGTCGTGGTGTTTCGTGCTCGTGCCGACCGGGTACTGCCGGCGAACGGAGGAGCGCGTCCGCGGTCAGTATCGTCGAGCATGAAACACCTGACGAGCCGGACCACACCCGGCCTTCTCCTTCCTGGCCGGCCCGGCGCCGCCGCTACGAATCCGTGCCGGAGCATGGTCGGCATGCCCGGCCCGGCACACCTCGACGCTCGGCGCGTCCGTGGCCCCTCCACGCGACGTGCCCGAGAGATGAGGTGCGATCGTATCCTCGTCGAGAGAAGATCTAGACCCAGCGCTCGTCGGACGGCGCAGCCGGCGTACCGTAGCCGCTGCCGTCGCCACGCGCCGGCACGGTGTAGCCGCCGCCATCGTCAAACGGCGTCACGGAGTAGCCGCTGCCATCCCCACGCACCGGCATGGCGTAGCCGCTGCCGTCTCCACGCGTCGGCAGGCCGTAGCCGCTGCCGTCGCCGCGAACCGGAACGGAATAGCCGCTGCCATCGCCGCGAGCCGGCACCGTATAGCCACTGCCGTCACCACGGGCCGGCAGGCTGTACCCACTGCCATCGCCACGGAGTGGGAGCGAGTAGCCGCTGCCATCGCCGCGAACCGGCATGGAGTAGCCGCGGCCATCGCCACGGGTCGGCAGGCTGTAGCCGCTGCCGTCGCCCAGCGCGGTGACCGAATAGCCGCTGCCATCGCCTCGTGCAGGAGTCGTATAGCCGCTGCCGTCGCCGCGCGTCGGGAGCGAATAGCCGCTGCCGTCGCCACGGGTTGGCATCGCATAGACGGTGTTGTCAGCAGCAAGAGCGGCGGTGCTGCTAGCGGTCAAGAGCAGTGCGCTGAAAGCCATTGCACGAAGCGTTCGCATCTGAGTCCATTCCTCCTGGGAACTACCGGGTCACCTGGCAGCCCGACGTGCCACACACCGGCGACCATCAGCAGCCGCCATCGTCGTCTCGACAGATCAGTGGCCGGCAGCGCGGCGATCCGTTCACTTCTTCGTGCCCAATGCCGGAATCCAGGTGCGGACGAGTGGCGAGAACCGCGATGGAGGAGGAACGAACGCCACGTCAGACGGCATCCAGGCCATGCTGCGAGAGCGTGACGTAGGTCACAGTTGCTCGATTGGCGGGCGTGCTATCCTGGCGCCGCGTCACACCGCGCGCGACACTGGCGATGCGCGGGTTGTGATCGCCTCAGGGGAATGCGGTGGGGATCTCGTGATGGCCGACGACGCGACGACGATCGAGCAGCTTCAGGCCGAGCTACGCCGCCTGCGCGACGAGCTGGCGCAGCGTGACCGCGCCCTGGACGACGCGCGCGAGCGGCAGTTGGCCACTGCCGACATCTTGCGGGCGATCGCCTCTTCGCCGACCGATCTCCGGGGCGTGCTGGACGCCATCGTCGCGAGCGCGGCCCGGCTCTGCGAGACTGACGTCGTGGCGTTCTTTCGCCTCGTAGATGGTGTCGAGCTCGAACGGCTGGCGAGCACGCGCGATGACCCGATGCTTCCTGTCGGAATGCGGACGCCACTCGTCTACGGCGATTGGCACGGACGCGCCCTGATTGAGAAGCGCACGATCCGCCACGACGATGTTGACGCCGTGCTTGACTACGAGTATCCGGTCACGGCCCAGTATCTTCGTCGGCGGTTGGAGCGACAGGGTGCCTCGGCGTACCGCCCGCGCAGCATGCTCGTCATCCCGATGCTTCGCGACGACGACGCGATCGGCACGCTCGTCGTGGGACGTGGCGAGGTCCGGCCGTTCACCGATGCTGAGGTCGCCCTGGTCGAGACGTTCGCCGACCAGGCCGTCATCGCGATTGAGAATGCGCGGCTGTTCACGGAGCTCGAGGAGAGCAACCGGCAGGTTACGGCGGCATTGGAGCGGCAGACCGCCACCGCCGAAGTGCTGCGGGTCATCGCGTCGTCGCCCACCGATCTGGACCGCGTGCTTCAGGCGATCATCGACACCGCCGCCGGCCTCTGCGACGCGACCGGCGCGGCGCTGATGCAGTACCGCGAGCGAGACGGTCGCCTCTCGCCACGTGCCGAATTCGGCCTGGCTCGCGAGCGGATGTTGAGATCGGGACACACGTTCGAGACGGCGCTTGGGTCGCCGGCAACGGTGACATCTGGCCCCGGGCACGCCTACGTCGAGGGACGAACGATCCACATCCACGATCTCGCAGCGGCCAGCCTTTCGGAGTATCCGGACTCACGCGCGGTCCAGGAACAGCTGGGCCATCGTACCGTCGTGCATGTGCCACTGCTTCGGCACGGCTCCCCCGTCGGCGTGCTCTCGATGCAGCGGATGGAGGTCCGTCCTTTTAGCGAGCAGCAGATCGCCTTGCTGGAGACGTTCGCGGATCAGGCGGTGATTGCCATCGAGAACGCGCGGTTGTTCTCGGAGCTGGAGCAGCGCAACTCGGAGCTCCAGGCGAGCAACCGTCAGGTTTCCGATGCGCTGGAGCGGCAGACTGCCACGGCGAGCATACTGGAGGTGATCGCCTCGTCTCCAACAGACGTCCAGCCGGTACTTGACGCCATCGTTGCGAGCGCCCGGCTCCTGACTGACGCGAGTAACGGCCTGCTGATGCGCGTGGACGGCAACGTCCTGCGAGGGGCCGCGAACTCCTCTCTCGCCGGGGTCAACCGTCGGTTTCTGAGCCAGGAACGCCCGATCGAGTTGTCGAATCCGAATGGTCGAGCGGCGTTGGAGCGGCGAACGATTCGGGTGGACGATATGGCCAATCCCGGCTGGGAGGTCCATCCTGAAACCCGAGCCGCCCAGGAGCGGGTTGGCTTCCGCTCCTACGTCTCGGTGCCGCTCCTCCGGGACGACGAAGTGATCGGTGTCCTGTCCGTGCAGCGCCTGGAGGTCCGGCCGTTCAGCGACGAGCACGTCGCCCTGCTGGAGACGTTCGCCGATCAGGCCGTCATTGCCATCGAGAATGCGCGGCTGTTCTCAGAGCTGGAGCGCAGCAACGGCGAATTGACTCAGGCGCTGGAGCAGCAGACCGCCACGGCGGAGGTGCTCCGCGTCATCGCGTCATCGCCGACCGACCGCCGCACGGTACTCGAAGCGATCTCCTCGACCGCCGCGCGGCTGACCGAGTCGGACGGCGCGTCCGTAGTCCAGGTGATCGACGGGCTGTGGACCGTGGTGGCCGCGTTCGGTGGCGCCGTGGCCGCGACCACCGCGCTCAGGACGGTCTTCCCGTCGGGGAGCGGACACTCCCTGACCGCGCGCACGGCCCTCAATCACGCGTACGGTTTGCGTCGAACGGTCCACATTCCGGACATGGACGCCGCCACGCGGGACCAGTTCCCGGACTCGCGCCAGCTCTTCGAGGTCATGGGCAACCGGACCCAGGTGCTCGCGCCGCTGCTCCGCGACGGGGAGCCGATCGGCATCCTGACCGTCCACCGGTACGCGCTCCGGCCGTTCTCACCGCAACAGGTCGCGCTGATCGAGTCGTTTGCGGACCAGGCGGTGATCGCCATCGAGAACGCGCGGCTGTTCTCGGAGCTGGAGCAGCGCAACGCTGAGCTCCAGGAGAGCAACCGACGCGTCTCGGAGGCGCTCGACCAGCAGACGGCGCTGGGTGAGGTGCTGCGCGTCATCGCCTCCTCGCCCACCGAGCCGGTGAGCGTCCTCCAGGCCATCACCGAGGCCGCCGCGCGCCTGTGCGATGCGGACCGCGCTGCGATGAACCGGCGCCAGGAGCCGGATGGTCGTCTGATTCCGCAGGCAGTGTACGTTCGTCTGGACGACTGGCCGGGTGGACTGCCCGCTGGATTTCCGACAGTGGGTATAGACCCCGGCAATCCGGGGACGCGCGGCACCGTCGCCGGACGGGCGCTGCTGGAAGCCCAGACGATCCACGTACCGGATATCCGCGCGGTCATGGACACGGAGTATCCGGACTCTCGGCAGATCACCGAGCGTACCGACACCCGTTCGATTCTCTGTGCGCCGTTGCTCCGAGCCGGTGCGGCGATCGGTGTGCTGGTGATGATGCGCTCCCGAGAGGTGCGTCCGTTCACCGAGCAGCAGGTCCGGTTGCTGGAGACGTTCGCGGATCAGGCCGTGATCGCCATCGAGAACGCCCGCCTCTTCGAGGAGCTCCAGGAGCGCACCGCCGAGCTCTCCCGCGCGGTCGAGGAGCAGCGCGCCCTCAGCGAGGTCAGCCAGGTTGTCTCGTCGTCGCTCGATCCGCAGGAGGTGCTCACCACGATCCTGACCCACGCCGTCGAGCTGTCGCGGTCGGACGGCGGGACGGTCTACGCGCTGGAGGACGAGACCGGCCGGTTCCGTCTCCGCGCGGCGTACGGCATGAGTGAGGCGCTGTCGGACGCGTTCGATCGAAACGACCGAGCCGGGTTGAGCAGCCCGATCGTGGACCGGGTGCTGGAAGCGCGGGCGCCCGTCAGCATCCCCTACATCTTCGAAGACCTGGCCCTCGCGCGCGCCCACGACGACGCCGTCGCCGCGCGCGGGCCGGAAGATCAGGTCCGAACGGTGCTCATGAGCGAGGGCTTCAAATCGGCGCTGGCGGTGCCGCTCCTGCGCGACGACCGTGTCCTGGGCGCGCTGGTGATCCGCCGCAAGATCGAAGGCCAGTTCCCGCCGGCCGTCGTGGAGCTGCTCCAGACGTTCGCCAGCCAGTCGGTGTTGGCGATCCAAAACGCCCGCCTCTTCGAGCAGGTGCAGGAGACGAGTCGGCAGCTGGAAGTCGCGTCCCAGCACAAGTCGCAGTTCCTGGCCAACATGTCCCACGAGCTGCGCACGCCACTCAACGCCATCATCGGCTACAGCGAGATGCTCCAGGAGGAAGCCGAGGACCTGGGAGAAGAGAGCTTCATTCCCGACCTCCAGAAGGTGAACGCGGCCGGCACCTGCTCGGCCTCATCAACGACATCCTCGATCTCTCGAAGATCGAGGCCGGCCGGATGGACCTCGACCTCGAAGACTTCGACAGCCAGCTCGTCCAGGATGTCGCCGCCATCGTGCAGCCCTGGTGGAGAAGAACGCCAACGGCTTCGGTGGTCGTTCTGCCCGCCAGATGTCGGGACCATGCACGCCGACCTGACGAAGGTCCGCCAGACGCTGTCGTTCCGCTCGAACGCCGCCAAGTTCACCGACCGCGGGCGTATCGACGAGGCCAGAGCAGACGAGGTACGAGCAGACGAGACGAGCGGACCGACGGTGCTGTTGTTACGGAGTCCGCTCCTCACTCGTCTGCTCCCGACTCGTCTGTTCTCGTTCCTCGCCGTCGCCGACACCGGCATCGGGATGACCGACGAGCAGCTCGGCCGGGCTGTTCGAGGTTCAGTCAGGCCGAAGCCAGCACCAGAAGTAGGTACGGGGGACCGCCTGGGATTGGCGATCAGCCGCCACTTCTGCCGGATGGGCGGTGACCTGACCGTCACCAGCGTCTACGGCCAGGGCTCCACCTTCACCGTCGAACTGCTGGCCCGTGGATCGAGGCCACCCGAGCCGCGGACGCCTGGACCGCGCTCGGGGTGGTCCGGACGCGCCGTCAGCCTGGCCGGCACCACGTCCAGCTCGACCGTCTGCTGGCTGACCCGCCCGCCCTCGCGCACCGTCCCGGCGAGCGTGCCAGTCCCGGCGCTCGCGGCGGCCGGTACCTCGATCTTGTACTGGCAGCGGCCTCGGCTGTCCGCCGTCTTGCCTGGCTGACTCGCTTCCGAGCCGTCCGGCCAGTGCACCACCAGCTCGCAGGACGCGCCGGTCTTCGTCTTCAGGTTCACGACGACGGTGTCGCCCGGCTCGGCCTTCGGCGTGCCGTCCACGTCCACTTCGAGCGGCAATTGCGGATCGATCTGGCTCACCGCGCCAGTCGGCGTCGAGACCGCCGTCGGCGTGACGCTGCCACTGGCTGAGCCGGTGCTGCCGGGGGCGGCCGTCGCGACGCTGGGCGTCGGCAGCACGCTGGCGCCTGACGACGCCGTCGAGGGAGCCTGGGGCAGGCTGCTGCCAGTTGACGGGGACGCGAGCGGGGCGGCGGCCGGGCTCGCCGCTGCCGGCACGGACGACGGCGACGATGCGCCGAGCGGCGCCAGCCCGCCGTAGATCGGCTCCCCTTCGGGATACGCGTCGAGCTCGTCGTCGGTGATGGCGACGGTCGCCACCCAGCGTCGCTGGCCGTTCGCGATCAGGTAGACCGAGCCGTCCGAGCGGACCGCGACCTGTCCGTCAGGAGGGGCGGTCTGCTGTGCGGCGGCCGGCACGAACGCCGCTCCGAGCAGCAGGCCACCGGCGAAAAGCGCGGGTGCAACGACCGAGAGCGTCAGAAGCCGAGGCGTCATGGATCTCGTCCCTAGTCAGGAGCGAGTGTCCCGATCGACACCTCGGGTGGAGGCCAGCGCCGCTCGCGGGAGCCCGCTCGGAGTACCAGCCTCAGGGTTCCCGGATTCTACGCTCGGACCGCTGCGCCGTCCAACGATTTCCGGCGCTCGGGCCGCCAGCTCAGGCCGGCTTGCGGGCCGCCAGCAAGAGGGCGATCGGGATGCGTGTCCGGCGCGCGTACGACTCCTCGTGCAGGAACAGCTCGCGGCGAGGACGTCCCTCGCGCAGCCCCTCCACGACGAAGCCGGCCCCCGTCAGCGCGCCGAAATACTCCGCCACGGTGTGGTGGTACTTGACCACCTGCTGGCCCATCCAGCGCGTCACCCGCCGGCCGGAGACGTGGTAGTCGTCCACGATCCAGTCCTGGCGTTTCGCGCCCTCTGGGAGCGCGCGGTCGCAGCTGGTGAGGACCGGGTGCTCGACGGAGAAGACGAATCGCCCGCCTGCTCGCAGCGTCCGGAAGACCTGACGGCAGACGGCGTCGACGTCCTCGACGTAGTGCAGCGCCAGCCGTGAGATCGCCAGGTCGAAGGCGTCTGGCGGGTACTCCCATGCTTCGAAGCTGCCGGCGACGGCGGTGCCGGGCGTGCCCTCCAGCATCGCGCGGGCCTCGGCGAGCATGTTCTGGGATGGCTCGACGCCGAGGTAGCTCGCGCACCCGGCCGCCAGCAGCTCCCGCCCGATCTCGGCGTTGCCGCACCCGAGATCGAGCACGGCGAGGCCAGCCACGTCCCCGATCAGCTCCAGCAGGTCGGGCTTCTCCATCGTGTCGTTCGGCGATTCAGACCGTGCCCGATGCCTGGTGTAGGTCGCGAAGACGCCGTCGTCGTCGTAGAAGCGCGGACCGTCAAGCGCCATGAACCCCCCTCGCTACTCGCAACTCGCCACTCGCAGCTCTGGTGTGTCACCATCTTCAGGACGAGCCGGCGCTGGCTTCGTGCGCGGCGTGATCCGCGACTGTATCCCAGAGAGAGGCCAGATGCCGCAAGCTCCCAGTCAGAAGATCGCGCGAATCTGCGTGTACTGCGGCTCGCGCCCCGGCAGCCGCCCTGAGTATCTCGAAGCCGCTGTCACGCTGGGCCGTCTGTTCGCCGAGCGCGGGATCGGGCTGGTGTACGGCGGCGCCAGCGTCGGGATGATGGGCGCGGTCGCGGACGCGGTGCTGAAGGGCGGCGGCGAGGTGATCGGCGTCATCCCCGAGGCGCTAGTGCGCCGCGAGCTGGCCCATGACCACCTCACCGAGCTGCGCGTGGTCAGCAGTATGCACGAGCGCAAGGCGCTGATGGCGGAGCTGTCCGATGCGATGGTCGCGCTGCCGGGTGGCTTCGGCACGTTCGAGGAGCTGTTCGAGACGATCACGTGGTCGCAGCTGGGCATCCATCGGAAGGCGGTCGGCGTGCTGAACGTGAGCGGCTTCTACGACGGGCTGCTGGCGCTGGTGGAGCACGCCATCGCGGAGGGGTTCGCTCCGCCGGAGCATCGCGCGCTGATCCTCGACGCCGCCGAGCCAGCCGCCCTGCTGGACGCCGTCGTCAGCTTCGTGCCGCCACCGCCGGTTCGCAAGTGGCTCTCGCCGAGCCAGACGTGACCCCAGCCATTCCCCCTGGTGAGGGTGTGCCGTGGCGCTGACCGAGATCACCACGTGGTTCCTCGAGATGACCTCGCCGGACCTGCTCCGGCCGGCCCGCCAGCCGGAGCAGATGCCGCTGCTGATGCGCGCCGAGCATCCCTGCGCCGAGCTGAGCCGCTTCCTGTACCGCTCGGTGGGCGGCAACTGGTACTGGATCGACCGGCTGGTCTGGCGCTACGACGAGTGGCAGCGCTGGGCCGAGCAGGTAGAGACCTGGGTTGCCTACCTGAACGGGACGCCGGCTGGCTACTTCGAGCTCGAGCCGTACCGTGACGGGACGGTGAACATCGCCTTGTTCGGGCTGCTGCCGTGGGCGATTGGCGGCGGGCTCGGCGGCTGGATGCTGACCCGGGCCGTCGAGCGAGCCTGGGCGCTGGAGCCGCGACTGGTGATCGTCAACACCTGTAGTCTGGACGGCCCGCACGCGCTCGCGAACTACCAGGCGCGTGGCTTCACCATCGTGCGGACCTACACCGGCACGCGGATGCTGCCGGACCAGTCGCCCGGCCCCTGGACGCCCGGCGAGTAGCCAGCGGCTACCATCCTCCTGAACGACTGACAACGCGGGAGGGACAGGTGCGACTCGACGGGAAGGTCGCGGTCATCACGGGGGCAGCGACGGGCATCGGGCGGGCGACGGCGGTGCTGTTCGCCCGAGAGGGCGCGCGGGTGGTGTTCGGCGACGTCAACGACGTCGAAGCGGACGAGACGCTGCGGCTGGTGGGCCAGGCCGGCGGTGAAGCGCGCTTCCTGCACACGGACGTGCGCCAGATGGCCGACGTCGAGCGGCTGCTGCAGGCGGCCGTGGACGCGTACGGTCAGCTCGACGTGATGATGAACAACGTCGGCGTGAACTTCTACGGGAAAGTCCACGAGACGTCCGAAGAAACGTGGCAGGCGTGCCTGAACCTCAATCTCGGGAGCGTGTTCCGGGGGATGCACGCCGCAATCCCGCATATGCTGAAGGCAGGGCGCGGCTCGATCGTGAACACCGCCTCGAACCAGGGGCTGGTGGCATTCAACGGCTTCGCGGCGTACGCGGCGGCGAAGGGCGCCATCGTGCAGCTGACGCGGCAGGCATCGTTGGACTACGCGCCGGACAACATTCGGGTGAACTGCATCTGCCCGGGCGCCGTCCGCACCCCGATGAACCCGGAGCTGCTGGACCCCTCGCTCGACGGTGGCGCACGCCTGGAGCGGTCATCGTCACGCATCCCGATGCTGCGGATCGGCGAGCCGGAGGAGGTCGCGCAGGCGGCGCTGTACCTTGCGAGCGACGAGTCGGCCTGGGTGACCGGGCTTGCGCTGGTGATCGACGGCGGGGTGACGGTCAAGGGGCCGTAGCGAGCAGACGAGAGACGAGTGGCGGGGGCGCGATGAATCGCGCCCGTACTAGGCAGCATCCCTTGTACGGGCGCAATTCATTGCGCCCCCTCCAGCGTGGTGGTCTGGACGAGACGCCGACTGAGCAGCATCCCTTGTACGGGCGCGATTCATCGCGCCCCCTTCCCTGCCGCCGTCGATGTCGGCGCCCCGGCCGCTCTCCCCGAGCCGCCTCGCGCCGAGGCTGAGACGCGGTTGTAGCACCGGTGTCGAACAGATGTCTTGACCGGGCACGCGCAAGATGATATAACCAGAGTGTTATGGAACACGGCGGTTATGGATTTGCTCGAGACGGGCGGCTCGACGCCACCTTCGCGGCGCTGGCCGACCCGACCAGGCGGGCGATTCTCGCTCGGCTGACGCGGGGCGAGGCGTCCGTCCTGGAGCTGGCCGCGCCGTTCGCGATGAGCCAGCCGGCCATCTCGAAGCACTTGAAAGTGTTGGAGCGGGCCGGGTTGATCGTGCGCGGGCGGGACCGGCAGCGCCGGCCGTGCCGTCTGGCGGCTCAGCCGCTGGCCGAGGCGACCGAGTGGCTGAGCGAGTTTCGCCTGTTCTGGGAGGGCAGCTTCGAGCGGCTCGACGACCTGCTGGAGGAGCTGAAAGCACAGGGCCAGCCGCCGACTACCGACCCGTAGCGCACCGTTTCGTTGTCCCCGCCCGCCGTCAGACCGACGGTGGCTGTCCGACGCACGTCTGGTCAAACCGGATCGATCCGTGCCGCTGCATGTCCTGAAAATCTGCCCGCAAGGAGTCCATGCGATGAGGAACACTGGAACGCTGCAGATCGCAATGCCGACCGACCGCGAGATCGTCATGACCCGCGTCTTCGATGCACCCCGTCAGCTGGTGTTCGACGCGTTCTCGAAGCCGGAGCTGCTGAAGCGCTGGTTCGGGCCGCGCGGCTGGTCGCTGGTGGTGTGCGAGGTCGATCTCCGAGTCGGCGGGGCATGGCGGTTCGTGATGCAAGGCCCGGATGGCACACGCATGGGCATGCGCGGCGTCTACCGCGAGATCGAGCCCCCGGGACGGACCGTCCACACCGAGTCGTTCGACGACTTCGCCGATGCTGGCGAGTCGGTCGTGACGTCGGTGCTGAGCGAGCATGATGGCAAGACGACGCTGACCGCGACCGTCCTCTATCCGTCGAAGGAGGTCCGAGACGCGGTGGCGGCCTCCGGCATGGAGCATGGCGCCGCCGAGAGCTACGACAAGCTGGCCGAGGTGCTGACGGAGGTGCTCGCAGCGTGAGCGAGCGGCCATCGGCGAGCAGAGCATGCGTGGAGGGAGCATGAGCGGGGACAGCGAGATCGCCGCGCGGTACCGGCGCCGCGCCGACGTCTTCCAGCGCAAGATCGAGGCGGTGCGACCAGACCAGTGGTCCAACCAGTCGCCGTGCGAGGCGTGGCAGGCGCGCGACGTGGTGGGGCACATCGTGTTCATGCACGGGGTGATGCTGCGCCCGGTCGGGCGTGAGCTGAACCCGGCGCCGCCCGTCGAGGACGACCCGCTGGGCGCGTTTCTGGCCGCCCGCGCGGACGTCGAGGCGATCCTGGCCGATCCGGAGGTCAGCGCCCGCGAGATCGACTGGTACACCGGCCGCCTGCGGATGGAGCAGATCGTGGATCAGGTCGTCAGCATGGACATGGTGCTGCACGGCTGGGACCTGTCCCGCGCGACCGGCCAGGACGACACGATGGACCCGGCCGAGTTGGAGCGGGGTTACGAATTCCTGGACGACATGGACGCGTCGATGTTGCGAGTGCCGGGCATCCTCGGGCCTGAGGTGCCGGTGCCGGCCGACGCTCCGCTCCAGGACCGCGTGCTCGGGTTCCTGGGCCGCGACCCGGCCTGGAAGGCGCCGGCCGGGTCGCGGGCGTAGACACAGAAGGCCCCTCAACCCACCAATCGGCCAGAATGGCTGGGCGCAGATGCCTGACGGCTCCCCCTCTCCCGCGCACGGGAGAGGGGGCGGGGGTGAGGGGTAACCCAGGCTCAGAAGACCGAGGTGTTGACCTCCTTCTGGGTCAGGAACTCCAGCAGGACCGGCTTCCCTTCCTGGGTCTGCTTGATGCCCCGCTTGATCGCCGGGATGATCTCGTTCGGGTCGGTGACCCGCTCGCCGTAGCACCCGAACGCCTTCGCCATGTCGGCGTAGTTGCCGCTGATGTCGGTGCTGCGATACTTCTCGGTCGAGATCGGCATCACCTTCAGCTCGATCGCCATCGAGAAGTTGTTCATCAGGCAGGACATGATCGGGATACGCTCGCGGGCGGCCGTCTCGAAGTCCATGCCGGTGAAGCCGATCGCCGCGTCACCCCAGAAGTTGACGCACAACTTGTCCGGGTGGGCCAGCTTGGCGCCCATCGCGAGGCCCAGGCCGTACCCCAGCTGGGTCGTCTTGCCCCAGCCGATGTAGGAGAGCGGTGCAGTCGGCTTCCAGAACGGGACGATCTGGTCACGCGGGGAGCCGGCGTCGTGGGTCATGATCGTGTTCGGGACGTCCACCGTGTGCATCAGGTCCCAGATCACGCGGTACGGGTTGATCGGGGTGGACGTGTCCGTGAGCTTCGGGGTCCAGTCCTCGATCCACTTGGCGCTGATGTCCGCGATCTTCGCGGCGACGCCGTCACCACGGCCACGCGGCTTGTTCTTCAGCCGGTCTTTCACTTCGAGTAGCAGCGCGTCCAGGGTCAGCCCGGCGTCGCCGAGGATCTGGTGCTGCGACTCGACGTCCTTGTTCAGGTCCAGCGAATCGAGCGTCGCGTGGATGATCGTCTTGCCCTTCGGCATGGTCGTGCCGTAGTTCGTCGACGAGAAGCTACAGCCGATGCCGAAGATGACGTCCGAATTCTGGATGAACTCCCAGGCAGCCCGTGGCAGCGAGCGGCCCGCGCACCCCAGCGAGAGCCGATGGTCCTCGGGGAAGGCGCTCTTGCCCTGAATGCTGGTGGTGACCGGAGCCTCCAGCAGCTCCGCCAGCTCCTTCAGCTGCGACCACGCCTTGGCGTAGTGGACGCCCTGGCCCGCGTAGATGACCGGCCGCTCGGCCTTCACCAGGACTTCGGCCGCTTCCTTCACCAGCTGCGGGTCCGGACCGACCTTCACCCTCGGCGCTGGCACGTAGTGGAAGTCGTCAGCGATCTCGGCCGTCATCACGTCCGACGGGATCTCGATCATGGTCGGGCGCGGGCGGCCGTTCTTCGCCTGGGTGAACGCCCGGCGGAGCGCGTTCGGGATCTCCTGCGGGAGCGAAACCTGCTCCACCCACTTGGTGACGTGCTGGAAGTTGAGCAGCGAGCTGAAGTTCGGCGAGATGTTCTGGAGGTTGCGCGGGAAGCCCATCGGCAGGACGACGATCGGCACGGAGTCGCCGAACGCCTGGGCCACGCCGCCGAACGCGTTCTCCGAGCCCGGCCCATGCTGCATCACGAAGACGCCGATCTTGTCGCCGGAGGTGGTCCGGCTGATCGCGTCCGCCATGTGGAGGCCGACTCGCTCCTGACGCACGATGATCGGGCGCACGTTAGCAGCGGCGGCGCCTTCGAGGATGTGGTTGACGGGGTAGCCGGTGATGACCTCGACGCCTTCTCGCTTGAGGATCTCACCGATAGCGTGGGATACTTTCATAGCTCCCCTCCTTGGTGATGCCCACAGCGTACACCGGCTGGCCGGGGAGTTTCGAGGAAGTTTGCCTACTTCTTGACCACGCGCTCGATCGACTTCACGAAGTTGGCGTTGCGGCTGTCCCGCAGGAACGCGCCCTCACAGTTGGTCGTAGGCCAGGAGCGCATGTCCGACCATTCTTCGTGGGTCAGCATGCTGTCCAGGCCACGGCCGGCCAGGATCGCATTTGCGAGGGTCGGGCGGTCGGTGTCCGAGTCGAGCCAGTCCACCAGCCTGGGAGCCGGCTGGCCGGCGTGCTCCAGCAACAAGGAGGCTGCCATCCAGCTGCCGACCACCTGTTCGGCCTGGGCATCGGTCAGGCGGGGACCGCCGGCGCGCGGCGCTTCGACGTCCACGCCCTGCTGACGGTATGCCGCCACCACGGCGCCACGCGGGTCGTTCGCGCCCGGGAAGCGCTGGGCAACGTCCGTGCAGCGCTGAGGCACCGTGCTGGAGACGCCCGGGATCTTGATGCCGTTGCGGCCCGAGAAGATCAGCACGACCGCCACGATGGCCGCCACGCCGACCGTCGCGAGGATGAACGCGACGATGGCGCCCGGCTGGAGCATCCAGAGACCGTCGCCCGGGTGCCGGCGTCGGCCGGGATTCGGGTTGAGGGTGGCACGGCGAGGCCGTCGAGCACGGCCGGGCATCGGCGGCAGGATCTCCGCGACCGGGACGGCGCGCGGATCGTCGCGGTCGTCCAGCGGCACGGCCTGGACGGGCACCGGCGCGCTGGCGGCGAGGCGGCGCGTGTCTGAAAGTCCCGATCCCACCCGCGATCTCTGGACCGGCGAGTCGAGCTGGAGCTCGTCGGACTCGCCCCGAGCGGCGGCGGATCGTGGCGTGGCAGTGGCCGGGCCACGGCTCGCGCTGCGCAGGCGGAGCACCGGCGCGGGCTGTTCGTTCGTCTGGCGAACGGGGTCGGCGGGGCGGAGGGCTGCGCGGGAGGGCTGCGCGGCGCGAGGCTCCGGACCTGGCTCCGACGCTCCGGACGGTCGGGCCTCGGTCGGCACCCGGTTGTCGGTCAGGCGGGCGGCGATGGACGGCTCGACGGGGGGGGACGGGCGCGCCGGTGTGGACGGACGGGCCGGGCTCGGCGTCCGGGGCGGGGCGGGCTGCCGGACGCTGGCCGACGGCCGATCTGACGCGCGCGTTGTCGGTCGGGGGCCGCTGAACCGCGGCTCCGGGCGGGTGTCGAACACCTCTTCCAACTGGCGGCGGACCAGCGACTCGGAGAGGCGGTCCTTGCGCTGCTGGTACAGCTCGATCAGGCGGTCGTACGAGCGGCGGTCGGTAGACCTGGCCTGGACGTTCGTCCAGTACGCCTCTTCGGCGTCCTCGGCGAAGCCCTTCGCTTCGAGCAGCATGGCGATCTCGGTGCGGGCGATGGCCTGCTGATCTGGCTTGCCCTTCAGGAGGACGTCCAGCCAGGCCAGGATCTGGGCGTTGTTGCCGCCGAACGGCAGGAAGGAGAGGTCGTCGGCCTGTCCCGCGACGCCCTGACTCACCGCCACGCGCTCCCTGGCTACCGCCACACGGTCTCCTCGACGCTTCTGCGAGCGTGCCACCCGTCGTCATGGCCGCCGGTACCCCGGGCGGAGCTTGACATACGAGCCCTCACGCCGAGATGAAACGAGCAGAGAGCGTCTGGAGGGATGCCGATTTAGCGCTTTTGGGCGACCGTGAAGTGGCTGATCCCGAAGCAGCGCAGCGGCGTCGCCTCGATCAGGTCGCGCGCCCGCTGGATCAGCCGCCCGAACGGTCCGTACCGCTCGGCGACGTTGTCCAGGCCGGGCAGGATGTGGGTCTCGACCACGAACGTGACGTCCAGGCCGTCGAACAGGCGGCGGATCTGGCGCGCGGTGTACACCCGCGCGTGCGGCACGAAGCGGTCGCGGATCGAGGCTGGCAGCCAGTTCACGACCGGCAGCAGGCGGAAGTAGTACCGCCCGAACAGGTAGAAGCCATGCGTCTCGTACGGGTAGAGGCGGTTCGGGGCGTAGACGAGGATGTGGCCGCCGGGCTTGAGGCAGCGGTACGCCTCGCGGATCGTCAGGCGGTCGTCGTCCACGTGCTCGATCACTTCGTTGAGCAGGATCACGTCGAACTCGGCATCGCCGTACGGCAGATGCTCGCCCGGCGCGACCTGGATGTTCGGCAGCCACTCGCTGGCCTGCGCGACTTTGTCCGGGTCAACGTCCACGCCGTAGACCTCGTCGCTGAAGCGGCGAAACTTGTCCACGTACATGCCGAGGCCGCAGCCGATGTCGAGGATGCGGCGCCCTTCGAGCGCGACGTACTGCCGGATCTGGTTCAGGCGCCGGTCCTGGCCGCTGCGCCAGACGTAGCTCGGGTGCCCGAGCCGAATCGCCTTGACGTCTGCCGCTGCCACCATGGATCCTCCGGGGCGCCGCCATCGAGTCCGGCCAGCGTGCCATGCGCGCGAGATCGGACCGCTTTTCGCCCGGCCGGTGCGCATGGTACCAGAAGCCGGACGGTCGGGCAAGGATGCGGAGCACTGGTAGAACGGTCCGGAAGCACCGTTCGGGACCGTGGCTCCCCTTCCCAATCCGTGCCGCAACGGGCTGAGCCAGGGTCACAGTTGTGAACGTGTCCCGCCCCGCACCTCTGTCCGTTCATGAACGGCTCGATCCAAGCAGCAACTGGCCGGCGCCCGCGAAGAAGGTCGGGCTGACGGTGACGTTCTGTGCGCCGACCTGGATGTCGCGCAAGCGTCGGTCGAGCGCCGACCCGCTGTAGATGCCGGCGGTGCCGGCCAGCTTCCAGACCGTCTCGACCACTTCGACGGCGGTCTCAGCGGCATAGGCGCCGGTGGAGCGCAAGAGCGTCTGGTCGTCGGGACGTCCGACTCCGGTCGTCAAGACGTGCTGCCAGACGTCGTCTGTCGTCTGGTAGACCAGCGCCCGGGCCGCCCGCAGCCGTGCATCGGCCCGCCCGAAGCGATCCTGCACGACGGGGTCGTCCTTGAGCAGCATGGGGCGGCGGAAC
This sequence comes from Chloroflexota bacterium, assembly GCA_046328125.1. Classification (GTDB taxonomy): domain Bacteria; phylum Chloroflexota; class UBA6077; order UBA6077; family JACCZL01; genus JADZEM01. Next base: position 19,197 of record JAXLXF010000022.1, read on the forward strand.
GGCGTCTTGATAGCGGCCAACGTCGCGAAGGCGTCCAGCGCGCCCTGGGCCATCCCAAGCAGTGCCGCCGCCATGCTGGTGGACGACAGGCTGGCCCACGGGGTGTTGAGGTTGCCGCCAGGGAGGCTCGTGGGGATGTGGCCCGCGCCGAACGTGTACAACGCGCCGGTGTGCCACGGCGGACTGACGTAGCTGCGTGGGTGGGTGAATTCCGCGCGTACGAACCGGTCCTCGATCTCGAAGTCGTGGCTGCCAGTGCCGAGCAGGCCGGCTACCTGCCAGTTCTCGACGATGCGTGTCTCTGAGACAGGCAGAAACACCATCAGCACCTCCGGCTGCCCGTTTGGGCCGAGGCGTGGCAGGTCGCCCTCCATGACGGTGCACTGAGCCAGCAGGTGCGTCGCGTTGCGGCAGCCGCTCGCGAACGACCAGCGCCCGCGTATCCGGTATCCACCATCGGCCACGGTGGCGGTTCCGCCTGCGATCGAGCCGGCGACGAACGCCCGAGGGTTGCCCCAGATGGCATGGGCGGCGTCCTCGCGCAGCGAGCCGGCCGTGATCGCCGTGACCGCTGCCACGAACAGGCACCAGCCGGCGCTGCCGTCGTAGCGAGCCACTTCCTCCAAAACCCGCAGACAGGTCAGCGGATCGGTCTGGGCGCCGCCGAGCTCGCGCGGGACCAGCATCGTGAGGAGGCCGGCGTCGGCCATCGCCGCGACGATGCTCTCTGGGAGCTGCTGCTCGCGCTCGATCTGGTCGGCGCTGGCCTCGACCAGCGGTCGGAGCGCCTGTGCTGCTGCCAACAGACGCTCAGTGGCGCATCGCGCGTCCCCTGCGTCGGTTGCCCCCGGTCTGGCCTGTGTGACCATCGTCATCCCCTCCTCGCGATCGGACTGGCGTGCGCCCGGCTAGAAGCTCAGCCAGACCCAGTCGTTCTCCAGCCCGAACATCAAGCGTCCGGCCGAGCTGTAGCGCGCCGCCGACTTGGACGAGTGCTGCAACAGGGTGTGGAGGTCGCGGAAGTGGCGCTCGAACGGCTGGGTGGTCCGGATCGCCGAGGTGCCGATAGCGTCGCTCACGAAGCGGGCTGCCTCCGCGCACGCTTCGGCCGCGAAGCACGCTGCCAGCTGCATGCGGATCTTCGCTTCGGTGGAGAGAAGTCCTCCTCTGCTCGCCAGCTCGTCGTACCCTTCTTCGGCGGCTCGGTAGAGCGTGTCACGCGAGGCTTCCACCCGGGCTCGGGCCTTCCCCATCAAGAACTGAGCGAGCTGCTGATCGCGGAGCGCCGTCGCGTTGTAGGCTGGCGTCTTGGTCCGACAGAGCTCGGTCGCCTCGTCAACCATCGCAGCTGCCGCTCCGACCGAAACGGCCGCCTCGCCGAGAATCCCTGTGAACGGCCACATTCGGATGAGCGGACCGCCAAAACCTGGGGCCGGGTCGCTGAGCGGGCAGATCGGAGCGGTCAGGCGGTCCGGCACGAACAGATCCTGGACGGCAAAGTCCGTAGATCCTGTGCCGCGCATCCCGAGCGTGTGCCAGGTGTCCAGGATCGTCGCTTCGGACCGGCGGAAGAACACCCCGAACGGGGTCGGCTGTCCAGTGGCGGGATCGACCTTCGGCTCGCCGTTCTCCATCTCGACGGCCGGCATCGCCAGCCAAGTCGCAAAGTGGCAGCCACTGCCGAATGGAACCTGTCCGGTGACCCGCCAGCCGCCATCCACTCGTGTCGCTGCCGCCGGTGGATTGAGCGCGCCGGCCATCGTCGTAGGGCCGTTCTCGTACACCTCGCGCGCGCCATCCGGCGAAAGCCAGGCGGCGTAGTTCGGGATCACCTGCGTCATCGACAGGTTCCAGGCTGCCGATGGATGGATGCGCGCGACTGCTTCCAGCACCCGCATCGTCTCAGCGGGGTGGAGCTCCAGGCCGTCGTAGGCTCGTGGGGCGCACATCGAGAACAGGCCGGCCTCGAACATCGCGCCGACCACCTCGTCCGCAAGGCGCCGGTTCGCCTCGGCGTCGGCGGCGTGCGCTTCGATCAGCGGCCGGAGCTGCTCGACCTTCGCGAGCAGATCGTGGGTCACATTCGCCTGTGGGGTGCTGACAGTCGCCGTCATGGTGCCCGCTCCTGAGCTGGTGGTGTTCTCAGGATAGGGCGGCCGTCAGCGCCGCACATCTATCGATAGATACATTGGATCGATAGATTGGTGGAGTGCGGCGGTGTGCCGTCTCCAAAGCGTGGCGCAGAGCGTGGTTACTCGCCCTCGAACACCTCGAAGATCTCGTCGGCGAGCAGGCCGTGCGCCTCCGCGTGGGTCGCCAGCACCGCCTCGCGGTTCGGCGCCTCGGATAGACAGAACGCCCGGCCGGTGAGCGGGTCGTACCAGTACTTCAGGAAGCGGACGCCGTGCTTGTCCTGAACGGCCAGGTCTTTCTGGTGGAGCATGTCGCACTGCTCCGGCGTCATGCCGAGATCGACTGCCAGGTGGACGTCCATGAACCGTGGCATCGGCCACTCCTTGCCCGTGCTGCGAGTCTATCCGAGCAGGCCCTGCTCGGCCGCCCAGACCGCGATCTGTGCGCGATTGTTGTAGCCAAGACGGTCCAGAATGTGGTTGACGTGGTTCTTGACCGTGCCTTCGGTGATGACGAGCGCGTCGGCGATCTGGCGGTTGGTGTACCCCCTGGCGATGCACAGCGCGACCTCGCGCTCGCGGGCCGAGAGGGCCGAGAGGGCCGAGAGGGCCGAGAGGGCCGTGCCGCGCGCGCCGACCGCTCGGCCAGGGAGCTGGGCGGGGGTGGACGCGCCGTTCGTGTCGGGCGCCCGCGCTGTGCCGTTGTGATGCGGGGCTTCCGGGCGCGCCTCCTCCGGTGCGTCGGTGGCTCCAGCGATCTGCGCGTCAGCGGGCTCCCGAGACAGGGCGGCGGCGACCGCGTCGGCGCGCGAGAGCTGCTGGCCGGCCGCCCACGCTGCGTTGGCGCGCTGTTCGCCGAGCATTTGACGGGCCGCCGCGAGTCGGCTGTCGAAGCCGGCTACCGCGACCTGCGCGCGGGGCTCGGCTATCGACGCCCGGAGCGCCGCTGCCGCTCCGGCCAGCTGCAGCGCCCGCACCGGTTGCTCCTCGCATGACGCCAGGGCCGCGAACCCTTCCAGGACGAACGCCAGACCGCCGACATCGCCGATCCGGTCGAGAATCTCCGCGCTCTCGGCGAGGGCGTTACGGGCCGCGACGAGATCGCCTTCCACGGTGAGGATGCCGCCCAGCCGCGCCAGCACGAATCCGATGACGCGCCAATCGCTGGATTGGCGGCACTCCGCCAGGCTCTGCTCGCACAGCCGTCGCGCCGTCTCGTAGTCGCCCTGCGCCTCCAGCAGCACGCTCAAGTGGAGGATGTGCAGGGCGACCTCGCGCGGGCTCGCCAGATCACGCTTGATGGCAACCGCGCGCTCGATCAGGTCGCGGGCCATCGGGAAGTCGCCCTGGTGGTGGACGATGTCGGCCAGGCTCCACAACGTGACGGACATGGCGACCCGGTCGTCCCGAGCCTCGGCTCGCGACAACGCCTCTTCGATCAGCGAGCGGGCCGTGTCGTAATCGCCTTCCAGCATCTCGACCTGCCCCAGGGCGCTGAGCGCACTCTCGACGCTGGCCTCGTCCTTCAGGCCACGGAAGAGGCGGAGCGATTCCTCGTGCCGGCTGCGCGCCGCCCGGAGGTCTCCCTGCATCTCGGCGAGATAGCCGCCCGCTTGCAGCGTTCGGGCGCGCAATGCGACGAAGCGGTGCGATGGATCGCGCGGCTGAGGACGGGCGAGGATGGCCGTCATCAACTGGCTGCCCTCGGTCAGGTGGCCGTGGGTGGCCCAGAACCACCACAGCGCGAGCGCCAGCCGCAGGGCCGGCTCGGCGTACCCCCGGTGCTCCGACCAGCGGAGGGCGGCGCCGAGGTTGTCGTGCTCGCGCTCGAGACGCGCCAGCCAGCTGGCCTGGTCCGCGCCGGTCAGCTTCAGCTCGGCTGTTTCGGCGAGGCGGAGGTAGTGGAGGACGTGGCGTCGGTGGACCGCCTCGGCCTCCGGGTCTTCGGCCAGACGTTCGAGGGCAAACTCACGGACGGTCTCCAGCATGACGTACCAGGGCTGGCCGTCCGCCGTCTCGTCCTGGCGCAGCAGGCTGTTCTCGACCAGGGAGGTCGCGCCGTCGAGCGGGTCGAGCACGAGCGGCTTCACGGTGACCGAGCGTGCGTGGTCGGCCGGGCTCGGCGCGCAGCAGACGTCCTGGATGGCGTCCAGCGTGCAGCCCCGGAAGACGGCCAGCCGCCGGAACAGCGTCCGCTCCTCGGGAGTCAGCAGGTCGTAGCTCCAGGCGATCGCGTCGCGGAGGGTCTGTTGGCGGGCCGGCAGGTTCCTCGGGCCGCCGGTCAGCAAGGGCAGGCGGCGCTCCATCCGCTCCAGCAGCGCCCGCAACGGCAGCGAGCGCAGCCGGGCCGCCGCCAGCTCGATGGCGAGCGGCAAGCCGTCCAGGCGCCGGCAGATCTCGACGATGGCCGCTGCGTTCGCGTCATCCAACGTGAAACCGGGTTGGACGGCGCTGGCCCGCTCCACGAACAGGCGCACCGCCTCGAAGGTGGCGGCGTGGGCGGCGGTTGGCAGCGTGCGCGTGTCCGGCAGCGCGAGTGGCGGCACCGGCAGCTCGTGCTCGCCGTACAGACGGAGGGCAGCACGACTGGTGGCGAGCACCTTGACCCGAGGACACGCCGCCAGCAGGTCGGCCACCCCCGGGGCGGCGTCGAGCAGGTGCTCGAAATTGTCCAGCACCAGCAGGGCGGACTGGTCGCGCAGGGCGTTCGCGAGCGCGTCCTGGGACGAGCGCTCGGCGCCGTTTTTGACCCCGAGCGTCTGCGCGATAGTGGACGTCACCAGCGTCGGATCGGCGATGGGTGCGAGCGAGACGAAATGGACGCCGTCTGGGAAGCGCTCCTGGACTGATGCTGCCACCTGGAGCGAGAGCCGGGTCTTGCCGGTGCCGCCCACGCCAGTCAACGTGAGCAGGTGGACGTCGTCGTCGAGCACGCGCGCTCGGGCGGCTGCGATCTGCAGCTCCCGGCCGATGAACGGTGTGGATTGTCTCGGCAGGCTGTTCGGCGGAAGGTCGAGCATCGGTGGGCGCTCCGCGAGCCGTGACGGACGAGCCGATGCGCGGCGCACGCAGACCGCGCAGTCGTAGGGTAGCCGCCCTGTGAGATGGCGTCAATTCTCGTCAGGACATCGTCCCTCGTGAAAGGCGGTAGATCGTGCGATCGGGCGGCAAACACCCCATTGACGGACTGCCGAAGACGCTCCTATCATGGATGCAATGGGCTGGGCGCGTAGTCCGCGACCGCCCGACATACTGGCGACGATCGGGACGAGTACCCGGACGCGTGACAAGCAGAGAGCGAGGGTCACCGGCTGCAAGCCCTCGTGTGTGCGCCCCGGCGAACACCACCCGTGAGCCTGCCCCGGAAGCGCTGGATCGGGCTGTCTGCCCCGATGCGGCGTGCGTATGCGGGCACGGACGCCCCGTTAGCGGCGAGAACGAGCCCTGCTGCCGCGTGACACGGCGCGGGGAAACCCCGGGTGGAACCACGATGGCCCTGTCGTCCCGAGGACGGCGGGGTCTTTTGTCGTTCAGGGAGCCCCACCCCCCAACCCCCTTCCCATTGCGATGGAGAGGGGGAGAAAGATCATCTGCTCCCCTCTCCACCGCAGTGGGGAGGGGCTGGGGGTGGGGCTTCCAGGGGAGGGTTTCGTCGTGTCAGACGAGGGTCAGAACAAGGAGCAGACGCCACTCGACATCCTGCGCCACTCCACCACTCACGTGATGGCGAAAGCGGTGCAGCGTCTCTACCCCGGCTCGATGCTGGGCATCGGGCCGCCCATCGAGAACGGCTTCTACTACGACATCGACGTGGTCGGGAAGCAGCTGTCCGAGGACGACCTGCCGGCCATCGAGGCTGAGATGCGGCGGATCGTCGCCGCCGACGAGCCGTTCGTCAGGCGCGAGGTCTCCCGTGAGGACGCGCTGGCCGAGAACCTGGCTCGCGGCGAGAAGTACAAGGTCGAGATCGTCAACGACCTGCCGGCGGGCGAGGTCACCTCGTTCTACGACACGGGATCTGACTGGACTGACCTGTGCCGAGGGCCGCACATCCCCTCCACCGGCCAGATCCCGGCCTTCAAGCTGCTCTCCGTCGCCGGCGCGTACTGGCGCGGCGACGAGAAGCGCCCGATGCTCCAGCGCATCTACGGCACCGCCTGGTTCTCCCAGCAAGACCTGGACGACTACCTGGCGCGGCTGGAGGACGCCCGTCGCCGGGATCATCGGCGGCTCGGGCGGGATCTCGGGCTGTTCACCTTCTCCGATCTGGTCGGGCCGGGCCTGCCGCTCTGGCTCCCGAAGGGCGCCACCATCCGCCGCGAGCTGGAGCGCTGGGTCACCGATCTGGAGCTGAAGCGCGGCTACCAGCACATCATCACGCCGGACGTCGCCAAGGTGGACATGTACAAGACCTCCGGCCACTGGGAGCACTACCAGGACAGCATGTTCCCGGTGATGACCTACGGCGACGAGGAGATCGTCCTCCGTCCGATGAACTGCCCCCACCACATCCAGGTCTTCCGCCACGAGCAGCGCAGCTACCGCGAGCTGCCGTTGCGGCTGGCCGAGTTCGGGACGATGTGGCGGTTCGAGAAGTCCGGCGAGCTGAGCGGCCTCAGCCGGGTCCGTCGGATGGACCTGAACGACGCCCACATTTTCTGCACGCCGGAGCAGATCGAGGACGAGATCGTCGGGGTGGTTCAGCTGGTCGAGGACATCTACAAGGTGCTCGGCATCAAGGATCATTGGTACCGGCTCTCGCTGGGCGATCCGAACGACACCGAGAAGTACGTGGACAATCCCGAGATGTGGGAGCGCGGCGAGGCGTACCTCAAGGCCGCGCTGGCTCGGATCGGGGTGGAGTACGTGGAGGCGCCCGGCGAGGCCGCCTTCTACGGCCCGAAGATCGACATCCAGCTCAGAGACCCGCTCGGCCACAGCGAGACGATCTCGACCATTCAGGTCGATTTCCACCTGCCCAACCAGTTCCAGCTCGAATACGTGGGCGAGGACGGCAAGTTTCACCAGCCCGTCATGGTCCATCGCGGGGTGATCGGGACGCTGGTGCGGATGATCGCCTACCTGATCGAGCAGTACGGCGGCGCGTTCCCGCTCTGGCTCGCGCCGGTCCAGGTGCTCGCCATCCCGATCGCTGACCGGCACCTGGAGTACGCCGAGCAGGTCAAGGCGGAGCTCCAGCAGTACGACATCCGGGTGGAGGTGGACAGCCGGCGGGACCGGATGCAGAACAAGATCCGTCAGGCCGAGCAGCAGCGCATCCCGTACATCCTGGTGATGGGCGACCGTGATGCTCAGGGCAACACCGTCTCGGTGCGGGAGCGCGGCGTTGGCGACCTCGGCGCGATGCCACGGACGGACTTCCTCCAGCGCGTCCGCGACGAGCGCGACACGAAGGCGCTCAAGTAGCGAGTAGCGAGTAGCGAGGAAGTCCCACTCGCTACTCGCTACTCGCTACTCACGACTCGCTACTGCGAAGCTCGAGCGTGAACGTCGAGCCGTGGCCGGGGCCGGGCGAGCTGGCGTGGATCTGGCCGCCCATCGTCTCGGCCAGCGCTCTGGCGATGGTCAGGCCCACGCCGGCTCCCCCGAGCGCCCGCGAGCGCGACTTGTCCACGCGGTAGAACCGCTCGAAGACGCGCGGCACGTCGTCCGGCGCCAGCCCGATGCCGCTGTCGGCAACCTCGAAGTTGACGTGCCCGTTCTCGGCGGAGACCCGTATGGCGATCTCGCCGGGCGGCGGCGTGTACCTCAGCGCGTTGGTGAGCAGGTTGGTCATCACCTGGACGGCGCGCTGGGGATCTGCCGTGACCTCCGGTAGGTCGGGCGGCACCTCCACCGTCAGGCTGAGGCCGCGCTCGGCGAAGTCCGCCTCCAGGCGCTCGACCGCCGGCTGGACGATGGCCGAGGGCGGCGTCGAGCGGCAGACTACGGTCAGTTGGTGGGCCTCGGCGCGGGAGAGCTCCTGGAGATCCTCGATCAGGCGACGCAGGCGGCCGGCCTCACCGTGCAGCTTCGCCCAGACCCGGTCTGACGGCTCGATGACGCCGTCCAGCAGTCCCTCCAGGTAGCCTTCGAGCGTGGAGATAGGGGTGCGCATCTCGTGGGCCACGTCCCCGATCAGCTCCTGGCGCCGCTTCTCGGCGTCCTCGACGGCGGCCGCCATCGCGTTGAAGCTCGTTCCAAGTTGATGAACCTCGGTCGTGCCGTCCACGGGCACGCGCTCGCCGTAGTGGCCGGTCGCCAGACGCCGGCTGGCGTCGGCGAGGCGATGGATCGGGCTGGCGATCCCGCGAGAGACCAGGATGCTGGCGACTACGGCGGTCGCGAGGGCCGCGCCGCCAGCCACCACCAGCGAGTCGGTCAGCGAGTCCAGGTAGCCGTCGGTGACGCGCTGCTCCATCTCGGGCGACATCAGCCCGAAGCGGCCCATCCCCTGGCCCGGCATCATCGGCCGGGTCGGCTGCCCGCCCTGGCCCTGCCCGCCCGGCCCGGCCTGACCGGGGCCGCTATTGGGCGCGCGGCGGGCCATCGCCATCATGTTCTGCTCGAAGAAGCGCGGCGCGGCGACGCTGGCGGCGGCGTAGACCGTCACCAGTCCGACGGCGATCACCAGCAGGTGCGCCAGGAGCAAGCGCGCGTACAGTCCGCGCAGGGCGCGACGTATGACCGTCATCGGCGTGGCTCCGAATACCGGCCGGCGGTCATGGCTGTCGCTCCGCCAGCCGGTAGCCGACGCCGCGGACCGTCTGGACCCAGCGCGGGTGGGACGGGTCGTCCTCGAGCTTGCGGCGCAGGTTCCCGACGTGCACGTCCACCACGTGGTCGTCGTAGAACTCGCTGCCCCAGACCTTCTCCAGCAGCTGCGCGCGCGTGAACACCTTGCCAGGGTACTCCGCCAGCGTCGCGAGCACGGCAAACTCGCGCGCCGTCAGGTCGACCGGCTCGCCGCGCTTCAGCACCTCGAAGCGGGTGGCGTCGATGGTGAGATCGCCGAGGCGGCGTGGCGGTTGCGGCTCGGCGTCGGCGGCGCCGGAGCGGGGCCGCCGCAGCATCGCCTTCACCCGCGCCACCAGCTCGCGCGGGCTGAACGGCTTGGTCACGTAGTCGTCCGCGCCGACCGACAGCCCGACCACCTTGTCGATCTCCTCGGCGCGGGCGGTCAGCATCACGATGTAGGCATCCGAGAACTGGCGGACGCGACGGCAGACCTCCAGCCCGTCGATGCCGGGCAGCATCAGGTCGAGGACGATCAGGTCTGGCTGGGCCTCGCGTGCCAGCGCTACGGCGGACAGCCCATCAGAGGCGGTGAGGACGTCGTAGCCCTCGCCGGCGAGGTAGCCCTGGACGAGCTCGATCAGATTCTCCTCGTCGTCCACGACGAGGACGCGGGTGGGGCCAGCACGCTCGGTCACGCTTCGAGTATACGCCCGTTCGAGGCGTCACGGGGCATCACGGGTTTCACCTCGCGGACCCGATCAACCGGCGCCGTCTGCTGCTCAAAGTGTCAAATTGCACACACTTTCCGCGACGCACGGTATCGCCAGTCCCGTCTCCTTCGTTGCATGAGTATAAGGAGCGCTCTCGATGTGAGAGCACCCGGAAGTGGCTATGCAACAAGCACTGAATCTCAACGCAGCCGTGACGTGCGCCCAGGACAGCAGGCGTGTACTATCCCGCCAGGACGTCTTGGGAGATCGGGGGATGCCCCTGGACGAGAGACGAAACGGCAGCGCGCATCACGATGGCACCCCGGACGGCGCCGGACGTCGGCGCGCGCTGATCGCCGACGAAGACCCCAACGTCCGCTGGCTCCTCCAGCGCGCCATCGTGGACGACTTCGACGTCATCATCGCGGAGAACGGGCAGCGGGCCGTCGAGCTGGCCGGCGTGGCCCATCCTGACGTGATCTTGCTCGACCTGGGGATGCCGGTCCTGGACGGGTTCGGGGCGTGTCGCCAGATTCGGGCGGCGTTCCCGAGAGTGCCGATCGTCATCGTCTCCGGCCACATGGACGAAGCGTCGGTGCGGGCCGCGTTCGAGGCCGGCGCCAATGACTACCTGACCAAGCCAATCACCCCGAGCCAGCTGCGCGCCCGCCTGCACGCCTGCCTGATGCGCTCCCGGTAGCGCCCGTCAGCGGGGCGGCTGGAGGTAGCCGAGCTCCTGGGCCAGCGCCTGGACGCGTGGCGCGAGCTCGGCCGCCAGCTTCCGCCCACCCCGGCCTACCAGATGGTAGTGGTCCAGGTAGTCGGAGACCTCCCAGTCCGCCCCGAACACGGCCGGGTGGAACCCGACGTTGCTGAGACGTGCCGCGCCGACGTCGTACAGATGGCGGACGCAGCGCAGCTCGGCCGGCGACAGGTGGCTGAGGTTGAAGGCGCGGATATATGGCAGCCAGATGATGGTGCGCTCGCGGACCGCTCGGGGCGCCGAGATGCGCGCGTCTCGCTCGAAGTCCCCCCAGAACGGGTGATCGCCGGCCAGCGTCAGCTCGCCGTTGGGCGCCTTGTTGCAGGACAGCGCGATCATCGCCGTGTACAGGGGATCTTGCGCCCGGGGATCGAACGGAAACTCGAAGTAGTCGCGATCCAGGCTCAGCGCCCGGCGCGGCGTGACGAACGGCACGTTCGGCGGGATCAGCGGCGCCCAGGCGGTGAAGAGCGTCGTGTAGCCGACGGAGCTCCAGAGATCCGTGAAATAGAGCTGGCTGTCCAGGGCGGACCGGATCTGGAGCTCGGTCTGGGTGGTCGGCTCCCGCAGGTTGAACGGCGGGACGTGCGTGCGCAGGTACTCGTCGCGCTCCTCGTCCTCGATCAGCAGGCCCTTGTAGGAGGCGTCCCAGTACAGGTACCGAAACTGACTGCCGTCCGGCGGCCCGAAGCCCGGCATCCGTTGATCCGTGATGGAGATCACCTGGCGGCCGGCCTTCGTCAGCGCCTCGGCGGTGACGCCGCCGCTCTCGACGGAGCGTGCCTCGTACATCGCCACGTTCACCACGGCGTAGCGGTCGCCGAGCAGCCGCTGAAGCTCCGCGCTCCAGAGCTCGTCGTCGCCCTGCCCGAAGCCTTGCAGGATCGAGTCGCCGCCGACGACCACCACCACGTCCGCCGTGCGCCCGGCGTCTTCCGCGAGCGCGACCAGCTGTGAGGCGGTGGGATAGAAGTACGCCTGGGGGCTGATGTAGTTGTGGAGTCGGACGAACCGCTCGAAGAGGTCGTGGTGGCTGACCAGGCGGCCGGCCAGGCTCAAGACGACCATCCCCAGGACGAAGGCCACCAGACAGGCGATACTCTGCCGTCGGTCAGGTAGGGGGTGGGGCTTCTCGGTCGACATGTTCTCAGAACGCCTGGTAGATGAACGGCTTCAGTGGCAGGGACATCCGGTACAGCATGTAGTGGAACGTGACCGCCAGCATGAAGCCGATCACGATCCACGGGAGCAGGTGCGCCACGCGCGTCACGCTCGTCCCTCCGGGCTCACGGTTGGAACAGCAGCACGAACATCTTCCACGCGACGGGCGCCGGGAAGAAGAACAACAGCCAGCCGGCGCACACGAAGAAGAGCGTCAAGACCCAGGACAGCCCGGGCACCCGGGCGATGCCAGCGGACAGCCGCTGGCCGGGCCGGCCCAGCACGCCCACGTAGTTGCTGCTGACCGCCAGACCGGCGCCATGATACAGACCCCAGAGCGCGAAGTTCCACGCCGCGCCGTGCCAGAGTCCGCAGATGGCGAACGCCAGCAGGCCGTTGACGATCTTGCGACCGAGCCCGGCCCGACTGCCGCCCAGCGGGATGTAGATGTAGTCGCGGATCCAGGAGCTGAGCGAGATGTGCCAGCGGGTCCAGAACTCGTCGATGCTGCGGGCGGCGTACGGCCAGTTGAAGTTCTCCAGCAGCCGCACGCCCATCATCCGCGCGTAGCCGATGGCGATGTCCGAGTAGCCGCTGAAGTCCAGGTAGATGCGGAACGCTAGAAAGACCAGGAAGGCCCAGCGCATCGGCACGCTCATCGAGTCGTACAGCGGCGTCTGGCTCTCGATCCAGAGCGTCAGGTTGTCGGCCGCCGCCTTCTTCAGCATCCCGCTCGCGACCCGCAGCAGACCGGCGACGGTGTCGGCTGGCCCGACGCAGGCGACGCCCTCCAGGAGTGATGGCACGTACTGGCGGTACCGTTTGATCGGGCCGGCCACCAGCGACGGCCAGAAGATCGCGAACAGGCCGAAGTGCAGCGGGTTGCGGATCGGCTCGCCGCCCCGCCGGACCTCGAACAGGTAGTGCACGAACTCGAAGACGAAGAAGCTGATCGCCAGCGGCGGGCTGCCCGGCAGCAGCGGCTCGGCAGTCGCGGCGACGAAGCTGCCGGCGGCGGGTATCGCAGCCAGCAGGCTCTGTGCGACGAAGTGGGTGTACTTGTAGAAGACCAGCGCGGCTGCTGAGAGCGCCATCCCGAGGACGCACAGGTGGCGCTGGCGCGACAGCCCGAAGAGATAGGTGCAGACGCCGAGCACCACGATCGGGAGGACGCCGGCTGGTCCCGCGAACCAGCCGTGGAACACCACGCACGCCGCCGCCAGGACGACGAGCCTCAGGCGCGGGCGCCAGGCCAGGTAATAGGCCGGGAAGAATGCCACCGCGAAGACGACGAACCAGTAAGACAGGAAGATCACGGCGCCGATGCTAGGTGCTGATGCAAACCTGTGGCAAGGCCAGCTTGCTCCCCTCTCCCGCGGCAGGGAGAGGGGCTGGGGGTGAGGGCTTTCTGGACGCGCCAGACGGCTGACAGAACCGTGTTACTCCCGAGACGGAAACCGTCGAGTGCGCGATGTGCCTGTGATGGAGCGTGCCATAGGATGGCCCTTGCCAGGGAGGCCAGCCGAATGGGCAACCGATGGACGTTCACACGGGGCGACGCGCGGCAGGCGCGGACGGCTCTCGCCACACCAGTGGCCGGGCCGGCCGAGCGTGCTCGACGTGATAGCCACGCGCCGACCGCCGTCGATGCTCGCGTCTCGACCGACCTCCCGACGAATCGAAGCGAGCTGCTGCTCGCGTTCGGGACGCGGCTGTCGATCGGGGCACTGGGGGTGAGGAGCCCCGGTCGGCTTCAGCGGACCCAGGGAGGAGATCTGGCCGACGTGTGGCTTAGCCAGCCCACGGGACGCGCAGGAGTCATGGTGGCAGAGACCACCATCGCCCCGATCGCCCCGTGCTTGACGGACGGACGGGCCGAGCCGGCCCGCGCAGGACGAGATTGCGTGCCCCCTGCTGAGGCCGGCCGGCTCGAACCACCTGACGACTGGAGAGGAGATGCCCGAGGACGGAACAACCGGAAGCCTGGTGCCCAGGCCGACCGCAACGCCAGCGCGCGAGGCGAGGCTGGCAGGTGGCGGTGTGCGCGCGACGCTGACGGCCCAGGACGTCCGTCGACTGACGCTCTTCAAATGGCGGTACTCATTGGAATCGGCGGGGTTCTCATCACGACAGGCGGAGCACATGCTCTTCTTGAAGTGGCTCCACGCTCGTCGCGGACCGCTTGGCTGACCGCCAGGCGCGCTGCCCGAGTGACCGCGCAGTCCTCCCACCAGCGGGCAGACACTCCCGCCTTGCGGGTGGGCGACGTAACCGGTACGCTTCCGCCCGGTCGCTCCGACGACGATGGGCGACGGGTGGTCCCGGATGGACGAGTTAGCGTATCGCATACGAGCAGCCGAGCCGGACGATCTGACGGCGGTCAGGAGCACCATCACGGTGAGCCTGGCTCATCCCGAGGGTCGAGGGCGTGGCACCAGCCTGCGAACTGCACAACAGCGGAACGAGCTGCTGCTGCTCGAACGGTACGACACTCGCGAGAAGGACTGGGTGGTTGGCGGGTTCGTCGAGTTCCATCTGCGAGTCGACGACACGCTGACGCTGCGGGATCTAGGGACGATCGGCGAGGCGCCACACGCGGGGGTTGCGAAGCACCTGATCGGCGAGCTGTTCAACCAGCTGCGCCCGGTCAGCGCGACCTGTGTCGTGCGGCGAGACGCCGACGCGTGGAACGAGATCCTGAACAGCATTCCCGGGTTCTTCGTGGAAGGCCCGCCCGAGTACCGTCGTCCTCACTACTACAACATCTGGAAGTGGTCGCCGGAGCTGGCCCGTCAGGCCCAACGTGGAGCGCGCCCTCGTGGCGCACCGCCGCGTGGGGGTGGACCCGGACCGAGGCGGCGCCGCTGACCGTTCGCTCACTGGTTAGGCGGATGATGCCTGTGATAGTCGCTCGATCGATTCCGGTTTCGCTGGCCGTGGGATGGTCGGAGCGCACGGGGGGTGACGCGTGACGTACGACGCCGATACCTTCCTGCAGTTCCTGGCCGCCGAGCGGCGCCTCTCGCCGAACACGCTCGCGGCCTACCGCAACGACCTCCGACAGTTCGAGGTGTACCTCGCGGCCCGGCAGCACGATCCGCTCGGGATCGGCGCGACCAACGGCACCGGCACCAATGGCACCGGCATCGTTGCGCCCGCCGATCCGACCATCGCGTCGCGCGAGCAGGTGGCCGGGTTCTTCCTGAGTCTCCGCGAGGACAAGGGCTACTCGGCGGCCACGATCGCCCGCAAGATGGCGGCCGTCAAATCCATGTTCCACTATTTGACACGGCAAGGCGCGGTCACCACCAACCCGGCCGCCGACCTCGGCTCGCCGGAGGTGAAAAAGCCGTTGCCGCGTGCGATCTCCGTGGACGACGTGGATCGCCTGATGCGGCAGGCCGACAAGAAGGCCACGCCCGAGGGCCTACGCGACCGCGCGATGCTCCACCTCCTGTACGCCACCGGCATGCGGGTCTCGGAGCTGGTGACGTTGGACCTCAACGACGTGGACTTCGACAAGGCTGGCGTGCGCTGTGTTGGGCGGGGGCTGCGCGTGCGCAACCTGCCGCTGGACAACCGGACGCTGATCGTGCTGCGCGACTACCTGGAGCGCGCACGTCCCCAGCTGCTCCGGCCCGGCGCCCCGACTCAGGCGCTGTTCTTGAACCATCGCGGGCAGCGGCTGACCCGCCAGGGCTTCTGGCTGATCATGAAGGCGGTCGCCCGCGAGAGCGGCGTCACGTCTGAGGTCACGCCGCACACCTTGCGGCACTCGTTCGCCGCCCACAAGCTCAGCGACGGTCTGGCCTTGCCCAAGCTCCGCGAGCTGTTGGGGCACGCCAACATCTCGACCACCCAGATCTACACGCAGGTCAAGACGGACACGCCCCGGCCGCTGGTGGCGGCGCACGCCCACCCGCGCCTGGTGGCGGTCGCCGGGGCGCGTCGGGCGTAAAATGGGAGGGAGGAGGGGCGAGGGACGAGGGGCGAGCAGTTTGCCCCTCGCCCCTCCTCCCTCGCCCCTCACAACTCTGACATGACCACCTCGTCGCTGGCCTACCGAGTTCGGGAGGCGGCCTCCACCTTGCGGGGCCGCCTTCCGGCTTTGCCGCGTGTGGGAATCATCCTGGGATCCGGGCTGGGGCCTCTGGCCGACGAAGTCGAGAACCCGACCGTCGTGCCGTACGCCGAGATCCCGCACTTCGCGGTCTCCACCGTCTCCGGCCACGCCGGCCAGCTCGTCGGCGGCACGCTGGAAGGGGTGCCGGTCGCGGTCCTGCGCGGGCGCGTCCACCTCTATGAGGGGTACTCGCTGCAGCAGATCACGTTCCCGGTCCGCACCTTGCACCGGCTTGGCGCCGAGGTGCTCATCATCACGAACGCGGCCGGTGGGCTCAATCCGTCCTTCCGGGCTGGCGACCTGATGGTGCTCCGGGACCACATCAACCTGCCGGGCCTGGCCGGGCTCAACCCGCTGATCGGCGCGGACGAGCCGGAGCTGGGCGTCCGCTTCCTGGACATGTCCGCCCCGTACGACGACGAGCTGCGAGCGCGGGCGCTTGCTATCGGGGCGCGAGCGGGCGTCTCGGTGCGTGAGGGCGTCTACGCGGTGGTGGCTGGCCCGAGCTACGAGACGCGCGCCGAGATCCGCTACCTGCGCACCATCGGCGCGGACGCGGTGGGGATGTCCACCGTGCCCGAGGTGATCGTCGCCCGCCACGAGCGGATGCGCGTCCTGGGCATCTCGGTCATCACGAACGTGGCCGCCACTGAGGAGAACCCGGTGGACGTCAGCCACGAGGAAGTCTTGAGCGTCGCGGAGCGGGCCAGTGCCGGCCTCGCGGCGATCGTGCGCGGCGTTCTGCGCTCCCTGAACGACCCGAGCTCCTCGGACGCGGCGGGCGGGGAGGCGTGAGGCGCGGAGCTCGGGCGATCCGGACCGGCGCGCTCGGTTTGCTCCTGCTGCTCGTGCTGGCGCTGCCGTTCCCGGCGGCGGCCGAACATCATCTCTCCACGCTGGAGCGTCTGCTCGCCACCCCGCGCCCGCCCCGCGATCCGGTCGCGCTGACCAGCCGGGTTGTCGGCAAGACGCTGCCCTGGACCGCCACCGAGCCGTTCAGCGGCCCGTTGCAGGTCGGGCGGCGGGACACCTTCTTCGTGCTGGACCAGACGGTCAACCAGTACAAGCAGCGCCCATCGGTCCTGCGCTACGTCTCACAGTACGCCTACTGGTACGTCCAGGAGGGCGTGAACGTCGCGGACGGCGACCTGGCCGCCTCCGCGCAGGCGTTCGACACGCTGGTGGTCCCCACGGTGCACCGTGCGTTCGGCGAGGAGTGGTCGCCGGGGATCGACGGCGACACTCGCATCACGATCTTCTTCGGCGAAGTGCCCGGCCCGGCGGCCTACTTCTCGTCGTGGGATGAGTATCCGCGCTCCGTGTTCCGCTATTCGAACGAGCGCGAGATGATCCACGTCAATTCCAGCGCCGTGCGGCCCGGCACCACCTCGTTCAGCGGCACGCTGGCCCACGAGATGCAGCACATGGTCCACTGGCACCGCAATCCGGAGGGTGAGACCTGGCTGGACGAAGGGTTCGGGGAGCTGGCGTCATCGCTGGCAAACAGCGGAGACGCGCCCGGCACGGCCAGCTTCCGGCGCCGGCCGGAGACCCAGTTGACCTCCTGGTCGCAGAGCGGCTCCACTGGCGTGCACTACCAGGCGGCGTTCCTGTTCTCCCACTACCTCCTCCAGCGGTTCGGCGACGCGGCGGTGGCGGACCTGCTCAGCGTCCCGGGCCGCCCACCAGACTCGATTACGGCGTACTTGAGCCGGACCGGTCATGGCATCACGTTCGACGACCTGTTCGAGGACTGGGTCGTGGCGAACCTGCTGGACGATCCGTCCGTTGGAGACGGCCGCTACGCCCACACCGGGATCGACCATCAGGCGACGATCGGGGCGACGCTGGCGCCTGATGGGCAACCGACGGAGATGTCGGTCAGCCAGTACGGCGCCCAATACGTCGAGATCCAGGGGAACGGCCGCCCGGCCGAGCTCTCGTTCGAGGGATCCACCTCCGTGCGGCTGGTCGGCGCGGACGCGCTGAGCGGCGCGTCGGTCTGGTGGAGCAACCGCGCCGACGGCATGGACTCGACGCTCACTCGGGCGTTCGACCTGCGCGGCCTCTCCACCGCGACGCTGCGGTTCAACCTCTGGTACGACACCGAGCGCGACTTCGACTACCTGTACGTGATGGCCTCCACGGACGGCGGTGCCCGCTGGCAAGTGCTGCACGGCGCCAAGGCCGAGGACGCCAATCCCGCCGGCAACGCGGTCGGGCCAGGCTACAGCGGCAAGAGCGGGTCCGGCGGCCAGGGTGAGGACGCGCAGTGGATCTCGGACACGGTGGACCTGACCCCGCTGGTCGGCTCCGAGGTGCTGATCCGCTTCGAGTACGTGACGGACCAGGGCTACAACGCGCAGGGGGCGCTGCTGGACGACGTCGAGGTGCCGGAGCTGGGCTTCCGCGACGACGCCGAGTCAGACGCCGGCTGGACCGCCGAGGGGTTCCTGCGCTCGGACAACGTCATCCCGCAGACCTGGAGCCTGCAACTGGTCGAGCGTCTGCGCGGCGGCGAGACGCGGGTCCGGCCGCTGCCAGTGGACGCCGACGGACGCTTGACGGAGCGGCTCCCGAGCCCGGGCGGGGACGTCGAGCGGACGGTGCTGGTAGTGAGCGGCCTGGCGCCGCGCACGCTGGAGCCAGCCCCGTTTCGGGTGACCCTCCGCCCCGCCCCGTGACCCCATTTATCGGTACTACAGCCTTCTAACGAAGGTGACCGGTCACCCAGATCCGTCAACGATTGGGACGTCATGCAACTCCTTCTGTCATCCCGACGAAGGAGGGATCTCACGCTCCCAATCCCCGCGACATGATGACAAAGCCGCGGTCTCGCGGTCCTCTCTCGCTTGACACCGCTGTCAGCTCTAGGCATCCTTGCGCCTGAGGAGGGCGACCATGACTGGCTGGGAGTACCTGTTCCTTGAGGTCGAGGGGCACAATAGGAGTCTGGATGTTGCTCAGAATACGTTGGTCACCGCGTCTGACGGCCGTTGGCAGAATACGAGAATGCCGAAAGATGTGTCCGGACTCTTCAATCAGCTTGGAGCTGAAGGGTGGGAAATGGTCGGCGGTAGCTATTGGACACTCCGTGCCACAGCATTCGATGCCGTCTTCAAGCGCCCTCGCCCCTAATAGACAATGCCAGCCCCGCGCGAGTACAACGTCTACCTGCTCGCCAGCAAGACTCGGCGGCTCTACGTCGGCATGACCAACGACCTGGAGCGGCGGGTCTGGGAGCATCGAAACAAAGCCATCGACGGGTTCACAAGTCGGTACAACATCGACCGGCTCGTCTGGTACGCCGCGACCAACTCAGTCATGGACGCCATCGCTCGTGAGAAGGAGATCAAGGGCTGGCGTCGCGAGAAGAAGATCGCGCTGATCGAGGAAGAGAATCCGAGGTGGATGGATCTGGCGCATGACTGGTGGACGTGATCGTCACCAGACCCGATCCACGCTGGCGGGGATGCTCCACGTCGCGCTCATGGGGAGCGTGAGATCCCTCCTTCGTCGGGATGACAGAGGAGGTTGACGTATGCACTCCACGCGCGACAGCAGCGACCGGACGACGCTCGTGCTGCTCGTTGTGCCGCGTCTCGCTGTGACTCCTGGAGGAAGCGGTTAGCGCCAGTACTTCATGCCGGTCAGGGTGCTGGTCCGGTCCTTGCCCGGCGCCACGAGGCGGGCCGACGGCGTGTCCGAGCTGCTCATGGTCACGGTCTGGAGCGGGGCCGCGGCGCCGTCAGGCGGGGTGAACCAGTAGAACTCGGAGGGGGCCTCGTCGCCGGGGTCGCACGCGCCGACGTAGCTCACGACCACGCGGAACACCTGCCAGTCAAACGGGTTCTCGCCACGATGATGGCGTTCGGTCTGCCAGTCTCGCATCTGCTGCTCGAGCGTCGGGTTCGCCTCAATCAGCTCTGACATTCGCACATCACGAGACATGTTGCCCTCCTCCCGGTGGGGAGCGGCACCGGAAGCTTCGCTGCGCACGCGGAACGACAGACAGCCGTATGATTGTATCACGATCGCATCACGATGAACCCGCTGAAACGGCCATTTTGGGATCAATTCTCCCGACCATCGACCTTGCGAAATGCTCGCATACCATGTCGGCGGAGGAAGTGGCGCGCAAACACCGCTTCTGGTGGGTAGGTCAGGCGCGGCCGACGTGCAGCGTCACGGTCCCGAAGCCCAGCCGTCGCCAGCGGACCTCGCGGAGGCCAGCCCGGGCCATCGCGGCGGCCAGCTGCGCCGGGCTGAGAAACGCCGCCACGGACTGTGGCAAGTAGCTGTACGCGCCAGCGTCGCCGGCCAGCAGCCGGCCCACAAGCGGTACGATCCGTCCGAAGTACAGTCCGAAGAGGAAGCCCCAGAGCGGCAGGCGGTTCTGGGTCAGCTCCAGGCAGACGACCCGCCCGCCCGGCCTGACCACCCGCCGGATCTCGGCGAAGGCGGCACCGACGTCCGCGACGTTGCGGATCACGAACGCCGTCGTGGCGCAGTCGAACGAGGCGTCCGGAAACGGGAGCGCCTGCGCGTCGGCGAGCGCCAGGTCCACGCGGGCGCCGGCCGGGCCACGCAGGGCGCCTGCCCGTCCCTCGCGTAGCATCCCCTCGGCCACGTCTACCCCGACGACTCGTCCGTTCGGCATCGCGCGGGCCAGCGCGAGCGCCAGCCTTCCGGTGCCGGTTCCCACGTCGAGCGCGCGGCCCGAACGGGGCGGCTGAGCCGCGCGCACGGCGAGGCGGCGCCAGAGCGCGTCCTGGCCACCGGTCATGACCGTGTTCATCAGGTCGTAGCGGCGCGCGATCCTGCCGAACATCGCGGCGACCCTGGCCCGGTGATCTGGCGGGCGCGGTCCGGACGGCGTCGGCGCTGGCGGTGACGAGCTGTCGCCGTCCGTGTTGGCGATTGGCTGGTTGGACACGATCGCGGGTGTGGTGGACGGGCGGTCGGCCGGCATCAGAGCACGATCCCGGCCGCCCACAGCACCCCGAACGCCAGGTGCAGACGGCCAGTCCCGGCCAGCGCCGCGTTGAGCGGTCGGCCCTGCTGGGTGCAGACGACGCGCGCCAGGTGCCAGGCCAGCGGCAGCGTCAGCCAGGGCAGCCAGAACGCGCGCGGCGCGCCGATCGCGGTCCAGGCGACGAGCGGCGCCAGGTACGCCACGGCCAGCAGCAGTAGGTACTCGATCCTGGTGCCGCGCTCGCCAAGTATCACGGCGAGCGTCCGCTTCCCCGCCACCCGGTCCGTCCCGACGTCGCGCAGGTTGTTGACGACGAGGATCGCCGTCACGAGCGCCGCGACGGGCAGGGAGCTGACCGCGGCCAATGTGGTGACCGTGCCGGCGTGCAGGAACGCCGTCCCGACCACGGCGACCGACCCGAAGAAGACGAACACCGTGAGATCGCCCAGTCCGTGATAGCCAAGCGGCCACGGGCCGCCGGTGTAGAGGACGCCGGCCGCGATCGAGAGCAGCCCGACGACGAGGATCGGGAGGCCGCCGACCGCTGTCAGGTAGACCCCAATGAGCGCGGCCAGCCCGAACGTGACGATGGCGGCGCGGCGGACGGTCTCGGCCGGCATCAGGCCGCTCTGGGTGATCCGAACCGGGCCGAGCCGCTCGGCGGTGTCGGCGCCCTTGCGGAAGTCGAAGTAGTCGTTCGCGAGATTCGTGCCGATCTGGATCAGCAGCGCCGCCGCCATCGCCGCGACGAACGGCAGCAGCTGGAACGCGCCGGCCGCCCAGGCGACCGCCGACCCGACCAGGACCGGCACGACCGCCGCCGGCAACGTCGGGACGCGGGCAGCCAGCACCCAGGTCCGGATCGGTCCGGGCCGGCTGGGGAGATGATCGGCCTGCATCATCGGGGGAGTGTCCTTAAGTGAGAGAGGGTTGTCTCGACCACCGGTCACCGATATCATGCTGGTAGTCGAAGATCAGCAGCGTCTAGGGTTCCGTCCGCGCGGTTGTGCGGAGTCTGGTCCAAGCGGCGCCAGCGCTGCCCCCAGATTGTACGATCGGGCGGCGTACACCTTACGGGAGAAAAGCCAGGAGGGCGCGCGAGAGCGTGCCCTCTTCGTCTCCCTGGGCCGGCCGGCCGCACCAGTCAGGCCCAGGGATAGACGTGGCGGGCGGCCTTCGCGCGAGGAAGGCCCGCTCAGATGCTGCGACTCGGTGCCCGGCGTATCGGGTTCCCGGCCGACGTGCTCCCTCCCCCGGTCCTGACCATCGGCTCGGTCATGTCGCTGGCGCTGCTCGGCGACTCGCTGCTGTACGTCGCGCTGCCAGCCCACGCCGCCGAGCTGGCGCTGCCGCTGTGGTCCGTGGGAATACTGCTCGGCGCGAACCGGATCGTGCGGCTGGTCACGAACGGTCTGGCGGCCACCCTGTTCACGCGGATCGGTGGGCGCGGCCCGGTCATCGTGGCGGGAATTGGCTCGGTCGTCACGACCAGCATGTACGGCCTCTTGCCGACGTTTCTGCCGTTTTTGCTGGCACGCATGGCCTGGGGCGCCTGTTTCTCGACGTTACGGCTGGGGGCGTTCACCGTGGTGCTGGCCGTCTCCACCCCGGGCACGCGCGGGCGTCTCGTCGGCCTGTACCAGTCGATCTCGCGGATCGGGCCTGTGGCGTCGCTGCTGCTCGGCGGGCTGCTGGTCGAGACGCTCGGCTATCACACGGCGTTCGCGATCCTCGGGCTGGCGACCGTGCCCTCGGCGCTGCTGGCCCTGACGCTGCCGTCGAGCGCGTACCGGGGTGCCCCCTCCCCCAGCCCCTACTGTCCCCCGGTGCGCGGGAGAGGGGAGCAGGACGCGGGCGCAATGAACGCGGGCGCGATGAATCGCGCCCCTACGGAAGCAGACCTGGTAGGGGCGCGATTCATCGCGCCCGCGAGGGTGGGGCCTGCCCGGCTGAGCTGGCGCGACCGCTGGCTGGGCGGACGGCAGCTGGTGGCGGTCAAGCTCGGGATGCTCGCCAACGGCTTCACGGCCCAGGGCGTGGTGTTGGCGACCCTCACCCTCGCGCTGACCGACGTGGCCGGCTCGGCGGAGGGGGCGGCGGCGCTCGGCGGGCTGCTGGTGGCGTTCCGCTGGGGCGCCGACCTGTTCCTGGCGCCGGGCTTCGGGCACCTCTCCGACCGGATCGGACGAGGGCGGATGATCCCGGCCCTGCTGGCCGTCGAGGCTGTCGCGGTGGCGGGGCTCTCGCTGGCCGGCTCGCGCCTGACCGTCGTGGCGACGACCCTGGCCGTCTTCCTGACTTCGACGGCGATCACGGCGGCGAGCGACGCCGCCGCTGGCGACCTGGCCCCTCCCGAGCGCCGCGCCGAGGTGATGAGCGGCTACTCCGACTGGATCGACATCGGCGCTGCGCTTGGGCCGCCGCTGGCGTTCGTGCTGGCCGAGCGGCTCGGCCTCTTCCCGAGCTACGGCTGTACCTCGGTACTGCTGGTGCTGGTGGCTGGCTGGTTCGTGCTGGCCTGGCGCCACGACTGACCGGGTGCGCTCCACCAGCGAGTGGTCCGGCCTGCTATCGTGCCACTCGCTGCAACAGGGAGGGCCACGATGGCGTACACCGTGCTGTACATGGGCGGCGCGCCGCTAGCGCACCGCGAGGTCACGCTGAGCGTCGAGCCGAGCGGGTTCGACAACGTCTGGCTGGAGCGCGACGACACTCCAGAAGAGGCCCGCGCCAAGCTCGCCGAGGCTGACTTCATCGTGACCGGCTCGATCACCGCCGAGCAGATCGCCCAGGCGACGAGCGTGAAGATGATCCAGATGCCTGGCGTCGGCTACGAGAAGATCGACGTGGAAGCGGCGCAGACGCGCGGCATCCCGGTCGCGATCACGCCGGAAGGCACCATCACCGGCGTCTCCGAGCATGTGATCCTGCTGATGCTGGCGATTCTGAAGCACCTGACCGAGGCCCACAACGCCCTCAGGGAGGGCCGCTGGATTCACAACGACCTGCGCCACACCGCGCTGATGCTGGAGGAGAAGCGGGTCGGGATCGTCGGGATGGGCCGGATCGGGCGCGAGGTGGCGAAGCGGCTGCGCGGCTTCGACGTGGACGCCGTCTACCACGATGTGGTGCGGCAGTCGCCGGAGGTCGAGCAGGCGCTCGGGATCACCTACGTGCCGTTCGACGAGCTGCTCCAGACCGCCGACGTCATCACGCTGCACGTCTTCCTGGCCGAGGGCTCGAAGCACCTGATCGGCGCGAGCGAGCTGGCCCAGATGAAGTCGTCCGCCATCCTGGTCAACACCTCGCGCGGCGGCGTCGTCGACGAGGTGGCGCTCTACGCGGCGCTGCGCTCGAAGCGGATCATGGCGGCCGGCCTGGACGTTTTCGAGGTCGAGCCGACTCCTGCCGACAACCCGATCCTGACGCTGGACAACGTGGTGGTGACGCCACACATGGCGACCGCCAACCGCGACTCGATGATCAAGAAGTCGCAGGCGTGCTACGCGAACTTCACCCGCGTCCTGAACGGCGAAGCACCGATCAACACGGTGCTCCCGTACAAGGCGGTAGAGGCCGCGGCGAAGGGCTGAGGGAGCGGCCCCACCCCCGTGGGGCCTTCTCGTTCAGACGGCGGCGAGAGCCGGCACGCCGGCAGCCGCGCGCTTCTTGAACTCGGCGCAGATCCGCTTGACCTCGGCCTCGTCCACGGTGATCTCGCCCTTTGCGGCGGCCTCGGAGAGCAGGAAGACGCCGTACGTCTTCACGTCGCCGGGCGTCTGGGCGTAGCGCGGCACCATGTGGCCGTGGAAGTGCGGGAAGCTCTCGCCCATCGCCACGGTGTAGATCCGCAGCGCGCCGGTGATCTCGCGGAGGATGCCCTCGAAGTGGCGGAGGGTCGGGCCAAAGCTGCGCGCCTCCTCATCCGTGAACGAGGCCGGCTCGGGGCAGTGGCGCTTCGTCTGGAGCGTGAGCCAGCCGGCGACGCCGTACGGCGGGGCACTGTGCCTCACGACCCAGAGGTCGTCCTGATAGAGGATGCCGTTGGGAACTTCGCGCGCGCCGGTGCTGACGGCGCAGATCCCACAGTTTGGATCGTTGGTTGCCTGTGCAGACACGTGTCCTCCCATGGCGGACGGTCACAGATGCGCCGGCCGCCAGGGCAGGATAGTCGGTTGTCGGCCAGCGTGTCAGCCGACGCCGGCCGGCGCTCCGGTTGGCCGGCCGGCAACCCTTCCCGCCGGTGAGGGTTTCCGCACCGCCAGCGCGGCCACCTTCGTCAGCGCGCGCAGCACCTCGGCGACGCTCCAGGCCTGAGCGACGCAGCCGCGCGGCGTGTACGGCGCCTCGGCGTCGAAGATCTCGGCGACGGTGCCCAGACATCCCTCGCCCAGGTGCTGCTCGAAGCCAGAGAGCGCTCGCGAAGCCCCGGCGGGGTCATCGGGATAGACGCGGAGCCAGGCGTCCACGAACGGCCCGGCCAGCCAGCCCCAGACGGTCCCCTGGTGATAGGCGGCGTCACGGGCACGTAGATCGCCGAAGTAGCGCGGCTTGTAGTCCGGGTGGCCCGGCGCCAGCGACCGCAAGCCGACCGGCGTGAGAAGCCGGTCCTGCACGACCTGGAGGACCGGCCGCCAGCGCTCCTCGGCCAGGACCGGATGTGGCAGCGAGACGGAGAACAGCTGGTTCGGGCGACAGGCCGCGTCGTCGCCGTGCTCGCCGTCCACCACGTCATACAAGTAGCCGCCATCGGCGTACCAGAAGCGGTGGTTGAACGACTCGCGGACCTGGACCGCGCGGTCGGTCAGCGCCCGGCCCGCCGATGGCTCGCCGGCCAGATCGAGCCAGCCGGCCAGCAGCCTGAGCGCGTTGTACCAGAGCGCGTTGATCTCGACGGCCTTGCCCCGGCGCGGGGTTACCACCCAGTCGCCCACCTTCGCGTCCATCCAGGTGAGCTGATACCCCTCGGCGCCCTGACGCAGCAGCCCGTCGGCCGGGTCCACGCCGATCCCGAAATGCGTGCCGGCGATGTGGTGCTCCACGATGTCCTGTAGAGTCGGGAGCAGCAGCTGGAGGGTCGCCTGGTCGTCGGTGGCCCGGAGGTAGCGGTCCAGGGCGTGGAAGAACCAGAGTGTGGCGTCGGCGGTGTGGTAGAGGCCCTCGTTCTTGCCCTCGGGGAACATGTTCGGGATCAGGCCGTCGCGGACGTGGCGCGCGAACAGCCGCAAGATCGAGCCGGCCTCCGCGAACCGCCCGGTGGTGAGGGTCAGCCCTTCGAGCGAGATCATCGTGTCGCGGCCCCAGTCGGTGAACCAGTGGTAGCCGGCAATGACGGTCCGGACCTCGTCGCCGGCGGCGTGTGCTCGCACCACGTCCTCGGCCCGCCCGGTCGGGCTGATGATGAACTGGTCGGCCGCCAGCACCAGCTCGGCGGCCGGGCCGGTCCTGGCGGTCGGCGGCGCGGCCTGGAGCAGCGCGGTGCGTCGTTCGTGCTCGGCCGCCGCGACGTCCTCGGGGCTGAGCGCCAGGAGCGTCTCCCACGATTCGGTTGAGGCGATCAGGCTGACGGAGTTGACCGTACCTCCAGAGGACGCAATGAATTGCGCCCCTATTGGACCGTCTGAACCATCATCGGTACGGGCGCGATTCATCGCGCCCTCTGGAGGGGTGAGGTCTATAGCAAACGCGCCCGGGCTGTGGACCGGCCCGTGCGAGTCGTAGCCGCGTGCCGCCTCGACTCGGTAGAACGCCTCGCGGGTCAGGCCGCCGTCCAGGATGAGCTGGCCAGGTGCACCAGACAGAGTGAGCCGCAGCGGCGAGATCTCCGGCGGTCCGGCGATCTCATAGCGGTCGGCGTGCGCGGTCACGAGATACGGCGTGGAGATCGGCTGGTCGAGGGGCGCCTCATGCAGGCGGATATGCAGCCAGGGTCGAAGCTGGAGCCTGACCGGTCCGGGACCACCCAGCAAGCGGTAGGTGACGTGGACCGTGTTCTGGAGATGCGGGACCGTGATCCGCTTTTCGACCTGGAATCCTTCGACCTCGTAGCGCCAGACGGGCAGCCCCAGTTCCAGGCGAAACTCGCTCAGATAGGTGAGCCCCGGCAGAGTTGGGTGCTCGGCGCCGCTGTCCTCGTCGTCGCCGAACACCAGCGCGCGTCCATCCGTCAGCACCAGCTGCTCGCTCAGGTGGCTCAACATGACGGTGCGGCCGAATGGCGCCGGCAGCGCCGCCACCAGCAGCCCGTGGTACCGTCTCGTCACGACTCCAGCGACCGTCCCCGACGACGATCCGCCAAGGCCGTTCGTCACCAGCCACTCGCGCGCCAGCAGCGTCTCGACGTCCGGGGGCTGCTGGCGGTCCCAGACCATCCGCCTGACGATCCCGCTCATCGTGATGCCATCCTCACTCTCGCCCGTGTCCCCTGGTTACACGAGCACATCGCGGACCAGCACTCGACAAGGCGCGACTTTGACCGTTCGCCACGAGTACCATCTCGGTCAGCCGTCATGACCAGCCAGATGGCAGGGCGCGAGGCCCTGGCAACGAATGCTGGGATCGGTGGGAGGGGACGATGACCAGCACCGCCGAGCTCATCGCCGAGATCGAGCAGCTAGGCGAGGAGTTTGCACGTTTCGTCGAAGGGCTCACGGAGGAGCAGTTCCGTCGCCGTCCGGCGCCCGAGGAGTGGACGGCCGCCGAGATCACCGGCCACGTCTCGGAGGCGCCGCTGACGTTCTCTCGGCACGCGAAGAAGCTGGCCGACGAGGGCGGCGGAGCCTCTGGACGGGAGCCGAGCGACCCCGGCCGGCTGGCGGCGGTGGAGCGGCTGGCGCATCGTGGCCCGAAGGAGGGCGCCGATCTGGTCCGTGAGGGCGTCCGCGATGCGTGCGCGGTGCTGCGCACGATCCCCGAGGCCGGCTGGGCGGTCGTCAGCGAGCACTCGCGGCAAGGAACGGTGACGGTCCGCGAGTTGACCGAGTCGTCGGTGCGCAACCACCTGGCGGGGCATCTCCGACAGGCCCGGGAGGCTGCCGGCCTCGGCGGATAGCGCTGCATCGTCGTTTCAGTGATGCGCGGGTCAACCTCCTGGGAGCGCGGCCATCCTGGCCGCTTCGGTTCGGCATCCCCAGCACCAGCTTCCAGGAGTTTCGTGACGGGCAACCCGAAGCGGCCAGGATGGCCGCGCTCCCAGGAGGCTGTTCGCGGGTTAACAGGAGCAGGCGGTCTACGCTGACATCGTGAGCTCATCCGCCGCTGCTACGCTGAGGGAGACCGCACGAGCCGGCGCCCATGTCGCCCGGCCAGGAGAGGCGCCCCGCCGTTGATCGATCCGGATGCTCCAACACCCCGCCCGTTCCGGGTGGACCCCAGCATCTTCGCGCGGCAGGCACGACCGGATCCGGGAGAACCGCCAGGATTCGGGCAGCGGCCTGACCTCGGTGCATGGCAGCCCGTCGCCGGCCCGGCCGACCGGACCACGTTCTTCGCCGAGCAGGCGCGTCATCGTCGGGCGACGTGGCGGCTCACCGTGGCGTCAACCTTCGCGATCGTGCTGGCCGGCCTGCCGCTCTCGCTGGTGGTGACGCCGCTGGTCTATCTGGTCATCATCGTCCTCACGAAGCTCGCCAGCTACATGGTGCCGCTGCCGCCGTCGGTGCCCCAGCTGTTCCGCTCCGTCGCCTGGTCGATTGGCGCCATCATGGACGCCGTCGAGGCGAGCGACAAAGGCCCGGTGCCGATGGCGATGATCTGGCCGGCGCTTGGCGGCGCGGTGATGCTGATCCTACCTGGCATCCTCACGATGGTGGTTTTCTGGCTGATGCTGCGCCGCCTGTTCTCGGGGGCGGGCGTTGGCGGGCTGGTGATCGGGCTGGGTGCGCGCGAGCCGCGGATGGCGGACCTCGAAGAGCGCCAGCTGGTCAACGTGGTCGAGGAGATGGCGATCGCGGCTGGGCTGCCCGCTCCCCGGGTGATGCTGCTGGACGGCCAGGTCGCCAACGCGGCGGTGGTCGGCTCGGGGCCGCATGACGCGGTGGTCGTCGTCTCGCGGCGCTTGCTCGACGAGATGAACCGCGACGAGACGCAGGGCGTGTTGGCCCACTCGATTGCCTCGATTGGCAACGGCGACCTGGGCGTGGCCCTCTCGATGGTGACGGTGTTCCGCACCTTCGGTCTGGTCAACACGCTGTTGGACGTGCCGGTCAGCAGCTCGGCGCGGGCGACGCTCTGGCGGCTGATCGGGGTGCTACGCGACCGCTCGGGCCGAGACGCGGCGCTGCGCGCGGCCGAGGCGGCCCGGCTGCTCGGGTCGCGGGTCTCGATGATGGAGATGGAAGACGCCTCGCTGGTGCTGGGCAGCGACGAGGAGAAGCGTCACGCGCCGGGCGGCATCAGCGGGCTGCTCTTGAAGATCCGGATCTTCGCGCTGTTCCCGATCTGGGCGGCGGCCGGCATGGCGAAGACCGCGCTGATGGTGATGATCTTCGGGCTGGTCGGGCCGCTGCTGGCCTGGACCTGGAAGTCGCGCCGCTACCTCGCGGATGCGACGGCGGTCCAACTGACGCGCAATCCGGACGGCGTGGCGCGCGGCTTGGAGGGGCTGCTGTCGCGCGGCGGCGGCATCCGGGGCGGCGCCTGGGCGGATCACCTGTTCGTGGTGGGCGGCGGCGTGACGGACCGCAAGCGTGTGAATGAGGCCGTCCTGGCCGAGATGCGGGCCGAGGTCGAGCGCGAGAGCGCTGGCAAGTCCGGTACGGAGCGGCTGGCGGCGCGGATGCGGGCCGGCAGCAAGTACGCGCACCGGCTGCGGGCTGATGCGGACGTCTCCGAGCCGGACACGGACGCCGAGATGGGCGGGCTGAGCTGGGTCTCGTTCCACCCATCGCTGCCGAGCCGGCTGAAGCGGCTGCGGGCGATGGGCGCGCACGTCCGCGAGGGCGCGCTTGGAAAACCCCACAGCCCGGCCCAGATCGCGCTGATGGTGGCGATCTTCGCACCGCTCGCGCTGCTGATCGCGTTCCTGCTGAGCGTCGTAGTGGTGCTGTCGACCGGCCTGACGATCGTGTTCATGATGATTCCGATGGCGATCGTCTACGCGGTGTTCGAGTGGCTGTTCTGATGTTCGCCGCCCAAAGCGGGGCGGGATCTGAGGGAGCGTGTGTGATGGCGATGGCGTTGGTCGTGATGGTTGGCCTGGTGGTGGCTATCGTCGTCATCGTGGGGCTGGCCGCGATGGCGATCTACAACGGGCTGGTCGGGCAGCGGAACCGGGTCCAGAACGCCTGGGCGCAGATCGACGTCCAGCTGAAGCGGCGGCACGACCTGATCCCGAATCTGGTCAACTCGGTCAAGGGGTTCATGGCCCACGAGCGCGAGATTCTGGAGCGCGTCACGCAGGCGCGGGCGAGCGCCATCGCGGCTGGCAACAACGTGGCGGCGCGGGCGGACGCCGAGAACGCGCTGACCGGGGCGATGCGCTCGCTGTTCGCGGTCGCCGAGGCGTACCCTGCGCTGCGCTCGAACGAGAACATGCTGGCGCTCCAGGAGGAATTGTCCTCGACGGAGAACCGAATCGCGTTCTCGCGGCAGCACTACAACGACGCGGTGATGGAGTACAACACGGGCCAGCAGACGTTCCCGGCGGTGCTGTTCGCCGCCAGCCTCGGGTTCCGCCCAGCCGACCTGTTCGCCGTCGACGACGCTGCCGAGCGGGCCGTCCCGACCGTCTCGTTCTGACCGCTCCCACCGCCTCACCGGTCGGGCCATCGCGAGCTCAGGGGCGGCGCGGGGGCGGGGGCAGGTTGAACAGGCCGAACAGCTCGTCTCGGTCCAGGCTGGCGGTCAAATCCAGGCTGACGCCGTCCACCACCTCGTCGAACAGGCGCTGCTTGCTGGCGAGGACGGCGTCGATGCGCTCCTCGATGGTGTCCTCGCAGACGTAGGTGTAGACGTGGACCGGCGCGGTCTGGCCCAGGCGGTGGCTCCGTCCCTCGGCCTGGCGCTCGCGGGCCGGGTTCCACCAGCGGTCGAAGTGGAACACGTACGAGGCGGCCTGGAGGTTCAATCCCTCGGCGCCGGCCTGCAACGAGAGGATGAGCGCACCGTGCTCCGGGTGGTCCCGAAAGCGGGCGACCACCGCCTCGCGCTCGGTAGCTGTGAGCTCGCCAGTGTAGAGGAGTGGCCGGAGCGCCTGGAGCCGCCGCGCGATGGCCCGCGCGCCGTGGCGGTCGTCCACGAACTGGGTGAAAATCAGGGCGCGATGCCCCTCGGCGTTGAGCGTCTCCATCCGCTCCGCCAGGTCGTCCAACTTCGCAGACCGCCCGCTGACCGAGTCGGCGTTGCACAACTGCTTGAGGCGCACGATCAGCTCGATGACGTTCTCGACGCGGACCTGAGCTCCTCGCTCGCGCAGCCCGACGACGCCCTCGCGCTCGGCGCGCTCGTAGCTCTCGCGCTGGCGGCCGGTCAGGGTCAGCGGTATCCTGGTGACGGTCTTGGGTGGCAGGTCCGGCAGCACGTCGGCACGGCGTCGTCTGAGCTGCACCTCGCGCTGCCGCTCGCGTAACGCGGCTCCCGCGAGCATGCCGGGCGGCGTCGGGTCGTCCGGGCCGCCGCGCACCAGCTCCAGCACTGCCGCCAGGTCGTCGATGCTGTTTTCGAGCGGCGTGCCGGTCAATGCCCAGGTGCGGCGTCGCGGCAGCCGCTTGCAGGCACGGTGAACGTCCGATTCTGGGTTCTTGGCGCGCTGGGCCTCGTCCAGGATCACGACGTCCCAGGTCTGGCGCCGGGGCGGCGATGACGGGTTGGCCGTGGTGTCCGCCCGGAGGGTGTCGTAGCTGACGAGATGGACGTGGGCCGGCGTCCGCCACTGCCAGACCCTTTCCACGGCCGGGCCGCGCACCGTCGAGACGCGCAGCTCCGGCGCCCAGGTTGCCGCCGCCTCGCGCCACTGGGCCAGCAGCCCGGCCGGCGCCACCACCAGCGCGCGCTCCACCCGGTTCTGGAGGACCATGATGCGCAGGGCCGCGAGGGCCTGAATCGTCTTGCCGAGGCCCATGTCGTCGGCCAGCAGGAGCGCCTCGCGCTGGAGCAGCGCCCGCACGCCGTCGAGCTGGTACGGGAAGAGCGGTCGCGGCCACTCGACCGGGCCGGTCTGGTCGAGCAGCAGGTAGGTGGGCAGTTGCAGCGCAATCGCCAGTCGGCGCCAGAGCGGCACCTCGCGCTCCTGGAACGGCCGCTCTTCCAGCACCCCCTCACCCTCGGCTCGCTGGGCGTCCCACCAGTTCGGGGCCGGCTCGTCGTCCAGCAGGATGCCGGCCAGCCCGACCCGGCCGGCGGGCGCCCCGGACGGGCGGCGGAGACTCGCGTCCAGGCGGCGCGCCTCCCCGAGCTCCGGCAGCATGGCCAGGTGACGGCCGGGCAGCAGCAGCTCCGGCTCGGCGATCTCGAGGCGGCGGGCCAACTCGGGCGCCGGGCGATCCTCGACGCGGCGCTCGGGCTGGCTAAGCGCGAGCCGGACCGGGCGCGGGATCAGCCCGAGCCAGCGGGCGCGGTCCTCCCGATCGCTCGCGTCACGCCACCAGCTACGCTCCGCTGCCATAGGGGTAGGTGACGGCTAGCGGGCGGCAGTGCCGGCGCCACTCGGCTCGCCGGCTGCGTCGGCAACCTCGTCGTCGGGGTACATGTCCTCCTGGCCGAGGCTCCGGGCGAGCGCTCGGTTCTCGGCGCGCAGCTCGGCCTCTTCCTCGGGGGTCGGCCTCGACGCGACGCCCGCCGCCACCAGGATGTCCAGCATCGCGGCGTCGATGGGGATCGCCACGTCGCCGTGGATGCCGGTTTCGCCGCACGTCGGGCAGTGCGCGGCGGGCACACCTGAGACCGTCACTTCGACCGGGTCGATCCGACGGCCCATCGTAATTGTGGTCCCCTCGACGCCGACTGCCCCGCAGAATGCGCATCGGGTGTCACGCACGTTCACCTCCGTCGCCGCAGGGGCGGCTCATCCCATTCTGCCGGATTTGGTGTGTAGGCTGTCACCAATCCGGCGTCGATGGGGTGGATGTACGCCACCACGACGTGCAGCCAGATGAAGCGTCCGTCGTCATTGCGGACACGCCCGCAGAAGAGCAGTCGCTGTCGGTCGGGCATCCAATCGATAACGATTCCATGCAGGACGACCTCGCACGCCTGGGCCTCGCCGAATCGCTCCTGGAGACCATGTATGAGCACGTGCGATCCAACCTGACGATTGCCAGCCAGGATGCGATCACGAACCATGCGAACGAGGCCCGGTGGTACTGCCGTCACGTCGTCACCCGCGTCAGATCGAGTCCCGACAGAGTGTACGGGTTACGACTCTGAAGCGCGAGGACCGTACACCTCGCGGAGGGCGTCGGCGGCGCGGTCGAACGGCTCCAGCAGCAGGCCGCGCGCCGCGAGCTGCTCGAAGAGGGCGCGCTCGGGGGAGTCGTCGGGCGGCGGGGCCGGCTGCCAGACGACGTGGACGGCGCTCGGGACCGCGGGCAGCGCGTCTGGGTCCGAGCCAGCTGGCCGAGTCGCGTCTGGCGGTCGCTCGACCCGCCCGACTGGCAGCTCGGTCAGGATGTCCTGCGCGAACAGCTCGACGCCGACCTCGTCCGCGAGGCAGAACAGCAGCCGAGGCTCGGACTCCGCGACCCCAAGCAGCGAGGCCGTCAGCCGCCGCTCGGCGTGGCGGCGCAGGTCGGCCGGACGCCAGAGGAGCGGCAGCGGCGTCTCCAGCGCGTTGTAGACCAGCTCGACCGGCTCGCCACGGGCGTCGATGGTGAACAGCGCCCCGAGATACGTAGAGCCGCGCCCGGACCGCTCGATCCGCAGGAAGCTGGCGAGCCCCAGGTCGTCCAGGTCGGCGGCGTCACGATACGGGATCGGCACCGTCGCCCCCAGGTCGTGCGTGCGAGGATGGGACCGGATCGACGGCGATCACCGTGCCTCCGACTCGTCCCCGCCGTCGATCTCTAGGTCCGGGTTCTCGCTGTAGTCCAGCTCGAAGCGCTCCGCCACCATCGCCGGGCGGTACTCGGGGTAGAGCCGCAAAAGGTCCCACTCGTTGATCCAGCGGCGGACGTACTGGCGCATGCTGGTGGACGTGGCCCGCTCGCCGGCGTCCAGGTCCGGCGGCTGCCAGTCGTAGGCCAGACCGTGGAGTGCCCGCAGCCGCTCGCGCAGCTGGTCGAGGCCGCGCAGGTCCGGCGGGCTCAGCGCCACGCGGTCTCGCTCGATCGTCCGCATCCCGGCCTCGGCGCCGGCCGCGATGGCGGCGTCCGCCTCGTTCTCGGTCGCACGGAGCCGCCCGGGGATGCGCTCCAGGTCGTTACGCTGGTGCAGCACCAACGTCGAGAAGTCGTGGGTGATCGCGAATAGCGAGACCAGCCCCGGCGAGCGCTGGCCGCGCAGACGACCGCTCCAGCGAGCCAGCTCGGCGTAGGCACGGGCGCGGGCCTTGAACGAGTACTGGGCGATCAGCTCCAGCTCGTCCACCAGCAGCACCCAGCCGGCGTAGCCGGCCGCCGCGATCAGCCGGCTGGCGAAGCTGAAATACTGCAAAGAAAGCTCGCGCTTGCCGATTCGCTCCAGACGGTAGGTGGCTGCCTCTCCCTGGTCGCGCAGCCAGCCGCGCAGCAGGCGAGTGTCGAGCGGATCGCCGCCCCAGAACGAGATGATCCGGTCGCGGACCTCCTCGTCGCGGGAATGCTCGAAGACGAACAGCGAGGCAGGGAAGCGCGACCCGAGCCCGCTGGACGGCTCGCTGGCCCAGGCGACGAGATCCCGGTACGCCTGGCTGTCAAACTTCAGCTCGAAGGCGAGCTCGGTGAGGGCGCTGCCACGCTTGCCCGGCACGACCGCCGCCTGCATCGCCGCGCGGTACAGCTTGTCGGCGTCGTGGAGCGGCGTCTCCTTGCTGACGACGACCTTGCTGCACACGAAGTTTTCGCGCAGGGCGGTCTGCTCCAGCGCCTCGAGCAGGTGAGACTTGCCAGAGCCGAAATCGCCGGCGATCAGCAGGCCGGGCGTCTGGGTGCCCTTCGCGATGTCGTCGGCGGCGCTGTCGAGCAGCTGCCGGAAGCGGGCCTCGATGCGGGGCTGGCCGCCGCCGAGCGCCAGCACCGCGTCGTGGTTCGGGACGCCGGCCCGCAGCGCCTCGATGGCCCGGCGCGCCTGGACCCGGGTGACGGTCTCGCCAGAGTGAACGTCGCCGCCTGACTCTTCGACGACCGCCGAGGACGGGAGCTGGTCGGACGGTGTGGGCGCGGCTTCGGCGAACCGCTCGGCGGCTGGCGTCGGGCGCTGCTCGGGGGCGAAGTCGTCAGGATGCATCGGCGATCCTCACCAGCGCGGCCAGCGGGTTGGGGCGATACTGGTCGTGCACCTCGTCGGCCAGCCGGTAGTGGAGCGCGGGATACTGCACGTAGCTGCGCCGCAGGTCGGTGGTGAACTCGCGGCCGGCCAGCACCGCCACGAACAACGACTCGACGTTGTCGGTGCCGTCGATGAACTGGCGCAGCAGCTCGTAGACGTCGAAGGTGGCCGGGCGACTGTAGTAGACGCCGTCGTCGCGCTGCTCGCGGGGGACAGTCAGCGGACAGCGCGTCACGTCCAGGATCAGCAGCAGCCCCGCCGAGCCGGTCACCCGCAGCCAGTGGGCCAGCGATTCGAGCATGTGGCGGGCGTTGTGGCGCGCGATCCGCTGGAAGATCAGCGCGCGCTTGATCTCCGAGATGCGGCGAAGCTCTCCGCGCAGCCAGGCCATCACGGCGTCCGTCACGGCCGGCTCGTCGTCCGGATAGAGCTGGGCGCGGCAGAGGCGGACCATCGCCAGCCGGAATTCCTGGCTCATCGCGTAGTCGCGGAACAGGCTGCGCCAGAGGATGTCCCCGATGCTGGTGTTCAGTCGACGCTCGGGGACGTCGTTCGCCTCGGCCAGGGCGGTCAGCGTCAGGTTAGAAGGGTCGGACGGGAGCTGATAGCCGTTCTCGACGACGGTGCGGGCGAGGAACGCGCGGGCCGTCTCTTCCCACGGCATCTGCGCCGCGATGGCGAAGAACACGCGGTCCACCAGCTGCATCTTGACCTGGGCGGCGTCCACGACGGCGACGCGGTACCCGCCGTCCTCGCCCAGCTGACGGAGCCGGTCGCGCAGGCGGCTACGCGTGGTGTCGTCCTCGGCCACGGCGACTTTCACGGCGGCGCCACCGGCGCGCACGAAGTCGTCCAGGTAGTCCTGGCGGATCACGTCGAGCCAGGTCGACGGCAGTACGTCCATGCCTCTGATTCTATCCGCTCGGCCGAACTTTACCCGCCCTGCGTGAACGCGATGCTGTAGTACACCTTCTCCTGGCCGCTCTCGGTGACCACGCGCATCGCCGAGCCGGCCGAGCGGGCGCCGGTGCTGGCCGGAAAGCTCACGACGAAGCCGCGCCGGGTGGTGGTGACGCCGCCGCGGTCAAGCAGATAGACGTCGCGGGCGAACTCCTGGCGCGAATAGTCGCCGCGAGCGCCGGGCGCCAGCGTCATCAGGTTGTAGACGTCGATCAGCGGCTCGGCGTGGCCGGCGCCGGTCTGGTCCGGCCCGTGACGGCGCGCCAGGTAGCCGTACGCGGCGAACAGCGATTCGAGGAACGCCTCAGGCCGGAAGCGCGGCGGGCGGCGCTGGACGTCGCGCAGGTGCTCGACCAGGACCGACGGCCGAATCCGACGCTCGCGGGCGCGGTCCACGAACACCGAGCGCTCGCCAGCGGCCACGCGGAGCAGGACGGGGTAGCAGTAGATCCGTTCGTCGCGCTCGAACAGCTGGAGGCCGCGCGCCTGCGCGGCTTCCAGGAGCTCCGCGGAGTACTGGCCGGAGGCGAGGTACGCCTCCTCGTCCAGCGTCCAGCTCTCGGCCGCCGCCTCCACTTCGTCTGAAGCGCGTTTCGCCGCCTGCCCGACAGAGCCGATCGTCGCGCGCAGGTCGCGCAGGTTGCCGAGCGCAGCCGCGCCACGCAGCCGGCGCAACATTTTGGTGAGATCGGCCGCCGCGTTCAACGCGCGTTCGGTGGCAGCTTCGGTGTGGGCGAGCGCGTCTTCCAACGAGTCTGCGTGCTCGGTGCTCGCGGGCGCGGCCGGCGTCGTCGGCTCATCCATCAGACGGTGACCACCAGTGTCGAGATCGGCCGCGGCCTCGAAGAGGCGCAGCGTTCGGAGGGTAGCGGAATCTGGCGCCGCTGGCAAGCCCGACAGGATTGTGCAGCACACCATGTGCGTGGATCTCAACCCACGGCGCGGTCGCGATGCACCACATTGACAACCTGTCTCAGTTCAGGCCCCGCATCGTGCCGTCGGCGTAGATCGCCTCCAGCTGGCGGTAGTACTGGAGGCGGTCTTGCAGCTTCAGGATCTCGACCGTAAACTCCAGGAGCCGCTCCCGGTTCTGAAGCGCGGCAGCTTCAACGTCGGCGGCCCGCCGCGCCAGCTCGCCCTCTTCGGCCGGGCCGTGCGCGAGCTCGAGGTTGATGAACGCGTGACCGTCCACCCCCACCAGCCGGCGCCGCTCACGCTCCAGACGCTGGATCTCACGCTGCGTCTCGCCGACCTTGCGGGCGTAGTACTGGCCCGGAGCTTGCGACTCCATCCCGTCCCCCTTGCCGCGCGCGCCGCGCAGCCAGTCGCGACACCACCACACGACCGCTCGCAGCAAAGCAAGACCGCGCATCTGCCAGTCACCGTTCGATGATCGTGCGATCTCACCGCGCAACAGTCGTAGCCTGACGATATTTGTGATGATACTCGGAGCAGCCGAAACGTTCCGGTCCGCTCACATTCGACCAGATGTGCACTGACGGCGCCACCCTGCGCCACCTATGATGTGCAGGGATCTGCGCCAGTGACCCGGGCCGGAAGCGGCTACGGCGGTGAGCGGAGCCACGGCGAGGCGGGCGGTGTTCTGGAAGAAGAAGGTGTCGCAAGACGACGATCGCGAGCCGAGCGACCAACCGGACACGGGCGCTGAGGTGCCCAGCTCCGGGGCGTCGCACTACGCTGACCTCGCACTC
Source organism: Chloroflexota bacterium (assembly GCA_046328125.1). Lineage (GTDB taxonomy): Bacteria > Chloroflexota > UBA6077 > UBA6077 > JACCZL01 > JADZEM01. The sequence continues at coordinate 56,871 of JAXLXF010000022.1, forward strand.
GACACGGCGGTCGGGATGCTGCGGGCGCTCGGCCGCTACGCGTTCGACATCACCGGCATCGACGCCCAGACGTTCCGTCGCCGCTGCGAAGCGTGGGCCGAGCACCTCGCCGTTGGAGCGCCACACCCCGAGGGTCCCTCCACCACCGGGACGCCGCACGTGCCCGCGCCGATCTCGGACCGAGACTGGGTTGGCGCACGCCATTTCGTGCTCAAGCGGCGCCAGGACGAGAGCGACTACATCGCCAGGAGCGTCGGAGACCTCCGCGAGGTGATCGCCGACCTGACCCAGCGGCTCGCGACGACGCTGGTGGACGACCAGAGCACGGACCGGCAGGTCGGCGAACAGGTGACACGGCTGCGGTCGGCGGCGACGATCGGCTCGCTGGACGCCCTGAGGACCGAGGTCGTGACGGTGGCCGAGCTGCTGGCGTCACTCGTCGAGGATCGCGGCCAGCGGGTCCGTGCGCAACTGTTGGAGCTCGACCTCAAGATCGCCGCGCTCTCGGAGGAGCTGCACGAGGTCAAGCACGAGAGCAGCCTTGACGGCCTGACCCGCGTCTTCAACCGCAGCGCGTTCGACCGGACCTTCCAGCGGCTCCACCGGATCGGCGCGCTGTCCGCGCAGCCGTCGTGCCTGCTGGTGACGGACCTGGACGACCTGAAGTCGATCAACGACCGCCACGGCCACCGCTCCGGCGACGAGGCGCTCCGCCTGTTCGCCGACTATCTGGTCCGCAGCTTCCCGCGCCGGTCAGACTTCATCGCGCGCTACGGCGGCGACGAGTTCGTCGCGATCCTGCCGCAGACGCGCCTGAACCAGAGCGAGCGTCTCGCGACGCGCTTCCTCGACGGCATCCGCCGCCTGAACGTCACCCAGGGCGAGCACAGCTTCACGGTCACGGCCTCGATTGGACTTGCCGAGCTGAAGCGCGGTGAGGAGGCCGCGACCTGGCTCGAACGAGCGGACCGCGCGCTGTACCAGGCGAAGGCGAACGGGCGGAACCAGATGGTCATCGCGCCGTAGTCGTCGCCAACCGCCTGGTTACACGGAGCCTCACGGCGCGACCGGTCCATGCGCGATCGTCCTGTCTGGGGCGTCCTGACGACGGCGTCGTTTGGCGTATCCAGGCCGTCCCCGCCCCAGGGTGGGCGCCGTTCCCAGATGCAGACGTGCACCGGCCCGACGCTCCAACATCTCCCTGACACGCACCGACATCGTCGTCACGCACGGTCGCCAGACGTCAAGAGTTGACAGCCACCAGCACCTCGTGCACCTAATACATCGTATGACCAGATCGTATGAGCGAACGACCTGACCTGGAGTACGCGTGACCCGACTCGGGCGGCTGGTGGCAGTGCTGGACCGTTTCTCGACGGCGTCGGGCATCCTCGCGCTGTTCATCCTGGTCAACGTGGTCTCACTCGCGATCTCGCTCGGTCAGACCCGCGCCAACGTCCTCGCCACCGAGGTGCAGACAGTCGAGATGACCACGGCGATGGCCCAGCGCTCGGCCGAGGAGCTCGGCGAGCAGCTGCATCAGGTGGGCGCCCTCGCGCAGTCCGTCGAGCGCCTGCCGGCCTTCTGGGATGGCTCGGACGAGGACCGTGACCGGCTGCTGCGGGCGCTCGCCACGCCGGATCGACGCCTGAACGCGCTGTTGTTCGTGACGCCGGATCTGGAGCAGCACGGCGCCTCCAACTTCGACGACCGGGGGCGCCCGAGTCTGGCGGGACGTGCCTACGCCCGCGAGGCCATCGCGAGCGGCGCCGTCAGCGTGACCTCCGAGCCGCTGCTCGCGCTGACCAACGGCGACCCGGTCCTGCCAGTCGCCGTGCCGGTCCACGACGAGCGCGATCCCCAGCGGCACGGCCTGATCGTCGTCGGCCTCAAGACGGTCCGGGTCGCGAGCGTGCTGGCGGACGTCCCGTTGCCGGACGGTAGCACGGTCCAGCTGGTGGACACGCGCAGCGGGCGGGTGCTGACGGGCTCCGCGCCCAGTGACACCATGTCGCAGGCGCATCTCCCGACCGAGCAGCTCGACCAGATCCACGCCGGGCAGCGCGATCTCCGCTCGACGGCCGCGGACGGCGCCGCGTACCTGCACGCCTGGTCTCCGCTCCAGGGCGCGCCGTGGGTGGTCATGATCCACGTGCCGTTCGCGGCGGTCCTGGACCCGATCTACGTGCAGGCCTGGCAGATGACCCTGGCGCATCTCGTCATCGCGGCGATCCTCGGCGTGATCGTGACGGCACTCTGGCGCCGAACCGTGCTTCGCCTGCGTCAGCTCAGCACGGCGGCCACGCACTGGTCTTCGGGCGACCTGGCGTACCGCTCGAAGCTGGACGGCGAGGACGAAGTGAGCCGGGTCGGCACGGCGTTCGACCGCATGGCGGAGGCGCTGGAGCGGACCTCGCACGAGCTGCACGACCAGTACGACCAGCAGGAGGAGGCGCTCCAGCGACGCGAGGCCCTGCTGCGCTCGGCGAGGCGGGTCGCGGCTGAGGGCGACCGCGCCGAGCTGCTCCAGGCGCTGCTGACCGAGGCGGTCGCGATGGTCGGCGCGGACGACGGCGGGATCACGCGCTGGGACGAGCAGCGTCAGGCGCTCGTCGCCATCCGGCGGCTGATCCCCTCAGAGAGCGACGGCAGCATCTTGCCCCGCACCAGCACCAGCTTTCAATCCGTGCTGCGTCGGGCGCCAGTCATCGTCAACGAGTACCAGGATCGCATTGGGACGGTGACCGCCCCGGGCCAGCGGGGAGCCCAGGCAGCCCTGGCCGTGCCGCTCCTCCACGATGGTGCGATTCTCGGGAGCATCTCGGTCAGCTCGCGGACGCCGGGCCATCGTTTCACCGGCGAGGATGCCGAGCAGCTGGAGCTGCTCGGCTCGGCGGTGGCGGGGGCGCTGGTCCGTCTGGAGGAGGCCGAGGCGCTCGGGCGGCACGCCCGACGGCTCGACACGTTGACGCACCTGACCACGCTGATCTCCGGCTCGCTCGACATGGACGAGGTGCTACGGGCCATCGCCAATGCGGCGGCCACCCTGATGGACGTGACGGTCGTCCAGCTCTGGGTGACCGACGATGCCAACCAACAGGTCCATCTGCGCGCCGTGTCGGATCGGGCACCAGACATGACATCAGGGCTGACCACCCTGCCGTATGAGACAAGCGCCGCCGGCTGGGTTGCCGTGCAGGGCGAGCCGCTGTCGATCCCGGACATTCGCAGTGACGCACGCTTCAAGAGTCCGAGCTGGTGGGTGGAGCGGAATCTGCATCGCTACTACGGTCTGCCGGTCGTGCTGGACGGACGGGTCGTCGCCGTGATCTCGATGATCCGCAGCGAGCCGTTCCAGTTCGACGCGCGTGACCGCGCGCTGCTGGACAGCTTTGCCTCGCAGGCAGCGGTGGCGGTCCAGAACGCCCGCCTGTACGCCGCCGTGAACGAGGCGCGCGACGCGGCCGAGGTGGCGATGCGGGTCAAGTCCGACTTCCTGGCGACGATGAGCCACGAGATCCGGACGCCGCTCAACGGCATCATCGGGCTGAGCGAGCTGACCCTTGGGACCGAGCTGGACGACGAGCAGCGCCAGAACCTCGAAATGATCGCGCGGTCCGGCGACGCGCTGCTGCGGATCGTCAACGACATCCTGGATCTGTCCAAGATCGAGGCCGGCAAGCTGGATCTGGAGTCGATGCCGCTCCACCTGGACGACGCGATCCTGGACGCGGTCGGCCTGCACGCCGTCCAGGCCGAGCAGAAGGGATTGCTCCTGAAGCACGCCGTCGCGCCAGACGTCCCGCCGGTGGTGCTCGGCGACCCGTCTCGGCTGCGCCAGATCCTGTTCAACCTGGTCGGCAACGCCGTGAAATTCACCGCGACCGGCCAGGTGACGGTGAACGTGGCCCTGGCCGAGCGCACCGACGAGAGCGCGCTCCTGCGCTTCGAGGTTCGAGATACCGGGATCGGGATCGAGCCGGACGTGAGGCCGATTCTGTTCCAGCCGTTCACCCAGGCGGACCGCTCCACGACGCGCCGCTACGGCGGGACCGGGCTGGGCCTGACGATCTGCCGCCGTCTAATCGAGCAGATGGGTGGCGAGATCGGCGTCGAGAGCGAGCCGGGCCAGGGCAGCACGTTCTGGTTCACCGTCAGGACCGGTTCGGTCGCGCCGACGCTCCCGGCCACCCCCGCGGCGAACGAGCCGAACGGCCATCTCCCGACGCAGCAGTCAGACGGGCCGCGCACGCTGCCGATCCTGGTGGTGGACGACTCGCTGATCAATCGGCTGGTGACGAGTCGGATGGTCGCGCACCTGGGGTACGAGGCGATCGAGGTGGAGTCTGGCTCCGAGGCACTCGCCGTGCTGAAGCGCTCGGCGGTCTCGCTGATCCTGACCGACTGCTACATGCCTGACATGGACGGCGTTACACTCACGAACGAGATTCGCAAGCGCGGCCAGACAGTGCCGATCGTCGCGATGACCGCCGACGTGCTGGACGAGACGCGACGCCGGTGCCTGGACGGCGGCATGGACGAGTGCCTGACCAAGCCGCTCCGCGTCGAGCATCTCAGGCGGGTCATCCAGCGCTTCGTCGCCGCCCGGGATGCCAGCCTGACTGCTGCCCTCTAATCTCGCCCACGCGGCGCAGACGCCACGCGGCCTGTATGATGACGGTACGCGGACGGCGCGGAGGTCCAGGCATGGCGATCGCACGGCAGCGGATGACCCTCGAGCAGTTCCTGGAGCTGCCCGAGGAGGAGCCGGCCCTCGAATACTGGCACGGCGAGGTGACCCAGAAGGTGTCGCCAAAGGGACCGCACGGCAGAATTCAGTACACGTTCGGCCGACGCATCGACGACGTTCCAGAGCTCCGGCTCATGTTCAGCATCTTCACGGAGACACGCGTCACGTGGGCGGGCGTCTCGACCGTACCGGATCTCATCGTCTATCGCGCGGATCGAGTGCCGTGCGATGCGAATGGTGAGATCCTGGATGATTTCGTCGTTCCACCGGACCTCGCCGTCGAGATCCTCTCGCGCGGCCAGTCCAGGACGCGCACGATCGAGCGGTGTCGCTGGTACGTCGAGAACGGCACGTCGCTGGCCGTCTTCGCGGACCCACGGCGGCGCACCGTGCAGCTGTTTCGGTCCGGTCGGGAGACTGCGGAGCTCCAGGGCGCCGACGCGTTGGATCTCGGCGACATCCTGCCCGGCTTCAGCCTGACGGTGGACGACTTCTTCGCGCCGCTCAGCGTCAACTGGCGCCAGTAGCACCCGCCCAGCGGCAGGGTCTCTCGGGATCAGGCGAGCACGACCACCTCGTGGTCGAGGATGCGCGGCACCTCGAACGTGGCCCAGCCATCCGCGACGACGCAGGCAGCCGATGACTCCGCCACCAGCAGCCGCGCCGATGTGCCCGAGACGCCGTCCGTCAGCTTCACCTTGACCGCGAACGGGCCGACCGGGATCAGCTCGTGGACCGGCTGACGCCAGGCGCCGTCGTTGGTCAGATTCACCAGATGCAGCACCAGCCGGCCTGACTGCCGGTACAGGTGGCAGTCCACCAGCCCGGCGCCCTCAACCTGGATGGGGATTGCATCGCGGGCAGCCCAGCGGACGACGTTCGCGAGTAGCTGGCCATGGTCCGGCAGGTTGTCGCGACCGTAGCAGCGGTCCAGGTCGGCCGCCAGGTACGCCACCCGCCCGCCTCCAGAATGCTCGCGGACCACCAGGCCGGGCAATGAGCTCGTCGGCTGGCGCATCCAGGATGTCTCGGGCGGGTAGATCGGGAACGGCGGCACGTAGGTCAGCAGCACCTGGGCTGACTCCGCCGCCCGCACCACCTCCAGCCGCCCGCCAAACGGGACGACGTCTGTCTCGTCGAAGCCGGCCAGACTCGGGTGACGCTCGCCAGTGACGGCCGGCTCGCTGCCCACCTGGGGACCGTCCACGCCGCCCCGCAGCTCCGGGGTCAGGCGCAGGTAGCTGTGGCGGCTCCACGACTCCCAGTTCGGGTCGGCCACGCCCGACGAGCCGTGCCGCGCGCCGGTCGGCTGGACGCCCAGCAGATCCGCCAATGCGGAGTCCGGGCGGGCGTCGCCCCAGGCGTCGAAGCGGCCGGCCTCGCCGCTCGCGATCAGCCCGCCGCCCCGCTCCACGAAGCGCCGGACGCTCGCGCACTGGTCATCTGACAGCGCGCCGACGTTCGGCAGGATCACGAGTGCCAGGTCGTTCGCGTCGCGCTCCAGGTGGTCGGCATGGACCATGACGTACGGGATGCGCGCCCGGATCAGCGCCTGTCGGAACCCTAGATGGGGCAACAGCACCCGGTCCTCGGCGGCGTCCCGCCCGTAGAAGTCGACGTTCTCTTTCGACCAGAGGATGCCGACCGGCGCGATCGGGCGGCGGTCGGTCAGGTATGCCTCGTTCGCCTCGTGCCAGCGGAACAGCGACTCGGCGGTGCGATACTGGCGGCGGTCCTCGTGGTACGCCCCGATGTGGTGCCACCACGGCGAGATGCCGCCCGCGAACCCCTCCACCGCCCACATCCGGACCTCGGGCTCCGGCTTGCTGGCGACGCGGAAGGTCGGCTCGCCGGCCTGGTAGAGCGCGGTGCTCTCAGGGATCAGCTTCTCCCAGCCGAGCAGGCCGTGGATCAGGCCGCCGGCCTCGCCGTTGCTCTGAAAGCCGCCCTGGTTGTTCCGCCGCTGCGAGTCCAGCATCACGATCTCGGCGCGTTCGCACAGCGCCTTGTAGTCGCGGAACCGGCCGCTCTGGGCGATGACGTCGCCGCTGTTCATGCCGATCCAGAGGCAGTCTGGTCCGCCGGCTGCTTTCGTGACCCGGTTGTTCAGATCCCAGATCTCGACGCGGCGGGCGTAGCTCCAGGCGATCCACTGCTTGTAGACCGGGCTGTCCCAGTCCCGCGAGCGCGGCAGGTGGTGGCCGGTCGCGTCGCGGAACGTCCGCTGGCAGTGGACGCAGTGGCAGATCCGCGCTCGCTCCAGGCCGCTCCAGCTGTTGTCGGTGAAGCCGTCCGGATGGCTGCGCTCCACGATCTCGCGCAGGACGTCGGGCAGGAACTCGTCGTAATACGGACTGTTGACGCACGCCACGAAGCGGTCCTCGGCGCGGTACGGGCGGCCGTCCGCGTCCACCGCGAACCAGTCCGGGTGCTCCAGGTAGAACCGCTCGTCGGCCCGGTTGGAGTCCATCCGGGCCAGCACCGCCAGCCCGTCCTCGCGAGCCGCCGCCACGATCTCGCCGTACAGGTCACGCTCTCCAAGATACTCGGCGCGGTGTTGGAGTGGGTACCGGCTCGGGTAGTAGGCCACGATGCCGCCGGCATTGACGATGACCCCCTGGACGTGCGTCCGCTTCCACTGCTGGCGCCACCAGGCGGCGTCATAGCGGATCGGGTCGAGCTCGGTCAGGTTGGTCTGGCCCCAGCGGTAGGCCCGCCGAAACCACGGCGCCGGGCTGTCATCAGGCATCGTAGCTGGCCTCTCTCAACGTTGACGTTGCCAGAGCTTCGGGTCCAGCGCCGTCCGCAGACCGTCGCCCAGGAAGTTGAACGCCAGCACGCAGACGACGATGGCCGTCCCCGGCACCAGCGCCTGGACCGCGTTGAGCGCGAGGTACTGATAGCCTACCTGGAGATCCACCCCCCAGCTCGGCGTCGGCGGGGTGGCGCCGACGCCCAGGAACGAGAGGCTGGCCTCGGTGGTCACCGCCACCCCGAACGCCAGGCTCGCCTGCACGATCACTGGCGCCGCGATGTTCGGCAGCACGTGGCGCAGCATGATCCGGACCGGCCTGCCGCCGATCGTCCTGGCCGCCAGCACGTACTCCATCTCGCGTGCCGAGAGGGTCGAGCCGCGTGCCAGCCGCGCGAAGAACGGCACGTTCAACACGCCGATGGCGATCATCGCGTTGCCGATCCCGCTTCCGAGCGCTGAGGTGATCGCCAGCGCCAGGATCAGCGACGGGAACGCCCAGATCACGTCCGCCAGCCGCATCACCACCGAGTCCACCCAGCCGCCCAGGTAGCCGCCGAGCACGCCGAGCGAGACGCCGGCGATCAGCCCGATCCCGACCGAGATCACCCCGACCAGCATCGAGATGCGGGCGCCGGCCACGATCCGGCTGTAGATGTCCCGTCCCAGGTAGTCCGTGCCGAGCGGGTGACGGAGCGTCGGCGCCTGGTTCGTCTCGGAGTAGGACTGGTCCGCGATCGGGTCGAACAGGCTCAACTGGCGCGGGAACAGCGAGCAGATCACCAGCAACGAGATCACCACCAGCGACGGCCCGACCAGCCGGGTCCGGAGCAGGCGGCGCGCGAACAGGCGTGACCCGTGCAGCCGGCCGACGTCGGCGGCGCGCGACGCGGTCCGTCCATCGAGTGCGATAGTGCTCATCAGACGCCCCCGCTCAACGGTAGCCGATACGCGGATCGACCACCGCGTAGATCAGGTCGGCGAGAAGGTTCGCCAGCAGCACGCCGACCGCCATCACCAGGCAGACCGCCTGCACGACCGGGAAGTCGCGCAGCAGGATCGAGTCCACCGCCCAGCGCCCGATGCCCGGAATGCCGAACATCGTCTCCACGATGACGGTCCCGCCGAGCAGCCGCCCCACTTGCAGCCCGATCACCGTGACGATCGGGATCAGGGCGTTGCGCAGGGCGTGCCCGAGCAGCACCACGCGCGGCTGGAGCCCTTTGGCCCGAGCCGTCATGATGTACTCCTGGCCCATGATCTCCAGCAGCCCGGAGCGGACCTGCCGCATCAGCGGGCCGGCCAGCCCGAGACCGAGGGTGATGGCCGGTAGGATCATCAGCAGCAGGTTGCGTCCGGGCGAGTCCGCGAAGCGCTCGTAGCCGGACGGCGGCAACAGGTGCAGCGAGACGGCCAGCCAGTAGATCAAGAGGATCGCCAGGAAGAACGACGGCATCGCGATCCCGCCAAGCGCGACCACGCTGCCGAGCATGTCCCAGACGCTGTTGGGGCGGACGGCGGCGATGATGCCAGCCGGTATCGCGATGACCAGCGAGAGCACCATCGCCAACGCCGACAGCTCCAGGGTGATCGGCAGGCGGATCTTCATGCCGTTGACGATTGGCTCGCGGTCCCGAGTGGAGCGGCCCAGGTCACCCTGGAGCACCCGTCCGAGCCAGTCGAAATACTGGACGTAGACCGGGCGGTCCAGGCCGAGGTCGCGCCGGAGCGAGGCGTACAGCTCCGGCGAGCCGGCCGAGCGGTCCCCGATGATGAGCATTGCCGGGTCGCCCGGCAGGACGAAGATCAGCGCGAACGAGACGGTGGTCACCAGGATCACGACCGGCACCATCTCGATCAAGCGTCGGCCAAGATACGCAGTCATGGGCGCCTACTCCCCGGGGCGGCCCGCTTCCAGGTGCGGACCGCCCCTGCCAACGCGTTCAGGATTATTCGAGCCAGACGTTGCTCAGGTTCCAGGCGCCGCCGTTGCCCGGCGTGAAGCCCTTCAGCTTGGCGGAGTGGACCCAGTTGTTCTTCTGGAACCACATGTAGACCATCAACGACTGCTCGTAGTCCTGCTTCCCGAAGTCGGTGTACAGCTTCTTGCGCTCGGCCGGGTCGAGCGTGCCGGCGGCCTTGTCGATCAGCTCGTCGAACGGGGCGACGTGCGGGTAGTTCTGGCCGCCGCTCGAGTAGTAGTACGCCCGCAGCGACGAGTCCGGGTCGAGCGGGGTGACGGGATTCTGGACCGTCGAGATGTTGTAGTCCGCGCCCGGCTTGCCCGGCAGCTGGACGATCTTCGCGACGTAGGCGGCCCGCTCCAGGATCTCGATGTCCAGGTTGAAGCCGATGTTGGCGGCCATCTGCTTCAGGATCTCGGACTGCTGGCGGTCCACCGCGCGGCTGATGACGGTCAGCATCAGCGGGATCTTGCCGTCCTTCGCCACAGACGGGTCTTTCGCGATCACGTCCTTGACGATCCCCTGGGCCTTCGGGAGATCGTAGCTGTAAAACGGCGTGCTGGCGTCGTAGACGAAGCTGCCCGGGCGGAAGAACGTCTTGTCCGGCGAGCCGGCCTCGAACCCGAGCGTCTTGGCGAGCGCCTCGCGGTCCAGGCCGTACTGGAACGCCTTGCGCAGCTCCGGGTACTTCACCAGCGGGCTGGCCGGGTTCTTGCCGTCGAACGTCAGGCGCTTTGAGAGCCCCTGCTCCTCGCTGTCAATGAAGACCATGCTGGGATCGCTCTTGACGCTCGCGATGTCCTTGCCCTGGATGGTGTCCATGAACTGGGCGTTGCCGCTCTTCAGCTCCAGCAGCCGCACCGAGTCGTCGATCACCAGGCGGTAGACCAGCTTGTCCACGTACGGCAGCGCCTGGCCGTCGGCGCCCTTGCGCCAGTACTCCGGGAACTTCTCCAGCGCGACGCGGGTGTTCGGCACCCACTCCACGAACTTGAACGGCCCGGCCCCGACTGGCGCCTTCCCGAACGCCGTCTTGCCCATCTTGGCGAAGGCGGTCGGGCTGACCGGGTAGGTGGCGCCCTCGCTGAGCGACGAGATCAGCGGCGCCCAGGGGCGGCTGAGCTTGACCCGGACCGTCATGTCGTCCACGACCTCGACCGCCTTCGAGGAGAATTCGAACGTCTCGAGGTTCGGATCCTTCAGCTTCTCCAGCGCGGCGTTGTCTTCGCCCTTCGCGTCGACGGCGATGGCGATGCTGCCGCGCAGCCGCGACTGTGGGTGGAAGATGACGCGGTCCAGGTTCCACTTGGCGGCTTTGGCGTCCCAGGGCGTGCCGTCGTGGAACTTGACGCCCGGCTGGAGCTTGAGCGTGGCCGAATCGGGCTTGAGGTCCCAGCCGGCGAGCAGGGCCGGCTGAAACTCCCAGGCGTTCTTGGCGGTGTCCTTCGCCAGGGTCACCCAGCCCTCGAACAGCATGTTGAAGCCGGCGCCAGCGCCGATCTCGAACGGCGGGTCGAGCGAGGTCCAGTCGTTCTGGACGAGGGCGGTCAGGGTGCCGCCGCGCTTCGGGGTGGCGCCGGCCGGCTTGGCGGCTTCGGCGGGCTTGGCGGCTTCGGCGGGCTTCGCAGCCTCGGCTGGCTTGGCGGCCTCGACCGGCTTGGACGCCGTGCTGTCAGCCGGCTTGGCGGCTTCGACGGGCTTGGATGCCGTGCTGTCGGCCGGCTTGGCGGGCGCGGCGGCGGGCGCCTGTGCTGGCGCATCCGTCTTTGCCGGCGCGGCCGGGGCTTGCTGCCCACACGCCTGGAGCAGCCCCGCGCCAGCCACCAGCGTCGTGGCGAGCGCGAGGAACCGGCGACGTGTCACACGAGGCTCGCGAGCTGCTTCGCTCATCCCTGTCTCCCTCGTCCTGCCCGCCGTCGTGGCGGGCAGCTTCGGCGACCGCTGCGTCGGTCTACGTCCTGGTCGATCTCCGGTCTGAGGTTGTGCCCTGACCCCCACCATCTCCGCCCGAACGTCCGGGCTTTGGCAGGCTACAGGGGTGCGATGGTGACCGTCAAGACGAATCGGAGCGCTGCGTGAGGTGTGTGCGCAATCGGTTGCGGATCGTGCAAGCGAACGTTCGCCTTTGAAGAAAGGATTGCGGCTGGTACGTCCAACCTTCCTGACGGAGCGGGTGTGCGTCAGTTTCTTGGGGCGCGATGAATCGCGCCCGTACAAGGCGCCACCCCCTGGTACGGGCGCGATTCATCGCGCCCCAGGTGTTTGGCTCGGCACAAAACCCTGACGCGCACCCTGACGGAGCGGTCGTATTGACAGTCGAGTCTCCTGGCGGCTAGGCTCAACATGTTGCCAGGGTGGTTTGCGGCGCCGTTGCAGAGTTGCAGTGGTCAGGAGAGGCGGAGAGCCCATGGATGTGCGCACCCGATCGTCCTCACCGGCATCCTCGAACGAGTCAATTTTGAGACAGCCTGTTGCTGGCGTGAGTCGGCGGCGGTTCCTGGCCGTTGGGCTGGGATTGAGCGCACTGTCGCTGCTGATGGCCTGTTCGCCGACGGCGCCATCCGCGCCGGCTAAGCCGGCCGACAGCGGCGCCGCGAAGCCGACCGAGGCTGCGAAGCCCGCGGAAGCCGCGAAGCCAGCTGCCCCGGCCGCGACTACCGCGCCAGCAGCCGCCGCCACGACTGCGCCGGCCGCTGCCGCCAAGCCAGCCGAGGCGGCGAAGCCCGCTGCTGCCGCGCCAGCCGGCGGCCCGCTGAAGGCGCCGGAGCCGAACCCGAAGCGCGGCGGCACCATCAAGATCGCCGGCTTCGGCGATCCGGCCCACTTCGACCTGGATCAGTCGCCGACCATCGTCAACCTGTACCCGCAGGCGCCGATGTACGACAACCTGATCCGGTTCAACCCGCTGGACGGCGGCAAGACGATCGTGCCGGACCTGGCCGAGAAGTGGGACGTCGCGCCGGACGGGTCGAGCTACACGTTCACGCTGCGGAAGGGCGTCAAGTTCCACGACGGCTCCGACTTCACTGCCGAGGACGTGATCGCGACGTACAAGCGGCGCCAGAACCCGCCCGAGGGCGTGGTCAGCATCCGCCAGGAGCTGTTCCGGGCCGTGAAGTCGATGGAGGCGCCGGACCCGTATACGGTCAAGTTCGTGATGAGCGAGCCGCGAGGGTACTTCCTGGAGGCGCTGGCGACCGGCTGGAGCGTGATCCTTTCCAAGAAGTCGCTGGAAGCAAACAAGGGCGATCTGCGGCGCGTTCCAGATTACCCCGGCACCGGGCCGTACAAGTTCAAGGAGTTCACGCCCCGAGACAAGTGGGCGGTGGAGAAGTTCCCGGACTACTGGAACAAGGAGCTCCCGTACGTCGACCGGATGGAGCGGATCTCGATCATCGAGGCGAAGGATCGCGGCACGGCGGTGCTCGCCGGCCAGGTGGACTTTGCCGACCACGTGTCGGTGGACACCTATCGCGAGGCGCTGAAGCGGCCAAACGAGGTCTCTGCGACGCAGATCCCGGTGACCTGGGCCCAGACGGTCACGTTCAACTGCCAGAAGCCGCCGTTCAACGACCCGCGCGTGCGCAAGGCCGTGCACCTGGCGCTCAGCCGCCAGGATCTGGCGAAGGTCCACGAGCTCACCAGCGAGATCAGCGTCGGGACGCGCTGGATTCACCCGGCCAGTCCGCTGGCGAGCAAGACGGAAGAGAACCTCAAGCTGCCCGGCTACCGGCCCGACAAGGCGGCGGACATCGCCGAGGCGAAAAAGCTGATGGCGGCGGCCGGCTTCGAGAACGGCTTCAAGGAGCAGCTGGTCTTCCTCCAGCGTGGCCTGACCGGCCCCGGGATCGAGGTTGACGCGCCAGCGTTCCAGGACATGCTGAAGCGCAATCTCGGACTGGACTCAGTCATCAAGCCGGTCGAGACGTCGGTGTACTGGGATCAGGTCCGGGTTGGCGACTACCACATCACGTCCGGCTCGCCAGCCGGCGGCATCAACGACCCCTCGGACTACTGGGGCCAGTGGTTCAAGACGAACGGCCCGCAGAACTACGCGAAATGGTCCAACGCAAAGTTCGACGAGATCCTCGCTCGGATGGACAAGGAAGTTGACCTCGAAAAGCGGAAGGCGATTGCGAGGGAAGGCGAGGCGCTGCTCGAAGAGGAGCAGCCGATGTTCATCCTCGGCTGGGACAACATTCCGCGCATCTGGCGGAACTTCGTCAAGGGCGTCAACATGGACGTCGTGGGCAGCTACATCTGCCTCCGCTACGACACGATCTGGCTGGACAAATAGGTAGGCAGTAGGCGGCAGGCGGTAGGCGGTTTCGGCTGCCATCCACTGCCTACTGCCTACCGCCTACCGCCTACTCGCATGAACCTGTACGTTCTGCGGCGCATCGTCGTCAGCGTGCCCACCATCATCGGGATCACGATCCTGATCTTCCTGGTGATGCGTGTCTTGCCGGGCGATCCGGTCTCGGTGGTGTTCGGGCAGGAGTCGTTTGCCAGCTTGAGCGCGGCTGACCAGGCCCGGTTCCGAGCCGATCTCGGCCTGGATCAGCCGCTCTACCGTCAGTATCTCGACTGGATGGCGGCGGTAGCGCGCGGTGATTTTGGGCGGTCGTTCTGGCGCAACGACACCGTGCGCGATCTCCTGATCCGTCGTGGGCCGATCACGGTCCAGATCGCGGTCATGGCGATCGCGTTCTCCTGGATCGTGGGCATCCCGATCGGGATCATGAGCGCGACCCATCGTGGCTCAAAGCGCGACCACACTGCACGGGTGCTCGCGACGCTGTTCCTGGCCATCCCGAGCTTCTGGCTCGGCGTGGCGGTGGTGCTGGTGGGCATTCTCTACTTCTCGTGGCGGCCGCCCATCGAGGCGGCGTACTTGTGGACCGATCCGGTGCGCAACCTCCAGATGACGATTGGCCCGGCCATCGCACTGGGGGCGGGCGCTGGCGCATACGTGGCGCGGATCACGCGCTCCTCGATGCTGGAGCTGCTGTACTCGGACTTCGTGCGGACCGCCCGCGCGAAGGGCGTGATCGAGCGGCGTGTGATCTGGCGTCACGTCTTCGTGAACGCGGTGCTGCCGGTGATTACATTGTCAGGGCTGATCCTGGCGGGCTTGCTGGGCGGCTCGGTGGCCGTCGAGACGGCGTTCGGGGTGCCGGGGCTCGGGACGTCGCTGGTGCGGGCGCTGGCGGACCGCGACTACATGGTGGTCCAGAACCTGGTGCTGATCTACGCGATCATCTTCACGACGGTGAACCTGTGCGTGGACCTGGCGTACGGCTGGCTCGACCCACGCATCCGGTACGAGTAGGCGGTAGGCGGTAGGCGGTAGGCGGTAGGCGGTAGGCGGTAGGCGGTAGGCGGTAGGCGGTAGGCGGTGAAGGGTGGACGAGCGTTGCACGACGAGCAAGAGGCGCCGTACTCGATGAGCGGACGTTGTCTGCCTACTGCCTACCGCCTACTGCCTACTGGAGCGCAGCGATGGTAGGCGAGCCGAACGCGGTGCTGGAGCGGGCCGAGCAGGCGCCGTCGCGCGCCGAGCAACAGGCCGAGGCCGCGAGCCTCTGGGCTCGGCTGGCGGCCAGCAAGCTCTCACCGCTGGCGCTGGTGGCGGTTGGGATCGTCATCCTGATGATCGTGGTCGCGCTGCTGGCGCCGGTGCTCTCGCCGTACGATCCGCTGGCCGGTGAGTACGGCGCGGTCCGGCAGCCGCCGTCCGCAAGTCACTGGCTGGGCACGGACGACGTGGGCCGCGACGTGCTGACCCGGCTGATGTACGGCGCGCGGATCTCGTTGCTGGTCGGGTTCAGCTCGGTGCTGCTCGGCGATCTGGTCGGGCTGTGCTGGGGGATCGCTAGCGGCTACATCGGCCGGCGCTTCGACCTGATCAGCCAGCGCTTGCTGGAAGTGGTGCTGGCGTTCCCGGGCCTGATCCTGGCGACGATGCTGCTGCTGGTGATGGGGGCGGGCGTCCAGACGGTCATCATCGCGATCGCCGTGACGCGCGTGCCGTCCAGCACTCGGGTGATCCGTTCGGTGGCGCTGGCGACGCGCGAGATGGTGTACGTGGACGCAGCCCGGGTGTCGGGAGCCTCGTCGTTCCGGATCATGCTCCGGCACATCGCGCCGGCCTGCATCGCGCCGTTCCTGGTGATCTTCAGCGCCTCACTGGGCATCGCGATCACGACGGAGGCGGCGCTGAGCTTCGTGGGCGTCGGGGTGCCGCCGCCGGCCCCGAGCTGGGGCACGATGTTGTCGAGCGCGGCGGTGGGCAAGTTCAACCCACTCTGGTGGCTGGCCGTATTTCCTGGGCTGGCGATCACCATCACCGTGTTGGCGATCAACCTGGCTGGCGACAGCCTGAGAGACTTCCTGGACCCGCAGCTCCGCCGCCGCGTGGACTAACCGGCAGAGGCCGTCTCACTGCGTGACGAACGACTAGCGAGAGACGATCATGCCGCTCGACAATATGTTGACCTTCTCGCTATCCATCTCCAGGAGTGCGACCCGAGTCTGTGGCGACGTTCTATCGCATCATCAAATCAGAGCGCGCCACGCTGTGGGATTTCCAATCGGCGCAGGAGCGCGGCCAGCTGTTCCGTCGGCCACTCGACCCCGAGACGCTGCGAATCTCGTTTGGTATCTCGGTGTACGATACGTTTGAAGCTGCCCTGGCAAACGCCCGACTCCGGCCTCATCTCGGGACACACATTGTACCGATCGAGGTGGTAGAGGATGGTCTCATACAGGCTGAGCAGACGACGCGGAAACAGCATCATCACACGTTGTTCGGTGCGGCCGTCGATTTGATGCGAGCCGCCGGACCCCCGCTGCCTGTTGAGGAGTACACTTAGAGCATGGCGTACGATCTGTGGGACGTCGAATCCGGGAATATCGTCAACACCTTCGAGACCGAACGCGAGGCGCTGACGGTTGTCAACACGTTGTTGATGCTGAATGGCGCCGGCTACGCGGAGGCACTCTCCCTGGGGTACGAGGGCGAGGACGGTTCGATGCAGATCGTCGCCGAGGGCGTCAGTCTCGCGACGCGGGCTGCCAGCGTGTCGACGAGCCCGGCGGCCAGTTTGCCGAGCAGACCTACTTCGTAGCTGCTCCAGGCGCGTGGCCGTCAGTTCGGCCAGTGGACCGAGCCGTCGTCGGCACCGGTGCTGAAGGCTGGGCCGTCATCGGACTGGCGGACGTAGCGGCCGTCGCGCTCCTTGAAGACGACGCCAGGGCCGCAGCACTCAGCTGATGCGTCGAGCTGCGCGGCCAAGGACACGAACTGGAGCACTCCGTCGCCGGGCGCTCCGTATGGGTCCGTTGAGAAGCGTTCCGGACCGCTGCCGTTGGCGATGGCGAGCAGCGGCGCGACGAGCCCGCGCCGCGTGCCCTTCCAGGCGGTCTGTGTGCCGGCAGGGTCGTCGCACTGGCGGCTGGGACGGACCGCGCAGAGGTAGACCAGGCGCTCGGGATCGGCTGGATCGAAGACAGTGGATGGATCGTCTATCTCAAAGGTGAGGCTCGAAGAGAACACCGGCTGTGCGTTCTCGGCGGTCTGGCCATTGGCGGTGGGCAAACTGCTCGATGGACGGGCGATGGCGTACGCCATGCGCCAGGTCTCGTACGGGGTCTCGGCGGCACAGTCGACGGTCGGGACGCTGCGGTTGGGCGGTGCCTGAGCTGCCGCTGCACCGGCGGCGCCCGTGGACTGGTGACTGGTCGCTGGGAGGGTCTGGAGCGGGGAATGGGGCAGGCAGTTGGCCTGGCCTGGTCCGAAGTTGGCCAGGGCGACGGTATCGGCCAGCAGCGCCCCGGTGCGGGCGTCCGCGACGGCGAACTGGACCTCGTGGAACTGGATTAGCGCCCGCTGACCGTGGCCGGTGCCCTGGTGCAGCACGATCCGGTACGCCAGCCCGTGCCCGTCATCCGGCACGACGAACACCTTGAACCCGACGTGCGGCTCGTCGTGGCCCGCCAGCCGATCGACCCAGCCGAACGCGACCGGCCGTGCCTCGGCGGCTCCTGGAAAGAGGCTCGGATCGGAGCCGTGTTCGTGCCCGAAGTGGCAGACGGTGCCATCTGGGAGAGTGACGCTCGGCGGGTGCCACGTGGCGTAGCTGCCGCCGTCCGCCCCGACCGCGGTGTAGGTGTCGTGCAGCGCCTCACAACCATCGCCTGCCTTTGCGCCTACCGTCGCACCGGCAATGCAGACGGTTATCAGCAGGATGCTCCACACAATCGGGCGCAATGGCCTAGGGGTCTTCATCACATTGGATCGAAGCACCGCGCGCCAATCTCTCCTCGCATGGGAGCAGGGCGTACTGCCCCAAATTCATCTGCTGAACTTGAATGGAGGCGCGGTAGTGCGCCGGTCCGGCTGGCTGCGATCGAAAAAGTACTCGGTGCCGATGTGATCGAGGACGGCCCGCTCACGTCGCTGATATTCGGGAGTGCTCCAGCTACGGGGATCATCGGCGAGCCCAATCAGCACACCGTCGCCGATCTCACGGGCTTCAAAGGCAGGCGCGGTCGAAAGCTTGTCGAGACCAATGAAGTCGCGATACGAACGCCCAACGAAGTTGAGCCAGTACAGTCCTGGCAGCGACGACGATCTATCTATGCCAATGGCCCTCGTGCCGCCACCTTCATGAGAGATGTTCTTTGTAGCATACTCGCCTGACATGCACGCTTTGGCGTGAACAGGGCTGAGCGCGCCACACAACGCTACGAACAAATCATGCGCCCATTGCGGCGCCGAAGCACCCTCAACTCGCGCCCGGCAGATCTGGATCGCAATCGAGTTGCCCCAAATCCAAGTGTTGCCGATTGGTCGAAAGACAACATCATCAAGGTCGATGATGAGGATCAATGAGGGGTTGGCACCTCGGAGTTCTTCGCTACCCATGACGCGTTCGGGTCGGAGACCGGCCGGTGGCTCATTGGTTTGCCAGTATCGGATATTGACGGCCGTGGCAGCTTCTGCAAGTGAGCGGAGAGTCCGCGCCAGCTCTCCCGGTGTCTTCACGTCGATGGGAATCTTCGCCTCATAGTTTCTCCAGACCTGTAGTCCCTGTGACCACCCCGGTGCTCGCGCAATAAGCAAATCCTGAAGCGTGTCAAGATCGTTTCCGTGCACCAGTGATCGGTCCAGGTAGACTGAAATGTCTAGGCGGAATCCCTGCGCCATCTTGTTCTCCGACGAGTAGAGGTGAGTCGCTTTTGATAAAGCACGTGTGTGCTCATCGACGGCTACAGCGCCTTGCGTGAAAAGTGATCGTTTCGTCAAACTGTGGGTATGAAGGCGTATTCGCGGGATTTGCGGATTCGGGCGCTCGATGCGCTGGATCTGGGGACGCCCCGACCGGAGGTGATCCGGCTGTTTGGGGTTTCGACGGCGACCCTGACGCGGTGGCGTCGTCGGCAACGGGAGACGGGGAGTTTGGCCGAGTCGCCCCGGCCGGGTCCACCCGGCGTGAAGACGGTCGGCCTGGCGGCTGCGCTGGTGCCTCGCTTGCAGGAACACCCGGATGCGACGCTGGAAGAGCACTGCGTGTGGTGGGAGGCGAGCAGCGGCGTGCGGATCAGCCACGCGACGATGAGTCGGGCAATCACCCGGCAGGTCGGCTGGACCCGGAAAAGTCTCGGCGGGCCAGCGAACGCGACGAGACGAAGCGGGCGGTCTGGCGCGAGCAGGCCGGGACGTCGACCCGGCGCGGTTCGTCTGGGTGGACGAGACCGGCAGCGACCTCGGGATGACCCGGCCCTACAGTCGGGCGCCACGTGGGCAGCGGGCCTACGGCGACGTGCCTGGCCGGCGTGGAAGAACTGACCCTCATCACGGCCCTGACCGTCGACGGCTTCGGGCCTGGCCTGCTGCTCGACGAGGCGATCGACCGGCCGCCTTCGACGCCTACGTCATCCACCGGCTGGCCCCGACCCTGAAGGCCGACCAGATCGTGGTCGTCGACAACCTGAAGGTCCACTACAGCGACCGCGCCAAGTCGGCGATCGAAGCGCGGGGCGCCCAGCTCTGGTACCTGCCGGCCTACTCACCCGACCTCACCCCCATCGAGGAGGCCTTCTCGAAGTTCAAAGGCGTCCTGCGGACCAGCGCACCCCGCACCGTCGAGGCCCACAGCACCGCCGTCTGGGCCGCCCTCCGCACGATCACCTCACAGGATGCCGCCGGCTGGATCGCCCACGCCGGTTACGGCCCCCGCCGACGCCGACCCAAGCGCTCACCACGCCGCCGCCCGGCACCGCTCCCGCCCTCGCGCTTCCCAGACGCCCCACCCGTCATCACGCTTCAGGTGCCGACCCCCATCCTCTTCGATCACCTTTGGTGAAATCCGCTGTAGCACCGAATACGAGTCAGTGAAATCTTACCTTCTGCGATCCTATCGGCTAGCCAACCGCGAGTTGGATTCGGTGCATCTGTGTGGATGCGAAGGGTCGCATTATTCTTCTGAGCATATGCAAGCAGCGCCTTAAGTTGCCGAGTTGACCTGAGCCTGACGAGATCTTTGACCTCATCGACGGTGCCGAACCTACCGATCGTAATCCTGGGGTCAAAATCTGGATACACGCGACCACTCGGACCCCAACCGGGAATATAGGCGCGCTTCAGACCTCCATTGTGCGGAATGCCGAGACGATTGGAGACGATGTCTTCAGCTGCCTTTCCTGACGTCGCGGTGGCGCTGCCGCCAGGATTATGGACAAGCCACTCGTCGTCGCCGACGAAGAAGGTGTGGGCGCCGTCGATGGAGAGGTTGTACATCACCTGGAGATGCCGCTTCAGGGTGACGGAGGTAACCGTGCCCGTTCCGCCGAAGGCGCGGAGGACGCGATCGCCAGGATGGAGATCCTCGGCGTGGACCCAGCCGCGCCCCTGGATGGAGAACGGGTGCTCTGGGGTGGCTTCGAGCGGCTGGCCGTCCAGCATCAGGCGAACGATCGCCGCGTCCTGGTGGGAGACGGTGGCGGTGACGAGCTGGTAGGAGGTCTCGCCGGACTCCTCGTCGTAGGCCAGCACCCGGTCGCCGATGCGGAGGCCGTCGATGCGCCGCTCGCCGTGGTCGGTGGCAACCACAGTGTCGCCGCTGAAGCTGTTGGGCAGGCCGCGGGCGCGACCGAGGCCGCCACGGCCGATGGCGGCAGCCACGCGAGGCATGGCCGCTGCGAACAGCTTGCCGACGCCGAAGCCGACCAGCCCGCCGATGCAGCCACTGACGGCCGCTCCGCCGAGCCCGTTGAGGGTGATCTTGCGGCCCGAGAGGTACTGCCAGCCGGCGTAGAGGGCGGCGTCCTGGGCGGCGCCGAAGGCGCAGGCGAGCAGGAGCGGGTTCTCGCCGCTGGGGTCGGTGGCGTTGACCGGGTCGTTGCCGACGTAGGCGTGGAGGTTCGTGTCGCCGCCGGCGAAGCCGAGTGGGTCTTCACTCAGGAAGCGCTGGAGGACCGGGTGGTAGAAGCGGGCGCGATAGAAGTACAGGCCAGTCCCGTCGTCCTCGCGGCCGGTGAAGCGGGCCGCGTTGGCGCTGCTGCCACCGGCGAGCACCGTCTCCGAGGTGCTGCCGAACGGGGTGTAGGTGTAGGTGTGGGTGAAGGAGCCGGACGGGTTGAGCAGGCCGAGGGTGCTGCCCAGGCCGTCGTGCAGGAGGTGGCGGGTGCCCGAGGCATCCGTGCGCTGGAGCAACTCGTCGAGGCCGGGGCCGTGTAGCAGGTTGGCGGTCGGGGACGAGCCCGACAGCTCCTGGACGACGTCGCCGCCGTCGTACAGAAACTCGGTGGCCGTGCCGTTGACGGTCCGGCCACGCCGTCGCCCGAACGCGTCGTAGCGGAAGCTGGCGGAGGTGCCCCCACCCGTGAGGCTGGCAAGTTGACCGCGCGCATTCCAGGTGTACGTCGAGCTAGCGTTGCCGAGGAGGCTGCCGTTCGCATCGTACGTGTACGACGTCCCGGCGAACTGGGTGATCTGGTTGGCCGCGTCGTAGCTGGCGCTGGCGACCGCCTGGGGCAGCCGGTGCGAGATGTGTTGCTGACGACGCGATGGCTCCCGTTGAACGTGACCCGCCGGACGACACCACACGGGTTCGTGATGTCGATCTGGGTGACCCGAGACGGGGACGGCCCGTAGCTACCACGAACTCAATCACCGTCTGAGCCTGACCCGCGACAGGAATCGTGCGCTGCTACTGGTTCTCGAGCGCACTGATTTTATATGTCACATGGTACAGCGCTAATTGGGTTAGTGCTTATGTCGGCGAGATCGCGGAATAAGGCAGGAAGTTCCCTCAAGACCTCATCCTCAACGAACAATACTGCGTCCATTGGGTCGATAGTCTGAAGTCTAGCCCTGACAATTGCTTGTCTCGTGACATGAGAAAATGTGACGCTCACGTCGTAGAGATAGTCTCTCTCACGAAGAAGACGCTCCAGATCTGATAGTGCTCTACTGACATCCTGCTGTAGTAGACCGATGATCATGATCTGTATCTTGTAGAACCTCAAATCATCTGTCAAGGCCATAAACTCTTGGGTAGTCTGCTGAGGATTTCATCAAGAGTCTCCTGAGGTGCCCCACTTCTCGCCGCACGACGATATGCCTCAATGATCGGCTTGACTCGTCCGCCAAGTCTGCTGCTACAGAATTCACAGTGAGGGCGAATCAGATACGGCGGTAAGTCGAGAGCCCAAGGAGGGTCATGATCCATTCGCCAGACTCCACTTGGACCGGGCGACCTCACACCACAAGTATGGCATCCCCAACGTCCGCCAAGCATCTGGATCGCATTGTCCAGGTTCCGGATATTCCGACTCCGGTTATTCGTGAAGATGCCAAATGGAGATGCGCTATCTCTGCATGCGTTATGAACTAGCGTGAGGCTGTCGCCGACGAAGAAGGTGTGGGCGCCGTAGATGGAGAGGTTGTACATCACCTGGAGATGCCGCTTCAGGGTGACGGAGGTAACCGTGCCCGTTCCGCCGAAGGCGCGGAGGACGCGGTCGCCGGGGCGGAGATCCTCGGCGTGGACCCAGCCGCGCCCCTGGACGGAGAACGGATGCTCGGGTGTGGCTTCGAGCGGCTGGCCGTCCAGCATCAGGCGAACGATCGCCGCGTCCTGGTGGGAGACGGTGGCGGTGACGAGCTGGTAGGAGGTCTCGCCGGACTCCTCGTCGTAGGCCAGCACCCGGTCGCCGATGCGGAGGCCGTCGATGCGCCGCTCGCCGTGGTCGGTGGCAACCAGGGTGTCGCCGCTGAAGCTGTTGGGCAGGCCGCGGGCGCGACTGAGGCCGCCACGGCCGATGGCGGCGGCCACGCGGGGCATGGCCGCTGCGAACAGCTTGCCGACGCCGAAGCCGACCAGCCCGCCGATGCAGCCGCTCGCGGCGGCTCCGCCGAGCCCGTTGAGGGTGATCTTGCGGCCCGAGAGGTACTGCCAGCCGGCGTAGAGGGCGGCGTCCTGGGCGGCGCCGAAGGCGCAGGCGAGCAGGAGCGGGTTCTCGCCGCTGGGGTCGGTGGCATTGACCGGGTCGTTGCCGACGTAGGCGTGGAGGTTCGTGTCGCCGCCGGCGAAGCCGAGTGGGTCCTCGCTCAGGAAGCGCTGGAGGACCGGGTGGTAGAACCGGGCGCGATAGAAGTACAGGCCAGTCCCGTCGTCCTCGCGGCCGGTGAAGCAAGCCGAACTCGCCGCCCGTCAGTGGGTCCGCGAGTGCGCCGTCAGCTTCTGCCCCCGAAGTCCAGCCGGCTCAGCTGCTTGGAGCACCTTCATCATCCTGGCCGCCATCGCCCGCAAGCTCGGCCTCGACTTCGCGGCCTATCTCATCGACCGCTTCATTCGCGCTGCGCAGATCCCCCGCTCGCCGACTTCATCTCCACCCGCGCCGCTCAGCTCGGTGGCTCCCCCGCCTGATTCACCCCTGCCACCTCTACTCTGCCGGATTGAGGTGGTACCCGAGTGCACGTCAGAGGCCGGTGGTCTCTCAGCCATTTCTTTGGTTTCGTTCGACTCTACTACGGATCGCTCTAATGGCCTCCTGTGCCGCATCAGATACTAGGCGTCCTTCGAAGTCCTCCCCGTGATCAAGACTCGCAGCTCGCTCCAGAGGTCGGATGACAGTGACATCGCCGATCTCTCCAAGTTGCTCCGCCGCAACGAATCGAACATCCGGATCCTCGTCATATTCGAGGATCTGACATAAAGCGGGGATGACGCGAGGATCCTGAAATGAAGCTAAGCGCTCACAGTAGACCGCCTTCCAATCCTTGTGGCCTGAGGTGGTCAGTTCAGAACAAAGAAATCCAACATGGTCGAAGCCAGAAAGGTTCATCAATCCGTCAAATGCTCGGGATTCAAGAAAAAGATCTTCAGAACCTAGCAACTGCTTCAGTAAAATAGTGACGCTAGAAGTCGGACACTGATTCATGTAATCAATTTGATCACGCGATAGCTTAACAGCATTGCTACCCGCTCTCAGCATTACTTCCAGTCTCTGGATGCACTCGCTCGGAGATGCAGGATGCTTCACAGTCTCTACTCCCCGTGAATGTGGATCACCTACATGATCTGCGCGGATACGATGTAACCACTGTGTCCCTAAACCAATCGAAGAAGGGCTTACAGAACCGGCACGGGCCGCTCTGATTTGAGATGCCTATGTTACCTCGGGCTCCAAAGTACCATAACTGTCTCTCAGCATGAGTCGTGCTACCTCTGTGAACCGGCGATGGCAGAACGTCTAGCCCGTGCTCGGTCAGGATGCGGACCGCGGCCTCTGTACCTCGTCGCGTATGGTGGAACACTGCATACCACAAATTGCCGTCCTTGATGCCTGCGGCAACTGTGGACCGCCCAAGACCGCCCGGTAGGAGTTGATGTGCGTCATGGGCAGCCTGGGCGAGTGTCGGTCCGTCAAAGAATGTATTGTGTACTAGCCACTCGTCGTCGCCGACGAAGAAGGTGTGGGCGCCATCGACAGAGAGGTTGTACATCACCTGGAGATGCCGCTTCAGGGTGACGGAGGTAACCGTGCCCGTTCCGCCGAAGGCGCGGAGGACGCGATCGCCAGGATGGAGATCCTCGGCGTGGACCCAGCCGCGCCCCTGGATGGAGAACGGGTGCTCTGGGGTGGCTTCGAGCGGCTGGCCGTCCAGCATCAGGCGAACGATCGCCGCGTCCTGGTGGGAGACGGTGGCGGTGACGAGCTGGTAGGAGGTCTCGCCGGACTCCTCGTCGTAGGCCAGCACCCGGTCGCCGATGCGGAGGCCGTCGATGCGCCGCTCGCCGTGGTCGGTGGCAACCAGGGTGTCGCCGCTGAAGCTGTTGGGCAGGCCGCGGGCGCGACTGAGGCCGCCACGGCCGATGGCGGCAGCCACGCGAGGCATGGCCGCTGCGAACAGCTTGCCGACGCCGAAGCCGACCAGCCCGCCGATGCAGCCGCTCACGGCGGCTCCGCCGAGCCCGTTGAGGGTGATCTTGCGGCCCGAGAGGTACTGCCAGCCGGCGTAGAGGGCGGCGTCCTGGGCGGCGCCGAAGGCGCAGGCGAGCAGGAGCGGGTTCTCGCCGCTGGGGTCGGTGGCGTTGACCGGGTCGTTGCCGACGTAGGCGTGGAGGTTCGTGTCGCCGCCGGCGAAGCCGAGTGGGTCTTCACTCAGGAAGCGCTGGAGGACCGGGTGGTAGAAGCGGGCGCGATAGAAGTACAGGCCAGTCCCGTCGTCCTCGCGGCCGGTGAAGCGGGCCGCGTTGGCGCTGCTGCCACCGGCGAGCACCGTCTCCGAGGTGCTGCCGAACGGGGTGTAGGTGTAGGTGTGGGTGAAGGAGCCGGACGGGTTGAGCAGGCCGAGGGTGCTGCCCAGGCCGTCGTGCAGGAGGTGGCGGGTGCCCGAGGCATCCGTGCGCTGGAGCAGCTCGTCGAGGCCGGGGCCGTGTAGCAGGTTGGCGGTCGGGGACGAGCCCGACAGCTCCTGGACGACGTCGCCGCCGTCGTACAGAAACTCGGTGGCCGTGCCGTTGACGGTCCGGCCACGCCGCCGCCCGAACGCGTCGTAGCGGAAGCTGGCGGAGGTACTCCCGCCCGTGAGGCTGGCAAGTTGACCGCGCGCATTCCAGGTGTACGTCGAGCTAGCGTTGCCGAGGAGGCTGCCGTTCGCATCGTACGTGTACGACGTCCCGGCGAACTGGGTGATCTGGTTGGCCGCGTCGTAGCTAGCGCTGGCGACCGCCTGGGGCAGCCCGGTCCGAGCGGACGTGCCGCCCACCCGTGCCCGCCTGCCGAGCAGGTCCAGGCCGTACGTCAGCGTGCCGATCGTCGCGCCGCCCTGCTTGTAGACCAGGCTGGTCAGGTTCGAGGCGCTGTCGTAGCCGTACTCGGTGACGATCCCGTCGGGCAGACTCAAGCTCTTCCGCCGGTCGGCTTCGTCGTACTCGATAGTCGTTACGGAGGAGGTCTGGGTGATCGTCTTTAGTCGGTCGGCCTCGTCATAGCCGTACACCACCGTCGGCTGGCCGGTGACAGTCATGCTGGTCAGCCGATCGGCGTTGTCGTAGCCGTAGGTGACGGTGCCCTGGGCGCTCGTCTCGAACTTCAAGCGGTCGAATTCATCGTAGTCGAGGACGATCGTCCCGTTCGCTGAGTCGGACACCTGTTTCAGGAATGGCCCGTCGTACGTGTACGTAATCGTCGAGCCGTCTGCGAAGGTGACCATCTGCGGGCGGTCCAGTGGGTCGTACTGGACGGTCGCGTGCTGACCCTTGCGATCGGTCGTCTCGTCCAGGTTCCCATTGAAGTCGTAGTGGTAAGTGTCAGCCCGTGAGAGCGGGTCGGTCCGAGTGGTCAGCCGATCCATGCTGTTGTAGGCGTACTGGGTGACGCCGTTGCGGGCGTCCGTGATGGTCTTCAGGTTGCCGTTCTCGTCGTAGGTGAACGCCGTCACGTGACCGAGTGGATCGGTCATTCGGATCAGCTGGTTGAGCGCGTCGTACTCGAGGCGAGCCGTATTGCCGAGCGGATCGACGGCGGCCAGGATTCGGCCGGCCCCGTCCGGCCGGACGATCGACGTTCGGCCGAGCGGGTCGGTGACGGTGACGAGATCCGGGCCGTTGTAGCTGAGCTGCGTGACGTTGTTCAGCGGATCTTTGATCGACTTCATCCGCCCGAGTCCGTCATAGGTCGCCGCGGTGGTGTGGTTGAGCGGGTCGGTGACGCCGGTCAGGTTGCCCCGGCCGTCGTACGTGAACCGGGTCGTCCGGTTCAGCGGGTCGACGATCGTCCTGACCTGCTGGTAGGCCGGCTCGTAGGTCAGGGTGGTGGTCCGGGCCTGAGCGGTGCCGGCCAGCTCGGTGATGCTGGACACGTTGCCCTGCCCGTCGTACGTGAAGGTAGCGCGACGGTTGATCGGGTCGGTGACGCTCAGGATGAAGCTGTCGGCGGCCCGGCGCTCGTAGGTGACCGTCTGCTGCTGGGCCGTCCCGAGCGCCGCGGTGTCGCTGATGACTCGACGCTGGCCGTTGAACGTCACGCGGCGCACGTTGCCGCGCGGATCGGTGACGTCAGTCTGGGTGACGCGGGGCGGCGACGCGCCGTTCAACGTGTACGCGAACTGGTACGTCGTGGTGTCGGCCTGGGTCTGCTTCTTGACGCGGCCGTCCGCGTAGTACTCGTTGGTGAGATAGACGATTCCGCGCGGGTCCTTGATCGTCAGCAGCTTGCCGCTGGCGGAAGGCGCCGTCGCATACGAGTCGTAGGTGTACTCGGTCACGCCGCCGGCTGGATCGGTGACCCTGGTCAGATAGCCGCTGGTGTACTCGTAGGTGACCGTGCGCCCAAGGTTGTCCCTGGCCTGGGTGACCCGGTCGCTGCCGTCGTAGGTAAAGGTGATCCAACGTCCGTTGTGCGAGATCAGCCGATTGATCGGGCCACTAAGGTCTTTGTTATTCTGCATGAGGATTGGTCGAATGATTCGGGTGGTATTGCCGTATCGATCGCGGATCCACTGGAGCGGACCGTTGTCGCCGAATCGATAGACCGTGCCGTCTTGAAACGTAAGGTGCCAGCCGGCGTCGATATACTCGATTCGTGACTTGTAGAACGCGGTCGGGGTAGAGGCATGCTCGAAGATGGCGTCGGCATAGCCGGTGCCCGACGAGATGCGCGGGTAGTGAACGCGGGCCCCGTTTGGCAGGATCAGGTCGACCTGGCTGTAGTCGGACTGACCAGGCGAGCGCAGAAAGATCTCGTACGGATGCGTTGACCCCCAGCCGAAAGGCCGCTTGTTCGGATCGTTGGGACGGTAGGTTCGAGTCAGCGTCAGCGGCAGGGTGTCAGGCAAGGCCAGGTCGGTCCGCTCCAGGACGAACAGGCCGGTTTCCAGGTTGACGGGGTCGCCGTCGTCGTGCCCGTCGCCAACTTGCGGAGCGTCGTCGGGCGGCACCCAGCCAAGCCCGTTGAACATGAAGCCGGTGAAATCGTAGATCCGAACGTTCGGATCGGGCACGACCTGTCTTCCGTCCGAGGTGACCGTGCCCTTGCCGTAGACAAACCAGCCGCGCTTCTTCGGATCGTACTGCCAGAAGTCGGCGCGAGTGCCCGGAGGCAGGTTCGAGTAGTTCGGGTACACCACCCAGGCACCGGATGGTGCATCGACGGTGGCGGCGCCCGGCTGGACCGTGAAGAAGACCGGAACATCCACGAGGCGCGGGATCGGGAACGGAGTCCGGTCGAGCGGAATCGCCGTGATGCCAACCTCAGTGGCCGGCCTCCCGTCAACGTCGCGGATCTGGGCGCCCGGCGGGATGTGGATCTCCAGTCCCGGAATCTGAGTCGTGGTCAGCACGACCTCGCGGGTTGTGGTCGGCGGGACGGCAACGGCCTGGGCCGTGTCCAGCCGGGGCAGGTAGACGTCGAAGGGTAGTCGGTTCGTCTGGCCGGCCTTCAGGTCCACGCCCGCCTGGAAGACGCCGAAGACCCGTCCTGGTGCGCTGGAGGTCCGTCCGTCGATCGTCAGCACCTGATGGCCGTCCGCTAACGGACCGAGCACGAAACGGCCGAAGCGGTCGGTTTGCGCCGACACGCTGCCGATCCTGAGTGTGACGTCCGGCAGTGGCTCATCTGCGAGCGTGAGCACCTGGCCGGAGAGGGCCGTGGCGTCCGGCAGCAGCGTCGGTCGAACGTCGTGGAGCTCAACAGATACCTGCCGCAATGCGCGACCATCGACGGCAAGCGTCCGGGCGCTCCCGCCCACGGGAGCGGTCACCCCGGTCGGTGTGACAGGGCCGGGATTGACCCCGGGACTGACGATGCCGCCGATCTGCACGCCGACGCGCGAGAGCTGCTGCCTGTGAAAGCGCACCGAAATCGCGGTACCCGCTGGCCCGGGTCCCGGTGCTGTCTGGCCCGAGCGCTGATACTCCAGTGTGACGCTGACGGTCGTGAGCGTCTGGCCGTTCACATCCCGGAGATGGCCGGTCAACATCGTCTGACCGGTCTGAACGACGGCTCCAGCGCGCTCGCCGGGCACCAGCTCCAGACGCCCGCGAAGCTCGCCACCCGGCCCGAGAATCTGACCGTCCCAGATCGTCGCTCCTTGCACGTCTTGTCGAGTGCGGCCTGGCTGAGGCGGTGTCAAAGCGATCGAGGAAACCGGCTGGCCCCCGATCGTCAGGTCGGCGCCATTGGTGCCGATCGAAGCTGGCTCAGGGCCAACGGGGCCTGTGGGTGCATGAACGGGCCTCCCCGTCTGCCAGTTGCCCCGCCGATTTGCGTCGGTTGGCACCCAGCGCTCGGCCTCGGCGGAGCTCGGGCGAGCCACAGGCAGCGGAGTCGGCTCCGCGAGCAGGCCATTCGTGTCAGGACCAACCTTCGCCAGCACTGGTGCCGACTCGGCGTTGGCGAGATGCGAAAGGCTCTCGGAGGGCGGAATCGCCGCTGACGCCACGCCGGGCCTGATGGCGTACTCGTCGTCTGCCTGGTCCGGTGCGTCCAGTGCACCCGTGCCGGCCCCGACGAACGTCTGCCACGAGCCGCAGCCGTCCGTGATCTCCATCGGGACGGTCATGGCGAGGCCCGGATCGATCTTTTCGAGCACGAAGACGATCGGGGCGCCGTTCGTCGACGTCAGCGTCTTCGGCCACGGACCGGTGTACTCCTGACCACCGATCAGCAGGCGCGCATTCGTGCTGCTCAGGGTCGTGATCTTGACGGACTGAAGTGGCGGCGTGCCGCCGTTCACCGTGACCTGAATCTTACCGGTGCTGAGTGAGACGACCTGCGGCGTTGCCGACCCACGCGTCGGGCAGGAGATCAGGACGACACCGGCCGTAAATGAGCCCGTGTCTGCATTTGGCGGATTGACCAGGACGGTGTAGGTGCCGCTGGTTCCGAAGGTGATCGGCCCGAGCGTTTGACTGTCATGTAGAGCCGACGGTCCCGCAACCACGCTACCCCCGGGTCCGATGAGCGAGGCTTGAGCCTCGTTACCGATTCCGGCGAACGTGCCGTTGGTCAGGTCCACTCTGATGTTCTGCCCCGCCGTGCCGCCAAACGTCAGGAGGGCGACCTGACCGGGCGTCGTCAGCGTCACGCTGGTTGGAGGACCATTTATGGCGATAGGCTGGGAGATGTCTGTGACGGTGAACAACTGCGCCGTGATGCTGCCGGTCTGAGCACCGCCCGGGTTGAACAGGAGCGTGTACGTGCCGGCGGTATCGATGGTGATCGGTTCGAGAAAGAATCCGAGGCCGAATCCGAACGGTCCTCCCTTGATGTTGCCGTGGTCGTCTACGATCGATGCGATGATTCCATTTGTGAAGCTCGAATCGGAGAGAGCCACGCTGACCTTCTGGCCGGCGGTCGCTTCAAATGTGAGCCCGGCGTTCTGGCCGGGGACAGTTGTTGTCACAGTCGTGGGTGTGCCATTCGAGGCGATGGTGCCAGCGATGTCGGTGAAGGTGTACAGGTTCGCCGTGATCTGGCCGCCGCCGCCCTGAGGCTCGAGTAGGAGCGTGTACGTGCCGGTGACCGGTAGATTCACGGCATCGACGAGACCGCTGCCAAATGGATCTGCGAGCGCAATCTGGTCGCCGTGCGGGTCCATGAGACGGAGATTGGAGCCAGTCCCAATGAACGTCACACTCACCCGCTGACCCGCCTCGCCGTCGAACAGGAGGATGCCCTTCTTCGAGCTGTCTGGGACGCTGACGCTTCCGCTGCTGCCAACTGTGATGCGGCCTCCGTACACCAGACCGCTGAGTAAGCCACCGGCGTTCAATACCAGGAAGTCGGAGGCGCTCGTCGCGGCGCCCTCGGCGGTGCCGACTTCGATCCGTCCGTGGTTGGTTCCGGGCGGCACCTTGAACGTCAGCGATGTCGCGGTGGCTGAGTCGACTTGTGCCTGCATGCCGTTGACCGTCACACGGTTCGTCTGCGCGATGGTCGAGAAGTTGGTCCCGGTGAGCGTGATAACCGTGCCTGGCTCACCGCCAGCCGGGCTGAAGCCGCCGACCGTCGGGGCGCCAGTTGAGGCCGCGACGGTGAAAGGGGTCGAACTGGTCGACGAGCCACCCGGTGCCGTGACCGAGACCGTGCCGGTCGTCGCGGCCGCAGGCACCGTCACCACCAATTTCGTCGCCGACGCCGACGTTACGCTGGCGGCAGTGCCGTTGAACGTCACCGTGTTCTGGCCGGGCGTCGCGCCGAAGCCGGCCCCCTCAACAGTCACCGTTGTGCCGATAGGGGCGCTAAGGGGCGAGACCTCGACGACCGACGTTACCGTGGACGCCTGCCGCGCGATCGAGAGTACGTTGCCGACCGCGTCGTACGAGTAGATGGCCGTGTCGCTGGTCGGATCGACGACTGCTCGTAGCCGACCCGTCGCATCGTAGATGTAACTGATGTCGTCGGCACCCTGAGCCCCGACTGCCGAGTCGCTCTCGGGCAGGCCGAACACTCCGCCGACCAGGCCGAGCGTCGCGGCCAGCACGCCGAGGCGCGGAAGCTGCCCCGTGCCAAACTGGCTCAGATCTCGGACGATGCTGAGTGCGCCAGCACCCGGTGTCGCGAGCATCGACACGACGAGCCAGAAGCTCAACAGAGGCCGTGTCACCCGCGCGAGCCGTCTTGGCCTCACCCGCCGCCCCATGCGTCGAGCGGCACTGGCCAGCATTGAGGACTGGGGGCGAGACTGATGCCGTTCGTGGTGATCCATCGTCCGAGCGACGCTCCCAACCTGCAAACAACGCGCGAGCCCGCTTACTGAGTTGTCAAAGTAAGACAGAATATGGGCGATGTCAATTCCCAAAGACGCTCAAAGTTGTCACTTTTGAGTATATCGCAATATGAATATTCAAAATAGAGCCGTAGATACGGTGCCATGTCAGATCAATGAAATAGAAGTCTCTTAAGCATGCTGTCAGTACTGAAGATCTGGAGTTGGCGACACTCTGCCATCGAAAACTCGCGCACACCGTTGTTATCTAGTGATGGCAGCACCAAACAGCACGATGGCGTAGGTGATAACGAGGCGCGCTGGTGAATCGCAAAACGCCCACACACACGTCTTGGCGTGCGTGGGCGTTTCTCAGGTGTCCGCCAGGCTGGCCAACATCAGATAGGCCGCGATGTGCCTCAGCCTCTGGGGTTGAGCGACGGTCAGTCCCCGGCGAGGTCCAGCAAGTGGCCCAGCTTCTGCTGCTTCACCTGCAAGTAGCGCAGGTTCTCGGGGTCCGGCGGCATCACCAGCGGCACCCGCTCCACGATCTCCAGGCCGTAGCCGTCCAGACCGGCGTACTTGGCCGGGTTGTTCGTCATCAGCCGCATCTGCCGCACGCCGAGGTCGGCCAGGATCTGCGCGCCGACGCCGTAGTTGCGCGTGTCCACCGGTAGCCCGAGCGCCAGGTTCG
This sequence comes from Chloroflexota bacterium, assembly GCA_046328125.1. Taxonomy (GTDB): domain Bacteria; phylum Chloroflexota; class UBA6077; order UBA6077; family JACCZL01; genus JADZEM01. Next base: position 89,256 of record JAXLXF010000022.1, read on the forward strand.
CCTCGACGGTGTCCAGCCCCTGCTCCTGCAAGGCGTACGCCTGGAGCTTGTGCGCCAGCCCGATCCCGCGCCCCTCGTGGCCGCGCAGGTAGAGCACCACGCCGACGCCCTCGTCCGCGATCCGCTCCAGGGCCGCGTCCAGCTGCTGGCCGCAATCGCAGCGCCGCGAGCCGAACACGTCGCCGGTCAGGCACTCCGAATGGACGCGCACCAGCACCGGCACGTCAGGGTCGATGACGCCGCGCACCAGCGCGATGTGCTCCTCGCCGTCCGGCAACGACTCGTAGACGTGCGCCACGAAGTCGCCGTGCGACGTCGGCATACGGGTCGTGGCGACCGATGTCACCAGCTTCTCGCGGTGGCGCCGGTACTCGATCAGGTCGGCGATCGAGGTGATCAACAGGCCGTGCTTGTGGGCGAAGCGCCGCAGCTGCGGCAGACGCGCCATCGTGCCGTCGTCGTTCACGACCTCGGCCAGCAGCGCGACCGGCTCCAGTCCGGCCAGCTTCGCCAGATCGACGCCGGCCTCGGTGTGGCCGGCCCGCTTCAGGACGCCGCCCTCGCGCGCCCGCAGCGGGAAGATGTGGCCGGGGCGGTGCAGGTCAGACGGCACGGACGTCGGATTGGCGAGCGTCCGCACGGTCAGCGCCCGGTCCTCGGCCGAGATGCCGGTCCCGACGCCCTTCGCGTCCACCGTGATCGTGTACGCCGTCCGCATCGATTCGGTGTTCTGGGCCACCATCAGCGGCAGGTCGAGCGCGTCCAGCCGCTCGCCGGACATCGGCACGCAGAGGACGCCGCTGGTGTGGCGGACCATGAACGCCACCTTCGCGGAGGTTGCGAACTGGGCCGCCATGATCAGGTCGCCCTCGTTCTCGCGGTCCTCGTCGTCCACCACCAGCACCAGCTCGCCCCTGGCGAACGCCGCGACGACCTCCTCGATGGGCGCAAACGGCGACGCCTGCTCCTCCGCGGCCTCCCTGACCGGCGTCTGCGTCGGCCACTGGAACGGCAGCATCGGATCCTCGGGCCAGAAATCAGCCACGTGGAACGGCATCACCTGCGCCATATCGTCCCCCTGGGGCCTGGGAAGCCCCTGCGCCGAACGGCAACCGCCGCCCGTGCGCCATCGAACCGTGACAGTACCGTGACTCACACGATCTTATCGCACTCTAAAACGGTTTTGCTAGCGGTGGTGTTCCCTGGAGCACATGGCAGGGCTGGCAGAAGTCTTGCGGTCCCACCGGCGAGGCGGCCCCGCTGACCGTCATGCTGAGGCGAGCAGCCGCGCTGACCGCTATGCTGAGGCGGCGCTATACTGCCGGCACCTGACAGACCACGTCGCGGTGGCGCGGCGCCGATGCCGAGGGCCGCCACGGAGGAGTCCGTATGAAGCTCGAGATGTTCCACCTGATGCCGTACCGCGAGCTCCCGGAGGACTTCGCCGAGAAGTATCGCTCGGTCTGGGTGGACATCCCGAGCCACCTGTTCGACCCCGAGCGCGCCCACGAGATGTACAACGACACCCTGGACGAGCTCGAATACGGCGCCACGATGGGGTACGACGGCGTCTGCGTCAACGAGCACCACGGCAACGGCTACGGCATGATGCCCTCGCCGAACATCATGGCCGCGTCCGTCGCCCGGCGGGTCAGAGACGCCGCCATCATCGTGCTCGGCAACTCGATCGCCCTCTACAACCCGCCGACTCGCGTCGCCGAAGAGTTCGCGATGCTGGACGTCATCAGTGGCGGGCGGCTGGTGGCAGGGTTCCCGGTCGGGAGCAGCCAGGACGTCAACTTCGCGTACGGGATGAACCCGGCCACCTTCCGGGACCGCTACTACGAGGCCGAGAAGCTCATCTTGGAAGCGTGGACCAACCCGGACGTCTTCTCGTTCGACGGCAAGTACAACCAGGTCCGGTACGTCAACATCTGGCCGCGCCCGCTCCAGAAGCCGCACCCGCCGATCTGGATCCCTGGCGGCGGCTCGATCGAGACCTGGGGCTGGTGCCTGGAGAAGTCGTACCTGTACGCCTACCTCTCCTACTCGGGCTTCAAGCGCGGCAAACTGGTGATGGACGGCTTCTGGAAGAAGGCTGACGAGCTCGGCAAGGAGAGGAACCCGTACCACGCCGGGTTCTTGCAGCTGGTCGCTGTCGGCGAGTCCGAGAGCGAGGTCGAGGAGCGGTTCGGGCCGCACGGCGAGTACTTCTACAACAAGATGCTGCACGTCTACTCCGGCTTCCAGGACGCTCCGGGCTACCGTACCATCGACACCCTCAAGATGGGGCTCCTGGGCCAGACCACTCGCTTCGGCGAGCGGCCACCGTTCCTGACCTGGAAGGATCTGGTGGCGAACGGCAACATCGTGGCGGGGACGCCGAGCCAGGTCACCGAGCAGCTGCATGGGGTCATCAAAGACCTGCACATCGGTCACCTGATGGTGCTCAACCAGTTCGGCTCGATCCCGCACGACCTGGCGATGGACAACATCAAGCTGATGGGCGAGCGGGTGCTCCCGAAGCTCAGAGGCATCTGGGACGGCCAGTGGGAGGATCACTGGTGGATCAAGCCGCTCGCCTCGCGGCGGCAGGTCTCGCCGTTGCGCATGCCGTCAGCGGTCAGCTCTCAGCTCTCAGCGATCGGATAGCGCGCATCGCCCGTCAGAAAGCGCTGTCCGGTCGTCGTTCAGATCGCTGACGCCTGGCAGCTGAAAGCTGACTGCTCGGAGGAAGACTCGCCCATGCGCAAGCAACAGGTCGCCGTCCGAGGCGGCGCGTTCGACACCGAGGTCTGGGAGGCCGGCAGCGGCAGTCCGCTCCTCTACCTGCACGGCGAGGGGCGGCCCACCTGGACGCCGTTCCACGACGCCCTGGCCGAGAAGCACCGGCTGATCGCGCCGCTCCATCCAGGCTACGGCGGATCGAGCGGCACGGATCATCTTCAAGACGTGCCAGACCTGATCTACTACTACCTCGATTTCCTGGACGCCATGCAGCTGCGCGGCCTGCCGCTGGTCGGCCACGGCCTGGGCGGCATGATCGCGGCGGAGCTGGCGGCTGTCCAGCCGGAGCGGTTCACGGCGCTGGTGCTGATTTCGCCGATGGGTCTCTGGCTGCCCGACGACCCGGTCGCCGACTTCTTCGCGGTCCCGCCGGCTCAGCTGGCCGCGCTTCTCTACCACGACCCGGGCTCCCCGTCTGCTGCCGCCGCCGCCGACGCTCCGACCGAGGGCGACGCGCTGATCGAGTACCACGTCGAGCGCGCCAAGTCGATGGCGACCGCTGCCAAGTACCTCTGGCCGATCCCGAACCGGGGTCTCGCCAAACGCCTGCACCGGGTCTCGGCGCCGACCCTGATCGTCTGGGGCGCCAGCGACAGGGTCGCCTCGCCGCGCTACGCCGAGGCGTTCCGCGAGAAGATCGCCGGCTCACAAGTCGAGATCGTGGCGGAGGCCGGGCACCTGCCCCACGAGGAGCAGCCGGCCCGCCTCGCGGAACTCACCACGTCGTTCCTGTCCGCGCAGCGCTGAATCGGAGAGCGTCGCAGCGGCGAACCGCTTCGGCATCGTCCTGGCGTTCGCAAGCAGCGCCAGCGACGATGCCGATTGTGCCTTCGCTGTCCATCCATCCGTTCCAGCCCTGCCCACCCGTCGGATCGATCGCTCGTCGGTCCGCCGCATCGCCGCAGATGTTCAGGTACCAGAAGTCTCAGTGCTGACGGACCAGATCCGCACGATGCCTTTGGAATCGCCTGCAGCAAGGATGTCGCCTGCCGGTGACCACGAGACGGCATGTACGCGCGCACCACATGGAAGGGCATACTGCATCGCCCCGACGCTTGGCCGCCAGAGTCCGACCGTCCCGTCGTGACTCGCACTCGCGAAACTCTCACCAGATGGAGACCATGCCACACACTCCACTGGTCCGGAGTGACCCGGAAGAGAGCGTACGAGCTTTCCGTCACTCGCGCGCCAGAGCAGAATCGAACCTGAAGCATCGCCGGTCACCAGATACGTACCATCGGGCGACCATGCGACACAGAGTGCCGGAGACTTGTGTGCGTCAAGTATACGCAGGACCACTCCGGGGGTGTCGTCGAGGTAGCTGGGTACCCGACCGTACGAGAATTCCTCTGCACGTCTGGACACGAATCCTGACAGAGTTTCTCTTAAAACGGCAGCCGGGATCTGCCAGAGACGCACGCTCTGGTCGTCACTTGCGCTCGCGAGCTTCGTGCCGTCCGGTGACCACGCAACGTCCCATACCCATGACTGGTGGCCTTCCAGAGAACACAGCACCATGCCATCGCTCGCGCGCCACAGTCCGATCGTTCTGTCTCTGCTCGATGTCGCGAAGACCGCTCCACGAGGAGACCATGCTACGCACTCGACATCCTCGCTCCTGTGGTGATCGACATGCTGACGAAGTAGGACTCCGTCACTCACTCTCCAGAGCGAGACCGGACCCGCGTCGGTCGTCGCCAGTGTCTGACTGTCGGCTCGCCACGAGACACTGTTCACCCGGGTGCCCGTACCCCCGAAAGCGTCAGGGTTTCTTGGGTTTGGATAGCTCGGAGAGTGGTACCCTTGGAGTTGTCGAACGATCTGCCAGTTATGTGTGCGCCAGAGCACGACCGAGTGGCCCCACGTACCAGCCGCTAGGGTCCTGCCGTCTGGTGACCACGCTAAACATTCGACATAATCAGGTCCCTGAATGGTTTGCACGGGTGTCACGACCATCTTCAGTTGACGGCTACTCGTGGTTTTTGTCGTCAGCGATGGACGGGATCCTATCGCGAAGCTCCGTCCAAACCTTGTGAGGATCGATGACATCGTGGACGTGGAAGTATCTGGTTTTGGGGGCGATTTCGGTTTCGACGTGCCAAGCTCTTGTCGAAGGTGAGCAATCACCCGAGTCGTAGGACCGCTCGACGTACCCTCTAGCCATCCGATGAGGAGCTGAAGTCTATCTCGAGTCTCCGCTGCAATTGACTCGTCTATGGTCGCTCGATCCAGCGTAGACACGAGACGTGTTCGAAAGATGTCATCGCTGACAGTAGATGCGAGGTCCACAACGGCGCGGACGGCCGCATCCGGCACGGAAGCTTGGAGTGAATCAAGGGCGTGGCCAATGTGCACGTGATCGTTCGTGTTCGAGGAGGCCAGGACTTGTAGAAGCTCCCGGATTGATGAATCGAGCCGTCGCATCCCCTCGCGCCCAGCGCTCGACAACGCGAGGGCAGCGGCGGGCCGCAGAATCTCGTTCACCGGCGGCGATTCCGACGGGCACGCGACGAGGCGAGACAAGAGATCCAGGATCTCGCCTCGAGTGCCCGGATTCCCCGACTCGTCCTTCGCCAGCCAGACGCCCAGCGCCTCTACGATCACACGCTTCTTGCGACACTCCGATTCAGCTGCTGCTTCCGAAGCAGCGGTCACGCGTTGCACCGGAAACGACAGTCCCGACGCGACTTCATCACGTAGGAGCCGGACATCGCTGTCACCACTCCTACAGAGCTCTCGCGCGGCATGCTCGAACTTCTGGATGTCGCCCGAACTGGCGCCATCGAAACTGAAGCTCTGAACGAGCGCTACGAGACCTTCTCTCGATGAATCTGAGATGGAGCGTGAATGCGTTCGTCCTCGTATTGACTGTAGCCAATTCATGGCGCACTCCAAAACGGCGGCTGGATCGGCCTCAGCCGACGTCAGCCGCCGGGTCTCATCCCATCGTTCCTCGCGGTAGGCCGCGCCACGGCGAGTATGCGTATACCTGACTTCGCCCGGCGGTGAACCTTACCAGCCGCGCCCGATCCCTTCGCGGTAGTTGGCGGCCAGCCGCTGGTAGCTGGCACAGGTCGATTCGATCCGCTCGCGCTCGTGCGGGCGGACCTCCCGCGCCACCCGCCCGGAGTCGCCCACCACCAGCGAGTCGGGCGGCACCGTCGTGCCCTCGGGAACCGTCGCGTTGGCCGCGATGATGCAGCCGTCGCCGATCGTGCAGCCCGGCATCACCGTGGCGTTCATCGCCACCAGGACGTGATTGCCCACCACCGAGGCGTGGACGGCAGCTGCGTGCCCGAGCGTCGTGAAGTCCCCCAGCCGGCACGGCTGGCCCGGGCGGCTGTCCACCACCGAGTTGTCCTGGATGTCCGTCCCCACGCCCAGGCTGACCGGCGCGCCGTTCGAGCGGATCACGCTGCTGAACCAGACGCTCGACCGCTCGGCCATCTCGACCTCGCCGATCACCTCGGCGTTCGGCGCCACGAACACGTCCTCGGCCAGTCTCGGCGCGCGGCCGTCCCCATCACGAACAGGCATGCATCCCCCTCACAGCTGTAGCGCCGCGCGCCACGCTCTGCTGCGCGGCGCGCGGCGGCGTCACTCGCCAATAGTGATCTTGACCACGGACCCTGGCCGCACGGACTCGCCCTTGTTGGGCGTCTGGTCGATCACCGTGCCCTTGTGCTTCGGGTCCGAGTCATGGTCGATCTGGACCTGGAAGCCCTGGCGCTCCAGGATCCGGCGTGCTTCGGCCTCGGGCAATCCTTCGACGTTCGGCGGCAGCACCAGCCCGGGCTTCGGGGCCGGCTTCGGCGGGTCCGGCCGGCCGCGCCCGACGACGATCGTGACGGTGCTGCCGGTCAGCACCTGGATGCCGCCGCGCGGATCCTGTCCGACCACGAAGCCGTCGCGGCCGTCCAACGACGGGCGCTCGGCGACCTTGACCGTCAGGCCAGCGTCCTGAATCCGCTTCGTCGCGTCGGCCTGCGACAGGTTCATGACGTCCGGCACCCCGGACATCCCGACCGGGGCGGTCGGCTTCGCCGGCGGCGCGGTTGGGGCGATCGTCGGCGGGGGCGGCGGGGCGGTCGGCTGCGGCGCTGGCGTCGCCGAAGGCTGGGGCTGCGGCGTGGCGGTCGCCGGCGGGGCCGCGGTGGCTGGCGGCGCGGTCGGCTGGACGGCGGGCTTCGTCGCGGCCGGCGCCTGGGTGACGGCCGGCGGCACGGTCCCGATCGTGACCGGCGCGGCGGTCGGGCTGGGCGAGGGCACGTGGGTCCGTCCCGCCAGCATCCAGCCGCCCGCTGCCGCCAGCGCTCCGAGCAGCACGGTCAGCCAGAACAGCGGCCAGAAGCGCGAGCCGCCAGCCTGGCGCTGAGCGCGCCGCGCCGGGCGCCTGGACAACCCGCGCTCGGCCGGCAGCAGCTCGGTGGGCGAGTAGGCGCCGTTGGCCGCGCCGGCGCCGTCGACCGGGCCGCGATATGGCCGTCGCTCGGTGCCGGCCGCCGCCTGCCGACCGGTCCGTCCCTTCGGGTGGCGTGCCGTCGAGCCGGGAGGCCCGTTCCGTTCCGACATCGGCAGCACGGACGTCGCCTGCGAGGCGTGCGAACGCTGACCGCGCAACGCCGCCGCCACCAGCGCAGCCGAGCCCGGCCGCATGGGCGGGTCTTTCTCCATGCAGGACAGGATCACGTCCGCGAGCGGCGTGGGCAGCAGCGGGTTGACCACCTGGGGCGGGGTTGGCATCGCCTCCAATTGCATGTGGGCGATGGCGACCGGCGACTCGGCGGTGAACGGCAACTGCCCGGTCGCCATCTCGTACAGCACGACGCCGAGCGAGTAGACGTCCGAGGAGGTGGTCGTCGGGCGGCCCTCAGCCTGCTCCGGCGCCATGTAGTGGACCGAGCCGATCACCATGCCGGTCTGGGTGATCGAGCGCTCCCCGAGCGTCACCGCGATCCCGAAGTCGGCCACCTTGACGCGGCCTTCTGGCGTGACCAGCACGTTCTGCGATTTGACGTCGCGGTGAACGATGCCGTTACGGTGGGCGTACTCCAGCGCCGCCGCGATCTGGCAGCCGATGTGGACGACCTGATCTGGGGAGAGCGCGCCCTCCTCGCGGATCAAGTCGCGGAGATCCGTCCCCTGGACGTACTCCATCACCATGTAGTGGGAGTCGCCTTCCTTGCCCACGTCGTACACGGCGATGATGTTTGGATGGTTGAGCCGCCCGGCCGCCTTCGCCTCGCGGTCGAACCGCTCCAGCAGCTCGGGGTCCGCGCCGAGCGCCTCGCGCAGCACTTTGACGGCGACGACCCGCCCGAGGGTCAGATCCTCGGCACGGTACACCACGGCCATGCCACCCTGGCCGACGACGCTTCCCAGACGATATCGACCGCCGAGAACGCGCGATCCAACCGTCACCCGGCTGCTCCCTGCGCCTCCGTGGGGAAGTACTTCTCTCGCAAGGCCCGGAGCCCGCGACACCCGATCAGCGCTACGTAGGACATAACGATCAGCGGGAAGAGCGGCAGCGCGAAGCTGCTCAGGATCAGCGCGAGAATCGTCCCGAGCAGCATCACCAGGCTCATCAACGGATTCGCCAGCGCCAGGATCGCTGCACGCTTGTACAGTGTGCCGAACGGCAGAATCTCGGGCGCTGGCGGCTCCGGCGGCGGCTTGACGGCGGTGGCCCGTCGGCCGCTCGTCTCGTCGATCGGCCAGCCGTCGTCCGCGCTTGGCGGCGGCGGTGGCGGGATCGCGGCCTGGAGCGTCAGCGGCAGCAGATACGCCTGCATCGTCAGCCAGTAGATCATGGCGTAAACCCAGAGGATGGCGACGGCCTGCAGCGCCCCCGGCGTGCCCATGTAGAACGTCATGTTGAAGACCAGCCCGGCCAGTACGCCAGCGCCGATCAGGTACATGACGATGGTGCGCTTCCAGAGCATCCGGATCGCCCGCCAGAACAGCGAGAACTCCGGCGTCTCGTCGTTGGCGACGAAGTTGGCGATGGCGTACACCCCCGCCGAGCCGGGATGTGGGACGGTCACCAGCATGAACGCCGCCATCAGCCAGGGGAGGAAGCTGCCCTCGCCGTCAGGCTCGACGGGCGGGATGAAGATGCCGAGAACCAGGACGGTCAGCAGGTAGACCGGCAGGCTGACGACGAACCAGGTGAGGTTCGTGCGCATCATCAGCAGCGATTCGTCCCAGAAATGGACGATGGCGCGCCAGAGAATCCGAGCTCCTGTCAGCATGGGCCGATTGTACCAGGAGTCGGACGGCTTCCGACCGTATACTGCCGCTCGTGTCTGAGGATGCATCCGCGCAGCAGTCATTGTCCGGAAGCCGGTGCCCAGCGCTGATCGTGATGGTCGGCGCGCCGGGCTCTGGCAAGTCGTACCTCGGGCGGACGTTGAGCGTCGCGCTCGGCGCCGAGTTGATCCAGACTGACGCGGTTCGTAAGGAGCTGTTCCCGGAGCCGACCTACACGTCGGCTGAGGCCGCGGCGGTGTATCAAGTCTGTCACCGTCGGATCGCGGCGGCGCTGGCGGCGGGCGGCTGCGTCGTGTTTGATGGCACCAACCTGCGCGAGCGGCGGCGGCGCACCCTGTACCAGTTGGCGGAGAAGGCGGGTGCGCGTGTGGAGATCGTGGTGGCGTACGCTTCCGAGGCGGTGATCCGCGAGCGCCTCCGTGGACGTGCCGAGGGCGCCGACCCGGACGACCAGTCGGACGCGGACCTGGCCGTCTATCTCCGGATGCGCCGCGACGTCGAGCCGGTTCCGCGTCCGCACACGATCGTCAACACGGCGGTCAGCTCGGCGCCGGTGGTGCGGCTGCTCCAGCGGCGCCTCGGCGAGGGGTGACAGCGGCGCCGTGGGTTGAAACCCACGTCTACAATCTGTCGTCGATCTGCGACGAACGAGCCTGTTCCGTCGTGGCGTAGCCACGCACCACTGGTAGACGTGGACTTCAGTCCACGGCCCCGGTCGCCCGCGATGCTATCCTGCCGCTCGTGACTCGCGTCATGCGACAGGAGGTGCTCGAATGGCCGAATTCCGGGCCAACCCCGCCAAGAAGAAGCTCGCCGAGGGTGGCCTGGTCACCCTGGTGATGGGCGACTACTCGCCGGACATGTGTGAGTTTCTCGGCAGCCTCGGCTTCGACGCCGTGATGGGCGAGATGGAGCACTTCACCACGTCCTGGCAGGACATCGCCAACATGTCTCGGGCTTGCGACCTCTGGGGCATGATGTCGATGGTCCGGATCAATCGCAACGACCCGGCCCTCATCACCCGGACGCTGGACTGCGGCGCGAACGGCATCATGGTCCCGCACGTGGACACCGCCGAGCAGGCGCGCGCCGTGGCGGTCGCCGCGAAGTACGGCCCGGACGGGATCAGGGGCCAGTTCGGCGGGCGGCGGTCGTTCGGGATCTCGGACTACCACCGGCAGGCGAACGAGAACGTGCTGACCTCGATCCTTCTGGAAGACATCGTCGCCATCAACAACCTGCCAGAGATCCTGACCGTGGACGGCATCGACGTGTTCTGGGTGGTGCCCGGCGACCTCGCGCAGAGCATGGGCTACACCGGCCAGGTGAACCACCCCGAGGTCCGCAAGGTGATGGACCAGGCCATCGCGGACATCGTCAAGGCCGGGCGGCACGCCGGCACGCTCGTCAACGACGACACCATCGAGGATGCCATCGCGAAGGGTGTCAGCATGGTCAGCGTCTCGTGGACGAACTGGCTCGCGGCGGGAGCGAGCGGCTTCCTGGGGAAGATCGCCGCCGCGAAGAAGGGCTGACAGAGCTGGTCGAGCGCCTTGCGGGGGTCGTTGGACGGCGACGAAATGCTGCTGACACTCATAGTGCCCTCCTGGCGCCTCGTTCCTTCGGGGCTGCCAGCTAGATGAACGGCAGTGTTGCAGCGTGACACCATGGGTGACGCCTGAAATTCGGCTGACACCGGGACAAGCCCCCAGGGGGCGCGATGAATTGCGCCCGTACGGAGGCAGACCTGGTAGGGGCGCGATTCATCGCGCCCCCTGGCCGTGGGGGCTCACTTCAACACTGGACAGCGCCGGCTCGCTCGGGTATGCTCGTCAACGCATCGGTGCTCGTGCACCGTCATGCAAGGCGCACGGTTGTCCACCGCCGTGCGTGACCTATTTCGTGTGGATGGAGATTCCCAATGGCGGGAGTGACCCTCGACCACGTCAGCAAGATCTTTGGCGAGGTCCGCGCGGTCAACGACCTGACGATCCAGATCCACGACAAGGAGTTCCTGGTTCTCGTCGGTCCGTCTGGCTGCGGCAAGAGCACCGCGCTTCGCCTGATCGCCGGCCTCGAAGAGGCCACTGCTGGCGACATCTACATCGGCGACCGCCGCGTCAACGACGTAGCCCCGAAGGACCGCGACATCGCGATGGTCTTCCAGAGCTACGCGCTGTACCCGCACATGACGGTGTACGACAACCTGGCGTTCGGCCTGAAGCTCCGCAAGACCCCGAAGTCTGAGATCGACCGGCGGGTGAAGGAAGCGGCCGACATCCTCGGCCTCCAGAACCTCCTCAAGCGGAAGCCGAAGCAGCTCTCGGGTGGACAGCGCCAGCGCGTCGCGCTCGGGCGAGCCATCGTCCGCGAGCCGCTGGTCTTCCTCATGGACGAGCCGCTCTCCAACCTGGACGCGAAGCTGCGCGTGCAGACGCGTGCCGAGCTGATCAAGCTCCACCAGCGCCTCCAGACCACTGTCATCTACGTCACGCACGACCAGGTCGAGGCGATGACGATGGGTCACCGCATCGCGGTCATGCGCGACGGCATCCTCCAGCAGCTGGACACTCCCCAGGTGCTGTACGATCGCCCGTCCAACATGTTCGTGGCCGGCTTCATCGGCAGCCCCTCAATGAACTTCTTCGAGGGCACGGTCTCCGGCACCGGCGACGACCTGTGGGTCGAGGCTGGCACCATGAAGCTGAAGGTGCCGGAGCACCGCCTGAACGCCATCAAGGGCGCCGTGGGCCGCGACGTGGTGTTCGGGATTCGCCCCGAGGACATCTACCATCCGTCCGAGCGGCGGGACGCGCCGGACTACCAGAAGGCGAAGGTGACCGTCGAGGTCGTCGAGCCGCTCGGCTCCGAGCAGTTCGTCTACCTGCGCAGCGGCAACCAGGAGTTCACGAGCCGGATGCCGGCCCGTGCGCAGCTGGCCGCCGGCAACAACGTCGAGGTCGTCTTCGACACCGAGAAGATGCACGTCTTCGACAAGCAGACGGAGATGGCGCTGGCCTGACGAGGAGTCAGGAGTCAGGAGCCAGGAGTCAGGAGGCCCCCTCACCCATACGGGTGAGGGGGCCTCGTCATGTGCCGGGCCGTTGTCAGGCTTGCGATCCCCGCTCCGAGATCCGCTCCAGGGTGTCGCCGCTCAGCTCGTCGTCGTTGGCGTCCACGGCGAGGTCGCCCAGCGACACCACGCCGACCAGGCTGTGGCGCTCGTCCACGATCGGCAGGCGCCGGATCTGGTGCTCGCGCATGATCCGCGCGGCCTCTTCGACCGGGTCGTCCTCGGTGGCCCAGGCGACGCCCGGGCTCATCACGTCGCGGACGGTGGTCAGGTGCGGATCGCGGCCGTCCGCCGTCGAGCGAAGCGTGATGTCGCGGTCGGTCAGCATCCCGATCAGCCGCGAGCCGTCGCAGACCGGCAGCGCGCCCACGTCCAGCCGCCGCATCATCGTCGCGGCGTCCGCGACCGTGGCGTCCGGCTGGATCACCCGTGGCTGGCGCGTCATCACGTCGGCGATCCGCTTGTGAGACGAGCGCATCGTCGTGGTGCGGCGGGCCAGGTACAGCGCCAGCGCGCCGGCCGCCACCATCCCGACCGGCCACATCAGATCCGAGCGCGACGACCAATCAGACGGGACGCTCCAGTCGGACGGAGTCTTCCAGGACGTCGGCCAGCTAGACGGCACGCTGCGCTGGACCCGTGCCGAGCCGCGCTGCACGCGATCCGCAAGGAATTCGCCAGTGCCCGTCATCGAGGGGAGCCAGGCCGCGAGAGGCCCGAGGTAGCTCTCGAGGGTGCTGGAGAGGTCGTCCATCTGGGAACGGGCCTGCTGCTGCATCGTCGGCGGCGAGGACGGCCAGGCGTAGTAGGCGACCGGCAGGGCGGCGGCGGCCAGACTGGCCCACCAGGCCGGGTTCCGATCCTTCAAGAAGTCGGCGGCCACGTCGAAGGCGTCGGAGGCGTACTCAGCAGTCAGCTCGCCGAGATCGTCGAAGAGGCCCGAAGCGGTCATCAGCAGGCGCTCGGACATCGTCGGCCGGCGCATCCGCCGTCGCACGACGTAGCTGGCCGCTACTGCCCCGCCAAGCGCGAGCGCCGCCAGCGCCAGCTTCTTGCCGCTCCAGCCGCCGGAGCCGTCGTCGTCTCCCCAGTCCGTGGTCGGGGTGCCGCCGTACGTCGGGGTCGTCGCGTAGGGCGGGCTGAACCTCTGGAACGACTCGGCGCCGTAGGAGCCGCTGGGCGTGGCGCGCGACGACGTCGCCTGGGACGACGTACCGTGCGACCCGAAGGCCGACGCCGTCGAGCCGGTCGTCGTCGGGCTGGTGGCTGGCGTTGCTTGCGGTGTGGAGGCCGTTGGCGGTGTGGAGGCCGTTGGCGCTGAGGCGGACGCCCGGATCGGGGACGGCTCGCTCGGAGCCGCCTCGCGGATCGACGTTGGCGCATTCGGCGTGGTGCTGCGAGGGGCTGTGGTCTCGTCAACTGACGGGGTGCGCGTGCGCGAACGCGCGCGGCTCGACGGCGACGGCGACGTCGGGACGGCAGTCGGCTCGGCTGGTGCGTCCATCAGCCGCGGCGCCCCGCCGTCCGGCGAGACACGCGCGTCGAGCACTTTGGTCAGCCGCGCCCCATTTTCGGTGGTACTGGCGACGAGATTCAGTGGCACTTCAAAGGAGCCGAAGCCGGCCGGTCGGCCGTCCACCAGTAGCATGCCGCGCGTGGCATCGACGTCGGTGATGTTGCCGAGCGGGCGATCGACGGCGTCGTACACCGTCCAGCCCTTCTCGATGTGGGCGGCCTCGCCGCGAGCGATGCGCTGACGGTCGGCAGCCGGCGGCCCCGAGCCAACCACGTCCGGTCGGTCCTCGGGTGAGCGTTGCTGGGCCATGTTGGTCTCCCGGACCGCCGTACCAGCGCCCCGGCTGCGAGGGAGCGGCGGGCGAGGCCCGGCGGGTGTGTCTCCCGGGGGACGTTGCACGGTCCATGCCGGCCGAACTGGTGGCACGGATACCCTGGAAGGGCGACCAGAACGCCACGAAGCCGCCCAGCTGATGCTGGGCGGCTTCGTCGTGGCGGCGGTGAGCCGCTCGGGCGCCGGTGGAAGCTAGTCGTCCGGGTCGTTCTCCGGCTGGTTCGAGAGGTTCTCGCCGGTGTCGCCACTCTCGTCGGTGTAGGTGTCTTCCATGGGTCCGTCCTCCTCTGCCACTCTGGCACGATCCTGGTCCGCGAGAGAGGCCCGAGTGCCTCCCCCGTCGTCCCGCTTTCCTTCTCGACTGTATCAGGAACCAAGCGGGACCGTTGTCGGCTTGCTAACTACTACGATGTCTGTCTCGCCACACTGGCGATCCGTTACGCCCTCCCGCGTGTACACCCTGCTCGCGTTGTGGTTGCCGGCCGTGCTCCGATGGGGCTCTGCTTGTGCGCACGTCAGATATACGGGAACGCCGTGCCGACGGTTGTCTTCCGCGGGCTAACTGTCAGCAGGCGAACACTCGCTCGTGCCCTGGAATAGAACCCACGTCTACAACGCACCGTCACAACGTGCCGAACGGTCAGGCTCCGACGTGGCGTAGCCACGCACCAATGGTAGACGTGGGTTTCAACCCACGGGCCGGGCGAACGCAAACGGCGCTCGCCGGCAGGTCCGGCGAGCGCCGTTCAAAAGGTGGCACGCCCGGAGGGATTCGAACCCCCGACCCCGTGGTCCGAAGCCACGTGCTCTAGTCCACTGAGCTACGGGCGCGTGCGAACGAGTTATCAGTGATCGGTGGTAAGTAATCAGCGGGGCACCAGCGACTGAGGCACCCACTGAAGACTGACGACTGAGAACTGACCACTCCGCTGGGGTGAGCGAGGGGATTCGAACCCCCGATCTCCAGGGCCACAACCTGGCGCGTTAACCGCTACGCTACGCCCACCATGAGCCAGGGACTCCCCTGGCGCCTCGAAAGTGTAGCCGCCGGCCGGCCGGACCGGCAACGTTCGTCGACGCTCAGTCCCGCAGATCCGGCGGCCACGGATGGGCGCCGAGCATCCTCGGCACCGGGCGCTCGTACGGCAGCTCCTGGGCGTCGTCGTCGTGGTCGTCCTCGTCGTCGCCGTCGTCGTCCGGGCCGTACATGTCGCGGTCAGGGTCCAGCACCATGCGGCCCAGGATACGCTCGACGGACGGATGGTCGCGGCGCAGCCGGGTGGTCGTCAGGGTCTTGCCTCTAGAGCTGGTCTCCAGCTGCTTGTACAGGACGCCCTGGCGGATGAACTCGAGGATCTTGCCGTCGATCTGCTCGCTCGGCAGCAGCCCGACCTCCAGCCGCTGCTTGAGCCAGGCGATCAGGTTGCCCTGCGTTGGCAGGAAGCCGCCGTAGAGCGAGCGCTCGTACTCCTCGATCCGGACGATCAGCGCGGCGTCAACCTCCGGCGAGGAGACGACTTCGGACACTTCGAGGGCATCCTCTTCGCCGGCCGCGATCACGAGGTCACGACTGGTCGTCTCGGGCACGCCGCAGATCACGACGCGCTTGCCGAGCCGGTTGCGGAGCATCGCGACCACTCGGATGAAGTCGCCATCGCCGGTGAAGAACAGAAAGGTGTCGATGTTGGGCCGGCCGAGCGCAGTGTCGACGATGTCGATCACCATGTGAAGGTCGGCGATGCTTCTGATCCGCTCCGTACCATCCCGATCGCGATATCGCTTGACCGGATAGTGCTCCGCCTCGAAGCCGGCGACGTTCAGGCGCTGTCGAAGCTGTGGAGGGTGCTGCTCGTAGTCGGCGTACGCCCTGGCGATGCCGATCAGTCCGTACGAGCGCGCCTTGTCACGCCAGGCCAGCGGGTCTGGTTCCTGATGCCATCGGTTCAGCATCGAATAGCGGATGTTCTCGAGGTCGACAAACGCCGCGACTTCGTGCATAGCCTGCCCTCATCAGCGTTACGGCTGAAATTGTAGCAGTCGAGACGGACCGTCCGTTGCGAACGCCCCACCTCGCCCCACGCCAAACCCCACACGTACCAGGAGTGTCACTCGTGCCGAAACCGCGACGTACGCCCTGGTAATTCCACGAAAACGATACCGGACACGTCCCCTTCAGGCGTATCGTACAGTCATCTGGGTTCTGAGAAGAGAATTCGAGCGCGGTCGCCGCCTCACTCGGCGAGCCGGCGCAGTCTGTCCTCTTGCAGCAGCACCAGTGTCCGACCATCGATGTTGATCCATCCGAGACGACGGAAGCGTTGGAGCAGCTGATTGACGGTTGGCCGCGAGCCGCCCACCATCGAAGCGAGCTCGCTCTGGGTCAGGCGCAACGTCACCCGCACCGAGCCGTCCGGCATCTCCTGCCCGTAGGTCCGCCCGAGGTCGATCAGCGTCTTGGCGAGGCGGGCCGGCAGCGTCAGGAACGTCGCGTCGCCGAGCTGGGCATCGGCCTGGCGCAGCCGCCGCGCGAGGATGCGGAGGCAGAAGACGGCCGCCTCCGGCCGAGCCCGCAGGTACGACAGAAAGTCCGACCGATGCAGCACCAGCACGTCGGTCGGCTCGCTCGCGACGGCGGTGGCCGAACGCGGCTCTTCGTCGATGGCGCCCAGCTCGCCGAAGAACTCGCCCGGCTCGAACCGCGCGATAGTCAGCTCCTGCCCGTCCTCCGAGCGTAAGAAGATCCGCACCAGCCCTCTCGCGACGAGGTACAGCCCCTCGCCGATGTCGTGCTGGTGGAAGATCGCCTCATTCGTGCCGTAGTGCCGGATCCTGATCCGGGCGGCGATCTCGCCGAAGTACGGCTCCGGCACCGTCGCGAACAGTGGCACGTCGCGAAGCGCCCGAGCAACGCGCTCCGGTTCGTTGGTACGTGCGACGTGCTGGGGGACGCGCTGGCTCGTCACCGGTCCGCTCCTCGCGAGCTCACCCTCGCCAATCCATCCGTTCCAACGGATCGACGGGTCGTTCCGTTGCACGACCGCCGATCCTGCAAGCGGAGACACGCCAGGACGTGCCCCCGCACCCGCTCCATCCCATGGTGCCGCCGACGACAGCCTGCACCGGATATCGTCAGCATCATGGTACTCGACCCCACTGCTCGGCGGTCGGATCGCGGGCCATCAACTCGACAAGTGCTGTGCGCGGGTCGCGTCCCTCGAACAGAATCGCGTGCGCCTGCTCGGCAATCGGCATCGAGACGCCGTAGCGGCGGGCGAGCTCCAGCGCGGCGCGGGTCGCCGGCACGCCTTCGACCACCTGCGCCGACGCTGCCAGCACCTCGGCCAGCGGATGGCCCCGCCCGATCTGCTCGCCGGCCCGTCGGTTCCGGCTGTGGCGGCTCGTGCAGGTCGCGATCAGGTCGCCGACGCCGGCCAGTCCGGCGACCGTCTCGACCCGGCCGCCGGCCGCCACCACCAGCCGTCCGATCTCGGCTAGGCTGCGGGTCATCAGGGCGGCGCGGGCGTTGTCGCCGCCGCCCAGCCCGTCCCCGATGCCCGTCGCCAGCGCCACCACGTTCTTGAGCGCCCCGCACAGCTCGACCCCGACGATGTCCGCGTTGGTGTAGACCCGAAAGGCGGGGCCGTTCAGGAGCGCCTGGAGCGCCACGGCGGACTCGTGGTCCGGGCTGGCGACGACCGCTGCCGTCGGGATGCCGCGCCCGACCTCCTCGGCGTGGGTTGGCCCCGAGAGGGCGGCAACGCGTCCATGATGGGCCGGCCGCAGCTCGCGCTCGATCACCTGCGAGAGGCGGAGCAGGCTCTCGCGCTCCAGCCCCTTAGTCCCGTGCACGACCAGGGCGTCATCTGGCAGGAGCGGTCCGAGGCGCTGCGCCAGCTCGGGCAGGGCCGCCGAGATCGGCACTACCACCACGGCAGCGGCTCCGTCCACGGCCCGCCCGAGGTCGGCGGTCGGGGAGATGGCTGGCCCCAGCGTCACACCGGGCAGGTACGCCTCGTTGACGCGGTCCCGGGCCAGCGCCTCGGCCTGCTCCGGTCGCCGCGCCCAGAGCCGGACCTGATGCCCGCCTCGCGCCAGCACAACCGCCAGCGCGGTCCCCCAGCCCCCCGCGTTCAGCACGGCGACCTCGGCCACTGCCACTCCTCCCACCACGCAGCCGGAATCTGACTGGACGTGGCTACGACGCCGTTATAATGGCGGGCGTCCCGGCCGAGCGTCGAGGATAGGACAGGGGGTTGCTCGATGAGCGTCGCGCTCCAGGTGGTGATTGGAGCGGTGATCGGCTACCTCTGTGGCATGTTCCCGACCGGCGCGCTGGTGGGGAGGCGGTTCGGCATCGACCTCACGAAGGAAGGCAGCGGCAGCACCGGCGCCACGAACGTCCTGCGGCACCTGGGTGCACGCTGGGCCGCCGTCGTGGTCATCGGCGACCTGTTCAAGGGTGCGCTGGCGGCGCTGCTGGCTGGCTGGCTGCTCGGTGGGTCGCCCTGGGGGCTGTTGACCTGGGGCCAGGTCATCGCCGCGGCATTCGCGGTCGTCGGCCACACCTTCTCGCCGCTGCTCGGGTTCAAGGGCGGCAAGGGGATTTTGACAGGTGGTGGCGGACTGATCGTCTTGTCGCCGCCGGCCTTCCTCGCCGCACTCGTCTTTGGCATGGGGACCATCTTCCTGACCCGCTACGTCTCGCTCGGCTCGATCGTCGGGGCGCTGGTGGCCGGCATGGTCGTGCTCTGGCAGGGGGCGTCGAACGGGGGCGTCGGGCAGTTCTTGTTCTACGGCTCTGCTGTCCCCGCGTTCGTGATCGTGGCGCACCGTGGCAACATCAAGCGCCTGCTGACCGGCACCGAGCGGAAATTCTCGCGCGGGACGACCAGGGGCCTGCGGACGAGCCAGTAGCGGCACCTGCTCCAGCCCCCGCGACCGCCGCCTCAGCCTGCTGTAGACTTCGCGGCATGGACGGGATCATCACCTGGCTCGTGCGCTCGCTCCACGTGTTTGGCGCGGCGGTCTGGCTCGGCGGCTACGCCGTGATGCTGATCGTCGTGGTGCCGTACCTCTCGCGCGAGCGCAACGAGCCGCTCCGGGCGCTCGCCATCACGACCTGTCGGGTACTCAGCTGGGCTGGCGCGGTGACCGTGCTGGCCGGGCTGCTCCTGATCTGGAGGACGCGCGGCTACGGCTTTCTGCTGGCCGGCGAGTGGGGTGGCATCGTCATCGTCAGCTTCGTGCTGGCGTTCATTCTCGGCGCGCTCGGCGACGCCGTCATCAAGCCCCGCATCCGCCGCCTGGACCCCGGCAAGCCTGAGACGGTGGCCGCCGTGCGGCGCTGGGTCGCCTTCGGCCTGGGCCTCGGGATCGTCACCCTGCTGCTGATGACCCGCGCCATCTACGCCCCAACCTGACGGAGCCGAGAGCCGAGAGCCGAGAGCCGAGAGTGAGAGTGAATAGTCCAACCCCTCTCCCACTCTCGGCTCTCGGCTCGTCTACATCCAGCGTGCGCCAGCCAGCGCGCGCTCGGACCACCAGGCCAGCTCCTCGCGGTAATGCTCGCGGACGAAGGGGTCGGCGTGGCGGGTCATCCGCGTGGACAGGACCGCCCCGAAGCGCAGCAGATGCCCGAGCAGTGCCAGCTCCAGTTGCGGCTGCCAGGTCTGCTCGTCGAAGCGATCGCCGAGGCGCGCGGTCAGCCGCTCCCGGTAGCCGCCCACTACGTCTTGCTTCGGGACCGGCAGGACCGCCGAGAACAACGAGAGGAAGAAGGCGAGATCCACGGTGGCCGGCGCGCGGGTCACCAGTTGCCAGTCCAGCAGCAGCAGCCTCGGGGCCGGCTCCAGCTCGATCCCGACGTTCTTGCAGTTCGGGTCGCCGTGCACCAGCGTCCACGGATACCCCCCGAGGGCGTCGCAGAGCGGGCCGGGATCGTCGTGGAGGCGCTGCACCAGCCGCACCACGTCGGGCGGCGCCACCTCGTAGAACGACTGCCAGCCGTCCCGCAGCCAGCCGACCAGCACGTGGTGGCTGTTCGCCTCGCGCCGGGCCGTCGCCGGCGAGAACGAGCCGTACAGCCACGGTAGCTTGCAGAGACCCAGTTGAGAATCGAGGAGGGCCGGGTCTTCCCAGTATGCGGCGTGCAGCGCCGACAGCCCGTCCAGGAAGACGGCCAGCTGGCGCTCGGTCAGCGCCTCCCAGCCCGGCTCTGGGAACCGTTGGGCCGCGTGCATCAGCTCCCCGACGTCGCGCATCAGGATCGCCCAGTCGTCGCCCCGCTCGCTCCGGTCGACGGCGCACGCCAGCATCGTGTGCCCGACCTCGGGCGGGAGCCGGTCCAGCAGGCCGTGCTGCCAGACCAGCATCTCCCGACAGGACCGGTCGTTCGTCGCCCGCATGATGATGTCCCAGGCCGGCGAGGTCCGCTTGACGATGTATCGGCGCGGCTCACCGTCATTCCCGGTCGCGCCATCGGAGTGCATCGCGGACTCACCCGAGCGCCCGGTCGTCGTGACGGACAGGAACGCGTTCCCGGAGACGCCGCCGTACGCCGACGCGAACGGCTCCGTGCGCACGGCGGCGACGGGTCGCCCCTCCAGGCGGCCCATCGCCTCGGTCGAGAGCATCTCGTCCAGGCTGCCGAATAGCTTGCGTGGGAAGCCGGTCGTCACAGGCGGGGCCGGACCTCGGTCGCGAACGCCTCGATCTGGGCCTGGAAGTCCGCGAAGTCGCGACCGACGAACTCCAGCGAGAAGTGCTCCACCCCGATGTCTCGCAGCTCTTGCAGCTGATCGATCATCTCGTCTGGCGTCCCGACCAGCATGTGTCCGCCGTGGGCGGGGTTCGGATACGGGTACTCGTCCAGCAGGAGCCGCGCGTCGATCCGCAGGGTCGTCGCCGGCGGCGTCGCGCGACCGAACCGCTGGCACAGCTGCTCGATCTCGGCCTTGCCGGAGCGCAGCTGGTCCGGCGTGACGTTGATCGGGTGCCAGGCGTCGCCAAGCTCGGCGGTCCGTCGCAGCGCGGCTCGACTGCTCCCGCCGACCCAGATCGGCGGCCCGTTCTTCTGGGCCGGCAGCGGGCGGACCTCGACGTTCGAGAACTGGGTGTACTTCCCGGAGAAGCTCGGCTTCTCGTCGGACCAGAGCGCCCGCATGATCCGGATGTACTCGTCGGTCATCGGGCCGCGCTCCTCGAACGGCAGGCCCAGGATGCCGGACTCGACGGCGTTCCAGCCGGCCCCCACCCCGAGGATGATCCGACCCTCGCTCAGGTCGTCCAGCGAAGCCAGCATCTTGCCGGTGAGGACGCCGTGGCGATACGGCAGCACCAGCACGCTGACGCCGATCTGGATCTTCTCGGTCAAGCCGGCCGCCAGCGCCATCACGATCAGCGGATCGTAGATCAGGCCGAACTGCTCGGCGTTGGCGGTCGGCGCGATGATGTGGTCGATCGTCCAGAGCGAGTCGTACCCGAGCCGCTCGGCCTGGAGGATGCTGGCGCGGATGTTCTGGTTGCTGGCGAACCGCCTGACACTTGGGATCCAGACCCCGACCTTCACCACAGGACGCCCTCCCTCACGCGACGCCCGATCTCGTCTCCCCGCCGCGCGTGCGCCTGACGATACCTGATGCGGCGGCGAGGGGCGAGGGGCGAGAGCTCGAGCCTGGGACGAAGAAAGCCCCTCTCCCGCGTAAGGGAGAGGGGCTGGGGCAGTAGGGGGCCACGCTTGTCTAGACCGACAGCAGCCGGTCGAAGAACGAGCGGTAGCGCCGCAGTGCCTGCCGCAAGTCCTCCGTCGAGATGTCGTCGCCGCGGCTCCACTGCTCTTCCAGTTTCGCGCGCTCGTCTGCGAAGACCGTCGCCAGCCGCTTCATCATCTCGGCGACCAGGCCATCCGCCTGCTCGACGGCGCTGCGCGGCTCGTCCACGAAGCCGGTCTGGACCTCGGTCCAGCGCGAGCGGAACCCCTGGGCCTCGCCCGTCGGGAACAGCGGCTCGGCGCCGGACGTGTCGGCGCCGTCGGTCGCGGCCGGGTTCGCCAGCCCCGCGGTCCCTGGCGTGGACGTGGGCGGCGTCATCTGGCGCGAGTCGAAGGTGTTGCGGCCCGTCGCGTCGGCGTCGTACTGGTCGTCGCGCCGGTCGTCAAACTGCGGGTCGCGGGTGGTGGTCGCCATGTCTGCGTCGCGGCTTCTGGGAGTGGTGCCACCCGCCAGATCCGCCGTCGAAAGCTCGCTCATCGTCGTACCTCCCTGCGTGTGTGCTCGCGCTCGCGAGCGTGGGCTCGTTCTCGTTCGTCGAGGCGCTCGTCGACCACGCGTTCGTCCATCCGGTCCGCGTCGGCGTCAACCCCGAGCAGATCCTCGAAGAGGGCGCGGAAGTGAACCAGCGCCTGCCGCAGCAGCTCGGTGTCGGCATCTCCCTGCGCGTTGCGCTGCGCGATGTTGTGGGCGGCGCGGTAGTGCTGGACTACTTGCGGGTGGTTGACCGAGACGTCGGCTGCCCGCTGCTCGAAGTCGCCCACCGGGTAGCCACGGGTCGCCATCACTTCGCCGACCAGCCGGTCCGCCTCGTCGGTGGCGCCGGTCGGGTCGTCCACGAATCGGGCCTGGACGGCCTGCCAACGGCTCGCGAAACGGTCGCGCTCCTCGCGCTGAAGCGGCCTGATCTGCAGGCGCTCGACTCGCTCGGCCCGCTGCTCCAGTTCGCGCTCGGCCTCGCGCTGATCGTGATGCGCGTTGAGCGCGCGGTCGTACTCTGGTCCGAAGCGGTCCTGAAGCGCCGACGTTCGCCGATTTCGCATGTAGAGCCAGACGGCGGCTGCGATGGCGGCGATCAGGGCGATCACCAGGACGATGACCACCGGATTGTTCATCGTGAGTATCCTCCGGATCGTGCACAGGGCGTGCGCACAGACGAGATCGAGGGTGCGTAACGGGCGGGAGGCCGTCACCTCCGGCTCGCTACGGCGGGCAGTTGTCAGTCGGCTCGCCCAGGTCGATCCGACGAAGCAGGATGATTGAAAGCGTCACCGGCGCCGGTGTGCGGACGGCACGCGAACGCGCCGTCCGTCCTCTGCGTGCTGCTTCGCAGACGGCGTGCCACTGCCCGGCGCTCGCCGCGGCCTCACCGTTGCTCCGGTCGTGGGCGGACCGGGCTTTCGCCAGCCGGTGCGCGGCGTTCGGTATGCTTCTGGAGATTACCGACCGGAGCTCGATCGATGATGGACAGGCCGTGCAGCCACTGGTGATCGTCGCCGACCGGATCGCACCGGAGGGGCTGGCGCTGCTCGAACGGTCGTGCCGGGTGGTCTGGCTGGACGGCGCCTCGCTCGACGCCGCCGCCGACCAGCTGTCGGACGCCGAGGCGCTGATCGTGCGGAGCGAGACGCGCGTGGACGCTGGCGTCATCGCGCGAGCGCCGAAGCTGCGGGTGATTGGGCGAGCCGGCGCCGGCGTGGACACCATCGACGTGCCGGCGGCGACCGCTCGGGGCATCGTCGTCGTCAACGCACCGGGCGGCAACGCCGTCGCGGCCGCCGAGCACGCGCTGGCGCTGATGTTCTCGCTGGCGCGCCACGTACCGTTGGCGGACCGCCTGATGAAAGACGGCCAGTGGAAGCGGTCCCAGCTGGTGGGGAGCGAGCTGACCGCCAAGACGCTCGGGCTGATCGGGTTGGGGCGCGTAGGCACCGAGGTGGCGCGGCGGGCGCTCGGGCTGGAGATGCAGGTGCTGGTCTACGACCCGTACGTGCCGGACGAGCACATCCGCACCCTGGGCTGCGACCCGAGCGGCCTGGACGAGCTACTGGGGCGGGCGCGCTACATCTCGCTGCACGTGCCGCTGACTGACGCGACGCGCGGCCTGATCGACGCGGAGCGGCTGGCGAAAGTACAGCGCGATACCTGCCTGGTGAACTGCGCGCGAGGCGAGCTGGTGGACCAGGGGGCGTTGATCGCGGCGCTGGACAGCGGGCAACTGGCGGCTGCCGCCATCGACGTCTACCCGGAGGAGCCGGTCAGCCCGGACGATCCCCTGCCGCGCCACCCGAAGGTGATCGCGACGCCGCACCTGGGCGCATCGACCGTCGAGGCGCAGGCGAACGTGGCGGTCCAGATCGTCCACGAGGTGCTGGCGGTCCTGGCCGACCAGCCGCCCCAGTTCGCGGTGAACGCCCCGAGCATCCGCGCTGAGGAGATGCCGGTGCTGCGACCGTTCATGGAGCTGGCGCGGCTGCTCGGCAAGCTGGCGACGCAGCTGGTGGACGGCCCGATCCGCTCGGCGGAGATCGAGTATCGGGGCGCGGTGGCGGAAGAGAACACGTCCGCCGTCACGGCCAGCGCGATCCAGGGTCTGTTGGAGCCGATCACGACCGTGCCGGTCAATCTGGTGAACGCACGGCTGCTGGCCCGGCAGCGTGGCCTGGACGTGTCGGAGCGGCGCTCGCCGACGCCGGACCGGTACACCAGCCTTGTCAGGGTGACCGTGCACGCACCGTCCCAGGTCGCGACCAGGAGTGGCAACGTCGGCGTGGCCGGGGTGGTGGCGGATGGCCGGCCGGCCATCGTCGAGATCGGCGACTACGAGCTGCACCTGCCGGCAACGGCTGGCTACCTGCTCTTGACGCGCCACCAGGACCGGCCGGGGATCATCGGCACAGTCGGGCAGCTGCTCGGGGAGGCGGACGTCAACATCTCCTCGATGCAGGTGGGGCGCTCCGGGCCGCGCGAGCACGCGCTGATGCTGCTCTCGGTGGACGAGCCGATCCCGCCGGGCGTCGTCAATCGCCTGCGCGGCCTCGCCAACTTCGAGGCGGTCAAGGTGCTGAAGCTGTGAGCCGTGGTAGCTGTCTCCCCTCTCCCGCGCACGGGGGACAGCACGGGGCTGGGGGAGGGGGCTCCTCGCTATGACAAAGCGTTTGTACAACTTCAGCGCCGGGCCGGCCGTGATGCCGCCGGAGGTTCTGGAAGCCTCGGCGCGGGCACTGGTGGACTACGACGGCATGGGCGCCGGCATCGCCGAGCTGAGCCATCGTGGGCCAGAGTTGGACGCGGTCTTCGACGAGACGACCGCCCGGGTCCGCGAGCTGCTGGACGTGCCGCCGGAGTACGACGTGCTGTACCTCCAGGGCGGCGCCAGCCAGCTGTTCGCGACGATCCCGATGTGCTTCCTGCGCGAGCAGGCGGACTACCTCGTCAACGGCGAGTGGTCGCTGAAGGCGGCCGAGGCGGCCCGCTACTACGGCACGGTCAACGTGATCGGCTCCAGCGAGGCGACCGGCTTCGACCGCCTCCCGACCGGCTGGCAGCCGACGCCCGGCGCCGACTACCTGTACGTCTGCTCGAACGAGACGATCTACGGCACGCGCTGGACGACCCTGCCGGAGCATCCGCAGCTGGTGGTGGACGCCTCGTCCGAGCTGATGGCTCGCCCGGTGGACGTCCGCAAGCTGGCGATCCTGTTTGGCGGCGCGCAGAAGAATCTGGGGCCGGCCGGCGTGGTGCTCGCCATCGTGCGGCGCGACCTGTACGAGCGCATCCCCGCCAGCGTGCCGTCGATCTTCGACTTCCGCGCCCACGCGAAGGCCGGCTCGCGGCTGAACACGCCGCCGACGTTCGCCGTCTACATGCTGCTGGAGACGCTGCGCTGGATCGAGCGGCAGGGCGGGCTGGCCGAGATCGAACGGCGGAACGAAGCGAAGGCGGCGCTGGTCTACGAAGCCCTGGACGAATTGTCCGATTTCTACACGCCGATCGTAACGGACCGCGCGAACCGGAGCGTGATGAACGTGACGTTTCGTCTGCCAACCGAGGCGCTGACCAGCCAGTTCCTCCAGGAATCGGAAGCGCGGGGGATGATCGGCCTGAAAGGGTACCGGACGGTCGGCGGGATCAGGGCGAGCATCTACAACGCGATGCCGCCCGAGGGGTGCGCGGCGCTGGCCGAGCTGATGCGGGACTTCGCGGAGGCGTACGGGGACTCGTCCGTGGGTTGAAACCCACGTCTACATTCATACCGTCGCTACGCGACGGGGGACGCTGCACCGGCGTGGCGTAGCCACGCACCAATGGTAGACGTGGACTTCAGTCCACGGCTGCGGGCTTCCGACCATACACGACGGCCCCGGGCTTCCGACCGTAGACGATGGCCCCACGCTTCGTGATCGACAACGGAAACGACATCAAAGTGACGACCCGCGCGGCGAGGGCCGGCTCGACGGTCCGGCCGGTCAGGTAGGCGCGCAGGGCCTCGGCGTTCGGCAGTTTGATGTATGGGCCGTCCCAGGCGTCGATCTCGACGGCGAAGCCACACTGGCGCAGGAGATCCGGCGCCAGCTCGGCGTCGAACGTCGACGGCGGCTCGGGCGGCAGCAAGTGTTGGAGCTCCGGCGAGTCGTAGCGGCTCGGAGCAGCGGTGACGAGCAGCCCGCCCGGCCGGAGCACGCGGTGAGCCTCCGCGATGGCGAGGGCCGGGTCGGCCAGGTGGTACAGCATGTAGAGCGCGGCCACCGCGCCGAACGAGCCGTCCGGAAACGGGAGCCGGGTCGCATCGGCGCGGACGGCGGGCCGGGGGGCATCTCGCAGCAGGGTCGCCGAGAAGTCGAGGCCGACCCACGGCACACCAAGCTGGAGCAGCGGCCGGCCGAGCGCGCCGTCGCCGCAGCCGATGTCCAGGACCGGCGCCAGCCCTTCGGCGGCGAGCCGGGCGGCGATCGGCTCGTGGACGTCGCCGCTGGTGCCGTACTGAAGGACGATCCGGCGGCCGGTCCGGAAGCGGTCCGGGTTGTCGTCGTAGTCGAACGGAAGCGCCTGCGGCTGGCCGTCCACGAGCCTACCCTCCGAACGGCGCCCTGAGCGCGAGACGCCAGTCGTCCAGCCCGGCGCCGGTCTCGTAGACGACGAGCGTGCGCGCCCCGAACGACGGCGGCAGCGTACCCCTCAGCGTCTGCAGAATCGCCCGCTTCGTCTCGGCAGACGGGTGGCCGTACACCAGGCTGACGTGCGGTCGGTACGGGACGGGCGGCACCTCGGGGAACAGCTGCTGGGCGGCGTCGCGGGCGGCGAGCAGTTCGGGAGTCGGGCGAACCGTGGCGAACAGCGACTGGAAGTAGGTCTCGCCAACGTCGATGCCGTCCAGGTGGACCGTCAAACGTGTCAGGCGGCTCGCCAGTCTCCGGCATCGCTCGACCACGTCGTCCTCTTCACCGGCCAGGCTGCCGAACAGGGTCAGGTGGGGTGGGAAGGTCGGGCCGCCGTGCTGACGCGCCAGCTCGTCGATCGCGCGCTGGAGCGCACCGGCGGCGGCACCCTCCGGCACCAGCCAGAGCGAGTAGCGCGAGACTTCTGCCATCAGACCCACACTCCCACGCCGAGCTTTCGGCGACAATGAAGACGACACGATCCTCGTCCTCAACGCGATCGAGGATGTGAGGAGGCGACGGTGTGACTCGAGTACGACCCACGGGGCGACATCGCCTACATCTCCATGATGTGTGATACTGACACGCCAGTGCATCATACCGAGCGCGTTGGCGGCGGCGACGAGTACCAACGCGGCATCGACTACGATGCGGACGGCCAGATCGTGGGATACGAGTTTATGAACGCATCGCACGGCCTGGAGCTCGACGGCCTTCCACATCGCGATCAGATCGCCTCGTTCATCGTCAGCGTGACCAGTCTCAGGCTCACCCAGAAGGCGAGCTAGAGCCATCTGATGCCGGATCATGTCGATGCGACCAGATGGATGTCTGAGTGATGAGCCAGTCACGGTCCGGAAAGGCGCCGAGGAGCGTGGTCTGGCGGCACCTGTACCAGGGCCGGCTGCGCTGGGCGATCCCGAACCTGCTGATCGAGGAGTCGCCGGAGCGGGTGGTGACGCTGCTCGTGCCGGGCACCGTCTGCAAGGCGCCCACGTCGTACGGGAAGCTCGGGTACGTGCAGCAGCTGCTCGACGGGTGGGAGGTCGGCGACCACGTCTGGCACACCCGCCGGATGCTCCAGATCGCGCCGGTCGGGGCGGCCCATGCGCTCAGCCTGCACTGGGACCACGCCAGCGGCGCCTTCCTCGGCTGGTACGTCAACCTCCAGGAGCCGATGCGCCCGACTCCGGTCGGGTGGGACAGCTTCGACCAGATGCTGGACGTCTGGATCGAGCCGGACGGCAGATGGTCGTGGAAGGACTGGGACGAGCTGGTGGAGGCCGAGCAGGTCGGTATCTTCACCGCGGCCGAGGTCGCCGCGATCCGCGCCGAGGGCGAACGCGTCATTGCCAGCCTGGGCACACTGCTGCCGACCGGCTGGGAAGGGTGGCAGCCGGACCCCTCGTGGCCGCTGCCGACGCTGCCTGACGGCTGGGACCGGCTGTAGGCGATTGTGTCCGCCGATCCGATCCGGCTGTCGTCTGGCGAACGCCCCCCAACCGTCCTCTGGCGCGACCTGTATCGAGGCCGCCCGAGAGGAGTGGTGCCGCACTGGCTGCTGCGGGAGCGGGACGGTCTGGTGGTTACGTG
The DNA here is from genome assembly GCA_046328125.1 of Chloroflexota bacterium. Classification (GTDB taxonomy): domain Bacteria; phylum Chloroflexota; class UBA6077; order UBA6077; family JACCZL01; genus JADZEM01. Next base: position 117,756 of record JAXLXF010000022.1, read on the forward strand.
CGTGATGCCGGGTGTCGAGTGTGTCAACTGGTCAGGGGTCGGGATGTCCTCGCCACAGTGGATGCAGCACTTGATGGGCATGCGCTGGACGGTTGGATGCGTGCGCTGGAAGCAGAAGCGCGTCGTCCGGCTGGCGAGGGCAGGTGAGGAGCACACGATCAACCTGGAGTGGGACCAGGCGACGGGTACCTTCGTGCGCTGGTACGTGAACCTCCAGGCGCCGTTTCAACGGCGAACGCTCCAGAACGGCACGGTCGCCTTCGACACGTACGACCACGTCCTGGACATCGTGGTGCGGCCGAATGGCGAGGTCGAGCTGAAGGACGACGAGGAGCTGACCGTCGCCGAACCGGTGGGCCTGTTCACCGCCGCTGAGGCCGCCGCGATCCGAAGCGAGGCGAAGCGGCTGGTCGCGAACCTGGACGCGCTGCTGCCGACCGGCTGGGAAGCGTGGCGGCCAGACCTCTCGTGGCCGCTGCCGGCACTCCCTGGCGGCTCGGATCACCTCGATTAGCCGAGATCGGACAGCGTGCGCGGCATCTGTTGACAGCACGACCGAATCGACGCATAGTCTAGCTCTGACCATCGCCCGGCAGTGCGGCCGGGCGCAATCCCGAGGTCGGCGGCGCATCGGGGGCGTCGCGGGGAGGGAGCGAGCCGCTCAGTCGAGGCGGCTGGCGGGCAGCGTCGACAGCGTCGTCGGTCGGACACGTCGTGCATCCGTAGCGCGGTATGTCGTGCGTCCGTAGCGCCGCCTCGAAGTGGTTGACCAGCGGGAGGCTCACTTGCAGTCACCGGCCGAGCGAAGCCCTGACCACGTCCGAGCTCAGCGCATGTCGCGCCGCACCTTCTTGACCCTGACCGGTGGAGCCAGCGCACTCGCACTGCTGGCTGCCTGCCGCCAGCCGAACGCACCGGAGGCCCCGGCGACCGTGCCGCCGGCCGCCCTGGAGCCCCGAACCGTAGCGACGAGCAGCGCGCCCGGTCCGGCCGCGCCGACAGTGGTTTCGGCCCAGGCCGCGCCGACCACGGCGCCGGCGACGGTCCAGGGCGGGCCAAAGGGGAAATTCTCGTACGCATTCCACACGTCGATCCCACCGGCCTGGCTCGATCCGCAGGAGAACCCGCCCCAGGTCACGCCGTACAACTTCTCGTACATGGTGCACGACGCGCTCGTGAAGCCGATGCCCGGCAAGGATTTCGTCCCGAGTCTGGCCGAGTCGTATGAGATCGCGCCAGACTACAAGTCGGCGACGTTCAAGCTGCGGTCAGGCGTGAAGTTCCACGACGGCACGACGCTCACCTCCGAAGACGTCAAGTACACGTACGAGAACTATCGAGGAGCGAGCGCCGGGGTGCTCAAGGCGAAGCTCGAACGGATCGAGCTGCCTGACGCGCGGACGGTCCGCTTCCTGTTCAAAGAGCCATTCGTCGACTTTCTGACGATCTACGGCAGTCCGGCCAGCGGGGCAGCCTGGGTCGTGCCGAAGGCGTACTACGAGAAGGCTGGCAGGAACGGCTTCAAGACCGCGCCGATCGGGGCCGGGCCGTACCGACTGGTCCGCCAGCAGGCCGGCAACGAGATGGAGCTCGAGGCGTTTCCGGACTTCTGGCGGAAGGTGCCCAACGTCAAGACGATCGTCGCGAAGGGCGTGCCTGAGGCAGCCACACGACTGGCGATGCTGCAGACGGGCGACATCGACGCCATGTACATGATCCCGGGCGATCTGCTGGACGCCGTGAAGAAGGACTCGAAGCTCCGGCTGACGGCCCCGTTGGGCGGAGCCGACTGGCTCGAGATGATCCCAGATCGGCCGGACAGTCCCCTGGCGGACCTGCGCGTGCGGCAGGCGATCAGTCTGGCGATCGACCGTAAGGCGATCAACGACGCCGAGCTCGGCGGACTCTCGCCGATCGAGGGCAACTGGATCTCCGAGGAGTGGCCGGGCGCGCTGAAGCGGCCGGTCCCCGCGATGGACGTGGCGAAGGCGAAGCAGTTGATGGCCGAAGCAGGCTATGCCCAGGGCTTCGACATCTCCCAGATCACGCCGCTGCCGCCGAACACCTCATGGGCGGAGCGGGTCGCAAGTCAGCTCCGAGCGGCGCTCAACATCAAGACCACAGTCAACACGATGGAGCGGGCGGCGTTCTACGATAAGCTGGCGCCCGGTCCGGACCGCCTGAAAGGGCTCGTCATCCAGTTCTCCGGCGCGCCGGGCGACGCGGCCTCACGCATTCGCGAGAACGCTGTCTGCAACGGCGCCTTCTCCGGGCAGTGCGTCCCGGAGATAGACCAGAGGATGGCGCGCTACGACGCGTCGATCGACCTCAAGGAGCGCAAGCAGCTGCTGGACGAGGTTCAGGCATACCTGCTTGACCAGTTTATTCTGGTGCCGCTGGTACGCAACGTGTTCACCATCGCGGCTGGCCCGCGCCTGGACGCGCCGAAGCTGGAGGAGATCATCGGGTCGATTCCGCAGTACATCTGGATCGGCCCCTGGGAAGACCTCAAAGTGAAGGATGGCTGACGGGCGAGCAGTGGAGGCCGGCTCTTGCAGACGTCATGTAGTGCGAGAGCCGGCCGACTGGACCATCGAGCCTCCGCGACGTGATGGTCCAGCTAGACCGGAACAGTTCGGGCCACAGGCGAGACCGCCGGCGCGGTATCCTGAGCGGGATGCTCGGCAATTGGCTACGACGAGTCTGGCACGGATTCGCGGAGAGACGTGCCCGACGCGGACGTGCAGGCCGCCCGAGCTCGGCCATCCCGCGCTTCCCGATCGGGGCGGCATGCCTGATCCGCGACGAGGCCGGCCGCGTCCTGCTGGTGCTCCAGAGCTACCGCCACTCGACGGTCTGGATGCCGCCCGGGGGCTGGGTGGACCGCGGCGAGACGCCCCAGGAGGCCGCGCGACGCGAGGCGTGGGAGGAGGTCGGGCTGCGCGTGGAGGTCGGTCGGCCGCTCGCGGTCAGCGCCGGCGGCTACGGTGAGATCACCATCCTGTTCGAGTGCAGGCTGCTGGGAGAGCCGGCCGTGACCCTCAGCCATGAGATCGACGAAGCCGACTTCTTCCCGACCGACGATCTACCGCCGCTCACGGACGCGACGCGCGCCTGGATCGAGGAGGCGCTGGCCGCCCTCGGACCCAGGGAGTAGGTCAGAACGCCGTTGGGGTGCGCTCGCGGGTGGTCAGCGGCTTGATGGCGCCGAGGTCGGTCTCCCAGAGACTCAGGTTCTCCCCGAACAGCGCCTCGAAGTCCTCGCGGGTCAGCGCCCGTGACAGCTTCTGGGCGTAGACCTCCTTGAGCCGCCGCACGTAGTACTCCGCGTCTTCGTCGCCAGCGTGCTCGTCCACCAGCTTCTTCCGGCCGCCCCGAGCCTGGTAGTAGGTGACCCGGTCGCCGGGCTTCCACTTTCGGCCGGACATCACCAGCACTTCGTACTGCTCCTCGCGCCGGCCGCTCTTGGCGTAGGCGTCCGGGCTCTTGGAGAGGATCACCGAGAGGCAGAGCTCCTCGATCGGCACCGCGTGGCCGCGCAGTCGGGCGACGGTGTCCAGGTAGAGCGCCCGCAGCGCCTCGAACTGCCCCGCGAGCAGCAGCGGCGCCGCCGAGCGGAGGAACTGCTCGCCGTACCGCTCGCTGCGGCTGGAGCGGAACGAGCCGCCGACTAGCCGGACCTGCCCGTCGTACCGCTGGAGGATGTAATTCTTTTCCGCGTAGCTGTACATCGCCAGGTAGCGGCCGTCGTGCTCGACGCTGATGCCCGCAGGCAGCACCTGCCCCACTTGCTCGATCAGGTGCCGCTCGTCATCCTCGGTCCAGGAATCGGGGACGCCGAACAGGACGCCGTCCGTGTCGGCCTCCACCAGCAGCATGCCGCGCTGTTCGAGCTCCTGGAGCATCTGGCCGAGCACGTCGCGGCCACGGCGGGTGACCTCGCCGGCCGCGTCCAGGTCGCCGAACAGGGCGAAGCTGGTCCCCAGGCTCCCGTAGAACGAGTTGATCAGCTGCTTCATGGCGCCGGAGGCCGCCTCGTGGGCGTGCGCCTCCAGGCTGCCGGCGGGATGGAGGCGGATCGCGGCCTTGTGCTGGAGCCGGAGGGCGGTCAGCTCGCGAAGGAGGGCCAGGAATGCGCCGAGGTGGTCCGACTTCGGGCCGATCTTGTAGGTCAGCATCAGGCTCGGATAGAGCGAGGCGACGTCCGCCTTGACGACGTGCCGCACGACGCCGCTGGTGAACAGCTCGGTCCTGCCACCCGCGTAGGAGCCGCCCCGCGAGGTGCCGCCGGGCAGCGCGCGGCCATGCGTCAGGTAGGCGCGCACCAGCAGCGGCTCGATCAGCCCCTGGCCGGTCCCCGACGTCGCGATCCGCTCGTACGGCTTGGGGACCATCTGGGCGAGCGAGAACGGGGTGGCGTGGAGCAGCCGCGAGAGCTCGTCAACCTCGATCACGTCGTCCATCGCGTAACGCCGCACCCGCTCCGGATCGCGCTGGAAGGTCGGCCAGATCTCGGGGCCGGGCACGTACTCGCGGTCGTCCTTCGCCACGCCGAAGTAACGTGCCGCCTCCTTGAGCCCCTGGTGACGCATGTCGCGGACGATGGCGCCGTAGCGGCGGACGGCGTGGAGGGTGTCCACGACCTCGCGGCCGGCGATGGCCCAGCGGGTGAAGCTGTCGGTCTTCTCGCCGACCTTCACCACGTCCTGGTAGCTGCTCGGGGCAGTGCCGTCCCGGCCGAGCGCGAAATCGACCCCGAGGGCGCGCGCTCGCTTCACCAGGAACGTCAGGTCGAAGCCGAAGATGTTGTGGTTCTCCAGCACGTCCGGGTCGCGCTCCTGGATGACCTCGACCAGCTTCCGGATCAGGCCGGCCTCGTCGTACTGGTCCACGTCGATCAGCAGCCGCAGCCCGTCCGAGTCCGCGATCGAGATCATGAAGATGGTGTCGCGGTCGGGGTCGAGGCCGGTGGTCTCTAGATCGAACTGCATCCGGCGGACCTGCTGGAAGGTCATCCCCTTGAAGTAGGTGCGGCCGGTGATGGCGAGATACTGCTCGACCAGCGGTCTGGCGTAGACGACGCCGCGCAGGTCAGAGAGGCCGCGCGTGGGGGCGCCGCCGCTCCGCTTGCGATACGCCGCGACGGCGCGCGATTCGACCTCGGCCATGCGGCTGGTCAGCACGAGGTGGCGGTAGACGCCGCCGCCCTGGAGATCGACGACGGCGATGCCGTTGGGAATCTCGGGGACGCCCTCGTCGAGGACGCGCCGGTCCAGGCGCTCGGGCTTCATCGAGGCGAGGATCGAGGCATCGGCGAGAAACAGCCAGCTCGGGAAGCGATCCTCTTCCAGAACGACCCGGCTCGGGCCGCCGTCCGGGTCCGCAACGCGCCGCCAGACCCGCGCCCGGCCATCACGGCTGGCGCTGACGGAGACGATGCCAGGGGTGTCGTCCCGCCCGAAGAGCAGGCGGCGGGCGTCGATGGCGGGAGCGGCCCCCTCCGCCAGCCCCTGCTGCCCCCTGGAGGATGGGAGCGGCGGATCGGAGGGGGCGCGATAAATCGCGCCCGTACCAGGCATCGCACCCTCGTACGGGCGCGATTTATCGCGCCCCGAGTCATCGCGCCCCGAGTCATCGCGCCCCGGGGCAGACTGGTCGATGGTCATACGGGAATGGTACAGCCGAATCAGGACGGCGGGCGCCCCATTTGCCGCACGAAACGGGCTAGGGATGCAGGAAGGGCGCCCCCCGGAGTGGGAGCGCCCTTCTGTAGGAGCCCGAGATGGCGTGGGGAGGATCAGCCCTCCAGGTACTCGGCGAGCCGAGCCCGGATGTCCGTCCGACGCAGCTTGCGCAGCGCCTCAGCCTCGATCTGGCGCACCCGCTCGCGGCTGATGCCCAGCTCCTGGCCGATGTCGCCGAGCGCCTGCGCCTCGCCGCCGCCAAGCCCGAAGCGCAGCCGCAGCACGGCCTGCTCGCGCTCGGTTAGCGCCGCGCCCAGGGCGTCGTCCAGCCGACGAGCCAGGTCGGACCGCTCGGCCGCCGCCTGGAGGTCTGTGGCCTCCTGGTCCGGCACGAGGTCGCCAACCGACGTCTCGCCGTCCTCACCCACCGGGGTCTCGAGAGAGATCGGCAGCTTGGCCGCCCGCAGGGTCTCCTCGACCCGAGCGACCGGCAGCTCCAGATACTCCGCGACCTCGGCAAGCGAGGGCTCGCGACCGAGCCGGCTCGCCAGCTCACGCTGGGCGCGCGCGATGCTCGACAGGAACTCGCCGACGTGGACGGGCAGCCGGATCGTGCGGGCCTGCTCGGCAACAGCCCGGCTCACCGACTGGCGAATCCACCAGTAGGCGTAGGTCGAGAAGCGGAACCCCTTCCGCCAATCGTACTTGTCCACCGCGCGGTCCAGGCCGAGGTTCCCCTCCTGGACGAGATCCAGGAACGGCAGGCCACGACCGATGTACTTGCGGGCGACCGAGACGACGAGGCGGAGGTTGCACTCGACCAGCCGGCGACGAGTCCAGGCGCCGTCGACAGCGACCCGCTCGAGCTCCAGGCGGCGCTCGGCAAGCAGCGTGTCGTCGGCGTTCCGGAGCTCCTCGCGAGCAGCCCGGCCGTTCTCGTTGCGCTGGGCGAAGTCGATCTCCTCCTGGGGCGTGAGCAGGGGGTTCCGAGCCACCTCGCGCAGATAGAGGGCAGCCGCGCTGAGATCCT
>JAXLXF010000023.1:0-121394 GCA_046328125.1 Chloroflexota bacterium
TGCGTATGTGCCTGATCTGCCGGGATGCGTTGCCACGGGCTACACGGTTGAAGAAGTCGAGCGTGAGATCCGTGAGGCCATCGAGTTTCATCTCGAAGGGCTCCGCGACGCCGGCGAGCCGGTCCCAGAGCCGACCTCCAGCCTGACCTACGTCGAGGTCTGACGAGGGGCCGCACCGGCGTGCCCAAACAGCCGGCGTGACCGACACGGGCACAAGAGCTGCTGGCATCGGCCCAACGCGGTATCGACTGTTATGTCGCGCAGTATGTGTCGCCAGAAGGTCGTGTTTTGTCGTGCGGAAATGCTGCTCGAACAGAAGACAGTGATGCCCCTGGTATTACGGTCAAGATAGTGCGCTCTTTCGTCAATATTTAGACAACATTCACCCAACTTTCATCTCACGTTCATCACAGCTCTTTCGGCATTCAGAGATACTGCGCCCGCGCCGCTCGTCATCCGGGTCGAGCGGTTCGGCTTGTATGCTGATCGGGAGGCTGCTGTGCGCGCTCTGCTCGTCGCTCTCGCCATCGTGCTCGGCGCTGCTGCTGTGCCACACCTGCTCGGGCCGGCGGCACTTGCAGCCGGCGAGCCGAGCTCCGGCGCGGTTCGCTCGCTGCCGTCATCGGACGGGTCCACGATTCACGCGCCGGCCGCCAAGAGCAAGAAGAAGAAAAGGAAGAAGGACAAGTCCGGCTCTGGCTCAAACGAGTGGGCCGCCATCGACCCGATTGGCGAGGTCAACCACGGCAAGCAGGGGCTCGTGATCCACGCCGCCCTTTCGGACGCTGACCGTCACTGCACGTTCAAGATCAAGTGGCCCGACGGCAGCAAGACGTCGATGCCGGACATTCTGGCGAGCGCCGACAAGTCGTGCGGCTTCACGGTGGACGTGCCGGACAACGCCAGGAACTCTGGCGAGGCCAACATCGAGCTGCGGGTGATCCACGCGAACGGCAACGTCGTCGCCAACATCTCGCGCTCGTTCACCATCAAGTAGGAGCTGGATCTGGGAGCGGGAATTTCCGATCCTGGCCGCCTGGGAGTGACGCTACCGGGGCGACCACGATGGCCGCGCTCCCAGCGTCACACCGGTGGGCGGGAGACGTGGCCCAGGCGACGACCGACCTCGGCGCTCAGCGGCTCGACGGCGTCCGCGACCTGCCGGGCACGCTCCAGCAGCGCGCTCGGCAGCCCGGCCAGCCGCGCCACCTCGATGCCGAAGCTGCGGTCGGCGGCGCCGGCTTCGACGCGGTGCGGGAAGCGGATACCCTCGGGGCGCTCCTCCACCGTGGCTCTGAGGAGGGTTACCTGCGGCTGGACGTCCGCCAGCGCGGCTAGCTCGTGGTAGTGGGTCGCCAGGATCGCGCGGGGACGGGCCGGGCCGGTCGCCAGGTACTCCGCGACGGACCAGGCGATCGCCATGCCGTCGTGAGTGCTGGTCCCCCGCCCGATCTCGTCCAGCACGATCAGGCTCCGGTCCGTCGCGGCGCGCAGCACGGAGGCCGTCTCCTCCATCTCGATCATGAACGTCGAGCGCCCGCCGGCCAGGTCGTCCACCGCCCCGATCCGGGTGTAGATCCCGTCCACCAGCCCGATCCGGGCGGACGCCGCGGGCACGAACGAGCCGGCCTGCGCCAGCAGCACGATCAAGGCGACCTGCCGCATCCAGGTGCTCTTGCCGGCCATGTTCGGGCCGGTCAGCACGATCACCTGATCCCGTTCGCCGCGTGCTGCCAGCCGGGCGTCGTTCGGCTGAAACGCCCCGAGCACCTCGACCACCGGGTGCCGGCCGGCCTCGATCTCCAGGAGATTGTCCTCGGCCATCTCTGGCCGGGTCCAGCCACGCTCGGCGGCGACCGTCGCGAAGGAGAGCAGCGCGTCGGCGGCGGCGAGGTGGCGAGCCAGGTCGCGCGCCGCGCCGGCCGCCTCGGCAGCGGCGCCTCGCAGCTCGGTCAGCAGCTCGCGCGTCTCCGCCGCGACCTCGGCCTCGGCCCCGGCTAGCTCCTGCGCATGCTCGTCTAGCTCGCGGGTGGAGTACCGCTCCACCTTCTGGAGTCCGCCGCGCCTGATCCACTCGGACGGCACGCGCGTGTTGAGCGGCACTTCCAGGAAGTAGCCCTGGGTGGCGTTCTGCTCCAGCTTCACCCGCGCGAGCCCCTGCGCCCGCCGCAGCCGCTCGGCGTACGCCGTCAGCCAGCCTTTCGCGTGATCGAGCCGGGCCAGTGCGTCGGCTAGACCGGGGCTGGCCGACGCCCGGAACGGACGCCCCGCGCCCGCCGTGTCGGCGCTGATGGAGCCGTCTACACCACCAGCGCCGCCGACCCGGCCATTACTCGACGCCAACACCGCCCCGACCCGCTCGGCAAACTCGGCCAGCGACGGGCGTGCGCGTCCCAGCGCACGCAGGAACGGGCTCTGGCAGCCGGCCGTCACGCGCGCCAGCTCCGGCAGGGCCGCCGCTGCTTCTCCGAGTGCACGCAGGTCGTCCAGGCTGGCCCGTCGCGCGATCGCCCGGCCGGCCAGCCGTTCCAGGTCTGCCACCGCCGCGAGCTGCTCGGCCAGCGCCGCCCGCAGCCCGTCGTTCGCCGCCAGCTCGGCCACGATCTGCTGCCTGACCCCGATGGTGCGCGGGTTGACCAGGGGCCGCAGCAGCCAGCCGCGCAGCATCCGTCGGCCCATCGGCGTGACGGTCCGGTCCACGGTTCCGAGCAGGCTGCCGGCCCGCTCGCGGGTCCGCTCGGTCTCGACCAGCTCCAGGTGCCGCTGGGTGACGGCGTCCAGCCGCATCACCTCGTCCAGCGACACCGTCGTCGGCAGGTCGAGGACCGGCACCTCGGCGCCCTGGGTCTCTTCGAGGTAGCCGACGATCATCCCGACCGCGATCTCGGCGGCCGGCGTGTTGGACAGGTTAGCCTCTGGGAAGGCGCGCTGGAGCGTCCCGACGGCGCTCTCGCTTGGCCCGACGGGGGTGACCGGCCGCCGCGCCACTAGCGCGTCCGGGACGGGGCGGTCCACCGCCACGATGATCTCGGCCGGCTCCAGGCGCTGGATCTCGGCCGCGGCCTCGTCCAGGTCGAGCTCGGCCGCTTTCAGCTCGCCGGCCGCGACGTCCGTCCAGGCCAGTCCGAGCCGGTCCTCGAGCGGCGCGATGGCGACCAGATAGGTCGGGCGGTCCTCGCGGAGCAGGCGCGGGTCCGTCACCGTGCCCGGCGTCAGGGTCCGGACCACGTCGCGCTGACGGATGCCCCCGCCGCCGCCACTGCCCGAGCCTCCTGGCTGGCTGCTCGACTCCTCTTCGGTCTCCTCGCAGACCGCCACCCGGTACCCTCGGCCCAGCAGGCGCGGCAGGAACGTGTCGAGGGCGTGGTGGGCGAACCCGCACTGGGAGACCGGCCCGGCCGAGCCGCCAGACGGCCGCTCGCCCAGCTTCAACCCGAGCTCGCGGGCCACCAGCTCGGCGTCCTCGAACAGCACCTCGTAGAAGGAGCCGACCCGGAACAGGATGATGACGCCCGGGTGGTCGTCCCGCAGCTGGAGGTACTGGTTGACCAGCTCGCCGTACTCACCTCGTGGCATGATCAGTCCGGCCAGTCGTCGGGCATCGGATCGTAGATCGCCTCCGAGCCGTCGTCGAGCATGGCAGCGCCATCATCCATCCACGAAGGTGCGTCGCGGGGGACTACCGTGACATCGCGGGGGGGCGCACCGGGGGCCGTACCGGGGGGCGCACCGGGAGCCGCACCGGGGGGCGCACCGGGGGGCGCAATAAATTGCGCCCGTACAAGGTCCGTCCTGGTAGGGGCGCGATTCATCGCGCCCCGATCCGGTGCGCCCCGACTGATCTCCGCTCCGGCCTCCTGACTCCTGGCTCCTGATTCCTGGCTCCTGGCTCCTGGCTCCTCCCCCGCTCGCAGCAGCACCGGCAGGCCCGTCACCCGCTCCTGATCGCGGGTCCGGGCGACGGCCTCACGGATGGCGGCCTCGTCGCCGACGACGACGACCGCCCGCCTGGCGCGGGTGATCGCGGTGTACAACAGGTTGCGGCTCAGGATCGGCCCGAAGCTCGAAGACGCCAGCACCACCACCCCCGGCCACTCGCTGCCCTGCGCCCGGTGGACCGTCAGACCGTAGGCGTGATCCAGGTCGAGCAGGTCAACCGCCCCGTATTGAACCACCCGCCCATCACCGAAATCGACCTTCAGGCCGGTTGCGCCGTCGATCTCCACGACGGTGCCCGTGTCGCCGTTGAACACGCCGAGCAGGTAATTGTTGTGGGTCTGGATCACCCGGTCGCCCGCCCGGAGCGAGAGCGCACCGTGCGGACGCTCGGGCTGGCCGCGCGCTGGGTTCAGCCGCTCCTGCAGCATCCCGTTGAGCGTCTGGCAGACCCGCACTAGCGGCGCAATCGCTTGGATCTCGCCGCTCGGGACGCCGAGCAGGCGCGGTAGCCGCACAGCCGCCCACTCCGCAGCCACCGCCGCCACCCGCGCGGCCGGCGCGGCCACGAACACGCAGTCCGAGCCGCCACGCTCGGCCGGCAGGCTGAGCGCCGTGACCGTGCCCATCTCCGGCAGCAGCCCCTGGCGGATGCGGTGGGCGTTGGTCACGATCTGGCTGCGCGCGGCCTGACGGAACACCGTCTCCAGCCGGGCGGCCGGCACCCGCCCGCTCGCCAGTACGTCACGGAGCACCTGGCCCGGTCCGACGCTCGGCAGCTGGTCGGCGTCCCCCACCAGGATCAGCTGGCTGCCCGGCCCGACGGCGCGCACCACCGCCCGCGCGAGCTGGGTGTCCAGCATGCTGGCCTCGTCCACGATCAACGTGTCGCACGGCAGCGGGTCGTCCGGGCCGTGACGGAAGCCACGCGGGCCGGCCCCGAGCAATCGGTGGAGCGTCCGGGCTTCTAACCCCACCACCTCGCCGAGCCGGCGGGCCGCCTTGCCGGTCGGGGCGGCCAGCGACACGGTCCTTCCGAGCGCCTGGAGACAGCGGACCAGCGCCCGCGTCGTGGTGGTCTTGCCGACGCCCGGGCCACCGGTCAGCACGAAGCAGCCGCTCGTCGCGGCGGTTGCCACGGCCTGCCGCTGCTCGTCGGAGAGGGTGCGCGCCTCACGGTCGGCGGCCAGCCACCGCTCGACCCGGTTGGCGGGCAGCCCACGTCGGCGCGCCAGCCCGAGCAGCCGCCGGGCCAGATCCTCCTCGACCCGGACCAGGCCGGCCAGCCCGATCCCAAGCCCGGGCTCGTCATCGCTGGACGTTGGGGCGGGGGGAAGGTCGTCCGGGGTGTAGATGCGCACGCGTCCGGGCCGGGTGCCCTCACCCCCCAACCCCCTCTCCCTGTGCGCGGGAGAGGGGGAGGCGGACGGACTGTCCGGCGTGGGCGTGATGAATTGCGCCCCTACGTCGGGCGTTCTGGTAGGGGCGCGATTTATCGCGCCCCCATCCGTCGCTCCCCCCTCTCCGCGCACGGGGGAGGGGGCCGGGGGGAGGGGGCCTTCGTCCATCCGGCGTACCGCGATCGAGCCACCGGCCAGGAGCTGCACCACGCCGCTCTCCACCAGCTCCAGCGGCACGTCGGCGAGGCTGGCGGCAGCCTCGGCGAGCAGCGCGCGTGTCAGCCGGGTGTGGCCGTTCTGGCCGGCTTCGATGAGCGCCGCCTGGATCGCGCCCTGGACCCGGACCGGCGCGGTGTGGCGCACCCCGCGGTCCATCCCGAGCCGGTCCGCCGAGGCAAAGCCCAGTCCCGGCACGTCCGCCACCAGCCGGTACGGGTTGGCGCTCAAGATCTTCACCGCGTCCGTGCCGTACGTCGCGAGCAGGCGGGGCGCAAACCGGGTGTCCAGGGCGTGCTCGGCCAGGAACGCCATCACGTCGCGGAGCGCCCGGTGCTCGGCCCAGGCCGTCGCGATCCCCCGCGCCCGCTGTGGCCCGATCCCCGGCACCTCGCGGACCCGCTCGGGCGTGGCATCCAGCACGTCCAGCGTCCGCTCGCCGAACGTCCCGACGATCCGCTTCGCGAGCACCGGCCCGATCTGCTTGACCAACCCAGACCCCAGGTACCGCACGATCCCGTCCACGTCGCTCGGGCGCCGGACTTCGGCCTCGGTCGGGCGGAACTGCGCGCCGTGGCGCGGATCGGTCTGCCAGCGCCCGCGCAGCGCCAGGATCTCGCCGGGCTGGGCGGCCGGCAATGTCCCGACCACGGCGATCGGCTCGCGTCGCCCGCGCACGCGCAGCCGCACCACGCTGAAGCCGTTGGTCGGGTTGTAGAACGTGATCCGCTCGACCGTGCCTTCCAGTGCGACTTCCGGCCCTGATGCAAGACCCGGTGTAGGCCCAGCAGCAGGCCCAGACGCGGGTCTCGATGGCGGCGGTCGGCGATCGGTCGGCACGCGAGCATCCCAGACAGACGGAGTTGCCTTAAGGGTACCGCCCTCCAGGGGTCGTGCGCGCGTTGCGCTGGCAGAACCGCGTCACGAGTTGCCGGGCCAGCTTCGCGTGCCGCGGGTCAGGTGTCGGCCGCGTCCACCAGCGCCCGCCCGACCATCTCCTCGATCGTCGCCCCGGTCGCCCGGAATCGCTCGATCAACTGCCGCGCGGAGTCGGGCAGGAGCGGCTCGTGCCCGAGTGCCGAGCCCCAGCCCCAGAGAACCAGCAGGCCGGGCCGCTCGTCAGTCGTCTCGTGAATCGTCAGGAGGACGAGGTCGGACTGCCCGTGCAGGCTCGCGCGATGGTACGCGAGGGCCAGCCCCTGGCAAGCCGCGTGCGTCGCGGGGGTGCCGTCCACCACGATCGCGCAGGCGTGACGGACCGGCGCCAGCATTCGCTCGAAGAGCGCGAGTCGCCGGTAGACGCGGCAGACCGGCAGCTCGCGGTACTGCTCGGGCGAGCCGGGCATCTGCGCCGTCTGACGGTACGCCTCGAACGCCTCACGGCTGTCCCACTCCGCGACGTAGAGCAGCGAGGTCCGGTCGTCGAGCGGCTGATACAGCCTGGCGCTGCGCCGGCCGTCGATGCCATGCCCAGAGAGGTGCGCGATCGCCTGTTGGACGATCGCACCGGCGTGCTCCGGCTGTGGACGCAGCGTGCAGACAACCGTGATGCTCAAGGACGATCCAGCGATGCCGTGGGAGCGCGACGCGGCGGACGGCGTTGGTGAAAGAACGGCGACAAGGAGGCCGGGGGGACGGCGGGGGCGAGTTGCGAGTTGCGAGTTGCGAGTAGCGAGTAGCGAGGGGCGAGCACTCCGTGTCATCCCGCTCACCATTGTCATCCTGAGCTCGCGAACAGCAGGATCTCACAGCCCTGCCCCGCTCTCAGGCGATCGTGCCACTCCGGTGGGAGATCCTTCGCGAGATCAGGATGACAAGACTGCGGGCGAGGCGAAGCCTGGGACATGGCTTGACGCCAATCGCTCACTGATCGGATAATCGCGATTATCCGATGATCGGGGAGGCAGTATGCCGGCGACCAGGCCCGGGTTGTCCGCTGCTGAAGCGCGCGCGGTCCGGATGCTGCGCGCACTCGCCAATCCGGCCCGCTTCCGCATCGTGCAGCTGCTCGCCGAGCAGAAGGACTGCACCGCCTCGCAGCTCGGCCAGGAGCTGACGGTAGCCCAGTCCACCCTCTCCGAGCACCTTTCCGCCCTGCGCGAGGCCGGCATCGTCCAGCCCAGCGGCGACGGTCCGCACCGCTACTTCTGCGTGGACCCGGGCGCACTGGACTTTCTGGCGGCCTACCTGAGCGGCCTCGGACAGCGAGCGAGATCGTGGTCTGGCCTGGTGCGGCACGTCGAGATGGAGGGGAGCGTGCAGATTCGTGGTGCGACGGCGGGCGACGCGGCGGCGATCGCCCGCATCTACAACCAGGGCATCGAGGATCGCGTGGCGACGCTGGAGACGGCACTCCGTAGCTCGGAGGAGCGCGCCGAGTGGATGGCGGCGAAGGGGCCGCGCCACCCGGTCCTGGTCGCGGTTGACGCGTCCGCTAGCGACGGCGGCGCCGTGCTCGGCTGGGCGTCCCTCAACTCGTTCAACCCCAGACCGGCGTACGACCACGTAGTGGATCTCTCGATCTACGTCGGGCGCGAGCATCGCGGGCGCGGCATCGGCGATGCGTTGCTCGGTGCGCTGGAGGAGCGGGCGCGGGCGCTCGGCTACCACAAGATGGTGCTGGCCGCCTTCCCCACGAACGCGCCGGGCATGCGCCTGTACGAGCGGCACGGCTTCGTGACCGTCGGGATCTACAAGGAGCAGGGGATGCTGGACGGCCGCTGGATCGACGTGATCGTGATGGAGAAGCTGTTCTCCTGAGCCACCCGCGCCCAGACAGCTCATGTCTTCCGCTCGCGGGACAGGAGGCGGGCTGGAGTGAGGCTTTTCACCCTGGCGCCCCACGCCGGGACTACAATCCTCCGGATGCAACGATGCTCCCGACAGGAGGTGTGCCATGCCGATCGTGCTCGATCACACCATCGTCCCCGCGCGTGACAAAGAGGCCTCGGCGCGGTTCTTCGCGGAGATGTTCGGACTCACGTACGACGGCGCGAAGGGGCATTTCGCGCCGGTCTACGTCAACGATTCGCTGACGTTCGACTTCGACAACCGCGAGTCATTCGAGAGCCACCACTACGCCTTCTACATCACCGACGCGGAGTTTGACGCGATCCTCGGGCGGGTGAAGGCAGCCGGCCGGACGTTCGGCAGCGGCCCGATGACCCCCACGGACGGCCAGATCAACACGCGGCGCGGCGGGCGAGGCTTCTACTTCGCGGACCTGGACGGCCACCTGCTCGAAGTGATGACCACCCCGGAGCGCTGATGCAGACGAGTAGCGGGTAGCGAGTAGCGAGAGGACAATTACTCGCTACTCGCCACTCACTACTCACTGCTCGCTACTCGTCAGAGCACGCGCTCCTCGCGGAGTGCTGCCACCTCCGCCGCCGAGTACCCCAACAGCTCGCCCAGCACTTCCTCGTTGTGCTCCCCCAGGAGCGGCGCCGGCTGCACCGGCACGTGCGATCCCGACATCTTGACCGGCCAGCCCGGCATCACGAACCGACCGCGCACCGGATGCTCCAGCTCCACGAACATGCCCCGCTTCCGCAGGTGCGGGTCGGTTGAAAGGTCGGCGGCGTCCATCACGGCGCCGGTCGGCACGCCGCCGGCCCCCAACAGCTCCATCACCTCGCGCTTGTCGTGCTGGCTCGTCCACGCCGTCACAAGCTCGTCCACCTCTTCCTTATGCTCGACGCGGAGCTCGGGCGTGGCGTAGCGCGGATCGTCGAGCAGCTCCTCACGGCCCATCACGGCCAGCAGGCGCTCCCAGGTCTCGTTGCCCATCGTCGGGTAGATGTAGCACCAGTCGTTCTCGCCGCCGCCCTTGCACGGGAAGAGACCGCCCGGGATGCGGACCCGCGAGGAGTTGCCGAGGCTGCCGGTCCGGGGCATCGGCCGGCCGGTCAGCAGGTACGGCCCGAAGCTGACGCGGCAGTAGTTGATGACCGACTCCTGCATCGCGACCTCGATGCGCTGGCCCTCGCCGGTCTGCTGGCGCTGGTAGAGAGCGGCCGTGATCCCGAGTGCCAGGTGGATGCCGGTGCCGGTGTCGCCGGCGTTCGGGCCGGGCTTGACCGGCGGGCGGCCCTGCTCGCCGGTGATCGCGAACGCGCCGCCGGCCGCCTGGGCGATCATGTCGAAGCTCAGGAAGCTGCCGTACGGCCCATCCTGCGCGAACCCCTTGACCTGGGCGTAGACGATCTTCGGGTTCAGCTTGCGGACCTCGTCGTAGCCAAACCCGAGCCGCTCGATGGCGCCCGGCGCGAAGTTCTCCACGAAGACGTCGCCATGCTGGATCAGGTCGCGGAGGATCTGCTTGCCGCGTTCCTCCTTCAGGTTGAGCGTGACGCTCCGTTTGTTGGCGTTGAGCAGCAAAAAGTACCAGGCGTCACCGTCCTTCGGGTCGCCGCTGATCTGCCGGCCCTGGTCGCCCCGGCCGGGCGGCTCGATCTTGATGACGTCCGCGCCGAGCCAGGCCAGCGACTCGGTGCACGAGGTGCCGGCCTCGAACTGGGTCAGATCGATGACTCTGACCCCAGCCAACGCCGCCTGAGATCGCCCGTTCGTCCGGTCTTCCACGACCATACCCCCTCTTAGCGCCCAGCGACAGCCGGCGCCGCCGCGAACGCGTCGTACCGCGCCACCGCGTTCTCCACCGCGATCTCCACGTCCTCCTCCAGCATGTACCCCTGCCGCGCCAGCTCCTCGGCGGCGGCGCGGACCTTCGCCAGATAGTCGTCGCGGCTGGCGTACCGCTCCTCGATGGACGGGCGCGGGTCGCCGCTTCGCGCGCGCTCGGCCTTCGTGGCCGGGAACGGCAGCGTCGAGCCGAGCATCGAGAGGATCTGGCCCGGGCCGCCGGTCTCGGGGGCGCGCGGGTTCCAACCGGTGTAGCTCGCGACCGGGACCGTCAGGTCTGGCAGGCGGATGCCGCCGATCTCGTTCAGGTCCGCGTCCACCTGCGAGACCAGATTCGGGAAGCGCTCGCCGAGCCGGACCGGCAGCGTCGCAACGCCGGCCTCGGGGTTCGGGCCGAGATCGGTGCGGAAGACCATCAGTACGCGGTCTGGATCGGCTGGCGTGGCTCCGGGCACCACCCCGAAGCGCGGCAGCACCTCCGCCGCCGGCGCCGCCGAGCCGTCCGCGATCCGTGGGAAGGCGCTCGGCGGCGGCTCGACGCCGTCCGCCACCCAGCGGTCCAGGTTGACGAGCGCGGCCCGGGTCAGCGGCGCGTAGTCCACCACGTTGAAATGGTGCCGGCCGCGCCCGCCCTCCGCGCCGCCGTCCTCGCGCTGGAGCGGCAGCGTCCCGACGCCGTGCTGCGTCCCCGCGAACAGGTAGCCGCGGACCTCGGCCGGCGGCTCCACATCGCGGGATGCGGTCAGGTCGGTGTGGGCCAGCGAGCCGTCGCCGCGCCAGTACTCGGCGGAGGTGTTGATCGCCACGATCTTCGGCACGCCGCCCACGGCCCGCTGCCGATCCAGCAGACCGGCCGTCTCGCCGGTGACGGGGTCGGTCTGCGGGTCGTCGGCGAACGGCGGCAGATGGCCGAAGCTGGGCGTGGACTGGTCGGACGGCTGGGCGAAGCGGTGGTTGAACTGGCCGCGTCGTCCGCCGGCCACCTGGGGCAGCAGCCCGTCGAACACCTGCCGCCCTTCCTCGTCGAGGTTCAGGCCGTGGTACAGGAAGTGGCGCACGAACCGCCCGCTCTGGGACCGCCCGAAGCTGTAGGTCCGCGCGATCCGTCCCGCGCACGGGTTCCCCTCAGCCTCCGAGCCGTGGCGCAGGAACGCCGTGAAGTCGCGCATCGCCAGCAGTCCGGTCCCGACCACCGGGCAGGTGTTGGTCTCGTAGACGACCTCGTACACCTTGCCGGGCTCGAAGCCGCCCTCCAGCCAGACGTGGGACGGATCGGCGACCGGAGCGCCGTGCTCGTCGTGCGCGAACGCCCACCGATCGCGCGGGATGACGGTGCGCTCGCCGCCCGGCCAATCTCGCACCGAGAGCGACGCATCCGGGTCGTCCAGGTTCGCCACGGGGTACGGGCGATGGACCCGGTTCGCCAGCAGCTTGTCGGCAGCTGGCGCGTGTGGCTGAAACTCCATGGCGACTCGGCCGCGGATAGGCTGGCCGTCCTCGCCGAGTGCCTGGGGCGCCTCCAGCCCGAGCAGTCCGGGCGCCGGCACCACGTCCCACTGCCAGCCGCACCAGACGACCGTCCAGCCACGCCGCATCAGGAAGCCGTCGCCGGCCTCGATCTGGTTCGCGGCAGTGGCGGCGACGGACGCGCGGTTGAACTGGCGCAGGGCGTTCCGCTTACCACGGTTGACCACCTCGAACAGCAGACTGCCGTTCGCGCCGCTGGCCTCGGTGGGCTGGAGGATGCAGAAGTCCGCCGAGAAGTGGACCTTGCCGTCCGGGCCGCGCTCGGCCCGGTCCAGGTCCACGATGGCCCGGTTGGCGACGTGCTCCGGATCGACCGCGAACCGCACGATCCCGTCGAGCTGCTCGTAGGCGCCGCGGGCGCCGAACGCCTGGCCGCCGGCGAACGGCTGCCTCGACCTGATCTCCATCCCAATGACAGCCATCCTGAGACCTCCGTCCGTCGAGTCCGGACCGGTGAGTCCGGGCCGGCGACGCAGCCTCGCATCGCCTGCTGGTGAGGGTATCGGCTGGCCCGCGCCCCCGACAACACGCGGGGCGCGACAACACGCAGGGCGCGATGAATCGCGCCCGTACCAGGGACGCTGCCTTGTACGGGCGCGATTCATCGCGCCCAGTCTGCATCGCGCCCCGATTCATCGCGCCCCGATTCATCGCGCCCCCAAAGATCTGACGCACGCTCCCGGAAGCACGGGCGATTGACAGGCCGCGATCTCGGAAGCTACCGTCCGGCCAGCGGTGCCGATGCTGCCGCTTACGCCCACCGCCACGGCCTGGTCTGAGGCATCGCGATGCCAGCCGGACAGCCCACCCTGCCGACCGGGACCGTTACGTTCCTCCTCACCGACATCGAGGGAAGCACCACCCGCTGGGAGCGCCAGCCCGATGCGATGGCCGCCGCGCTCACTCGCCATGATGCCCTGCTCCGAGCTGCCATCGAGGCGCACGGCGGCCACGTGGTCAAAACGATGGGTGACGCTTTCCACGCAGTGTTCCGCGAGGTTACGGATGCGCTCGCGGCGGCGTTGGATGGGCAGCGACGCCTCCAGGCCGCGTCGTGGGACGAGGTTGGCGGACTCGGTGTCAGGATGGCGCTCCACACCGGCGCCGCCGAGCTGCGCGACGGCGACTATTACGGCACCGCTATGAACCGGATCGCGCGCCTGCTGACCATCGGGCATGGCGGGCAGATCCTCGTCTCTGAAACGACCGCCCGCCTGGCACGCGACCTTCCACTCCCCGAGGCCCAGATTCATGACCTCGGCGTCCATCGCCTCAAAGACCTGACTCAGCCGGAGCACGTCTTTCAGCTCTCGGTATCCGATCTGCCGTCTGAGTTCTCGCCGCTCGCCTCGCTGGACGCCCGCCCCCACAACCTGCCGATCCACCGGAGCGCCCTGATCGGCCGCGAGCGCGAGATCGCCGAGATCCGCGCGCTGCTGCTGAGGCCGGACATCGGCCTCGTCACCTCGATCGGCCCCGGCGGCACCGGCAAGACCCGCCTCGCGGCCCAGGTCGCCGCCGAGCTGCTGGACCGCTTCGCGGACGGCGTGTTCTTCGTGGCGCTGGCCCCGATCCGCGACCCGAGTCTGGTGGTGACCACCATCGGCCAGACGTTGGGCATTCCGTTGGACGGCGCTCGCCCGCCGCTCGACATCCTCGGGGACCACCTGCGAGACCGCGCGATGCTGCTGATCCTGGACAACCTGGAGCAGGTGGTTGACGCGGCAGCGGACCTCGCCCAGCTGCTCGGCGCTGCCACCCGCCTGAAGCTGCTGGTCACCAGCCGGGTCGCGCTCCGCCTCTCCGAGGAGCACGCCTACGACGTGCCGCCGCTCGGCCTCCCAGACCGCTCCCGTCTCCCCGACGGCGCCGATGCTGCGTCCGCCCTCGGCCAGTTCGAGGCCGTCCGCCTGTTCGTAGAGCGTGCCCGCGCCGTCCGCTCAGACTTCGCCCTCACCGCCGCCAACGCCGCCGACGTGGCCGAGCTCTGCCGCCGCCTGGACGGCCTTCCCCTCGCCATCGAGCTAGCCGCCGCCCGCGTTCGGCTCCTGCCGCCGTCCGCGATCCTCGCCCGTCTCGGCGGCTCAACGAGCGCCGGCTCGCTGCAGCTGCTGACCGGCGGCGCAAGAGACCTCCCGGCCCGCCAGCAGACCCTCCGCAACACCATCGCCTGGAGCTACGACCTGCTGGAGCCGGAGGAGCAGGCCCTCTTCCGCCGCCTCGCCATCTTCGTCGGCGGCTGCTCGCTGGACGCCGTCGAGGCAGTTGCGAGTTGCGAGTTACGAGTAGCGAGTGGCGAGCTGCGAGTTGCGAGTGCCGGGGCGGGCGCGAGCGGCGGGATGGGCGCGAGCGGCGGGATGGGCGCGAGCGGCGGGATGGGCGCGATGAATCGCGCCCCTACAGCCAACGACCCGGTAGGGGCGCACTTCATCGCGCCCCAGGTCATCGCGCCCGCCACTTCCACCAGTTCACCACTCGACGTGGTCGACTCGCTGCTGGCGAAGAGCCTGCTGCGGCGCGTGGACGGCCCGGACGGCGAGCCGCGTTTCACGATGCTGGAGACGATCCGCGAGTTCGGGCTGGAGAGTCTGGCCCTCACCGGGGAGCTTGCCGCACTCCAACGCTGGCACGCCGGATACTTCCTGGCGCTCGCCGAGACCGCCGAGCCGCTGATACGCGGTCCAGAGCAGGCACTCTGGCTCACACGTATCGAGACCGAGCGAGACAATCTGCGAGCAATACTGGAGTGGTGTCAGACTCCGGCCGGCGACCCCGAGCTCGGGCTCCGACTGAGCGGCGCGCTGGCCTGGGTCTGGTACCATCGCACCCACCTGGGTGAGGCGCGTCGCTGGTTGGCACAGGCGCTCACCCGTGGAACAGGCGTGTCTCTCGGCCGCGTCAAGGCGCTGGCTGGTGTCGGTCGGCTGGCTCACATCCAGCAGGATTCGGCGACGGCTCGGCCCCTGCTGGAGGAGAGCCTGGCGCTCGCCCGTCAGATCGATGACACCTGGTGGGCCTCCTGGGTGCTCCATCTGCTTGGTCGAGTCGCCTACTTCGACAACGATGCCGCGACCGCCACGTCGTTCGGGCAACAGAGCCTCGCCAGTGCACGGGAGATCGGCGATGAGTGGTTGGCCGCCTGGGCATTGCACCTGCTCGGATTAGCCGCATACATCGCGGATGACTTCGAGGCCGCCCGGCGCTTCTACGACGAATGCCTGACAATACGCCGCCGCCTCGAGTTTCACGAGGGCATCAGCCTGACAGAGTCTCTTCTGGGCCTCATCGACTATCGTGAGGGCGCCTACGCCGCGGCAAAAGCGCACTTCGTCGAGGCCCTCGAAACGCAGCGTGAGCTCAACGCCATGATCATGACCGTCAGCTACATCGCGAACGTCGCGGCGCTGGCCGTCAGGCTCGGGCAGCCGGAGCGCGGCGCCCGTCTCTCAGGTGCGATGCATGCGCTGAGCCATACGCTCCGGATGCGCCCGATCCCGATCGTCGAGGCGATCTACGTCCCTGCACTCGACCACGCGCGTGGGGTGCTTGGCGACGCGGCGTTCACCTCCGAGCAGCGGATCGGACAGCAGATGTCCCTCGACGACATCATCGCGGAGACTCGGGCGATCGACGTCTCTGCGCCGTCGTTCGCGACGGATGTGCCGGCGCTTGCAGCACAGCCATCCGCCAGGGTCTCGGCGGCGTTGCCGGGTGTTCTGTCAGCTCGTGAGGTCGAGGTGCTCAAGCTCATGGCTGCCGGCGCCACCAGCAAGGAGATCGCCGCGCAGCTGGTCATCAGCGTTCACACTGTCGAGAGTCACATCACCCACGTCTACCAGAAGATCGGCGGGCGCGGCCGGGCCGATGCTGCCGCTTACGCACACCGCCACGGCCTGGTCTGAGGCAT
Organism: Chloroflexota bacterium; assembly: GCA_046328125.1. Lineage (GTDB taxonomy): Bacteria > Chloroflexota > UBA6077 > UBA6077 > JACCZL01 > JADZEM01. The sequence continues at coordinate 15,631 of JAXLXF010000023.1, forward strand.
CGCGATGCCAGCCGGACAGCCCACCCTGCCGACCGGGACCGTTACGTTCCTCCTCACCGACATCGAGGGAAGCACCACCCGCTGGGAGCGCCAGCCCGATGCGATGGCCGCCGCGCTCACTCGCCATGATGCCCTGCTCCGAGCTGCCATCGAGGCGCACGGCGGCCACGTGGTCAAAACGATGGGTGACGCTTTCCACGCAGTGTTCCGCGAGGTTACGGATGCGCTCGCGGCGGCGTTGGATGGGCAGCGACGCCTCCAGGCCGCGTCGTGGGACGAGGTTGGCGGACTCGGTGTCAGGATGGCGCTCCACCGGCGCCGCCGAGCTGCGCGACGGCGACTATTACGGCACCGCTATGAGGCCGGATCGCGCGCCTGCTGACCATCGGGCATGGCGGGCAGATCCTCGTCTCTGAAACGACCGCCCGCCTGGCACGCGACCTTCCACTCCCCGAGGCCCAGATTCATGACCTCGGCGTCCATCGCCTCAAAGACCTGACTCAGCCGGAGCACGTCTTTCAGCTCTCGGTATCCGATCTGCCGTCTGAGTTCTCGCCGCTCGCCTCGCTGGACGCCCGCCCCCACAACCTGCCGATCCACCGGAGCACCCTGATCGGCCGCGAGCGCGAAATCGCGGAGATCCGCGCGCTGCTGCTGAGGCCGGACGTCGGCCTCGTGACGTCGATCGGCCCTGGCGGCACCGGCAAGACTCGCCTCGCGGCCCAGGTCGCCGCCGAGCTGCTGGACCAGTTCGCAGACGGCGTCTTCTTCGTCATGCTGGCCCCGATCCGCGACCCGAGTCTGGTGGTGACCACCATCGGCCAGACTCTGGGCATCCCGCTGGATGGCGCCCGCCCGCCGCTCGCCGTCCTCGGCGACCACCTGCGAGACCGCGAGATGCTGCTGGTGCTGGACAACCTGGAGCAGGTGGTGGACGCTGCAACGGACCTTGCCCGGTTGCTCGGCGCGGCCCCGCGCGTGAAGCTCCTCGTCACCAGTCGGGTCGCGCTCCGCCTCTCCGAGGAGCACGCCTACGACGTGCCCCCGCTCGACCTCCCAGACCGCTCCAGTCTCCCCGACGGCACCGATGCTGCGTCCGCCCTCGGCCAGTTCGAGGCCGTCCGCCTGTTCGTAGAGCGTGCCCGCGCCGTCCGCTCCGACTTCGCCCTCACCGCCGCCAACGCCGCCGACGTGGCCGAGCTCTGCCGACGCCTCGACGGCCTCCCGCTCGCCATCGAGTTGGCCGCCGCCCGCGTTCGTCTGCTGCCGCCGTCCGCGATCCTTGCGCGCCTCGGCGGCCCGACGAGCCCTGGCTCATTGCGGCTGTTGACCCGGCGGCGCAAGACCTCCCCACCCGCCAGCAGACCCTCCGCAACACGATCGCCTGGAGCTACGACCTCCTGGAACCCGAGGAGCAGATCCTGTTTCGCCGCCTCGCCATTTTCGTCGGCAGCTGCTCCCTGGAGGCCGTCGAGGCAGTTGCGAGTTGCGAGTTGCGAGTTGCGAGTGACGGGGCGGGCGCGATGAATCGCGCCCCTACAGCCAACGACCCGGTAGGGACGCAATTCATTGCGCCCCAGGTCATCGCGCCCGCCACTTCCACCAATTCGCCACTCGACGTGGTCGACTCGCTGCTGGCGAAGAGCCTGCTGCGGCGGGTGGACGGCCCGGACGGTGAGCCGCGCATCACCATGCTGGAGACGATCCGCGAGTTTGGGCTGGAGAGTTTGGCGCTGCACGGCGAGCTTGCCGCCCTCCAGCGCTGGCACGCCGAGCACTTCCTCGCACTCGCCGAGACCGCCGAGCCGCTGCTGCGCGGCTCCGAGCAGGCTCGGTGGCTCGAACGGCTGCCAGCCGACTTCGACAACCTGCGCGCCGCACTGGACTGGAGCCTCGGTTCAGATGGTGATCCGGAGCTTGGACTTCGGTTGAGCGGCGCTCTGGCGGATTTCTGGTACTACCGAGCGAACACCAGGGAGGCTCGCCAGTGGCTGGCACTGACGCTGAATCGCCACTCCGGTCGCACGCTCGCTCGCGTCAAGGCGTTGACGGGCGCGGGGCGTATGGCCACGTTCAACAGGACTCGGCTGCTGCGCTTCGGTTCCTGCATGAAAGCCTCGATCTTGCTCAGGGGCTCGGCGAGTCCTGGTGGACCGCGTGGAGTGCTCCATCTGATCGGCCGCGTCGCCTACTTCGGGAGGCGATGCCGAGACGGCCGCACGCTACGGTCACGAGAGAGCCTCACCATCGCGCGTGCGCTTCGGGACGACGGCCTGGTGGAGGGATGGGCGCTGCACCTCCTCGGTCTGGCCGCTCACGTCGCACACAGTTTGATGACGCCCGCCGCTACTACGAGGAGAGCCTGGTCATTCGCCGCCAGATCGGTTTCCCTGATGGCACCAGCACGATGCTCCATCCGGAAACATCGACTATCGCCTGGGCGACTACGCATCCGCTGCACTCGGTTCCGTGAATCTGTCGCGGAGCATGCGCGCAATCCGTTGGAACTGGGGGTTATGCACGGCGTTTTCGGCCTGCGCGACGGTGGCGGTGGCCATAGGTGAGCCCTGCGCGCCGCTCGTCTTTCCGGTGCGATCCTGACGCTGAGCGAGGCCGTTGGCGCAGCAGCGATCCTCTCGCCCAGGAGATTCTGGGGCCAGCCCTGGAACAGGCGCGTCAGATGATCGGCGAGGACCGATTCACCGCCGAGCAACTGATCGGCAGGCGGATGTCACTGGACGAGGCGATGGATGAAGCGATGCGGATCAGGACGACGGTGCCCCCATCAGAATCAGCCACCCGGCCGGTCCGTCTCACGGCTATCTCGGAGAATCCGGACGGGCTCTCGGCTCGTGAGGTCGAGGTGCTGAAGCTGATGGCCGCCGGCGCCACCAGCAAGGAGATCGCCGCGCAGCTGGTTATCAGCGTTCACACCGTCGAGAGCCACATCACCCACGTCTACCAGAAGATCGGCGGGCGCGGCCGGGCCGATGCCGCCGCCTACGCCCACCGCCACGGCCTCGCCTGACCTCGGCGCTCGCCGCGAGGGATCGCGCTGTGGAGCAGGGCTGCGGACGGCAGGAGCGGCTCCCCCTCTCCCTGTGCGCGGGAGAGGGGGTTGGGGGGTGAGGGGCTCCCCGGTGATCCGGGTGCGTCAGCGTGAGATCCCTCCTTCGTCGGGATGACAGGGGAGTGTCGGGATGACAGGGGAGTGTCGGGATGACATGGCGGCGTCGGGAGGTCAACGCGTGCTGAGCCCCCTACCCAATGGCGCAGACTCGATCGTAAGGGCCTCGTAACGTCTCAAAATGAAAGATAGTGGGTGGGATCAGGGGTTCCCGCGATGGCGGATCACTCGCGATCCGTCACGCTACAGGGGAGCGAGGCGCGGCTGAGGGAGCATACCGCCGGGCCTCGCAGATCCAGCCAGCAGACTGGCTGAGACCGGAGGGACACGATGACCGTCGCCGAGCCGCCCACTTTCTCCCTGTCTGACAGCCTGATCGACCGCTGCGGCCAGCGCGCCGCCGGCTACGACCGCGAGAACCGCTTCTTCCAGGAAGATTTTGACGAACTGAAGCAGGCCGGCTACCTGCTGATCAACACGCCGAAGGAGTTCGGCGGCCACGGCCTCTCCCTCTTCGAGACCTGTCGCGAGCAGCGCCGCCTCGCCTACCGGGCGCCGGCCACCGCCCTCGCCGTCAACATGCACCTGTACTGGGTCGGCATCGCCCGCGACCTGTACGCCTGGGGTGACACGTCGCTGGCCTGGATGCTGGAGGAGGCCGCCGCCGGCGAAGTGTTCGCGGCCGGCCACGGCGAAGTCGGCAACGACCTGCCCGGCCTGCTCTCCACCGCCAAAGCCGAACCCGTGGACGGCGGCTACAAGTTCACCGGCCACAAGATGTTCGGCAGCCTCTCGCCGGTCTGGACCCGCTTCGGGCTCCACGCGATGGACACGTCAGATCCCCAGAACCCGATGATCGTCCACGCGTTCATGCCCCGCGACACGCCCGGCTACGAGATCAAGAAGACCTGGGACACCCTCGGGATGCGGGCCACCAGCAGCGAAGACACCATCCTGAACGGCGCGTTCGTGCCGGACAGGTACATTGGGCGCAAGCTCCCCGCCGGCCAGATGGACGCGTTCATCGGCTCGCTGTTCGCCTGGGCCGACATGACCATTGCCAACGTCTACTACGGCCTCTCGCTGCGCGCTCGCGACCTGGCGGTGGCGTCCGCCCGCAAGAAGACCTCGCTGGCCGTCACCCGCTCGATGGCGTACCACCCCGAGATCCAGCACATGGCCGCCCAGATGACGCTGGAGATCGACGCCGTGGGGCCGCACCTGGATCAGATCGCCCGCGACTGGACGGAGGGCGTCGATCACGGGCATGCCTGGGGCTCCAAGATCGTCGGCGCGAAGTACCACGCCGTCGAGTCCGCCAAGAAGGTGGTGGACCTGGCGATGGACATGTCCGGCGGGGCCGGCCTGTACAAGCAGAACGAGCTGGAGCGCCTCTACCGCGACGTCCGGGCCGGCGGCTTCCACCCGGCCAACTCGGCGCTGGTCCACGAGATCGTCGGCAAGACGACGCTCGGCGTGGACCTCGGCGAGCACCCACGCTGGGGCTAGTGCTGGGCCGAGCAGACGAGAGCGGAGCAGACGAGAAACGAGCGTGAGAGTGAGTGCGGACTCTTCTCCCCCTCCACCTGCTCGTACCTCGTCTGCTCGTACCTCGTCTGCTCGCTTACGGCCCGAACAGCAGCCGCAACGGTTGGCTGAGCCGCTCGAGCAGCGCCCAGTCCTCCCAGAGATCGAGCCGGCCAGCCGGCCGTTCTTCCTCGATCCGCACATCGTCGTCCAGCCATTCCAGGCGCGGCCAGCTCGCCACGTCGAGGTCGCGCGCCAGGATGCTGATGCTTCGTTCGTCGTCACGCACGGTCTTCTCCACCATTTCCTCACGTAACGAGCCGTTCCGACTCGTCCACTCTGGATCGTGCCGCCCCGGACGCGGGTGCCGCATCGTGGGAAACCCTGAAATATCGGCGGTCCGTGGACGGAGGCCCACGGCGCATGGTTCACTTCCTCTGCACCTGAATACACCGACACGCACAGAGGAGACCGAACCGTGGCGACCATGCAGGCGATCCGCGTCCACCAGTACGGCGGCCCCGAGGCGATGGAGTTGGAGTCGCTCCCGCTTCCCACCCCGGGACCGGGTCAGGCACTCGTCAAGATTGGCGCAGCCGGCGTCAACTTCATCGACATCTACCAGCGGAGCGGCGCCTACAAGCTGCCGCTGCCGCTCGGGCTGGGACTGGAAGGGGCCGGCACCGTCGAGGCCGTGGCCGACGGCGTCTCAGACGTGAAGGTCGGGGACCGGGTCGCCTGGACCCAGATCGCCGGCTCGTACGCGACGCACAACGTCGTGGCGGCGGATCGGCTGGTGAAGCTGCCGGACAACCTCGGCTTCAAAGAGGGCGCGGCGGCGATGCTCCAGGGCATGACCGCCCATTACCTCGTCCACTCCACCTACCCGCTCAAGGCCGGCGAGACCTGCCTCATCAGCGCGGCGGCTGGCGGCGTCGGGCTGCTGTTCTGCCAGATGGCGAAGATGGTCGGCGCGCGGGTCATCGGCACGGCCGGCACCAAGGAGAAGGCTGCCCTGGCGAAGGCCGCCGGCGCCGACGAGGTGATCGTCTACACCGAGCAGGATTTCGAGGCCGAGGTCAAGAAGCTGACCGACGGCAAGGGCGTGGACGTGGTCTACGACTCGGTGGGCAAGGACACGTTCGACAAGAGCCTGAACTGCCTGCGCCCGCGCGGGATGCTGGTCCTGTTCGGGCAGGCCAGCGGCGCGGTTCCGCCGTTCGACCCGCAGATCCTGAACGCGAAGGGCTGCCTCTATCTGACCCGCCCGCGCCTGGACGTCTACATCGAGAGCCGCCAGGAGCTGGTGGACCGGGCGAGCGACGTCCTGGGCTGGATCGCGAGCGGCAAGCTGAAGCTGCGCGTGGAGCACACCTACCCGCTCGCGAACGCCGCCCAGGCCCACACCGACCTGAACGGCCGGAAGACGACCGGCAAGCTGGTGCTGCTGCCGGAGTGACGAGGGAAGCCCCACCCCCCAGCCCCCTCCCCATTGCGATGGAGAGGGGGAGCAAATCTCAACGTCTCCCCCTCTCCACCGCAGTGGGGAGGGGGCTGGGGGGTGGGGCCTGCCTCACGTGAGGAATTCATGAAATCCGTGGCCGCACGTCGCGCCACTTGCTAACCTGAGACCTGGAAAGGGAGTAGCGCCTCAGCGTTGAGGTGTCACGGATCGTCAACACGGAGAGCGCACGCCGTCACGGCGTGCGCGACCCCGGTCCGTGGCCGGTGCCTGTCAGGGCCGTTCGCGAGACTTTCCGCGGCTTTCTTGCCGCGGGATCTTTTCTCGTGTCTCGTCCCGCAGACACGGTCTGACAAGGCAGGTGCTCGATGTCACACTCCGCCGAGCCGGCTGGCTCGCAGGGCGGCAGCGGCCGTCACCTCACGCTCATGCTGCTGGCCGCCGCCGTCGCTGTTCCGTGGCTGGTGCTCCGCTTCCAGGGCTACCACGGCGATCCCACCCTGATCGCCGCCCTTTCCGGCCTTGCCATTGTCGGCGCGGCGTTCCTGCTCTCCTGGGCCGCCGAGGCGTTCGAGAAGGACGTCTCGCAGGCGCTGGCACTGGCGCTCCTGGCCCTGATCGCGGTCCTGCCCGAGTACGCCGTGGGCATGGTGTTCGCCTGGAACGCCGCGTCAGACCCGAGTCAGGCCAGCTACGTCGTCGCCAACATGACCGGCGCGAACCGACTCCTTATCGGGGCGGGCTGGAGCGTGATCGTGCTGGTGGCGTGGCTCCGCTTCCGGGCAACCCGGGTCACCCTGGAGCGCGGGCAGGCCATCGAAATCGCGATCCTGCTCCTGGCGACACTGTACGCCTTCACGATCCCACCGAGAGGCGGCATCTCGCTGGTGGACATGGTGGTGTTCATCGCGATGTTCGGGGCGTACACCTGGGCCGCCGCCCGCGCACCGTCCCACGAGCCGGAGCTGGTCGGCCCGGCCCGGCTGGTCGGCAACCTGTCGGACGCGCCGCGTCGGCTCTGGACGATGGCGCTGTTCCTGTTCTCGGCCGCCGTGATCTTCGTCTCGGCGGAGCCGTTCGCCGAAGGGCTGGTCGAGACCGGCGTCCACCTGGGCATCGACGAGTTCTTGCTGGTGCAGTGGCTCGCCCCGCTGGCGTCGGAGTCGCCGGAGTTCCTGGTGGCGATCCTGTTCGCGTGGCGTGGGAACGCCGCTGCCGGCATGCGGGCGCTAGTCTCCTCGAAGGTGAACCAGTGGACGCTGCTGGTGGGCACGCTGGCGCTGGTGTACAGCATCGCGGCCGGCCGGCCGACCACGCTCCCGCTCGATCCGCGCCAGGCGATGGAGCTGTTCCTGACCTCGGCGCAGTCGCTGTTCGCGGTCGTGTTGATCGTGGCGCTGGCGCTGAGCTGGCGCAGCGCGATCGCGCTGTTCGTCCTCTTCCTGGGGCAGCTGCTGATCCCGTGGGAGGGTGCTCACCTGTGGTTCGCCGTGGCGTACATCGTGGCGGCGATCGGCCTGCTGCTGTTCGACGGCACCCGCCGGACCGCGATGCTGGGCCTGCCGGCCGAGACGAAGCTCGCCCTCGGCAGCGGCCAGACGGCGGACGACCTGGCACCCGAGCCGGCCCCGACGGCCAGCCCGTCCCACCCGGAGACGCACGTCCGCTCCCGCGCCTGACAACACGCCACGGCCCGCCCGGGAGGGAGTCCGAGCGGGCCGTGGGTGGAGAGGAGGGTGGTCAGGTCGAACGGGGGGATGTCGGGTCGGGTCAGGCCGAGGGCAGATCCGAGTTGAACTGGTCCGCGACCGCCTTCCAGCTGCCGTCAGCCTGCCGCCGATACACCACGAGATACTTGCCGGTGTCGTGGACACGCCCGCCGTCCGGCGCCGGCTGGGTGCAGGCGTACGTCCCGATGCCGTAGCCCAGGTCGCCAGCCTCCCAGATGTTGGTCGTCTCGATGGAGATGTCCGCCGCGCCAGCCGCGATGAACGCCGCCCAGAACGCCTGGATGGCATCCGCGCCAGAAACGCGGGCCGCGCCGGGTGGCAGCAGGACCGCGTCCTCCGCGTAGAACGCCCGGGTCAGGGCCGCCGCGTCCTGCGCGTTGCCGTGTCGGATGAACGCCGCGTCCAGCGCTCGGACCGCGCTCTGCAGATCGGTGGTCGTCGCCGCCATGTCAGTACCCCCTGTGGATGCCGCGCTCATGTGCCGGCCAGCTCGTGACCCGTCGAAGGTGCCGGTGCCGGCGGGGGTCGGCTGGGGCTGCGCGGCTCTCACAAAGGGATTCGCCGGCGGATCGAGGTCGGATCACTGCAATCTGACGAGGGAGACACTTCGTCGGAGAAGCCCGCCGCCCGTCGTGGAGCGCGGCCATTCCTCGCGTTGCGATCTGGGCATGTACGGCCTACGAACAGACGGCGTGTGAACGTACTTCGTGCAGGATCAGGAGGCGTGCTCGGGAGTAGCGAGGAGGCCGTCTGACCGTGTCCTCGCGGTCCGCCAGGCCTGGCAGAAGGCGGCCATCGAGTCGAACCGGTGTGAGCGCCGTGGGTCGCACGCCTGGGCGACGACCTGGAAGGCGGCGAGCGAGCCGCGAAAGGCATCAGCGTCGAGGGTGCCGTCGGACAGCAACACCAGCGCCGTTCGGCCCATCACGAAAACGTTGGTCCGCTCGTCGATCGGCGCGCCCAACTCGTGCTCTTCAGGCGCCATGAAGCGCGTGGAGCCGAACATGCGCCCCATCGAGTTGCGGAACGGACCTGGCGCGTAGGTGTCGAGATCGACAACCCCGAGCCGCCCGGTCGCGAAGTCGTAGATCAAGCACCCGTCGTAGAAGTCGACGGCAATCCATCCGGCCCGCGCGAGCCGATCGTGCAGGTCGTAGACGATGTCGAGGCAGCTCAGGATCGTGTGCGCAGGCAGGCTTCGAAACCGCTGAAACGCGCTCGCGGGATCGTCTCGTTCGGCGCGGGGCGACCTGAGCAGCTCGCCATCGAGCCACTCGTAGATCAGCATGGGACCGGTCGGGGACTCGACGACACGATAGAGATCGGGCAACGCGGCGTGCTCGCAGCTCTGGCGCAGGCGAACCGCGTTGCGGAGCAGCGCGACGCGAGCCGCATGGTCGAGGACGGGATGCGGATCATCCGGACGTCCGGCCGTCTTGACGAAGTAGCGTCTCGCGCCAATCTGGACGCCGTAGGACACGTTGCCGGAATCCTGGGTCAGCGCACCAAACTCGGCGAAGACCGTGCCCACCGAGTGCAGGAAGTGCTCGGCGGGCAGATCGACGGCGTCGCGGTCCAACAACGGATGCAGTGTCACCGCGCGGAGGGGGTGGCTAGACGGCGGCGGCGTGCTTCCGATTCGTGCGGATACAGCGCGTGCAGGCCGACACCCGCGTCGGCACACCCTTGATCAGCAGCACGGCCTTCTGGACGTTCGGCCGCCACATCCGATTCGTCTTCCGGTTGGAGTGACTGACGTTATGGCCGAACGCCACGGTCTTGTCACAAACGTCGCAGCGACCCTTCACGGTCTCGCCCCCTGGATATTCTGGTACAGTGCCCTGGTGGAGCAGCCCGAGGCTCGGCGTGAACGGCTGGACTCCCGAGTCTGGCGCCCAGGCGGCGTGGCCGCGGCACCTCGGTCTCGAACCGTGATCGTTGCCGATGCACTGGGCGCCGCCCGTAGACGGCACGCCGACCTGAGGCGATATACTGTAGCGCGAAGTGTAACATGGCGCCGTCGGGCGTCGCCACCACGCTGGAGACGGGAAGCGGGCGCTGCTTCGCGCTCCCCTCTTCCCCGAGAGAGGGACCGTGGCATCCGATTCTCCGCCATTCGAGCCGGGCGCCCATCGCCCCACGACGTCGTCGTCTGAATCCGCCATGCTGCCGTTTGCCGAGCCGACCGGACCGTTCACCGTCGCCGAGATCACCGGCGACAGCCTCCGCGCGGCCCTCGAAGCCGCCGCGACCTGGCTCGAGCTCCAGGCCGCCAGCGTCAACGCGTTGAACGTCTTTCCGGTGCCGGACGGCGACACCGGCACCAACATGTCGATGACGATGCGGGCGGCTGCCGAAGCGTCCGCCGTCGAGCCGGTCCCCCAGGCCGACGCCGTCGCCCGGTCCGCTGCTCGCGGCGCGCTGATGGGCGCTCGCGGCAACTCGGGCGTCATCCTCTCGCAGCTGATCCGGGGCTTCGCGGACGCCGTGGCTGGACAGGCGTCCCTGGACGTCCGCCACCTCGCGGACGGCCTCGAAGGGGCGGCCCGGGCCGGCTACCGCGCCGTCGGCCACCCGGTCGAGGGCACCATCCTGACCGTGGCCCGTCGGGCCGGCGAGGAGGCACGCCGCGCCGCCGACGAGGGCATCGACGTGCTCCAGTTCTGGGATCGGGTCCTCCACGTGACCGACCGTGCCGTGGTGGAGACCACCAGCCAGCTGCCGGTGCTTCAGAGCGCGGGCGTGGTCGATGCCGGGGCGCTTGGCTACCGCCTCATCATCGAGGCGTTCTCCAAGACCTCTAGAGGCGAGTCCATCGAAGGCACCGAGATGGCCTCGCTCGCGCCGGTCGCCAGCCAGGCGCTCGTCGCGGCCCAGCACGTGGACGAGGGCGGCCTCGGCTTCTGCACCGAGTTTCTGGTCCAGCAGCTTTCCGAGGACGAGCCGACTACCCGCGCGTTCATGGAGTCGCTCGGCGACTCGGTGATCGTCGTCGGGGACGGCGACATCTGGCGGGTCCACGTCCACACCCTCACGCCAGGCCAGGCGCTCGACTGGGCGATCCGGCGCGGCACCGTCTCCCGCGTCAAGGTCGAGAACATGCAGCTCCAGCACGACGCCGGCGCCCAGGCCGGGGCCGGGCGCGGCCTGAGCAAGATCGGCGTGGTGGCGGTCAGCCCGGGGGCCGGCTTCCGTGCGCTGTTCACCAGCATGGGAGCTGCCGCCATCGTCGAGGGCGGCCAGACGATGAACCCGTCCGTCCAGGACATTCTGACCGCTGTCAGCTCGGTCGGCTACCAGGAGCTGATCGTGCTGCCGAACAACGGCAACATCCTGCTCGCCGCACAACATGCCGCCGAGCAGACGCCCAGGACGGTCAAGATCGTCCCGACTCGCACGGTGCCAGACGGGATCGCCGCCCTGCTGGCATTCAACTATGGCGAAGACCTCGTCACCAACGTCCAGCTGATGGAAGAGGCGGCCAGCCGCGTCGCCTCCATCGAGGTGACCGTCGCCGAGCGCACCACGAACGTCAACGGGCAGCACATCGAGCAGGGTCAGGCGATCGGGCTGCTGGACGACGAGATCGTGGCCGTCGCGGACGGCGTGCAGGACGCGGCGCTGGCGGCCCTGGCGAAGACCGATCCGGCCCAGCGCGAGATCGTCACCGTCTACTGGGGCGATGGCGCCACCCGGCAGCAGGCCGGCCAGCTTCGTGACGCGATCCTCGCCGCCTACCCTGACCTCGAAACCGAGCTGGTCGAGGGGGGACAGCCCCACTACCCATACATCATCTCCGTGGAGTAGCGCGCACCGTGCCACGCATTGCAGTCGTGACCGACAGTACCGCCGACTTTCCCGGAGATGCCCAGCAGCGCCTCGGCATCGAGATGGTCCCGCTCTCGGTCATCTGGGATCGGGACTCGTTCCGCGACAAGATCGACCTGAGCATCGCCGACTTCTACGCGCTGATGCGCCAGCGCACGACGGTGCCGACGACCTCGGCGCCGGCGGCCGGCCTCTTCGAGGAGACGTACGAGCGTCTCCTCGCGGACCACGATCACGTCATCTCGGTTCACCTGGCCGGCAAGCTGAGCGCCACCTACGACGTGGCACGCGGCGCCGCCGAGCGCGTGGGCAACGGGCGGATCAGCGTCATCGACAGCGGCCAGACCACGATGTGTCTGGGCTGGCTGGCGATGCGCGCCGCCGAGATGGCCCAGGAGGACGCCGAGCCAGCGGCCATCGTCGCGGAGCTGCGGCGCTGGCTTCCGCGCCTGCGCTTGTACGCGGTCCTGGACACCCTCACCTACGTCCAGCGCGGGGGGCGGATCGGGCGGGCCTCGGCGTTCGTCGGCTCGCTGCTCAACTTCAAGCCGCTGCTGCTGGTCAAAGAGGGCGAGGTGCTGCCCATCGAGCGGCCTCGCAGCCGCGCGACGGCGATGCGACGGATCGTGGACGTCGTCGCCAGCCAGGGCAAGGTCGCGAAAGTGGGCGTCGCTCAGGGCGATGCCCCAGACGTGATCGACCAGTTAGAACGGATGGTGAGCGAGCGCCTGCCGGGCCTGCCCGTGGACCGTGGGGACATCGGGATCGTGCTGGGCACGCACGCCGGGCCGGGCGTCTTCGGCGTGTTCGCGCTGCTGGCGGAGTGAGCCGGCTGGCATGACCGTGCCCGGCGCTCCCCGCCCGCCCGCCGAGCTGGAGACGGCCCGGAAGATCCTGGAGCTGGAGCGCAAGCAGGGCTTCCAGGACCGGGCGGTCACCCGTGGACTTGCCGCGTTCCTGAGCGGCTGGCAGCAGCGGGTCGAGCAGCTGGGCCGATCTGACCTCGTGGCCGTCGCAGGCCAGGTGGTAGCGGCCCTCCAGGGATACGCCGAGCTGCCAACTGACACCCGGGAGACGCGGGTTGAGGCGGCGCTGGCGGCGCTGGCGGGAGAGAGCCTCACCGCCTGGCCCCAGGAAACCCCTCACCCCCCGCCCCCCTCGCCCGTGCGCGGGCGAGGGGGAGCCGACGGGCATCTGCTTCCTCAGCATCAAGAAGCCGACGGGCATCTGCTTCCTCAGCATCAAGAATCCGACTCTGTCACATCTGGGCTCCCCCTCGCCCGTGCGCGGGCGAGGGGGCGGGGGTGAGGGGTTCCCGGCGCACGGATGAGGGATTTCTGGCGGAAACCTCCCCAGATCTCGGGATCACCGCCGCCCTTCCAGAAGCCGCCGCCCTTCCCTCTCCCCCTCTTCCGCTTGCGGGAGAGGGGGGCAGGGGGGTGAGGGTCGGTCCAGCACCCGCGCCAGACACCCCCATCGAGAAGGTGAAGGGGATCAAGGCGCGCGAAGCCCAGCTCCTGGCTCGCCTCGGCATCCAGACATTTCGCGATCTGCTCCGCCACCTCCCGAACCGCTACCAGACCTACCCGCCGCCGACCGCTGCCGCCGATCTCCTGATGCAGCCGATCGCCAGCTTCGTCGGGATCGTCCAGCAGGTGGACATCTCGCCGAGCCCACGCGGCGGCCTCCACAAGATCGTGGCGACGCTGGCCGACCAGACCGGGCGCGTCAGCGCCACGTGGTTCCGGCACGGACGGTTCAGTCCAGTCCAGATCGGGCAGCGGATCGCGGTCAGCGGCAAGCTCGCGCAGTACGGGCGCAACATCAACTTCGAGAACCCGGACTGGGAGCGTGCCGCCCCCGAAAGCGGCGAGGCGGTCCACACCCGCCGCATGGTCCCGATCTACCCGCTGACCTCCGGCCTGAACGATCGCGCGGTCCGCGAGCGCGTCAAGTGGGCCGTGGACGCCCTGGCCGACGCCGAGCCGGATCCGCTGCCCGGCTGGCTGCGCGATTCGTACGGGTTGTGGCCGCTCGGGGCCGCGCTGCGCCAGGTCCACTTTCCAGACGATACGGAACGGCTCAGGCTGGCCCGCCGCCGTCTGGCGTTCGACGAATTGTTTGCCATTCAGCTGGTGGTGGTGCAGCGCAAGCTCGACTGGCAGGGCGTGGAGGCGCCGACGCTGCCGACCCCGCGGGCGGCTCTGGAGGCGCTGCTCGCGGCCCAGCCGTTCACCCTGACCGGCGGCCAGCAGCGCGTGCTGTCCGAGATCCTCAGAGACGCCGCCCGCCCCCAGCCGATGACGCGCCTGCTCCAGGGGGAGGTCGGCTCCGGCAAGACGGCCGTCGCGGCTGCTGCCCTGTTCGTAGCGGTCCAGAACGGCGCCCAGGGCAGCCTGATGGCCCCGACCGAGATTCTCTCCGAGCAGCACTACCGCTCGCTGACGGCGTTCTACGAGCGCGCCGCCGAGCCACTCGGGGCCATCGGCGCAGCCGTGCCGCGCATCGCGCTGCTGACCGGCAGCACCCGCGCCGCCGAGCGACGACGCGTCTACCAGGCCATCGCGGATGGCGAGATCGACGTGCTGGTCGGCACGCAGGCCGTCATCCAGGACACCGTGGAGCTCAAGAACCTGGGGCTGGCGGTGGTGGACGAGCAGCACCGCTTCGGCGTGCGGCAGCGCGTGGCGCTTCGCGAGAAGGGGGGCCATCCCCACCTGCTGGTGATGACCGCCACCCCGATCCCGCGCACGCTGGCGCTCAGCATCTACGGCGACCTCGACCTCTCGACGATCGACGAGATGCCGCCGGGCCGCCAGAAGGTCAAGACCGTCCTGCTCGACCCTGACGACCGCGACCTGGCGTACGAGAAGATCCGCCGCGAGGCCGCGAAGGGCGGGCAGGCGTTCGTGATTTGTCCCCTGGTGGAAGACTCCCCGAACCTGGAGGCGCGCGCCGCCACCGCCGAGTACGAGCGGCTCCAGGCCGGCGACCTGGCTGGCCTGCGGCTGGCGCTGCTCCACGGACGGATGCGCCCGGCCGAGAAGGACCGCGTGATGCGCGAGTTCCGAGACGGGGAGCACGATGTGCTGGTCTCGACCGCCGTGGTGGAAGTTGGCGTGGACATCCCGAACGCCAGCGTGATGCTGATCGAGGGCGCCGAGCGGTTCGGGCTGGCCCAGCTCCACCAGTTCCGGGGGAGAGTCGGACGGGGCGCCCGGCCGTCGGTCTGCCTGCTGTTGACCGAGGAAGCGTCAGAGACGAGCCTGAACCGGTTGCAAGTCATGGCCGACTCAGACAGCGGCCTGGCCCTCGCCGAGCACGACCTCCAGATACGCGGCCCTGGCGACTACTTCGGGGTGCGCCAGAGCGGCTTCCCGGACCTGCAGGTGGCGACGCTGGACGACGTGAGCCTGGTGGAGCGGGCGCGCGCAGCCGCCGAGAAGGTACTGGAGATGGACCCGCTGCTGCAGAATCCGCTCCACGCCGGACTGGCCGAGCTGGTGGAGCGGTTCCGGCGCCGGGCCGGCGAACCGAACTGAGCCCGTCGTCAGGACCATGGGCGGTACAATCCGAGAGGCACTCCAGCGGCGCGGAGGCGATCGTGGCCTTGCCGAACCGACGCACACATCAGCGCGATGACCGCCCTCGGTCCGGCACCGCCGCCACCGAGCCGGACTGGCGCACCCTCTATGAGATCGAGAACCCGGCCGACGTGGACGCGTATGTCGCCGATCATCCCTCAGTGACAGCGATTCTGACGGAGGCGCCGAACGAGATTCATGCCGTGTTCGGGAATGAGGCGCCGCCGAGGCTGCGGTTGGAGTGGGACCCCGAGGACGGCGATGGCTGGCTCTTCGTGGGCATTCCCTCGGAAGATCTCGGCCCGTCAGTGCTGCCGCTGATCGACGCTCTCGAAGAGCGCTGGTGGTTGGATCGCATGAGGAGCACCGACGCCACCGTCGTCTTCGACGTCGCCACTCCGTGACCGCATTCGACTTCGCCGAGTTTCTCGATCTTGCCGACGAGCTTGCTGCCAGAAACGATGAGGTGGCGTGGCGGGCCGCCGTCAGCCGCGCGTACTACGCGGTCCTGCACGTCGCGTATCGAGCACTCCCCGCTCGGGTACGAGCAACCATCTCGAACCGCACGACACACGGTGTGACGTGGCAGCTCTACACGGCGTCCTCCGCTTCGACCTGCCGCCAGATTGGGCACGCCGGGCTGCGCCTGCAGCGCGCCAGAGTGAGTGCCGACTATCGCGAGCTCCCGGCCGTCTCCTCACTCCAGGCAGCCCGAGACGTGGCCCTGGCACGGCAGACGATCGAGCGCCTGCGCCAGCACGGGTACCAGCCGTAGCCGGGCAACGACCGTCGTAGCGGCCAGTACAATCAAACAGGCGCTTCAGCAACGCGGAGGCGATGATGGCCTTGCCGAACCGACGCACACATCAGCGCGATGACCGCCCTCGGTCCGGCACCGCCGCCACCGAGCCGGACTGGCGCACCCTCTATGAGATCGAGAACCCGGCCGACGTGGACGCGTACGTGGCACTGCATCCAGTCGTGGTGTCGATACTGACGGAGGGACCACAGGCGGTCTTCGATGCTTTCGACGAGAAGCTGAGCTTACGCCTGCGGCTCGAATACGATCGTGAGGACGAGCCAGCATCTGAGTATCTCACCGTGGACTTCGTGACGCAGCGTGACGCGAACGATGCGGAGATGCGCCTGGATCGCTTCGACGAGGACTGGTGGATCGACGCGATGTCGCGAGCTGCTCGTGCAGACGCCACTATCGTGTTCCTGCCGCGCTTCGCGTGACCGCGTTCGACTGCCGCACTTTCCTCGACATCGCCGAGGAGCTCGGCCAGCGCGAGCATCAGGCTGCCCGGAGGACTGCTCTCAGTCGCGCGTACTACGCCATCCTCGGGGTGGCGTATCGCGCGCTTCCTTCGGCCGACCAGGCCCGGATCGGTCCAGGCCAGATCCACGACCACACATGGTCGCTGTATGCATCCTCAGCCGCACACGCATCACGCCAGGTTGGCGGCATTGGCTACCGACTCCGCACGCTGCGCCGTCGCGCTGACTACCGGGACGATCTCAGCTTCTCAGACCGCGACCTCACGCTGGCACTGGCATGGGCGCGACGGGTGCTGAGCCTGCTGGACCGGCACGGGTACCAGCCGTAGCCAGCGCCGGGCTCGCATCCTGACAGCTCCAGGGGTGGCGTCAGGCGTCGGCGGGCGGCTCGGAAGCGCCAGACTGAGGTGCGGATGACGGATCGGCCGGCGCAGGGGTTTCGGGCGCGGTGCCTTCGATCCGCTGGTCCGGCCTCGCCAGCCAGTGCTGGATGTGCCGGTGCTCCACCAGGGTCATGCCGGCGAAGAACAGCTCGACGAGCTGGGGCTCCGTGAGCCGTACGGCGTGGCCCCGCACGTACGCCTCGAATGGCACGATCGAATGAGTAGCCTGGAATCCCGCCTCCAGGAGCGCGAAGCAGCGCTCACACAGGTACACGAGCTCAACTGGCTGCCCCGCGCCACCGACCGGGATCTCCCGTTGCGGTCGCTCGGCGTGGCAAAACCGGCACCGCCCTGCGCCGTCCATCCAACCCCTACTGTTCAGGCGCCCCACATCGCTCACGGACCGCGGCGCCTCATCCGGGACACGACCCCCACTCCTGGTCGGAGTGGGGGTCGTCACAGCCGCCTGCACAACGTTGGGCATGGCGATCCGAGCATAGTCGGCGCGATAGGCAGTGTCAAGATGAGGAATTCCACCACTTTTGCGACTCGTCTCGAAACCGGTGGTTGTAGGATGGGAGCATCACTGCGTGACGGGTGACCCGCGCAACTCGGGACGCCCGTCCCCACCAGGACGATCGGTCGAGAGCGATCCTGTTGACGCGCGAGTGACCGGCGACCCTTTGGAGCCATGCTCGGAACGGGTCGGGCGGGTTGTCGGCGCGGGTGCCGGCTCGCTCGCAGCGCGCACCGGTGCTCGCCATGACGTCTCCACTCGACGGTACGCCACCTTCACCCCGCGATCGGCTCCTGGACACGCTCGAACGCTTGCTGGCGATCCAGGAGCCCCAACTGCGTCCTGCACTCGCCGAAGCGTGCAAGATGGTCGCGGACGTCCTGGGCGCAGACAAGCTGGACATCTTCCTCTACGAGGCGCCGACCCAGACACTTGTCGCGTTCGGAACCAGCGAGACGCCCATGGGGATCCGGCAGCGTGCGATCGGACTTCATCGTCAGCCGCTGGTCAACGGCGGGGCAGCGGCCACGGTCTTCCAGACCGGACCGTGCCCACCGGACGGGCCGCGCCGATCTCGATCCAGAGCAGATCCAGGGACTGGTCGGCGCACTCGGAGTGCGGAGCGAGCTGGACGTGCCGCTCGACGTGCAGGGCGAGCGGCGTGGCGTCATCCACGCCGCCTCAGCAAACGTCGACGCCTTCTCGGAGGACGATCTGGCGTTCCTATCCGCCGTGGCCACCTGGATCGGGATGGTCACCCACCGTGCCGAGCTCGTCGAGCAGCTGGCGGTCGAAGCCGAACGCCGGGGGAGCCGGCGTGCAGCCGACGAGCTCTCCCGCCTGACGCCCCGTCAGCGCGAGATCGCGGCGGCCATCGCATCGGGATCGACCAACGAGGAGATCGCCGAGATGCTGGTGCTGACGCCGGGCACGGTGGCCAACCACATCGAACGGATCATGCGCCGGCTGGAGCTGAAGAACCGGACCCAGGTCGCGGTCTGGGCCACGGAGCGAGGGCTGTACCGGTCAGACCAGCTGGCCGACGATGCGGATCTGGCCGACGAGCCGTGACACCCCTGGCTCAGGCGGCGCGGGTCTCCCCGTCACGCGCGAGGAGCGCCCGATTCACCAGCTCGGCCAGCTGACCTGGCAGCACCGGCTTGCGCAGGAAGTAGTCCGCTCCGGCCAGCCGCGCCCGCTCCTCGGTGCTTTCGTCGTCGCTGGCCGTGATCACCACCAGGATCGTTCCGGCCAGCTCCGGGTCCGAGCGGACCACCCGGCAGAGCTCGATGCCGTCCAGGCCGGGCATCATCCAGTCGAGCACGGCCACGTCCGGACGGCTGGCGCGCAGCATGTTCAGCGCCTCGCTGCCGTCGTCCACGGACTCCACGTCGTGTCGGCCCAACGAGCGGTGGACGATCAAGCGCGACACGAGGTCGTCGTCGGCCACCAGTACCAGCGCCTGACCATGCGAGCCGGCCCGCGCCGCCGACGTCGCCCCCGATGCCTGGCCCATTCTCTCGCTCACGCGGCTTCCCTCCGCTCGCGCAACAGTTGGAGCCACCAACCGCACTGACTCCCCACGCGACCCGATCATGCTCCCCCTCCCCTACAGCCGATCCGTGCGAAGTCTACCAATATTCTATCGCACTCATGCAAAGACCGACATCGGTCAGGTGGGCGACCCTCCCTGGTCACCTGGCCGCTTCGCCGTCGGTCATCTGACGGACCGGATGGCAGCCGGCGTCCGCCCTCTGACACCTCACAACGAGCATCGCTACCGCGACGTGCCAAACCGCCGACGCAACGTCTCGCCGGCCAGCGCCACCTCGTCTGGCAAGACGCCGTGCGGGAAGCTGAAGATCAGCCCATCCAGCCCGGTCGCGAACAGCGTGTCCACCTGGGCGCAGACCGTGTCGGCGTCGCCGGCCAGGATCAGACGGCGCAGCACGTCCTTCGGCAGGGGGCTCGGGAGACGGGCGACCGTCTCCTCCAGCCGGCGCTCGGCCTCGGCCTGGGTCCGCGAGATCAGCAGCATGCCGAGGCGCGTCTTGGCGATCTCGGACGGGTCACGCCCCAGCTCCTGGCAGTGGCGCTCCAGCACCGCCAGCTTCTGGCGCACGTCGTCGAGCGAGCCGAAGATGTTGCAGGCGTCGGCGTATTGCGCCGCCAGCCGCAGAGTGCGTCGCTCACCCCCGCCGCCGACCAGGATCTTTGGGCCACCCGGCTGGACCGGGCGCGGGGAGTTGAGCGCGTCACGGATTCGGTGATACCGCCCCTCCACCGTCGCCCGCTCCTGGGTGAACATCGCCCGGCAGATCCGCAGCGCGTCTTCCAGCCGATCCATCCGCTCGCCGGTGCCGGGCCAGGTGTAGCCATAACGGGTCGCCTCGTCTTCGTACCAGGCCGCCCCAAGCCCCAGGATCGCCCGCCCCTGCGAGATCACATCCAGCGTGGTCACCATCTTCGCGAGGAGGGCCGGGTTGCGGTAGACCACCCCGGTCACCAGCGTCCCCAACTGGATTCTCGCGGTGCGCGCCGCCAGCGCCCCGAGCAGCGTGTACGGCTCCAGGATCGGGTCTTCCGGCCGCCCGACCCCACCGATCTGCTGGACGTGGTCCATCAGGAGCAGGGTGTCGAAGCCGGACGCCTCGGCCGCCAGCGCCACCTCCACGATCCGGTCGAAGAGGCGGTCGTCCGGGAGGTCCGGGTAGGAGAAGATCGGGAGCTGGAGCCCGAGTCGGATCATCACATGCCTCCCCGCTACACACCGCCCGCGCTCGCATCGTGTCACACCTGACGCTCGCGGCGGAAGCTTGCCACACCGACGCTCAACAGCGACGGCACCCCCATATCGGCTGCCATGCAGCCCGGCGCTGTCGTCACGCACCGACCGATTCACTTTTGCACCCATATAGGGGATGATTCCGCCAGAAAGTAGTACAAACGGGCGTCAGTGAGTCGCCCGCCCGCGGGCACGCGGCGGCACGTATGAAATGAGGCATTCGTCCGGCCGGCGCACCGTTCTCGGGCGCGCCAATCGCTCGATATGGCCTCGGCGTCGGCTCATGAGCTGGCGCACGGCTCGCCCGGTTGGGCCGTCGTCACAGGTCCGTTCGCCGACATCAGAGGGAGGTCGGCAGCCAGCTCGGCGACCGTTCTGCTCTGGTACGTCGCGGCTCCGCACGATCGGAGCACCGCCAGGCATCGCCATGCCGCCCGTCAGCGGAAACCATCCGGTAACCGTCTGGAAACTCGTGGGGAAACCGGTCGGTAACCCCGTCCCGGACGCCCGCACGATCTCGTTAGAAGCCTCGTACGCGGTGATGGCGGAGCGCAGGAGAGGCGTTTTTCGCAACTGCGTGTCCCATGTTCGGCCGGGATGCCCTGGGGTCTGGGGCGTCCACACGGATCGTTCGTGCGTGCGCCTGAGACGCCAACCGTCGTCCCCACTGCCGGGGGCGCCGTGAGCGGCGAAGCCTGTCTTGAGGAGGGAAGCGCGGCATGATCCACAAGCACATTTTCGTGCACGCGAAGCCCGGCATGTCCGAGCACGAGTTCTTCACCTACTGGAAAGACGTCCACGCGGTCAAGTACGGCAGGCAGATCCCCCAGGTTCGTGGCTATCTGATCAACACCCACGTCCCGTTCGGCGACGAGCCGGCCGACGTCCCGTTCCAGGGCGTCGCCGAGGTCTGGATCGAGAACGCCGAGGACGAGCTGGCATTCGCGCAGTCGAAGGAGTACCTCCAGGGCTCTCGCATCGACGAGCCGAACTTCCTGGCCTGGTGGGCAATGTTCGCCCTGGACACCACGGATCATGTCGTGATCGCACCGCCGGCCCCGCCCCGCTCAGGCGTCAAGATCGTCGCTGTCACGAAGCGCAAGCCAGGCATGTCGGTGGACGACTTCCGCGCCTACGGGCGCGACGTCCACGCCCCGAAGGTCGCGAATCTGCCCGGTCTGCGCGGCTACGTCCAGTGCTATGTCAACGATGGCCACTACGCCGTTGGCGAGTCCCTGCTGGACAGCGTCGGGCTGCTCTGGTTCGACAGCACGGACGCCATCGCGCAGGCGCTCCAGTCCGACGTCTTCAGCACGACCGTCGCACCTGACATCGCCGCGTTCGCCGACCCTCGCTACTTCCGCTGGATCGTGACCGAGGAATCCTGGGTCGTTCCGCTGGGGGGTGCCGCGTGATCCACCAGTTCATCTTCGCCGCCCCGAAGCCCGGCATGACCGAGCAGCAGTTCCAGGACTACTGGGTCAACGTCCACGCCGTGAAGTACGCCAGCAAGATCCCCCAGATCGTGCAGTACAGCGTCTCGACGCGGCTGCCTTTCGGCCCCGAGACGGAGGAGCCGCTCTGGAGCGGGCTGGCCGACATCTGGCTGGAGAACGACGAGACCCAGCTGGCCTCCCTCAACTCCAAGGAGCTGCTGGAGGGGGCACGCCTGGACGAGCCGACCTGGGCCGCCTACTGGCGAACCGTCGTGCTCGACACCGAGGCCCACGTCCTCAAGGACGGCGGCGGCCTTGACGGCGTCAAGGACGCCGTCAAGCTGGTCGCGCTGGTCAAGCGGAAGTGGGGCATGCCCCTGGAGAAGTTCCGCAAGCACAGCCTCGGGAAGCACGCCGAGCTGGATCTGAAGCTGCCGGGCCTGCGCCGCTACGTCCAGTGCCACGCCCGCGACGGCCTCTACGGCATCGGCGAGACCCCATTCGACGCGGTCTCCTGCCTCTGGTTCGACAGCCCGGAGGCGGTCCAGGCGGCCCTCGCCACGCCCGAGAACGCAGCCAGCGCGGCTGACCTGCCGAGCTTTCTGGAAATGAAGTACGCCCACGTCCTCCTGATGAAGGAGCACTGGGTCACCGGACCGATCGGCGCGGACTGACGACGCCCGGAAAGCCCCACCCCCCAGCCCCCTCCCCATTGCGATGGAGAGGGGGAGTAGCCATCCGTCTCCCCTCTCCACCGCAGTGGGGAGGGGCTGGGGGTGGGGCCTTCTTCGCAAGGAGCTCTCTCATGGCGGACTTTCAGGCAATCGTGATTGGATCGGGGTACGGCGGCGCTGTGGCCGCGCTTCGGCTCGGCGAGGCCGGCGTTCAGACGCTCGTGCTGGAACGCGGGCGCCGCTGGCCCATCGAAGACCCGACCTCCAACGCGACGTTTGCCACCTTCGAGCAGCCAGACGGCCGCGCCGAATGGCTGAACGGCACCGGCAAGTCCCAGACGCCAGCCTACGAAGGCAACCCGATCGAGCAGTACGTCGGCACGCTGGAGATCCTGCCCGTCAGTGGGATGCCGTTCCTGGTCGGCGCGGGCGTCGGCGGCGGCTCGCTGGTGTACGGCGGCATCACCATCCAGCCCCACCCGAAGCTCTGGCACACCGCCTTCCCGGAGTCCATCGACTACGACACGATGGACCGCGAGTACTTCCCGCGCGTCATCGACGTCCTCGGCGCCTCCCCGATACCGGACGACATCCTGAACACGGAGTACTTCCTCGGCACGCGGGTGCTGGTTGAACAGGTCAAGAAGCTCGGGTTCGGGGAGCTGGAGAACGAGCACTCCGAGCTCCGCGACGGCTACGCGAAGTTCAACATGGCGATCGACTGGGACGTCGTGCGGGCCGAGATCGCCGGCAAGAAGGTGCCCTCGTTCATCGCCGCCGAGTTCTGGTACGGCGACAACTCCGGCGCCAAGCCGTCGCTCGAATACACCTACCTGAAGCGCGCCGAGGAGACCGGCAAGGTGACCCTGCGGACGCTCCATCAGGTCACCGACATCACCAGGACTGCCGATGGCTGCTACCGCGTCAGCGTGGACGTCATCAGCCCGTTCGGCAAGGTGGTGGACCGGCAAACGCTCAGTTGCGAGCGCCTGTTCCTGGGGGCCGGCTGCTTCGGCACGACGAAGCTGCTGATGCGCGCCCAGGCGAAGGGCACCCTCCCGGAGCTGAACGGCGGGCTGGGGAAGGGCTTCGGCAACGACGGCGACGTCTTCATCGTCCGCCACAACTTGAACGAGAACACCAACCCGCACCTGGGCGGCCCCGGCTGCGTCGCGGTCCTCAACTTCGAGAACCCGATCCGGCCGGTCTGCATGATGCGGGCGCCACTACCGCGTTTCAAGCAGGACTTCCCCGAGGGGAACGCCATCGGCACGTTCGTGTTCTCGAGCACGAGCAAGCGCGGCAAGCTGCTGTACGACGTGCAGACGGACACCATCTCGATGGACTTCGTGCCGGAGTCCGACGACGCGGCGCTGCACCTGGCGAACCGCCTGAACGAGGCGAACGGCGGCCAGGTGCTCTCCTCCAGCACCGGCATCACCGGCCACCAGCTGGGCGGCGCCTGCATGGGGATGGTCTGCGACGAGTATGGCCGGGTCAACCGCTACCCCGGCCTGTACGTGGTGGACGGCGCGCTGATCCCCGGTTCGAGCACCTGCGTCAACCCCGTGCTGACCATCGCGGCCATCGCCGAGCGCTGCCTCGACACAATCGTCGCCGAAGACTTGAAGTAAGGAGGCTCCCGTGGTTGTCGACGTGATGTCCCCGCGCGCCGTCGCCGAAGCCTGGTTCGCCGCCCTCGACCGTGGCGACATCCCCGCCGCGGTCTCGCTGCTGGCGGACGACATTTACTGGGAGAACATCCCGCAGGTGCCCGGCGTCAGCGACATCGTGCCCTGGACGGGGACGGCCCACGGCATCGCCGAGGTCGGGCAGGCGTTCGCCACGCGTGACAAGGTCTGCCAGGTCATCGAGTTCAAGCCGCTCAACATGGTGGTGGACGGCAACCAGGCCGTCGGCACCGTCCACGACCACGCGATCATCAAGACGACCGGCCTCCCGTTCGACATCGAGTTTGCGTCCTGGATGAAGATCGAGAACGGCAAGATCGTCTGGTGGAAGTCGTACTGCGACCCCTCCCCGATCATCGAGGCGTTCCGGGGCGACACCTCCGCGCGGCTGTTGCAGGCCGTCAAGGCGAACAACCTCGACGACGTGAAGTACCTGCTCGACCACAAGATCAGCGCGAACGTCCGCGACGAAGAGACCGGACTCACCGCCCTGATGCTGGCGGCCTGCCACGCTCAGCCGGAGATCGTCAAGGCGCTGCTGGACGCGGGAGCGGATCCGCTGACCGTGGACAGCAACACCGGCGCGACGGCGCTCCACAAGGCGTGCCAGGGCGGCAACGTCGAGTGCGCGCGGCTGCTGCTGGACGCCGGCGCCTTCATCGACGCGGTCACCCCGACGATGGGCCACACCCCGATCATGGACGCCCTCTGGTACAAGGCGCCCGAGATCGTGGACCTGCTGGTGGAGCGCGGCGCGAACCTGAACCTGAGCACCCACTACGGCTTCACGATGTGGGACCACCTCAACTTCGAGCTGAACGTCAACGTCAAGGGCCGCGACATCATGGAGGGCATCGCCACCACCCTCACCGATGCCCGCGACCTGAAGCAGGCCCAGATCGCCGGCCAGAGCGTGATGGCGGCCACCGAGAAAGGCGACCTTGACGGCGTCAAGCAGGCCATCGCCGCCGGCCACGACGTCAACGCCAACTACCCGCACGTCAACACGTTCTCGGACGGGCACACGCCGCTGCTGGTGGCCGCCCGCGACAACCACGCCGAGATCGTCAAGGAGCTGCTGGCGAACGGCGCGAAGGTCCGCGTGGTGGACTGGGTCTTCAAAGGCTCGCCGATCCACAAGGCGACCTACAACGGCCGCCCGGACATCCTCAAGATGCTGATGGAGCACCCCGATATCGACCTCGACGTGCAGGGGCCGATCAACGGCTACTCCCCGCTCCACGACGCGCTCTGGCACGGCTACACCGAGTGTGCCGAGATGCTGGTCTTCGCCGGCGCCCGTCTGGACACCCGCGGCCACGACGGCAAGCTGCCGCTCGACGTGGCGATCTCGGTGTACGGCCCGGACGACCCGCTGGTGGCGCTGATCCGCGAGCGCATGGGCCAGGCGGCGGCGTGAGGGCGGGGCCAGGAACGAGGAGTGACGACGATGGCCACGCCTCTTCTCCGCGACTTCACCTTCACGACCGTGACGGTTGACCGGCACGGGCTGGTCGTCGGGCGGCCGGCCGGCTCCGGCCGCTACTACGCCGAAGACCTGGGCGCGCTCGACCTGGACATGGTGGCGATCCGGGGCGGCACGTTCGTGATGGGCTCGCCCGAGGACGAGGAAGGCCGCGCGCAGGCCGAGAGCCCGCAGCATGAGGTCACCGTCCCCGACTACTTCATCAGCCGGTATCAGGTGACCCAGGCCCAGTACGCCGCCTTGATGGGCCGCAACCCCGCCCAGAGCCAGGTCGAGAACAACCCCGTCGAGTGCGTCAACTGGTTCGACGCCAGGGCGTTCTGCCAGCGCTTGAGCGACCTGACCGGCCGCCAGTACCGCCTGCCGACCGAGGCCGAGTGGGAGTACGCCTGCCGGTCAGGATCGACCACGACGTTCGCGTTCGGTCCGACCCTGACCGACCAGCTCGCCAACACGTACGCCGAGATCCCGTACGCCGCCGCCCTGCCGGGCCGCCACCGCGAGGGGCCGACGACGGTCGGGATGTACCCGGCCAACGCGTTCGGCCTCCACGACATGCACGGCAACCTGTTCGAGTGGTGCGAGGACATCCTCCACAACGACTTCACCGGCGCGCCGACGGACGGCTCGGCCTGGATGGACGGACCGGGCCTCTGGCCTGACTACTACGTCCTGCGCGGCGCCTCCTGGGTGAACCCGCCGACCTTCTGTCGGTCGGCGTTCCGCTTCGGAAACATCCCGATCTACAAGAGCATCGCCATCGGCTTCCGCGTCGTCTGCCAGACGCCATGACATCGATGTTTGAAGGAGAGCCTCGCAGCATGACCATGACAGCGGACTGGCGGACGCCCCCGCCGCTCACCGGGATGGGCAGCTTCTCGCCGGACAAGCTCGGGAAGGTGATCCGGGACACGCCGGGGGTCGCGCCGAGCAAGCAGCTGATGGAGGTCCGGGATCGCTCGGTCACCATCTGCGTCCGCGACATCGACGCGGTCGTGGACTGGTACGCCGAGAACTTCGGGTTCGCGGTGGACCGCCGCGCCGACTTCCCGGACTACGGGACCATCGTGATCATGATCCGCTCCGGCGAGGTGCGCATCGAGCTGCTCCACGACGCCAACTTCGAGCCGTTCGTACGCCCGAACCCGCCGGCCCACAGCGCCCGCCAGGGTGTGACGCAGATCCAGTTCTTCGTGGACGACCTGAGCGCCTTTGTGGAGAGGGTCAAGGCCCGTCCCGACATCGAGATCGCCTGGGACATGATCGACATCACGGTCCTGCGACTGAAGCACTTCTTCATTCGCGACATCGAGGGCAACCTGATCCAGATCAGCGAGCCGTACTGAGCAAGGTTGGGAGGGAACGAGAGATGGCTACCAAGCGCGTGCTGGCCGTGATGTCCGAGTGGGGCTACTGGGGCATCGAGCTCGTGGGGCCGCTGCTGAAGCTCGAGGCCGCCGGCTACAAGCTCGACTTCATCACCCCGAAGGGGAAGCGCTCGCCGGTCCTGCCGCCGAGCACCGACACCACCTACGTCGATCCGCCGCTGGGCGTCTGCGTCACCACCCAGGAAGACGCCGACCTCGTCACGGCCTTCGAGAAGACGAACAGGCTGGACGACACCCGCAGCCTGGCGGCCTGGTTCCCGGAGCGGCCCTACTTCCACACCCCGGACTTCCTGCGCGCCTTCGAGGGGTACTTCGAGGGTGTCAAGAAGGCCCAGGAAGAGGCGACCGGCGCCTATGACGCCCTGCTGCTGGTCGGCGGGAGCGGCCCGATCGTGGACATGGTCAACAACCAGCGCGTCCACGACCTGATCCTCGGGTTCTGGAACAAGAAGATGCCGATCGGGGCGATCTGCTACGGCGTCGCGCCGCTCGTCTTCGCACGAGACTTCAACGAGCGCAAGTGCATCCTGCTCGGCAAGAACGTCACCGGCCACTGCCTCGAGTACGACTACCACGACGGCACCGGCTTCGTGGGGACGGACTTCAATATGGGGCCGCCGCCGTACACCCTGGAGTACATCCTCGCGGACGCGGTCGGCCCGAACGGCGCCTACCACGGCAACTTCGGCAAGCGGACCTCGGTGATCGTGGACTACCCGTTCATCACCGCACGCTCGCTCCAGTGCTCCCACGAGTTCGGCGACCGCATGGTGGACGTGCTGACCAACGGCTTGAAGCGCTCCGGCTGGTAACAGGGGTGCCCCTCACCCCCCAACCCCCTGTCCCGCAAGCGGAAGAGGGGGAGCCGGGTCTCGGTAACCGTCACCGCCACGAACGTCGCAGCGCCAGGTGGACACCTCCCTGCCCCTCACCGGGCGTGGAGGTCTGGGGGTGGAGGGCCGCTCACAACGGCGTGGCGCCCTCCCAACCAGGAGTCCCGGCGACAGGAGAACAGATCCATTATGACGATGACAGCGAGCCCCGCCGGACAGGCCGCGTCCGCCCCGCGCCCCAGGACTGGCCGGTACGCCATCCTGGAGCAGTTCGTGGCCGACGGCGTCACGCACATCTTCGGGAACCCGGGCACCGTGGAGCAGGGCTTCCTCGACGCGATGGGCGACTTTCCGAGCCTCCACTACGTCCTGACCCTTCAGGAGACCATCGCGATCATGGCGGCGGACGGCTACGCCCGAGCCGCCAAGAAGCCAGCCATCGCCCAGATCCACAGCTCGCCGGGCCTCGGCAACGCGATTGGCGCGATCTACCAGGCCCAGCGCGGCCACGCCCCGATCGTCGTGATCGGCGGCGACGCCGGCATCAAGTACCAGGCGATGGACGCCCAGATGGCCGCCGACCTCGTCAACATGGCGAAGCCGGTCACCAAGTGGTCCACGATGGTGCAGCACTCGTCGTCGCTGCTGCGGGTGATGCGGCGCGCCTTCAAGATCGCCGCCACCCCGCCGATGGGGCCGGTCTACGTCTGCCTGCCGCAGGACGTGCTGGACGAGCTGACTACCGAGGAGATCGTCCCGACCTCGCTGCCGATCACCTACTCACTGCCCGCCCCCGCGCTGGTGGAGCAGGCCGCGAGCATGTTGGCCGAGGCCCGCAACCCGGTCTTCTACGTCGGAGACGGCGTGGCCTGGTCCGGGGCACAGCCGGAGCTGGCGCGCCTCGCCGAGATGCTGGGCGCGGACGTCTGGGGCTCGGACGCTGGCGAGCTGAACCTCCCGTACGACCACCCGCTCTGGAAGGGCCAGACCGGCCACATGTTCGGGCCGCAGAGCTTGCCCATCGCGCAGTCTGGTGACTGCAACCTCGTGGTCGGGACGTACATCTTCCCCGAGGTCTTCCCAGAGCTCGGCGACATCTGGGCGCCCGGCGCGAAAACGATCCACGTCGATCTGAACGCCTACGAGATCGCCAAGAACCACCCGGTAGATCTCGGATTGGTGGCCGATCCGAAGCTGACCCTGGCCGCCATCGCGGACGCGCTGGAGGGACGGCTCTCCTCGCAGCGGAAGGCGGCGGCCCGCGCGAAGATCGAGCAGGCGGGGGCGGCGAAGGCCGCGAAGCGCAACGAGGAGCTGGCAGTTGACCGCAAGCGCGGCGACGCCACCCCGTTCCACTTTTCGCGGCTGATGATGGAGCTCGCCCCGAAGCTGCCCGAGGACGCCGTCATCTTCGACGAGGGGCTGACCTCCTCGCCGGACCTGACCCGGTGGTCAGTCCCGAACAAGGTCGGCCAGTTCTTCCAGACCCGCGGCGGCTCGCTCGGCGTGGCGCTGGCGAGCGGCATCGGCGTCCAGTCCGCCCTCCGCGACCAGACGGTGGTGGCGGTCTCCGGCGACGGCGGCGCGATGTACACGATCCAGGCGTTGTGGTCGGCTGCCCGGCACAACCTGCCGATCAAGTACATCATCTGCAACAACCGGTCGTATCGGCTGCTTCAGTTGAACATTAGCCAGTACTGGACCGAGCAGAGCGTCACCGGTCGGGACTTCCCGATCGGTTTCGACCTTTCCAAGCCGGACCTCCAGTTCGCCGAGATGGCGAAGGCGCTGGGCGTCGCGGCTCGCCGCGTCGAGACCGCCGACCAGATCGGCCCGGCCGTCGCGGAGATGCTGGCCCATGACGGGCCGTTCCTCCTGGACGTCGTCCTGGAGGGCAACGTCCACCCCGAGATGATCGGCGTGCGCTGCGGACAGTAGGAGAGTTGTTGTGGACCTGACCGGCAAGAAGATCGCCATCCTGATCGAGAGCGATTACTACGAGCACGAGATCTGGTACTACCACTACCGCTTCGCCGAGGAGGGCATCGACGCCCGCTTCGTCAGCAAGCTGTGGGGCCAGCCCTCGCTGACCTTCACCGGGCACGAGTACAAGGTGCCGTTCGTCTGCGACAAGTCCTTCGAGGACATCGGCGACGCCGAGCTGGACACCTACGCCGCCGTCATCGTCCCGTCCGCGATGGTCTCGGACCGCCTGCGCTGGACCGAGGACGTCAAGAAGCTGCCCCCCGCCACCGAGTTCCTGAAGCGCGCCTTCGCCCGGCCGAACGTCCTCAAGGGGATCATCTGCCACGGCCTGTGGCTGACCGCCCCGGCCCCGGAGCTCGTCAAGGGGCGCCGGCTGACCTGCCACAACAACCTCCACGGCGACGCGCTGGCGTACGGCGCCATCTACGTGGACGAGGACGTGGTGCAGGACGGCGACCTGATCACCGGCCGAACGGGCGGCCATGCCCACCTGTTCGCCAGGGCGATCATCGAGCGGCTGAAGGCTGCCTGACGGCCCCTGACGAACCGACTTCCAGGAAAGGATCTTGCCCGTGACGGCACAACTGACCCCGCCCGTCTCGTCCGTCCCGCGCGTGCCCCCGACCACGGTGGACGAGGCCGCCTCGGCCAACTCGCCCTGCACCGTCGAGGCCGGCTCCGCGCACCCGCTCGGCGCCACCGTCGACAAGATGGGCGTCAACTTCTCGGTCTTCTCGGAGCACGCCGACAACGTCGAACTGCTGATCTTCGACGACCACGATTCCGTCGAGCCGACGCAGGTCATCGACCTGTCCCACCACATGCACCGCACGTTCCACTTCTGGCATTGCTACGTGCGTGGCCTCAAGGCTGGCACCCACTACGCCTACCGCGTCAGCGGCCCCTGGGACCCCTCCGGCCGAGGGCACCGCTTCAACCGGAACAAGGTGCTGGTGGACCCGTACGCCAAGGGCATCACGACCACCCTCTGGGACCGGGGGGCGGCCTGCACCCCGGACGACAACCTGGCCCAGTCGATGCGCGGCGCGGTCATCGACCTGAACGACTACGACTGGCAGGGTGACCGGCCGCTGAACCGCCCGATGCACGAGACGATCGTCTACGAGATGCACGTCGGCGGCTTCACGAAGTCCGAGACCTCCGGTGCCAGGAGCCCCGGCACCTTCTCCGGCGTCGTCGAGAAGATCCCGTACCTGAAGTCGCTCGGGGTGACGGCTGTCGAGCTGCTGCCGGTCCACCAGTTCGACCCGTCCGAGATCCAGAAGCCCAGCCCGACCGACCCGAGCGTGATGCTGACCAACTATTGGGGGTACAGCACGGTCGGGTTCTTCGCGCCGCACAGCGGCTACTGCGAATCTCCCGAGATGGCGGACCACATCCGCGAGTTCCGCGACATGGTCAAGGCGCTCCACCGAGCCGGCATCGAGGTGATCCTGGACGTCGTGTTCAACCACACCTCCGAAGGTCAGCACCAGGGTCCGGTGATGAGCTTCAAGGGATTCGAGAACGACGTCTACTACCACCTCGTCCAGCAGGACCGCCAGTACTACATGGACTACACCGGCTGTGGGAACACGGTCAACTGCAACCACCCGGTGATGGACAAGCTGATCGTGGAGTGCCTGGAGTTCTGGGTCCGCGAGATGCACGTGGACGGCTTCCGCTTCGACGAGGGCTCGATCCTCTCGCGCGGCGAAGACGGCGCCCCGATGGTCCACCCACCGGTCGTCTGGCACATCGAGCTCTCCGAGGAGCTGGCGGACACCAAGGTGTTCGCGGAGGCGTGGGACGCGGCCGGGCTGTACCAGATCGGCTACTTCCCGGGCTATCGCTGGGCCGAGTGGAACGGCCGGTACCGCGACGACGTCCGCCGCTTCGTCAAGGGCGACACCGGCCTGATCGACGACATCGCCTCGCGGATCTCAGGCTCGTCGGACATCTACCAGTCCAGCGGCCACCTGCCGATCAACAGCGTCAACTTCGTCAACTGCCATGACGGCTTCACCCTCAACGACCTCGTCTCCTACAACGAGAAGCACAACGACGCGAATGGCGAGGGCAACCGCGACGGCAACGACAGCAACGACAGCTGGAACTGTGGCGTCGAAGGCCCGACGACCGATGCCGCCATCGAGGCGTTCCGTGAACGACAGATCAGGAACTTCGCGACGATCCTGATGCTCTCACAGGGCGTTCCGATGTTCGTGGCTGGCGACGAAGTCCGCCGCACGCAGCAGGGCAACAACAACGCCTACTGCCAGGACACTCCGCTCTCGTGGATGGACTGGACGCTGACCGAGAAGAACGCGCATCTGCTGCGATTCTTTCAGCAGATGATTGCCTTCCGAAAGCGTCACCCCATCGTACATCGCGCACGTTTCTTCACTGGGGAGACGAACGAGCGTGGCCTGGCCGACGTGGCCTGGCACGGCTGCCAGCTCAATGCACCGGGCTGGAACGATCCGAGCTCTCGCGTGCTGGCCTACACGATGGGCGGCTTCGCCAACGACGCGGACCTGCACGTGATGCTGAACATGGACGGCGCCTCGCTGCCGTTCGAGCTACCCACCGTACCGGGGCGCAGCTGGTACCGCGCTGTGGACACCAGCCAGGCATCCCCGGATGACATCGCCGAAGACGGCGAGGAGGTCGCCATCACCGACTCGACGTACATCGTCACCGGTCACAGCATCGTCGTCCTGATCTCGCGGTAGGGCATGGGGAGAGGCTTGATGGATTCGGTTAACTTCACCTTCTCGGACCTCGTCGCCGGCTACGTGCAGTCGTTCGACCCGAGCACCGACAGCTACGTGGTCACCACCCCCGGCGGCGCGGACGTCGCCATCACCATCGGCGCGAACTGCTACGCGGAGATGGTCCGCAACCTCGGCGAAGGTTGGCAGGACGCCGGCGACATGCGGGCGCAGCTCCAGCCGGGCAAGTTCGTCTTCTCGTACGGCATCTTCTACCCAGAAGACAAGCTGAAGTTCGAGGCGAAGCACCTGATCTTCCTCGGGCGCGGCGTGGACGAGTGGCGCTTCGAGGCCCAGGACTGGTGGGTCAAGCAGGTCCGCCAGATCTGCGACTTCTACATGAACGCGCAATGGCCTGACGGGCAGATCGACTTCGCGGAGTACCGCACCCAGATCACCGTCGAGGGGACGAAGGTCGGCAGCGCCCTGCGCCAGGAGACCGACACCATCTCCCGGATGGTGTACGGCTTCGCGACGGCCTACCTGCTGACCGGCGAGGACAAGTACCTCGAAGCGGCCGAGAAGGGCACCGAGTACCTCCGCGAGCACCTGCGGTTCATCGACCACAAGGACGAGATCGTCTACTGGTACCACGCGGTGGACGTGAAGGGCGGCCACGAGCGCAAGATCTTCGGGTCCGAGTTCGGCGACGACTTCGACGCGATCCCGGCCTACGAGCAGATCTACGCGCTGGCTGGCCCGACCCAGACCTACCGCATCACCGGCGACTCGGCGATCCGCTCCGACATCGACATGACCCTCAACCTGTTCGAGAAGTACTTCAAGGACCCGGAGAAGGGCGGCTACTTCTCGCACATCGATCCGGTCACCTTCGACCCTCGAGCTGAGGGGCTCGGCCAGAACCGCGCCAAGAAGAACTGGAACTCGGTGGGCGACCACGCCCCGGCCTACCTGATCAACCTCGTACTCGCGTCCGGCGACCCGAAGCACATGGAGATGCTGGTAGACACCGGCGACACCATCACGAAGTACTTCCAGGACTACGACAACGCGCCGTTCGTCCAGGAGAAGTTCTTCGAGGACTGGAAGCACGACGAGCACTGGGGCTGGCAGCAGAACCGGGGCGTCGTGGGGCACAACCTCAAGATCGCCTGGAACCTGATGCGCATCCACAGCCTCGCGCCGAAGCAGGAGTACGTGGACTTCGCGAAGAAGATCGCCGAGGTCATGCCGGGCATCGGCGGCGACAAGACTCGCTGCGGCTGGTACGACGTGATGGAGCGCAAGCTCTCCGAGGGCCAGCAGTACCACCGCTACGCCTGGCACGACCGCAAGGCGTGGTGGCAGCAGGAGCAGGGCATCCTGGCGTTCCTGATCCTGGACGGCATCCTGGACGAGCCCCAGTACAAGAAGCTGGCCCGCGAGTCGGTCGCGTTCTACAACAGCTTCTTCCTGGATCACGACAGCAACGGCGTCTACTTCAACGTGCTCGCCACGGGTATCCCATACCTGATGGGCACCGAGCGCCTGAAGGGCAGCCACTCGATGAGCGGCTACCACTCCACCGAGCTGTGCTACCTCTCGGCGGTCTACTCCAACCTGCTGGTGACGAAGCAGCCGCTGGATCTGCACTTCAAGCCGAAGCCGGGCGCGTTTGGCGACAACGTCCTGCGGGTCTCGCCGGACATCCTGCCCCCGGGCAGCATCAAGATCGAAGAGGTCTGGATCGACGGCCAGCGCTGGACGGACTTCGACGCCGAGAAGCTGACGGTCAACCTGCCGAAGGCTGACACCGATCTGCGCGTGAAGGTGCGCGTCGCGCCGGCCGTCCTGGCCGACACGTTCACCGCCACCACCACGTTCGACGGCGACAGCTGCACCATCGACATGTTCGGCGACCTGGACCGGGTCTCGCTGGGCGAGTTCCAGCACGAGCTGGCGAAGGTCGTGGCGGCCCAGCCGAAGAAGGTGATCCTGGACGTCTGCGACCTCAAGTCGATCGGCGGCGAGGGGATGCGGGCGCTGGTGTTCGCCAAGCAGAAGCTGGACATCGACTGCGACGTGGTGGTCGTCGGGGCGACCGGCGAGGTCCGCCAGGCGTTCGACGACGAGGAGCTCTCGGACGAGGTCACCTTCGCAGACGACCTGGCAGCGGTCCGCTAAGTCTCCGGAGGCCCTCAGCCCCAATCCCCTCTCCCACTTTCGGAGGAGGGGATTGGGACGCAACAGATCAGAGGTCGTTGCGCGGACGGGACACTGAGGCGGGCAGGTTAGGGTGGTCAGTTGCCCCGGTGGGGCGCTGAGGCGGGCAGGTTAGGGTGGTCAGTTACCCCGGTGGACACCTGGAAACCTGCCCCTACGGGATTGGTTGTAGGGGCAGGTTTCCAACACCCAAGCCCGGTCGAGCCCCAACCCTAACCTGCCCGCCCTGAACGCCCTCTCCGCGCAACAACTCTTCCTAACCTGCCCGCCCTGAACGCCCTCCCCGCGCAACAACTCTTCCTAACCCTGCCCGCCTCAGTGTCCCGTCCGCGCAACATCCGGTGAAGACGGCCCGTCGGTGGGGCTTCTTCCGGGGGTGAGGGCTTTCTCGGGGCCGCCGTAGCACTACAGAAGAAAGGAGCCGCGGATGATCGACCAGATCCAGGAAGTTGGTCACGAGGTCGTGGACAAGCTCGCGCACGCCGGCGAAGAGCTTGGCCTGATGGACGAGCTGTCGCTCGCCCTGGCGTTCGGCCTCGTCGGTGGTCTGGTCGCCATGCGGCTGCGGCTACCACCGATCGTCGGATTCCTGCTGGCGGGCATCGCGATGAGCCCGCACACGCCCGGCCACGTCGCGGATGTCCACACCGCCGAGCAGCTTGGCGAGATCGGCGTGGCGTTCCTGATGTTCGGCGTCGGGATGCACTTCTCGGTCAAAGACCTGATCGCCGTCCGGAACATCGCCATCCCCGGGGCGGTCGTCCAGAGCCTGCTCGCGACCGTGCTGACCATCGTCGCCACCAGCGTCTTCGGCTGGGGGCTGGGGGCCGGCATCGTCCTGGGGCTTGCACTATCCGTCGCCAGCACCGTCGTGCTGGTGCGCGCCTTGATGGCTCGCAACCAGCTGGAGACCGACGCCGGCAAGATCGCCATCGGCTGGCTGGTCGTGGAAGACCTGTTCGCGGCGCTGATCCTGGTGCTGCTGCCGCTGCTGGCGGTCTCGCTGGGCGGCACGTCAACCTCGGCGTTTCACCCCGAGTACAACGTGCTGGACGCGATCTTTAACAAGTCGGACAGCGTCCTGGCGTTCGCCTCGCGGGCGGCCGGGCTGCCCGAGTCCGTCCCGGTCATGGTCGGCGTGACCGCCGTCAACCTGCTGCTGATCGTCGGGCTGCTGCCGCTGCTCAGCAAGGCCGTCCGCTGGCTGCTCGCCTACGTGGACAAGTCCGCCTCGGACGAGATGCTGACCCTGGCCGCGGTGGTCGTCGCGCTGAGCGTCTCGTTCGGGATGGCCGGCATCTTCGGCATGTCGATCGCGCTGACCGCCTTCTTCGCGGGCATCGTGGTGGCGGCCTCGCCGCTGGTGCATCAGGTCACCGAGGACATCCGCCCGCTCAGGAACCTGTTCGGCGTGCTGTTCTTCGCCAGCGTCGGGATGCTGCTGGACCCGATGACGGTGGTGCGGATGCCGATCCACGTCCTGACG
The DNA here is from genome assembly GCA_046328125.1 of Chloroflexota bacterium. Classification (GTDB taxonomy): domain Bacteria; phylum Chloroflexota; class UBA6077; order UBA6077; family JACCZL01; genus JADZEM01. Next base: position 51,772 of record JAXLXF010000023.1, read on the forward strand.
GTCGTGCTCATCATCATGGTGGCGAAGCCGGTCATCGCGGCGGGCATCGCGGTGGTGCTGCGACAGACGCACGAGACGGCGCTGACGATTGGCGCAGGATTGGGCCAGATCGGCGAGTTCTCGTTCATCCTCGGCACGCTCGGGCGCTCGCTCGGGCTGCTGCCTGACGAGGCGTACCAGCTGATCATCACCGGCGCCATCATCTCGATCGCGCTCAACCCGGTCGTGTTCCAGGTCTGCGAGCGAATCGGGCGGGTCTGGTCAGCCGTCCCGGTCGGCGCCACGCTCTCGGCCGTCGAAGCGGCCCCGGCGCTAGCCTCGGACGGGTCGGCCCACGGCGAGCGCCGGGCGGGGTAACCGCAAGGGAAGCCCCACCCCCAGCCCCTCCCCACCGCGGTGGAGAGGGGAGCAAGTGCCCTATCCTCCCCCTCTCCATCGCAATGGGGAGGGGGTAGGGGGTGGGGCTTGAACCCGGAGTCACCGTGCAGACGCTCATTCAGGCCCTGGTCATCATCGTCGGCAGCGTCGCGCTGGCGCTGTACGGGGTGATTCATGTCCGCCGACGCGTTCCGCTCGAAGTCCAGATGGAGCAAAACGAGGTCGCCGGCTTCTTCATTGCCGTGCTGGGCGTGGTGTACGGCGTCCTGCTGGCGTTCGCGGTGATCGTCGTCTGGGAAGATTACGAGGACGCCCGCGCCATCGCCGAGCGGGAGGCGAACGCCGTGGCCGACGTTCACCGCCTGGCCGACGTACTGACCGAGCCGTCGCGCCAGCAGATCCAGACCGAGTCGTTGGCGTACGCGCGCGTCGTCATCAACGAAGAGTGGCCGATGCTGGAGGAGGGCCGCGAGAGCGTCACGGCCCTACGCCAGCTCGAAGCGCTCTGGGTCGCGGTTCGGGCCTACGAGCCGAAAGGCTCCCGCGAAGAGACGATCTACGGCAAGCTGCTGGACGAGCTGCAGATTGTCAACGACGAGCGCCGGATGCGCCTGCTGGCGAGCCGCCACGGCATCCCGCGGCTGGTTTGGGGCGTCCTCATCGGCGGCGGCATCATGACCGTCCTGTTCACCTACTTCTTCGGGCTCAAGAGCCTGCGCGCCCAGATGGCGATGACCGCGCTGTACGTCGCCTCGATCGGCTTCGTGCTGTTCCTGATCGTGGCGGTGGATCACCCGTTCGCGGGCACCGTCCGGATCGAGCCGGACGCGATGCAGCTGGTGATGGAGAGGGTCAACCTGACACAGCAGGCGCCTCGCCGCTGATTCATCCCCCGATCTCGCCGCTGTGCGACAATCACGCTATGGCGAGTGACTCTTACGCCGACCTGGCGCCGTTGACGCGCCGCATCCTGGACCTGCTCGACTCGCGGGACGTGCCGCACCGGCTGCTGCGCCACGAGGCGGTCCTGACCAGCGAGCAAGCGTCGCGCGTACGCGGCACGCCGCTGGAAGCTGGCGCCAAAGCGCTCGTCTGCCACGCCGATGACCGCGTCGTCCTGATCGTGGTCCCGGCCGACGCCCGCCTGGACAACCGCGCCTTCCGACAGCAGGCCGGCGTCAAGAACGTCCGCATGATCGACGCCGAGCGCGTCCAGGAGCTGGTCGGGGCGCCGGTCGGCGCGGTGCCGCCGTTCGGGAGCCTGTTCGGCCTGCCCACCTACGCGGACCACGAGGTGGTGGAGCGCGAGACGATCGCCTTCAACATCGGAGCGCGGGACGTCTCGGTGACAATGGCCGGCCCGGACTACGCCGCCCTGGAGCAGCCGACCCTCGGCCGGTTCGCCCGCCGCGCGACTGAGTGAGCGGGCACGATGAGCGAGCCTGACGCCGCCCCCGAGCCCAGCTTCGCCGCCCTCGGCCTGCTCGACCACCTGGAGCACTCGCCGCCCCGGACCGGTGTTACGCCCGAAACGGACGATCCATTCGCCACCCGCGAGGGCCAACTCGGGCGCCTGCTCAGCGCCACTGGCGAGGTCGTCGGCGGGGAGCTCCAGCCGGAGATCGCCCTCAAGCGCCTCTCGGACGCGGCGCAGCGCTACGTCCCGCACTCGCTGGTGGACATCGGCTGGTTGGAGGACGGCGGCACGTACTGTAGCCTCCAGCAGATCGCCTCGCTGCCGGAGGAGGAGCGCCCCGGCGAGCTCGAGACGATCGAGCGGTCCGGGCTGGCCGGCGTGCTGGTGGACGGCCAGCCGCTCCTGATCGACGACCTCCAGAGCGAGACCTGGCGCGAGCGGCTCAGCCCCAAGAAGCTCCGCCAGGCAGCCCAGGCCGGCGCCCGAGCCGCCGTCATCGTGCCTCTGCGGCTGGGGCAGCGGATCACCGGGATGCTGGAGTTTCAGCACGAGCAGCCCGGTGCGTACGACGAGCAGAGCGTCGTCGCGGCCAGCACGATCGCCAGCCAGATCGCCCCGGTCGTCGAGGCGCTTCACCTGTACAAGCGCGAGGAGATCGTCCGCCGCCAGTTGGAGACGATCTTCGAGATCAGCCAGGCGATCAGCGCCTCGCTCGACCTGGAGGAGACCCTCCCGGTGCTCGGCCGGTCGCTGACCCGCGCCCTGGCCCTGCCGGCCTGCGCGATCTACCTGTACGACGAGGCGCGGCGGGCGCTGGTGCCCCGAGCGGCGTACGGCGGCGTCTACGACGACACCCATGACCACCCACACCTGGATTTCGCGGCGATCCGTCGCGCCTTCTTCGAGTACGCCTTTCCGATCGACGAGCCGTACGGCGCCCACCTGAGCCAGTTGCGCCAGCCGCTGGTCATCGACAACCCCCGAGAGAGCCCGTACCTGCCGGCCGACTTCGTCCGCGACATCCCGTTCGCGGCGGTCATGGAAGTGCCGCTGGTGGTGCGGGACCGGCTGGTTGGCCTCGCGGCGCTGCCAGTCTGGGAGGCCGGCCAGGGCTTCTCGGATCGCCAGCTGCGGCTCGCGCTCGGCATCGCGCAGGCCGCCGCCGTCGCCATCGAGCACGCCCAGCTGTACGCCCGCGCCCGCGAGCTGGGCATGGCCGAGGAGCGCAACCGCCTCGCCCGCGAGGTCCACGACACCCTGGCCCAGGGCCTGACCGCGATCACCCTCCAGCTGGACGCCGCCGAGCGCCTGATGCCGCCCGGCGCCGAGGCGAAGCGGCTGGTCGGGGAGGCGCGCTCGCTGGCCCGCCGCTCGCTGGCCGAGGCCCGCCGCGCCGTCTGGGGGCTTGCGCCGTCGCCGCTGGACGGCCGCTCGCTGGCCGAGGCGCTGACCGAAGAAGTGGCGGGGTTCGGGCGCCGGACCGGGCTGGCCGCCACGTTCACGGCGCGCGGCGAGCTGCCGACGGTGCCCGGCGAGCAAGCCGCCGCCGTCCTGCGGATCGTCCAGGAGGCGCTCCACAACGTCGAGAAGCACGCCCAGGCCAGCCGGGTCCGGGTGGAGCTGGAGTACCGTCACGGCGGCGAGTCCGGCCAGCTCACGTTCCTGGTCGCGGACGACGGCGTCGGGTTCGACCCGGCTGAGCCGCCCACGCCGGCGCACACAACCGGCGGCGGCTTCGGGCTGACCAGCATGCAGGAGCGGATGCGGCTGGTCGGCGGGCGGCTGGACGTCGAGAGCGCGCCGGGCTGGGGTGCGCGGGTGCGCGGGCAGCTGACCCTCGGCGACGAGCGCCGCGCCGACGCGCCCGGCCAGCCGGGCCTGCCCCCCGCCGAGCCGATCCGGGTGCTGCTGGTGGACGATCACCCGCTGGCCCGGGAGGGGATTCGCCGCCTCTTGAATGGCAGATCGGACGTGGTGGTGACCGGCGAGGCCGAGGATGGCCTGGAAGGGGTCGAGCGGGCGCTGGCGCTCCGGCCGGACGTGATCCTGATGGACCTGCAGATGCCGAAGCTGTCCGGCGTCGGGGCGATCCAGGCGCTCCGCCAGCAGTGGCCGGAGGTCCGCGTCTTGATCCTGACGACGTTCGCGCAGGACGAGCACCTGTTCGAGGCGTTGCGCGCCGGAGCGAGAGGCTACCTGCTGAAGGATGCCGGCCCGGACGAGCTGGCCGCTGCCGTCAAGACGGTCCACGAGGGCGGCTCGCTGGTGCAGCCGGTCATGGCCTCGCGGCTGCTGGACCGATTCGGGGAGCTCTCGACACGCGAGCGGCTGCCGGAGCCCCTGACCGGGCGGGAGCTGGAGGTGCTGCGGCTGGTGGCCGGCGGCGCCCGCAACCGCGAGATCGCCGAGCGGCTGGTGGTGTCCGAGAAGACGGTCAAGTACCACCTGGGCCAGGCGTACGCCAAGCTGACGGTGACCGGCCGCACGGAGGCCGTGGCCCGCGCCCGCGAGCTGGGGCTGCTGCCGCTGGACAGCCGCTCCCCCGCCTGACGCCCTCCCTCTCGCGCACGACACGCAACCCGAAAAGCCGCGTCGGGGCTTGAAAGCCCCGCCTACACTCATGGCGTCGCGCTGCGACGCCCACGCACGTCACTCTGTCGCAGAGCGACAACTGAGTGTAGGCGTGGGTTTCAACCCACGGAGCCCACAGCTCGGGTGAGGATTAGCTCACGATCTCCCCGGTCAGCAGCGCCGGCACCCGGCTCCCTGCTGGCAGCGGCTCGGTGCCCGTCGGGATCTCCAGCAGCGCGTTCGCGCCGACCATCGTGATCAGCCGGCTGGAGGTCTGACGGCCAGTCGAGGTTGCCACCAGTCGGTCGCCGGCCCAGCGGACCACCGCCCGGTGGTACTCCAGGCGCGAGCCGTCCGGCTGGAAGTCGTGCGCCAGCTCCACCAGCACCTTCGGGCGGAACGGCTCGGAGAAGCCCTGCAAGCGGCGCAGGGCCGGCCGCACGAACACCTCGAACGTCACCAGCGAGGAGACCGGGAAGCCCGGCAGGCCGAACAGGTACTTCCTGCCCGTGGGGCGGTCGATCGTCGCGAAGGTCAGCGGCTTGCCGGGCTTGAACGAGATCCGCCCGAAGTGGATCTCCCCTAGCTCCGCGAACAGCGGCTTGATCAGGTCGCGCGTGCCCATCGAGACGCCGCCAGACGTGATCAGCACGTCCGCGACGTCCAGCGCCTCGCGCATCGCCCCCGCCAACAGGGCCGGCTCGTCGTTGGCGTGCCCGGACCAGACCACCTCGCAGCCGGCCTCCGTCGCGGCAGCTACCACGGCCGGGCGGTTGCTGTCCCGCACGTACCCGACCGGCGGCTGCTCCTCCGGCTCGACCACCTCGTCGCCGGTGGCGAGCACCGCCACGCGCGGCTTCGGGTACACCCGCACCCGCGTCTGCCCGACCGTCGCCAGCATCCCGACCTCGGCCGGCCCGATCCTCTTACCCGCCTGAAGGATCACCTGCCCGCGCTGGGCGTCGATGCCAACGCCGAGGACGTTGTCCCCCGTCTTCGGCGTCGTCTTGATGGTGACGACGCTGTCGTGCTCCTCGGTGTCCTCCACCATCACGATGGAGTTGGAGCCCGGTGGGAGCACGCCGCCGGTCATGATCCGGACCGCCGTCGTCTCGTCCAGCAGGAGGTCCACGCTCTGCCCGGCCGTCAGCTCCCGCAGCACCCGCAGCTGCAACGGACCCGGCTGCGCGACCACCGCGTACCCGTCCACCGCCGAGCGCTCGGCCGGCGGGAAGTCGGCCGGCGAGGTCACGTCCTCGGCCAGCACGTAGCCGAGCGCCTCACGGAACCCCCGCTCGACGGGTGCTGGCGGCGACACACGGGACTGGATCGCCTCGGTCGCCTCGGCCACCGAGATCATCGGGAACGGCGAGCTGGTTCGCATCGGGACGGACATGGCGATGGCTTCTCCTCGCGGCGCACGGCGACCGTGGTCCGGGCCTGTCGTCGCGCTCTCCGATCTGGTCGACGGCTGCTGGTATTCTACCAATGAATACCAGCCAGGCTTTCCGTCAGGCGATCGCAGCGGTCAACCAGACATCCCACCCTGGACGCCTCCGGCCGACCCCTTCGCGCATGCCTTCTCGTTACTCCTCAGGAGCCGGAAGCGCACTCCTCCATGCTGTTTTATATTCCGTGAGGTTCTGGTGACAATCGCTCTCCTCGGCGCCCTCCTCCGCCCGCTTCAGGCGATCCGCCAGGCGGTTGGAGGGTCGAAACTGCCGCGCGTCTCCACGGCTGAGCACGCTACACTCGCCGACGAGCTCGGCGCCGTGCGTGCCACGCTCGCCGGCCGCACGACGGAGCTGCGCGCCGCCCTCGCCGATCTCGCGTGCTACCGCCTGTTCGCCGAGCGCCTGACCGACAGCGTCCTCTTCGTCGAGGCCGACGGCACGATCGCCGACGCGAACCCGGCCGCCATCGCCATGTATGGCTACGAACGCGCCGACCTCGTCGGGCGGTCAGTCTACGACCTGCTGGCCGGACCAGACGAGCGCCTGGGCGACGACCAACTCGCCCGGGCGTATCGCGAAGGGCTCGTCTTCGAGGCGACCCACCGGCGGCGCGACGAGACGGTCTTTCGCGCCGACGTGACCCTCGTCGGCGCAGCGCCGGCCGACGCCGCCGACGCCGACGGCAGCGAGATCACCGGACCGCGCATCGCGATCGTGCGCGACGTCAGCGCCCACCAGGCCGTCCAGCTCGCCAGCGCCCGCCTGCTGGTCCGCGAGCAGGAGGCCCGCGCCCGCGAAGAGCGCGCCGCCGAGGTCACCGGCATCATCCAGCACATGCCATGCGGCGTCCTGGTCTTCGACCGGGACGGCTGCCTGACCCTTGCGAACGAGCGCGCGCTGGAGATCCTCAGCCTGGACGCGCCGCCCGAGAACGAGGACGACGCGCTCCTGGACCGCTCGCCGATCCCCCACCCCTCGCTCCTGCTGGAGAACCGCCTGCTGAGCCCCTGCCGGGCGCTGGTCGCCCGCGCGCTCGGGGGGAGCGTCGTGGACGAGCGCGAGATTCAGATCGAGGCGCCCGGCGCCGAGGATCTGATCCTGCTCGGCTCGGCCGCCCCGCTCCGCACCACACGCGGCGACGTGTGCGGCGCCGTCGTCACCATCTCCGACGTCTCGCGCGAGCGCAGGCTGATGCAGGATCTGGTGCTCTCGGAAGGGACGCTGCGCCACACCCTGGAGAGCCTGCTGCTGCTCCACGAGGCCGGCCGAGCACTCAGCGCCACCCTGGTCGAGGAGGAGATCGGGCGGCGGTTCGCCGAGAGCTGCGTGCGGATCGCACGGCTGGACGGGGCGCTGGTGTTTCTCAAAGGCGGCCCGAGCGACGACGCCGACCACGGCTCGCTGCGCTTGATCGCCACCAACGGCGACCCGCTCCTGATCGACCACGTCCTCACCTGTCCGGACGAGCAGCAGGCGCGTGCTACGACCCTGCAGGGCTCCGAGTCAGGCGACATCCGCGCGATACCGGCCTGTGCCGAGCTCTCGATCGCCCTCGGCCACCACATCGAGCTGGCGGCGCGCGGGCGCACCCTCGGCGTCCTGGAGATCTACGGCACCGAGCAGTTGACGACGGTGACCAGAGACGCTCTGGCGAGCCTCGCCGCCCACGCCGTCAGCGCCTTCGAGAACGCCCACCTCTACCGCGAGGTCGCGGACCGCGAGCAGCGCCTCCAGGACGCCCTGCGCCAGCTGCTGATCGCCCAGGAGGAGGAGCGCCGTCGGATCGCCTACGAGCTGCACGACGGCCTCGCGCAGGTGGCCGCCGCGACCCATCTCAGCCTGCAGACGTTTGCCTCGCAGTACCGGCCGCGGGCCGAGCAGACCCGCCAGCAGTTGGAGCGCAGCGTGGAGCTGGCCCGCCGGGTGGTGCGCGAGGCGCGCCAGGTGATCGCCGGCCTCCGCCCGACGACGCTGGACGACTTCGGCCTGGAGCGCGCGCTGCGGCTGCACGTCCAGGAGCTCGTCGGCGAGGGCTGGACCATCGACTACGTCGCACAGATCGGTCCCGGCCGCCTGCCCGGCCCGGTCGAGACGGTCCTGTACCGGATCGCGCAGGAGGCGCTGACCAACGTTCGCAAGCATGCTGAGACGCTCGACGCCCAGGTGACGCTGCGGCGACTGGACGGCCGCGTCCAGCTCGAGGTGATCGACCACGGCGCCGGGTTCAACTCTGGCGCCTTCGCGGAGATCGCCGATCCCGGTCATCACGTCGGGCTGGTCGCCATGCGCGAGCGCGCAGCGCTGGTCGGCGGTGTCTGCACGGTCCAGAGCCGGCCCGGCGAGGGGACGCGGGTCTCGGCCACCATCCCGTTGGCGGCCGAGCCGGAGCTGGCCTCGCCCAACCTCCCGTTTTCCGGGGACCGCGTGACGACGTCTGGGACGCCCACGTCAGCCCTGCCCCCCAGACCACTCGTGCCGGCGATGACCGGACGTTCTTTCGAGGAGCCCGACCATGCTATCTGACGTCCGTGCCCGACCCGGTGTCGGAGTCGCCCGCCTGCTGATCGCCGACGATCACGAGCTGGCCCGCCTCGGGCTGGTCGGCGCGCTCCAGGGCGAGCGCGGCCTGACCGTGGTCGGCGAGGCGCGCGACGGCCAGGAAGCCGTCGAGCTCTGCCAGACGCTCGCGCCCGACCTCGTGCTGATGGACATCCGGATGCCGCGCCTGGATGGGCTGGGGGCCACCGCCCAGATCGTCCGGACCTGCCCACGCACCCGCGTCATCATGGTGACGATGCAGGAAGATCCCGAATACCTCATCGAGGCACTCAAGGTGGGCGCCTCCGGCTACCTGTTGAAGGACGCTGGCAAGCCGGAGATCGTGAGCGCGATTCGCCAGGTGCTGGCCGGCGAGTCCCTCTTGAACGCCGGGCTGGTCGCGGAGCTGCTCAAGCGCCTGGACCGCGACGCCCTGCGTCACCAGCCCGAGCCAGCCGCCCACGCCCTCTCCGAGCGCGAGCTGGACGTGCTGCGCCTGCTGGTGGCCGGCCGCACCAACCGCGAGATCGCCCAGGAGCTGGTGCTGAGCATCAGCACGGTCAAGACCCATGTGGAGCACGTGATCGCCAAGCTGGACGTGGTGGACCGGACCCAGGCGGCCGTCAAAGCGACCCGGCTCGGCCTGATCCGCCTCGCGAGCTGAGTAGCGAGTAGCGAGTAGCGAGGGGCGAGTACGATTCCTCGCCCCTCGCCCCTCGCCCCTCGCCCCTCCAGCTATCATGTCCGCCACGCCCCACTCGCAACTCGCAACTCACAACTCGCAACTCGTGAGGAGGCACCATGGCCGTGGCGCGAGACTCCGACTGGATCCTCGGGAAGCAGCAGGCTGAGGCCGACCACGGGATGGTCGCCTCGCTCCACCCGCTCGCCTCGGCGGCAGGACTGGAGATGCTGAAGGCCGGCGGCAACGCCGTCGATGCTGCCGTCGCCACGGCGTTCGCCATCGGCGTGGTCGAGCCGTTCATGAGCGGCGTCGGCGGCGTGGCCGCGATGGTGTTCCACAACTCGAAGACCGGCAAGACCGTCGTCGTGGACGGCTCCGGCGTCGCGCCCCAGGCCGCTCGCCCCGACAGCTTCGAGCTGGCCGACACCGGCAGCACCGGCGGCCTGTATGGCTGGCGCGGGACCAAAGACAACGTCTCCAACGAGGGCTTCCGCGCACCAGTGGTGCCGGGGATGCCGGCCGCGATGCTGTACGCCCACGCGAAGTACGGCTCCGGCAAGCTCACCCGCCAGCAGGTGCTGGCTCCGGCCATCCGCCTCGCCGAGGAGGGCTTCCCGGTCGATGGGTACGTCGCCTCGACCACGGCGTTCCACCAGCGGATGCTCCGCAAGCACGAAGAGGCGTACAAGACGTACTTCCACGAGGACGGCACGCCACTTCAGCCCGGCAACATCACCAGTCCGCCGGATCGGCTCGTCCAGAAGAACCTGGCGCGCACCCTGCGCCTCATCGCCGAGCACGGCCCGGACGTCTTCTACCAGGGCGAGATCGCGGCGATGATCGCCGACGACATCCAGGCGAACGGCGGCATGATCACCCGCGAGGACATGGCGGCCTACCGGCCGCGCGAATTCGACGCGCCGCTCGCCGCCTCCTATCGCGGCTACACGCTGCACGGCATCCCGAAGACCTCCGGCTGCGTCACCGCCTTCCAGGCGCTCAACATCCTGGAGCAGTTCGACCTGGCCTCGTTCGGGGCGGGTTCGGCCCAGGCGACCCACCTGATCGTCGAGGCGCTCCGACGCGCCTTCCTGGACCGCCTGACCCACCTTGCCGACCCGGACATGCAGCCAGCCCCGTTCGACGGCGTCCTCAACAAGGAGTACGCCTCGCAGCTGGCGGCCAGCATCAACCCGGACCGGGCCACGCCGGACATCGGCCCTGGCGACCCCTGGCTCTACGAAGTGCGCGGCAAGCCGGCCAACCTGCTGCGCGCCTCCAACGGCGAGGGCGACGGCTGCACCACCCACCTGACCGCCGTGGACGCGGACCGCAACGTGGTCACGCTGACCACCACCCTCGGCGAGCTGTTCGGGTCCGGCGTGATGCCGCGCGGCACCGGCGTCTGCCTGAACGGCGGCATGACCTGGTTCAACCCGGAGCCGGGTACGGTCAACTCGATCGAGCCGGGCAAGCGCATCCTCTGGGCGCCCACCCCGACCATCGTCCTCAAGGAGGGCCGCCCGATCATGGCGGTCGGTGCGCCCGGCGGGCGGCGGATCATGTCAGCCGTGCTCCAGAGCATCGTCAACCACCTGGATTTCGGTATGGGCGTCCAGGACGCGGTCACGGCCCCACGCATCCACTGCGAAGGCCCGCTGACCTATGCCGAGGCTCGCATCGGCGCCGAGGTGCTGGCCGACCTCGCGGCGCGCGGCCATCGCCTCAAGGTGATCGAGGAGACCGGCGCCTCGTTCAGCTTCGCCCGCCCGAACGGCATCGCCATCGACGCGTCCACGAACCGGCTGACCGGCGGGGTCAACCAGTTCACGCCAGCCTGGGCGATGGGCTACTGACGGAGACGCGAGCGGACGAGTAGTGAGTAGCGGGAGAGGGCGGGCGCGATGAATCGCGCCCTTACTGTCGTTGACCTGGTAGGGGCGCAATTCATTGCGCCCACTGACGCCTCTCTCGCTACTCGCTACTCGCTACTCGCTACTCGCTACTCGCTACTCGCACCGGCTGACCGCCGAGCTGCGCTGACTGCGAGATCGCGAAGCAGGCCGCGTGCGTGTTCACCGCGTCGTGCAGGCTGGCGTGCGACTCGGAGCCGCCGCGGACACAGTCCATGAAATGGTCGATCTCGCCCTGGAACGGATGGTGCCCGACCAGCCCGCTGTTCGGCAGGACGGTCGGGAAGGTCGTCCAGTCCAGCACGCCGGGCAGCTTGCGGCTGAAGAAGCGGTTGTCGCGCAGGCCGCCGTCCGTCCCGAGCAGGTCGATGTTGAACTGATACGGAATCCACGGCTCGGTGATGGCCGAGACCTTGCCGGCCTTGCCGTTGGCGAACCGGACCAGCGCAACTTGATTGGCCGCTTTCGGTAGCCCTTCGAGAGCGGTCGTCTCCAGCGCGGTCACCTCCACGATATCCGAGGACATCAGGTAGCGCGCCAGGTCCACGGCGTGGCAGCCGCCGCCGAGCATGGCGTCGATGGTGGCGCGCCGGAGCCGGCCGGCGGCGCCGGGGTAGCCGGAGACTTCGCCGTTGTGCCAATAGTCGGCCTGGACGTAGATCGGGTCGCCGAACAGCCCCTCGGCGAGCATCGCTTTGGCGGCCAGGGTCAGCGGGTTCCAGCGCAAGACGAAGCCGGCAACGGTGCGGACGCCGGCCTCGGCGACGGCGGCGTCCATCGCGCGGAGGTCTTCGAGGGTGGTTGCGACGGGCTTCTCGATCAGGACGTGCTTGCCGGCCTGCGCGGCGGCGATCGTCTCCTGAGCGTGCCGGGCGTGTGGCGTGCAGATCGAGAGGGCGTCCAGGCCGGGGTGGGCCAGGAGATCGTCGACGGTGTCGTAGATCCCGAGCCGGTCGGGGTCCAGCCCGAGCTGGCGGGCTTTGTTCGCTGCGCCCACCTTCGTGCGGCTGCCGATCGCCACCACCCGGCAATGCGGGTTGTTGAGATACGCGCGCAGATGCTCGGTCGCCACCGTGCCGGCCCCCTGGACCGCCACGCCGATCTCGGTCATCGGTCTCACCTCACGCGCGGCAGCGTACGAGGATCCGTCGTCGTCATGCCGGCGATCTCCCTCATGTGCTGGACGGCGTCGGGGCGGCCCACCGGCCGCCCCGTGGCATCCTCCTGCGTCCCTCGCCCTGCTGGCGTCAGGTCGGGATGCCCAGCTCCTGCTTCAGGTCCTTGACCACCTGAACCGGCGTGCGGGTGCGCCACCGGGAGCGCGAGCCGATGGGCTTGTTCTCGATCTCCGCGCGCACCTTCAGCCAGACGAAGACCGGGCCGGGCTCGTCGAGGATGCGCGCGAGGTTGTTCGAGAACGTCTCGACGTCGTCATAGGCGTAGGCGCGCGGGTAGCCGCAGGCGCGGGCGATGTCGTGATAGGCGATCTTCAGCGCGTTAGGCACCGGCTGGCCGCCGGTGGTGGCGTAGCATGCGTTGTCGAGCATGAAATGGTAGAAGTTCTTCGGCTGCTGCTCGGCAATCGTGGCGAGGATGCCCATCCCCATCTGCACGTCGCCGTCGGAGTCGAACAGCACGATCTTCTCGTCCGGCTGCGCGAGCGCCAGCCCCATCGCGAACGAGGCATGTCCGCCCATGGCTGGATCGCCCAGCGGAAGGTCGCGTTGGGGCTGGTCGCTGAACTCGACCCAGTGCCGGCCACCCCGCCCGGGGATGACGACCGCCTTGCCTCGATGGCGGCTGAAGACCTGCATCACGTCGGCAGTGTCCATCATCGCTTTGCTCCAGCGTCAGGAGTCGGGGAGGGCGTGAACGACGCGCTCCCTGGCCCCTCGATTCTCGTCCCTCAGTCGCTCCTGGTCCCTCAGTCGAGCTCGTGCCTCAGTTGAAGCCGTGGTACTCGTCGGCCACCAGCACCGCCACCGGCCGCTTCGTCTTCTTCGCCTCGGCAAAGGCGATCGAGATGCGCTCCGCGTCGCCGTCTTCCTCGACGAGGTAGTACTGGATGTTGAAGGCGTTGAGAAAGCGCTCGGTGTAGGTGGCGGCGCTGTCCGTGTTGACGCCGTGCCGCGTATAGCCGCGGTAGCCCACCATGAGCACGACCGGAACCTCCATCCCGACCGTCCAGCCGCGCATCGAGTCGCCGGCTTCCATCAGGCCGGTGTTCTGGATCAGGATGAGTGGCGTCTTGCCCCCGGCGTAGAGGCCGGACGCCGTGGAGAACGCAAGCCCTTCGCGATTCACGCCGACCAGCGTGAGCGACGGATCGGACTGCATGAGGAGGAACAGCCAGTTCGTCTCGCTGTCTGGTAGCCACACGACGTGGGTCACGCCGTTCTGCTTCATCTGCGCGAGTACGGTCTCCGGGCTCAGGGCGGCTTTCTGCACGTCGGTCACAACTTCGTCCTCCGGTGCATCGTGCTCGTCATTCTAGCGGGGCTCGACCGTTCGGGGCGCAGCATACGCGTGCGAGCAGGCAGAGCTTCGGCGAGGAGGCTTTCGCACGACGCGGGCAGACCGGCTATCGTGCCCGTGTGACGAGGGAGCTCGATCCCAACCAGGAGGCAGTCCGATGAGTACGGCGGATGCGGATCAGCTCGGAGCGATCTCGCGGTACGTGGACGAGAACGCCGAGGCGATGCTGGAGCAGTGGAAGACGCTGTGCCGGCAGCCGAGCATCAGCGCCCAGGACGTGGGCGTCCGCGAGTGCGCCGAGCTGCTCGCCCAGATGATGCGCGACGACGGCATCGAGACCCAGATCCTGCCGACGGCCGGCCAGCCGGTCCTCGTGGGCAAGGGGGACGATGTGCCGGGCGCGCCGACCGCGCTGGTGTACGGCCACTACGACGTCCAGCCCGTGGACCCGCTGGAGGCGTGGCTCTCGCCGCCGTTCGAGCCGACCATCCGCGACGGCCGGCTGTGGGGTCGGGGGACCGGCGACAACAAGGGGCAGTTGTTGGCCCAGCTGCTGGCGTACCGAGCCTGGAAGAAGGTGGCGGGCGAGCCGCCGTTGAACATCACGTTCATCTTCGAGGGCGAAGAGGAGAGCATGAGCCCCAACTTCGCCCCGTTCTGCCGCGAGCACCGCGACTTGCTGAAGGCGGACGTGGCCTATACCTCGGATGGGCCGGTCCACGAGAGTGGGCGGTACCTGATCTCGCTCGGGGTGCGGGGCGTGCTGACGGTGGAGCTGGAGGCCAGAGGCGCGAAGCGGGATTACCACTCCGGCCACGGTGGCAACCTGCTGCCCAACCCGGCCTGGGAGATGGTGCACCTGCTCTCCACGATGCGGGCGCCGGACGGTCGTATTCTCGTCGAGGGGTTCTACGACGACGTGCGGCCGGTTGAGCCGCCGGAGCGCGCCGCCATCGACGAGCTGCCGCACGACCTGGCCGGCTACCTGAAGACGCAGGAGATCGCCGGGCTGATCGCCCACCCTGCCGACAACTTCTTCGAGCGGTTCATGTTCCACCCGACGCTGAACATCGCCGGGTTCACCTCGGGGTACGGCGGACAGGGCACCAAGACGATCATCCCCTCCAAAGCCGTCGTCAAGATCGACATGCGGCTGGTCGTGGATCAGTCGGCGGACGACATCTGGGCGAAGTTCCAGGCCCATGTCAAGCAGCACGCCCCGAACGTGATCGCTCGGCGGCTCGGCTCGATGGAGCCGTCCAGGACGCCGGTCGGCGATCCGTACGTGCAGGTGGTGGCGCGAGCGGTGGAGCGGGCGACGGGCGAGAAGCCGTACATCTCGCCATCGTCTGGCGGGAGCCTGCCGGACTACGCCTTCACCCGCGACTTGAAGCTGCCGCTGGTGAAGGTGCCGTACGCGAACGTGGACGAGGCGAACCACGCCCCGAACGAGAACATGGAGCTCTCGAGGTTTTACCAGGGGATAAAGATCTCGGCCTCGGTGTACGAGGCGCTGGCCCGCCAGAAGGGCACCTCAGGATGACTGCTGGAGAGGACGATTCCGATGATGGTCAGATACGACCCTGACGTGGACGCGCTCTACGTCATGCTCGCGGACGCGCCGGTCGAGTACACCGACGATGTGAGCCTCGGCCAGTTCTACGAGCGCGGCATCGACTACGCCAGTGACGGGTCAGTGCGCGGCTACGAGTTCCTGAACGTCTCGCGAGGCGTGAATCTGGATGGCTTGCCGCATCAAGACGCGCTGATGGAGCTGTTCGAGCGTGTGCGGGGGATTCCAGTGCTCAGTGGAACCGGGTAGCGTCTAGAGGGGTGGGTACGATGCTGTGTGAGGGGAAGGTCGCCAACCTGACCGGCCAGTGCATCAACGTGGATAGCGGGGCGTCGCGCCACTGAGTCGGTTGGGGTGTGCGTCAGAGCTCTGTGCCGAGCCAAACGCCTGGGGCGCGATGAATCGGGGCGCGATAAATCGGGGCGCGATAAATCGCGCCCGTACCAGGGACGCTGCCTTGTACGGGCGCAATTCATCGCGCCCCCAAGAAACTTGGGACGCAACGTTCCAGAAGTTCGTGCGCAGAGCGGGCGCCTACTTGCGCACGAACTTCTGGAAGGTGTGCGTGCCGCCGCCACCAGCCCCGGTTCACGCCGACGTTCTGGGTGACTTCGGCGACGTAGATCGAGCCTTCCGAATCGACGCTGATGCTGTGCGGCGCGAAGATGCCGCCGATCGCGGCCGGATCGTCACCACTCCAGCGCGCCAGCACCTGGCCGCTTGGGGAGAGCACGCTCACGCGGCCGGGGCGCCCTCTTCGCAGGGGCCGTTGGTGAACGAGACCGAGCCGCAAGGCTTGAGAAGCTCCGACGCGTAGATCAGCCCCTCCTTGTCGATGAACAGCTGGGTCGGCCGCTGGAGATCGGTCCAGGTCTCCAGGTGCTTGCCCTCGGGCGTGAAGATCTGGATGCGGTCGTTCTGGCGGTCGGCCACGAAGACGCGCCCATCCTGGTGGACCCAGATGCCGTGCGGCAGCATGAACTGACCGTCGCCGATGCCTGGTTCGCCCCAGGACCGGATCAGGGTGCCGTCCGGCGAGAAGTGGTGCACGCGGCAGTTGCCGTACCCGTCCGAGATGTACAGGTCGCCGTTCTGGGCGATGCCGATGTTCGTCGGACGGTTGAAGGGCGGGCCGCCGTGGGAGATCGACTCGACGTTCTTGCCGTCGTAGCCAGAGTCAGACGACTGGCCGCTCACGCCGAGCGTGAAGACGTGCGTGCCGTCGAGCGTGTACTTGTGCACGGTATGGTCGACGTCGTCGGCGACGTAGATCATGTCGTCCGGGCCGACGGTGATGCCGTGCGGGCGCTTGAACAGGCCGTCGCCCCAGGAGCCGACGAACGTGCCGTCGCGCTCGTAGATCAAGACCGGGTGCTCAGCGCGGCAGTACAGGTAGACCCGATCCCTGGAGTCGACGGAGACGCCAGCGACGTCCGGGTGGCTGTAGCCAGCCGGCAGCTGCTCCCAGCCCTCGACGACCTCGTAGCGCAACGCGCTTGCCTGCACCATAACTCCGCTCCTCCTCGCGCATGGTCGAGCATCGTCGCTCGACTCCGAGATGCGACTTCTCGCCGGGCGCATCGACATCTTGCCCGGTCGTCCCGTCGCGTTGCACGGACCTCTCGTGGAGGAGCACGTTACGGGAATACTGTCAATCTGACGTGCGTTGGCAGCATGATGAGGGGCGGCCTGGGGAGCCGACCGGCAAGGGCTCAGGGAGGTGAATCGTGGGAGTGTCCAGGGAGCGTTTCGAGAGCGGCCTGACCTACGAGCAGTGGAAGGCCCAGATGACCCGGAATCAGGAGCGACACAACGCCAACGAGACTGGGCTGAAGCTCAGCGAGGCCGATCTCGCGCCGTTCAAGAACCTGCCGAAGAAGCTGAACGTCCTGATGCTGGCCGAGGACTGGTGCGGCGACGTGATCGCGAATACGCCGATCGTCGGGCGGATCGCCTCCGAGGTCGACACCCTCAATCTCAGAGTCTTCCTGCGCGACCAGAACGAAGACCTGATGAACCAGTACCTCAAAGAGGGCAAGTACAAGTCGATCCCGACCGTCGTCTTCTTCGACGAGGACTTCAACGAGCTGGGGCGCTGGATCGAGCGGCCGGAGAGCGTGACGAAGCTGCGCGCCGAGAAGCAGGCCGCGCTCTACCGCGACAACCCCGAGTTCGGCTCCCCGAGCGACACGCCGGACAAGCTGCCGGAGGACGCCCGCATCAAGTTGACGCAGGCCATCGCCCAGATGCGTGACGAGACCAAACCGTTCGCGGACAGCGAAGTCGTGCGGGAGCTGGGCGAGATGGTGGCCGGCTTCCCGGTCAAGGCGTAGACACGACGATGGCGAAGAAGCCGGTCAAGGTCACGATCACCTACTGTGCCGAGTGTGGCTACGAGCCGCAGACGCTCGACCTCACCAACGTGCTGATGCGGACGTTCGCGCACGACCTGTCGTCCATCGAGCTGATCCCCTGGTATCAGGGCTCGTTCGACGTCTCGGTGGGCGGCGAGCTGGTGCACTCGATGTACCGCGACGGCGGCTTCCCGGAGCACCAGACCGTCGTGGACGCGGTCCGTGCGAAGCTGACAGCTAGCGAGTAGGCGGCGAGCCGAGGGCGTAGGCGACGGCCTGGGCGAGGGTGAACGACGCCCCCTCGTCCCAGGCCTCGCCGAACGCGCCAGGCTCCAGGGCCGGGCGGGCGGCGGCGACAGCCCGGTCGATACGCTCCTGCTCGGCCGGAGAGATGGACAAGGCCTGGGCCTGTCGTGATGCGCTGGCGGCAGCCCACAGCCGCGCCGCGCGAGCGGTCTCGCCCTGGCCGCTGGCGACGGTGGCGAGGGCGTCCAGGGCGGAGGTCGTGCAGGGCTGGTCGTCGATCTCCCAGGCGAGTGACAGACTCTCCTGTAGGTGGACCGCGGCGCGCGCGAGCTCGCCTTGCGCGGCTGTCAGCTCGCCGAGGCTGCGGAGCGCGGCCAGCACGGAGTGCGTATCACCCTGGGCGCGGAGCGGCGCCAGGCACTCCTGGAACAGTCGGATCGCTTCGGCGTCGTCGCCACGATTTCGCGCCACCTGCGCCAGGAACACTTCCACGGCGGCGTCCAATCCGCTTTGCCCGCCCAGCTGCTGAAAGAGGCGCTGGCACTCGGTCAGGAGCGCCCAGGCGTGATCGAGGTCACCGTGCGCCTGCTCGGTCTGGGCGTACCGTCCGAGGCAGATCGCGGTGCCACGTGTGTCGCCGAGTGCGCGCCAGATCGTGAGGCTCTCCTCGAAATGCGTGGCGGCCAGATCGTACGTCGCGCTGTGATGCTCCATCTTGCCGGCCACGCTGAGTGCCCGGGCGCGCCCCTCAGTGGGCTGGTCCGCGCGGGGCAGGATGCGCTCGATGCGCTCGCGGGCCTCGCGGATCAGGCCACGCAGCCCCAGGTACCAGCCGAGCTCGTCCACGATACGAGCGCCGCGCTCCCAGCCACCTGGCGCGGACTCACACCAGTCGAGGGCGGCGCGGACGTTGTCGTATTCGGCGTCTATGCGGGCCAGTGCATCGACCTGCTCAGCGCCGCCAAACCGACTGGCCTGGCGGACGACCTCGGCCAGCGCCCAGTCGCAATGGCGACGCCGGAGCGCATCTGCCTCGCCGGCGGCCACGAGCTTCTCGGCGCCGTACTGGCGGAGGGTCTCCAGGAGGCGGTAGCGGGTCGCGCCACGATGCTCGTCGGTCAGCACCAGCGACTTGTCCACCAGGAGGGCGAGCAGGTCCAGAATCTCGAAGGCGTCCAGGGCCTGCTGCGCACCAGACGATGCGTCGTCGGCGCAGACGGCTTCGGCGGCCTCCAGCGTCCAGCCGCCGGCGAAGACCGAGAGGCGGCGGAAGAGCAGGCGCTCCGGCTCGGTCAGCAGCTCGTGGCTCCAGTCCACCAGCGCGCGGAGCGTCTGCTGGCGGGGCAGCGCGGTCCGGCTGCCGGCGGTCAGCAGGCGGAAGCGGTCGTCCAGACGGGCGGCGATCTGCTCCGGGGTGAGCACCTTGACGCGGACGGCGGCCAGCTCGATCGCCAGCGGGATGCCGTCCAGGCGCTGGCAGATCTGGACGACCGCCGGCGCGTTGGCGTTGGTGATCGTGAAGCCGGGGGCGGCGGCGACGGCGCGCTCGATGAAGAGGCGCACAGCTTCGAAGGCGAGCAGGCGGTCGGCGGTCGGCAACTGGCGCGGATCGGGCAACAGGAGCGAGGGGACGCGCCAGGTGGTCTCGCCGGCGATGCCGAGCGCCTCGCGGCTGGTGGCGAGGATGCGCAGGCCGGGGCTAGCGTGCAGCAGGGCGTCCGCCAGCTCCGCGCAGGCGCCGACGAGATGCTCGCAGTTGTCCAGCACCAGGAGGGTCTGTCTCGACTGCAGATGCTCGGCGAGGACGGTGGTGAGGCTCCGAGCGCCGGGATCGCGCACGCCCAGGACCGCGGCGACGGTCTGCGGCACCAGCGTCGGATCGGCGAGGGCGGCCAGCTCGACCAGCCAGACGCCGTCCGGGTAGCGATCGACCAGGCCGGCGGCGACCTGGAGCGAGAGCCGGGTCTTGCCGGCCCCGCCGGAGCCGACCAGGGTCAGCAGGCGGACAGTCGAGAGGAGCGCGCGGACCTCGGCTATCTCGCGCTCACGCCCGACGAAGCTGGTGAGCTGGGTGGGCAGGTTGTTGGGCAGGGTGTCCAGGGTGAGCAGCGGACGGGATTCACGGGGCAGGTCGGGGGCGGTCAGCTGGAAGATGCGCTCTGGTCGTTCGAGGTTACGCAGGCGATGCTCGCCCAGGTCGTGGAGGCCGAGACCGGCGGCCAGGTGGTCTTGCACGAGCTGCTCGGTCGCCTGGGAGAGGAGGATCTGGCCGCCGTAGGCAACGGCGCGCAGCCGCGCAGCCCGATTGACGACCGATCCGAAATAGTCGCCGTCGCGCAGCTCGGCCTCGCCGGTGTGGAGCGCCATTCGGACACGGAGTTGCGTCTCGGTCGGCCAGGGCTCGGACTGGAGGGTGCGCTGGAGCTCGGCGGCGGCGGCGACAGCATCGCGCGCGAGAGCGAAGACGGCGAAGATGCTGTCGCCCTCGCCCCGGCTCTTGACGACGACCCCGCCATGCCGTCCGACAACGTCTGCCATGATGGCGTCGTGGCGGGCGAGCGCCGCCTGCATCGCCTCGGATGACCGCTCCCAGAGCGCAGTGCTGCCCTCGACGTCGGTGAGGAGGAAGGTGACGGTCCCGTCTGGCAAGGCAGACATCGCTCGATCCTTCAATGGCGCAGCGTCGGCAAGCGGAGCGGATGCGAGTGCCAGGGTACAACGACCGTGGGCGGAAGTCCAGATCCGTCGTCCAGCGGGGTGTGCGTCAGAGTATTGCCGTGAGCCCGTACGGGGCGCGATGAATCGCGCCCGTACAAGGCAGCATCCTGGTACGGGCGCGATTCAGCGCGCCTCCAAAGATCTGACGCACACCCCGTGCAGCGGACGAGTAGCGAGTGGCGAGTAGTCTTCCCCTCGCTACTCGTCTGCTCGTCTGCTCGCTACTGGACCAGTTGCCAGGCTGCCGCCGCGGCGCCGCCCGCGAGGATCATCAGGGCCGGGTGAACCTGCCAGCGCCAGAGCACCACGAACGACACCACCGCGATGACCGCGGACGCTGCGTCCTCGACGGCCACCCGCAGGATCGAGAAAGCGCCGGCCGCCACCAGCCCGAGCGTCACCGCCGCGAGCCCGCGTTGGAGCGGCGGCAGCCAGCGCGAGCCGCGCAGCGCCTCCCAGCGAGCGGTCACCAGCGCGCACATGATCGCCGAGGGCAGGAAGACCGCCAGCAGCGCGACGACCGCGCCGGCCACCCCGGCCAGACGGTACCCTGGCAGCATCACCATCACCAGGGCCGGCCCCGGCGTCAACTGCCCCAGCGCGAAGCTGTCCACAAACTCCTGGCGCGTCAGCCAGCCGTGCTCCTGCACCACCTGGCGCTCGACCTCGGGAAGAATGGCGGTGCTGCCGCCGAACGCCAGCAGCCCGATGCGGAGGAAGACCCAGGCGATGAGGAGGAGCGTGCCCCAGTCGCTCACGGGGCGGGCGGGCGGGCGGGCGGCAGGTGCTCGGGAGACGGGCTCTCCAGGTGCGGCGTCCCGGCTCCATGCGCTGGCGCCGTCTTCGCTGCCACTGCCGAGCTGGCCAGGTCCGCGCGACGTTCCAGCCAGAACGCCAGCACCACCAGCGGCGGCACGACCGCAAGCAGGCTCAGACCGAGCACCCCCATCCCCAGGAAACCGATGGCTGCCACCGTCAGCCCGCGACGGCTGACCGTGCCGGAGCGGATCAGTCGCAGCGGGGTGACCACCGTGAACGCCGCCGCCGCCGCCCCAAGCCCTTTCAAGCCCGCGCTGACCAGCGGATCGTGCGCGACGCCCGGCCCGTGCCACTCGTACCAGGCGCTCAAGGCGACCATCGCGGCGGCCCCTGGCAGCAGCACCAGCGCCAGCCCGCTTAGGACGGAGGCCCACCCGCCCAGCCGATAGGTGGCGTAGACGGTGAAGTTGGTGAAGCTGGGGCCGGGCACGGCATTGCTCAGCGCGGCGCCCTCCAGATACTCGTGGTGGGAGAGCCAGCGGCGCCGCTCCACGAAGGCATCGTGGTAGTAGGAGATCCAGCCGCCCAGGCTGGTCAGGCCCAGCTCCGCCACCGCCGCCAACAGCTTCGGCCGCGCCACCCGCTGCCGTGACTCCATTCGCACCGTCCTCTGTCACCTATTCACGTGCGCAGGGTACCGCATCAGGTTACCGGAGTGGCCCCCTCCCCAACCCCTCCCCCGTGCGCGGGAGAGGGGCTAACGAGCAGCCTAAGCCCCTCTCCCGCGCACGGGGAGGGCTGGGGAGGGGCTTCCTCCATCGCACCCCGGTACGCCACGAAACCGTACGGCTGCGCCAGACTGTACGGCGTAGGCGGATTGTACGGTGTTACCGTATAATTGGCGGTATGGACGACTCGCTCAACTCCCGTTTCCGCCGCGCCTTCTGGCGTGCCTTCCACGAGGCCGACTCGATCAGGCTGCGCCAGTGGGAGCGCTCGCACGTCACGCTGCCACAGCTCAGGGTGCTGTACCACCTCCGGCGTCGGCCCGGCGCCACCACCGGCGAGCTGGCACGTCGGCTCGGCATCACGGTCTCCACGACCAGCGGTCTGGTCATCAAGCTGGTCGATCGCGGGCTGGTGGTGCGCGGTAGCCTCGCCGACGACCGCCGCCAGGCGCCGCTGACGTTGAGCGAGGCCGGCGCTGCCCTCCTCGGCGAGCTGTCGGACGAGGCGCGCAGCTTCATGAGCGACGTCACACGGCGGCTCGGCCCCGATCTCGAAGCGGTCACCACCGCTCTCGAGCTGCTGGCCGCCGCCGCGCCTGACACCGAGACCGATGTCCCCGACGCTGGCCCGCACGGACGCGCGCCCGTTGGCGCATCCGCGGACACGAAGGGGGTCTGAACGAGTGACCAGTGTCGTAGTCGATGCCAGTGAAATCGCCACCGAAACGAAGTCCGGTCTGGCCGCGAGGCTCGGCCGGACGTTTCGCGCGCTGCACCTTCGAGACTTCCGCTACTTCTGGCTCGGGCAGGTCGTCTCCAACACCGGCGGCTGGATGCAGTCGATCGCGCAGGCGTGGCTGGTGCTGCGCCTGACCGATTCGCCGCTCGCCCTCGGCAGCGTGACGATGCTCCAGGCGCTGCCAGTCCTGCTGCTGGGGCTGTTCGGCGGGGTGATCGCGGACCGCTTCCCGAAGCGCAAGCTGCTGCTCTGCACCCAGAGCATGATGCTGCTGCAGGCGCTGGCGCTCGGCATCCTGACCTACACCGGCCTGATCCAGCTCTGGCACGTCTACGTGCTGGCGCTCAGCCTCGGGACGCTCAACGCGCTGGACAACCCGACGCGGCAATCGCTGGTGGCGGAGCTGGTCCCCTCGGACGATCTTCCGAACGCCGTGGCGCTCAACTCGCTGAGCTTCAACTGCTCGCGGTTGATCGGGCCGGCGCTGGGCGGCGTGACCATCGCGGTGGTCGGCGTGGCCGGCTGCTTCCTGCTGAACGCGCTCAGCTTCCTGGGCGTGGTCACGAGCCTGCTACTCATCAAGACCCGCCCGGACGCGGCGCCGAGCGGTCGAGCGCGTGGTGCGATCTTCTCCCAGATCGGGGAGGGGCTGCGCTACGCGGTCCACACGCCGGACGTGCTGTTCGTGGTGATCCTGATGGGCGCCATCGGCTGCTTTGGCTACAACTTCCAGACGATCCTGCCGCTGATCGCGGAGTACGTCTTGAAGGCGGATGCTGCCAGTTTCGGCCTGCTGACCTCGTCGATGGCGATCGGCTCGGTCGGCTCGGCGTTGCTGATGGCGAGCCGGGGCAAGGTGACCCGCCGGCGGATCTTCATTGGAGCGGTCGGATTCAGCGCCCTGCTCTTCTCGGTGCCGTTCGCTTCGAGCTGGTCGGTCCTGGTGCCGCTGCTGGTGCTGCTCGGGGCGTTCAGCATCCTGTTCGGGTCGAGCGCCAACGTCCACCTCCAGACAGTGACGCCGCCGGCGCTGCGAGGCCGCGTGATGAGCATCTACACGCTGCTCTTCCTCGGCTCCACCCCGATCGGCAGCATGATCGTCGGGACGCTGGCCGAGAAGCAGGGCGTCCAGGTCGCCATCGCGGAGATGGCGTCGGTCTGCATGGTCGGCGTGGTGGTCGGGCTGTTCTACCTGCTGCGGGTACGCAAGCAGCTGACCGACCCGAACGCGCCCGCCGAGACGCCGGCACCCGGCACGCCCGCCGCCACGACGCCAACCGCGACGCTGTCCGCCATCTCCACTCCCGCCGAAAAGCCCGCGCTCGCAGCTGAGGCGGCCCCCGCCCGCTGACGCGCGCCGCCCCAGCCCTCGTTTGGTGTCGGAGCGAGGGCTGGGCGCGCGGGCCTCCCCCTGTCATCCTGAGCTCTCCCCCTGTCATCCTGAGCTCTCCCCCTGTCATCCTGAGACCGACCATGCGCCTCGGCGCACCAACCCTGATGAAAATGGGGCGATTGGCGGAGGAGGGTATGATAGGGGAAGCAGGGTCGGGTGGCAGGAAGGCCGAGCTTTGCTGGTGCCCAGAGCCCGATCCTGAGAGTGGCCCCGTCCGGCGCGCGGTACCAGTCCTTGGCGCTTCGAGCCCGCACGAGAGAATCGTGAACGTCGCCAGGGCGGCCACCCGGCCCCTGCCCGATGGAGGTGGCGCGATGGACGTGGTGCACGAGCGGTGCGCGGGGTTGGACGTGCACAAACGGACGGTGGTGGCGTGCGTGCTGGTCCCGGCGAGGCCGGGACGGTCCAGACGGAGACGGCGACCTTCAGCACGATGCTGGGCGAATTGGAGCGGCTGGCGGGCTGGCTGGCCGAGCGTCGGGTCAGCCACGTCGCGCTGGAGGCGACCGGGGTGTACTGGAAGGCGGTCTACAACGTGCTGGAGGGCGCGGACCGCTGGACGGTGCTGGTGGTGAACCCGAGCACGTCAAGGCGATCACCGGACGGAAGACGGACCGGCGGACGCCCAGCGGTTGGCGTTCCTGGTCCGCCACGACCTGCTGTCTGGCAGCTTCATTCCGGCCCGCGAGCAACGCGAACTGCGCGAGGTGACCCGGGCGCGGACGGCACTGGTGCGGGAGCGGGCGCGGATCGTGCAGCGGCTGGAGAAGACGCTGGAGGGGGCGAACATCAAGCTCGGGGCGGTGGTGACCGAGCTGTTGGGGACCTCGGGCCAGGCGATGCTGGACGCCACGCTGGCCGGCGTGGTGACCCCGAGGAACTGGCCGGCCTGGCCCACCACAAGCTGGCACCCAAGCGGGAGTTGCTGGTGCAGGCGTTGGCCGGACGGTTGACCCGCCCCCTCCGATTCCTGGTGCAGCAGCACCTCGACCACTGGCGCGAGCTCGACGCTCGCATCACCGCCTTCGACGCCGAGATCGCGGACCTCCTGCGCCCTTTGACGCCCTCATCGCGCGCCTGGACGCGATCCCGGGCGTCGGGCGCCACACCGCCGAGATCATCGTCGCCGAGATCGGCACCGACGTGGACGCCTTCCCCTCCGAGCGCCACCTCGCCGCCTGGGCGGGGCTCTGCCCCGGCAACCGTCAGAGCGGCGGCCGACGCAAGACGGCCCGGACCCGCCATGGCAACCCCTGGCTCAAGGCCGCCCTCACCGAGGCCGCCTGGGCTGCCAGCCGCTGCAAGGACGGTTACTTCCAGGCCCAGTACCACCACCTCGTACCCCGCCGCGGTCGCAAACGCGCCATCGTCGCCGTCGCCCACTCCCTCATCACCGCCCTCTACTTCATGCTCCACCACGACGTCCCCTTCCACGACCTCGGCGGCGACTACTTCGAGCGGCGCGATCGCGACCGCCAGCAACAGCGCGCCATCGCAACCCTCCGCTCCCTCGGCTATGACGTCACCCTCTCACCCCATCCCCCGACCGATTCCCCCACCAGCTCCTCTCCGGAGGCCGCCTAGCGACACTCCTCCCGCCCCTATTTTCACGAGAGCTTGCGAAGGATCTCACCGACACCAGCGGCAACTGTCAGGGAGATCCTTCGAGGGGAGTCAGTTACCGCTTCTTCGGGGTCGGGGTGGGTGTCGGGGTGGGCTTCTTGGGCGTCGGCGTCGGGGTGGCCTTGCTCTTCGAGGGCGTAGCCGTCTTCGGCGGGTCGATGGCCGACGCTGCTGCCTCGGTGCCGGTCCCGAGTCCTGGCACCGGGTTCTCGTCCAGCGAGCGGAACGCCGCCATCACGTTGCCGTCGGTCCGCTCCACCAGGATCACCGGCTCGCCGCCCACCGCGAAGTCGGTTCGGTCGGCGCTGCCGGGGTTCGCCGCCGCGCCGGAGAGGTCGATCGTGAATTTGCCGCCGCTGGCCTGGATCGGCGAGGCGTCGCCCCACTTGTTCACCTTCAGCGCCTGGGCGCCCATCGCGTCGATGCTGGTGGTGACGCCGCCGCCGGACATCGTCCAGAGGACGGTCACCTTCTCGCCGGGCCGCTGCATCGTGACTTTGGAGACGCCAGAGTTGTCGTCGTGGGTGAAGCTCGCCTCGCGGACCCCGCCGAAGTAGCGCGTCACGACGGAGTACGCCGTGTAGGCCGGGCGGGTCGAGCCGTCGTTGCGGATCAGGCCGAACGGCTCGCCGCCAGCCTCGAAGTCGGTGCCGTCGATGGCGCGGTTGACGCTGACGCGCTGGACGTTCATCCCGACGTACGTCGCGAACGCCTCGATCATGTAGGACGCCTGCTCGTCCATGGTGGCCCGGAAGTTGCCCCGCCCGGCGTTCCAGATCGGGTCGTCGTACGGGATCGCGTTGGTCTCGCCGATCCAGATCTCCTTGGACATGCCACGGATCGCCAGCTCGTTGCGGTACCAGGACACGATGCGCGGGATGTCGGCGGCGCGGCTGTACAGGTGCAGGTTGGCGACGTCGAAGTAGTAGTTGTTCGCCGCCGCGTCAGGATCGGCCTTGATGATGTCCAGCATCTGGGTGATCGTCTTGCCGTAGTCGTACCACCAGGCCGCGCCGAATGGCAGAACGGTGGCGTTGGGGTTGCCGGCCTTGATCGCCTTGTACGCGACCTTCTGGAGCTGGACGTAGTCTTCGAGCGAGCCGTTCCAGGTGGCCCACTGCCCGTGCGAGATGTCCACCTCGTTCCAGATGATCCAGGTGTCGATCTTGCCGGCGTAATGCTCGGCCATCAGCCGCATGAACTGGCCCCAGACGTTGTCCGGGTGGTCCCACGGCAGGTACAGCCCCTTGGGGACGCCGTTCCGCGAGCCGTCTGTACTGGCCCAGGGGGCGGTGTTCAGAACGCCGCCGGCCAGCATCCGTCCGCGCCCGACTTCGCTGTTGATGAAGCTGTCCTGGTCCGTGGCGAACAGGTTCAGGTCGCCAGGGCCGTCCTTCTGCATCTCGCTCCACCAGAACAGGATGCGAGACCAGCCAGCACCCGCCCGGTCGGCCTGGTCGGCGGCGCGCCAGGCCTCGTTCAGGCCGAAGCGCGAGTCACGCCCGATGGCCATCGCGGGGGCGTCTGCTGGCGAGGCGGCCGGGGTCGCCTGGGCGGTGCGCGGCGCGAGCGGCGCCAGCAGGAGCGAGACCACGACGAGAAAGACGAGAAGGCGAGCCGCTGCCTGAAGCTCGGGGCGACGCGTGAGAGGGGGCACGAGGTGGCCTTTCTAACCGCCAGCGGGATGGGTCCAATCTGAACGGGCGTC
Organism: Chloroflexota bacterium; assembly: GCA_046328125.1. GTDB lineage: Bacteria > Chloroflexota > UBA6077 > UBA6077 > JACCZL01 > JADZEM01. The sequence continues at coordinate 79,044 of JAXLXF010000023.1, forward strand.
TGAGCGCATCCCGAACGCTGGACCGGCAGCATGCAGAGCAGTGCCGCCAGAAAGGAAACGCGCGGCGATACCTCGCGGTGACGGCGTTATGGAAAGCTCACCGCTGCACGCGGGCGAAACATCGAGCGGCGGACCGTTACACAACCGACGGAGCATCTCCGCGCGTTCTGCCAGTAAATGGGTATACCGAGGTCTGGCGCACACGGTCAACGTTTCGACGGGACTGCGGGTGGCGATGCGCTGTTACATACCGAGCGCGTCCATGAATCGCAGCTTGATCCGGACCGGATCGACGGGTGGAAACTCGCGCACGCTGTCTCGCTCGACGCGCGCCACCACCAGGGTCGGGCCGGGCTGACGGAGGCCGTCGTCCAGCAGGCGCCCGAGCGCGTCCAGGTCATTGGCGCGGGCGGCTCGCGCGATGCCGCAGGCTCTAGCTACCCCGACCAGATCGGCCGGGCCGTCCGTGGCGATCGGCTGGCCGCCAGTCTCCAGGAAGGCGCCGTTTTCTAAGATTACCCAGAGCAGGTTGGCTGGCTGGCGCACCCCGACGGTCACCATGCCATTCAGGTTCATCAGCGCCGCGCCGTCGCCATCCACCACCACGACCTGCCGCTGTGGCTGCGAGATCGCCAGCCCCAGCCCGGCCGAGGAGGCCATGCCCATCGCGGCCCACATGTAGAAGTTGAGCGGGCGGTCGCCAGCGGCGTTGACCAGATAGGAGGGCGTCCCGAGGCTGGAGACGACCAGCGTGTCGTCGGCGAGGCGCTCGCGGAGCAGCTGGACGGCTTCGAGGCTACGCACGCTTGCCCCCGGTCAGCAGCGTCGAGGCGATCAACGCGACCGGCTGGCTCGTGGAGAACGCGGTGTAGAGCGCCTGATCCACGATGGTGGCGACCTCGTCGGCGCGCTCCATGACGACCGTCTCGATGCCGAGCGCGTCCAGCACCTTCGGGACGGCCCGCCCGGCCGGGACCTGACTCGGGTTGAACTCCGAGAGGCGTCCGCGGGGGGTGATGACGATCAGGAAGGGGATGCGGTACGCCATCGGCAGGCCGCCGAGCGCGTTGACGCAGTTCCCGAGGCCGCTGCTCTGCATCAGGAGCGCGCCGCGCGTCCCGCCGAGGTAGGCGCCGCTCAGGATCCCGACGCCCTCCTCTTCGCGTGTGAGCTGGAGCACCTCGATCTCGGGGTCGGCCTCGCACGCCCCGATCAGCCCGACCAGCGCCGCGTCTGGCACGTGCGCTACGAGCGTAATGCCGTTCGCCTTGAACCGCTCGTAGACGGTCTGTCCCCAGGAGGTGGTCGTCGTCATGTCGGCGGCAGTGTAGCAGCCCGGGGCCGTGGACTGAAGTCCACGTCTACCGTTGGTGCGTGGCTACGCCACGCCGGAGAACGGCTCGGTCGGCGAGCGCCCGATGCGTGGCGACGCGGGTCGTACTCGGAGGAATCGGCCACCTGACCGATCAACGTCGGCGCTCCACGGGCGTTATCCATAGTGAGCGGCATGTCGCTCAGCGCCAGCCAAGCTCCAGGCTGCTGTCGCTTCTTCGTCGATGAATGTCAGGGAGCTTCGTGCATGGCAACAGCTGCGTTGATTGGCAGGCCGAGCCAGCGTCCATCGCCGAGAGCCGTCGAGAGCCCGTTCAGCGCCGACGAGATCTTCTTTTCGACGACCGACCGTAAGGGGCGGATCCGCTCTGGTAACCGAGTCTTTGCGCGGGTCAGCGGATACTCGCGCGCCGAGCTGATCGGCAGCCCACACAACGTGATCCGTCACCCGGACATGCCGCGCGTCGTCTTCCGACTCCTCTGGCAGACCATCGAAGCGGGCAAGCCGATCGCCGCGTACGTCAAGAACATGGCGAAGGACGGGAGCTACTACTGGGTCCTGGCGACCGTGGTGCCGTGCGATGGCGGCTATCTCTCCGTCCGCATCAAGCCGACGACCGGCTACTTCGATGCTGCGCAGGCTGTCTACGAGGACTTGCTGGCCGTGGAGCAGCAGATCGAGCAGGATGGACCGCATCGGCGGGACGCGGCGATGGCGGCCGCCGGCGTGCGCCTCCAGGAGCGGCTCCAGGAGGCCGGCTTCGCCGACTACGACGCCTTCATGCGGACGGCGCTGCTGGCCGAGGTGAAGCAGCGTGAGACGCTCCGGCCAGTCACGCTCCACGACAGGCAGTCCGAGACGCTCACGGCGGACGGACGACGGCTGTTGCGGATGCTCGACGCGTGCGGCGAGCTCGGGGCGTTCTTGCGGACGCTCGTGACCCGCATCGACGCCTACATGGTGCTTGGCGAGCAACTGGCCGAGAAGGTCCAGTTCGCCTCGGAGCTTGGCGAGGACGTTCAGTTGTTCTCGTTGAACACGCTTGTGGCCGCGTCGCGGATGGGAAGTGACGCCGCCGCGCTCGGGGCGGTGTCGTCGCTGATGCAGGCGCGCTCGGACCAGGCGCGCCCGGTCTTCACGGCGCTCACCGAGGACGTGCTCGGCGCGTCCGGGCTGCTGAACGACATCCTGCTGCCGGTCGCCATCTCCAGAATTCAGGCCGAGGCTGCCCTCGGCTTCGTCCACGAGCTGCTCGAAGGACGGGACGACGAGTGTGCCACGGCTGACGACCTGGGCGCGTTGATCCGCTGCCTGGCCGACGAGGTGAGCACGCTCGGCGCGCGGCTGACCGAGATCGACCGCCGCCTCCGCAGCCTCGTCGCTCACGTCGGCGAGCTCAAAGGGGCGATGAACACGATGCGCGCGCTCGAACTGAACGGGCGCATCGAAGCGGCCCGGGTGGACGGCGCGGAGGCGGTCGTGGGTCTCTTCCGCACCATCGCGGGCTCGATCGTGCAGGCGCGCGGGCAGCTCGAAGAGCTGTTCCGCGCCAGCAGCTTCTCGTTCGCGCGCGAGGTGGGCGACGCGCAGCGCAGCCAGCAGCACGTCGCCACCGTCCGCGAGCTCGTCGCCACGCTCGGAGGGAGCCCAGCCGCCGCTCATACATGAGACGCCAGCGCCGCGCCCTCACACCAGGGTAGTCGGAGAATCTACGCCACGCGATACTGGTTCAGCACCTCGTAGTTCGGGTCGATGCCGGCGCCGGGCACCTCGGGCGGGCTGACCGTGCCGTCGTCGTTCAGGCTGAGCGGGCTCTTGTACGCCTTCTGCCAGAGCGGGTTGGTGCTGTCGCGGTGGAGCTCCAGCAGCAGCCCGTTCGAGATGACCACTTTGCGAGGCCAGCGGAACGTCTCGGTGGTGATGTTGGTGATCTTCATGGGCGCGCTCCGAGGGGCCGAGAGTCACGACAGGATACCCCGGCCCGAACAACGTACGTGGGGCGCGATGAATCGCGCCCGTACCAGGGGTCCTGCCTTGTACGGGCGCGATTCATCGCGCCCCCAACGATTCATCGCGCCCCCAGAGATGTGACGCACACCCTCCGTGAGATCGCGTGGTATCCTGACGCCCCGGTTCTAGCCCCGGTCGTCATGGCTGACAGAGGTGCGCGCCGATGCCTCGGATCTTGATCCTCCACGCGGCCGTCGGCAGCGGCCACACCACCGCCGCCAACGCCCTCGCCGATGCGCTCAGGCAAAAGAAGCAGGGCGAGGTGCGCGTTGACGACATCCTGGACTACGGGAGCCAGCTCTTCCGCGAGAGCATGATCCGCTCGTACCTGCAAGTGAGCGGGCGGGCGCCGTTGCTCTGGAAGATGCTGTACCAGTCGAGCGACATCGCGAATCCGGACGCGGCAGCGGCGGCGAACAGCTTGCGAGCACGGTTCGACCGGCTGCCGGTCCGCCGGCTGGAGCGCTTCGTCAGCACCTTCGAGCCTGACGCGATCGTCTGCACCCACATGTTCCCGCTGACCGTGCTGCAACGGCTGAAGCGCCAGGGTGCGTTGCGCCAGCCGCTCTACTGCGTCATCACCGACTACATGGTCCACAGCATGTGGATCAACGACATCGTGGACGGCTACTTCCTGGCGAGCGAGCCGACCCGCTACGCCATGCTGATGCGCGGGGTGCCGCCGTCGATCCTGCACGTCACCGGCATCCCGGTCAAGGGCGAGCTTGCCGAGCCGAAATCATCGGACGCGATGCGCGCGCGTCGCGGACTGCCGGCTGAGGGGCCGATCGTCACGTTGTTCGGGGGCGGACTCGAGCCGAGGCGGGCGCGGATCGTCGTCCAGCGGCTGCTGGAGAGCGACACACCCGGGCTGCTGATCGTGGTGGCGGGGCGCAGCGCCGAGATCGCCACCGCCGTCGCCGATCTCCAGGATGGGCCGTCGATGCGGCTGCTCAAGCTCGGGCGGATCGACTACGTGGACGATCTGGTGGCCGCGAGCGACCTCGTCATCACCAAGTCGGGCGGGCTGATCGTGAGCGAGATCCTGGCGCGCGGCACGCCGATGGTGGTGTTCGATCCGATCCCCGGGCAGGAGGAGTGGAACGCGGACTTCGTGGCGGGGTCCGGCGCCGGCCTCCAGCTGCGACAGGCCGAGTCGGTACCGCTGACCGTCCGCGCCCTGCTCGCGGCCCCCGAGCGGCTGGCCCTGATGCGCCAGCACGCCGCCCGCGTCGGCCGGCCTCGCGCGGCGCAGGACATCGCGGACCGCATCTTCGCCGAGCTCCGCACCGGCGAGTATGGCTCCGGCGGGGCGGCTGCCCGGCGAGCCAGGTAGCCGCCGAGCACATCTCGTCGCTGACTCTCGGCTCTCCCTCACTCTTGGCGATCGGGGCGTTCGGGTCGGGCGGTCGCCACGCCGAGTAGCGAAAGATCCGGCGCTACGCGCGGTCTCTCGATTCGCTGCCGCCGCTCAGACCGCTCGAACTTCGGCGAGCCGCCTGACTGAATAGTCGTCGTCCCAGCAGACGGCGGCTTCCCACGCGGCTGACGCTTGCGCAGCAATGTCGTGCGCGTCGTCGGTGAGACCGGCGGCATTGTGGGGCAGCGCCAGGTCGAGGTCGGGGACGTCGACGTGCGCCTCGTCCCAGTCGATCAGCGCGACCCGATCCGCGGTCATGCGGACGTTGCGGCTGTTGGGGTCGCCGTGGACGACGCATGCCTGACGTCCGACGAGCCGCGCCCACGCCGCTCGGCATCGAACGACGCCCTCGGGCGGCATCGCGCCGAGGTCGATCTTCGTCCCGGTCTCGGCGTGCAGAAGGTCGGTCGACGATCGCCAGCCGGGCCGCTGCGGCCAGCCCTGCGTCAACCGATGCACCTGGCGGAGGGTGTCGGCCACACGACGCCAGTCGGCCTCCGTCTCGGGCGGTCCGCCCTCCACGTAGGTCATCACCACCACACCGGCGGCGAACAGCCGGCCGTCTGTGGTCGGGATCGGCACTGGCACGGTCAGCCCTTGACGGTCGAGGTAGTGGAGGAGCTCAGTCTCCCACGCGAGATCGGCGTCACTCCTGGCGCCCAGACGACCGACCGCGAGGCGCCCGTTGACACGCACGCTCCACACGTCGTTGGCGACTCCTCCGGCGAGCCGTTCGATACGCGCGACATCGTCACCCCACTGTGCGAGCGCCTCCCATCCCACTGGCTGATCTCCCACCGGAATGCCGCCAATGTTGACCCAAGCCACGGCTTCGGGAATGGCGTGAGCGCGTTCGTGGAGCGCGGCCATCCTGTTTCTGTTGATTTTGTCAAGCCTGATGGGGTTTGATATGGCTGGTAAAGCGGAGGCAGAGCGGCGGGGGTGGGGGATGGTGCTGCGCGAACGGGACCCGAACGAGATGCCCGAGGACATCGCGGCGGTCGGGGCGGCGGTGTTGAAGGAGCGGGACCCGTATCGGGTGATCGGGGAGCGGTTGGCGGAGCTGGTCCGGGACGGGCAGTTCGCCGAGTTGTACGAGCCGCGTGGGCGTGCGGCGGTGTCGCCATCGGTGCTGATGCTGGTGACGATCTTCCAGTTCATGGAGAACCTGCCAGATCGGGAAGCGGCCCGGGCGGTGCGGGTGCGGCTGGACTGGAAGTACGCGCTGCACCTGGCGGTGGACGATCCGGGGTTCGACTTCTCGTGCCTGAGCTACTTTCGGCGACGGCTGCTCAAGCACGAGCAGAGTCGGCTGCTGTTCGACCTCGTGCTGGAGCAGGTGCGGGGGCTGGGGTTCTTGCAGAAGGTGGGGAAGCAGCGGACCGACGCGCTGGGGTGCTCGGGGCGGTGCGGGAGCTGAGCCAGTTGGAGCTGGTCTGGGAGGCGCTGCGGCTGGCGCTGCGGGCGCTGGGGGAGGTCGACGCGGCCTGGGTCGCGCAGGCGGTGCCGACCGCGTATCGGACGCAGTACCTGGAGCGGCGGTCGGACTCTCGGCTGACGGCGGAGGAGCGGCAGGCCGAGCTAGTGCGGGTGGGGCAGGACGGCGCCTGGCTGCTCGACCGACTCGCCGCCACGGACGCGGGCGTGCTGCGCACCCTGCCCGAGGTCGAGACGCTGACGACGATCTGGCAGCAGCGGTACGAGCGCGCTGACGACGGCGTGCGGTGGCGGAGCAAGACGCTCGACAGCACCGAGCTGATCGTGACGCCACACGATCCGGGGTCCGAATCGGGCAGAAACGGGGGCACGTCTGGTGGGGCGACAAGGTCCACGTCACCGAGACCATCGCCGAGCCGCCCGCCGCTGACGACGCGGGGCCGGTCGATCCTGCCGACCAGGTCCGCTTCATCACCGACGTCACGACCAGCCCGGCGCCCGTGGCGACGGCCAGGCGCTGGCCGAGATCCGCGCACCTGACCGAGCAGGATCTGCTGCCCACCGAGCAGGTGGTCGACAGCGGCTACGTCTCGGGCAAGCACCTCGCCGAGAGCGCCGCGGCCGAGATCGACCTGGTCGGCCCACCCCTGGCCGACACCTCGCCCAACGGCTTCAAGATCGCCGACTTCACCCTCGACCACGCCGCGCGCCAGGCGATCTGCCCGGCGGTCAGACGTCCACCAAATGGGCGGTCCGCCGCGAGCGCGACGGCAGTCACGCGCTCCAGATCCGCTTCCGGCCGCCGTCTGCGCCGCTTGCCCGCTCCGGCCCCAGTGCACCGACAGCAAGGGCGGCCGCAACCTCAGCATCTCCGAGCACTACGCCCGCCTCGCCGCTCGCCGTGCCGAGGCCCAGACCCCGGCCTTCGGGAGAAGCTGAAAACCCGCGCCGGCATCGAAGCGACCCTCTCCGAACTGGTCCGCGCCCATGGCCTGCGCCGCCATCGCTACCGCGGCGACGCCAAGCGCCACTTCGAGCACCTCCTCAAGGCCGCCGCCTGCAACGTCAAGCGTCTCGCCCGTGCCCTCGCTACCCTCCAACACGGCCCCTTCCTCCCACCGCCCCTCACCAGACCGGCCGGCGCACTCCCCTGAGCCGCTCCCGCATCCCCGGCCCACCCTGCTCCCCCGCTCCCCGCCTCCAACGGCGCCTGCTCCCCCGACCCGCGCCAGACATAAATCAACAGAGACATCCTGGCCGCCCCGGTGGCGACGCTACCGGGGCGGCCAGGATGGCCGCGCTCCACGGGCACGTTCTCCGCTTTCCCGAGTCTGTCACCTGAACCTGCATTATGTGCACGTTCCAGGGAAGCACGCTTCCCTGGAACGGCACATTGTCTGGGCCGACGTCCTAGGCGACGCGGTACGGCTCCAGCTCCTTGTAGTTCGGGTCGATGCCGATGCCGGGGACTTCCGGCGGGCTGACCGTGCCGTCCTCGTTCAGGCGCAAGGTCGTGTTGTAGATCTTGCCGTGCATCGGGTCCACCGAGTCACGGTAGTACTCCAGGATCAGACCGTTCGCGATGGACGTCACGAGGTGGATGTGGATGTCCTGCGAGCCGTGCGGCGCGACGTGCAGGTCGTGGGCCTGCGCGTAGGCTGCCACCTTCATCCACTCGGTCACGCCGCCCAGCACCTTCGCGTCCGCGTTCAGGATCGGCACGGCGCCAGTCGCGATCAGGTCGCGGAAGCCGTAGCGGGTGTACTCGTTCTCACCGGTCGCGATCGGGATGATGGTGGACTCGGCGAGCCGCTTGTGGCCCTCGTAGTCGTCCGGAGCGACCGGCTCCTCGAACCAGAAGATGTCGTAATCCTCCATCGCGCGAGCCATCTGGATCGCCTGGTACGAGCGGTAGGCGCAGTTGGCGTCCACCAGCAGCTTCACGTCTGGCCCGATCGCCTCGCGGACCGCCTTGACGCGCTCGGCGTCCTCGCGGATCGGCACCGCGCCGATCTTCATCTTGATTGCCTGGGCGCCCATCTCGACGTTGTCGTACATCTCCTGCTGCAGCTCTTTGAGGCCCTTGCCCTCCTCGTAGTAGCCGCCGGCGATGTAGGTGGGCATCCGGTTGCGGTAGCCGCCGAGCAGCTTGTAGAGCGGCATGCCGGCGACCTTCGCCTTGAGGTCCCAGAGCGCGATGTCGATGCCAGAGATGGCTCGTGTGGTCATCCCGCGTCGCCCGACCAGCTTCGGGATCCACATCTTGTGCCACAGCCGCTCGACGTCGATGGGATCCTCGCCGATCAGCTCCGGCTTCAGGTGCTCGATGGTCGCCTTCGCGATGTCGCCGGTCGAGCCGACGCCGACACCCATGGTGCCCTCGTCGGTGTGGATCTTGATGAGGCCGAGCCCCGAATGGGTGTAGGTGTGCAGGCCGTTCGAGATCGGCTTGTGCCGAGGCCAGCGGTACGTTTCGGTCGTGACGTCGGTGATCTTCATCGTTCCTCCAGTAGCGGGTAGGCAGTAGGCAGTAGGCGGTAGGCAGAAACTCCACCGCCTACCGCCTACTGCCTACTGCCTACCCGTCAACCCACCACTCCGCCGCGCGGAGCGCGCCCCAACTGCCCGAGGCTCCCCTGAGCCGGGCGTGCGCCAGGACGTTGCCGTTTGCAAACCAGAGACTCTGTGTCCAGGCCGACTCGTGCAGCAGCGTCTGGGCCTCCGCCAGTAGCTGGTGCCGTGCCTTCTCGTCGGCCTCGGTGTCAGCGCGCTGGAGCCGTTCGGCCAGCCCCGGCACCTTCGCCCGATGGAGCGCCGCGCCGGCGCCCTCGCCCCAGTTACGCGAAAGCTCCTGGACCGGGTCCGTCAGCACCCGGTCTCGGCGGGTCGCCATCTCGAAGTCGCCCTGCACGCGGACCTTCTGAATCCACGCCTCCCTTTCCAGAGTGTCCAGGCTGACCCGGATGCCGACTTTGTCGAGCATCGTCTGGAGCAGCCCGGCTTGCTGCTGGTCGGCGGCCCGGTTGTGGACCGCCAGCCGGATCGTGAGCGGCAAGGTGACGCCGCTCTCGGCAAGCAGTTGCTTTGCGCGGTCGAGGTCGAAGCCGTACGCTGGCACGGCGGTGTCGTAGCCGACCGTGCCGGGTAGGAGCTCGTACGGCAGCGGGATGCCGAGCCCCGCCCCGAGGCTTCGCGCGAGCGTTGCTCGGTCCACCGCGTACTGGATCGCCTGCCGCAGTTTGAGGTTGTCCTTGAACGGCGGCCGCTCGGCGTTGAAGAGCAGGTGGTGACGCACGCCCGAGAGCGCCGCGTCCGCCACCGTGACGTCTGGGAGCTGCCGGGCGGCTGTCAGCTCGGCGGCGCCCAGGTTGGCGGCCCAGTCCAGGGCGCCGGCTCGTATCTCGGCGAGCTGCGCCGCGCCGTCCAGTCCGAAGCGGTACGTCGCGCGGTCGGCGTAGGGGAGCGGCTGGCCGTCAGCGCCCGGTCGCAAGGATGACGGGCTCCGCTCCACAGTCAGCTGCCGGCCGGGCGCAAACGCGGCCAGCTTGAACGGCCCGCTCCCGACCGGGTGCTGGGCCAGCCAGTCCACGCCGTGCTCGTCCACCGCTTTCTTCGAGACGATGCCAGTCGCGCTGACACCGTCGGAGAGCGCGGTCAGGATGGCGGCGCTCGGGCGGGTCAGATTCACCCGCACGGTCAGCCGGTCGAGCGCCTGGGCCGGGCGCTCGGGGTCCACCTGGGGCAGGTACGCCCGTGCCAGACTGGTCGGCTCCTGAACCATCCTGGTCACGTTCCAGGCGACCGCCTCGGCGTCCAGCGGTGAGCCGTCGTGGAACGTCACGCCATCCCGCAGCGTGACCATCAGCGCGTCCGGCTTCAGCGCCCAGGAGGCCGCGAGCTGGGGCTGAGCGCCGTACGTCCCCTTCTCGTCGGGGCGCCAGGCGAACAGGCTGTCGTAGAGGCCGGATGGGAACGGACCGTCGGCGTGGATCGGGTCCAGCGAGGTGGGCGAGTCGGACAGCACGATGCGCAGCTCGCCGCCGCGCTTCGGGACGCCGGCGGGCGACCGTGGCTGGACGGCCGCGCGGGCGCTCTCGGGCGGTTTCAGGCCGTCCAGCGGGCTGGCTACTGTCGGACGGGGCGTTACGGCCTCGCCGTCCGCGCCGGTCTGGGCCGGTCTGGCGGTGGCCGACGGTTTGGCGGCGGCTGGCTTCGTCGCTGGCTTTGCGGCGGGTTTCGCTGCCGCCGTCGCGCGCGGCTTCGCGGCCGGGGTGGACGCGGGCGGCGGGGGCGTCTGGCACGCCGCCAGCACCCCGACCGCCAGACTCCCGACCGTGGCGAGGAAGGTACGCCGCGACGCCCTCACTATCCCCGCCTCGATCGCTGGTCCCATTCCCACCTGCCAGTTACTACGCTCAGTCCGCCGCTCGCTACTCGCTACTCGCTACTCGCTACTCGCTCCTCATTCGTTGATCCACCACTCGGCTTCGCGGAGCGAGCCCCAGCCGGCCGGGAACCCTTGAATCCGCTTGTGGACCAGGAAGTTCCCATTCTCGAACCACATGTAGACGAACCAGGACGACTCGTGCATCAGCTTCTGGGCGTCGATGAAGGCCTGGTTCCGCTTCTTCTCGTCGTACTCGGTGTCAGCCTTCTGGAGCGTCTCCAGCAGCCCGTCGACGTGCGCCCGGTGGTACGCCGAGTTGCCGCCCTCAGCCCAGGTGATCAGCAGGTCCTGTGACGGGTCCACCACCACCCCGCTCTGGCGCGTCGCCATCTCGAAGTCGTTGTTGATCCGGACTTTCTCGCCCCAGGCGACCCGCTCCACGATGTCCAGGTTCAGCTTGACGCCCACTTTGTCGAGCATCGCCTGGAGGAACTGAGCCTGCTGGACGTCGGCCTCGCGGTTGTGGGCCGTCAGACGGACCTCCAACGGCAGCTTGACGCCGCTCTCGGCCAGCAACTGCTTCGCCTTGTCCGGGTTGTAGTCGTACACTGGAACCGAGGTGTCGTAGCCAATCGAGCCCGGCACCAGCTCGTACGGCAGCGGGATGCCGAGGCCAGCCCCCAGTGCCTTCGCCATCGCGTCGCGGTCGATGGCGTAGTTGATCGCCTGGCGCAGCTTCAGGTTGTCCTTGAACGGCGGCTTCTGCGAGTTGAAGAACGCCTGTCGCTTGACGCCCTGGAACGGCGATTCGACGTAGGTGGCGTGCGGGATCTGCCTGGCGGCGGGGACGTCACGCCCGCGCACGTTCGCGATCCAGTCCGCCGTGCCGGCCCGCATCTCGGTGAACTGGGTGGACGCTTCGATGATGACCCGGTAGGTCGCCTTGTCGGCGTACGGGAGCGGCTTGCCGTCTGCGCCCATCTGCCAGTAGGTGGGGTTCTTCTCGACGACCAGCTTGTCGCCGGATGCGAACGAGACGAACTTGAACGGCCCGGTCCCGACCGGGTTCAGCTTCAGCCACTCCTCGCCATTCTTGTCGGCGGCTGCTTTCGAGACGATGAAGGTGTTGGAGATGGAGTCGCTCAAGGAGCTCAGGATCGCGGCGCTGGGGCGGGTCATGTTGATCTGGACCGTCAACGGGTCCAGCGTCTGGGCCGGCTTCTCCTTGTCGATCTGCGGCAGGTAGTTTCTGGCGAAGCTCTTCGGGTTCTGGACCATCCGCGCGATGTTCCAGACGATCGCGTCGGCGTTCAGGTCCGAGCCGTCGTGGAACTTGACGTTCTCACGCAGCTTGATGACCAGCTTGTCCGTCCCGAGGTCCCACGACTTCGCCAGCATTGGCTCCACGCCGTAGACACCCTGGGCGTTCGGGCGCCAGGCGAACAGACTCTCGTAGACCGACGACGCGGTCGGCCCGGAGGCGTGGATCGGGTCCATCGAGACGAAGTCGTTGATCTGGATGATCCTGAGCTCGCCGCCGCGCCTGGGCGCGCCGGCCGGCTTCGCCTCGGCGGCAGGCTTCGGCGCGTCGGTCGGTTTCGCGGCTGCCGCCGGGGCGGTGGTCGCGGCCGGAGCCGCCTGGGGCGCCGCGGTCGGCTTCGGCGCAGCCGTCGGCGGCACGATCGCCGCTGGCGCCGTTGGCTTCGGTGCCTCGGCCGGCTTGGACTCGGCCGGCTTCGCGGCCGGCGCTGGCGCTTGCTGACAGGCGGCCAGCACGCCGACGGCCAGGCCGCCGATGGTGGCAAGGAAAGCCCGGCGCGACGTCTTCGACTCCATAGAGCTCTGCCCCTTCCTCGAGTAGGCAGTAGGCGGTAGGCAGAGGGCGGTAGGCAGTGGAAGTCCGCCTCACAGCCCCGTGCCTTGCGTCATCTCACCAGGGATTGGACGCTCTCACTGCCTACCGCCTACTGCCTACTGCTTACCGCCTACTGCTTACCGCCTACTGCCTACTGTCTCCTCGTCCCTACCCTCGGCGCCGGCTCAGCAGGCGCGGGTCGAGCGCCCGTCGCAGGCCGTCGCCGACGAAGTTGAACGCCAGCACCGTCGCGAAGATCGCGATGCCCGGCGCGAACGCCAGCCAGGGCGCGACCTCCAGGTACTGCGAGCCGGTCCGGATCATCGAGCCCCAGCTTGGCGTGGGCGGAACGACCCCGACGCCCAGGAACGAGAGCGACGCCTCGGTCACGATGGCCGTGGCGATCAGCAGCGTCGCCTGAACGATGATCGGCGCCGTCACGTTCGGCCAGATGTGGCGGGTGACGATGGTGAACGGCGAGGCGCCGATCACGCGGGCCGCTGCCACGAACTCCCGCTCGCGGATCGCCAGCGTCTGGGCGCGCGTCAACCGGGCGATGGCCGGCGCCGCCACGATCCCGATCGCGATCATCGCGTTGCCGATGCCAGGGCCGAGCGCCGCGGTGATGCCGAGCGCCAGGATCAGGCCGGGGAACGCCTGGAGCGCGTCGATGAAGCGCATCACGACGTCCTCGGTCAGCCCGCCCGCGTACCCCGCCAGCAGCCCGAGCGTGACCCCGAGCGCGACCGCGATCCCGACCGCGATCACGCCCACCTGCAACGAGACCCGCGAGCCGTAGATGATCCGCGAGAGGATGTCCCGCCCGAGATCGTCGGTCCCGAGCCAGTGCGCGGGCGACGGCGACTCGGTCAGGGCCAGGTAGTCCTGCGCGTTCGGGTTGTACGGCGCCAGGACGTCGGCGAAGATGGCGCAGAACAACACCAGGCCGACGATGCTCAGGCCGGTCCCCACCAGCCGCGTCTCCATGACGCGCGCCATGAAGCGCCGGCCCCGGTACACGAGACTGGCCGTCCCGCCGCGATCGACGTCTGGGATGCGGGCTCTGGCCCGTTCGGCGACCAGCGCGACGGCGCCGCTCTGCTGTGTCTGTCGATCGGTCATGGCGCGTCCCCTCAGCGGTAGCGAATGCGTGGATCCAGATATCCGTACGTCAGATCGGTCAGCAGGTTGGCGAGCACCACCGCCGCCGTCACCATCATGATCGAGCCCTGGAGGACCGGGTAATCGCGGAACGATATCGCGTCCACGGCGGCTCTGGCGACGCCCGGGACCGCGAAGACGGTCTCGGTGATCGCGGCGCCGGAGACCAGGTTGCCGATCTGGAGGCCCAGGATGGTGACGACCGGGATCAGCGCGTTCTTGAGCGCGTGCGTCCCGATCACCAGCTGCTCCCTGAGGCCCTTGGAGCGGGCGGTGGTGATGTAGTCCTGCTCCAGCACCTCGATGAGCGCCGAGCGCCCCTGCCGCATGATGACGGCGGCCGAGTGGGTGCCGAGCACGACGGCCGGCATGAACAGCATCTTGGCGCTGAGCCACGGATCGACGAACGGCGAGGTGTAGCCGCTCGGCGGCAGCCAGCGCAGCGTGACCGAGAAGACGTACATGAAGAGGAGCGCCTGCCAGAAGCTGGGGATGGCGACGCCCCCGAGCGACATGAACGTGCCGAGCATGTCCAGCCGGCTGCCGGGCCGGATCGCCGAGATGATGGCGGCCGGCAGCCCGATGGCGATCCCGAACAGCAGCCCCGCGAACCCGAAGTACAGGCTAACCGGCGCGCGTCGCCCAAGCACGTCCGAGACCTGCTCGCCAGTCCGGATCGACTTGCCGAGGTCGCCGCGCACGGTCCGCCAGAGCCAGTTGGCGTACTGCATGTAGAGCGGCTGATCCAGCCCAAGCTCGGTCCGCAACGCCTGGTAGCGGTTCTTGTCGCCGGTCTCGCCCAGGATCGCCAGGGCCGGGTCGCCCGGCAGGACGTACAGCAAGGCGAACGAGATGATGCTGACGATGAACAGGACCGGCACCATGCTGACCAGTCTTCTGAGGATGTATTCACGCATGGAGCCCTCCGACCCCGTTTGCCGAGAGATACGATGATGGTGCCCCGCAAGATTCACGGACGACCAGCGAGACGGGGACCGTGCGGTCGCGCTCGGCGACCTCGCCGCCCTGGATCAGGACGAACAACGATTCTGCCGCCATCTCGCCGAGCTCGATCAGCGGGTGGCCGATGGTGGTGAGCGCTGGCGTGGTGTAGCGGGCGGTGGGGATGTCGTGGAAGCCGATCACGGCCATCTCTTCTGGGACGCGGACGCCGGCCTCGTAGCAGCCGCGCAGCACGCCGATGGCGGTGCGGTCATTGAACGCGGCGATGGCGGTCGGCCGGGTGGCGGGATCGGGGAAGCGCTCCAGCAGCGCGTGGGCCATCAGGCGGCCGCCCTCGATCTCGCGCGGGCCACGGATCAGCCACGCCGGATCGGGCTCGATCCCCTGCTCGGCGAACGCCTTCAAGTAGCCACGGTAGCGGGTCGCCTGCGAGCCGACCGCGTCCGGATCGAGCGGGGTGTCGTCGAACGTGAAATGGGCGATCCGGCGGTGACCGAGGTCGAGCAGGTGCTTCGTGGCGAGGTAGGAGCCGTGCAGGTGATCGACGTCGATGGCCGGCAGGGCCGGGTCCGGGCTCTGATCGAGCACCAGCGAGGCCGGGATGCCGCTCTCGACCAGCTCCAGCAGCGCGTCCGTCGCCGGGCCGCGCCGACTGTGCGTCCCCGTCGCGACTACCACGCCGTCACAGATACCGGTCTTCAGCGAGGCCAGCGCCCGGATCTCGACCTCGCGGTCCAGCGCGCCGGCGTCGATCACGCCCACCTGGAAGCCGTGCTGCTGAGCCACGTTCCGGACGCCCGTCGCGATGTCCGCGAAGAACGGGCTGGAGAGGCGCCAGGCCAGCACGGTGATGATGCCGGTCCGCTGGCGGCGCAGGCTCCTGGCGGCGTGATTGGGAGCGTACCCGAGGCGCCTGGCTGCCGCGCGGACCCGCTCGCTGGTGGCCTGGCTGATGCGCGCGGTGGCTGCGCGCCCGTTCAGGACGTGCGAGACGGTGGAGGCGGAGACTCCGGCCTCGGCGGCGACGACGTCGATGGTGATCTGTGGGCGACGACGCATCCTCGCTCCTGAGCCGCTATGCTCAATCGATTCGGCATCGTATCAAGGTGATGCCGCCCGGTCAAGGGCGATCGTCGCGCGTCACGAGCCGCCCGCCCATTGTACGGCCTGCGCGCCCTTCGTGGAGGCCCGCATCCCTGACAGCCTGCCATGTACGACGGCAGGCTGTCAGGGATGCGGGAATACTCTTTCATCGATGCGTTCGGCGATGTGTTCGGCGATGTGTTCGGCGCTCCTGCCGGTATCGTGCCACACCGGGTCTGCATGCAAAGCCACCCGAGAGAGTCAGGGATGCGGCGCACGTGCCCGTGGAGCGCGGCGATCCTCGCCGCTTCGTCGTCCAACCAAGAGGACATGCTCGATCGGGTGCGACCGGGACATCCTACCGCTTGACGCTCTGCAGCCTGAGGTCTAGCATCCGCTCCATGCACGGCGACTCACGGTCCGGCGAGCCGCGTGGCTGGCACTCACGCCTGTACCTGCCTCACTTCGACGCGGGCGAGACTCCTCAGACGATCACCTTTCGCCTGGCGGGCTCGCTGCCCACGGTTCTCCTTCGTCAATGGCGAGACGAGTTGCGGCTACAAGCAGCCCAGTTGGGTGATCGCGAGCGATCCAGGCGGCCCTCACTCGCGACGCTCGAGCGTCAACGCATTGAGGATTACCTGAATCGAGGCATCGGGCCGATATGGCTCGGTGATCCTCGAATTGGGTCGCTGGTAGAGGCGGCTTTTCTCTTCTTCGATGGCTCGCGGTATCGACTCCACGCCTGGGTCGTCATGCCGAACCACGTACACATCGTCTTGACCCCGGACGCCGACATCTCGATGACCCGTATCGTGTCGTCGTGGAAGTCGTTCACGGCCACACGCGCCAACGAGCTGCTCGGTCGAACTGGCGCCTTCTGGCAGGCGGACTACTTCGACCGGTTCATCCGGGATGAAGCGCACTTCCTGGCGGCGGTGAGCTACGTCGAGCAGAATCCGGTAGTCGGGGGACTCTGCGCAGCCCCTGAGGAATGGGCATTCTCGAGCGCGAGTTGGCGGTCGAGGAATCCCTAAGATCGTGGGATGGTGAGGCGGAAGCGGCGAGGATCGCCGCGCTCCACGGGCACGTGCACCCCCTTCCTGACGTCTCGGGTTGGTTTGCACGAGTGGCTGCTACGTGGGCTCGCCTGGCGAGGGATCCTCGGGGTCCAGCTCCGCCAGCGGGGTGATCTGCTGCTGCGTCACGCCCAACACCAGCCGCTTGCCGCCGGCTCGGACCACGTAGACCGAGCGGTTCGGGCCGAGCGTCGTCGAGTCCAGCACTTCGAGCAGGCTGCCGCGCTGACTGGCGCTGCCCGCCGTGTACCGCTTCAACGCCGCCATCGAGGCGTACGCCAGGGCCAGCACCGCGCCCAGTTTGACCACGAGGTCCATCGCGGCGCCGGGGCCGTCGAACGGATCGCCGCGCTCGCCGCCGGGCAGCAGGAACGCCGCCACTACCAGCACCACCAGCGCCCCGCCGATGACGAGTTTGGTCAGGCCGACCAGCTCCACGAGCTGCCGCCAGGCCGTCCGAGGCTCCCGCCAGTCGATCCCGCGCAGCGCCTCGCCGAGCGCCGCCATCGTCGGCGGCGCTGGCTTGCTTGGTAGCCCCTCTCCCGCGCACGTGGGGACAGTAGGGGTTGGGGAGGGGGCCGCTTTCATCCGAGCGACGCGATCCGCTTCGCCCGCGAGACCACTTCGATCACCCGGACGCCGAACTTCTCGTCCACCACCACGACCTCGCCCTTCGCGATCAGCGTGCCGTTCACCAGGATGTCGGCCGGCTCGCCGGCCAGCCGGTCCAGCTCGATCACCGAGCCGTTCCGCAGCCCGAGGATCTCCTGGATCTTCATCCGGGCGCGCCCCAGTTCGACCGTCACCTGGAGCGAGATGTCCAGCAGCAGGTCGATCTGCGAGACGTTCTCCGGCAGACCGGTCCCCGGCAGCGGCGCGAACGTCGCGGCCGCGGCGGCCGGCGCGGCCTGGGCCATCACCGGCGCGGCGGCGGCCATGACCGGTGCCGGGGCCGGAGCGGGCGCTGCCGCCGCGACCGGCTCGGGCTCGGGCGTCGCGTCGTCGCCCCAGCCCATCTCGTCCATCCAGGAATCGTCGTCCATGTTGCCAGCCGACGGCTTGCCATCGTCCATCATCGGTCAGCCCTCCTGGGCAACGGCGTGCACGATTTGCACGGCCAGATTCTTGCCGCTGAGGCCGGCTTGCCCGACGAACTTGACGCGGTCGTCGACGCGGATCGGGAGCGGTCCTTGTGCGTTGGTGTTCAGGCGGAGCACGTGCCCGATCTGGAGATCGAGCAGCGCCTGGACGGTCAGCTCGGTGTCCCCCAGCTCCACCGTCACCGGCAGCGACACCTGGCTGATCCGATCGCCCATCTGGTTGCGGCTGTCGGCGTCCGCGCCACGGGTCGTCCCGCCGCCGTTGCCGCCGCCGAACCAGACCTGCGAGGTCAGGCTGTCCAGCACCGGCTGGAGCACCTGATACGGGATGCACATGCTGATGGTGCCGGTGGACTTGAAGACCGAGACCTCCAGCACCAGCATCACCGTGGCTTCGGCCATCGTGGCGAACTGCGCCAGCTCCGGGCTCAGCACCGGCTCTTGCATCGACGGGCGCAACGGCACCACGTTCGACCAGGTCTCGCGGAGGCTGCTCAGGATGAACTGGCCGATCGTCTTCAGCAGCGCCAGCTCGATCTCGGTCATCTCGTTCGAGCGCACGGCTGGCGATCCGGTCCCGCCGAGCAGCCGGTCGATCAGCACCCTGGCGACCGGCAGGTTCAGCTCCACCACGGCCTGGCCCGGCAGCGGCGCCAGCCCGACCACGTAGATCACCGTGGGGGTGGGCAGCGACTGGATGTACTCGTCGTAGGTGCCCTGCTCCAGCATGGTCAGGCGGACCTGGACGCCAGCGCTGAGGTACGAGGTCAGCGACGAGCCGAGCATTCGCGCGAACGACTCGTGCAGGATGCGGAGGGAGCGCAAGTGCTCCTTGGAGAACTTGTCCGGGCGGCGGAAGTCGTACAGCTTGGCCGGCTTCTGGTGGACGACCGGCGGGGGCGGGGCAACCGCGACTGGCGCGCCGAACGGGATCTCGCCGTCCTGAGACGCCGAGGCGGCCGCCGCTGCTGCTTCCGGCTGATCCTCGAACGAGGCGGGCGCGTCGTCCTCGTCACCGCCGCCCAGAAGGTCGCCGGCCAGCAACGCCTCGATCTCGGTCTGTGAGAGGATCTTGTTGTCGTTCCGCATTCCCTGCCTGCTCGTCCGATCCGGTGGGAAGCGTCCTACCCCCACCGCCGCGGCACGGTGTCCACGGTCACCCGGTTCTGGTCCTCTGTGCCTGCCCTCTGCCTACTGCCTACTGCCTACTGCCTACTGGATGATGAAATCGCTGAAGTAGACCGACAGCACTTCCTGGCGGGTGGCCGGTTCGTGCGAGAGCTTCTCCAGCGCCCGATTGACGCGTGCTTTGATGTCGTCGCGCAGGCGCTGCTTCCCCTCGGGGCTCATCAGCTCCGCCGAGGACTTGCCGGTCAGGATGCTGGTCAGCTCGTCCGCGATCATCGGCAGCGAGCCGTTCATCTCTTTCTTCAGGTCGTCCTGCTTCTTCTTGTACTCCTCGCCCTTCGGGAGCTCCTTCAGGGTCGGGTCGGACATCTCCAGGACGATGGTGACCTTGAGGTAGCGCATCACGCCGGGATCGGACAGGTTCACGATCCGCTCTGGCAGCGGGATCATGATCCCGTACTTCGGCTTCTCGACGTACTTGATCGTGGTCTGGCCGGGCTTGGTGGAGATCCCGAGCGACTCGCCGAACGCGAGCGTGACGCCGAGTGCCGCGCCCGCCCCGAGCATCAGCCCGAGGATCATCAGGATGACTTTGCCTTTCAACAGCTTCATGGCCGGCTACCTCGGGACTCCGCGATGCGCTGATCTTGTGAGCTGGGCGCCAGAGCCGCTGCCGCCTGAGACCCGCCAGGGCTCTGCGGGAAGAGCACCACGAGATCGACTCGGCGGTTCCGTGCCCGCCCCTCGCGGGTGTCGTTCGGGGCGACCGGGCGGAACTCGCCCATGCCGGCCGCGATCAAGCGCTGCGGTGCGATGTCGTCGTTCTCGACGAAGTAGCGCGCCACCGTCGTGGCCCGCGCCGACGACAGCTCCCAGTTCGAGGGATACAGTGGCGTCGCGATCGGGATGTTGTCCGTATGGCCTTCGACGCGAATCTCGTTTGGCATCGTCCTGAGACGCTCCGCGAGCGTGTCCAACAGCATCATCCCGCGCGGCTTGAGGTCGGATTTGCCAGAATCGAACAGGAGGTTTCCTGCCAGGCTGATCACGATCCCCTCGCGTGACGCACCTACATCAACGCTGCCAGATGTGTCCGGGGGGATGGGTATGTCAACCAGCGTCTGGCGCACCTCCTGGAGTGCCTGCACCATCCGCGGGTCAGGGGTCGTCTCGCCGGTCATCGCGATCACCTCCTGGGTGATCGCCAGCGGCACGACCGGCGGCACCAGCGACGAGCCGCTCGACCCGCGCAAGCTGGTCGCCTCGGTGCCTCGGAGCACCTCGACCGAGAAGGCGCGCTGGAGCGAGGTCCGCAGCGCCTCCAGCTTGGACTTGTCGGTCTGGCCCATGGCGTAGAGCACCACGAAGAGGACCATCAGCAGCGTGATCATGTCCGCGTAGCTGACGAGCCAGCGCTCGTGGTTGACGTGACCTTCTTCGTGATGCTTCTTCTTCGCCACAGCCCGGCTTCCTTGCTGAGAGATCCTCTACGAGGGCTACGCGGCCTTCTTGTCCGCGCCAGCCGCGCCGCCGCCGCGCCCGTTGGCAGCCTGTCCGCGAATCGCCGGCGGCAGGTACGCGTCCAGCTTCTCGCGGACGACGCGCGGGTTGTCGCCGGCCTGGACCGCCAGCACGCCCTCGACGACCAGCTGCTTCATGTGCGCTTCCTCGCCGCTCTTGCCCTTCAGCTTGGTGCCGAGCGGCAGGAACAGCGCGTTCGCGAAGAAGATCCCGTACAGGGTGGCCAGGAAGGCTGAGGCGATCAACGGCCCGAGCTTGTCCGGCTCGGAGAGGTTCTCCAGCACGTGGACCAGGCCCATGACCGTCCCGATGATCCCCATCGTCGGCGCGTAGCCGCCCATCGACTCGAAGATCGCGGCGCCGGGCTTGTGGCGCTCGCGCATCGCGTCGATGTCCGCTTCCAGGATCTCGCGGACCAGGGCCGGGTCGCTGCCGTCCACCACCATCTGGATGCCACGGCGCGTGAACGGCTCCAGCGAGGACGCCTCTTGCTCCAGCGCCAGGAGCCCTTCGCGGCGGGCGCGGTCCGCCAGCGTCACGAACGTCTCCACCACATGGTTCAGATCGTGGTGGACTTCCTTGATCGAGATCGTGATGTACTTCGGGATCTGCGAGGCGACCGCGAGCGGGAAGCTGACCAGCGCGGCTCCGATGGTGCCGCCAAACACGATGATGAAGGCGGGCAGCATCAGCAGCTTGTCGGGCGTCGTGCCTTCCATCATGGCGCCGCCGAGCAGCGCCACAATGGCCACCACCAGCCCTGGGATCGTCGTCTTGTCCATGGTCTACGTCCTTGTCTCTCCCGCTCCTCGCATCTGGGTACCAGGCTCCCGCATCTCGCCGTGGTCTTCCTCACCGCGAGCCCTTCGCAAGCTCAGGGTGAACTACGCGAGCCGGACCTTTGCGTTCAGGGTCCGGCTCGCTCACGCTCGCGGTGAGGAAAAGCCGTCCCATCTCCAGCACGTAGCATCGCCGTCAACTCGCGATCTGGACAGACCGGAGTGGTCCGTACGCGGCGCGGCGATACGCGATCACGCGCGCCACCACCTCGTCAGGCGGCTCCTGAACGATCAGTTTCCGACCGTCCGTCAGGGTCAGGTGGGTGTCTGGCGTCGCCTCAACGAGCTGAATCAGCTCGGCGTTCACGACCAGCTCTACCCCATCCAGTCGAGTCACCGTGATCATCCTGATCTCCTATCCACTCCACGGCTCGGGCCTACACCTCGCGTGTTGCAGCCTGGGCCGTGCTCCCTGCCAGCGTGTCGACTCACCTGAATCATCGGCGCTTTTCGGCCGCCGAACAGGGCGACGGAGGCAGCCTCGAGGACTCGCGAGCGCGTCCATCGGTACTGGCGGTGTCGCCCCGGTGCGGTGTGCCCACGGCTTTCGTGGAGCGTCTGCACCGAAAGGGGAACGGACGCCGGCGCCTGAAGGGGTCGTGAGCCGTGCGTCAGGCGCTTTGCCCTGTCCTCCAGGAGGGGCGTGGCCTCGGTCACCTGACCGACTCTGCAAGGAATCTCCGGGTCTCCTGTCCTCAAATCCTGGGCGCGCATCGTTACGGATGGTCGGAGCGGTCGTCGAACGACCGGCCGCCCCGTGGCGCGCCCTCACGGTGATCTCACGGTCCCCCGCCACGCGGCAACCGTGCCGCGACTGACGAAATGTCGAAAATCCGCGCCAATAAACGTCCCGTCTCAGAATCAGACAGCGTTAGATCGAGTACAGCAGGCGTCGTGTCCACGATGCGACGCGCACCTGGCACATCCCACGACCTCGCGGCCGGCACGGACGGTCGCTCGGACCGGGGCGAGACCGGGCCGGTTATCGAGGAGGACAGAGTATGCAGGGGACTACGTTGGCTATCGGCGACGAGCAGATCGTCGTCCTGGATCTTGCTGGTGAGGCGTACGGCGTGGAGATTGGGCGCGTCGAGGAGATCATCCGGATGCAGCCCGTGACCCGCGTTCCGAACGGCCCCGCCTTCATCGAGGGCGTGACCAACCTGCGCGGTCGAGTGATCCCGGTGCTGGACCTGCGCAAGCGGTTCGGCCTGCCGGCGACGGACGCCACGCGCCGCAGCCGGATCGTGGTCGGCGAGCTGGGCCAGCACACGGTCGGCCTGGTGGTGGACGGCGTCTCCGAGGTGCTGCTGGTCAGCTCGGACGCCGTCGAGCCGCCGTCCACCCTCGTGACCTCCGCCGACTCGGCGTTCTTGCGGGGCGTCGCCAAGCTGGACGAGCGGCTGATCCTGCTGCTCGACCTGTCGCGCATCCTGAACAGCTCGGAGCAGGCAGACCTGGCCGCGTAACGCGGGTTCTGGGTGATGGGTGTTGGGTACCAGGGGGGCGTCCCCGACCTGCACTCACCCCCTCACCCCCAACACCTGAGACCCCACACCCCACGAGGAGAGCGAGGAGAACCGGTGGCAAAGATTCTGATCGCCGACGACGCGGCCTTTATGCGGATGCGCTGCGGCAAGATGCTGCAGTCGCACGGACACACGGTCGTCGAGGCCGAGAACGGCCGCGAGGCGGTGGACAAGTACAGCAGCGAGAAGGTGGACGTCGTCCTGCTGGACATCACCATGCCCGAGATGGATGGCCTGACCGCCCTCAAGGAGATCAAGAAGGTCGATCCAGGTGCGAAAGTCGCGATGGTGACCGCCATCGGCCAGCAGCAGGTTGTGATGGAAGCGCTCCAGTCCGGCGCGCGTGACTTCGTCGTCAAGCCGTTCCAGCCCGAGCGCGTGCTCGCGGCGGTGGAAAAGCTCCTGAAGTAGGAGCGACGACGGAGAAGGAGGACACCAGAGGATGGAGACGAAGACCGTCGTGGCTCCCGAGATCGAGCAGGTGCTGGTCTCGCCACCGCGGAGCATTCCGAAGGCCGAGCATCTCGAGCCGTTCGTGGCGGCAGCCCGGGACGTGCTGGAGCAGGAGCTCGGCTCAGAGGTTGAGTCCGGCAAGCTCGCGCTCGCCAACGGCACCTGCACGACCCACGAAGTGACCGCCATCATCGGCATCACCGGCCAGCTGACCGGCATGGCGATGTACGGCATGAGCGAAGAGACCGCCCTCGCCATCGTCGGGCAGCTGATGGGCGCCCCCTGCGACGAGCTGGACGACCTGGCGCTCTCGGGCGTCGGCGAGCTCGCCAACGTCATCACGGGCTGTGCCACGACCCTCCTGGCCCAGATCGGCCTGACCGTGGACATCTCGCCGCCGGTCCTGCTCCAGGGCGCTGGCAGCCGGATGAGCACGGCCGGGATTCAGCGGCTGGTCGTGCCTCTGGTCACCTCGCTGGGCACCGTCGAGGCACAGCTCGCCATTAAGGAGCGTCGGTGATGGAGCTGCGGCTCGACGCGACCCCAGAGGAGCTGCCAATCTTCGTGGCCGAGACCGAAGAGATGCTCCAGATGCTGGACGAGCAGCTCGTTCGCCTCGAACAGGACGGGCCGAGCCCGGAGCTTCTGCAGGAGGTCTTCCGAGCCGCCCACACCATCAAGGGCTCCTCCGCCGCCATCGGCCACCTCCGGATGGCGAAGCTCACCCACGCCATGGAGACGCTGCTCGACAAGGTCCGACAGGGGCAGATCCCGACGACGCCGGTCCTGACCGAGCAGCTGTTCCAGGCGCTCGACATGCTCAAGGCGCTGGCCGCCGAAGTCCAGACCCTCGAAACCACCGACCTCGACATCGACAGCCTGGTCTCACGGCTGGAGGCGCTGGCGAGCCAGAAGCCGCTCGCCGCCGCCGAGCCCGAGCACGTCCGTGCCAGCTCGATCCCGGCCCCGGAAGGCTCCACCCATCACCTCGTCGCCAAGATCGTCGCCGAGGAGTGGACCTCCGTTCGGGCGTTCCAGATCCTGCTCGCCGTGGACGAGATCGGCAAAGTCACCCTCAGCCACCCCTCGCGTCCTGAGATCGTCCAGCAGAAGGTCGGCGACCGGATCGAAGTGTTCGTCCAGTCGTCACGCAGCCTGGAGGACATCCGCGACGTCGTCAAGAACGTCCCAGAGATCGAGATCCTCTCCCTGGTGGACGTGGACGAGGCGGCCGGCCCCGATGCGGCGGCGGGCGAGTCCTGGTCCGAGCCGGCCAGCGCCGCCCCGGCCGCGAGCGCCGAGCGCGCCGCCAGCGACCATGATGCTGCCGGCGCTGGCGCCCGCAAGGGAGCCGCCCGCCCGCAGACCGCCACCGTGCGGATCGACGTCGAGCGGCTGGACCGCCTGCTCAACCTCGTCGGCGAGCTGGTCATCGACCGCACCCGCCTGATCGGGCTGGGACGCGCGCTCCAGGACCAGATGGGCGAGCATCACATGCTCTCCGAGATCACCGAGACGGTGTTCCACCTGGGCCGCATCACGGACGAGATGCAGGCCGAGGTGATGAAGTCGCGGATGCTGCCGATCGGCACCGTCTTCAGCCGGTTCCCGCGCGTGACGCGCGACCTTTCGACCCGCCAGGGCAAGAAGGTCGAGCTGGTGATCGAGGGCCAGGAGACCGAGCTGGACCGCTCCGTCATCGAGGAGATCGGCGACCCGCTGGTCCACCTGCTGCGCAACGCCATCGACCACGGCATCGAGCTGCCAGAAGAGCGCGTCGCGGCCGGCAAGCCGGAGCTGGCGACAGTCAAGCTGACCGCCGAGCACGTCGAGAGCTCGATCGTCATCACCGTGCAGGACGACGGCCGCGGTATCGACCCGGCCAAGATCAAGGCGAAGGCGCTGGAGCGCGGCGTGATCTCCTTCGAGACCTCGCAGCGCCTCTCGGATGCCGAGACGGTCGAGCTGATCTTCTCGCCCGGCTTCTCCACGGCGACCACCGTGACCGAGGTCTCCGGGCGGGGCGTGGGGATGGACATCGTCCGAACCAACGTCGAGCGGCTCGGCGGTACTGTCGAGGTGCAGTCCAAACTGGGTGAGGGGAGCCGCTTCTTCTTGCGGTTGCCGCTGACCCTGGCGATCGTCCAGGCGCTGCTGGTGCGCGTCGGCGGCGGCATCTACGCCCTGCCGCTCTCCAGCGTCACCGAGACGCTGCGGGTGCCGGTGACGGACATCCAGAAGCTGCAGCAGCAGGAGGCGATCCTTCTGCGCGGTCGGGTCTTGCCGGTCGTGCGCTGCTCCAACCTGTTCCACTGCACGTCCGAGATTCCCGCGGACGCCCGAGACATCCTGGTGGTCGCCGTCAAGGTTGGCGAGCGCCAGATCGGCCTGGCCGTGGATCGCCTGCTGGGCGAGCAGGAAGTCGTCATCAAGTCGCTTGGCGACCTGATCGGGGACGTCCCGGGGCTGTCCAGCGCGGCGATTCTGGGCGATGGGACCGTCGCGTTGATCGTGGACGTCCCGGCGCTCGTGCAACGGCTCGCCACCGATCGATCCGACTGGAGGTGGTCTGATGCACGAGACGCTGACGAGCCCGCTCGCGCCTTCGCACACAGCGCCTGACTCGCAGCCGACGGGGCTGGCTACGATGGCTGTCGTAGCCGCCTCGGCGGTCCAGAGCGCCGCCAACGCGCTCTCGGAGATGGCGCTCCGCGAGATCACGGCGGTCTCGCCTGAAGTGCGGATGGTGGACCTGTCCCACCTTTCGATGGTGGCCGGCGATCCGGAGCGAGCCGTCGTGGCGGTCTACCTCGGGGTGGACGGCGACCTGGAAGGCCACATTTTGATGGCCTACAGCGAGAGCATGGCGATGAGCCTGGTGGACATGCTGATGGGCGAGCCGGAAGGCTCCACCGTGGAGCTGGGCGAGCTCGAGATCTCGGCGCTGGCCGAGGCCGGCAACGTGGCCGGCTCCTTCTTCCTGACGACCATCGCGGACTGGTCCGGCCTGACCCTGCCGCCGAGGCCGCCGGTGGTCATCCACGAGATGTGCGGCGCGATCCTGGACACGCTGGCCGGCGAGCTGGCGCTCCAGGCCCACGACCAGGCGATGGTGATCGACGCCCAGTTCACCTGCGACGGGCAGGTGGTGGACGCATCGTTCTTCATGTTCCCGGGCGACCGACTCATCGAGGTGGTCGGCAGCACCAGGAGACCGGAGGCGGTCCTTCTATGATCGCTACTGCTCCTGCTGCTGTTATCGCTGTCGGCCTCGGAGATCTGTTCATCAGCAAGATCGAGGATCTCGTCGCGTACAGCCTCGGATCGTGTGTCGGGATCTGCCTCTGGGACCCGGTCAGCAAGGTTGCCGGCATGGCGCACGTCGTGCTGCCGCTCGCGCCGGATGCCCCCCCTGCGTTGCCCGGCAAGTTCGGCGACACCGCCGTGCCGGCCATGTTGGACGCACTCACGCGAGCGGGTGCGCAACGGTATCGACTGCACTGTAAGATCGCGGGTGGCGCTGCCGTCCTGGCTATCGGCGGTGGCGGAAGCCTGCCAAAGATCGGCGAGCGCAACGTCGAGTCGGTCAAAGCCGCGCTGTCGAAGGCGAGCATTCGCATTCTCGCCGAGCAGACCGGCGGCAACCAGGGACGGACCGTCCGCCTGGAGCCGTCGACCGGCCGGGTGTTGGTGCGGACCGTCCGAGGTACAGAAGTAGAGCTATGAACGACCGCCCACCGTTCCGCTTCACACCGCGCACGCCGGGGAGTCCCCCTCCCCAACCCCTACTGTCCCCCGGTGCGCGAGAGAGGGGCTCAGAAAGTGCATCGCCCCCTCTCCCACGTCCTGGGGAGCGGGGCTTTGGCACCTCGTCTGCCCCTCTCCCGCGCACAGGGGAGGGGTTGGGGAGGGGGCAAGCGCCCGCCGAGAGCCGGCCGGTCCGCGTCCTGGTGGTGGACGATTCGGTGCTGATCCGGCAGGCCGTTCGCCGGCTGCTCTCCGCCGACCCCGGCATCGAGGTGGTGGACTTCGCGCGGGACGGGCTCGAGGCGCTGGCCAAGACCGAGAAGCTAAAGCCGGACATCGTGACGATGGACGTCGAGATGCCGCACATGGACGGCCTCTCAGCGCTCAAGATGCTGATGGAGCGGCACCCGGTCCCGGTCGTCATGCTCAGCAGCCTGACCGCCGCCGGCGCCGAGGCGACCGTCCGCGCGCTGGCGCTGGGCGCCGTCGACTTCATGCAGAAGCCGAACGCCAACCATTCCGGCGGCCTGTCCGCGCTCGGCGCCGAGCTGATCGAGAAGGTCAAGAACGCATCCAGGGCACGGGTGCGTCGCCCGCTGCTGTCCGGTCTACTCCGGCCAGCGGCCGGCAGCCCCGCTCCGGCGCCGTCCAACGGCCCGTCGATGGGCGCGCGGCCCGGTCTGCCAGGCGGGCCGAGGCTGCTCGGGGGCACCCAACCGCTCGGCAAGGCGCCCGCCGTAGTGCTGCCTCGCCCGCTCCGCGAGCCGGACCGCCTGCTGATCATCGGCTCCTCGACTGGCGGCCCGCGCGCCCTGGCCGAGGTCGTCACCGCCCTGCCGGCCGATTTGAACTGCGCCGTCGTCATCGTCCAGCACCTGCCGGCCGGCTTCACGAAGTCGCTCGCGGACCGGCTGGATCAGGGCAGCGCCCTCTCGGTGATAGAGGCGAAGGACGGCGACCAGTTGAGCGTCGGCCAGGTGCTGCTGGCGCCCGGCGACTTCCACATGAAGGTCGTCGGCACGCGCGTCCAGCTGGACATGGGGCCGCGCCGTCACGGCGTTCGCCCGTCCGTGGACACCACCATCGAAACGGCCGTTCAGACGTTCGGGCAGTCCATCCTGACGGTGATCCTGACCGGCATGGGCGAGGACGGCACCGAGGGCTGCCGCGCGGTCAAGGCGGCCGGCGGGCAGGTGCTGGCCGAAGACGAGTCCACCTGCGTCGTCTACGGGATGCCGCGCTCGGTTGTGGAGCACGGCCTGTCAGACGCGGTCATTCCACTCGATCACATGGCGGAGGCGATCGTCCGGCACCTACCGACGCTGCGTCCGCGCTTCCCGAGGAGGCAGCTCGATGCCCGATGACCTGGGGTACGTCCACTTTCAGAAGACCGTTCAGCGCCTGATCGGCGTCGATCTCACGCTCTACCGCCAGGGGCAGATGCGCCGACGGCTCGACGCGCTCGTCCAGCGGGTCGGGGCGAAGGACTACATGGAGTACTCGAAGCTGCTGGAGCGCGATCCGAAGCGGGTCCAGGAGCTGCGGGACTACTTCACCATCAACGTGACCGAGTTCTTCCGCGATCCGGACCGCTTCCGTCAGCTGGAGACGAAGGTGCTGCCGGAGCTGCTGGCGCGGCGATCCGGCCTGAAGGTCTGGAGCGCGGCCTGCTCGAACGGCGCCGAGCCGTACTCGGTGGCGATCCTGCTCCGCGAGCTGGCGCCCACGCTGTCCCACAAGATCACGGCCACCGACATCGACGTGACGATCATGGACCGCGCCCGTCGAGGCGACCGGTACATCGCGGCGGAGCTCAAGAACGTCGCGCCGGCTCGGCTCCAGAAGGCGTTCACGCAGGCCCCGGATGGCACGTACGCCGTGCGCCCGGAGATCAAGCAACTGGTGGATTTCAAGCTCCACAACCTGCTGACCTCGCCGCCGGCCCAGGGCTTCGACTTGATCCTCTGTCGGAACGTCGTGATCTACTTCACGGACGAGGCGAAAAGCGTCCTCTACAACAACCTGGTCAACTCGCTGCGGCCCGGCGGCATCCTGTTCGTCGGCGGCACCGAGATGGTGGCGGCGGCACATCAGCTCGGGCTGAGCAGCATCGGGCCGTCGTTCTACCGGAAGGAAGAGGCCGCCGCGTTCGCGCCGCGCCCGCGCCCGAGGCTGGCCGCCGGCGCCTGATCGTGCGCCGTCACCCTCCTCTCTCGTCCTTCGGGAGAGGAGGCCCCTCATGCGGCGTGACGGGGCGGCTCATGGCCCCAGATGACCGGCCGTCAGCCAGGCGCTCCGGCCCGCGTACGCCCCTTCCAGTAGCTCGACCTGGACCACGTGGCCGTCCACCTGCGCGATCCGGACGGCCTGTCGGTCCGAGACGCTGACCCATTCGGACGCTGCGAACGCCTCTTCGATGGCCGCCTCATCTGCTTGTGCCATGCCGCGCTGGTACTCGTCGAAGGCGGCGCGGTCCACCGGCACCGGCAGGTGGGTCAGGCCGGTCAGCCTGACGTGAGCCGTCTGGCCGGCTACGGCCAGGAACGGCACGCTCGTCGCCGAGGATGCTGCACCCGGTAGGGTCAGAGCGAGCGTCCCCGCGAGCAGCAGCCACCAGGACATCACCACGAGCGGCAGCGCGACGGCGGCAGTGCGCCCCACGCGACGGCCGGCCAGACTACGCCCGACGCTGCCATCACCTCGTCCCGCTCGTCGTCGTCCCCATGCCCGCCATGCCCTTGCTCGTCCCCATGCCCGCCACGCCCGTACCCGCCGTCCCCATGACACCCCGTCCACCCTTCGCCGGAACCGGGGACGTCGCAGCCTGCGACGCTCGGCCTGCGTCCGCCTCCCCCTTTTGGCCCGGCACGAGCAGCGTACGCCCGCTCCAGGTATCTCACTAGCGGGGAAACCCGTACCTGAGTACGCAGATCTGACAGCCCTGGCCGACGAGCACGAGTGCCAGCCTGGCCGTGTGCGCGGGCGCGGGGACGATACGGGGCAGGCTGCGGGTTTCGGTCAGGGATTCGCACGATCCGACCCGAGCCAGGCGAGCGGTACGCTGCTGAGGGAGTCATCCCACCAGGAGGGCACCGCCATGCTGGCCGATCCAGATTACGAAGTGAAGATGCTCGTAAACCCTGGCGAGACGCTGAACGACGACGGCAAGCTGAAGCACAAGCTCCGGGAGGAGTTTGGCATCGAGCGGTCCGAGAAGGCGGTCATGCAGTTTGTGGACGGCGACGGCCGCGAGCTGGACCGGGCCGGCTGGTTCGTGCGCCTCCGAGCCTTCGAGGGTGACGACGGTCTCCAGGTCACCTACAAGAAGCGGTACGACGTGGACGGGGACGACGTGGCCGGCGCGTTCGAACGGGCCAGGGCTGACGGCTTCGCGGACGCTCCGGAGGCGTACGAGTCTCAGGTCGAATGGGGTCGGGACAAGATGACGCTGACCGTCTCGCTGAAGGCGTCCGGCGGCCCGCGCGATCCTGATTCGCTGGACCAGCCCGGCGACGAGCAGTCGCGCGAGATCGCGCTATCCGGGCTGCCGTCCGTACTGGAGCAGGATCAGCAGCTGGCTCCTGAGGGCGCCCGAGGCATCCTGGAGCGCGCCCGTCGGTACGGGCCGGTCTTCGGCGAGCGTTGGATCGGCGAGTGGCGCGACGACGAGCTGTTCGTGGAGGTCTGGCAGGTGCGGAGCGAGGACGGCGCGGGCGAGGAGTCGCTGGTGGAGGTCTCCTTCAAGAAGAAGAAGCACGACGCTGCCGAGCGCCGCCGCGACGACCTGCGCGAGCTCCTGGAAAAGCAGGGCTGGCTGGCCGCCAGGCAGACGAACAAGACGCCGCTGATCCTGTCCCGCTACTGACCCGGCCGTCGCCCGGCGGTCAGGCATCCTCGAAGGTGACACGCACCAGCGGGCTGCCCGCCTCCCAGGCCGGAAGGTCGCTGGCCGGCCGGTTCACGTTGGCGAGGATGCGGGGGATGATCCGCCGCCGCTCGGCGGGGTCCGTGACCGGGTGGGCCGTCGCCGCCAGGTCCGCCTGGGCGCTCTCCTTCAGGTGAAAGGTGAAGCGCGGGTTCGCCACCATGTTCGCGTACCAGTCGCGCTTGCCGGGCGTGCCGGTCAGGTAGATCTGGCCGTCGATGTTGTGGAACCACGTCTCCTTGCGGCGCGGCTGACCGGATGACTTGCCCGTCGTCGTCATGTCGATCACCCGGTCCTTCGCCAGCGCCTGCCTGACCGCATCGTCCATCATCTCGCCATCTCCTCCACGAGCGTGCCGATCTCCGTGGTGTCGAATCGGCTGTCGTAGCTGTGTAACACGGTGAACGTATGGATGATGCCCTGTTGACCCGCGTGCGCGCGGCTTTGAGCGCCGTCGCCGATCCTGCCAGAGCGACCGCCATGCAGGCGTACATGAAGTCCGCGATGCCGTACCACGGCGTCCCGGCCACGCCGATGCGGGCCGTCTTCAAGCAGCTTTTCGCGGACGTCCAGTGGGCCACGGCGGAGGACTGGGAGAAGCAGGTGCTCGCCATCTGGCGTGGCACCCAGTTTCGCGAGGAGCGGTACGCTGCCATCCACCTGTCCGGCCACCGCCGCGCCGACGCCTTCCAGACGCCAGATGCCCTCCCGATGTACGAGGAGATGATCGTCACGGGCGCCTGGTGGGATTACGTCGATACGATTGCCGCGCGGCGGGTCGGGCCGCTGTTGAAGCGCTATCCCGATCCGATGACGGACATCATGCTGGCGTGGAGCCGCTCCGACGACATCTGGAAGCGGCGCACCTCGATCCTCTGTCAGCTCGCGTTCAAGGCCGAGACCGATCTGGAGCTGCTGTACGCCTGCATCGAGCCGTCCCTCTCCTCGCGCGAATTCTTCCTGCGCAAGGGGATCGGCTGGGCGCTCCGCCAGTACGCCTGGACCGACCCTGCCGAGATCGTCCGCTACGTGCGCGCCCACGAGGATGCGCTCAGCCCGCTCAGCAAGCGCGAGGCGCTCAAGAATGTCGGGAGACCATCACCCGGGTCCGTGGACTGAAGTCCACGTCTACCATCGCACCGTCGCTACGCGACGGAGATGTTGTCTCCGGCGTGGCGTAGCCACGCACCAATGGTAGACGTGGACTTCAGTCCACGGCCTCGCAGGAGTGTCCCCACCCGCTCGACCTATACTGTGCGCACGCCACCGGACGGAGGATCGCCAGTGATTGCCGAGACCGTCGTCGACACTACCGCCCTGCTATCGGAGCTGCTCGCGTCGCTCGGGCTGCAAGAGCCCCCGCCCGGCGAGGTCACCATCAGCGGCCGCGATCCGATCTGGGGCGCGCGGTACCCGATCGGCGAGGCCGCCGCCGTCGTGCTGGCCGCCATCGGCGTCGCGGTGAACGACCTCTGGGAGCTGCGGACCGGCCGCCGCCAGAAGATCCACGTGGACGTGCGGCGCGCGGCAGCGTCGTTGCGCGGGCACTGGTACCAGCTGCTCGACGGCGAGGAGACCCCGCGCGAGGATCACCTCGGCCTGGTGTACTCTGACCGCTACCAGTGCAAGGACGGCCGCTGGATTCAGCTGCACGGCGGCTTCCCCCACCTCGGCGAGGGGACCAGCAAGGTGATCGGCTCCGAGCACACGTTCGAGTCGATCTCGGCGGCGGTCAAGCAGTGGGACGCCTTCGAGCTGGAAGACGCCCTCGCGGCGGCCGGCATGTGCGGCGTGGTGGTGCGGAGCGGCGAGGAGTGGCGGGCCACCGAGCAGGGGAAGGCGCTGCTCCAGATCCCGCCGGTCCAGGTCGTCAAGATCGCCGATTCTGACCCGGTCCCGCTACCGCCCGGCGACCGTCCCCTGGCTGGCCTGAAGTCGCTCGACCTGACGCGCGTGCTGGCCGGGCCGGTCAGCGGCCGGACCCTCGCCGAGCATGGCGCCGAGGTGCTCCACATCACCAGCCCGAAGCTCCCGAGCGTGCCGCCGTACGTCCTGGCGACCAATCCCGGCAAGCTCTCAGCGTACCTGGACCTGAGCTCCCCCGAGGACTCGGACCAGCTGCTCGGCCTCGTCTCGGAGGCCGACCTGTTCGTGCAGGGGTATCGAGCCGGGGCATTGGAGCGGCGCGGCTTCGGCGTCGAGGAGCTGGCGCGACGCCGGCCCGGCCTGGTCTACGTCTCGGTCAACTGCTACGGGCCGGTCGGGCCGTGGCGAGATCGCCCCGGCTGGGAGCAGCTGGGCCAGAGCGCGACCGGCCTCGCGATGGGCCAGGGCGGTCCCGAGCACCCGACCCTGATGCCGGCCCAGGCGTGCGACTACGGCACTGGCTACTTCACGGCGCTCGGAGCGTTGGTTGCGCTCGGGCGGCGCACTCGCGAGGGCGGCAGCTACCGCGTCGCGGCCTCGCTCTGCCAGACCGGGATGTGGCTGGAGCGGCTCGGGATGCACTGCAACCCCGAGGATGCCGGGGGCCTGGGGGACGTCTCGGACCTGTACGTCCACTACGACACGACGATTGGCCGGCTCAGCCAGTTCGCGCCGGCCCTGGAGCTGTCCGAGACGCCGCCCCACTGGGCCAGGCCGGCCGTCCCGCTCGGCACCCATCCGGCGCGGTTCTAGCCACGTCCTCTGCACCGCGAGCGTGAGCGAGCCGGACCCTAGGGCTGACGATCCGGCTCGCTCACGCTCGCGGTGCAGATATGACCTATCACCCAGTCACATGGGGTACGATGCCGTCGGCGCCGACACGCCACGACGACCCTGGCGGCAAGATCGCAGGCGTGAGATGCTACCGTGCGGCGGGGGTGGCAGATGACCCAGAATACCGGGCCGG
Source organism: Chloroflexota bacterium (assembly GCA_046328125.1). Lineage (GTDB taxonomy): Bacteria > Chloroflexota > UBA6077 > UBA6077 > JACCZL01 > JADZEM01. Next base: position 112,907 of record JAXLXF010000023.1, read on the forward strand.
ATCCGGTTCGGAGTGGCCCGGGCGAGCCTCCAGTCCCTGAAGCGGCTACGGTCGAGGCGCCGATTCCGCTGACGTTCGGCCCGACCGTCACCCTCTTCTTCAGCGACATTCGTGGCTTCACCGAGTACACCGACGAGCACGGCGACGCCGCCGCGTTCCGGATGCTCCAGTACCACAACACGATGGTGCAGGAGCAGATCGCCCTCTACGGCGGGCACATCGTCAAGACGCTCGGCGACAGCTACATGGTCTCCTTCAACGCCGCGCGGAACGCGATGGCGTGCGGCATCGGCGTCCAGAAGTCGCTGGCGCAGTACAACGACAACGTCGAGGGCGCCAAGATCCACATCGGGATCGGCATCAACATGGGCGAGCCGATCCGCGATGCGGACGACTTCTTCGGCGGGTCCGTCAACCTGGCGGCCAGGATCTGCGCGGCGGCCGGGCCGGGCGAGATCCTGGTCTCGGAAGGGGTCCGCCACGTCGTGGGCAAGATGGAGGGCACCGAGTACGTCGATCGGGGCACCTTCGAGCTCAAGGGCTTCCACGAGCCGCAGCATCTGTACGAGGTCGATTGGTCCGGTCTGGCCGCGACACGCGCCACGGCTCCACTGGCGCCGCGTGTCACCCCCGCGCGGGGCAGCGCACCTGCTCCGTCTGGGCTGCCCGCGAAGACGGCGCGTTCGGCCAGCCAGCGGCTCGTGACGTTTGCCGGGGTGGCCGGCATCGTCCTGGCCGTCTTCGGCGGGATCTTCCTGCTCCGATCGCAGGGCTTCCGCCCGTTTGCTGGTACTGCTGGCAATCCGGCCGCAAAGACCGAGACGGCGAAGCCCGGTCAGGCCCCGGCGAATACCGCCGCGCCGCCTGCTGCCGCTACCGGCGCGCCGGGCGAGAAGGCCGGCCTGCTCGCCGCAACGGCCGCACCCGCCCCAACCTCCGCGCCGGCCGCGAAACCGGCGGCCGCCGGCCCGTCCCCTGCCGCGAATCCAGCGGCGCCTGTCGCCGCGAGTCCGGCATCCGCTGCCGTTCAGGCGACCTCAGGCCCGGCCGCTGCCGGCCAGGCCGCTGCGAAGCCCTCAGCGGGCGCGGGCAGCCCCGGACCGGCCGCGGTTGCGTCTCCTGCCCCAGCCGAACGTCTCTTGCGCGCGGACGACTTCTCCGACCCGGCCCGTGGCCTCTTCCCGAACAACCAGCAGGGCACCGGCCGACTCGCCGTCGAGAGCGGGCCGGCGGTCGAGTATGAGGGGAGCTTCGCGTACCAGGATGGTACGCTCGTCGGGCGGCTGGTCGGGGAGCACCCCGGCGCCGACCGCCCGGCGTTCGGGAGGAACGTCGCGGCGGTGGACAAGGTGTTCGACGACTTCGCCGCCGAGGTCCGCGGCCGCATCACGCTCTCGCCCCGGCAGAGCCGCTTCGGGATCTACTGTTCGACCGGCCCAAACGACGCGTTCAGCGTGGTGATCTTTCCGGGCACCATGAGCTGGTTCGTCACCCGGACGGTGAACGGGTCGCTCCAGACGGTGACCAGCGGCCGAACGAATGCGCTGAAGCCGCCGGAAGAGGACAACCTGTTGCGCATCGAAGTGCGGGGTGACACGGTCCGTGTGTTCGCCAACGGCCAGGAGATCGGGCGAGCCCAGCATGAGGCGATTGGCCGTCGGAATGGCACCATCGGGCTGTTCATGAACGCATCGGGCGCGCTCGCCAACCGCACCTCCGAGGTTCGGTTCGACGACTTCAAGCTGTTCTCGCTGGCACCCTGACGAGGGACGAGGGACGAGTAGTACTCACTCGCCCCTCGCCCCTCGCCCCTCGCCCCTCGCCCCTCGCTACGGTGTCAGGTCCGGGTTCACCACCGTGTTCTCCTTGACGCTCTCGTAGGCTGCCAGCGTGGCGGCGAGCGTCTTCAGGTTGTCCGAGCCGGGCGAGAGGAATGGCCGGCCGTGGCGGATCGCGCCGGCGAAGTCCGCGATGCAGCTGTCGAACGCGGCCTGATACGCATTCTGGCCGTCCTCATAGCTTTTCAGGACGGTCACCGTGCCGTCGTTGGCGATGTGGCGCAGCTCGGCGTCGAAGGGGTCCAGGTGCAGCGAGCCGTCCCGACCTTCGAGCAGCATGTCGCCGGCCCCCATCTTCGGGCGGCGGTCGGTCGGCGAGGCCCAGGAGCAGTCGATGGTGGAGTAGGCGCCGCTTTTGTGCCGGAACACGACCAGCGCGTGATCCTCGCCGGCGATGAGCGGGTTGACGCGGGCCATCTGGGCGTAGACCGTCCCGACGTCGCCCATCAGGTAGCGGACGCCGTCGATGTAGTGGATCATCATCTCGTAGACCAGCAGCCTGGGCATCTCCGCGAAGTACGGCTGATTTGCGTCGACCGGGTACTCGCGGTTCATCGGGCGGCGGTGCCCGAGCAGGCGGAGCGAGTGGACCGGCCCGATGATGCCGGTGTCGAGCTGCTGTCTGAGGTCTTTGAGAGCCGGCAGGTGCCGCCACATCTCCAGCACCATGAAGCGCACGCCGGCTCGGGCACAGAGGCCGGAGATCTCGCGGCCCTCGGCCATGGTGGAGGCGAGCGGCTTCTGGCAGAGGACGTTGACACCACGGTCGGCGGCCAGCTGCGCGAGCGCCTGGTGGCTCTCGGGGCGTGTCGCGATGTCCACGCAGTCGAGCTGCTCGGCGGCGAGCATCGTCTCGACGTCCTCGTACACCTTCTGGATGCCGAACTGGGCGGCGCGCTCCTCGGCGCGGGCGCGATTGGCGTCGCAGACGGCGACCAGGTCGGCGTCCGAGGTGGCCTGCCAGCCTCGGATGTGCTGCTGCGAGATGAAGCCGCAGCCGATCAGGCCGGCGCGGAGGGGTGGTGGTGTCGCCACGGAGCGTCCTCTTTTCCAGTCGCACGCGTATCGGCCGGCGGCGACGGGCGAGCGGGCGGCCCATCGCGCCGGCCGATGTCCATAGCGTAGCGCGTGTCAGGTCGCGGGTGTTAGGTCAATGTGGGGCATCTGGGCGTCAGGGGGCGTCGGCGGGCGTCACGACGGCGCCGCGCTCGACGCTCTCGTACGAAGCGAGCGCGATCGCGAGCGTCTTCAGGTTGTCCTCGGCGGACGACTCGAACGGACGGTCGTGGCGGATGCTCGCCGCGAAGTCGCCGATGCAGCTGTTGAACGCGCCCTGCCCCATCGGACCGGCCCCGCCGATGCTGCTGACGCCGTACTGTTCGAGCACCGTCGTGCCGGCGAGCGTGACGTGCCGAAGCTCGGCGTCGAACGGGTCGAGGTGGAGGGCGCCGTCTACGCCTTCGATGAGGAAGTCGCCCAGGTGCAGCTTCGTCGGGCGCTCGACGGGGACGGCCCAGGAGGCGTCCAATGACGACGTGGCGCCGCTGGCGTGTCCGAGCATCAGGAAGAGTCGGTCTTCGCCCTTGATGACGGGGTTGACCCTGGACATGCGGGCGTAGACGCTGGTGACGTCGCCGAGCAGGTAGCGGATGCCGTCGACGTGGTGGATGTAGGTGTCGTAGACCATCAGCTTCGGCAGGTCCGCGAGGTACGGCTGCTGGTCGTCGATGGGGCGGGTGCGGCGGATCTGGCGGGGCGGGGCGAGCAGTCGTAGCGCGTACACCTCGCCGATCAGGCCCAGATGCCGCTTCATGTCGCGGACGGGCTTGAGGTGGCGCCACATCTCCATGACCATGAAGCGGACGCCCTTTTGCGCCGTGTACTCGACCATCGCGCGGGCTTCGGCGACGGTCGGCGCGAGCGGCTTCTGGCAGAGCACGTGCAGGCCACGGCCGGCGGCGAGGTGCACGAGGCCGGTGTGGGTGACGTCATGGGTGGCGATGTCGACGGCGTCCAGCTGCTCGGCGTCGAGCATCGCCTCGACGTTGTCGTAGACGCGCTCGATGCCAAACTCGCGGGCGCGCTCCTCGGCGCGGGCGCGGTTCAGGTCGCAGATGGCGACGAGGCTGCCGTCCGGACTGGCTTGCCAGGCCGGGCCGTGTCGGGCGGAGATGTGGCCGCAGCCGATCAGCGCGGCTCGGAGCGGCGGTCGGGTACTCACGGGCTCGTCCTCAGCTCTTGGGGTTGGGATGCGCCGAGAGTATGGCGTACCCGCAGCCAAAGCGCCGCCCCGGTCACCCGGGTGTCGGTGTGGTGCCCGGCGTGGCGATTTCGTCCTCGTTGTCATCGGTGCCTGGTGTGGTGTTGGGGAGCGGCGTCGGGCGGGCGCTCGACCCGTTGACCGTGACGCTGTTGCTCGGCCCGACTGTCGGGCGAGCAGCAGAGGGCGCGGCTTGCGTCGGCGCGGTGTTCACCGTCTGACCCGGCTGGCTCGCCGGCTGGCTCGCCGAAGGGCTGGTCGGCTGCGCGGCCGTCCGGGCTGTGGGCTGACTCGCCGGCTGCGCGGCTGGCTGGGCGTTCGGCGCACTGGTCGCCGCGCCGGCGGCACCGCCGTTTGGCCCGGCTGCCCCGCCGTTGTTCGGGGTGGTGGTCGCACCGTTGTTCGGGGCGGCAATCGCGCGCTGGGCAGGGGCAACTGACGGGGCGGTCGTGCCGCGCGCTGCTGGCGCCGCGGCAGGGGCGCTGGTCGCCTGACCCGCCGAGGCGCCGTTCGGGCCGGTCGCACCGTTCGTGCCGGCCGTCGGGGCGCCGGCGGTGCCGGTGCCCGTCCCCGTGCTCGATCCATTGCCAGAACCAGAGACTGCTGGCGTCTCGTCGCGGGTGGCGGCCGGCTTCGCGGCCGGACCAGTGGTCGGACCGGCGCCCGTCGCGCCGGCTGCCGCGTTGCCGCTTGTGCCGGCCGCGCCCGACGGGCCGGTGTCGCCTCCAGAGACAGCCGCGCCCCCAGCCCCACCGCCACCGCCACCGCCACCGCCACCGGCTGCCGACGTTGCCCCGGGCAGCGCGCCGTCCACCGGCCCGCTCCCGATGTTGGCGTTCACCACCGGGCTACCGGCCGGGTGGGCCGGCGAGCCGTCCTCCGCGCCGTCCTGGGGCTCCGCCACCGACGACCCCGGCTCGGCCGGCGCGTCGAACAGGTCGGCCAGCGCCCCGCGCGAGAACGGCGTCAGCGAGGCCCAGACAGCGCCGGCCAGCGAGCGTGGCGCCGCCCGGCCCTCACGGACCAATGCGCTCGCGGCGTTCACCGGGAGCCAGAACGCCAGCATCAACACCAGCGCCAGCGCCGCTCCGACGCTCCCCACCAGCCGCCGTCGTGGCGAGACTCGCATCCAGGCCAGCAGCGCGCTCACAGCCTGCCACGCCCCGACGATCCCCGCCACCGCCAGGGAGAAGCTCATCACGCCGAGCAGCCCCAGCTTGAACGCCGACCCGACGAACCCCAGCGCGTCGCGCTCGCCGACCGCCTCGATCATCCCGCCCAGGTACGCCCGTAGCGCCGCCAGCGTCGTCGCGAGCAGTGGCGGGGTCACCCAGAGCAGCGCCAGCCCCACGTAGAGCAGCAGCAGCCCCGAGGCCAGCAGGTACACCATGATGGTCAGCCGGCCCCACGGCTTGAGCGGCGGTAGCTCGCGCGGCATGGACGAGGGCAGGTACCGCGAGATCGCCTGCTCGGCGTACGCCAGCGGCTCCGAGACCAGCAACAGGTCGGCCAGCAGCCGGTCCGCCCCGGCCCGCCCGAACGGCAGCAGCTTCCAGAGGACGTGCAGCGTCAGCAGCGCCACTGTCAGGAAGAGGAATTCGGCGCCCAAGGCCCGCCCGAGCAGGCACAGCAGCAGGCAGAGCACCAGCCCGAGATACGCGCCGCCCAGGTTCACCATCAGCCGCGCCCAGCGCGAGAACCCGTAGTCGTTGTCGGCGTCCAGCTCCCAGGACGGCAGCGGCAGCCTCGGCGCGATCCGCAGCCGCTCCAGGCTCGCGCCGGCGCTGTAGAGCGCCGCCATCGGGCCGACGACGTCCGTCACGACGGCCAGCCCGGCCAGGAGCAAGACGAATGGCAGGACCACGGGCACGGCAAGCGCCTGCACGACGCTCGCGGCCAGCCCGTGGATGGCGTACAGCCAGATTAGCGCCGCCACCGAGATCGCCGTCAGCGCCAGGAAGATCGGCGGCCAGAACAGCCACATCGCGACGCTGGCAATCGCCTCCAGGCGCTGTGGCCCGACCACGACCTCGCGCGGTCTTTGCCCCCTGGGAGCGCGGCCATCCTGGCCGCTTCGTCTGGTGTCCAGCCCGGCAACTACGGGATAGCTGCGGGGATGGGGAGACGAAGCGGCGAAGATCGCCGCGCTCCCAGGGAGCGTCCCCTCGTTCTCCAGACCATCGTCACGGTCTTCCTGCTCGGCGTGCGCCACGCCGTTCGGCCCGAGCACCACCCCGCGCGGGATCAAGACCGTATGGATCAGCGCTTCGACGTCCTGGGTGCTGACCGACCGCCGCAGCACCACCGAGACGGCGGTTGCGATCTCGTCGACGGTCTGCTCGCCGTCTGCCTGCTCGGCGACGCGGTACGCCAGCTCGCCCATCTGGACGTAGCCGACTTTTGCCCGCTCGACGGCCCAGGGCGGGTTTTCGAGGGCGCTCTCCGCGAGCTGCCCGACCAGCCAAGTGCCTGGCGCCAGCACCGGCCGGTCAGGCGTCTCCGACGTGGTGCTGGCACTCGTACTGACCGGCGGCACGCCCGCCTCCTACTGGTATCGCAGCGCCTCGATCGGGTCGAGTCGGGACGCCTTGCGAGCAGGGTAGATGCCGAAGAAGATGCCGACCGCGGCCGAGAACCCGAACGCGAGGCCGATCGACCAGACCGGCACCGAGATCGCCCAGCCGGCGATGTAGTTCGCGCCGTACGCCACGCCGATCCCGATCACGATCCCGATCACGCCGCCGAGCATCGACAGCACGATCGCCTCGGTCAGGAACTGGGCCAGGATGTCAGAGCCTCTTGCGCCAATCGCCATCCGGATGCCGATCTCGCGGGTCCGCTCCGTCACCGAGACGAGCATGATGTTCATGATCCCGATGCCGCCGACGACCAGCGAGACTGCCGCCACGCCGCCCAGCAGGTAGGTCATCGTCTGTGAGACGCTGGTCACCGTTTCCACCAGGCTGTTGTTGTTGCGGATGTTGAAGTCGTTCGCCGTGCTGCCGGTCAGGCGGTGCCGCGAGCGCAGCAGCGCCGTAACGTCGTTGGTGACCTGGGTCATCACCTCGGCGTCCTCGGCCTGGATGGTGATCTGGTTCAGGGAGCTGGCCCCGAACAGGCGCACGCGCGCCATGTTGAACGGCACGAACACCACGTCGTCCTGGTCGCCGCCGAAGCCGCTGCCCTTGGGGGCCAGCACGCCGACGACGACGGTCGGGATGTTTCTGACCAGGATGTACTGGCCGACCGCTGCTTCGGGCCGGGTGAACAGGCTGGCTGCCACCGTCTGACCGAGCACGCAGACGTTTTTGGCGCCGGCATCGTCAGCGTCGGTGAAGAAGCCGCCGCTGGCAACTTCCCAGTTCTGGATCTGCTGGTAGTTCGCCCGCACGCCCTGGACGCGGGTCTGCCAGTTCTGGTTGCCGGCGATGATCTGCGAGTTGCCCTGGACGACCGGGCTGACCGCCGCCACACCCGGCACGTCTTCGATGGCGTCCGCGTCCGGCAGCTTCAGCGAGCTGGCGGTGCCGGCCCCGGACGAGATGCCGCCGGAGCGGAAGCTGGCCGGCGAGAGGTTGAGGACGTTCGTGCCGAGTCCGGCTAGCCTGGACTGGACCTGCGCTGACGAGCCCTGGCCCAGCGCCACGATCGCGATGACCGCCGCCACGCCGATCACGATGCCGAGCGTAGTCAGGACGGCGCGGCCCTTGTTCGCCTGGAGCGCCTCGATGGCGGACGGGATGCTCTGGGTCAACCGCAGCCCGCCACTTCGGCGGCGAGTCGGGCGCCGAGCCAACGTGCCGGCAGTGCCGCGCCCGGTCGGCGCTTCGGAGGCGAGAGTCGGTTGGGGCGCGGTCGGCGCGGTGATGCCTGGGTTGCCTGGGGGGATCGCGACGCTCACCAGTCCTCCGAAGTCTGCCACGAGGCCAGCTCCGCCTCGGCCGAGAGCGGCTCCTCGACGATCCGATCCTGGGTGACGTGCCCGTCTCGGAAGATGACGTTGCGGGTGCCGTGCGCCGCGATATCCGGCTCGTGGGTCACCAGCACGATCGTTGCGCCTGCACGGTTCAGCTTCTGGAGAATCGCCATCACTTCAACACTGGTCTTGCTGTCCAGGTTGCCGGTCGGCTCGTCGGCCAGGATCAGGCTGGGCGCGTTCACCAGCGCTCTCGCGATGGCGACGCGCTGCTGCTGGCCGCCTGAGAGCTCGTTCGGGCGGTGATGCGCCCGGTCCGCCAGCCCGACCGCGTCCAGCGCCGCCATCGCCCGTTCCTCGCGCTCTTTCGTCGAGACGCCGGCGTAGATCATCGGCAGCATCACGTTGCCGATGGCGTCGGTCCGATGGAGCAGGTTGAACCCCTGGAAGATGAACCCGATCTTGATGTTTCGG
>JAXLXF010000024.1:0-115835 GCA_046328125.1 Chloroflexota bacterium
AGCTGACCGGCGGCTTCGACGAGCTGGGCGAGTGGATGTACTGGATCAGCCTGTTCGGGACGCCGTCCGAGACCGAGCCGTGGGGCTGGCAGATCGACGGCCACCACCTGATCGTCAACTGCCTGGTGCTGGGCGACCAGCTGGTGATGACGCCGACGTTCATGGGCTCGGAGCCGGTCGTGGCGGACAGCGGCACGTTCGCGGGCACCAGCGTCTTCGAGGCCGAGGAGGATCGCGGGTACGCGCTGATGCGCTCGCTCTCGGACGAGCAGCAGGCCACGGCGCGGATCAAGGCGGTGCAGGACGGCGATCTGGTGGCCGGGGCGGCCGCCGACAACATCGTCGTCCCTGCGGCCGGCATCCGCTACGCCGACCTCTCGACGTCCCAGCAGGCGCTGCTGCTGCGGGTGATCCAGACGTACACGGGCCGGATCCGGCCGGGCCACGCCGAGCTGGCGTTCGAGGACGTGAAGCGCCACCTGTCCGACACGACGTTCGCCTGGATCGGTCCGTGCGACCCGGTCAGCCCGTTCTACTACCGTATCCACAGCCCCGTCGCACTGATCGAGTTCGACCACCAGCGCGGCGTCCACCTCCAGAACGACGTGCCGACGCGCGCCCACATCCACACGGTGGTCCGCACGCCGAACGGCAACGACTACGGCAAGGACTTGCTGCGGCAGCACTACGCGCAGGCGGGGCACCATCGCGAGTAGCGAGGGGCGAGGGGCGAGGGGCGAGGGGCGCGGCCGTCCCCGAACGGCGCTACGCTCGTTCTGGAATAGGTGCGGGGGCCGGACCGTTGGGACATGATGGCTCTGACGGGTACAACGTGGTGTGGCGCGCAGGGCTCGGCGCGCAGTTCGTGAACGAGGTCGAGAGAACGTGGTAGTCAGGCGTTGGTTCGGGTGGGGGCGACGATCGGCCGGGCGGTTTCAGGCGCTGCGTCGGGAAACCGGGCGCGCGGCGCGTGCCGGGCGGTGCCATCGTGGCTGAGACCCAGACGGCTGACACGGAGACGCATAGACCGGCGGGCGCCGACGCAAGTCGGCGGCCCGCGGCTCTGACATCCTCGTCCACGGACCACGTGGCGCACGCCACGAACCATGAGACGCACGCCACGGACCACGGGGCGCACGCCACGGAGGGCGAGGCGCAGCACGCGCATCGGCCCTCCGCGATGGAGGCGCTGCGGAATCCGTTCGTGCGGGCATTCGCGCTCGGCAAGATCGCCTCGTACATGGGCGCCCAGATCATCTCGGTGGCGATCGGCTGGGAGCTGTGGGAGCGGACCGGCGATCCGTGGGCGCTCGGGCTGGTCGGCCTGTTCGAGGTGCTGCCGGTCTTCTTCCTGATGATCCCGGCCGGCAACGCGGCGGATCGCTTCGCGCGCCGGAACGTGGCCATTGGCGCGTACAGCATGCTGGTGCTGGCGGCGCTGGGCCTGACGTACGTGTCGTGGACGAGAGCGCCGGTGGAGATCGTCTACGGGCTGCTGATGGCGATCGGGGCGGCGCGGGCGTTTGCGTCGCCCAGCATCGAGTCGTTGCTGCCGCAGCTGGTGGCGCGGCAGTTGTTCGCGAACACCCAGGCGTGGCTGGTCTCGGTCGGGCAGGTCTCCTCGATCAGCGGCCCGGCAATCGGCGGTCTGTTGATCGCGGTGTTTGGCTCGGCGACCTGGACGTATCTGGTGGCGGCCGGGCTGGAGCTGATCTTCGTCGCGACGCTGCTGACGTTCCCGGCGATCAAGCCGCCGCCGTCGAAGCAGAAGCGCGAGATGCGGGAGCTGTTCGCCGGGCTGGCGTTCATTCGCCGCAACCCGGTCTTCCTCGCCGCGATCACCCTGGATCTGTTCGGCGTGCTGCTGGGCGGGGCGGTGGCGCTGCTGCCGATCTTCGCGAAGGACATTCTCCAGGTCGGACCGACCGGGCTGGGCATCCTGCGAGCCGCTCCAGCCGTCGGGGCGCTGCTGGCGGCGCTGCTGGTGGCGCATCTGCCGCCCTGGCAGCGGCCGGGCCGGGTGCTGCTGATCGTGGTGGCGGGGTTTGGGCTGGCGACGGTCGGCTTCGGCCTCTCGACGAGCTTCTACCTGTCGCTCGTGTGCCTGTTCCTGACCGGCGCGTTCGACTCGGTCAGCATGGTGATCCGCGACGTGCTCCAGTTGATGATCACGCCAGACCATCTGCGGGGCCGGGTCCGGGCGGTAGAGTTCATGTTCATCGGCTTCTCGAACGAGCTGGGCGCGTTCGAGAGCGGGGCGGCGGCGGCATTGTTCGGCCCGCTGATCGCGGTGGTCGGCGGCGGGGTCGGGACGGTGCTGGTGGTGCTGACGGTGGCGCTGATCTGGCCGGCCCTGCCTCGGATCGGCCCGCTGCACACGCTCAAGCCGCTGGAGGACCCCCCACGCGACGTGGAGCGCTCGCGGATGCCCGCCGCGAGCGCCGCGCGGGCCTGAGTTTCAGCGGGCGGTGGCGACAGCCGCCGAGAGCGACGTGTAGCTCTGGACCAGCAGCGTCGCGATCTGCTCCAGGAGCGGGCTGTCCGGGTCTTTGCCCTCGCGGTTCCACTGGTCTGACAGGTCCATCGCGGCGGCGCGGGCCTCGGCGGCCGGCAGCATCCGCTCGGCCGGGATCTGGTAGACCTCGGCGTAGGTGACGGCGAGCGCCTGGGCCAACGCCGAGTGATCCGGGTACTGGTTGCGGTTGCGGTGGACGGCCCACCATTGGACTTCGAGCTTCGCGGCCTTGTCCACGTCGTACTTGCCGCCGACTGGCTCGCGGACGTAGGCGTAGAACTTCCGCATGTACTCTTCGGCGAGGCCGTCCTGCGCGCCCTGCCGCGACCAGATGACCTGGGCGTAGGTGTTGAGGTAGGAGGCGTAGACGGCCCGCGGCAGCGAGAGCCCGAAGGCGCTGCGCGTCATCCGCAGCATGTCGTCGAACAGCTGAGGCCACTTGTGCCAGTAGTAGTTGGCCCAGGCGCGCTGCTCCATCCGACCGACCGCTTCGGGGTCGAAGCCGGTCAGCGGCGAGCGGCCTGGCACCATCTTTGGTGTGGTGGCGATGCTGTACCCGACGACGGCCAGCACCAGCGCCCCGACCACGCTGCCGAAGCCGATCCCGAGCTTGCGCCAGATCCGCCGTCCGGCCGGCCGGGCCGGCGCCGCGAGCCCCCCGCTTATCGCCATCGTCATCCCCCCTGGACCGTGACCTCTCTACGAGGGATACGCCGCTACGCCGCCGCTGGATCAGCCTGTCGTCTGAGCCGGCCTCAGTGTATCGCGTCTTGCGAATTCATATCACACGCAGCAGCCGCGTCATCTGCACCGCGAGCGTCAGCGAGCGGACCTTCAAGGCCGGGGTCCGGCTCGCTGACGCTCGCGGTGCAGATGGCCGCCCTATCTGAATGGCATTGGGCTTGAAAGCCCCGCCTACGGTCATGGCGTTGCGCTGCGACGCCCAGACACGGTGCTGTGGCGCAACCTATCGTCGAATGTGGGGGGAGGTTTCAACGTCCAACGATCTCCTATCGAGTAATGGTGCCGGCATCGTTCGGCGCGAAGTGCTGTCGCGACAGGCCGGAGATCGGCTACGATCAGCCTTCCCGTTGCAACCTCAATGGCGGGCGGAGGCGAGCTGCACCCTGGCCCGCCTGGAAGAGGACCGGAGGTAACGCGAACGGGTTGCAGCCTCGATGGTGGCAGGAAGAGAGAGCTGGACTCGCGGAGGGGGCCGTTGCCCACAGAAGGGATGGTCCGACGACGAGCGGGGGCTCGCGGTTGGCAGGTGCTCGCCATGTTGGCGGCGATGCTCGGAATCGCCGTGCTGGTTGCTCCGTGGGTGGTGCAGGCCCAGGCCATCCCGCCGCGCAACGACCGTCTGGTCGTCTGCCTGAAGCCGGCCGGCGGGGCCGAGCTCGACGGGATGCGGGCGCTCCAGACCCTCCAGGCAGCGCTCGACGAGGTGGCCCGGCACCCGAACTGGTGGCGTCTCGACTTCACGGCTGCAGCGCCCGCCGCGGAGCTGAACTGCGAGCACGAGCCGGTGCTCCTCCAGCCGGGCGTGACAGTGACGCGCGGGGCCGTGAGCTCTTCGCGGACGCTGCCAGCCGACCCGGAGGTGGAACGGCGCGGCAAGTACGAGCTGTTCGTCGTGGTGCTGCCACCGGAGGAGATCGAGCGGCTGTTCCCCGGCTACGCCGGCGAGCACGCGAAGTACCGGACCGCGACCGAGGAGATGGTCTGCGAGCGAAGAGGCGCACCGCCTCGCGGCGAGAAGCTGTGTGCCGAGCTTTCGGCGGGGCTGTACCTGACGCCGGATGAAGTGCTGGACCGACAACTGCTGGTCGATGCGCTTGTACTGCGCTACGATCTGAACCGGCCACCGAGCCCGGGTGAGCCGACCTCGCCAGCCGAGCGCCGCCCGACGCCGCTCACCATCGCGGATCCAGGCAAGCCGTATCCGGCGGTTGGGAGCGGGGCGGGTGCGGCGGATCTGACGGTCTCCGGGTTCACGGTGTCGCCGGAGCCGCTGGTCGGCGGGCGCGAGGCGACCATCACGTACACCGTCCAGAATCTCGGGCCGGCCCGCGCGACGGCCGTTCGTCTGTTCAACACGCTGCCGAACGGCGTGAAGACGCGCGGTTTGCGAGTGAGCCAGGGCGGCTGCGCCTACTCGCCGCGGATCGTCTGCGACGTGGGCGATCTCGACGTGGGTGGCACGGTGATGGTGACGGCGGACGCACTGGCGGACAACGAAGCGGACGGCGAGGGGAGCTACCGCGTCACGGCGGTCGCGCGGGAGCCGGACCCAAGGCCGCGCAACAACAGCGGCGCGCGCGTCGTGACGGTCGGTCCGGCGCCGGATCTGGTCGTCAGCGCCGAGGTATCGCCGAAGATCGCGGCGGTGGGTCAGGAGGTGACGTACACGTTCACGGTGACGAATCGCGGCCCCGGCCCGGTCACCGGCGTGGACCTCACCGACAACTACCTGCCCAGCACCATGCGCCTGGTCCGCATCGACGCGCGCTGCCAGGCTCCCGCGCCAACTCCAGGCGTACCGGCTGCCTTCCCAGGATCGTGCCCGCTGGGCGACCTGGCGAGCGGCGAGAGCACCACGGTGACGACCGTGATGGCGCCGAGCACGCCCGGCGCCCATCGCCACACCGTCGCGGCGTTCGCCCGCGAGCCGAGCCGCGACCGGGCCAACCAGGATGACGAGGTCTGGCTGATGGTCGATCCGACCGTCGATCTGGCGGTGACGCTTAGCAGCTCGCCGGTGCCGGTCCAGGCTGGCGATCCGCTCAGCCTCACCGTGACGGTCGAGAATCGCATGGCGGTAGCCGCGAACGAGGTCTCGGTGAGCATCCCGGTCCCGCCGAACACGACGTTGGTACGGTCAGACGAGCCGCCGATGGACCGCGCGTGCGTCAGCATGACCGAAACCGAGCTTGGCTGCAGCGTACGACGGCTGGAGGGCGGCGCCAGCACGAACATGACCATTGCTATCGTGGCTGGCCCGGTCGGCGACCTGCCCCTCACCGCGAGCGTGCGCAGCAAGGAGGGCGACCTCGACCTCGCGAATAACACGGCGTCCGTCACTACGACGATCGTGCCCCGCGCGTGTGCGCCGCTGCCAGACGTCCTGGTCAAGATCGACCCGGGCGCGGCGGATCGGCTGCGCGTGACCGTCGAGTCAACCACCAACGCGAGCGCGCCGGAGAACCGCCTTGGGAGACTGCGCTTCGGGGCGGACTCCTCGAACGCCCTCCTCGACTTCCCAGAGACACTCGACGGGCGCGGGCCGGCCGTTTCGGGGCGCACAGGTGCGTTCGACTACCACGTCGGCCGGCTGAGCCGCACGGTCTTCTTCGTGCGTCGCGCCCAGGCCGGGCAGGCGGTCTCGGTGCCGCTGACCGTCCAGGATGATTGCGGCAGCTGGTCGACGGTGATTCAGGCGGACGCGGCGCCGTGGGGCAACGCGTTCGCGCTCCAGATGTCGGCGTCACCGACGGGTGCGATTCGGGTGGGCGACGAGGTGACGTATACGACGAGCATCGCCAATCGTGGGACCACTGGCGCGGAGGGGACGGTCGGCGTGATGACGTTGCCCGAGGGGTTGAGCTTCGTCGCCGCCCGGACGAATACAGGCGGGTGTGGCGGCACGCAGACGGTGATCTGCGACTTCGGGCGCCTCGACGTGAACGGCAGCGCCACGATGACGGTCGTCGCGAGGGCGACGAGGCCCGGGACGTACGCGGTCATGGCGTACGCCGCCTCGGTGGTGTTCGACGGCGACGACGCGGAGAACGCCGTCAGCCTGACGACGGAGGTCCAGCCGTAAGGAGGGTGGGCAGGTCGAGGGTGGCGACCTCGCCGATGCGGTCGACGGTGAGGTCGGCGGGCGGGTAGGCGGCCAGGATCTTCGGGTCGAGGGCGTAGTGCCCCTGGCGCGGGAAGACGGTGGTGAGGCGGCTGCCCCAGACCCGTTTCATGGCGTCCAGGATGCGCAGCTTGTCGTCGATCATGACGTAGTGGCGGGCCGGAAATCTTGCCGCGACGTCCTCGAGCTCGTGCTCCTTGTGGACGTAGATCAGGACGTTGCCGTCCACCGCTTCGTAGAGGCCGGAGCGGTGGACCTTGCGGGGCTGGAAGACCACGTCGCCGTCCGAGAGGATGACGACTGGCCCCCACTGCCCGAGGTGCTCGATGGCGTCCAACGAGCCAGGGTAGAGACGGTTGGCGAACGGGTAGTTGACGAGGTAGTCGGAGATGGCGAGCATCCCCGGCTCGCGGGGGTTCTCGGTGCGGAAGCGCTGGAGCGCCCCGAGGTAGTCGGCGTACCCGAGCTCGGAGCGCAGCTGCTCGAAGATCTGCCAGTAGCGGTGCTGGCACTCGTGCCCGACCGACGCCTCGACGTGGCGCATCAGGTCGGCGGTGACACGGTCGTTGTCGAGGAGGGTGTTGTCCACGTCCACGAGGAAGACGACGTCAGCCAGGGTCATGAGGGGCGGGAGACCTTGCATTCAAGCTGGAGCTCTGGCGTCCTGGACATCTCGGCCAGGAACTCCTCGGGCTCGCGATACAGCTTGTCGGGGAGGAGACGGGCGGCCATCGGGAAGACGAGGCGGTCGGTGTCGAACGGGTACGGGTCGAGCTCGACGGCCATCTCGCCGACGTTCTTGATCTTCAAGGTGCCGGTCGAGCCGTCCGGGTGCGGAAGCGGGGCGATCTCGCCGTCCGCCGCCAGCCGCCATGCGAACTGGAGCTGGAACCGGTCCCACACTTGCAACAGCAGGTAGTTGTACCAGGTCTTCGGATCGGTGGTGATGTGGGTTCCAAGCTCGCGGCCGGCGATCCGCTCGGCGAGCGACTGCTGGTACAACGCCTGCTCGGCCAGGAACTCGTCCACCAGCACGCGCTCCGATTCGCTCAGGTGGCGCTCCGCGAGGCGGAAGGTGTCGTAGCGGTCGTTGTAGAGGCCGGCGCCGTGCATGCTGACCAGGATGCCGGTGGTGAGGTCATGGTAGCCGGCCAGCTTGATGCCCCGGCGATAGAGCGGGACGTGCTCGTGCGGGGTCAGCTTGTAGAACTGCCAGGGCTGGCCGGTCTCAGGGTCCATGGTGGGGGACTCTTCCCAGGCCGCCCAGCCGTTGTCGTGGCGGGTGCCGGCGTCGATAACCGCCTGGCGGGGGTCGAACGGCGGGGTCCGATCGTTGCCCCAGCGGCTGGCGAAGAGGCCGGTCTGGACGCCGTGGTCTGGCTGACGCACGACGAGGAGCTGTCCCCTGAATCTCTGGAAAATCACGGGTGAACCTCCAAGACGACGGCCGAGACGTCCCTGGAAGCTTAGCGCACGGGAGGGGGTGAACGACGGGGCGTATCGGATCAGTCGTAGCCGATGCGATACGCCTTGACGGCCGTGTCGTGGAGCATGGCCGCCCGCTCGGTGGGCGAGTAGCTCTTCGAGAACCGCTTGAAGGCGTTGTACAGGACCGGGTGCGAGAACGAGACCTTGTCGACCGGGAAGTTGCTCTCGAACATGCACCGTTCCGGTCCGAACGCCTCGATGCACGGGGTGATGACCGACGCCATCTCCTGCGCCAGCTCTTCCGAGCCGATCGGCTTGTCGCGGGTGTACCAGTCGAAGCCCATGCGGGGCATGCCGATGCCGCCGAGCTTGAGGTAGACGTTGGGGCAGGTCGCGACCTCGGCCATGCCCTTCTTCCAGGCCGGCAACACCTCGTCGTCACGCCCGGCGAAGTGGCCCTCTCGCCAGAGACCCGCGAGGTGATTCAGGACGATGGTCAGGTCGGGGATGGCCCGCGCGAGATCCGCCAGCTCAGAAAGCTGGGTGAAGCAGACCTGGGCGTCGAGCGAGAGCCCCATCTGGGCGAGCACCCGCGCGCCGGCCCGGTAGCCGTCCGTGGACATGGTGCCCTCGGCCTCGCGGCTGTCGAAGTCCGGATAGGGCGCCCACATGACGCTGTGGCGGACGCCCCGGAACCGGTTCGGGCTGGCGGCCTGGAGCGCTTCCAGGACCGGCTTGACCCGGTCCCCCAGCTTGAGGTCGGCGTACCCGACGATCGCGGCGCAGGCCAGGGTGGGGCCATAGATGCCGCTCGCGGCCATGGCGGCCTGCCCCTGGACGAACTCGACCTGCCCGACTGGCCGCAGCTCGACCGGCCCGGAGCGGCGGTAAAAGACGCGCGCCTCGACGAACACGGTGGAGCGGACGTTGTGGCCCTGGTTGACGTCGGCGAGGAGCTCGGGGAGCAGGTAGCGCTGGTTCGGGATGCGCTCGACCCGCTGGTCCCAGAGGTGGTGATGGGGGTCGCAGATCGGGAGCTCCGGCTCCAGGATCTCCTCCTGCGTCAGCGCCAGCCAGTCGTTGCCACCGTACGGCATCGCGCACCTCCCTGTGCAATGGTGGATCGTCAGTCCAGACGCGTGGTATTGCCGAGTATAGCGGCGGCCCCAGACGCGAGCCGTGGACGGGAGAGTCCACGTCCACCAGTGGTGCGTGGCTACGCCACGCCGGTGGGAGGTGGATGTGTGCCGATGCGCATGTTGGGGGTGTACCCTGTCGCGTAGCGACGGTGCGATTGGTAGCCGTAGACTTCAGCCCACGACCGGGTCACGATGTAGATATCTGACGAGGGCGGCGATGCAGGCGGTCGAATCGGGCAACCTGTGACCTGAGTCACATCTGACAGACGCGCATGCGGCTACACTGGCGTCGCGATGGTGCTGATGCTGGGACGCCGAGGTTTCCTCCAGGGCGGGCTGGCCGTGGTTGGCTGCGGACTGCTGGCGGGGTGCGGGCTGCTACCAGCGGCGTGGTCGAGCAGCCGTGCACGGCGGGTGGGCTACCTGACAGAGACGGTCGGCGGGATGACGGGGCGCGGCACCCTCGACGGCCCCGGGGCGGCCAATTTTGTGGCCTTTCGGACCGCGCTTGGGAACCTCGGCTACGAGGTCGGGAGCAACCTCGAACTGGAGCAGCGGGTGGCGGACGGGGGGGGTGGACGCCAGCTACGCTGAACGAGCTGCCGAGCTGGTGGCACTCCGCCCCGACGTCCTGGTGGCGAGCGGGGCCAGATCGGCCGTGGCGCTGGCGCAGGCTGCGACAACGGGCGGGACGGGCAGCATCCCGGTAGCGTTCGTGAACGTGGGGGCGCCGGTGGAGCTCGGCCTGGTTCAGAGTGTGGCGCGGCCGGGCCAGAACGTAACTGGTCTGTCGTCGTCCAGCCCGGAGCTGGCGCGCAAGCGGCTGGAGCTGCTGACGGATGCCGTGCCGGGTGTTTCGCGGCCGGCCGCCTTGTTCAATCCCGCGAACGCGGACGACCGGGCGGAGCTGGTCACGCTGCAAGCGGCCGGAACGCGGCGCGGGCTCGTGCTCCGACCGATCGAGGTTCACGCCCCGGACGACGTGATCCTCTCGGTTGAACAGGCGATTCGCGACGGCGCTGATGCCATCATCTTGACCTCCAGGTTCGCGTCAGGGTACGCGGCGACCACGGCACTGCAAAAGCGCGTTCCGGCAGTCGGCACAGCCGCCTCCCTGGCACGCAGTAACGGCGCGTTGCTCAGCTACGGTCCAGACGTGACCGACATGCATCGGCGCGCGGCGGCGCTTGTGGACAAGATCCTGAAGGGCACGAGCGCTGGCTCGTTGCCCGTCGAGCAGCCATCGACGTTCGAGTTGGTGGTCAATCTGAAAACGGCGGAGGCGCTCGGGCTCACGATCCCGCGGTCGGTGCTGTCGCAGGCCACGGAGATCGTCCAGTAGGATGCGGTCTCCCGAACCGTAAGCAGGGGAGGCGAACGTGGCGCGAGCGACCTACTGGAAAGAGAGCGACTCGACGGACGTACGGGCACAGGCGGCGATCCACGAGGGCGAGGGCACCATCCTGCGACGGCTCTTCTTCCGCGAGCAGAGCAGGCTGGGCATCAAGTTCGACGTGTGGGAGCTGCCGCCGGGCGCGACCGAGGGCAGCCACACCCACGAGGGCGAGCGGGCGCTGGAGGAGATCTACTACGTGCTTCAGGGCCGGGGCGTCGTGACCGTCGAGGGGGAAGAGGTGGCCGTGGGGCCGGGCGACGCGGTGCTGGTGCCGCCGGGGGTGGACCACGGCCTCGTGAACGCGGGGACGGAGCCGCTCAGGCTGGTCTTGTTGTTTGGGAAACCTGAGCCGGCAAGTGCACGGTGAAGGTTGACCCTGCGCCGTACTGACTGGTCACGGTCAGGTCGCCGCCCATGATGCGGCAGAAGTGGCGGCTGATGGCGAGGCCGAGGCCGGTGCCGCCGTACTTGCTTCTGGTGCTGGCTTCCGCCTGGGAGAACGCCTCGAACAGCCGTCCCAGTTGTTCGTCGGTCATGCCGATACCGGTGTCGCTGACGGCGAAGGAGAAGCCCCCTCCCCCAGCCCCTCCCCCGTGCGCGGGAGAGGGGAGGCGGACGGCCTGCTCCCCCTCTTCCGCTTGCCGGGACAGTAGAGGGGGTTGGGGGGTGAGGGCTGAAACTCGTAACTCGATCTGCCCGTGGACAGTGAACTTGGCGGCGTTGGAGAGGAGGTTGAAGAGCGTCTGGCGGACTTTGGTCAGGTCGGCATGCATCGCGCCCACGTCATCGGGGCAGGCCACCACCAGTGTGTTGCCGTTCTTCTCCATCAGCGGCTGCACGATGGCGGCAACATCCTTGACCAACTGCCCGACCGAGAAGTCTTCGAGATACAGGTCCATCCGGCCGGCCTCAATCTTGGAGAGGTCCAGGATGTCGTTGATGAGCCCGAGCAGGTGCTTGCCGGCCGCGTTCACCTTCTGGAGATCGGGAATGAACGCCTCTTCTCCCAGGTCTTCGGCCTCTTCCTGGAGCATCTCGCTGTAGCCGATGATGGCGTTCAATGGCGTGCGCAGCTCGTGGCTCATGTTTGCCAGGAACTGGGATTTGTGCTGGCTGGCTTCGGCGAGCCGCTCATTCGCCTCCTGGAGCTCGGAGAACAACCGCGCGTTCTCGATGGCGATGACGGCCTGGTCCGCAAACGCCTCCACGAGGGCGATCTCGCGAACGGTGAACGGCTCGGGAGGCTCGCGTATGAGCGAGACGATGCCGATTGCTGACCCATCACGGCGCAGCGGGACGTGAAGGGTCGTTCGAGGCGCCGCACGGTGGTTGTCTGGATACGCCTGGAGCACCTCTGGCGCTTCAGAATCAGGAGTGTGGATTGTGCGGACGCCACGGAAGGCCGCGGCGCTCGACGTTTGGGTGCCTAGCGGCCGACGGCGGATGGCCTCGAGCTCGAGGTCAGTGCGAGTCATTGCCTCGATCACCAGGTCTGCGCCGTCCAGCAGACTGATGATTGCGTGGCGCGCACCGCACAAACGTTGAACGCTCCCCGTGATGGCCTGGAGCACGACCGGGAGATCTGTGGGTGAGGACGCGATGACGCGCAGGATCTCGGCCATCGCTGCCTGCTGCTCCAGCGCCTCGGCGAGGCCGCGCTCGTGCTGCGTGACCGTGTCGGCGAGGGCAGCGTTTTCCCGGCCCAGACGCTCCATCTCGCCAAGCTGCGCGGCCTGCTCGTCGCAGCGCGCACGGAGCTCAGCAATCTCGGCCTGGAGGCGTTCGAGGGAGGTGTCGTCGGCCATCGCGAGGGCTCACTCTCCGGGTCGGACCGGCGGCTACGACGCCGAAGGGCCATCGACCGCCCCAGGATAGCACGACCCTTTCCACGGGTCTGTGACCGAGATCACAGGCGTATCGTAGGCCAACGCTCGCCGATTCCCCGTCGCGTAGCGACGGTCCAATGGTAGACGTGGGTTTCAACCCCCGGACCCCGGTCCACGATCCACCGTTGCCCGTTCCGTGTCACTCCTGCTGAGATGCCGGGCCGATCCGCTTCCAGTAGAACATCGTCCCCGTCAGGCCGCCGTGCGGCTTCAAGGCAAAGTCCGGGACCGTCCCGGCGTGGGTGAACCCGAGCTTCTCATAGAGCCCAGAGGCGCCCTCGTCGGAGGCGGTGTCGAGCAGCAAGAGCGTCTTGCCGAGCTCGACGGCGCGCTTCTCGGCCTCCACCATCAGCGCCCGCGCGATGCCCCGGCCACGGTGGCTCATCCTGGTCATCATCTTGGCGATCTCGGCGCGGTGCGGCTGGTTCGGCGGGAAGTCGAGCAGGAGCGTGACGGTCGCGACCAGCTGGTCGCCGTCCCAGGCGCCGAGCACGACGCGCTCACCGCGCTCGGCAGCAGCCAGGGAGCCGGCCCAGAACCGCTCGGCGTCTTCGCGGGCCAGCGGGTGCATGAAGCTGACCGAGCCGCCGTTGGCGACGACCTCGACGATGATCTCGCTGAGCGTGGCGCATGTCTCCGGCGATGCGCTCAGGGGCGTGATGACGATGTCAGCCATAGCTCCTCATCACTCGCTACTCGCTACTCGCTACTCGCTACTCGCGGCCGAGATCAGCTCCCAGAGGCGGGTCGGGGAGAGCGGCATCTCGGAGATCGTGACGCCGAGCGGCGCCAGCGCGTCCTCGATCGCCTCCGCGACCAACGCCGGGACCGGGATCGCGCCGGCCTCGCCCGCCCCCTTGACGCCCAACGGGTTGAGCGGGCTCGGCGTCTCCAGGTGGCCCACCTCCAGCTCTGGAATCTCCATCGCGGTGGGCAGCAGGAACTCCATGAAACTGGCGTTGGTCAGCTGGCCGGTGTTGTCGTAGTGGAGCTTCTCGAAGAACGCCCCGCCGATGCCCTGGGCCACGCCGCCGTGCACCTGGGCCTCGACGATCGTCGGGTTGACCAGGGTGCCGCAATCGTGGACGGCGACGTAGCGCAGGAAGGCGAGATTCCCGGTGGCCGGGTCGATCTCGACGATGGCGGCGTGCTGGCCGGAGGCCCAGGTGGCCCGCTCCGGCGCGAAGTAGCCTCGCGCCTCCAGTCCAGGCTCCTCGTCCGGCGCCAGGACCGCCCCCGAGCGTGGCTTGACCAGGCGCAAGGCGGCGTCGGCGGCGGCCTTGTCGTAGGCGTAGCGGATCGGGTTGGCGGCCGTCGCCAGCGCGCCGAGGGTCAGAGATCGCTCGGGAGCGCCGGCCACGCGGGCGACGCCGTCCACCAGCTCGACGTCCTCGGGGGTGACCTCCAGCAGGCTGGCGGCGAGGCTGACCACCTTCGTGCGCACCTTCGCGGAGGCGACCTGAATGGCGTTGCCGGCCGTCACCAGCGCCCGACTGGCGTACGTCCCGGCCCCCCACCCGAACTTCGAGGTGTCGCCGGTGATGACGGTCACCACGGACGGGTCGCACCCAAGCTCGGACGCCACGATCTGGGCGAAGCTGGTGTAGTGGCCCTGGCCCTGGCTGGTGACGCCGGTCGAGCAGAAGACGTTGCCGCTCGGGTCGATCCGGACGTGGGCGCCCTCGTACGGCCCGATGCCGGTCCCCTCGACGTACGCCGCGAACCCGATCCCGAGGTAGCGGCCAGCCTTTCGGGCTTCGGCTTGCTGCTGGCGGAAGGCCGGCACGTCCACCATCTGCTCTAGCAGCGCGAGGCCGGCCGGGTAGTCGCCGCTGTCGTACTTGGTGGGGGCGCCGTCCTGGAACGGCAGGCCCACGTCCCACGGCATATCCTCGGGCTGCACGAAGTTGCGGCGGCGGACCTCGTTCGGCTCCAGCTTCAGCTCTCTCGCTACGCGGTCGATCATCCGCTCCATCACGAAACAGGCGTGCGGCCGGCCTGCACCACGGTACGGCGTGACGCTGGGGGTGTTGGTGTAGACGACGGTGATCTCGGAGCGGTAGTTGGGGACTTTGTACGGGCCGGGCAGCTGGGTGGCGGTGATAAGCGGCGTGACCATGCCGTACGGGGTGTACGCTCCGGAGTCGTGGATCAGGGCGTCGCGGAGGCCGAGGATGCGCCCGTCGGCGTCCACGGCGATCTCGGTCTCGTGGAGCTGGCCGCGCTCCTGGCTGGCCGAGATGAAGTGCTCGCGCCGGTCCTCGGTCCACTTGACGGGACGCCCGAGCTGCATGGCGGCCCACGGCACGAGCACCTCTTCGGGGAAGAACATCAGGATCTTGGTCCCGAATCCGCCGCCGACGTCCGGCGCGATCACGTCCACCTTCAGCTCGGGGAGGCCGAGCATCGCGGCGAGCCCGTTCTTGATGGTGAGCGGCGCCTGCGTCGAGTCCCAGACCTGTAAGGTACCCTGGCGGCGGTCGTAGACGGCGACGACGCCTCGCGCTTCGATGGGGCTGCCGCAGGAGCGCTCGACGTGGAGGCGCTCGCGGAAGACGTGGGCGGCATTCGCGAACGCGGCGTCCGGGTCGCCAACGACCTGGGTGAAACGGGCCGCGACGTTGTCGGGGACGTCGGTGTGGACGAGCGGGCTGCCGGGGTCAGCAGCCCTGGTGAAGTCCACGATGGCCGGCAGCGGCTCCCACTCGACCTCGATGGCATCGACCGCGTCCTCGGCGAGGTAGCGGCTCTCAGCCACGACCATCGCCACGGCCTCCCCGATAAACGCGACCTTGTCCACGGCGAGCGGGCGCTGGGTCCGGCCGTGGGTGAGGCTCGGGTGGGGGACGACCAGCGGAGACGGCTGGTTGAGCGGGCCAAGATCGGCGGCGGTGTAGACGGCATGGACGCCGGGCATGGCTCTGGCGCGTGACGTGTCGATCGAGACGATGCGAGCGTGGCCGTACGGCCCCCGGAGGATGGCGGCGTGGAGCGTGCCCGGCGGCTCGACGTCGTCCACGAAGCAGCCGAGGCCGCGCAGCAGTCTGGGATCTTCGTTGCGCTTGATGGCAGCGCCGATGCCCCGGGTAGTCATGGCCCCATGACCCCGCCGACCGCCGATCCGCACACTGCCTGTCCGACGCGGACGATGGAGCGCTCGACCGGGAAGAGTACGGAGGCGAGCGCGGGGCAATCGGGAGCAGGCATTCAGCTACCTGGCGGCTTCGTAGATGACGGGACGGTACGTCGGCACGGGAATCGGCTTGCCCTCGGCTCGGGCAGCTTCTAGCCAGGCCTCGCGCGCAAGCTCCAGCTCTTCGAGAGCTTCCCGTGGCGTTGCTCCAAGCGCCGAGCACGCCACGAGGTCGGGGACGTCTGCGACGTAGCAGCCATCCTCGTCGCTCCAGAAGATGTTGATGTGATAGTCCTTCATGGTGCCGCCTCCGGCCCTGAGTCTTCGTCGTCGACTAATCGGAGATGGTACCGCTCGACGAGCTTCAACACCTGCCGCACCTGATACGGTTTGGCCTGCCCGCCGAGATTCTGTACGTTGACCAGCTCAGGGAGATCGGGGTGGACGAAGATCTGATGGCTGCCCCTGACGCGGCTCAGCCGGAAACCGAAGCCTTCAATCAGGTTTACGAAGTCCGAGTAGCCGACGTTTCGCGAGCCATTGAGGATGCGCAGCAGCAGCCGGCGGCGATTCATAGCGGCCGACCTTCGACCGCTCGATTGCCGTCCGACGTGTCGGTGGAAGTACTGGTGCTGGTCAGGCGCTCGGCGGCGATGCGGACGGCCTTGACGATGTTCTGGTAGCCAGTGCAACGGCAGAGGTTGCCGGAGAGGCCGGCCCGGATCTCCTCGTCGGTGGGGCGGGGGTTCTCACGCAGAAGTGCCTGGACCGAGATCAGGATGCCGGGCGTGCAGAACCCGCACTGGAGGCCGTGCGCCTCCCAGAACGCCTGCTGGAGCGGGCTGAGGGTGTCGTCTGACGGGGCCAGCCCCTCGACGGTGGTGAGGGAGCTGCCGCTCGCCTGGACGGCCAGCATCAGGCAGGAGCGGACCGGCTCGTCGTCCACCAGGATGGTGCAGGCGCCGCAGACGCCGTGCTCGCAGCCGACGTGGGTGCCGGTCAGGCCCAGCTCGTGGCGGATGAAGTCGGAGAGGAGCAGGCGCGGCTCGACGGACCGCGTGTACTCGCGGCCGTTGACGGTGACCGTGACCTGGACCTTCTCCGATGCTTCAGGCATGGACCTTCACCTTCGTCCCAGGGCCGTGGGTTGAAACCCACGTCTACAATCTGCCGTCGCTCACGCGACGGATCTGTTGTCGCCGGCGTGGCGTAGCCACGCACCGATGGTAGACGTGGACTTCAGTCCACGGACCTCTCGCGGCCTGTCAGAGACGCTCAAGTTACTCGTGCAGGTCGTCCTGCTCGTCGGGTGGCACGATGAAGAGGCCGCCACCGCGCCGCCGGCCCCAGCCGGCCAGCTTGACGCCGGGGGTCAGCGTTTCGACCTCCAGTTTCGCCAGCCGCTCCTCGTCGAAGACCCAGCCCAGGCCCGGCGCGTTACCCAGCACGATGTAGCCGTCTTCGATGTGGGTGTCCACGCTGAAGCAGACCTCGCGGCCGGCCCGGACGACTTCCATCATCATGTGATTCGGCAACGCGGCGGCCAGGTGGGCCATGAAGTCGCCGGGGCAGTTCATCAGTGCGACGGGGAGATCGTAGCCGTACGCGAAGTCGGCGATCTGCATCGCACCGGTGATGCCCGAAGCGCCCTGCCCGATCTGGACCACGTCCACGGCCTGGTTGTCGATCAGGGCCATGAAGTCGCCAATCTCGTGCAGGTTCTCGCCGGTCGCGACTGCTGCCTTCACGCCCTGCGAGACCTGGCGCAGCCCCCGGTAGTCCCAGCGCCGGGCCGGCTCCTCGACCCAGGTCAGGTCGAATTCTTCCTCGATGCGGCTGATGGAGCGGATCGCCTGCTTCGGGGACCAGTACTCATTGGAGTCGATCATCAGCAGCGGCGTCTTGCCGGAGCGGGAGAGCGCTTCCTTGACCAGCCGCAGCCGGCGCAGATCCGCTTCCAGGTCCAGGCCGACCTTCAGCTTGCCGGCGTGGACCCCCTGATCGGCGAGGCCGCCGTAGAACGCGCTAAGCTCCTCGTCGGTCAGGTTGAGGTCGATGCCGCTGGCGTACGCCTTCACTCTCGGTACTGAAGCGCCGAGCATCCGCCAGAGCGGGTCGCCGGCGATCTTCGCCTTCAGGTCCCAGAGCGCGATGTCCAGCGCCGAGATCGCGCTGGTGACGGCTCCTCGGTTGCCGCCCTTGAAGACGGAGTCCACCATCCGCTTCCAGAGGCCGCGCACGCCGCGCGGGTCTTGCCCGACC
Source organism: Chloroflexota bacterium (assembly GCA_046328125.1). Classification (GTDB taxonomy): domain Bacteria; phylum Chloroflexota; class UBA6077; order UBA6077; family JACCZL01; genus JADZEM01. The sequence goes on from JAXLXF010000024.1 coordinate 17,625, forward strand.
AGCAGCTCGCCGACGAGCGCGTGGACGGTGGCTCTGGAGCCGGGGTTGCCGCTCATCACGCCGGTGACGCCCTCGTCGGTGTCCAGGAAGATGGCGAGGCCGGCGCTCAGGTCGCTGCCGGGCGGGTAGTTGGCGTCGGCGAGCTTGCGCGCCGACCGAAACTCGTAGAGGCGGGTCCGAACGCCCGTGATCTTCATGTGGTGGCTCCCTGCCGCGCCGCCCGTCGTGGGGGCGCGGCCCGCGTGGGGATCGTGGAGGTAGCGATGGTCGTCGGCACCAGTGTCATGGCCGGGCGCGCTCGCAGGCCAGCTTCACGGCGCGCTCGGCGAGGACGCCGACGAGATGCCGCCGATAGCGTGCCGTCGCCTGGACGTCGTCGGGCGGCTCGGTGGCGGCACGAAGGGCTTCGACGGCGGCGCGCAGCTGGTCGGGCGGGATCTGGCCGTCGGCAGTCAGCGGGGCGCCGGCCAGGAGTGCTTCTGCGTCTCTGGCGCGGACCGGCGTGCCGCCGACGCCGGTCGCCACCAGCCGTGCCTCCGAGACCGCGCCGTCCGCCAGCGTGACGGTCACCCCGACGCCGGCGATGGCGTAGTCGCCGTGGCGGCGGGCAAACTCCAGCCAGGCGTGGCCGGTGCCCGGCGGCGTCTTCGGCAGCCAGACCTCGGTGACGATCTCGTCGGGCGCCAGGCTGGTCGCGAGGTAGCCGAGGTACAGGTCGGCCGCGCTGAGGATGCGGGTGCCGCGCCGGCTTCGAACGGTAACCTGAGCGTCCAGGCAGACCGCCACGGCCGGCAGCTCGGCGGCGGGGTCGCCGTGGGCGATACTGCCGCCGAAGGTGCCGCGATTGCGAATCTGGGGGTGGCCGACCCAGCCAATCGCCTCGGCGAGCAGGGGAAGGTCACGGCGGACGCTGGCATCCCGCTCGACGGCGCGCTGGCGGGTCATCGCACCGACGGCGTAGCCGCCGTCTCGCTCTGTGACGTACGCCAGCTCGGTCAGGTGTCCCAGGTCTACGAGTCGGGCGGGGGACGCCAGCCGCATGTTCAGGAGCGGGATCAGGCTCTGCCCACCGGCCAGGATCTTGGTGCTCTCGTCGCCAGCGGCCAGCACGTCGAGCGCCTCGTCAAGCGAGCGCGGGGCAACGTACGCGAACGGGGCCGGCTTCATTCAGCGACTCTCCGCCCAAAGAGATCGGAAAGGGGCATTCTACCGCGCGGCGGCTCCTGGGGGACTGGCGACGTGCACAAGTCGAGTACCTAGATTGCGGCGGTAGGTGGCAGAAGCGCCGCGCGGAGGCGGACTCGGACGATGCTGTAGCCGGTGCCGGGCGGTCCGGACGGGGCAGCGCCGCCGGCGATCTCGTCGAGGTCGTAGGCAACCGAGACGGGCTGGACGGTTCGCCGGGCGAGCACCGCCAGCCCGCCCCGGTCCGCGAGATCGCGGCGGAGCCGGCCGCCGTCGTCCAGGTCGAGGACGCGGTACGGGATGCCGCGCGTTTCGAGCCAGGACTCGAAGACGCGCTGCAAGCGGCCCTCGGTGAGCGTCCAATCGCGATACATCGCCCGGTCGATCGTGACCACCTCGCCGGGCCGGTAGGACGCTTCGAGCGCGGCGAGCGAGGCCAGCAGCCGGTCGTTGGTGCGCTCGTCTCGGTGGGCGGCGACCGAGAACCAGACCAGCGAGATCGCGGCGACGGCGCCGAGCGCCAGCGCGCCGGCGACCGGGGCGAGCGGCCAGATAGTCTGACGTGACGGACGGCTCGGCTGACCGTCTATGGTGACGTCGTTCGGCGCGGCTGGCCGCCGCCAGGACTGCCAGGAAAGCATCCGTCCGGACGGCAGCGCCAGCGCGGTCCAGCTGCCGAGGCCGGCGAGCAGCAAGATGGTGGTCGGGATCAGGTACCGTCCACTGCTGATGAGCGGCGTGTAGGTGCCGTTCACCACCGGGAGCAGCAGGACGTTCCCAAGCACCATCAGCCCGACGAGCGGCCGATCCCGACGCCAGAGCCAGACCAGCACCCCGACGGCGACAGCCAGCCCCAGAAGCACGGCCGGGTGCCAGAGCGGTGGGAACGGGATGTCGCGGTCCGTGAGCAGGCCCCCGAGCTCCGCTCCGAGCGCGTGCAGGAGGGTGACGAGGCGGCTCGCCAGGAGGCCGACGCTCAGGCTGGAATCGCCAGCGTACAGGGTCTGCTTCTCGCGGATCGCGGCGAGCCAGCGCCCGAGGCCGTTCTGGCCGATGAAGAGGAGCGTCGGCAACTGGGCCAGCACGAAGACGCCAGCGGCGAAGTATGGCCACGGCGTCAGGAGCCAGCGACGGACCCGCCAGAGGACGTACAGGCCGACGGGCGGCACGAACGCGGCGACCATCGGGTGGGTCTGGAAGGCGAGCCCGAGCGCGCCGGCCGCCAGCACCAGGCGCAGCCCGGTCCCGAGCGCGGCCGGCCTTCCGGCCTCCGCGCGGCGCGTCGCCCCGACGAACAGCCAGGCAGCGGCGGTGGTCAGGCAGGAGGTCAGGCAGCTGCCCCAGGCGACGTGGCTGATGACGACGACGTGGGTGGGGTTGACGGCGAGCAGCACCGCCGCGATGGCCCCACCGGTCGTCGCCCGACGCCAATCCCCACCCAGGGCGAGCGTCAACTCGCGGGCCAGCAGGTAGGTCAGGACGACGGTCAGGGTGCCGAGCAGCAGCATCAGCAGGCGTGGCAGCCAGGGGCTCGGGCCGGCGACCCAGAACGCGCCGGCCAGCAGGTAGTTGAACAATGGTCCGAGGTATGGATCGTCGTTGGTCAGCGGGCGCGCGCCGTCCCGCACGATCCGGAGCGCCAGCCCGATCTCGTCGCCCTCGTCGGTGAAGATGGGGATCGACCAGAGATCCACGAAACGGATCGCCGCCGCGACCGCGGCCAGAAGCGCGACCAGCGCCAGCGCCCGGATATCGTGAGCCGGCGGCCCGGACCGGGCGGCCGGCTCACGACGAGCGGCCTCAACTGACGCTGGCGCCTGAGCCAGACTGGGGGACGTGGTCACCATCCGCGGGGACAGCCTCGCTGCATGCACCCGAGGATAGCAGGCTCGGGAGACGGCCCGCTCGCGGAGGATGGGCGGGTGCTTGACAGAGCGCGCCGGCTTTCAGCTTCGGTACTGGATCCTTTCAGACCGCTTTCAGACCGGCCCTCCGGGACCGCCCTACACTCGCCGGCCGGGAGCACGTGATGTCTCTGTCTCGGACTCCGGGCGTCGGCCGATTCGACTCGACGCCGTGAATCGCTCTAGCTCGGCCTCACCCGTCACGACCTGGCCCCCTCGGCACGGGCACCCGGCGTCACCGCGTTTCTGGCTCGTTCTGTCGAGCCCGCTGGCCTGGCTCCGGGGCGTTCTCGACCGTTGCGCCCGCCACCCGGACAGCGGTCCGGCGAGCATCGTCCTGCTGGCGAGCCTGATCGCCCTGCTGCCGGCCTGGCGACCGAACTGGTATCAGAGCGACCAGTTGCCGAGCGTCTTTCGCACCCTCCACACCGATCTGGCGCACTTGCAGGGCGTGATCTTCCCGCGCATGGCGTGCGATCTCGGATTTGGCTACGGCCAGCTGCTGCATCAGGTGTACGCGCCACTCGGCTTCGAGCTGACGGCCTGGCTCCACGCGCTCGGGCTCGAGTACATCGCGTCGGTCCGCGCCTTCTTCTCGGTGTGCCTGGTCGTCGGGGCGGTCGGCGTCTACGCGTACTGCCGAGCGATTCTCGCCAATCGAACCGGCGCGGTCCTGGCGGCCATCGCGCACGTCTGGGCGCCGTACGTGCTGCTGGACGCGCATCCGGGCGGCGACTTCGGCGAGTCGTTCGCCATCGCCTTGCTGCCGTGGGCGTTGCTGGCGTTCCACCTGCTCGCCACCCGGGGACGCCGTGCCGACTTCGGGCTGGCGGCGCTCGGACTGGCGGCCGTGAACCTGGCGCACACCATCACGGCGCTGTTCTTCAGCGGGCTCCTGGGACTGTACCTGCTGGTGCTGGCGGCCAGAATCGGCCGGCACCTGGGTCGGCGAGCGGCGCTGCTGGTGCTCGCGAAGGCTTCTGGCGCGGCGGCCCTGGCACTGGCACTGTCGGCGGTGTACTGGGCTCCGGCCCTCTTCGAGATGTCGTACAGCCGGATCGCGGAGCAGCACGATGGGTCGTTCAGCGTGGCCGAGCATCTGGTGTCGTTGGACGGCCTGCTGCAACATACGCCCATCGTCTCGTACGACCTCGCCGATCAGCAGAGCTTCGGGCTGGTGCAGTTCGGCCTGACCGTCCTGGCGCTGGCGCTCCTCGGGACCATCCTGCTCCGGCGCCGACGACACGGTCTGACGCGCGAGACCGCCGGTTCGGCGATGCGGGTGGATGGCCTGCTGCTGGCCGGCTTCGGCGTGCTCTTCGTCGCCGTCCTGCTGCTTCAGCTTCGCCTGACCCGGCCAGTCTGGGAGACGGTGCCGCTGATCTCGTTCGTCCAGTTCCCGCGCCGGCTCTATCTGTTCGCGACGCTGGCGTCGGCGGTGTGGATCGGCGCGATTCCCGGTGCGCTCGCTCGGCTCGGCGTCAGACAGCGTGGATGCCTCACGGCGACCGGGCTGGCTGCTGGCGCGATCGGCATCGCGAGCCTGCCCGGCGTCTACTGGCAGCCGGCCGTCCCGCCCGCGCATCTCCTCTCCGAGGATCAGGTCACCATCGGGTCGGCGGCGGACCGGCGCTTCTCGCAGCGCACCGCCTACGACGATTTCTTCCCGGCCTGGGTCTCCGAGCGCCAGCTCGACGTGCCACGACCGCCGGTCACGCCGCTCCTGTACCAGACGGCGAACGACTTGCCGGCGCCGCGCGTCGAGCCGATCGAGCTGGGGTACCGGGAGATGCGAATGATCTCGACGTCCGAGCGACCGGCCGGCCTGGTCCTGCACCGGTTCTTCTTCCCTGGCTGGCGTGCTACCGTGGACGGGCAACCGACGCAGATCGACGCCGTCAGCCCGCTGGGTCTGACCCGCGTGCACGTCCCGGCCGGCCACCACGAGGTTGTCGTGACGTTCGGCGAGACGCCACTGCGGACGGTGGCGGACGCCATCAGCATCGTCTCGGCGCTGGTCGTGGTCGCGGTGCTCTGCTGGGGGCTGGGCACGCGTCGAACGCTGCTCGGGCTAGTCGCGGTCGTGCTGGCGATCGGCGTGCCGTGGACCGTTCACATCGCGACGGCGCCGCGGCTCCCCCGAATCACCCCACTCGACGCCGGGGTGACGGAGAGCGCGCGGGTGGTCGGCTACGCGGCGCGGGAGCGGGGCTACGCGCCGGGTGAGACGTTGCGAGTGACGGTGTACTGGCAGGCGACGTCCTGGACCGGGGCGGACTTGCAGAGCGGCCTGCGGCTGGCATCGGCGGCGGATGCGCCGCTGGTCGAGCGCTGGGACCGCCCGAACCTCGGCCGCACACCCACCTCGAAATGGGTCGTCGGCGAGCTGGTGCCGGATGCGATCAGCCTCCGCATCCCGCCGGGCACGCCGGCCGGCCGGTATCAGCTCCTGACGGGGCTGCGCGGCGACACCCAGACCGGGCTCGCGCGGCTGACGCAGGTCACGGTGCGGTGATCGCGGCATGGCCGGCAGCGTGACGGCGTCGCCTCAACCGCCGCCCCAACGCGCGAGCATGAAACTGGCGATGGCCTGAGCCGCGACGGCGTGGCCGGCCGCCGTCCAGTGCTGGTCGCGCTCGTAGTAGAGGGAGTCCGGGTTGACTTTGTCGGCCTCTTGAAGGGCGGGCACGAGATCCAGCAGCGGCGCGTCGAGCCGCTCGGCGATGGCCTGGAGCTGGCGGTTTGGGAACGATCTGTCGAGACCGGCCTGCCGTCCGCCATCCCGCCCTGCGATGCCACGCCACGCCTGATCTGAGACCTGTGCCCGCGTCGGCACGACGATCATGCCGAACGGCGCGCCGTGCTGGAGCGACTCGCCTTTCACCATGCCGAGGAGCGCTTCGGTGATCTGCCACCCCTCGCGCCAGTCGTCGGTCAGGCGCGAGCGGTAGATCAGGTTGCCCTGGTAGCGGGGCCGCTCCAGCGCGTCCGCGGTGCGCCAGGCGGCGAACAGGTCGTCGCGCCCGAGCTTCTGGAGCACACCGCTTTCGAGGAAGTTGTAGACCGTGGAGTGCAGGCGCAGGGTGTTGGCAGCGCGCTCGACGAGGGTGGGAGAGGGCGGGTTGGGCGGCAGCAGCTCCAGGGAGCCATCCTTGCGCGGCACGAAGTACGGCTTGAGAGCGGCCTCGCGCTTGCCGTCGAGCTGGAGCTCGATGCTGTTGTCGCCCACGTCGTTGCCGACGAAGAAGGCGAGCAGCACGAGGTCTGGCTGGTAGGCAAGGCCCTGCTCGCGCAGGTAGAGCAGCTCCTGGGCCTGGCCCCAGCCGCCACAGCCGCCGTCGATCACCTCGTAGCGGACGGGGGCGCCGGTCCTGGTCGGGTTGCCAGCGTTGAGGGTCGCTTCGAGGCGGCGGATGAAGCGCTCCTGCTCCTGGACCTGCTCGGCCTCGACGAACGAGTCGCCCAGGACCAGGATCCGGAACGTGCCGGGCGGCTTTGGGATGGGGATCTCGCGGCCCCGCTGGCCGGCGGCGTTGGTCTCGATGTGGGTGGTGAACTCGTCGCGCTGGATCCAGAGCTGATGACTGGTGGGGTGGTAGTGTCCGTAGATCGGGTGGCGGACCAGGCGGATGCCGGTGTCGTAGTTGCCGGGCAAGATCGGACCGGCGACCCTGAACAGGATCTCCAGGAACAGGACTGGTAGCAGCAGCGCGAACAGGATCAGGCCGGCACGGAGCGTCCAGATGGCACGCCGGGAGAGGTGCGGGGACGTACGGGGCGGGGGCGGGGCGGCGATCTGGGTCATCGGACGAGATGATACGGGGAAACGCCCTCACCCCCCAGCCCCCTCTCCCTAACCGCGGGAGAGGGGGAGCACGCTCCTGGCTCCTGGCTCCTCGTCAGTAGGCCAGCGCCCAGCCGTCGCGGCGGGGATCCGAGCCGGCCATCAGCATGCCGTTGGACGGGTCGCGGCGGATGATCTCGATGGAGCAGGGGCCTTCGAGGTCGCCGACCGTCACGACGTTGTGGCCGCGGCCGGCCAGCTCGGTGCGGACGCTGGACGAGAAGCGGCCTTCGAGGGTCAGGGCGTCCGGGGCGTCGTGCGGGTAGTTCGCCTCCTGGCCGGGCGCCTCAGACTTCCAGCGCGGCATCTCGGCGGCCTGCTGGGCGTCGTAGCCGAAGTCCATCATCGCGGTAGCGACCTGGAGGTTGACCTGAACCTGGTTGTCGCCGCCGGGCGTCCCGAACACGGCCCAGAGCTCGCCATCCTTGAAGATCATCGGCGGGTTCATGGTGTGGCGGACGCGCTTGCCGGGCTGGAGCCGGTTCGGGTGGCCCGGCTCCAGGTGCCACGGCGACATCCGGTTGTTCAGCACGATGCCGGTGTCGCCGGCCGTGACGCCGGAGCCGAACAGGCTGTTGATGCTCTGGATCGCGGAGACGGCGTTGCCCTGGCCGTCCACCACGCAGTAGTAGGTGGTGTTGCCACCGCCGGCCATCGCCGGGACGCGCACGGACGGCCCGGCCCGGCGGGCGTCGATCAGGGTGGCGCGGCGGGCAGCGTAGGCGTCCGAGAGCAGCTCGTCCAACGGCGCGTCCACGAAGCGGGGGTCGCCGCCCCAGAGCTCGCGATCCTCGAAGGCGAGCTTCTTCGCCTCGACCAGGGTGTGGACGGTGTCGGCGGAGATGGCGCCCATCGCGGCCAGGTCGAACGCTTCGATCAGCTTCAGCTCCTGGAGCAACACCCAGCCGGTCGAGTTAGGCGGCGCCTCGGTCACGGTGAAACCACGGTACTGAATCGAGATGGGGGCCTGCTCCTCGGGATAGCAGGAGGCGAGATCGTCGCCGGTGACCAGCGCCCCGACCTCCTTCAAGCCGGCCGCGAACCGCTTGGCGATGGAGCCTCGGTAGAAGCTCTCGGAGCCCTCGTCGGCCAGCTGCTGGAGGGTCTGGGCCAGCTCGGGCTGGGTGATGGCCGTGCCGAGTGCCGGCGACTTGCCGTCTCGCAGGAAGGTGCGGGCGCTGCGGGCGTCTTTGTTCAGGAGCGCGGCGGCCTGCTCGGCGAAGTTGCGGTAGGTGGGCGTAGCGCCAAACCCCTCGCGGGCGTAGTAGAGGGCGCTCTCGAAGAGGCTGGCCCACGGCTTCGTGCCGTACCGCGCGTGCATCGCGCTCCAGCCGCCGACGGTGCCCGGGATGGAGAAGGAGAGCGGGCCGGAGATCGGGATGCCGCTGCTGTAGCGCTCGGGGGTGGCGGCGGCTGGAGCTGCGCCGGTCCCGTTGAAGAGGACGGCCTCGCCGGTCGCCTGGCGGTAGACGTGGTAGAAGCCGTCCCCGCCCAATCCCGACATGAACGGCTCGACGACGCCGAGGGTGGCGCCGACCGCGACGGCGGCATCGACTGCGTCACCGCCGGCCTGGAGCACGAGCAGCCCGGCCTGGGTCGCCAGCGGATGGTTGGAAGCGACGGCGCCACGGCGCCCCATGATGACCGGTCGGTACGACCGGGGTCCGTCGAATGCCACGGTCCTCGTCCCCAGGGCAGGAGTCCGGCCAGCCGACCGGCCGAGGACATGATAGCCGGGGCGAGCAGACGAGACGTGAGCAGACGAGAGCCGAGCAGACGAGAGCCGAGCAGACGAGATGTCAGAGGACGACCAGTCGTCTCTCGTCTGCTCCGGTCTCGTCTGCTCGGCCGGCTAGTTGCAGGGGGCGGTGGAGCGGGCGAGGTCCAGGGCCGGGCCGACCGGCGTCTCTTTGGTGTGGACCCGCACGACCTTCTGGAGCGAGCGCAGGTGGCGGTCGGCGGCGTTGAGGCCGGTCTCGACCTGGCGGATCAGCACCAGCGCGCTCGGCGCGAGATGGCTCTGGAGCCGCAAGAGCTCGATGGCGCCGACGGCCAGGCTGAGGTCGTTGCTCAAGAGGTGGACCATCTCGCGGGCGGCGAGGGTGACGCCCTCCAGGCGCCCTCTGGCCTCGGCAGTCTCCGCGAGGGTGGCCGACAACTGCTCCTGCTCGCGGAGCAGCGTCTCCAGGGCGGCGTTCTGATCGGACAGCTGGCGATGCAAGGAGGTCACTCGATGGGCGGCGGCCATCCGCGCCTGGAGCTCCTCCGCGTCCAACGGCTTGGTGAGGTAGTCGTCTGCGCCGGCCTGCATGCCTTTGAGGAAGTGGCCGCGGTCGCTGAGGACGGAGAGCAGGATGACGTAGGTGTAGCATGGCCCGGGATTGGCTCGGATCTGCTCGCACAGCTCGACGCCGTCCATGTGCGGCATGACCCAGTCCGTGATCACGACGTCGAATGAGGCGTCCTGGTACGCCTGCCACGCCTCCGCGCCGTCGACGGCGGTCTGGCAGGTGTGCCCGAAGCGCTCCACGGCGCGCTGGAGGATCCGTCGCGAGACCGCGTCATCCTCGGCAATCAGCACGCGCATTCGTCTAGCCCATTCGTCACGATCGTATCCCCGTTCATCCCCGGACGTCGATCCGCCATACAGCTCGATTGCGCGAGAGAGCGCGACCCGTATGGGGGACGGCCAATCCCCGAATGGACTATTGCTCGCTGTCCTCTCGGGTCGCCAACGATAAGGGAACGCACGCGGAGAATACCAGGGGACGGTTTTTCGCGTCTGAGTATGCGCTCGTCGGGCAGAGATGCAAAAAACCCGATCAGGCGGATCGCGCGGACGAGGCCACCCCGAGCCACCGCTCCAGCACGAGGTCGAGCATGACCACGTCGATGGGCTTCGCGATGTAGTCGTCCATGCCGGCGGCGATGCAGCGTTCGCGGTCGCGGGTGGTGGCGCTGGCGGTGACGGCGACGATCGGCAGGCGACGCGCTGCCCGGCCACCCCAGCGTTCGCGCTCCCAGCGGCGGATCGCGGCGGTCGCGTCGTAGCCGTCCAGGCCGGGCATCTGGCAGTCCATCAGGACGGCGTCGTACGGGTGGTCGGCGTCCTGGCTCGTGACGGCCTCGATCGCCAGCTGGCCGGTCTCGACGGCGTCCACGACGTGGCCGCGCTGGGTCAGCAGACGGACCAGCACCTTCTGGTTGACGGGGTTGTCTTCGGCGACGAGGATGCGGCACGCATCGCCGCGTGGCTCGGGGCGCGGCTGGGTCTGGATGGGCGGCACGACGGCTGGGCGAGCGGTGCAGGTCAGCGCGTCCAGGCAGGCCGCGTACAGCTCGTGGCGGCGGACTGGCCGCCCGAGCCAGGGACGGACGCGCTCGGCGACCAGGCCGCTCCCGACCGGGCGCTGGCCGCGTCGGCCGAGGACGATCGCCTGGGCGTCGTGGGCTTCCAGCGCGCAGGAGATGGCGGCGAGCATCTCGAGCTCGGCCTGGGCCAGCAGCTCGGCGTCGAGGATCACGAGCGGGTGCGGCCGGTCGGCGGCGAGCTCAGCGGCGAGCAGATCGATGCCCGCCGCGAGGCTGTCGGCGGTGCGCGCGACCAGGCCGGCGTCGTCGGCGAGGGTGCCGAGCAGGGCGCGAGTCGCGCTGTGCCCTTCGACGACCATCAAGCGCTGCCCGCGCAGGGCGGCCGGGGCTGCGTCCTCGGCAGGCGTGTCGTCGGTAGCGTCGCTCGCTCCGAGGGTCACGGTGAACCAGAAGGTGCTGCCGACGCCCGGGGCGCTCTCGACGCCGATCTCGCCGTCCATCATCTCGACGAGCTGGCGGCAGATCGCGAGGCCGAGGCCGGTGCCGCCATGGCGCCGCGTGGAGGAGCCGTCCACCTGGGTGAACGGCTCGAACAGCCGCGCGTGCGCCTCCGGCGCGATCCCGATGCCGGTGTCGGCGATAGTGATGAGTAGCGAGTAGCGAGTAGCGAGTAGGGCGTCGCCCTCGTCATCACTCACTACTCGTTTCTCGCTACTCGCTACTCGCATCTCGATGCTGCCGTGGTCGGTGAACTTGACGGCGTTGCCGACGAGGTTGACGAGCACCTGGCGCAGGCGGGAGGCGTCGCCGCGCGCCCGCGTCGGGACGTCGTCAGCTACCAGCACGGTCAGGTCGAGCCCGCGCGCCCAGGCCGGCTCGGCCAGGAGGTCCACGACCTCGTCCACGATGGTGTGGGGGTTGAAGTCGGCGACGTCGAGCGTCATGCGCCCGGCTTCGATCTTCGAGAAGTCGAGCAGGTCGTTGACGAGCGAGAGGAGCGCGCCGGCGCTGGCCTGGATCGTCTCGGCGGTGTCGCGCTGCTCGGCGGTGAGGTCGGTGTCCAGCAGCAGGCTCGCCATGCCGATCACGCCGTTCATGGGGGTGCGGATCTCGTGGCTGACGTTGGCGAGCAGCTCGGACTTGAGCCGCCCGAGCTCCAGGGCCTCTTCGTGCAGGCGGGCGTTGACGGCGGCGGCGGCGCTTTGCTCGGCGTAGAGGCGGGCGTTGGTGAGGGCCACGGACGCCTGGGCAGCCAGGGCGCCCAGGACGTCGGTGTCGTCCACGTCCCAGGCAGTCGAGACGCCGTCTAACACGAGCACGCCGTCTACGAGGCCGCCGCTGGTCAGGGGGACGCAGCGGACACCTCGGAGCCAGGTCGAGGCGCCCTCGACGGCGCCCGGCCGCCAGCCCGCGCGAGGGCCGGCGGGTCGGTCGGACGGGGCGTCGGCGGCCAGGCTGATGCCGGACTCGCGGATCGCCAGCCGGTCGCCATGCTGATCCAGCGTCATGCCGAGCGAGAGTGAGGCGGGCGCAATGACCTGGGGCGCAATACCCTGGGGCGCAATACCTTGGGGCGCAATACCCTGGGGCGCATTGACCTGGGGCACAATACCCTGGGGCGCAATACCCTGGGGCGCAATAAATTGCGCCCGTACCAGATCAGAGGACGCGGCATCCTCGCCGGTGTCCGGCCCAATCGTCGCCGCCAGAGCCAGGGGACTGGTGGCGTCAGCTCCGTTACGGAGCCAGAGGCGGCCGGCTCGCGCCGAGACGAGGTCGCGGGCGGCGGTGACGACGCGGCGGGCGATCTCGGCGGGTGCGTCGTTGACGGTGAGGCGGGCGGCGACGTCGTGGAGGAGTCGCAGTTGGCGGGCGCCGCGTCGGGTGATGTCGTGGAGGCGGGCGTTCTCGAGGGCGGTGGCGGCGAACGAGGCGAGCTTGCCAAACTCGGAGATCTCGTTGGCGCGGAACGTCCGCATGGCGGCGTAGCCGACCTGGAGCGCGCCGAACAGCTCGCCGCCGACGATCAGCGGGGCGGCCATGGCGGCGCGGCGCCCTTCGCCCAGAAGCCGGGCGTGAGCGTGCCAGTAGTCGCCGGCCTGGCGGTCTTCGAGGGCGTTGCCGGTCCAGATGACTCTGCGCTCGCAGGCGGCGCGGCCGGCCAGCCCCTCGCCGAGAGCGCAGGCGAGCTCGTCGGTGCAGATGGCCTGGTGCGCGGTGACGACGACGAGGGAGCTGAGCTCATCGCCGGTCTCCGCGGCGTCGGGGTCGATTCGGAAGAGGACGGCGGTGCCGGCGCCGGTTGCGTCGAGGGTCTGCTGGAGCACGAGCATGGCGGTGTGCTCGAAGCTCTCGTCGGCGGTCAGGCTTTCGCCGGCCTGAAGCGGTTGTGGAAGGTCGGGCACGGGTACTCGCTCATCTGGACGTTGGCGTGGCTGCAAGATCGGCCAGAGGCTCACCGCATGCTCCCCATGAACTGGATGCCGTGCGCCCGCCGACGGGTACGAGCGCCTGGCACGTTCGGCGGGTCCGCCCCGATCCGCCGATGGTCAGCCGTTCACCACTCACGCGATGTAACGTCAGAAGGTGACGGGCAGTGACTGCTCTACGACATGGGATGGTGGCATGTCTGCAAGGACTGCCGGAATCGGACGGTGCACATGTGGCGCAGACGTGCTTCTTCATGGCGCAATCGTGTGCAGGCGGGGCGCAGTGGTGGCGCAGCGAGGCGCCACACACGCCCGAAGGTCGTGCTGACCAGGAGGCGGGGCGGCGGCGAATTGGGTTCGAACGGCAAAAAGTGGGTGTGTTGCGGTTCGCGGGGAGCTCATGCACGCCTCCGGGGCGCCGTGGCGCTGGTACGCTGACGATGAGTACCCGGACGTGGGGTGTCCGACCACGCCAGCCTGGAGGAAGAGGGGCGAGGGGCGGGCCTCGTGGCCAGGGGCGGGCTCGCGGGGCGAGTGACCCCACCGGACGAGAGCCGCTGGCCCATCCACAGCTGCGAGCAGGCACGTGGTGGCGGTGGCGGGCGCCCGACTGCCCACCGCGAGCGTGGCCAGCTTGCGCCCGCCGCAGACACCTTGTGCCCCGACGTCGGGATTGCGGTGCAGCTGCCAGCTCATTCGTTCCGGACTCGGATTGCAGCGGATTTCGGGTCAATTGATCATGCCGGAGGGAATCGCGCCCGCCCGTTCAGGGGCGATCAACTTTCACGAACACCGCAGTAGCCCGTCGTAGATGTAGTATGTGGCCCACTCGTAGACAGAATCCCTGCGAGATTGCGCGACTTAGGCGGCTTCAATTCGAGCATCTTTGGCGAGTATATAACTTGACGCAGAATAGTGACCCCGAGATAGTTCATTGGTTCATTGACGACTACCTCAGAATCGAGTTGATAGTAAAGGTCATCCGGAAGACCAGTATCTTGAAGTGCATCCCTAAAACTCAGCGGCCTCAGAATTCTGAAGACACAAGGCTCCAGGAATTCCATGTGAGAAATCTACAACGGTTGATTCACCATCATGAATTTCGGTGGCGACTGAAAACGTATCCGCTTTGTACTCATCGCAAAGCGCGAGCATTTCTCTAATTTACGATTCCCTAGATTGTGGTATTTCACTGAATCTGCCTTCACTCTTCTCTAAGCTAGAGTATCGAATCCACATCGAGTAGCTCCATGTCACCTTTCCGAATGTCGTGAAGACAGCGATCAATAATTGACGACAAAAGTCATGATTGAGATTCCATAAGTAGACAGGCTCAAAGACGTACCACTTTCCTCTGCTATTGCCTGAGGTGGCTGGTCGATAAGTCGAAATGCCCTTGACCATATCGAAGATCTCGGGTAGTTGAGGTTCATTCATTTCATGATCTCTTCAAGGGCCTGAATCTGGGCTCAAGCACAGTTGAGAACCAAATGTACATCATATCGTAGTTAGCATCATACGCCCTCTCGGCAATTCTTGCTAACTCAACAGATACCTCAGCAAGAGTCTGCCAAATGTGAATCGCCAGCATCATTGGGCTGCCTCGCGGCGCTCGTGGACATCGTGGCAAAGCCGGGCCGCCTGGTCTGGAACGCCTTCGCGACGAACCGGCTGGGCGAGTGGGTTGGCGCCGCCCCGCTCGACGATCCGGCCTTGTGGCGGCTGGTCAGGCGCGACAAGGCCGGACCGGCGCACCTGCGCCCGGCACGACCGCAACCGGTCGCGGATCCAGACGCCTGGCTGGCTGGCGGCGGGGTGATCGAGCTGCGGAAGGACGTGACGTCTGGCCCGCTGCCGCCACCCACTGCGATCCATCCAACATGACCGGCGTGCGCACATCGTCGGTTTGTGCACAAGGAACTGCCTCGACACCATGAGCTCGAGACCGGTGTGGACACCGTGGACACCACGGACATGGAACCCCACGACCTGGAGGATGTGATGGCATCACGCAGAACTGTCCTTTCTTCGCTCGCTACCGGACGTGGCGGCATCGAGATGATGATGAAGGATGTGCGCCGCTCGATGAGAAGCTCCGACATTGGCGCGGTCGGGATGCACGACCCGCTGCGCTCGCGGCGGGGGTATCTGGTCGGGGCGGGCTGCGAGGACGGCAGCCTGACCCGTGCCGAGTTCGAAAAGGCGCGCGACTACGCCAACATCGTGGACCGCGGGATGGGGCAGGTGCTGGAGAAGCTGGCACACCGGCAGGCGATGCGCGGGCGCCGCGTGGGCAAGCACTTCCACTTTCACCCGCTGGTCGATTCGTCGCCGTCGTCCACGACAGGTGAGGGGATCGCGGCGTTCGGACGGCGCCTCCCGGACTATCGGACGGTGGTTGCGACCGAGGTCGGCGAGTTCATGGACCGGAACGAACGGACACTGGCCGGCTACAACCGGGTCGCCAGCTGGTACGACACGCGGAACATCGTCGCGTGCATCATCAGCGACGTACGGGGTCCGCTCTCTCGACGGCACGATCCAGAAGCGCAGCATAACCATCTCGTCGTCGCCCACGCGAGCTTCTTGACCGGGGACGTCATGGAGTTCTGGGACGTGCCGGATGAACGGCCGGAGCTCTCTGGCTTCTGGTCGTGGCGATGCGCGAGCCGGCAGCTGGCGCCGCACTGGCTCTGGTGGCCGATGCGTGTCGCCAGAGAGGCGGACGTCGCGAGCCAGACGATCCAGGCGATTCAGGCAGTTTTAGACCTGCCAGAGACCGCCACCATCGAGACGACGATCGCGACGCCACCGGACCTGCCGACACCGCTGGTGATCTCAGTGCCGTACTGGAGATGGGATTGGAGATGGGCCGCGCTGATTCGCGACGTGGAGCAGTACATCCAGCGACGAACCGAGCACGGCGGTCCGTTCCGGAAGATCACGCCAGTGTACATCGCCGGAAACGGGGCGCCGGATCCGGAGCATCGGGGTGCCCGGTGGCGGGTGCAGGCGTCGTTGCTGGTGCCGCTGATGGGCGAGCCGACCGCCATCCACGAGCTTCGGCAGAGCGCTCCAGAACCGCCTGATTTCACCACGCTGAGCCGCCCGGCGACGCCAAATGGACAACTGCATGGTGGCCACGCAAGCGATCTGACCGGAGCTCCCGTGGCCGCGTTGCCGGACGGCCACGGGGTCGGCGCAGACGGTGGAGCAGTCGAGCTGAACCGCTGAGCGTCTCACGCAGCCGTCACCGTCGAGCCGTCCGCTGCCAGGGTGGCTCGACGGCTCTCTCAGTCGCACACCCGACACCTCTAACGCAGCGGACACCAGCGTGCAGCACGAAGGCCGCCCTCACGGGGCGAGCCTCTCAGGAAGGAATGAGTCATGGCGGTCGTTTCCCATCCGAAGCCAATCCAGAGGGTCTGGTCGTGTATCGCCGTGCTCAGCGCGATCGGGCTACTCGCCACCGCGTGCGGCACCGAGCCACCCGAGGCGGCACCGCCAGCTGGCGCGTCCCCGCCGCCGGCGGCGGCCACCCGCACTGGGCCGCGCATGGACCCCAACCTCTTGCCTCCGCAGCCCACGCCTACGGTCTTCTTCAACTTCAACGGCGAGCCGGCGCACTTCCGCCGCCCGGGCTACGAGTATTCAGCGGCGACAGGCGGGCAGGTGTTCGGGCCGAAGCGCGGCACCGGCTACGAGGTTCGGCTGATCAGACTCGAAGGTCGGCGCTGGCTGGTGCACGATCCGCAGACGAATGGCCCCGCGTACGTCGATCGCGCAGATCTGACCGTCTCACCGGAGGTCCAGGCGAAGGTGGTTCTGTCCAGCCAACCGGCTCAGAAGAGCGTGGTCGTGGTGGTGGCGCCGCCAGCCGGCTACCCGGATGCGTCGGCGGCGCTGCACGGGCTGGCGGCCTGGCTCCGCCAGAGCGTCCGAAGTGGTGACCGGTACACGTTCGTCTGGGGCGCGCCGGCCGGAGCAGGCAGCACAGGCGAGATCGTGCCGCAGTTGGTGATCCCCATCGAGCCACAGCCGCCACACCTGTCGACGCCGACGCCGCTGCCGATCACCTGCACGTACGACGATGCCTGCCTGCGGGAAGCTGAGCGAGAGGAGCGGCGGCGGAAGGACGCGCTCGCGGACTTCGAACGGCGGCGTGAGGCGCATCAGCAGCTGGTGCACGATCTCGTCGCGTCCACCGCCGGCGTGCTTGATGCTGCCAGCGCCAGCGCCCCGACAGGGCCGACCGATCTGCCGAACGCGATTGGCCGGGCCGCGCGCTTGCTCGCGAACGCTCCGGGCGAGCGCTGGTTGTTGGTGGCCGCGCCGCTCAATCCGCCCGATCACCTTCCTGACGTGACCTCGCTCGAAGGCGTCCAGATCGGGTTCACCTTCCCGTACGTGGCCCCCTCTGACACCGGGCACTTTGACGACTACGTGGCGGTCTGGGTGCGGTGGGCCGCCAACCTCCAGGCCGATCTGCGCGTGCTCGACCCGAGCGCGGACCTGCCTAGCGAGCTGATCTGAGGCTGGCCGACGAGTCGCCACTGATTGAGTGGGCGTTGCCGGTAGTCTGCACTACTGGCGTCACGGGGCGCGTGGGAGACCTTCATCGTACGAAGGTCTCCCACTCTCTCTTCAGTCAGCCGATTGGACTCGAGCCAGGATTGGTTCCCAGTGC
This sequence comes from Chloroflexota bacterium, assembly GCA_046328125.1. Taxonomy (GTDB): domain Bacteria; phylum Chloroflexota; class UBA6077; order UBA6077; family JACCZL01; genus JADZEM01. The sequence continues at coordinate 34,986 of JAXLXF010000024.1, forward strand.
CGACAGAAGTAAGGGTGCGTTATCGATGCCGTTGCGCGCGGGCGTACTACCAGATCGCGGACCAGGGGAACGACGGGTGGGACTTCGAGACGAGGATCTTGGTCAAGTCGAACCCAATCGACATGTTGCGTAGCGAGCTGTGCCGCCGATCCCGGAACCGGGGGACGGTCACCATCGAGACCAGCACGGACGCGAACCAGCCGGCCGAGGGGCGGTTCCGGCTGACCCGGCAGGCGCTGGAGGCGTTTCGAGACTTTCGGACGCCGGTCGGGCTGGTGACGACGTCGCCGCTCGTGATCCGGGACGTGTTGCTTGCAGCCAACTACAAGAGCGGAAGCTCACGACTCACGGTGATGCATTTGCTCGCGGTCGAGGAACAACTACCGCGAGGAGAAAAAGGCTCCCAGACCACCAGGGCGTCCGGTACGCTGAGAGTGGAGCACCGTGGGGGATGGTGCTCCACCTGAAGCACGAATGAAGGCACACGGACGTGAATGGACACTGGCAGGGAAGCCTCGCGGAGCGGGCGGGCGACGGCTCCGATCGATCGACAGTGGTGGCAGGGCACCCGGTCACGCAGGTGCTGCGGGACCGGGCGAGAAGCGGCAGCAGGCCGGGTGCGCGCCGAGATCCATATCGCGTCGCGCTGGTCGTCGAGGGCGGCGCCATGCGCGGCGTCGTCTCGGGCGGCATGGTGGCTGGCCTCGAAGCGCTCGGGCTGCGCGACGCGTTCGACGTGGTGTACGGGTCGTCGGCCGGTGCGTGCGCCGGCGCCTACTTCGTGGCCGGGCAGGCTCGACATGGCGCTCGCCTGTACTACGAGGTGGTCAACACCCGACGGTTCATCAACCCGCTGCGCGGGCTGCAAGGCCGCGCGATCATCGACCTGGACTACCTGTTCGACGACGTGCTGACCGAGCGGCTGCCGCTCGACTTCGCGGCCGTCCAGCGCTCCGGCATTGATCTGGTGGTGCTGGCGTCGCACCTGGACGGCGAGACCGGCCAGTCGAACGGCAACGGACGAGTGAACGGTAGCGTCCAGCACGTCGAGGCGGTGCGCTTCTCCAGCTTCCAGGACGCAGCCGACCTGATTGGGGCGCTCCACGCCAGCTCGCGGCTGCCAGTCGTCGGCGGCGATCCGTTCACCTATCGCGGACAGCGGTTCTGGGACGCGGCGATCACCCAGCCGATCCCCGTCCACGCCGCGCTCGCGGACGGCTGCACCCACGTCCTGGTGCTGCTGACCCTGCCCCGCAACACGCGCCCACGTCAGATGGGCCTGCTGGATCGCCTGTTGGTGGCCCCGAGGGTCGCGACGGCCAGCCCGAGCCTCGCGGCGATGTACTGGACCCGCTCCGAACGGTACCGAGAGACCTGCCACATGATCTCCCAGCAGAGTGCGCGGCCCGAGCGCGCGCCGTACGTGCTGGGCGTGACCGCCGACGCTTCATCGCCGGTCATCGGGCGCTCCGAGATCCGCGCGCCGCTGCTGGTCGCCGCCGCGCGCGCTGGCGGAGATGCCGTCCTGACCGCGTTCGGAAGGGCGGACGCACGGATGGACGAGACGCTGCTGGCGGTTACCACTCGGGGTGAGCCGGTCGACGTGGCGCTCGGAGCTGGTGACGAGGCTCCTGGCGTGCACTCCTGTGATGGAACCGACGCGTACGCCACGACGTCCCGGAACGGAACGACGCACGATTGGGAGGCGCGAGCGTGACTCTATCGGCGGACCGAGCTCCAGGGGCGCTCCGATTGAGGACATGGGCCGGCTGGATGCGCGCGGTGGCGCGGCGGACGGCTCACGGAAACCGCTTTCAGGCCGCGACGCGCATGGGCGCGGTCACCGCGCTCGGGATGGGCCTGCTGGTCGTGGGACTGCTGCCCGGCTCGGCCCAGGCGGCCATCGGCGGGGTCTGCCCGGTCCCGACCAGCCAGGTCAGCCAGGGCATCGAGCTGTGCACGGACCGTGGGGACGCATCCACCTACCAGGCTGGCGACCGGATCACCGTCTGCGTCTCGGTCAACATCCCGCAGATCATGATCTTCCCGCCGCCGCCACCACCGACCATCCGCGTCGAGGACCTGGCCGCCGACGGATCGAGCAAGCTGCTGATCGAGGCGCAGATGGCGTCCGGGCAGCAGTGCGTGGCCGGGACGATCGTCGAGCCGCTCGGGAAGGAGACGATCCGCGCCCAGGCGCTGGGCCAGGACGGCAAGGTCTTCCAGGAGAAGAGCATCAGCGTCACGACGGTCCCCCGAGCGGGCTGACGAGTCCAAGACCTGGGCGGCACCCGCCGTGCGAGTCCGGGAGTGTGCCGTGTCCGTTCAGGTGAGTGCCGAGTCGGATGCCCGTCAGGCTCGGGGCGGCGATCGCGCCTGGACGCCGACGATACTTCAGGCGCGGCTCGTCGAGTGGAATTCGATACGGAGACAGTGCGTGCGACCAGTCATCACCACCCTAGCGTTCGTGGCAGCCATCATCCTGTCCTTTTCCTCGAGCTCTGCCAGCGCCCAGATGGGCGACCCGGTCGGGCCGGGCCAGCCGGTCCCGCGACCGGCAGCGCAGTGTCCGCAGGCGATGGCCTGCACCTACGACGAGCGCACGATGATGCCGGCCGGCTACCGATTCCAGGCGCTGACGGTGTGCGGCGCCAACTGCACGACCCAGTACTGGGTCAGCGCGGTCTCGGACGGCCGCCAGCTGCTGGAGATCCCGCCAGTCCGAGGCGGAGGGCTGGTGGCGGTCGCCAGAAGCGCCGACGGCGGCGGGCCGCCCGCGATCCGCACGGTCTTGCCTAGCTACGGCCCGAACGACGCGATGTGCTGCCCGTCCAGTTACGTCGACACAACGTACACCTGGGACGCGGCACAGAACACGCTGGTGCCCGGCCAGCCGGTCGTGACGCCGGCCGGCGACGGCGACGTGCTGGCGACCTCGCTCGATCAGTTGACGCAGTCCGGGTTCACGGAGATCTTCGGCGGTCCGTAGCCCGGCGCTCGACGTAGTCATCACGAAGCATGATGGCTACGGTCAGACCTCGCTGTTTGCGCTATGTCTCCGTCTGCCGTACGATCCTCCTGGAGCAGCACACCATCTCCAGGAGGGTTCGCATGGCGTCGTCACCGCTGGCACATCGCGAGGCCGGCGCGCTCTCCCTGACCGGCGAGGCCGCGCCGCAGCCGCGCGCGCTCAGCGGGATGCTCGCATGGTCCAGCTACCCCTGGATCGTGCTGTTCGCCAGCTCGCTCGTCCAGACGGTGGCCTCGTTCGGCAACCAGATGATCTCGCCGCTGGCGCCGTTCCTGGTAGCGGACCTGGGGCTGGCGCGGGCGGACATCGGCCTGCTGGTGACGGCGGCGTACCTGGGTGGCGTGTTCGTGCTGGTGGTGGCCGGCAGCCTGAGCGACCGGTTCGGGGTGCGGGCGCTGTTCCTGCTCGGGATGACCCTGGCCGGCCTGCCGCTCGCGATGGGATCGCTGGCACCCGGCTACGTCTGGCTGCTGGTCCCGATGATCCTGTACGGCGTCGGCAACGGCTTCGCGCTCCCGCCGACGACGCGGGCCATCGTCGAGTGGTTCCCGACCCGCCGCCGCGGCCTTGCGATGGGCGTCAAGCAGACCGGCGTCGCGCTGGCCGGGATGATCTGCGGGCTGATCGTGCCACCGCTCGGGACGGCATTCGGCTGGCGCGGCACGATCCTGGTACTCGGAGTGTTGACGGTGGCGGCCGGCGCGATCTCGTGGCTGACCTACCGCGACCGGCCGGACGACCCGACCGCTGGTCCGAGGGCGGCCCGACCCGGCATCTCGACGGTGATCCGCAATCGGAGCCTGTTGCTGCTCTCGGGCGTGACGTTCCTGTACGCGGGCGTCCAGCTCTCGCTGGCCGGCTTCATGGTGCTGTTCTTGACCGAGCGGGTCGGGATGGGAGTCGCGGAGGCCGGGGTGATGCTGGCCGTGGCCCAGGCCGGCGGGATCGTCGGGCGGATCGGCTGGGGCGTGGTGAGCGACGTGCTGTTCGGCGGGCGGCGCAAGATCGTGATGGCGATCTTCAGCGTGATGGCGGCGATCTCGTCGGTGGTGCTGGCCTGGACCGGCCCCGAGACGCCGCGCGTCGTGCTGCTGCTGACGCTGGTGGTGGCCGGGGTCTCGGCGATCGGCTGGAACGGCATCAACATGCTGTTCGTGGCCGAGATCGCGGGGCGCCGGGCCTCGGCGACGGCGGCCGGGCTGAACCTCACCTGTAGCTACCTCGGGATCATGGTCGGCCCGCCGATCTTCGGGCTGCTGGTGGACATGACCGGCTCGTACACGACGGCGTTCTACGTCGGGGCCGGCGCGTCGTTGGCGAGCCTGCTGCTGCTCGCCCCGATCGTGCCGCCGGCCCCGGAGGAGTAGGGGGAAGCCCCACCCCCCAGCCCCCTCCCCATTGCGATGGAGAGGGGGAGATGCCCATCTGCTCCCCTCTCCCGCGCACGGGGGACAGTAGGGGTTGGGGGAGGGGGAGTCTCAGACGCGGGCGAACTTCTGGACGGAGTGGCAGTCCTCGCGCCAGGTGCCGTAGCGGCTGAGCGAGGTCTTGGTCACCTCGCCAACGTAGATGCTCCCTTTCGAGTCCACCCAGAGGCCGTGCGGTGAGACGAAGCTGCCGTCCGCGCACTGATCTGGCGTGCCCCAGCGGGTGAGGACGTTGCCGTCCAGGTCGCGGACGCTGAGCTGGGCCGGGCGGTTCTCGGGCATGACGCCGCCCCACAGGTTGGTGGCCCCCTTGACCCAGTCCATTTCGCCCAGGAAGACCGTCCCTGTATCGTCAATGTAGAGGTCGCCGGGTCGGGTGCAGTTCGTCCAGGTGGTCAGCAGCTCGCCGGTCGGGCCGAAGACCTGGACGCGGTCGTTCTCGCGGTCGCAGACGAAGACGCGGCCGTCCGTGTGGCACCAGACCGAGTGCGGCAGGTTGAACTGGCCCGGACCGGTGCCGGGCTCGCCCCAGGACTGGAGCAGCTGGCCGTCCGCCGAGAAGCGGTGCACCCGAGCGTTGCCATACCCATCCGAGACGTACAGCTCGCCGTTCTGGGCCACCGAGAGACGGGTCGGGCGGTTGAACGGGCCAGTACCGTGGGTGATGGTGGACAGGTTGTTCGGACGGTTGGCGACGTAGCCGGAGTCTGACGGGACTCCCGGCGTGCCGAGCGTCATCAGGATCTCGCCGTCCAGGGTGCACTTGCGGACGGTGTGGTCGGCGTCGTCCACGAGGTAGATGACGTCGTCCACGATGGTGATGCCGTGCGGCCTGGGATAGAGGGTGGTGTCGCCCCAGGTGGTCAGGAAGCGGCCGTCCTCGTCGTAGACGATGACCGGGTGCTCGCTGCGGTTGAAGACGTAGACGCGGTTCTGCGAGTCGGTGGCGAGCCCGGCGACGTCGCCGTGGACCCAGCCTGACGGAAGCTGCTCCCAGCCGACGACGACTTCGTAGCGGTACTGCCCTTCGCCGACGATCACGGTGTCTGTTCCTCCTACGGTGTCTCCCCAGGAAGGATGGTAGCCCGGATCGGAGCCAGGACGAAGTTCGCCCGTGACGGACCGACCGGTCTGTGATTTGCGCCGGACGGTGAGCCTCGCTATCCTTCTCTTCAGTATGCAGAACTGGCCTTCAGGATGCTGAACGACGATCCGCCGGCCGCCCGCCGCTACCAGGACCAGGTTCCGGCTGTCGCGCGGGCGGTGCGGGTGCTGGAGCTTCTGGCCGTCTCGCGCGAGCCGCGCCCGCTGGCCGACCTGGCGCGCGAGCTGGAGTTGGGCGCGAGCTCGCTGCTGGCGATCCTGACGACGCTGCGGCACGCCGGTCTGGTGGTGCGCGACGACGGCGGCCGATACCGGCTCGGGCCGGGGCTGGTGGCACTCGGGAGCGCGGCGGCCTGCAAGGTGCGGGCCTGCGAGCGCTTCGCCGCCGTCGCCGACCGGCTGGTCGAGCAGTTGGGCGAGACGGTCCTGTTGTGGGTGCTGCACGAAGAGACGTTCGTGCTGGCGGCCGCGCGCGAAGGGACGCAGCCGCTCCGCTGCGTGCCGACACCGGGCTGGCGGCTGCCGGCCAGCCGGACCGGCCTGACCGCGCTCTTCTCGGCTGACGAGTCGCCCCCGTCGGCGACCGGGCTGACCGTCGAGGAGGAGCTGTTGCCGGGCGTCTGGACCGTTGCAGCTGCCGTGGCGACTGGCTCGCGCGAGCGCGCCTGTATCGCGCTGGCAGGCCCGCGCGAACGGCTGGGTGCGCCGTCCGTGCGCGCGGCGTTGCTCGCGGCCTGCCAGGGCCTGGACGGTGTGGAGAGCCAGCCTTCCGTCGAGCAGAACAGGCGGCTCCTTCCGGCGAGCTCGCCGGCGACCACCTCCGGCCCGTTCGAGGGCGCGGAGCTCGACGCGTTCTTGAGCCAGGGGCTGGTCGCGACCCTCAGCTACCTGGCAGAGGACGGCTACCCGGCCACCGTACCGCTCTGGTACGCCTGGGACGGGGCGTCATTCTGGCTCGCCTCGCGGCCGGGCTCGGAGTGGGCGGAGCACGTCCGGCTGGACCCTCGTGTCTCGCTGGCGATCAGCGAATCGACGCCGCCGCTCAGGCGGGTGTTGGCGCGCGGGCTGCTGACCGAGATGGATGATCCCGGCGGCACGCATCTCGTGGCTGTCGAGGCGCAACTGGCCGAGCGCTACGCCGGCTTCGATGCCGCTCGCGAGCCGGCCACGGCCGGTCGTGGCCGATTGCTGGAGTTGAAGCCGGAGCGGCTGATCGCCTGGCGCGGCCTGCTCCGCCACCCGAAGCTGCCGCCCGATCCCGAAGACCCGGCGCGTGCTGGCGCCACCGCGTGGAGGAATCTCGGATGATCTGGTCGCCCCCGATGGCCCGACGCGCGCACCGGGCGGGTGCACTCGTCACAGTGCTGCTCTTGACCTCGCTGCTGGTGAGCGCGTGCGGCGTGACGTTTCAGCGCCCGCCGGCCCCGGTCCGCAAGTTCACGTTCATGGCCGGCTACAAGCCGCAGGCGAACCTGCCGTTCGTCGGGGCGTACGTGGCGCAGAAGAAAGGGTACTTCGCGGAGCAGGGGCTGGACGTCGAGATCACCCACGCCTCCGGCCAGGGCGAACACCTGAAGCTGCTGCTCCAGGGCTCGGTAGACGTGACGACCGGCGACGCCGATTCGGTGGTGGCGCGCCGCTCCGAGGGGCTGCCAGTCGTCTCGATCGCGATGCTCGGGCAGCGTGGGCAGCAGGCGTTCGCGGTCCAGGACAGCTCCGAGATCCGCGCCCCCAAAGACTTCGAGGGGAAGATCGTCGGCTACAAGGTGACGCAGGTGCCGGCCTATCTGGCGATGCTGGCGCTCAACGGCGTGGACCGCTCCAAGATCCAGGAAGTGCCGGTCGGGTTCGATCCGCGCATCCTGGCGGCCGGCAAGGTGGACGTCTACCCGGTCTTCGAGTCGAACGAGCCGGACATCCTGCTGCGCCAGGGCGTCCCGACCCGGATGTTCCGCCCGAGCGACTACGGCGTCCCGACCCTCGGCCTGACCTACATGACGCGCCAGGAGCTGGTGGAGAAGGACGCCTCTGCCCTGGAACGGTTCCTGAAGGCGACGCTGCGCGGCATCCAGGACGCCAAGGCCGATCCGGAGATGGCGACCGACATCGTGATGCAGTTCGCGCCGAACGAGGAGCGCGCCCACCAGCTCTCGATGCTGAAGGTGGAGCTGGACATGGCCGACGGCCCTGAGTCGCGCGCCCACGGCATCGGCTGGTCCACGGCTCAACAGTGGCAGGCATTCCACGACACGCTGCTGGCGTACGGCGGGATCGCGAAGCCGGTGCCGGTCGAGTCGGTGTTCACGAACCGTATCCTCGAAGCCGTCTACAAGAACGGCGCCCTGGTCTGGCCGTGATCGTCGCCGAGTCGCCCTGCCAATCGACCGCCTCGACGCCGCTGCCAGCCGCGCCGGCCGTCGAGGCAATCGGAATCGGGCACGTGTTCCGCGGGCGCGACGGCGTCGAGGTGCCGGCCGTGGACCGGATCGACCTCCGAGTCGGGCGCGGTGAGCTGGTGGCGCTGCTCGGGCCGAGTGGTTGCGGTAAATCGACCTTCCTGCGCATCCTGAGCGGCCTGATCGCGCCGACCAGCGGCAGCGTGCGGCTGGCCGGGGCGCCGCCGGCCGAGGCGCGGACGAGTCAGGGCATCGGCTGGCTGGCTCAGGACGACGGCCTGCTGCCGTGGCTGAACGTCAGCCAGAACGTCGGGCTGGCCGGACGGGTCGGGCGGCGGCGGGCGAGCGTCCGCGACGGCGCCATCCCGGCGATCCTGGCCGAGGTCGGGCTGGCCGACAGCCCCCACCAGTACCCGCACGAGCTCTCCGGCGGGATGCGCCAGCGGGCGGCGCTGGCCCGCGCGCTGGTGGCCGAGCCGGCCCTGCTCTTCCTGGACGAGCCGTTCGCCAGCCTGGACGAGATCACCCGCGAGCGGCTCGGCGACCTGCTGCTCGAAGTGCGCGCCGCCCGCCGCCCCACCACGCTGCTGGTCACCCACAGCGTCGTCGAAGCGGTCCGATTGGCCGACCGGGTGCTGGTGCTCTCGCCCCGCCCGGCCCGGATCGTGGCGGACGTCGAGATCGGGCTGGACCGGCCGCGCCGCTACGACCAGCACGGCTTTGGCAGCCTGGTGCAGTCGTTGAAGTCCGAGCTGGCGGTGCGTGGCGGGCCCCGTGGCTAGGAGCGGGAAGCCCCACCCCCCAGCGGGCGCAATAGATTGCGGCCCTACGACTGACGATCTAGTAGGGGCGCAATTCATTGCGCCCACTGGGGGGTGGGGCATCCCGGGACGTCTCTTGCCCGTCCTTCCAACCATTGCCATACTGGCCGCCGTGCTGCTCGCCTGGGAGGCGGTGGTCCGGCTCTGGCAGGTGCCGGCCTACTTGATGCCTGGCCCGAGCGCCGTCCTGGTCCGGCTGGTGTCAGACCCCGGCTTCTTCGGGCGCGAGGGGCTGGTGACGCTGTTCGAGGCGCTGGCAGGATTGACTGTGGGCGGGCTGCTGGCGCTCGGGGCGGGCCTGCTGATGGCGCGCTGGCGCTGGCTGGAGCGCGCCCTGTTGCCGGTCGCCATCGTCGCGAAGGTGACGCCAGTGGTCGTGATCGCGCCGCTGTTCGTGCTCTGGTTCGGGTTCGGGGCGTGGCCGCGGGTGCTGATCGCGGCGCTGTTGGCGTTCTTCCCGATCCTGATCGGGGCGGTGGCGGGGCTGCGGGCCGTCCCGACCGCCGCCCACGAGGTGCTGCTGACCCTGGACGCCAGTACCGCCGAGGAGACGCTGCTACTCCGTCTGCCGTCGGCGCTACCGCAGCTGTTCGCGGCGCTCAAGGTGGCGACGACGCTGGCGTTGCTTGGGGCCGTGGTGGCCGAATGGGTCGGTGGGGATCGTGGCCTGGGCCGCGCGATCCTGCTGGCGAACTCGAACCTGGACACGGTGACGGCGCTGGCCGGCGTGGCGACCATCGCCGTCATCGGCATGGCGATGATCGGGGCGCTGAGCCTGCTGGAGCGGCGCTACGTCTTCTGGCAGGCGCCGCTCGACCGCTCGTAGCCAACCTGCTCGCAGACACCGTCGGTCAAGCCAGTCTGTCTCCCGCTGACCGCGCTTCCGTCACCCGGTCCTGCGCCTGATGATAGCGCGGTACTGACGGTCAAAACAGGACCGTTCTGTCCCCCTGACACGGCGTAAGGCTGTGGCTACAATCGGGTTGCGCCAGGAAACCGTCGAGCGATGTCTGCCCCTCCCACGCCGACCGTCGAGACGACGGCCTGGCCGGGCTCCGTCTGCTGGCCCGGGCGCCTTGGAGCGAGACCACGGGGGTGGACGATGCCTGGGCGTTGCTGGCCGGTTGGCCTGGTACTCGTGAAGCGGCCACTGCTGGTCGCGTTCGTGTTGTTTGGCGCAGCTGTACTCTGGCTGAGCGCGGCCGAATCGGCGCTGGCGCTCAATCTGACCGTCGATACGACGAGCGATAGCCCTGCGCTCCAGGCGTGCACGGCGGCAGCCGGCGATTGCTCGCTGCGCGGCGCGATCCTGCGGGCGAACGCGGTGGCCGGCCCGCACACCATCACCCTGCCGGCCGGCGAATATGACCTGACCGGGGTGTCGCCTGGTGGATACAACACCGACGGCGCAGCGGCCGGCAATCTGGTCATCGCCCAGAACATCACCATCAACGGGGTCACTCCCGACCTCACGACCATCACCTACTCCAACGCCACCGCGTTGGACCACCGCGATCGGATCTTCCACGTGCTGCCCGCCGGGAACCTGACCGTCAGCAACCTGAGCGTCCGAGGCGGCGGGCATGGGACCGCCTCGGGCACTGACAAGGGCGGGGGCGTGTGGGCTCAGGGTCCGCTCACCATGGACCGCGTCTCGGTCCGGCTGAATTCTCAAGCGTTCGGTGGAGGCGTCTACGTCGAGAACACGACCGATATCCACGCGTCGACGATCAACATCAATTCGGCCGTTAGCGGTGGGGGTGTCTTCATCGGCGGCTTCGGGGTCTACACGGCCAAGATCCTGAATACGACGATCAGTTCCAACTCGGCATCGAATCTTGGCGGCGGGATCGAGTTCGACGGTCTCTCGCCCAACATCGTGGCCACGCTGAACAACGTGACCGTCGCCTTCAACCAGGCTGGCAACGGGGGGACCGGCGGCGGCGGTCTGTACATCGGCACCTTAGGCAGCCTGGTCATGCGCAATACGCTCGTCGCGTTCAACAGCGGCTCGAACCCGAGTTGCGCCGGCACCGTCTCCTCGCAAGGCCACAACCTGGTCGACCAGAGTACTGCCGGCCCTGGCACGTGCGGGCTCGTCGACGGCGTGAATGGGGACATCATCTCCACCGCCGACAGCCGCGGTCTGCGGCTCACCGGCCTCCAGGGCAACGGCGGGCCGACGGCAACCCACGCCCTGGGCCATGCCAGCGACGCGCTGGACAAGGGTGATCCGGCGCCTCCGGGCAGCGGCGGAACTGCCTGCGAGGCGACCGATCAGCGGGGCCTGCCTCGTACCATCGACGGCGATGGCGATGGGATTTCGCGCTGCGACATCGGCGCCGTTGAAGGCGGCGTCTGGTACGCGGTGGACACCACCACCGATGGCAATGACCCGGCGACGTTGCAGGTGTGCGATGCCGACCTCAACAACGGTAACTGCTCCTTACGCGGCGCGATCAGCAGGGCGAATGCCGCCGAAACCGCGACCCCTGGGACCGCCGCGGTGATCACGCTGCCGGCAACGGGCGCCGGGAACCCGTATCTACTCGCCGTGCCCGGCACCGGTGAGGATCAGAACGCCACCGGCGACCTGGACATTCGCGCCGACATCACCATCGTCGGCGGTGGTGCGAACACGACCATCGTCGACGGAAACCAGATCGATCGCCTGTTCGACGTGAAGAGCTCGCCGGCGAACGCCCGGTTGCGACTGCAGGATCTGACCGTGCAGAACGGGAATGGTTTCGTTGGCGGCGCGATCGCCGCCGACCTTCCTTTCTTTCTGCTGCGCGTGCGGATGCGGGGCAATACGGCGCAGGATGGGGGCGGGATCTGGCTTGGGAGCACGTCCGGATCGATCACCAACAGCTCGATCATCGCCAATATCGCGACAAGGCCCGGCGGGGGCGGCGGGGGGATCGACCAGTTCGGTAATGGGACTCTCACCATCACGAACACGACGATCAGCGGGAACCAGGCCCAGAATGGAGGCAACGGCGGTGGGATCGTTCAGATCCAGGGAACGATTCACCTGGCAAACGTGACGCTCGCCGGAAATAGCGCTGCCGAGATGGGCGGCTTGGATCTGCTTGGAAGTGTGAACGTCGTCAATACACTCATTGCCGGCAACACGGTGAGCAGCGGCGGCATGCACCCCAATTGCGGCGGGAGCAGCATACCGGCATCGCAGGGATACAACCTCGTGTTTGGCGGCGACACCTGCGGCTTCACCCAGGGGACGGACCAGCACGGCGATCCACGGCTGGGGCCGTTGCAGTTCAACGGCGGGCCGACCGAGACGATGGCGCTCTTGTCCGGCTCGGCGGCGATCGACGCCGGCAACACCGCGATACCGCTCGGCCAGGGTCTCGCCTGCGCGGCGACCGACCAGCGCGGCATGGCTCGGCCAGTTGACGGCGATGGTGTGAGCGGCCCGCGCTGCGACATCGGCGCATACGAGGCGCAGCTGTGCACCACTCGCCCGCATGTGTCCCTCGGCGTCCTGCCGGGATCGCCGGGTCGCCTCTCAGTCAACGTCACGGCCGGCTCGGGGAACATCGCCGAGCTGCGCCTGCACGCCCTGCCCACCACCAACATTCTGGTGAACGTCGGATCAGGGGACCAGAGCGGCGAGCTCACGATACCGGTGAACGCCGCCACCCGGCAGTTCACCATCCGTCGAGCCAATGGCGTCGGGGCGGGTACGCTGCCGTTCGACGTGGTGGACGGCTGCGGGGTCTGGCCGACGTTCGCCGGCGGCGGCCCGAACGCCTGGGGCACCGGCGGCGGGCCAGGGAGTCCATCAGCGACACCGGCGCCCGCACCCCCCGGCCTGACCCCGACGCCGGGCGCCGCCTGCGCCTCGTTCGCGAGCCAGGCCGACGCGCAGGCGTATCTCCGCCGCGATCCGAGCGATCCGCTCACGATCGACCGCAACCGGAACGGCATCGCGTGCGAGGGAGCGGACGGGGCCGGCTTCATGAATCACCCGTGGGATGAGACGCCGGTCCCGCGACCGTAGCCGGCTATGTGAGCCTCACGGGTGGATCAGGCTGCTGGCGCGCTGCACCACGAACTGCTCGTGGCGCTCCAGGAAGTCGCCCACCACCTCGGCGAACGCTTCGGGGCGGTCTGCGTCGACGTGGTGGCCGGCGTCGTAGACGTAGATCAGGTGGCAGTTCGGCATGATCTCGCGGTAGACCGGCCCCATCTCGGTCGGGATCAGGCGGTCCTCGGTCCCGAATAACACCAGGGTCGGAACGTTCAGGCTGGCGAGCCCCGCTTCCAGATCGGGATCGTGGTTCGGGCCACGGACCCGCCGCAAGAACGCCTCCTGCTTGGCGATGACGGCCGGGTCTGGCGGCGGGCCGGCCGGCTGGCGCTCCGGGTGCGCGAAGTAGAGGCGGGCGCGGTCTTCGAGCGGCACGCCGGCCGTGCGGCTGGTGTGGTCCTCTGGCAGGATCGCGGCCGGGGCGACCAGCACCAGGGCGTCGAGCCGCTCGGGGTGCTGGATCGCCAGCCAGGAGGCCAGCCGGCCGCCGAACGAGGTGCCCCAGACGCTGTACCGCTCGATGCCGAGCGCCTCGACCGCCAGGGCCATCGTGCGAGCCAGCTCGGCCACGTTCTCGGTGCGGTCGTTGACGGCGGACTGCCCGAAGCCAGGCGTCTCGAAGAGGATGACGCGATGATGCTCGGCAAGCAGCTGGTGGCCCCGCCCGAGACGCGGCCCGCCCGAGGCGTGGAAGCAGATCAGCGGCGGGCCGGACCCGGCCTCGAAGTAGCGGATGCGGAAGCCGTCCGCCTCGACGTACCGCTCGGCGAAGCCGGCTGCCGGCGATGTCACCGTGGCGCCCGCGCTGGTATCAGCCACTCCTCACTCCTTTCCCGTCCGCTCATACGCGCCCGCGGCCGCCGTGGGGCACGTGACAGATGTCTTCCCACTACAACATCAGCCTCTTGCGGATCTTGTCGGCAAACAGCTCATGACACTGCCACTGCTTTGGATCCAGACGTGCTCCCAGCACCCAGTGCCCTCCTCGTAGAGCACGCCAATCGTGCCGGGGCAACCGAGTTGTCCCTTGGGCTGGTAAACGGTCCCCTTGCCCCGGTGCCCGCGCTGGCGCTTCGGCTTTGATCGCGACGTCTGGCCATACCTCATGTGTCGCGATCCTTCACCGGTAAGCATCCCGCCGAGGAAGCACACGTAGGACGGTCATCGTGCCAGACCTGTTGTCGAGCTCAACGATGATCCGCCAGGCGCCAGATCGGATCCGCCACTCACCAGGTCGCCCCTTCAGTTTCGCAAGACTCACCGATCCGGAGTCCGTGGCCGCCGCCCGGACGAGTCGGAGAAGCCACGTTCTCTGCACCTCTCCGATCTCTTCGAGGTCGCGCTCGGCGCGACGAGAGTAGACGATCGTCCAGGCCATCAGATGGCATGAGGCCAACGACGCTCGATCTCCTCCAGCGTCACGACGCGGCCGGCAGCGACGTCGGCCTTGCCCTCTTCTATCGCCGCGATGTCCTCATCGGCGAGGTCATCGTCATCCTCGGGCGCGGCGAGAAACTCCCGTAGGACCGGATCCACGGAGTCCGCGGGCAGCACCAGCTTGTTCTGCCGGGCGGCAAGGAATTCAAGGAAGGCTTGAGCGACATCCAGGTTCCGCTCGTCAATCGAATCGAGCAGGGTGTGCAGCAGTCGGCGCGTGTCAGTTGCCATGGTTACCCCTACGACGCCGAAATCGGCTTCACAAGTCGCGCGACGTCCGTGAACGTCGCCGAGCGGACCCACTTGTCTTGCTGGTTGTGGCAGACTTTCAGTCGATTGTCGCAAGACGTACGCTGCACGGTGTCCTCGGCCACGCCAAGGGAATGCTTCGACTCGCTGATGGTCAGGTAGCCATTCGGTGCGATGTACGTCAACTCCGGCACCTCCTCAGCACATTATTGATCGAAGGCGCCTGTCGTTGACAGAGAGGGCTAGCGTGACGAGACGGCACAATCCGTGACGCTTCTGACGGTCTTGTTTGTCATGCACGGATGGTCTGGGGCTCGCGGTCCATGCCCATCGCCGCATGGTAGGCCCGCGTGATCTCCTCCGGCTGGCCGGCCTGGAAGATGAAGTTTCGCGAGTAGACGTTTGGCGGGACGCGCCCCTCGCGCACGTCCTCCAGCGAGTAGCCGACCGTGAACCGCTCGCGGTCGATGATCGGCAACCGGACGCAGGCGTTCTTCTCAGGGTCGCGGATCAGGCCCTTCGGCTCGCGGCCGGCCGCGACCGCCTTCGCCTCCTCCAGCAGCCGACGCCGCATCAGGATCACGCCCCGGTCGCTTTCGCCGAGGTGCTCCTCGGTGCGATCCGCCACGATCCCCTGCCCGACCCAGGCCACGAAGTCCTGGTTCATAACGTGGCTGGTGATCCATCGTCCCGTCTGCTCGTCGCGGATCGGACCGTACCAGTACGGGATCTTGTCCTGCTCGTACGGCTCCATCTCCTCGGGCACCCGGTCGAAGAACCAGCCGACGCTGAGGGTGGTGTCGTCGTCCACCGGCACGCGCCACTCGAAGTGGCCGCCGGTGAACAGGCAGTTCGGCCAGAGGCACATCCGCCCGACCGTCCAGAGCTCGTCGTCCTCAGACTGGCCCTCCAGAATGCGGCGGTAGGTGAAGCCATACTCCAGCTCGTCAAACCCGATCTTCAAGTGCGTGGGCGGCTTTGGGCCGTCGGTCTGGCCGCGCAGGATGCGGGACCAGTTGGTGTGCAGCCACTCGAAATGGACCGGGTCGATCGAGTTCTCCTGGCACTGGAACCAGTTGCATGGGATCTCCGAGATGACGATCTGGACGAAGCCGTTCTTCCAGGTGAACGGCTCCCAGGTGGGCAGCAGCGGCGCCGGGTCAGGCCCCATGTACGCCCAGAGCAGGCCGGACTTCGCCTCGACCTTGTACGCCTTGATGGTGACGCGGTCCTTGTAGTGCGCCTCCGGGTGGGCGATGTCCTCGAACGGCTGCTCGGTGCAGCGGCCAGCCTCGTCAAACACCCAGCCATGGTAGTTGCAGCGCAGGCCGCACGCCTCGACGAAGCCGTACGACATGTCGGCGCGGCGGTGTGGGCAGTGGCGGTCGACCAGGCCGTAGGTGCCGCTCTTGTCCTTGTACAGCACGAGGTTCTCGCCGAAGAGGCGCACGGCTTTGGTGGGGGTGTCGTCCAGCTCCCCGACCGGCGCGATCGGCATCCAGTAGCGGCGCAGGAGCTCGCCCATCGGCGTGCCAGCGCCGACTTCCATCAGCATCTTGTTCTCTTCAGCTCTGAGCACGTCCTTGTGCCTCCTCCGTGGCGCAGGCAGAGAGTGCCAGTTTACCGACGAGCCGTGGACTGAAGTCCACGTCTACCATTGGTGCGTGGCTACGCCACGCCGGGGAACGCCGCGTCGCGGAGCGACGCCATGAATGTAGACGTGGGTTTCAACCCACGGCGACCCTGGTTCGTCCGCTCGCGTCTCGTCTGCTCTCGTCTCGTCTGCTCCCGCCTCGTCTGCTCGCGTCTCGTCTGCTCGCGTCTCGTCTGCTCGCGTCTCGTCTGCTCGCGTCTCGTCTGCTCTCGACGCGTCTGCTCCGAGCTCGTCTGCTCCGCTACTTCCACTGCGCGAACGCCCAGCCGCCGCCCGTCGCGGCGGCGGTGCGGTAGACCGGGACGTAGTCCAGCAGCTCCATCTTCAGATCGGACTTGTGCATCGCGCCGCCGACAGCGATCCAGTTGAGCGTCTCGGAGGCCGCCGAGAAGAGGCGCTCGCGCGGCGTGGACTTCAGCGCCTCGGCGTCCTTCTTCTCCAGCGCGGTCAGCACGTTGCGATCCAGCTCCTCGTCCACCACGAAGTGGCTCAGCCCGCCCGAGGCGACCAGCGCGACGCGGGCCGGCGAGTCCCAGGCGCGGATCGCCTCGGCGATGGCGAGGCCCAGCTCGAAGGAGCGGCGCGGGCTCGGCTGGTTCGGCGGGTAGCAGGTGTTCTGGAAGAACGGCAGGATCGGCCCCGGCTGGTTGTCGAACAGCCGCTTCACGATGAACGCGAACCCGTGCGGCAGGCCCTGGTCGTGGTCCGGGGTCTCGCGGACGGCGTTGGTCTCGCCGGTCTTCGTCGGGTAGCGGCGGGCGACCTTGCCGCCGTAGCTCCTGGCAGCATGGGTCATGAAGCCGATGTCGAAGCCGTTGTCGCACAGGTATTCGAGCAGGTAGCGGCCGAACTGGCCGGCGACCGGCACGTCCATCGGCACGTCGCCGTAGCCGCTGACCATCGCCTTCGCGATCTCCGGGTTGCCGCCGGGCGGGACCGGGCGTGGCTTGAGCGGGACGGTGTCGCCGAAGTAGATCGAGAAGCGCGGCATGTTGTGGTCGTAGAACCACTCGTCCTGATCGTCGCTGATGATGATCGTGACGTCC
This sequence comes from Chloroflexota bacterium, assembly GCA_046328125.1. Taxonomy (GTDB): domain Bacteria; phylum Chloroflexota; class UBA6077; order UBA6077; family JACCZL01; genus JADZEM01. The sequence continues at coordinate 52,205 of JAXLXF010000024.1, forward strand.
GGCTTCGTCTCCTGGAGGGTGGCCGCCATCGTGTCGAGCGCGCGCTTGAACGCGGCGGCTTGCTCCTTGTACGGCTCGGTGCCCCGAAACTTCGCCTTCGTCTCGGCCGGCAGGTACGCCAGCCCCTCGTCATACGACATCACCCAGCCGTGCGGCGGGTAGGCCAGCTCTGAGTTGCCCTTGTCGCGCTGCGCGTACGTCTCCCACAGCTCGGGGGCCAGCGAGAGGAGCGGGGTGTGGGACGTCCCCATGCCAAGCACGATCTCTGCCATCGTCGATGCTCCCTACTGTTAGGCGCCAGTGCCAGTCAGTTTCCTGCACGCGAACATGTCGAGAAAGCCCTCACCCCCCAGCCCCCTCTCCCTAACCGCGGGAGAGGGGGAGAACGGTCTGCTGGCTCCCCTCTCTCCGCGGTTAGGGAGAGAGGGGCTGGGGGGTGAGGGCTCCTTCGATGAGCAGACATGATTGAATGACAACCGTTCGCTATGATAGCGTCCGCTGTAGTCACGCTCAACGATAGAGTGTGAAGGTGTCCGGCGCCCGATGTCTCGACGATTCGAGAGCGTGAGGACGACGTGAGTCCTGACCGCGTCACAAACGGGGTGGCGGCAGACCCGGCGCACGACGAAGTGGCGTCGGCTGATGGTCGTCCGTCGTCGGGCGCGGTGGTGATGGCGACGCGCGGCCTGTCCAAACGGTATGGCCCGTTCCGAGCGGTCAGCGACGTGGACCTGGACATCCACGAGCACGACGTCCACGTCTTCATCGGGCCGAACGGGGCCGGCAAGTCCACGGTGCTCAACATGCTGGGCGGGCAGATCCTGCCGTCGGCTGGCGAGGTCTACTTCGACGGACGGCCGCTCGGACGCAGCACGCCGAGCTGGCGAGCGCGGGCCGGGATCGGGCGCTCGTTCCAGCTGACCAGCATTATCCCGGGGTTCACCTGCCTGGAGAACGTCCTCCTGGCGGTCCAGGCGCGGCGGGGGCTGTTCGCGCTCTTGCGCCTCTCCAGCCGCGCCGACGACGTGGAGCACGCCCACGAGCTGCTCGATCTGGTCGGCCTGGACGCCGCCGCCGACGTGCCGGCCGAGCTGTTGGCGCACGGGCAGCAGCGGCAACTGGAGATCGCGGCGGCGCTGGCCGGCCGGCCCCGCGTACTGCTGCTGGACGAGCCGTCCTCTGGCACCAGCGCCCACGAGCGCGCCGACCTGGCCGAGCTGCTGCGGCGCATCGTCAAGACGGCCACGGTGGTGATGGCCGAGCACGACGTCCACCTCGTGCGGACCGTCGCGACGCGGGTGACGGCGTTCTCGGAGGGGAAGAAGGTCGCCGAAGGCAGCGCCGCTGAGGTGTTCGACGACGGCGAGGTCCGGCGGGTCTTCCTGCGAGGGCGGCGGGATGCCTGAAGGCGCTTTCCCGAGTCCGGCCTCAGCAAACGGTGTCGGCGGTGGCTCCGCTCGCTCGCGCGAGCAGGCTCTCCTGGAGATCGAGGATCTGCACGCCTACTACGGCGCCAGCCACGTCGTCCAGGGCATCAGCCTGTCGGTGGCGAAGGGCGAAGCGGTCGCATTGATGGGGCGGAACGGCGTCGGGAAGTCCACCACGCTGAAGTCGATCATCGGGCTGGAGGCGCGGACGCAGGGCAAGATCGCGTTCGACGGCGCGGACCTGACCGGCCTGCCGCCGCACGCACGGGCCGCTCGCGGACTGGGCTACGTGCCTGAGGAGCGGGCCGTCTTCCCCCAGATGAGCGTGGAGGAGAACATCCGAATCGGCGCGCTGCTCCACCGGGCGAGCGCCGCCCGCGAGTGCCTCACGACAGCCTATGACCTGTTCCCGATCCTGGCCGAGCGCCGGCTGCAGCTGGCCGGCACGCTGAGCGGCGGCCAGCAGAAGATGCTCGCGTTGGCGCGGGCACTGGCCCTCAAGCCGCGCCTGCTGCTGGTGGACGAGCCGACCGAGGGCCTGATGCCGGCCAACGTCGAGCTGATCACCCACGCCATCGCGGACGCGGCCAGGAGCGGCGTGGCGGTCTTACTGGTGGACGCCTCGTTCGACCTCGTGATGGGGACGTGCAGCCGGCTGTATGCGATGGACCACGGCGTGCTGACCGGGATGCTCCGTCCCGGCGAATTGTCCGGGCCGGACGAGCTGGCGGCGCGCTACCTCGGCGTGGAGGCCTAGCTCTTATGGGTTCTTGGGCGGTTTGATGGAGAGCCAGATCGTCTTGCAGGCGCTCAACGGGCTGGTGGTCGGCTCGTCGATTGCGCTGGTGGCGTCGGGGCTGGCGCTGCTGTTCGGCGTGCTCCACATCATCAACTTCGCGCAGGGCGACTTCTTCATGCTCGGCGCGTACGGGGTGTGGCTGTCGCTGAAGCTGACCGACAACTTCGTACTGAGCGTCATCGCCGGCACGATCGTGGTGGCGATCAGCGGCGGGCTGGTGCTCTCGCTGGTCGTCTGGCCGCTGCTCCAGAAGTCGCAGGTGCTGACGCTGCTGGCGACGCTCGGGCTGAGTCTGATCGTCCAACAGCTGGCGATCAACATCCTGGGCGGCGACGCCAAGCTGGTGCCGCCGCCGATGTCGGCCTCGGTGCCGCTCGGGCCGGTCAACTACCCCCTCTACTTCCTGGTGGTCACGGTGGTCGGGCTGGCGGTGCTGGTGGCCGGCTCGTTCGCGCTGAAGTACACGAAGTACGGGATCTGGCTGCGGGCCGTCGCTCAGAACCGCGCGATGGCCGCCGCGCTCGGAGTGCCGGTGCCGAAGGTGTTCGTCGTGGCGTTCGTGGTCTGCACCGGGCTGGCGGCGCTGGCGGGGGCGTTGCTGGTGCCGCTCTACGGCGTCTACCCGACCCTCGGGACGGACGTGATCCTCTCGGCGTTCATCGTGGTGGTGGCCGGCGGGATGGGCAACCTGCGCGGCGCCGCCCTGGTCGCGATCCTGGTCGGCGAGGTGCAGTCGCTCGGCTCGCTGGTGGTGAAGCCGTCGGTGATGCAGCTGTGCCTGTTCGCGCTGGTGATCGTCCTGTTGATGGTCCGCTCGCGGCGGCAGAGCGCGCTGGTGCGGCTGTGAGCGCGAACACGAGCGCCCCCGAGCAGGCAGGGAGCGCCGGGCACGCCGAGAATCTCGCCGCCGTGCGACGCACCCGCCCGGCTTCCGACAGCTGGTCGGCCCGGCTGCGCTCGCCGGTGGCGATTGGCGTGGCGGTGTCGATTGTCGCGTTGTTCGTGGTGCCGCCGTCGATCGGCGGGTTCCTGCCGCGCGCCTTGAGCAGCTACCTGATCTTCGGGCTGCTGGCGCTCTCGGTCGGGCTGATCTCGGGCTACGGGCGCCTGTTCAACCTGGGCGTCGGCGCGAACTTCGGGATCAGCGCCTACATGGTGGCGATGCTGACCAACCTGGGCGTTGGCAACCCGATCTTGCTGCTGCTCGGCTCGCTTGGGGCCGGCCTCGCCGTGGCGCTGCTGTTCGCGTTCTACTCGCTGGTGGCGTCCGGCACCGAGTACCTGATGCTGACCTTCCTGACCACGCTGGCGTTCGCGGTGCTGCCGCTGGCCCTTCCGGACCTGCTCGGCGGCGACAACGGCCTGGCGGTGAAGGGCGGCCTGGAGGTCTCGTTCGGGCTGAACCCGCTACGCGGCAACGACTTCTACTATCTCGTGGTCGGGGTAGTGGTGCTGTGCGTGCTGGCCTCCTGGTTCGTGGTCAGCTCGCAGGCCGGCAAGGCGATGCAGGCGATTGGCCGCAACCCGGCCCGCGCGGCGGCGATGGGGTACAGCGTGAGCAACTACCGCGTGGCGCTGACCCTCTTCGCGAGCCTGGTTGCCTCGCTGGGCGGCTGGCTGTACGTGCTCCAGAACACGTTCGTCCATCAGGAGCTGCTCGGGCTCCAGAGCTCGACGAACGGCCTGGTCTACGCGCTGGTGGGCGGGGTCAACTTCATCGTCGGTCCGCTGGTCGGCGCGGTGGGGCTCCGCTACGTCAACGACCTGCTCAGTCGCGGCAGTACGCAGTCGTCCCTGTATCTCGGGATCGTGCTGATGCTGGTGGTCTACTTGATGCCGGACGGCCTGCTGGGGCTGTGGCAGCAGTGCCGGCGGCGGTGGTGGCGCGGACACAAGCCGAATGTGGGGTGACAGCGTGAGGGAGACCCCACCCCCCGCCCCCCTCCCCACTGCGGTGGAGAGGGGGAGCCGAACAGGATGTCGTAAGCACTACCGTCGAGCTAGACATTCGGCACCGAAACGTCAATACAGACCTTCGACTGACGCCTTGGCTCCCCCTCTCCACCGCAGTGGGGAGGGGGGCGGGGGGTGGGGTCTTCACGAACCACATCGGCGGTGTCTGGGGTAATTGGGAGGGGTGGGAGTCATGGGCCGTCATCTGATGTCGTCGCGGAGCGTGCGTCTCCAGTCGGGGATGCTTCTGATCGTGCTGTTGCTGTGGTTCGTGGCGGGCTGCGCGCCAGCTGCCGCGCCGCCGACTGCCGCCCCGGCCAAACCAGCCGAGGCCGCCAAACCGGCTGAGGCCGCGAAGCCGACCGAAGCACCCAAGCCGGCGGCCCCAGTCGCGGGTGCGTCGCCGTCAGTTGCCGGGGCATCCCCGGCTGCTTCGCCGTCCGCCTCGCCGGCTGCTGCCGGGGCGCCAGTCGCGAAGCCAGCCGCCGCCAAGCCGACCGGCACCCCGATCAAGGTCGGCGTCCTGGACGACATCACCGGTGTGGGCGCCATCGAGGGCGCGCTGTTGCGGATCTCGGTCGAGCTGGTGGTGGATCAGACGAACTCGTCCGGCGGGATCAACGGGCACCCGCTAGAGGTCGTGTACGTCGATCCGAAGGGCGACGCCGCGCAGGCGCTCCAGCTGGCGACTCAGCTCGCCCAGCAGGACAACGTGGACGTGCTGACCGGCGGCATCTTCTCGCCCGAGTGCCTGGGCGTCCAGGGCCTCGCCGCGAAGGTCCAGCTCGTGTACGTGGCGCTGAACGGCTGCGCCAACGAGCAGTTCACCACCATGTCCTGCAACAAGTATGCGTTCCGGGTCTTCCCGGTCGGGCGGCAGCTCGACGAGCCAATGGTGGCGTATCAGGTCAAGAACTTCGGCACCAAGTGGGGGATCATCTACCCGGACTACGTGCTCGGCCAGTCGAACGTCGCGTCGATCTCGGCGGCGTTGAAAAAGAACGGGACCGACTTCACCGAAAGCGCCAAGATCGCGGTGCCGCTCAACGAGGCGAACATGACGCCGTACGTCTCGAAGATCCCGACCGACGGCTCGATCCAGGTGTTGCAAGTGAGCCAGACCGGCAGCGATCTTGCACGCGTGATGGCGGTGATCCAACAGTTCGGGATCAGCTCCAAGGTGAAGATCATCACCGCGCTCGGGAAAGAGTCGTTCGCGGGCGTCTATCCTGACGCGATGAGCGGCGCGGTCATCCGAGGTGCGCGCCCATCGGACGGTCTCCCGAATAGCGCCGACGACGCCGCCTTCGCCGATGCCTGGAAGGCGATGGCGAAGAAGCTCGGCGACGTGGCCGGACCGCTCGGCGGCGCGGACAAGGCGACGCCCGGCAACAACAACGGCTACAACGCCTACGCCTCGATGAAGGCGTTGGTGCTGGCGATGCGGGCGGCCAGCTTTACTGGCAAGGCCGACACGGACAAGCTGATCGCCTCGTTCGAGACACTCAACGTGCCGCAGGGGCCAGACTTCCCGGGCGGCCCATTTAGCATGAACAAGACGAATCACCAGGGTACATTTACACAGTACCTGTTGCAGATCAACGGGCAGAAGGAAGACATCCTGGCGACCTTCCCGCCGGATCAGATGCCGCAGCTCGGCGACTGCCAGGCGAAGTAGGCTGCCGAAGGAGATCCCGAGACATGGCAACGAACTATCGCGCAGACCACGTCGGGAGTCTGCTGCGCCCACGAGAGGTTCTGGACGCCCACGCCGCCCAGGCGCGCGGCGAGATCTCGCTGGAGCGGCTCCGCGAGATCGAGGACGACGCGATCGTGAAGGTGCTCGACTTCCAGCGGCAGGTCGGCATCGACGTGGCGACCGACGGTGAGTACCGCCGGGCGAGCTGGGCCGGCGACTTCGGGGACGCCGTGGACGGGTACGTGGACTCCACGGTGCCGATACCGATGACCTGGCGGATGCCGGACGGCGCGGAAGCGAACCGGATGGCCCCCATCCAGGAGATGCTGCGGACCATGCCGCAGCAGGCCGGGCGCGTCATCGGCGAGCGACTGCGCCAGAAGCAGCGCCTGACCGGCCACGAGGCGCCGTTCGTCAAGGCGCACGCCAGCGGGGCGTTCAAGGTCACGATGCCGGCCCCGTCGTACATCGTGGCGCGCGGTTTCAAGCCCGGAGTGACCACGCCGGCGTACGCCTCGCGTGGCGAGCTGCTGGACGATGTCTCGAAGATCTACCGCGACGAGGTCAGCTGGCTGGTCGAGCAGGGCGTACCGTACATCCAGCTCGACAACGCGCACTACCCGGACTACATCCCCGAAGATCGGCGCGAGCTGATGCGGGCCATCGGCGTCGATCCCGAGCAGGCGATCCTCGAAGACGTCGCCGGCGACAACGCCTGCATCGCCGGGGTGGACCGCTCGAAGGTGACGGTGGCAACCCACATCTGTCGCGGCAACGGCCGGAGCGCCTGGCACACCCAGGGCGGCTACGAGCCGATCGCCGAGGTGGTGTTCGGCGGGCTGGACGTGGACAGGTTCCTGCTCGAATACGACACCGACCGGGCCGGTGGCTTCGAGCCGCTCCGCTTCATCCCGAAGGGGAAGCAGGTGGTGCTCGGCCTCGTCACCACGAAGGTGGGCGAGCTCGAGTCGCAGGACGCCCTGCTGCGCCGCATCGAGGAAGCGTCCAAATACGTCCCGATGGAGAACCTCTCACTCAGCCCGCAGTGCGGCTTCGCCTCGGTGGACCAGGGCAACCTGATCACCTGGGACGACCAGCGGCGCAAACTGGAGCTGGTCGTGGAGACGGCGCGCAAGGCGTGGGGCTGAGCGAGTAGTCAATAGTCGGTTCTCAGTGATCAGACGTGACGCCTGTCACGCTGACCGCTGGGTACTGACCACTGACCACTGAGAACTGAGGACTTCATGAAGGCAGCGATCTTCAATCGAGTGCCGTACCAGGGGCCGGCGCCCCAGGGCGTCTGGCCGGTGCCGATCGACGCCTACTCGTCGGACATCGCGCACCAGTCGATGGAGCACGCGCTGGAGCAGTTCCAGCTGGCCGACGAGGTCGGGTTCGACTGGGTCACGGTGGCCGAGCATCACTACGCGCCGTTCTCGCTGTCCCCGAACCCGATGGTGATGGCCGGCGCGCTCACCCAGCGCGTCCGCCGCGCCAGGATCGCGCTGCTGGGCGCCACCATTCCGATCCTCAACCCGCTCCGGGTGGCCGAGGAGTTCGCGATGCTGGACGTCCTCACCGAGGGGCGCGTCGTGGCGGGGATGCTGCGCGGCACGCCCAATGAGTACGTCACCTACGCGACCAACCCCTCAGAGACCCGCGAGCGCTTCGAGGAGGCGCTTCAGCTGATCGTCAAGGCGTGGACCGAGCCGCAGCCGTTCGGCTGGCAGGGGCGGCACTACCAGTACCGGGCGATCTCGATCTGGCCGCGCCCGGTCCAGCAGCCGCACCCGCCGATCTACATGTCGGCGTCCAGCCCGGAGGCCGGCGAGTGGGCGGCGAAGAACCACGTCAGCGTGGGGTTCGCGGTGACAACGGTGCCGCTGGCGAAGAAGGCGGCAGCCTACTACCGCGAGCAGGCCAACCTGGCCGGCTGGCAGCCCACGCCAGACAACGTCCTGTATCGTGTCGCGCTCCACATCGCCGAGACCGACGGGCAGGCGCTGGACGATCTCGAAACCCACGGTGCCACCAGCATGCCGCGCCTCTCGAACACCAACCGGGCGCTCGCGGCGGCGGTCGCCAGCTCGGGCTACCACGGTCGCGATGCCGCGACCCAGCAGAGCCGGCTCGGCAGCTTTTCGCTGAAGGAGCGGATCGAGCTGGGCCAGATCCTGGTGGGCGGCCCGGACACGGTCCTGAAGCAGATCCAGTCGGTCCGCGACGAGCTCGGCGCCGGCATCGTGGAGGTGCACTTCCAGAGCTTCGGGCGGGAGCAGACGCTGAAGGCGATCGAGCTGTTCGGCACCAAGGTGCTGCCAAGGATGCACGAGCTGTAGACCTTACCGGAAGGGGAGACGACGATGGTCTTCAAGATCCAGCCACACAACCGGCTCCAGGAGTGGGTCGCGGAGGAGCACGGCTTCTTCGCGGACGAGGGACTGGAGTACGTCTTCCACGCCGGCGACAACGTGGTCCGACACTACCAGTATCAGGGAGCCGCCGGGCAGAACGGCGAGCGCAACAGCGGTGGCGTCACCTCCACCGAGGACGCTCCGGCCCAGGTGACGCAGGGCGCTTTCGAGGCGATGGAGGCGGGCCGCACCTGCGACATCAGCGCGGCCTGCCACTGGGCCGTCAACATGGCCGCGTCCGGCCAGCACGGCAAGATGTGGGGGCACGCCTACTCGGTCACGCCGTCAGGGATCTACGTCGCGCCGGAGTCACGCGTCAAGCGGCCAGAGGACTTGATCGGTACGCAAGTCGGCGTTGGCTACCACTCCGGCAGCCACTTCTCAGCGCTCCAGGCGCTGGAGGCGTTCCTCACCCTGGACCAGATCGATCTGGCGTTCATCGGCCGCCCGAACGACCGCGTAGCCCAGCTGCTGGATCGCAAGATCGACGCGGCCAACGTCTTCGGGCTACAGACATACATCCTGGAGCAGCAGGGGTTCCGCAAGGTGGTGGACACCTCGTTCATGATTGGCTTCCTGATCTCCGGCGCGGACACCGACATGGAAGACGTGGAGAAGTACTTCCGCGCGCTCCGTCGAGCCCAGCGCGAGATCGACGTCGAGCACCAACGGTACACCCACTACTACCTGCGCGAGATGTCGGACGAATTCAAGGGTCTGGTGGACGTGCGGGCGTTCGGGCCGGGCGAGCGGCTGGTCTTCGAGCCGTACACCCGCGAGATGTACGAGCGGACCCACCGCTGGATGGCGGAGCACCAGCTGTTCGGGTCGGAGCAGGCCGGCGTGGCCCGCTTCGAGAGCGCCGTCGTCGTGTGATCGACGCGCCGCTGTGCCACGGATTGAACACCCACGTCTACCATTCCGTCGCCACCATACGACGCGTATGTGCATGTCGCCGTCGCGTAGCGACGGTCCGATGGTAGACGTGGACTTCAGTCCACGGCCCTCACTCAGAGCACGGCGACCATCTCGACCTGGATCACCAGCGTGCCGGGCAGGTCGGCCTGGGTCGTGTGGCGGGCTGGCCGGTCATGCTCGTCTGGGAACATGGCGAGCCAGTGCTTGTTGACGATCGAGCGGTGGCTCATGTCCCGCAGCTTCACGTCGATCTTGGCGATGTCGGCGGTGGTGCCGCCGCCGGCCTCGACGATCCGCTGGAGATTCTTGAAGACCTGGCCGATCTGCTCGTCAGGGTCGGCCGGCGTGACGCCGGACTCGTTGGTGCCGGCGACGCCGCCGGTGTAGATCATGTTGCCGATCTTGACGGCGACCGGGATCGGGTTGCCGTGCGCGAACCCCTCCAGGTCGATGACTTCGCGTCGTGCCATCTGGTTGCCTCCGTGAGTGTGGCGCATCGTTGCGCGTCACCAGGCACTCAGGAAGCTGCCCGGGCGCGAGACGTGTCGGCAGTATAGCCGGCACGTGAATCCTGGTTATGTCGTGCCGAGCACGGCGGCGATCCGGGCGACGCCCTCGCGGAGGTCGTCATCAGAGGCGGCGTAGCTGAACCGCAGGTGCCCGATGCCGGCGTCCCCGAACGAGTCGCCGGGCACCAGTGCGACGCCCGCCTCTTCAAGCAGCAGGTCGGCCAGCTCCACGCTGGTCTTGCCGGTGCCGGTCACGTTCGGGAAGGCGTAGAAGGCGCCGCGCGGCTCCGGGCAGGAGAAGCCTCTGATGGTCCGCAGGCCGTCCACCAGGATGCGGCGGCGACGGTCGAACGAGGCGACCATCTCGTGCACGACGGTCTGGTCGCCGGTGTACGCCTCGACGGCGCCGAACTGCGCGAACGTGGTGGCGCCCGAGACGGTGTACTGGTGGACCCGGATCATCAGGTCGGCCAGCGGCTTCGGCGCCGCCACGAACCCGAGCCGCCAGCCGGTCATCGAGTACGCCTTCGAGAGGCCGTTGACGGTCAGGGTCCGCTCCCACATGTCGGGCAGGCTCGCGAGGCTGACGTGCCGTGCCTCGCCGTACACCATCTCCTCGTAGATCTCGTCCGCCAGCACCAGCAGGTCGTGCCGTTTCGCGAGGTCGGCCAGCGCCTCCATCACAGGTCGCGGATAGACGGCGCCGGTCGGGTTGTTCGGCGAGTTGACGACGATCATCCGGGTGCGCGGCGTGATCAGGCTGGCGACCAGGGCCGGGTCCGGCACGAACTCGTTCTCGCCGTAGCATGGGATCGGCACCACCGTCGCGCCGCACAGCTGGGCGCACCAGCGGTAGTGCAGCCAGGCCGGATCGGGTACCAGCACTTCGTCGCCAGGATCGAGCAGCGACAGAAACGCGATGCCGATCGCCTCGTTCGCGCCGACCGTGACGATGATCTCGTCTTCGGGGCGGTAGTGAAGGCCGCTGTCGCGCTCCAGTTTCTCGGCGATGGCCGCGCGCAGGGACGGGATGCCGTAGTTGGAGGAGTAGTGGACCTGGCCGTCTTCGAGCGCCTTGATGGCGGCGGCCTTGATCGGGGCTGGCGTGTCGAAGTCCGGACGCCCGATCTCAAAGTGCAGGATCTTCTTGCCGGCCCGTTCGAGGACGGTGGCGCGCTCCAGGACGCGCCGAATGTCCGAGAACGGGATGCCGTCCATCCGACGCGCGCCGCGCACCGCGCTCGATCGCTCTACCATCAGCCACCTGCCTCCCTGCTCATGCCTCGCCCACACGCGACCTGACGCGCTGTTGAGACCACATGGTACCCGGCGCGCCCGAGTCATTTGCCTGGATGCATCGAGGTGGCCGCCGGGCCTGCTACGATGGCGGCCATGACAGACGAGTGCACTCCGAATTCGGGCGAAGTCGTGGGCACGGACGATGAAGCTACCTGCCGGGACACCATCCCGGAAGCGATCGACGACGCGCCGCCCGTCCGCGTGGTGCAGCGCGAGGTCGTGCACACGAGCCGGGCCTTCTACGTCCGACGGGACATCCAGGAGCTGGCGGACGGCAGCCGCCATCCGTGGGAGACCGTCATCTTCGGCGGCTCGGCGCGGGTGTTGCCGATCGACCTCGATGGCGGAGTGTATCTGCTGCGGCAGTACCGTCCGCTGATCCAGCAGCACTCGCTGGAGGCGGTCGGCGGACGGCTCGAAGACGGGGAGCCTGCCGAAGAAGCTGCCCGCCGAGAGCTGCTCGAGGAGACCGGTATCACCGCTCGCCTGATCGCGCTCGGAACGGCCGAGCTGAGCACGTCCGCCGTGCGATGTGAGGAGCACCTGTTCCTGGCGGTCGTGGAGTCGATCGGCGAGGCGCGCCCAGATGCATTCGAGCGGCAGACGCTCGGGCCGCTTCGAAGAATCTCCCTGGACGAGGCGGTCACGATGGTCATGCGCCAGGAGATCCGCGATCTCTCGACGGCTACCTTGATCCTGATGGCCGCCGAGCACGTCCGGCGACACGGCGAGCCGCTCGTCAATGGGGATAGCGGACGGTAGACCAGCTGCGTGGCGACGACGGTGTCGGGATGAAGCGGCGCAGCTGGCAGGCTGCGACCAGCCGACGGTGTGACCTGACGGACGCCCCCGTGCGAGCGATGGTTCGCGCTCGGGTGGTGTGAACCGGCCGGCGGGTCGTCGGCAGCCGGTCTTCGGCCGGTCCGGCCGGGCGGGGCCTGCGTTGGGGCGCGGACGGGGCCGTGTCGAGCGGGTCGCGAGCGGGCAGGATGCTCAGGACGTCCCAGACGAACGACAGGACCAGGGCGATGAGGACGAGAGCGAGGAGGAGGCTACCAGCCGAGCTCGCGGCGCCCGCGACGAGCTCCATAGCGTCCCCGCCAGGTGACGGGGCGTAGGTCATGAGAAACGTGGCTCCGGATGTCGAATCCGCGGCGCGAAGTAGACCAGAAGACGGATGAGATGTGGGGAGCGGCCGGGTGGTGATCTGGTTCCAGGCGCCGCGCGGCCTACTCGTGCACGATGTGCAGGTCGCCGTGGTCGCAGCGATGCGGCCGCGAGACGACCGTGATGCCCTCGTCGCCGGGGGCGCCGTCCTCGGGCGATGTCTCCTCCGGTTCTGGAACGTCCACGCGCACCAGCGCCTCGATGGTGTAGCCGGTCCAGGCGCCGGCGCGGAGGATCCGTCCGCGAGGATCGACCACGAGGTGCGGATCGCTCCAGGGCTCGGCCCATTCCTCCGGCGTGTAGAGGGCGAAGCCGGTCGACGTGCGGTCGGCGACGAAGCAGAGCCCGCGAAAGAGCGAGGGAGTGGCGGGGTCGAAGTGATAGTGCGCGCGATTCTGGAGCTGCATCGCAGTGGTCCCTTTGACCGCCGAGCGGAGCGGCGTATCCGCTGTGCGGGCGGCCCCGATTGCACGTCCAGCGCTGCTCCGGGCGAGGCGCTCGGCAGCCATCATGTCCCTGCCAGCGCCGTCGCCGCGACGCGGCTCGTCGAAGCCCTGACCCTCTGTCATCTGGGAGCGTACCGGGCTTGACGGCGCGTCACACGTGACGAACGTCCTCTCCGGACAGGGACACCGTTCCCAGGACGCGGCCGGTCCGCGCATCCTGCTACTCGAAGGTGGTGGTCGCCTTAGCCGCCGAGCGCCTGCTTCGCCAGCTTCATGTCGATGGCCGTGTCCCAGTTCGGCTCCGTCTTGGTCACGCCGAGGCGCACGTACATCTTGGCCTGATCCTTGATGTCGTTCATGAACTCGTCGTTCGGCGCGTCAAGCAGGTAGTTCCGGCGCGCCCAGGTCAGGTCGGCCACTTCGGGCTTGTACTGGTTCTCCTCGGCGAAGATCTTCAGCGCCTCGGCCTTGTTCTCGTTGACCCACTTCAGCGCCTTGGCGTACGTCTTCAAGAAGCGAACGACCGCGTCCGGGTACTTCTCGATGAAATCCGTCCGTCCGAACAGGGTGACGTAGTTCGGGTAGAACGGGTCGCCGTCCACCAGCTTGACGGCCTGCTTCTCGGCCTCGACGCTGGCGTAGAAGGGATCCCAGGTGGCCCAGGCGTCGATGGCGCCGGTCAGCAGTGCCGAGCGCCCCTCGTTGTTCTCGACCGTCACGATCTCGGCGTCGGTGTCCTTCAACCCGACCCGCTCGAACGCGCGCAGCGGGAACGCGTACGCCTTCCCGAGCGGCGTCGCCAGCTTCTTCCCCTTCAGGTCTTCGACCTTCTTGATCGGCCCGTCCGGCTTCGCGAGGATGGCGTGCGTCTTGGGGCTGCGCTCGGTCAGCGCGACGACCTTGATCGGACGGCCCGCCGCGATGGTCGGGATCGGCGGGCCGCCCATGCCCATGTCGAGCGAGCTACCGGTCAGCGCCTCGTACATCGGCGCCGGCGAGAGCACCTTCTGGAACTGGACCTTGACGTTGTTCGCCCGGAACTCCTCTTCCAGGAGCTGCTGGCGCTGCATCACCCAGATCGCGACGTACGGCGGCTGGAAGCCGAGCCGAAACTCCGGCGGCGTCGGGCCGGCCACGGTGGGCGGTGCAGCCTGAGCGGCCGGCCTGGCGGCTTCGGCGGGCTTCGCGGCCTCGGCAGGTTTGGTCGCGGCGGGCTGGGCGGCTGGCGCGGCCGGCGCGGTGGTCGGCTGGGCCGCTGGCTTCGCGGGCTCGGCCGGCTTCGCTGGCTCGGCCGGCTTGGCCGGGGCGCTCGCCGCCGGCGCGCAGGCCGCCAGCAGCGACATCGTCGTGCCGAGGCCCAGCGCCAGGATCTGGCGTCGCGAGAGTGTGCGGTTGGTGAGCGCTGCCATGATCGGTCCCCCTCCTCTAGACCGCCTGGGCGGTCGGCGCGTGGCTCAGGTCGAACTCGGCGAGGATCTCGCGACGGTACGCCGCGAAACGCTCGGTGCCTCGATCGCGTGGATACGGCAAGTCGATGGTGACGACGCGGCGAATCCGGCCCGGACGCGGGGTCATCACGACCACCCGCTGGCCCAGGTCGATCGCCTCTTCGATGTCGTGGGTCACCAGGATGGCAGTGGTGCGGTTGGTGAGCCAGATCTCCTGGAACGCGTCCTGGAGCCGCATCCGGGTGAAGGCGTCCAGCGCGCCGAACGGCTCGTCGAGCAGCAGAACGCCGGGGCTCGGGGCGAGCGCCCGCGCGATGGCCGCTCGCTGGGCCATCCCGCCCGAGAGCTGATGCGGGTACGCCTTCTCGAAGCCGGCCAGCCCCACCAGCGAGATCAACTCGCGGATCCGGTCATTGCGGGCCGCCCCCGAGCCTCGCAGCCCGAACCCGACGTTCTCGGAGAGCGCCAGCCACGGAAACAGGCGCGGCTCCTGGAAGATGATCCCGCGCGCGAGGTCCGGCCCGAGGATCGGGACGCCGTCAGCCAGGATCTCGCCGCTGTACTCGCGATCCAGGCCGGCTACGGCCCGCAGCAGGGTGGACTTGCCGCAGCCGGACGGCCCGACCAGCGAGACCAGCTCGCCCGGCGCGATCGTCAGGTTGACGTCCTCCAGAGCCACCACGGTGCCGCCAGGGCTCTTGAAGCTGCGCCCCACGTTCTGGAGAGTCAGGCCAATGCTCATCGCTTCAGCCCCCCGAGAACGTGTCGCGCCAGCGCAGGAATCGGGCTTCGAGCAGCCGCACGAACTGATCGACGATCTTGCCGACCAGCGAGAAGAGGATCAGCCCGCCGACGATGATGTCGAGGCGGACGAGTTCGCGGCCCTCCACCAGCATGAACCCGAGGCCGCGAGTGGCGCCCATCAGCTCGGCGACCACCAGCGCCAGCCAGGCGACGCCCAGGCCGTAACGGACGCCGGTGAACACGGCCGGCAGGGCGGCCGGGATGATCACGCGGACGAGCATCTCGGCGCGCGACAGCCCGTACACCTGCCCGACTTCGATCAGTTTTCGATCGACGTTGCGGATGCCGGCGAACGTGTTGATGTAGAGCGGGAAGAACGCCGCCAGCCCGACGAGGGTGATCTTCGGCGCCTCGTCCAGGCCGAGCCAGATGATCAGCAGCGGCGCCATCGCCAGGAACGGGACCGTCCGGAGCATCTGCACCGAGGTGTCCAGCGTCCGCTCGGCGCCCCGCGAGAGGCCAACCCACGAGCCGAGCAGCAGGCCGAGCCCGCCGCCCAGCACGAAGCCGATCGCCCAGCGCGTGACGCTCGCCTGGACGTGCTTCGCCAGCGTGCCGTTGAGCGCCAGCTCCCAGAGGGTGGTGACGACGGCGGTTGGCGGCGGGAGCAGGTACGGCTTGACCGCCCCCGAGACCGAGGCCAGGTGCCAGACCAACACCAGCAGGGCCGGCAGGATGAAGCCGGTCAGCCCGCGCAGGACACGGAGGAGCACCTCGTTCCGCGCGCTGCTAGAAGAGGTCCGGGTGAGATCGGCGGGCGCGTCGTCCACGTCAGGTGCCAGCGTGGATCGGGTCTGGACGGCCATCGGCGCTACGCCTTCTTGCCCGAGAGGAGCGTCGGCATCACCTCGGTGCCGAGCAGCTCCAGCGAGCGCATCGAGTCGGCGTGATCCATGCCGGCCGCGTACAGCTGGCACATGATCTCGTCGAAGCCGTACTCCTCCTGCCAGCCGACGAGCGTCTCGCGGACCTGATCTGGCGTGCCGATCGCGAAGTGCATGCGCTCGGACAGGTCCACGTACTCCGACGAGTCCGTCCGGCCGTCCCAATCGACGCCGCAGTCGTACTTGGCGTACCGCTCGAAGGTGCGCCGCGTCTGCTCGTGGGCCGCTTGCTGAGTCTCGGCCACGTAGACGAACCGTAGCATCGAGACGAAGCTCGCCCGGCCGTTCGCGGCCTCGCGGTAGCGGCGGATCAGGTCGCGGTGGGCGCCGCCGTTCCCGACGCGGGGGATCAGCAGGCCGTAGCCGCGCTCGCCGGCGATCTCGGCGGTGGACTGGCTGGCGGCAACCCAGATCAGGTCGCGCGCCTTCTGGTGGGGGCGCGGGTTGATCTCGACGTTGCGGTAGCGGTACCAGTTGCCGTCGAAGTCGACGGCCGGCTGGGTGAGTCCCTGGTCGAGGATCTCCAGCACTTCGAGCGTGCGGGCCGTCTTCTCCTCGACCGGCAGGCCGAACTTGACGAACTCCTCGGCCTTCATGCGCGCGCCCGAGCCGACGCCGAGCCGGACCCGACCGTTGGAGAGGACGTCCAGCAGGGCGGCATCCTCGGCGAGCCGGAGCGGGTGGTAGTACGGCGCCTCGATGACCGCCGTCCCGAGCCCGATCTGGCGCGTGCGTGCGCCGATCCAGGTCAGGTACGTCAGCGGGGAAGGGAGCCGGCCGTAGACGGTGAAGTGGTGCTCGGCGAGCCAGACCGCGTCGAAGCCGAGCTGATCCGCGACGACCGCCTGCTCCTCGACGTCGCGGTATAGCTCTGGGACGTCCTTCTCGGGTGTGACGTCGAAGTTGTAGAAGAGGGAGAAACGCATCGGCGCCCCTTTTCGCGCGTCGTGGGCAGACGCTGGTGCCGCTCAGGATAGCCCATGTAACCGCTCAAGTCACTCGACAATTCCCGGGCAGCTGACCGGCTCCCCGCTACCACGCGGGCTCGCCGCGCGATGGGCGCCTGCCTCTCGGGGGTGGCGCGGCACGGTCGAACGTACCGGTTCCGACATGACGAATGACCCCTTGGACGCTCGTCCCGCCGACGTATGGTGGTAGTGGCACGTGGTGGTCGTGGGACGAAGCCACCTGGATCCCCGAGGCGGCGCCAGCATCGCGCGGCTTCGAGGTCGAATGGGGGTGCTCTCATGTGTCGCGTACACCTCAACCGGCCGATCTGCCGCGGACTCGTCGTTTCCGCTGTCATTTTGCTCCTGGTGCTACTCGGCGTTGGGGTCCAGCCGCCAGGCGCCGTCGCCGCTGCCGTGAATGAGCGCTGGGTCAGCGTCAGCGGCTCTGACGCCGCTGCCGGTACCCAGGCCGCGCCGTGGCGCCACATTCAGTACGCCCTCGACCACACGCCGCCGACGGCGCCAGGGCTCATCCACGTTGGCCCGGGCACCTACCAGGAGCAGGTGTACATCACGCGCGCCGTGACGATCCGGGGCTCCCAGACGAGTGAGGTGATCGTCGAGAACCCTGTCGACAGCACCTACACCTATCCTGGCGGGCTGCCCGACGTCGGCGACCCCAGCTTCGTCGTACGGGCTGAAGGCGCATTCGACGTCACGCTCTCCGACCTGACGGTCAATGGGCGACACAGCTTCTCGACCGGCACCCCAGGCATCAAAGCCGTCCAGGCTGGCCTGACGCTGCAACGCGTCGACGTGCTCATCCCTGACCGTGTCGGCATCGTGCTCAAAGACCTGGATCAGAGTGGCCGCACATTCCGGATCGAAGAGTCCAGCATCAAGACCAAGGTCGCGGCTGGCTCGTTCGGCACCGACCTCGGCATTCAGGTGATCGAGTCGTCGGGAGTCATCTCGCACTTCACGGGCGGCACCGAAATCGATCACGTAATCCACATCGCTGGTGGGCACGACGTGCTGATCGAGCACTCGACGATCCACGGATCGACTGTCGTGTACTGGGCTGATGGTATCCGCGCCTGGTCCGGCAACGTCCGCATTGTCGACACGACGATTGTGCGCCCCAACAAAGGTCCGTTCGGCGATGCCGTCCTTCCGCCGGCGAACGACCCGGTCTACGCGCCGCAGCAGCCGTACGCCGGCATCGAGGCCGTCAATCACGGGGGCGTCGGCGTGTCGGCGTTGCATCTGTCGATCGACGGGTGTCGCGTGCAGGGGTTCGACGAGGCGCTCGGCATTTACGTGCGCGGCCAGACGACGTCCGGTCCACAGCCGCGCGCCAATACCATCAAGGTGCAGAACAGCTGGCTGACGGGGCGTGTCGCCGACGTCGCGACGCGCTGGCAGGCGAGCTGGACAGATCAGCCGGCCGTCGACCTTGGCGGCGGCTCGCTGGGCAGCGTCGGCAACAACGACCTGGGCCGGCGCCAGATCGTGCTACCCGGCTCGCCGTTCCCATCGCCGTTCCCATCGGAGCCGAAACCGTGGGGCTTCTACCACAGAGCGCCATACGACGTGACGGCGTACAACAACGCCTGGACGATCCCGGTTGACAAGATCGACGAGCGCATCTGGGACCGGCTCGACCAGCACGGTCTGGGGCGCGTCAAATACTGAACCGACGGCACGAATCGACGTGGGGGCTCATGACTGCCTTCGGGCCGCTCCTGCGAGTCGGTCGGACGGTCCGACGCTGGCGGGCACCAAAACGCCGATCCTGTCAGATCAGGATCGGCGCTCTCACCAGGGTAGTGAAGGGGCGGGCTCGAGGGGATTCGAACCCCCGGTCTCGGCCTTGACAGGGCCGCATGTTAGGCCACTACACCACGAGCCCAGGCGCCTTTCGACGCGCAGAAGTCATTCTAGCAGACACGTACGCATCCGTTCCAGGGTCAGTTGCCGTGACTCTCAGGCTGCCACGATGACGGCCGGCATCGATCGTGCCCACGAATACCACCGAGTCTCAACGCGCCGCTCCCCCCGGCCGGGCGCGCGTCATGGGTCGCCTTCGTTACACTACGATGAGACGGGAGGTAGATGTGAAACCCACGACGATCGCGCAGGACGAGCTGGACCAGTTTCTGAAGGTCTCGCGCGACGTCTTTCGACGCGCCTCCATCGCCTCATCTCGCGGGCGGGCGCTGTTGGCGACCCAGCCCGGCGGCAAGTACCCGTACGTCTACACCCGTGACCTCGCCGTCGCCATCGCGGCCCTCTGTGAGCTCGACTCGCTCGACGTGGCCCGCGATTTCTGTCGATTCCTGCTCCGGGCGCAGTGCCCGGACGGCTCCTGGGTCCAGCGGTACGACCTGGACGGCCGGCCGGCCCAGATCGTCGTCCAGGAGGACGCGACCGCCCTGGCGATCTGGGCGCTCCTGACCTACGTCAAGGCGGCCGGCGACGACACCCTCGTCGAGGTCGCCCGCGAGCCGATCGAGCGCGCCACGGCCTATACCGTCGAGTGCACCCTCAACTCGTACCTCTACCTCGTCGAGACGACCAGCTCGATCCACGAGTCCGAGGTCAGCCGGGGCTACGAGATCTGGAACAACTGCGCCCACGCGGCGGCGTTCGCGCTCTGCCACCGGGTCTACGGCGGCGAGCGGTTCCGACGCCTGGCGCTGATGATCCGGCGGGCGATCGGCCTGCTGATGGTTCAGGACAACCGCTTCCTACGCCGCCTCGACCCGAACGGCTACCCCGATCCGCGGCCAGACGTGACGATCATGTCGCCGTTCTACTTCTCGCTCTGGTCGCCGACCGAGCGTGCCGTCTTGAACTCGGCTGAGGTGATCGAGCGGTCGCTCTGGAACGTCGAGATCGGCGGCTACATCCGCTACCTGCCGTACTCGCCGGCCGAGCGGCTGGCGCTGCCGGGGCCGTACCCGCACTTCACGGCCTGGATGGCCCAGTACCACTACGCCATCGGGAACCAGGACCGCGCCGAGGCGATCATGCGCTGGCTGTTCGACAACGCCGCCGACAGCCTGATGCCGGAGATCGTGGTGCCATCGTCCTCGATCCGACGGTTCTCCTCCGAGCTGCGAGGCACCATCGACACCTTCGCCCAGAGTGGCCGGATGCCGCGTCCGGCCGCCGAAGAGATCCGCGCCCGCCGCCACGCCGAGCTGGACAGCCTGATCGGCGAGTCACGCGGCCTGGACGTGGTGCCCGCGAACCTGCCGTACGTCTGGGCGCACGTCGAGACGCTGCGGGCGCTCAGGCGCGGCGGCTACGTCGGACGCTGGGAAGTGGAGCCGAGCGCGCACCGGTCGCACTGACGAGTAGGCGGTAGGCGGTAGGCGGTAGGCGGTAGGCGGTAGGCGGTAGAGCTCCATCGGTCGATAAGAAAGTAGGCACGGATCTCTCCGCCTACCGCTACCGCCGCCACCGCCTACCGCCTACCGCCACCGCCACCGCTCTCTACCGCCTACGCTACCGCCTACCGCCTACCGCCTACCGCCACCGCCTACCGCCTACCGCCTACCGCCTACCGCCGCCTACCGCCTACCGCCTACCTCCGCCTACCGCACCGCCTACCGCCTACGCCACCGCCGCCTACACCACGCCTACCGCCTACGCCTACCGCCTACCGCCTACCACCGGCCTACCGCCTACCGCCTACGCCTACCGCCGCCTACCGCCTACCGCCTACTCGTCCGGCAGAGCGCGGCGCACAGGACTGAGGCCGACCGGGCTGAGTCCGACGGGTCGTCGTGGCGCCGGCTCCGGCCGACCGTCGCCAGGGCCAGGGAGACCTCGCAGAGCGGCAGGCCGACGACGTTGGTGTAGCAGCCGCCGATCCGCTCGACCGGCCGAAACTCGCGATCCTGGATGCCGTACGCGCCCGCCTTGTCCATCGGGCGGCCGGACGCCACGTACGCCGCGATCTCCTCGTCCGTGAACGCCCGCATGTAGACGGCCGTCTCGGCCAGGGCGCGCCAGACGACCGTGTCGGCACGCGCGAACGCGAGCCCGGTCAGCACGCGATGCGGCCGGCCCCGCAAGGCGCGCAGCATCGCCACGGCCTCCGCTTCGTCGGCCGGCTTGTTGAGGATCGCACCGTCCAGCACGACCGTCGTGTCGGCCGCGAGCACCAGCTCGTCGTGCCCGGGGTGGAGGTCGTCGCCAGAGGGCGAGACGTCGGGGATCGGGCCGCGCGCCGCCGCATCCGCGCCCGTTCTGTCCACTCCGGGCGCATCAGAAGCACCGGCAGCGCTCGCGGCGCGACGACGGGACACCGTCAGCGCCTTGGCCTCGGCAAGCCGCTGGACGAGCTGCTCCGGCGCCTCATGCGCGTGCGGGCTCTCGTCCACGTCCGCCACGTCCACCAGAAATGAGACGCCGAGGACGCCGAGCAGCTCGCGGCGTCGCGGCGAAGCCGAGGCGAGGATGATGGGCACGCTTCCCTCCGAGACAGCGGGCTTGATTCGACGAGCCGCGTAACGATTCTGTGTCGGTCCACGTGCGGCCCACTCGAAGAGCGGGCGCCAAGAACGCTTTGACACGCGAATGTCCAGGGGTTATCATGCCAGCAGCGAGAGCTCCTGCCGCCGAGGTGCCCGCCGTGCGGCGGAATGGAGCTCCCCGTGGTCGCCGGCCCCCGACGGCAGACAGCGGGAGCCGGGCGCGACATGCGCGCCCGGTTTCGCACCCCCCTCACCACGCGGTCTGCTGGTGTGACCTCACGCCGAGGTACCTGCTCTGGCGATTCCGAGTACCGCCAGCTCCCGCCCGGCCCACTGGGCCGCCCTTGGTGCGCTTGCACGCACCGCGAATGACGGCTTACTCGTTGCCACGGCGGTCGTCGCCGTCATCTTCAGCTCGGTGCAGTGGTCCACACCCACCATCATCGGCGTGGATGGGTACTATCACATCAAGATCGCCTGGCTGATGGCCCAACGGGGCTGGCGAATCTTGTTCCCGTTGCCGTTTCCGTGGATGCAGCTGACGGTCCTCAACCCGCGCGAGTTCACCGACCACCACCTGCTCTTCCACCTGCTCCTGGTGCCGTTCACCACCATCGACCTCCGGATCGGGGCGAAGCTGGCGGCGGTCGTGTTCGCCTCTTCAGCGCTCCTGGCACTCTACCAACTGCTGGCCGAGAACCGAGTCCGCCTGCCGCTGGTCTGGCTGATCGTGGCGATGGCCTCGGCGGGGCCGTTCCTCTACCGCCTGAGCATGACGCGCCGGCAGTCGCTGACCGTCCTGATCCTGCTGCTGGCGCTGCTGGCCGGGTTCAGGGGGCGGACGCGCTGGCTGCTGCCGATCGGGTTCGCGTTCACCTGGCTGTTCGACGGGTTTCCGCTGCTGCTGGGCGTCTGCGGCGCGATGTTCCTGGGGCTCTGGTGGGAGCAGCGCCGGCCCACCTGGGGGCTGATCCTCTATCCAGCGCTCGGCGTCCTGCTCGGCAACGTCATTCACCCGTACTTCCCGAACAACATCCTGTTCTCATACCTGCACATGCTGCCGAAGGTGTTCCAGCTGGTCGGGCTGAGCCACGGCGACGACGAGATCAGGGTCGGGAACGAGTGGTATCCGTACAACCAGCCGTTCCTGGTCGAGTCCAGCTGGCTGGCGCTGCTGCTGGTGCCGCTCGGATTCGTCCCGGTCTTGCTGGATCTGCGCCCGAGCCGCCTGCGCCGGCTGGACGGCATGACCATCGGACTCGGGATCGTCGCGGTCACGTTCCTGGTCCTCTACCTCCGCTCGCGGCGCTGGGTGGAAGCCGAGCCAGCCTTCGCCGCCGCGTTCTGCGCCGCGGCCTGGTGCCGGGCGATGCCGTCGCCGTGGCCGCACTGGCGAAACGCCTGGGTGCTGGCCGGCTGGCTGCTGGCCGCCGCGCTGATGGTGGCGGCCCTGTCGCTGCTGCTCTTCGACTGGACCATCGTCGCCATGGTCGGCGTCGGCGTCGGGCTGGCCGCCTGGTTCGAGCGGTCGGCCCAGGCGCGGCTCGCCGGGCCGGCCGCCGACGAGGATCGGGTCGAGCAGTGGATTCGGACCCGGCTGCTCCCGCACCGCCACACCGTGCTGTTGGCGATCGTCGGGATCGCCTGCCTGCCGCTGCTCTGGCAGTCGGTCCAGAGCGCCCAGAACGACGCGCGCGGCGCCCGTGACTTCGCACGCTACCGGGGCGCCTCGACCTGGCTCGTGGAGAACACGCCGGCCGGTGCGCGGGTCTTCGCGACTGACTGGGACGACTTCCCCGAGCTGTTCTACTGGAACACCCACAACACGTACTTGATCGGCCTGGACCCGACCTACATGTACCTGTACGACGGCCCGCTTTACCTGGAGTGGCGCGCCATCACGCGTGGGCAGTTCGAGCAGCCGTCCGCGAAGCTACTGGCCGACTTCGACACCGGCTGGGTCTTCTCGGATCTGGAGCACGACGCGTTCATCCGGCGCGCCCAGGACGACCCGAACATGACCGAGGTGTATCGGGATCGGTACACCATCGTGTTCGCGGTCAAGGGCTGGCAGCCCAGGCCGTAGCACCCCCACGCGGTGGCTCCGAGTCGCGCTGACCAGAGAGGACCGTCGTTCGTTCTGGCAGGTCTGACCGGTCAGTGTTGACAGAGCAGTGCTGACATGACAAAGCTGACATCCATGCCCGCTCGACGGTATACTGGCCCCTGCCGCGCGGCGGCTGGGGACGCCAGAACCGTGCCCAATATCGTTCGTTTGGGAATTTGGCGTGACCGGCGATTCGCTCGTTCGTTGCCACGCGAGAGGCTCCAGGGAGGAGGGTTGGATGCGCGACAAGCTCAACTGGGTGGCCCGGGGACTGGCATTGCTGTCGCTGGTCGTCGGGTTAGCGCTCCCCTCGGCCGGCTACGCTGGCAAGGGCGACGAAGACGACAAGGACCACAAGGGGCAGAAGGAAGAGGAGCAGACTGACCGCGCCCGCTCGAACAAGGAGGATCACCAGACCTCCGGGCAGGTGCTCGAGATCAACACCCTCGCAGATCCGCCGTTGATGTGGATCGCGAACCGTGACGGCGTCGTGAAGGTGCGAATGCTCACGACTGACCTGATCGCCAAGAACGGGGTCCGCCTGGGCGACCACGTGACCGTCATCGGGGAGAAGATCAGCGAGGTCGAGTTCGACTGTCAGGACATGACCATCGACGCGCGCTTCGGCGAGTCCGACAACGAGAGCAACTGAAGCTGTATCGACGGTCGGCTACCACGCGATGCGACGAGCCACAACGCCCCCGGTCTCGCCGACCGGGGGCGTTCTCCTGTCCCTGGCGACGACTCCTGGACGGCACCGCTCCAGATGGCGGGATCTTTGCTACACCCCGGGCGTCGGGAGGATGGCCCGAGGCGGGCTGAAGTGATAGACCCGCGCGTAGAGCAGGCCGTTGATCCTGACCTCGTGGTCCGGCACCCGCCCGATCACCTCGGGCGGCGTCTGCGCCCGCTGGGCCGCGCTGATGTAGTCCACCACGTAGTCCACCGGGCGCGGATCGCCGTACTGCGTTACCGTGCCCGCCACCATGCCCTGGAAGTTCAGCTCCAGCGGGAAGTACACCGCGATCAGCTGGCGCTCCGGATTGGGCTGGGCGTTCAGGTACTCCGCCACGCCGTCCAGCCCCTCGCCCCAGCCAACCAGCAGTACGCGCGCAGCGGCGGGCGCACCGCCGACGAGCGGGTTGTAGAAGGCCAGCGCGTACGGTGCGACCATTGCCAGCGGCAACGCCTGGGCCGCCACGACCGCGACCGCCGCCACGGCGATGGCGAGCGAACGGCGCTCTCGGCTGAGCCCGTGCTGGGCCAGCCACGGCACGATCCAGAGCCCGAGCGTCCAGAGCCCGAGGCCCGCTAACAAGTCGAGTGAAGGAAACGCTGGCAAGGTGTAGCGGTCCAGCTTCTTGCTGGCGAGCTCCAGAAACGCCACGAACCCGACCACGAACAGCAGCAGTAGGTAGGTCGGGCGGCGAGCCGAGCGGTGCGGCAGCAGCACGCCGAGCGCGACCAGCCCGGCCAGCGCCAGCGGCGCGAGCCGGTACATCACCGCGACCGAGTAGTACATCGGCCCGGGATCGGCGACGGCGCGGCCCATGAAGTAGTTGCCGGGCCGGTGCTCCGAGCTGGTGTCTAGGGTGAAGCGAACGGCCCGCTCGACCGTCTCGACCGGCGCGACCCAGATCGAGGGCCAGGCGACGATCACCACCGCGACGCCGATCGAGCCGGCCACGATCAGCGACCCGAGCAGCCGGGGGATCGGCCAGGCCGCGCGATCCAAGAAGGGGGCGGCCAGCACGACCACCGGGATCAACAGCCCGAGCACCAGCGACGGCGCTTTGGTGAGTACGGCGAGGCCGCTCGCGACGCCGCACAGCACGAGGTAGCGAGGCCGGCCGTTGGCCCACCAGTAGACGCCGGCGGCGAGGATCGCGACAGTCATGAAGCCGGTTGCCAGCGCATCGACGTGGACGACCTGCCCGTGAGCCACCAGGAACGGGTCCAGCGCCATCAGGACGCCGCCGAGCAAGGCCGGGCCGGCCCCGAGCAGCCGCCATCCAAGCGCCACGATGGCGACCACCAGCGCCGAGTTGACCAGAATGAACGCGTAGCGCGCCCGGATCAACAGCTCCATGAAGCCGGGCTCGCGAGTGACCGGGTGATCCTGAACGGTCACACCGGCGAGCCGAGAGATCTCGGGGCCGACGCCGGCAATCGCCAGCCACATGGTGGTGACGCCTGGATGGCCGCTCTGGAAGGTGCGGAAGAGGTCGCGGCGTTCGAGCGCCTGGGCGAAGTTGCCGGCCCGGCGCATCCAGTTGTCCTCGTCAGGGGTGATGAAGAGGGTGATCCCGACGAAGCGAGCGCCGACGGCGAGCAGGAACAGGAGGGCGAGGGCGGCACCACCGAATAATCGGTGCGCGGGTCGGGCCGGCCGTTCTATCCTCTCTTCGAGGGGCGTCACCACGTAGCCAGCGCCTCCGTTCAGTATGGTACCATAGCGTGCGTTCGAGTCCGGCAGCGGCGCCCTCAGGGAGTCGAGATGGGGTCGAACAGGATTCCAGGAGGGACATGATGCCGACGCTGGGGGCCCCAGAGCTCATCATCATTCTCGTCATCATCATCTTGATCTTTGGGGTTGGCAAGCTGCCAGAGGTCGGCCAGGCACTCGGGAAGGGCATCCGTGAGTTCCGTGGTGCTGCCGATGCCAACGACGACGAGCCGGCAGCAACCCCAGCCAAGCCGGCGGCGCCTGCCGCCCCGGTCGCGGTCGAGGCGCCTCGCCCCGCCGCCGCCCCGGCTCCGGCCGTCGAGGCGCCCCGCCAGCCAGTGACCGTCCCGGTCGCGGCTCCGGCGACGGTCGCGTACACGGTCAACACCGGCGACACACCGGACACTGTCGCGACGAGCCATGGCGTGACAGTGGACGAGCTGCTGGCCGCGAACGGCTGGAGCCAGCGGGACCGCGTCCTCTACGCTGGCGACAAGATCCAGATCCCGGTCAAGCCCGCCTGACCCTTGTCGGCTCTGACAGACAAAGGCCCCCACCGACCTGGTGGGGGCTTCTGCATTGTCCCGTAGGCCCCCTCCCCAACCCCTCCCCCGTGCGCGGGAGAGGGGTTGGGGAGGGGGCCAATTGCCTACCGTTCGTCCTGCAGGATCGCTCCCACCGCGTCCACGAGACGCTCGATGTCCTCGCGGGTGTTGTACCCCTGCACGGACACGCGGATGTATCGCTGATCCCGCCAGACCACGATTGGGATCTCGATCCGATACTCGTCGTACAGGCGGCGCTTGAGCACCTTCTCGTCGCCGGGCGGCAGCGGAATCGTCGCGAGCTGCGCGAACCAGGCCGGCGAGTCCGGCGCGAGCGGCGGCAGGCCGGTCAGCTCCGAGATGCCGGCCCGCGTCAGCCGGACCAGCTCGTGGCACTCGGCGCGGACGCGGTCCCAGTCGTTCTGGGCCTGGAACTCGATGGCGGCAGGCACGCTCAGGTACGCCGAGAAGTCGATCGTCCCCTGAAACTCGTTCTCGTCGACGAACGGCGAGCCGCTCGGGTCACGGGCCTGCCAGCCCCAACTGACTACCAGCGGCTGGAGCAGCGGCTGGAGCTCGCGGCGGGCGTAAAGGAAGCCGGCCCCTTTCGGCGCAGACAGCCACTTGTGGCAGTTGCCGCCGTAGAAGTCCACCCCGAGCGCCCGCACGTCGACCGGGATCTGGCCGGGCGCGTGGGCGCCGTCGATCACCGTCCAGAGGCCGGCCTCCTTCGCCCGTGCGATCAGCTTCTCGATGGGCAGGATCACCGCCGTGGGCGACGTGATGTGGCTCAGGAACAGCACCTTCGTGCGCGGGGTCAGGCCGGCCATCACCGCCTCGACGACGGCGTCCGGGTCGTCCAGCGGATACGGTAGTTTCTGGACGACGTAGCGGGCGCCGGTCCGCTCGCAGACGAACTTCCAGGTCCGGTCCAATGCGCCGTACTCGTGGTCGGTGCTCAGGATCTCGTCGCCCTCGGACAGGGGCAGCGAGCGCGCCACGATGTTCAGTGCCGCCGTCACGTTCGGGGCATAGACGACCTCGTCGGCGTCGCAGTTGAGGTAGCTCGCGAGCGATGCCCGCGCCGCGCCGAGCAGCTCGACCCGCCGCCGCCCGATGAACTCGACCGGCTGCTGCTCCAGCTCCAGCTGCCACGCCTGGTACCGCTCGAAAACCGGCCGGGGGCAGGCGCCGAACGAGCCGTGATTGAGGAAGACCACGTCTGGCCGCAGCAGGAACTGCTGGCGCAGTGCCCGGTGGCGGGCCTCGGCCGCGTCGTCGTAGGCGATAGCCGCCGGGTCCGTCGCGCTGCTCTCGGTCATGGGCGTTGGCCCTCCCGGTGGTCCTCATCGTTGCTCGTGGAATTGTGGCGTGTCACGTCCATGCGAGATTCCCAACTGCACCGCGAGCGTCAGCGAGCCGGATCCTGACGTGTGAGATCCGGCTCGCTGACGCTCGCGGTGCAGATACGTACCGCGGCCGGCGGTCCTAGAACCGCGAGGCGGTGATCCGAACGTCGGCACTCTTCAGCGCCTCGGCGGCCCGGCTCTCGATCTCCGTCGCCTCTACGTCTTTGTGCTGCGCGTACAGGCTCTTCGACAGGCCGACCAGCGTCCAACCATTGTACGGATACTGGTGCAGGTCTTCACGGTAGACGGCCTCGGCCTCGACCGGACGGTTCGCTTCGAGCAGGACGGCGCCCAGGTTATGACGAGCCGGGTAGAACCAGGGCGGCGGCTCGGTGTACGCGAGCCCGTCCTGGATCTTGACCGCCTGCTGGAGCAGCATGATGGCATCGTCCGTCTTGCCGTCGGCGGCCGCGAGCTCGCCGCCGAGGATATTGCTGGCGATCTCCAGCATCGTCGCGGCGGTGGCGAACGACGGGAGCGTCAACTGCTTCATCGCGTCCGACTTCGCGAGGGCCGTCACCACGGCGAGCTCGGTGTTCGCCACGTCGCGTTGACCTTTGCGCAGGGAGGCGAGGCCACGCGCCCAGTGCCAGATGCCGGTGGTGTACTGCATCTCGGCGGGGGGCGCCGGCTCGGCCATGATCTCGTCCCACATCCCGAAGCGCACCATCGCGAAGAGTGGCATCGGACGGAAGTCCTCCAGGCCCGGGACTTCCTTGTACGCCTCGGCCGGGATCACCGAGACCAGCTTGCGAGCGGCCGTCAGCGCCAGCTCCTTGCGGCCGGACATGTGGGACGCCGCGAACAGGAAATGGATGTTGTGGGGGTAGTAAGCCAGCGCGTAGAACGTGTGCGAGCCCTGGTCCGCGCCGGTCACGCCACGCCGGAACGTCGCCTCGTCCACGGTGATGGCGGTCTCGTTGACGCGGGCCGCGTCCAGGTACCGCCCGACCCGCCAGTACGTGTGGGCCGGCATGTGGGTCAGGTGGCCGGCACCCGGCACCAGCTTCTCCAGCCGCTCAGCACTGGGGATAGCCAGCTCTGGAGTCTGGGACGCCTCGGTGGCGTGGATCAGGTAGTGGTTGGCCCCAGGGTGGTCGGGCGCCCGGCCGACGACGGCCTGGAGCGCCGAGACGATCTCCATCGTGTTGTCGGTCGGCTTGCCATCCTTCGTCCAGTACTGCCACGGCGAGAGGTCCATCAACGCCTCGGCATACAGCGTCACGGCGTCGTTGTCGTCGGGATAGGTTGTTGCCAGGAGTTTCATCTCGTTCGCGTAGGCCCGGTCCAAAGGTGCGCGGTCGGCGTCCGGCGCGACGTTGCTGGAGTAGCGGGCGCCAAGCGCGCGAATGTACGCCTGCTCGGACGCGCTGGCCCCAGGCGCCAGCTCCTGGGCTTTGGCGAGCGCCGCGAGGGCGTCCGGCACCGTTGACGGGTCCATCGGCGCGTTGATGTTCGGGCCGAGCGCCAGCGCGATGCCCCAGTAGCACATCGCGCAGCTCGCATCGAGGGTGATGGCGTCCTTGTACGAGCGGATCGCTTCGGCGTGGTTGAAGCCGTAGGTCAGGATCAGCCCCTCGTCGAAGTACTTTTGGGCCAGCTCGTTGGTGGTAGAGATCTGGCGGTGATAGGTGCCCAGGTTGCCGAGCAGCGGGGCCACCTCGCCTTTGCGCGCGACCGCTCGAACTACCGGCGAGAGGTGCCCGAGCATCACGTCGTTGCCGCGTCCGACCACGTCGAGATTGGGGATGGCACGGGCGATGTCTCCGTGTCGGTAGGCGTGGCCGGCGCCGAGCCAGCCGTTCGCCAACGCCGAGAGCGGCGTCATCCCCAGGGTCACGCCGACGAGCGCCATCCACAGCGCGATCTGGAAACCGATCCGGTGCATCTGCTGCCCTCCCCCACAATCACAGGCTGTCCTCGAGACAGTCTCGAACCGTGAGGATACCGTTTCCTGACGTTCGTGACGACGGGCGATCTGTGGCCCACGTTCCGAGTGCTCTGATACAGTCTCGCAGCCCGCGCGGCCGGCAGCATCCCTCGATCCGATCGGGGATACTGAAACAGGGATACTGATAGAGCACGATGAGCCTTGCCGAGCCGCGCAGCGTCACGTCCCCGCCCGGCGCCCTGGCGCGCTCGCCCAGCCTGACGAGCGACGCTGCACCAGCGGTGGCCGGCTTCGCCATCTCAGCCCGGTGGACGGCGTTGCTGCTCGGGGCGTTGGCGCTGGCTGCGCTCTTGATCCAGGGCGGTCTGTTCACACACAAGACCTGGCTCTGGACCGGCGACACGATCTACCACCGCGCCGTGATGGCCGAGATCCAGGCCGGCGAGCTGCTGCCGGGTGGGCCGTACGCCGGCCTGCCGGCGTTCTACTCGCCGCTCTTCCACTACATGGCCGCCGCGATCGGCTCGCTGGCCCACATCGAGCTGACCGAGGCGATCCGCGTCATCTCGATCGTCTTCGCGCCGCTGACGCCGTTGGCGGCGTACTGGCTCGCGCGGGTGCTCGGGTTGGACCGGGCGTCTGCCCTGGTGGGTGCCTTCTTCTCGACGTTTGCCGGCGCCATCAAGGCGACCGAGGACCGGGTCTGGGTAGACGCGCTGTTCGTGGGACAGCACAACTTCTTCCCGGTCTTCCCGCGCGACATCGCGTTCCTGCTGCTGCCATTGGGGCTGGGCTGCGTCTACCGGGGTGTGGTGGAGGGGTGGCGGCCGGGCGGCTGGCTGGCCGGGCTGGCGTTCGGGCTGATGATCCTGGCCCATACCCAGACCGCCGTCTTCGCGGCGCCGCTGATCGCCATCTATCTGGTGTTGGTGCTGGCGCTGCGCCGCGACCTCTTCCGCCAGATCGTGCGGGTCTGCGTGGAGACGAGCGCCGTGGCACTCCTGGTCTCGGCGTTCTGGTGGGGCTGGCAGCTGGTCGAGATCGTCCAGAGCCGCTCCTTCGCCGTGAACATGCCGGCCTACCGAGTGCCGGTCAAGCTCGCGCTGGACGAGCTGCCGGCCGAGTTCGGGGTGTTCCTGGTGCTGGCCCCCATTGGCCTGTTCCTGGTCGGGCGACGGCTGCTGCGCGAGCGCTCGCTTGCGGCGTTGCTGCTGCTGGTCTGGTTCCTGGTGCCGGTCCTGCTGGCGATCTTCCGCCCGACTGGCTTCCCGGGCGGCGACACCTTCTTCCCGCGCCGGCTGTGGCAGTTCGCCTCGCAGCCGCTGATGCTGATCGCCGGGCTGGCACTGGTGGTCGGCATTCTGAAGCCGCTCCGGCCGCGCCGGTCGCTGATCGGGATCGTGCTGGTGGCGGTCTGCCTGGTGGCGTCGGTGCCGGGCTCGCTCGGCACGCTGCGCCGCATCAATGACTTCTGGAACGAGCCGGATCTCGCGGACCAGCGCTGGGAGCTAGACGGCAACTTCGCATTCGGGCCGTTCCTGGCCGCCGAGGCGCGTCGCGACGGTCCCCGGACCGTCCTGGCCCCAACTCCCGAGGCGACCCTGGTCTGGTACTACGCCGGCGAGAAGGTCGTCTATCTGAAGCCGACGGCGGCGATCAAGCTGGCGTACGACGTCCAGCGGATGACCGGCTTCGGCGAGGCCGAGCGTGCCGCCGATCTGGTGACGGCGTACAACGGCGATCCGACGGCGCTGGCCGGCATCGCGGAGAAGTACGGGGCACGGTACGTGGTGCTGAAGCGGCTCGGCGAGCGGCTGGCTGGCATCGACGTACCGGCCGACGGGCTCGTCTCGCCCAATGAGCCGAAGGGCACCGGCAAGGTCGTCGAGACCAACCATTACGAGTACCTGTCGGTGATGCCGAACGACAAGGTCAGCTTCGAGGTCTGGAGCCCCACCGACCGCACAGCCACGCTGGTGGTGCGCGCGAAACGACGAAACCAGGCCCAGGCGACGCTTGGGACGCTCTCGGTGAACGGCACGCCCAGCATCATCGCCGACAGCGAGCTGCCGCGAAACAGCTGGGCCGACGTCCGCCGCGACGTGGCGCTCAAAGCCGGCCGCAACGAGGTGCGTCTGGAGAGTGGTGCCCAGCTGGAGGTGATTCGGGTGGCAGCCTACTCGCTGACGGCGGCGGATCTGCCGGCATCCTGGCGGGTGGCCCACGACGACGGCTGGTATGTGGTGTTCGACACCCAGGGCGGAGCTCGCTGATGGCTGCGTACTGGGAGACCCCACCCCTGACGATGCCCTGATGACCACCACGACACGTGCCGAGCGCACACCGACAACCCCACTGCTGCGCTGGCTCCTCGCCGACCTGGGGCGGGCGGTGGACCTGGCGGTCGTCGTGCTGGTGGTCGCGTACACCGTCGTGCTGATGCCGGGGCTGACGCGCTGGCCGCCGCTCGTCAACGACGAGGGCCGTGAGGCCAACCTGTTCTGGGTCGCGTCCGGCGCGGACCCCGCCGCCGAGCGCATGAACGCCTATCGTGGCTTCTCGACCTGGGGCAACGGCGGCCTGCAAGGGGCCACCACGGCGGTCATCTTTCGGCTGGGCGGCGTCGGCGTGTTCCAGGCGCGGCTCGGGTCGCTGCTCTGGGGCGGCCTGCTGCTGTTGGTCGTCTACTGGCTGGGGCGGCGCTACTGGAGTCGAGCGGTCGGGTTGGCGGCGGCGGTGCTGCTGGCGGTCTCCAACCCGTTCCTGGTGGGCACCCACACCCTGCGGCCGGACGTCCAGGTGGTGACGATGGTGCTGGGGGCGCTCCTGCTTGCCGAGCGCAGCCTGGACGCGATGGCCCCGGTCATCCCGTTTTCGGGCACGCCGCCACCGGATGCGCCGGGGCTCACCCGCTCCACGCGTAGCTCGCTGCTTCTTGCGTTCCTGGCGGGTCTACTACTCGGCCTGGTCGAAGACACCCACCTGAACGGTGCGGCGTTCTTTCCGCTGGTCGGGCTGGTCTACCCGCTGCGGCAGGGCTGGCGAGTCTTCCTGCGCCGCCGCGAGGCGTGGCTGTTCGTGGCCGGGATCGTGGCCGCCGCGCTCTACTACCTGGCAGTCCGCTTCCTGCCGGATCCGGCCGGTTTCGCGGCCGGGATGGCGTACTGGGTCGGCGTGGACAAGGCGCCGCCCGCGATCCGCGCGACCGGCGGCCTCGCCTCGAAGCTGAACGCGATGCTCGTCAACGAGGTTTTGCGGTACGTCGATTACTTCGGCGAGGAGCCGCTGGAGCTGGCAGTTGTCCTGCTCGGCCTGCTGGGCGGGCTGGTGATGGCGGCGCGCGGCTCCTACCCCGCCCGGCTGTTCTGGCTCGGGCTGTGCTTCGCGTTCCTCTTCTTCACGGTCGCCGTCGCCATGAAGTCGAAGTACTACATGCTGCTGACGTACCCGTTCTACCTGCTGTTGCTGGCACGGGTGCTGGAGCGGATCGCCGTGTGGGTCGTTGTGAGAATTCCCCGACCCCGTGGTTACCCCTCACCCCCCAGCCCCCTCTCCCTCAAGGGGAGAGGGGGAGAGATTGGCCCCCCTCTCCCTCGCAAGGGGGAGGGGGCTGGGGGGAGGGGGCTCGCCTCTGCTCTCCTCGGCATCTTTGTGCTGGCGGTCATGATCTGGCCGTTCAAGCTCGAGGACCGCGCCTGGGAGAACTACATCCGCGCCAGACGGTACCGCGAGGGCCAGGAGTACCTCCAGCTGACCGCCCGCCTGGACGAGCTGGCCGGCCCGGGCGCTCGGATCCTGGCGCCTCCGCTCTACTGGATCGGCTTGAAGAACCACCCGTACGACGACATCTATGTCTACGAGCGCGTGGAGCGGCAGTTCGGCATGAGTCCGGCCCAGTATCTGGACGAGATCCGGCCGGACTTCGTCATCACCGACGCGAAGATCGCCACCGAGCGCCGGGTCGAGCGCCTGCTGTACAACGAGCTCGATCGTCGCGCACAATATGAGCTAGTCGTCAGACACAAGAACTATGGCGACGTCGCCATCTATCGCCTGCACTGGCCGAGCGCTGATGCCCGAGCTACTGATCACGATCGACACGGAGCCGGACCTGCCGAAACGGCGGACGCCGTCGACAGGATCGCTCAGTAACATCCCGGCACTGCTGACGTTGCAGCAGCAGATACCGAACGTCAAGCTGACCTTGCTCGTGACCCATAGTGTCGTGACCGATTCGTCATCACTTCGGATTCTCGAACGATTGATGCACGACTATGACTGCGAGATCGGCGCCCATCTCCACCCCGAAGAGACGCCGCCATTCGTGCGCGGATGTCCGGACGACACCTCGCTGATGCGGCTGCCGTTCGAGGCACGCGCTGAGAAGCTCCGCACCCTGACCGACGCCATCGCGAAGTACTTTCCGCCCCCGGTCTCGTACCGGGCCGGTCGCTGGAAGCTCAGCCCCGAAGACCTCGGGCTGCTGGCCTCATTCGGCTACACGGTGGACACCACGGTCACGCCGTACGTCTCCTGGCGGATCGAGCACGGGCCGGACTTCGCGGGCGCTCGCCGCGCGACATCCAGGGTTCCTGGCACGGAGCTCTGGGAGACGCCGCTGACCATCGGGCTGAACCGGGGCGAGCGGATTGCGGACGGCGCGCTGCTGCGGTCGTACTTGCAGTTCTGCTCGCTGGAGCTGCTCGGCCTGCCCGGGCCGGTCAAGGCGGCCTGGGACGTCCTGCGGCCGGTCCGGCCGATCTGGTTCCGCCCCACCTACAGCTCGGCGAAGGAGATGATCTGGCTGGCGGAGCGGCTGATCGCGAGTGAGCCAGAGACCCCGCTGAACATGATGTTCCACTCCAACGAGCTGGCGGTCGGCGGGCGGCCGTTCATTCGGACGCCCGACGATGCCACGCGGATCGTAAGCCGGGTGGTCGAGACGAGCCGGTACCTGACCGAGCAGCGTGGCGTGCGCTCGACCACCCTGGCCGCGCACGTCGAGGCGCTGCGGCAACCGCCGGAGCCGGGTCCGGCGGCCGGCCCAGACACGAACGTGGCGGCCTGATCTCTTCATGACCACCGTTCTCGGGATCTCCGCGCTCGACAAGAACGTCACGGCTGCGCTCGTGGTGGACGGCCGGATCGTCAAGGTCGTGATGGAGGAGCGGCTCACCCGCGTCAAGCAACAGGCCGGCTTCCCGGCCCGCTCCATCGAGGCACTCTTCCGCGAGACGGGGCTCTCGCCGCGCGATGTGGACGTCGTCACCTACCCGTTCTTCCGCTGGCAAGACGAGGGCCGCGAGAAGGTCGCTGGCTACCTTGCCGATCTCCAGAACGTGCGGCGGCAGCTGGGCGATCCGCCGGGCTGGATTCGCCACCAGGCCTACTACCTCGGCTGGCTCGGGCTGACGACCTGGAGCCATCGCCAGTGGAACGTGGCTCTGAAGCGCGGGCTGCGGGAGTCCGGGCTGGCACGCGTGCCGCTGGTGCACGTGCCCCACCACGCCGCCCACGCCGCCTCCGCCTATTTCTGCAGCCGGTTCGAC
Organism: Chloroflexota bacterium; assembly: GCA_046328125.1. Classification (GTDB taxonomy): domain Bacteria; phylum Chloroflexota; class UBA6077; order UBA6077; family JACCZL01; genus JADZEM01. The sequence continues at coordinate 87,356 of JAXLXF010000024.1, forward strand.
CGGGCGCTGGTCGCGACGTTTGACTGGTACGGCAGCGGCCTGGGGGGGAGCGTCTGGCTCGGCGAGGGCGGCCGAATGCGCCTGCTGAAGCGGATTCCGTATCCGCACTCGTTGGGGCTGTTCTACGCCCAGGTCACGAAGGCGCTCGGGTTCAAGTGGAGCCGCCACGAGGGCAAAGTCGTGGGGCTGGCGGCGTTCGGAGATCCGGGCGTGCTGTTGCCGAAGGTGATGGAGCGGTTCCAGCAGACCGAAGGCGACTTCCGCTACCTCCGCGCGATGGACTTCCAGGCCGCGCCGAAGCTGGCGGCCCGCTACAGCCGCGAAGACGTGGCGGCGGCGTACCAGACGGCGCTGGAGCGAGTGGTCGTGGAGCTGCTCAGGCCGTACGTCCGCCAGCACGACGTAGCGAACGTGGTGCTGGCCGGCGGCGTGGCGGCAAATGTGAAGCTGAACCAGCGCGTGCACGAGATGGACGGCGTACATGGCACGTTCATCCACCCGGCGATGGGCGACGACGGCACCAGCGTGGGTGGCGCGCTCTACTGGCTCTCGAAGCAGGGCCAGGGGCTTCAGCCAACACCTCTCAAAGACGTCTACCTGGGCAACGGCCTGGACGCACGCGAAACCGAAGCGGCGGTCCGGGCCTCCGGCCTGCCGTTCGAGCACGACGAGCAGATCGAGCGGCGGATCGCGGCGCTGGTGGCCGAGGGTAAGGTCGTGGCGCGGGTGACGGGCGCCTCGGAGTACGGGCCGCGCGCGCTCGGGCACCGCAGCATCCTCTGCAGCGCAAGGGACGCCAGCATCAACGACTGGCTGAACGCGCGCCTCCAGCGCAGCGAGTTCATGCCGTTCGCGCCGATCACCCTCTACGAGGCGCGGGACGCCTGCTACCAGCGCATCGCGGGCGCCGAGCACGCCGCACGCTTCATGACGATCACGTTCGACTGCACGGCGGAGATGCGCGAGCAAGCGCCGGCGGCGGTCCACGTGGACGGCACGGCCCGCCCGCAGCTGGTGGAGCGCGAGGTCTCGCCGGGGCTCCACGCGCTGCTGACGGAGTATCAGCGCCTGACCGGCAGCCCGAGCCTGGTCAACACGAGCTTCAACATGCACGAGGAGCCGATTGTCGCCTCGGCGGACGACGCGATCCGGACGTTCGTGCAGGGCGGCCTGGACTACCTGGCGCTGGACCGGTTCCTGATCTCGCGGCCGGGGGGTGGGGTCTCCTCTACTCCTCGACGCGCTCCACTTTGACGCGGCCAGACCTGAAGACGTCGAATGCCTTCGGGTCGCCGTCCAGCTTGCCGAAGACGGTGACCGGGTTGGCCGGGCGGATCTCGTTGCCCCGGCTGACCGGGGTCGGTCCCCAGAAGATGCAGAACGCGCTGCCCGGCTCCCAGTAGCCCAGGTCGCCCGCCGAGACGGTCGCCTGGCCCTTCTCGGTGCCGGTGTCCACGGGGATCGAGAAGTAGATCTCGTCGCCCCAGCGGCTGCCCGAGATGTCGAACGGCAAAGCGTCCCAGACCAGCTGCGCGGTGTTCGTCTCGTTGAGGGTCGCGGTCTGGCTGACGTTGCCGGTGGTGATGCGGATCTTGCGCACGAGGCGATCTCCTTGTCGTCTAGGTAACGTGGCAGATTGGAGCAGAGAGCGATGAGCGCGAGTCAGGCGGTCGCGGCAAGGAGCGCGGCCACCCGCTGCATCATCGCCTGCGACATCGTGAACACGTTACGCTCCAGGCCCCACCGCTCGCCAGGGAGGCAGTGAACGACGAACTGGTCTCGGCAGGGGAAGAGCCGGCGGTAGTAGCCGCCGCTGTCGCCGATAGTGAAGCGCCTGTCCAGAGAGTCGAAGTTGGCGCGTGCCCTGTCCAGCCAGTACTGGTTCCCGTCCGCCTTGTACAGGTCGATGAGCGCCTCGGAGATCCAGACGCCGTAGGCCGGGTAGAGGTCTGGCACGTCGGCTTCCAGGGTGTACCCCCCGAGCTCCGGCTGCCAGAAGTAGCGGTCCGTCGCGAGGGCCAGCTCCTGGGCGCGGCTCAGGTAGCGGGGGTTGTCTGGCTCCAGGCGATGGAGCGTCAGCAGGGTCTGGATGACGATGGCCTGGTCGTAGCCGAAGAAGCGGTCGGCCTTGACGACGACGCTCGGGTTGCTGCGCGAGCGCCGCACGCTGTAGGCGTACATGTGGTGATGCTCGCTCCAGAGGGTCGAGTCGAGCCAGCCGAGGGCGTCCATGGCGTGCTGACGGTAGACCGGGTTGCCGGTCTGGGCGTACAGCTCGGCCATGACCTGTGCCAGCAGCGCCGTCGACTGGGCCGGCTTGCCCTCGCCGAGCGCGTCGCGCTGGTTGGTCCACCAGAGGCCACCGCCAAACTCGCCGTCCCAGAGGCCGGCGGCGATCGGGAAGCGCGCAGCCCGGTCGGCGTCCGCGAGCGCCCGTGCCCGAATGTCTGGGTCCTGAGTCACGCTCGCCACATCTAGAAAGGCCAGTCCGATGACGGCGTTGTCGTCGGCGTAGACGTCCTGGAGGGTTGGATTGGAGCCGTCGAGGTCGGCGCGCGGGGCATACCCCTCATGGGTGGGGCTCCAGAGCCACTCCATCCACGTAAACGCCTTTTCGACGTTGCACCGGAAGCGCTCGTCGCCCAGCTCGACCATCGCGGCATCGGCGCGGACCTGGAGGGCGACGTACCAGTGGTCGGCGATCGAGGTGTTGACGAGGTCACGGCGATAACTGAGATACGGTGCGCTGTCGCAATCACGAGCGCCGCCCGCGTACGCCAGGTGGGTCCAGGTGTACGCCTGGGTGCGCGCGGCAACGTCGGCGTAGTGGAAGCGTGCATCCTCGTGCCCGGACGTGACCCACGGCAGCGCGGCGAGGGCAAGCAACGCCACACCCGCCGCGAGGAAGCCGATGCCGAGCCAGCGTCCATGCGCCATCGTGGGCAACGATACCAGTCTGGGCTCCGGTCGCGAAAGTCAGGACGCGCGGTGGAGGCCGAAAGCCCGAATTTGCGCGCTGCTCGCAAGAACCGGGCCGCCCGAGAGACGTTCTGGTAAGTGTCGGCCCGCCGACACCTGAGCCGCCGGAAGGCTGGCGGCAGCGCGCCCGGGCGGGTACGATGCTACAACCCAGACGGGCGAATTGTCTGAGATTGACGTTGGCGCGATGCGGCTTGTCCGTCTCCCGCCGGCACGGCGAGCGGTTACGGTCTGCCATCAGTGCGAGTGTGCCACGCCACTGCATGACAATCGTAACGTTGACCGACTTGACGTGACGAAAAGAAACCTTAATACTTGACGTGTCGGCGGCCGCGGCCCCGACAGCGAAGGGAGTGGACATCGTGCTAGGGAAGCTCGGTGGCGGAGGCGACTTGATTCCGTCGGCGTTGCGCTGGCTGCGCCGTCGCGGGTCGCCCGAGGCAGACGCGGCTCCCGTGTCGCCTCCAGACGACCAGCCCACGCCCGCCCAGATCTCGGCCAGCCAGCTGTCCGTCGCCGCTCTGACGGCGCCGCTCGCCGGGGTGACCGCCAGCGCGAGCGACGCATCCACCCAGGTTGCTCCTGAGACGCTGGACGCGACGGCCCCGGCGCCGATCCCCACTGCCGACGACGTGCCGGAGCTGCGGGCGCTGGTGGAGATGCACCGCAACGACCCGAAGCTCCGCTGGCAGCTCGGGCTGGCGCTGATAGCCGCGCGCAAGCTCAACCTGGCGTTGGCCCATCTCGAAGTGGCGGCGAGCCAGGACGCGACGCTGGATCAGGGCGAGCTTGGCGACGTCCGCGAGGCTCAGAAGGCCGAGCGGCTGGTTCGGCGCTACCCGCGCGATCCGGATCTGCGGCTGACCCTCGGTCGGCTGTACCTGGCGCTGGACCAGGGTGACGCCGCGCTCGGCGAGTTGGAGGAGGCCGCGCGCCTCAATCCGGAGCTGGCGCCGGCCCACACGCTGCTCGGGTTCGAGTACGCCTACCGTGGGCGCATCGCCCGGGCGCGCGAGCACTGGGGGCGTGCCCACGACCTCGATCCTGCCGACGAGATGAGCCGGACCGGCCTGGAGGCGATCCAGGACGGGCGCGATCCGCTCCGCGCGATCTGGCAGGCCGCGTCGTCCTGACGCCAGGGGACACGAGCAGGGCGAGACACAAGAGCGCGGGTCCGGGACCGAATCTGGTCCCGGAGCCCGCGCTCTGCGTGTCTGAGGTGCGACGACTACTGCAGCTTGCCCGCGAAGCAGCTCGGCCGGTACACGTTGTACATCTTGGTCTGCGTCACGCTCCCGGGCGGCAGGTAGCAGGGCGGGTTCAGGCCAGACTCGGAGCCGCCGCGACCGTAGTCCCAGGCCGGATCGCTCTGACCGCCGTCGGCCAGCACGGTTCGCGGAGCCACAGCCGGCGAGATGGTCAGCGCGAGGGCAGTCAGGCCAATCGAAAGCCCGAGCGCCAGGCGCCGGCGCAGGGAAGAAGACCGGTGATGCATCACCCTACCTCCAGAGAGATCCCTATGTCCCGGGGGATGTTCCCAAAATGAGCTCTCGTTGTCAATACCTTTGACCCATCCGCGGTGGTTTCTGTTCAGTGCGTAACATTTTGTGACGCACTTCCGGTGGGTATTGCGCAGCGAGAGCCCGTGCGACACGTCCCGGCCGTGGGTCAGGCCGGTGCCAGCGCAACCTCCCGCACGGATTCCGCCAGCCGGTTCAGGATCTCGTCCAGGATCTTCGGCGAGGTGCCGAAGTTCAGCCGGACGCAGCCAACGCCAGCCTCGCCGAAGTTCGCGCCTTCCATCAAGCCGACTTTCGCCTTGTCCAGGAAGTACTCGAACGGCGACGTGCCCAGGTTGAGCGCCCGACAGTCCAGCCAGCCGAGATACGTCGCCTCGGGCTCGCGGTACGTGATCCCCGGCAGCTCCTTCGCCAGGAATTCCGTGACCCGCTTGCGGTTCTGGTCCAGAACGTTCATCACTTCCTTCAGCCACGGCTGGCCGTACCGCCACGCCGCGACCGTCGCGTCGATGCCGATCACGTTCGGGGAGCCGAGCAGGCGAGCCGGCATCGTGGTGTGGAAGCGTGCCTTCAGATCCTGCGAGCCGAAGTAAAGGATGGCCGTCCGCAGGCCCGGGATGTTGAAGCCCTTCGTGGCCGAGGTCAGCGTGATCGTGCGGTCGGCGATCTCGGGGCTGAGCGAGGCGAACGGGATGTGCGTGTGGCCGGGATAGACCAGATCGGAGTGGATCTCGTCCGACACGACGATCAAGTCGTGCTTCAGGGCGACCTCGGCCAGCGCCACCAGCTCGTCGCGGGTGAACGCCCGACCGGTCGGGTTGTGGGGATTCGGCACCATCAGCATGCGGGTGGTGTCGTCGATGACGGCGTTCAGGCCCTCGACGTCCAGCGCGTACTTTGTGCCGTCGTCTTTGAGTCGGTTCTCGACCATCCGCCGCTGGGTGGTTGCGATCGTGTCCAGGAACGGCGGATAGATCGGGGTCTGCACCACGATGCCGTCGCCCGGCTGGCTGAACGCGTACACCGACGAGTACATGCCCTGAATCAGATCCCCAACCGGCAGTACGCCGGCCGGGTCGATCTCCCAGCCGAACGACGACGCGGCGTACTCCTGGAACGCCTCGGCCAGGCCCTCTTTGCCCTCGCGCACGCCGTGCCCGGAGCCGTACCCATAGTCACCCAGCCGGACGACGCGCTCGACGGCCTCCTGGACCTCGTCCGGGACCGCGAAGTCCATGTCCGCGACCCAGGACGGCAGCACGTCAGCCGGGAACCGCCGCCACTTCACTCCGCGCCGCGCGCGCAACTGCTCGACAGAGAGCTCGAAATCAACCACCTTGACTGACTCCCCTCAGACTCGCCGGTCGTCGGCCACGCCGGGCGAGTCGAGCTGCATGTGACGGCGCGGCGAGCTGTGCCTGACCGCCCAATCTCCGATGAGTGCCCCGATGGTACCCCGGCGGGGCGCGGCGATGCGGCGACGAGAGCGTCGCCCGAGCCGCGCCCAAGACCTGGCCGTTCGACCGCCCATTTCCTGGCAAGCCGCGCACCCGCGGGGGGACAATGAGACGAGTGTCATAACCGCCAGATACAGAAATACGCGTCGGAGGTCCGAGGGTGAGAGCTGCTCGGCGTGCGTTCGCGGTGGCCGTTTCAGTGCGCGTCCTGGCGGGTGGCTGTGCGGTCTGGCTCGCGCTCGGCTCGCTGGTGGCTGGCACGGCGACAGCCCAGAGCACCGACCCGACCGAGATCGTGACGTTTCACGAGGAGGCCGGCAAGCAGGCGCAAACCGTCGCCGACGAGGCCGGCGCCGACCAGTACGGCGAGTGGGCGCACCGGCGGTGGACGCGGGACCGCGACAACGAAGAGAAGTACGTCGGCCCGGTCATCACGGACTCCAAAGTCTGGGTGGCGAAGAACGTGGACACGGCGAAACAGCTGTTCAAAGTCCAGGCCGAGGTCAACCAGAAGATGCCAGAGCGCTCGGACGACGCCAACGGACCGTTCGCCTGGGTCATTAAGGAGGGGCCGGAGCCAAAGGACTTCTCCGACGAATCGGCCGCCGCGAGCGCCTGCCGTCACGACGGCTGCGACGAGCCGGGCAAGGTGTTCACCCACCGTCGCGTCGTGATCCGGGTGGACCGGTACGTCGCGACCGTCTACCTGTACGGCCGCGACGAGACGGCCACACCGGAGCTGGCGACATGGTTCGCACGGAAGATGTCGGAGCGGATGCACCCACCCGAGCCAGAGCCCACACCCGAAGGCGGGTGATCGCGGACGAATCGGCGACTCCGCCCCTCCTCGGGCGCGGCGTGAGCGGGCTTCAGCGTGGGGTCGGCTACTGGCGCTCTTCGCGGCCCCGGAACACCAGCCGGATCGCCGTGCCCTGGAACCCGAACGCTGCGCGGATCTGGTTCTCGAGGTAACGCTGATAGGTGAAGTGCATCAGCTTCGGGTCGTTCACGAAGAAGACGAACGTCGGGGGGCGAACGTCTGCCTGGGTGGCGTAGTACACCTTCAACACCCGTCCGCCCTCGCTGCGAGGGTGCCGCTGGACCGCCTCGCGGACCATCTCGATCAGCTTCGGGGTGGTGATGCGCTGGTCGCGAGCGTTCTGGGCCTCCCAGGCAAGGTCGAGCAGGCGGGGTGACCGCTGGCCCGTCAGCGCCGACATGAACACGATCGGCGCCCAATCCACGAAATTGAGGTCGCGGCGGATCGCGGCGGTGTAGTCGACGACGGTGTTGTTGTCCTTCTCCAGCAGATCCCACTTGTTGACCGCGATGACCAGGCCCTTCTTCGCCTCCTGGACGTAGCCGGCCACGTGGGTGTCCTGAGCGGTGACGCCGGCCGTCGCGTCCAGCACCAGGATCGCGACCTCGGCCCGCTCGATGGCGCGGACGGCTCGCAGCACGCTGAACTTCTCGACGCCCTGCTCGATGCGGCCCCGCCGCCGGATGCCGGCCGTGTCGATCAACCGGACCCGCCTGCCCTGCCAGCGCATCTCGGTGTCCAGGGCGTCGCGGGTGGTGCCGGGGATCGGGCTGACGATGGCGCGCTCCTTCCCGAGCAGCCGGTTGAGGATCGACGACTTCCCGACGTTCGGGCGCCCGACGATGGCGACCGAGAGATCGGCGTCGGACTCCTCGGCGGGTGGGTTCTTCGGCAGGTGGTCAACCACCGCGTCCAGCAGCTCACCGGTGCCGGTCCCGTGGATCGCCGAGAACGGGATCGGCTCGCCCAGCCCCAGCTCGTACAGCTCGACGGCGTTCTGCGCGCCCTTCTTGCCCTCGGCCTTGTTCGCGCCCAGCACGATTGGCTTCTTGGAGCGGCGCAGGAGGTCCGCCACGTCCTGGTCGGCGCTGGAGATCCCGCTCAGCGAATCGACCAGGAAGACGATGACGTCCGCCTCGTCCATCGCCTCCTGGGCCTGGGCCAGGATGTGCGAGAGCGGCAGGCTGCCCCAGCGGGCCGGGTCGCCGGGGCCGGTCAGCAGCTCGGTCTCGACGCCGATCCCTCCGGTGTCCACGACGGTCATTTCCAGCCCGTTCCAGTCGGTCGTGCCGTACAGGCGGTCACGGGTGGTGCCGGGGATGTCGTGCATGACGGCGCGCTGCTCGCCGATCAGCTTATTGAAGAGGGTCGACTTCCCGACGTTCGGTCTGCCGACGATTGCCACGACCGGGCGCGCCATAGTGTGCTACTCCAGTTCTCAACGCCGAGCCCGCGGGCCCGTCACTCACACACGTCAGATGCATGAATGATGACGGACGGCACGCGCAAGTAGCGAGAAACGAGTGCTAGGGCGTGGGGCGTGGAATCGGAGGCAGGCCAGCCCCCATTGTCATCCTGAGCTCGCGAAGGATCTCACATCGAATCCGGGCACTCATGGAGGGCGGGGTGGGGTTGGGAGATCCTTCGCGAGCTCAGGATGACAATGGAGGCATGCCGGTCTACGCTTCCTCTGACTCCTGACTCCTGACTCCTGGCTCCTGACGACTCGTCAGAACCAGAGCGCCTTGTTCACCACGTTGACCAGCGGCTGGTCCGCCGCGAACCGCTTCGCGTTCTCCACCAGCAGCTCCTGGCGGCGGTCGTCCAGATACGGCCCGAAGCCGGCGGTGTGGGGCGTCAGCAGGACGTTCGGGGCGTCCCAGAGCGGGTGGTCGGCCGGCAGCGGCTCGATCTCGTAGACGTCCAGGGCCGCCCCCGCGATGGTCCCGTTGCGGAGCGCCTCGTTGAGCGCATCCAGCTTCGTGGTCATGCCGCGCCCGATGTTGACGAAGAAGGCGCTCTTCTTCATCCTGGCGAAGCGGGCCGCGTCGAACAGCCCCTCCGTCTCGGGGGTGTGGGGGATGGTCAGAATCACAAAGTCGGCCTGGGGCAGCAGCGCGTCGAGCTCGTTCGGGCGGTGCAGCTCGGCGACGCCCTCGGGAGTGTCCTCGCGGCGGGCGTCGATGCCGAGCACGCGGACGCCGAGCTGCGAGAGGTACTTGGCCGTCTCAGACCCGATGCCGCCGACGCCCAGGATCAGGGCCGTCGATTCGGGCAGGTAGACGGTCCCCGTATCGGTCCGCTCCGGGCGGTACTCGTGCTTCAACTGGCGCGGGATGTAGTAGTGGAGGCCGCGCGCCAGCGCCAGCACGAACGCCAGGATGTGGGCGGCGATGTGCTCGTTGAAGATGCCCCGGAAGTTGGTCGCCTGGACCGGGTGGTCGATCAGCTCCTGGTAGTAGTAGCCGGCCGGCGGGGCGATGGCCGGAGCGGCGAGCCACGTCAGCTGCTGCGAGGCGTCGAGCAGGTTCCTGTGGAGGTTGCCGAACGCGGCGTCAGCATCGACGATCTCGCGCAGCGCCTCCTCCTCGTTCTCGGCGACCACGATGGTCGCGTCGGGGACGGCCTGCGCGACCGCCTCGGCCCACTGCCGGGTGAAGTCGCGCTGGGGGGGCAGGAACACCATCTTGAATCCGCCTGGCACGGTGACCTCCTTCGCGAGCTGCGCCTGACCGCGTGTGCTGGATCTGGCAGGAAGGTCAGGCCGCTGGATCTGATGCGAGGCGGTCGCGGTGGGTGCACGGCCGCGAGAGAGGAGGATACCAGCCCGCCCTTGCCACACGAGCGGAAGGAGACTCGCCGAGGTGTGTGTCAGAGTCTCGTGCCCATCCAGATCCGGGGGCGCGATGAATCGCGCCCGTACAAGGCGCCACCCCCTGGTACGGGCACGATTCATCGCGCCCCCGTGGGGGTTCCTGAGCCATGAACTGGCGGTGCGCGGTGCGGTGGCACCACTCAGGGCATACTCTGGAGGTCACAGATGGGAGGTACGGCTATGGGTGCGCTCACAGCTGACGCGCGGCGGGTGGTGGACGAGCAGCGGCTCTGCTTCGTGGCGACGGTGAACGACGACGGCACGCCGAACCTCTCGCCGAAGGGGACTATTGCCGTCCTGGACGACGATCACCTCGTGTTCGGCGACATTCGCTCGCCCCAGACGTTAGCGAACGTGCGCCAGCGCCCGACGATGGAGATCAACATCGTCGACCCCATCAGTCGGAAGGGGTACCGCTTCCGGGGGCAGGCCACGGTGGTGGACGGCGGCGAGCAGTATGACCGGTTCGTGGCGCTCTGCCGCGAGCGTGGCACCACCAACCCGATGCGCGAGATCGTGGTGATCGCCGTCGAGCGAGCCGAGCCGCTGGTCTCGCCGGCCTATGACACCGGCGGCGTCGAGTCTGAGATTCGCGCGAAATGGCGCGCCCACTTCGCCGACCTGGACGCCGCCCGCACGCAGTAACCCGTCAGCGGTCGAGGAGCGGCAGTTCGCCAACTCGCAGGCCCGTCGCGCCGTACGGCAGCAAGGTCAGCGCTTCGAGCGGCTGGTCCGAGCGGATCGGGCTCTGAGGAGGCGGCGCGGCCGCGGTGGCGCGCTCCAGCCCCCAGCCGGGCAGCTGCCGCCCGCGTGCCCTGACCAGCAGCGGCGCGGTCTCCGGTGAGAACGGCCCACCGGCCAGCGGGCGTCGCTCGACGGTCAGGCTGGCGGCCGGGTCGTCTGGGTCCAGGTCGAGCGCGTACGCCCAGGGGGTGGTGGGCAGGACTTCCCAGTCGGCGGCCGGCAGCGTTCCGCCGGTCTGGCGCCACTGCTCGCCGACCTGGAGCGCCAGCAACAGTGGCCCCCGATGCAGGGCGACACTGTCGTTGAAGCGGCGCTCGGCCCGGATCGCGAGCGGCAGCTCCAGCGCGAGGTGCGATTCACCCTGCCACTCGCGCTCGACCACGGCAAACCGGCCCGGCTCGGGCGCTGTGGCCGCGCCGGACGGGTCGGTCAGTCGGGCACCGTCAGCCCAGCCCGGCACCCGAAGCTGGAGCGGGAACCGGACCGGGCGATCGGTCCGGACGGCGATCCGCACGCTGCCGTCGAACGGATACTCGGTCTCCACGTCGATCTCGACGGCGGCGCCATGAACCGTCGTCCGAACCGCGCATGGGCCGTACGCGATCGCCGCCAGACCGTCATCCGCTGGCCGCATCCAGAGGTGTGCCACGAGCTTCGGCCAGCCCTGGTGCAGGTTCGCCGTGCAGCAGGGGAAGTTCGGCTGGAGTCCGTACACGTTCGCCTCCGGGCCGTTGCTGGTCCAGATGTGCTCGTCTGACGCCCGCGAGATGACCTGATTGACTTGCTGGTCGTACTGGTGCGCCCACATATCTGGTGTCAGGGTGGCCGGCAGCGCGTTGTACGCCAGTCGCTCCAGCCGGTCGGCCAGGGTCGGCTCCCCGAGCGTCGCGAGGAGCGCCTCCAGGCTGAACATCGCCTCGACGACGGCACAGAGCTCGCTGCCCTGGCTCGGATTCTTGCCGGCCAGGTGCTCGTCGCCGGAGAACATGCCCGTCGCCTGCCCGTGGTAGCGATCGAGCAGCTCGAGCATCCGCAGGGGCATTGCGCGGTCGTCGTCGGAGCCGGACTGGCGCGACCAGACCCCGTACGCCTTCAGCGCCATCGCCACGTTGACGACGTGAGTGGACTGGTCGCGCTCGATGCGGTGGACCTTGTCCCAGTAGGGGAACGTCTTGAACTGGGCGCGCCAGTCGTACCCCTGCTCCTGGACGCGCCGCCCGAGATCGAGCAGCCATGACTCACCAGTACGCTCGTAGAGCCAGTGGACGCTGAGCAGCAGATCGGCCCAACGGTAGCGCGCCCACGACCGGAGCGGACGCTCGGCCAGGGTCGCGTCGAGCTTGCGGAGCAGGCGCAGCATCGCCTCGGGGATGCGCGAGTCGGCGGTCGCCTCGTGGTGCTGCGTGAGCGCCTTCATCACGATGAAGAGCGGCCACGGGTCGTACGGGTAGCCGAACCTGGTGTCGTGGACCGGCCCGAGCCAGCCGTCCTCGCGCTGCGAGGCCAGGATGCACTCTACCCAGTGCGCCGCGTGCGCTTTCAACTTTGAATCATCCAGGAGCACAGCCAGCGGCACCAGCCCGTCCAGCCAGTACGGGCCGCGCTCCCAGCCCTCGGCGTTCCCGCCGATCCACTGGCTCCTCTGGACGTCCGGCCAGAAGTCGGGCAGGTGGCCGGTCAGGCCGTCAGCCTGGATCCGGAGCTGGTCTCGGAGCCAGCCAGCCGGCCGCACCTGCCCAAGCGGCAACGGCTCGAACGCCACGGGCTGCAATCTCCCGGTGCTCGACAAACGGCGAGGCTGGCGCTCGAATCGGTATGTATTCATGTCGTCCCTGACGCGCAGATGTGGTTCTTGAGTGTGACTGCTCTACAATTGCTTTGTATCCATGCGCTTGGATATGCGAAACATTTTTCATGCATCGGAGCGTCCGTATGCCGCGAGGACATCCGACCCGGGCGGCCCTTCATGCGCGCCTCGACTTCGAGATGCACGAGCTTCGAGATCGCCTCGGTGGGTTGCCTCGGACCGTGGAGGCCGAAGGTATCTGGCGCGAGATCTGGTTCCAGGAAGCGCATAACTCGACAGCCATTGAAGGTAACACGCTGATTTTGCGCGAGGTAGAGGTTCTGCTACGAGAAGGGCGCGCGGTGGGCGACAAGCAGCTCAAGGACTATCTCGAAGTGACTGGCTATGCCGACGCGGCGCAGTGGGTATACGGCCAGGCGCAGGCGTCGGAGGGATGGAGCGAGGGGGCATTGTTGACGGTGATGGAAGTCCGGCAGGTCCACCGGCAAGTCATGTCGCCAATGTGGGAGGTCGCGCCACATCCCGATGCCCACGATGCGGAATCTCCGGGCAACTGGCGACAACACAACATCCAACCGTTCAGTGGCGGCATGCGGCCACCTGACTATCCCGATGTGCCGGCCCGCGTGACCGATTGGGTCGCCTCTGTCAACAGTGTGTCGATCGCGACGGCTCCCATTGCGAAAGCCATCGCTCAATATCACGTCGATTTCGAGCGCATTCATCCATTTCTGGATGGAAATGGACGAACCGGTCGGTTGTTGACGAATCTCATGCTCGTGCGTCTGGGCTACCCGCCGGCCATCATCTACCAGCGAGATCGAGGTCGGTATCTCTCGGCCCTCCAACAAGCTGATGTGGGCGACATCGGTCCGTTGGGCGAGGTCTTCGCTCGCGCCATCCTGGACAATCTCATGCAGTTCGTGGTCCCTGCCGTCGCTGGCCCGGTCAGGCTCGTATCGTTGGAGTCGCTGACTTCGCGCGATCTCAGTGTGGCCGCGCTCCGCTCAGCTGCAGCACGTGGTCGGCTGCGAGCCGTCCGGCTGCCGAACGGAAGTTGGCGCAGCAGCCGACAGTGGGTTGACGCATACCTGGCGCGTCGTTGGTCTCGCACGGGCTAGGGTGCGTGGCTTTCTCGGGAAGATGGGCTCCCTTGGATCGGGAAATTGATTTGCGCAATTAGTTTCCGGGATGCACAACAAATTCTGTTAGCGTTGGTGCCCATCACCAACCTGAGTCCCAGTACCATCAGTCTGTGCCAGCCACGCCCAGAGCACCGTCAGCAGCGGAGGAGCGACACATCGCAACGGTTCAACGGTCCCCGTGATGACGTGGCCGTTGGTCGGCGAGCAGTCAAATCGCGACGTGGCTGTCCAGCGGCGAGCTCATCGGTCTGGAAAGACCGGACCGTCGTAGAAGGCCGCCAGCAGCTCATCAGGCAACGGATCGTCAAAATCGCCTGACACGATGATCTTGCACCGCATGCGCCCGAAAACTCGCCGTGCGCCTGGGCTGGAGGGCACGACCGGACACTCCGTTGCATCCTCATGCTGCGTCGAGTCGCCAGTGTCGCGCGTCTCCATCCGTCCACCCCTGAGTCCAGCCGCATGCGCTCACACTGCAGTGTACTGAGCTCACTGCTGGCGGGCGCCGATAGCCGCGCACGGTCCCGTGACGCGCAGATCGGGTACCGTGTCCCCGACGGAGGGAGCATGCGCATTCACAACCTGTACGAAGACGAGCAGGGCGAGTCCCACTGGCGGGACATCGAGGTCGAGTGGGCCGAGGTGACCGATAGAGGCCCGGCCTCGGCACGCGAGCACGCCAGCGGCGTCATCTTCCGCCAGATGGAGATCTCCTACGACCTGGACTGGCACCCCGCGCCGCGCCGCCAGTACGTCGTCCAGCTCGACGGCGACACCCAGATCACTGCCAGCGACGGCGAGGTCAGGGTCGTCAAGGCCGGCGAGATTTGCCTCGTCGAAGATGTCAACGGCAAGGGCCACAAGTCCAAGAACGTCGTCGGGCGGCCGTTCAACGTGATGTTCGTCGCGCTCGACTGACCATCCCCCCGCCCGGCTACCACGAAGGTCGAGGAGAACCGATGCGTATCCACAACCTGTACGAGGACGAGAGCGGCGAGTCCCACTGGCGGGATCTCGAGATCGAGTGGGTCGAGACCACCCGCTCCGGCAAGCTCTCCGCGAAGCTGCCGGCCACCGGCATCATCTTCCGCGAGACCCAGCCGGACTACGACCTGGACTGGCACCCGGCTCCCAGGCGCCAGTACATCATCAACCTCGTCGGCGGGGTCAAGCTGACCGCCAGCGACGGCGAGGCCCGCGTCGTCGAGGCCGGCGAAGTGATCCTCGTGGAGGACATCTCCGGGAAGGGTCATCTCTCGCAGAACGTCAGGCGAGAGCTGCGCTACTCCATCTTCGTGCCCATCGAGTAGCAAAACTCTTGAAATCCATCTGCTTTCGCCAGATCGCACCCTGGCGGGGTGTTTCCGAAACGATTTACCGGGCATAATGCCCTCGCCGAGAGCAGACGGCCCGGCCTGACAGCAGGCCCACGTACCCAGGGCACAGTTTCCAATGGAGGTGACGCGCCATGGCGGTGACGTTGACCGCGCCAGCGCAGCACGAGAGGGACAGCGTCTACGCGCGGTTGGAGGAGCGGATCCTGGCTCGCGATCAGGTCGGGGCCAGCAAGGTGTTCTACGACCTCGTCAAGGCCGGCCGGCCCGTGGACGAGCTCGTGCGCGAGACGGTGCACATCCACGCGCCGTACACCCACGTCCCGTTCCACCAGCGTCTCGACAGCGGCGACGTCCGCTTCGTCAACAACGACCACTGCCTGCTCAGTATGCGGGCCGCGCTTCAGCTCCAGAAGCTGGTCCCAGACGAGACCGCCTTCCTGCCGATGGCCCAGACCATCTGGTACATCCCGACCGGACTCGATCCGTGGAACCAGCTCCTGGGACACGCGCCGGGCCACTACAACCGCGTCTACAACATGGAGTTCTCCGGCGCGCCGGCCTTCCCGGTCGCGCACTGGGCGGACCAGCCGGCCGTGACCTCGGACTCGACGTTGCAGGAGCGCCTCGACCACTGGCTCACCCTGGTCATGCGCTGCCAGGTCGAGGAGGCGTACCAGACGTTCCTCGGGCTGCTCGCCAACCCGGCCGACCGCCAGCAAGTGCTGGCGCAGCTGATGTTCGCCGGCCTGATCGACGTCCAGGACCGGACCGTCTTCCGGCTCTCCTTCACCACCGGCCACCGCTCCTACCGCGCTCGTGCCACCATCGAGCTGGCCGAGACGGTCGGCTGGGAGAACGCCCACGACGTGCTGTACGCCGGCGTGATGGACCTGGGCGTCGGGCCGCACTGGTACTCGATGTACGAGATGGCCTGCACCTACTCGCGGGTCGTGCTCCAGGGCCAGGACGTCGAGATGCGGCACAAGAACACGAAGCCGCTCTCCCGCGCCGAAGTGAAGCAGACGGTTGACGTGATCCATCAGGGCAATGAGGTCTCGGTCGTCCGCCACATCGGCGGGCTGCTCCAGGCCGGCAAGTCCATCAAGTCGATCGTCGACGCGATCCAGCTCGCCGCCACCGAGACCCTGATCGAGTGCGGCTCGCCGGCGGCGTACAACATGCCGATGCACGCCTACGAGTACGTCAACACGGTCCGCTGGTTCTACGACCGGTTCGACCACCCGCACATGACGAAGCTGCTGTTCGTGGCCGGCTCGTTCGTCAACGAGGTGTACCAGGGCCAGCAGGCGTTCCCCGGCAACGGCCCTCGGCCGATCAAGGCGCCGCGCGGCGCGGCGGGCTGGTCGTCCGGTCAGATCCTGGAGAAGCTGGACGACGCCCTCGTCGGCCTGCGCCCGGACGACGCCGTGGGCCTGACCCAGGCGTACCTCAAGGCCGGCTACGACACCCAGCCGCTGGTTCAGACGCTGGCGCTCGGCTGCAGCAAGCTCGGCAACGACCCCCACAACCAGGAGATCAGCCTGGTGCAGCTGGAGGACTTCGGGCGCAACTCGCACGCGGCGCGCGGTCGCTTGCTGATGGGCGCGGCTGCCCACGCCGCCGGCCACCGCAAGTACGGCGAGCCGCTGGAGGCGTTCCGCCGCTTCGCCGAGTCATTGGGCATCAGCACCCGCCAGGACGCCCAGGGCGACGCCCCCGTCGAGGAGTCGCTGCTCGATTGACGAAGGAGACAGGAGACAGAATACGGGAGACAGGAGGGGATTCAGTCCCT
Organism: Chloroflexota bacterium; assembly: GCA_046328125.1. Lineage (GTDB taxonomy): Bacteria > Chloroflexota > UBA6077 > UBA6077 > JACCZL01 > JADZEM01. Next base: position 103,832 of record JAXLXF010000024.1, read on the forward strand.
CCTGTCTCCCGTATTCTGTCTCCTGTCTCCTCGCATTGAGACGCCATCGTGAGCGGCGGCGGCCCGTCCGGCGGGGCTGCCGCCCGTAGAATCGCCCTGTGGGCTCGAACACCTGTTCATCTGGGGGTTCGAGCCCGCGCTCAGTCTCGATTCTGAGAGGGGCGACATGATGTCCCTGGTTCTGGTCGATCCGCGCGCCATCCAGCCGGATCCCGACAACGTCCGTCGGGACGCCACCGACGATCTCGACGGATTGGCCGACAGCATCCGTCAGCACGGCGTCCTGCAGCCGCTGGGCGTGGCCCGCGAGAGCGGCGGTTTCCGGGTCGTGTACGGCAACCGCCGACGGGCTGCCGCCATCAAGGTCGGGCTGCCGGAGGTGCCGTGCGTCGTCGTGGATGCATCGCCCGACGACCGGTTGATCCATCAGATGCTGGAGAACCTTCAGCGCCGCGACCTGAACGACATGGACAAGGCCGAGGGGTTCGCGAGACTGCGGCGCAACCTGGCTCGCCAGAACCCAGACTGGAGCGAGCGCCAGGTTGACGACGCCATCGGGCAGGCGGTCGGCTTCTCGACGGCCACCGTCCGCCGCTACCTCGGCCTCCGAGACCTCGCCCCGGCCGTCCGCGACCTCATCACCGACGGCAGCCTGACGGTCACCCAGGCGCAGCACCTTGGCGCCGTCGCGGATCCCGTCAACCAGACCGAGCTGGCCGAGCTGGCCGTCGAGCGCGGGCTCTCGGCGGCGGCGCTCAGCCGGGCCTGTCGCGCGTCGGCGGCGGCGCCCGGCCTCAGCCCGGCCGAAGCGATCGCGATGGGCGAGCGTGACGAGCTGCCGGAGACGGTCGTCACCATCAAGCCGAAGCAGGAAGCGCCGGCGAAGATGGCTCGCGCCCCGAAGGCGAAGGACGAAGACGCCGACGACTCCGATCTCTGGGTCGGCTCGGCGGACTCGGCGCCGGACGACGACGGCCCCCACATGCCGTCCGGCCCGGTCACGGCGGACGGTCACCGCGTCTTCAAGATCAAGACCGTCTCGGCGTTCATGGACGAGATCGACCGGCTGGCGCGCTGCCTCCAGGACGGCGACCTTGCGCGGGCCGCCGACGACGAGCCGGACGCCCCGATCCAGTTGCGCCTGGCTGCGCGCCAGCTCGGGTACATCTCGAAGGCGCTCAACACCATGCTTAAGACGCGCGGTTGGGGCGAGTAAGGTTTTGTGACGCGACTGTGCCGCGCAGACAACCCGTGCACCGGCAGCATCGGCCACTGTGATAGAGCGGTGACGGTGCGTGCGCGGCGGCGCGGTGGCAGTCGCGTACACTGGCCCGCGTGACCACCGCTGACATTCGAGATCGATCGACCAGCACAAGGCCGACCGATCCAGCATCGGAACGCCATGCTGTTTGACGCAGCTGTAGACGCCGCCATCCTGCTCGTAACCGTCCCGACCCTGGTGATGAACTGGCGGACCCAGCGGGCGGCGGCGGCCATCGTTTCGTCGGCCGCCCAGAGCGGTCCGCCGACCGAGCGCTGGACGACCGCCGTGACGATGCTCGCGCGGCGCAACGCCGACGGCCCGACCAATGTCGAGACGCGGCTCGGCGCGATCTACTCGATCGAGCAGATCGCCCGCGACTTCCCCGGCTACCGTGGACCGGCGATGGACCTGCTCGCGGCGTACGTCCGCGAGTATGCCCAGTCCGGGCAGATCGCCCTGGAGCCGTCCACCGAGATGCAATCCGTGCTCACCGTGCTGGGACGAAACGACCTGACCGGGCTGGACTTGCGGCGCACCGTCCTCTGGGGCGCCGACCTCGAAGGCGCGGGGCTGGTCGAGGCGAATCTGTACGAGGCACGCTTGCGGGGGGCACGATTGAGCGGCGCTCGGCTGGTGCGCGCTCGCCTGCGCAGCGCCGACCTCACCGACGCCGACCTTAGCGGCGCCGACCTCTCGAACGCGATCCTCAAGGGCGCCCGCCTGCGCGGGGCGAACCTGACAGGGGCAATCTTGCGTGGCGCCGACCTCCACGAGTCCGATCTGACCGGCGCTGGCCTCGGGGGCGCCAACCTGCGCGACGCGTCGCTGGTCGGGGCGCTCCTGGACGAGGCCATACTGGACGGCGCCGACCTGACTGGCACGACTCTCGGCGGCGTCGACCTCTCGGGCGCCAGCCTCGGGCCAGCCGTCGCCAGCCGCGACCACATCTGGCTGCCGATGGTCTCGCGTCCGGCCAGCATGACCCCCGCCACCCGCTGAGGGGGCTGGGGGGTGGGGTCTCCCTGGCACACCGTGTTCGGGCCGGGCCACACTTGCCGCAGAGCAGACGAGGTGTTGGCATGCGCGTGGTGGTGACCGGAGGCTCCGGGCGAATCGGGCGGTGGGTGGTGCGCGAGCTGGTGAGCCGCGACCACGAGGTGACGATCTTCGACAAGACCGCGCCGAGCGAACAGCCGGCCGGCGTCCGCTACAAGCTCGGCGAGTGCGAGGATCTGGGCGCCGTCTACGACGTGTTGCGCGGCCACGACGCGGTCATCCACCTGGCGGCGATCCCCTCGAATCAGGTCCACCCGTATCCCACCGTCTTCCGGACCAACGTCCTGAGCACCTATCACGTCGGCGAGGCGGCCGGGCGGCTCGGGTTGAGGAAGCTGGTCGCCGCCAGCAGCATCAACGCCCTCGGCATCACGATGGCCGAGCGGCCGTTCAATCCCCAGTACCTCCCAATCGACGAGGAGCATCCGCGTCTTCCCCAAGACGCCTACAGCCTGACCAAGCTGCTGGACGAGGAGATGCTCGGCGCGTTCAACCGCCGGACCGGTCTCCAGACTATCGCGATCCGCCCGCCGTTGATGCTGTACGGCGATCCGGAGCGCGAGGCGCCGCTGGTCCGCGAGCGCCTGGACAATCCAGATTTGAACGCCCGCGTGATGTGGGTCTACTGCGACGTACGCGACCTGGCGACCGGTTTCCGGTTGGCGGTGGAAGACCAGACTTTGGAGAACGAGACGTTCTTCATCACAGCCGACGAGCCGCTGGCTCGTCAGCCGCTGGCGGAGCTGCTGCCGCGTTACTTCCCGGGCATCGGCGAGATGGCCGCCGGCCTGACCGGCACCGCGCCGGCGGTGGTCTCGACGAAGGCGAAGCGGCTGCTCGGTTACCGGCCACAGCACTCCTGGCACGAGTACGTCGGCGAGTAGCGAGGGGCGAGGGGCGAGGGGCCGTCGGTCAGGCGAACAGCGGGCGCGAGAGATACCAGACGCCATCTCGCTCCACCAACGGCGCCGTCGAGGTGCTGCGCCAGTGCTCGCCGGTGATGGTGGTGACGTCCGCCAGCACCGTCACCCAGGCGGGCGCCAGCTGTCGTCCGGTCAGACGGTCCAGCAGCGAGGGGCGCCCGAGCACCAGGGTCACGATGGCGTACCGATTGTGGGCCTGCAGCGCCACGCGGTCCCGTTGAGACTCACGCTCGGCAGGGTCGATACTCGTCAGGGCCGCCTCGAGGTCGCCCTGCTCCACGGCGTGAAGGTACGCCCGAGCGGTCCCCTCCGGGGCGCGCTGGCGCGTTTCGAGAAGCGGGCCCACGAAGGCGACGAGGCCAACCAGAAGGAGCAGGAGGAGGGCGAGGCGGACACGGCTCACCTGAAAAGGTTGCTGCATTTGTAAAAAGTGTGTCAACAGCCTTGCCTCCAGAAGCGGACCACGGCAGAATGTGGCAGCAGGCTGCGTCGGCACACGACGCGGCCATTTGAGGGCAGCCGTCGGATGGTACATCCGCGTCGTGTGCCGACGTCGGAACGCGGGAGCACTCGATGGCCCTTACCCGGTTAGCGATTACCCGTCCGCTCGCGATCCTGATGCTGATCGTGGGCCTGGTGTTGATGGGCGCGGTGTCGTACACGAAGATGAAGGTCGATCGTTTCCCGGCGATCAGCTTTCCAGCCGTGTTCGTGTCGATCCAGTACGCTGGTGCCGCTCCCACCGACATCGAAGACCTGATCGCGAAACCGGTCGAGAACGCCGTCGCCGGCCTGCCAGGCATCGACTCGATGTCCTCGACCTCCAACGAAGGCTCGGTCAACGTCAACGTTCGCTTCGTGGAGGGGACCGAGACGAACCAGGCCGCGATGGACGTCGAGCGACGAATCTCGTCGATCCGACGTCGTCTCCCCACCGACATGGATGCCCCGAACGTCACCAAGGCGGACGTGACGGCGATCCCGGTCATGAACATCGCGCTGTCCGGGAATCGCTCGCTGGCCGAGCTGTTCGACATCGGCAACGACACGATCTTGCCGCGGCTCCAGTCCGTGGACGGCGTGGCCGACGTGCAGCTGATCGGCGGTCTCCAGCGCGAAGTCCAGGTCAAGATCAACCCGGACCGGCTGCGGGCGTACGGGATCACGCTGGCCTCCGTCCAGACGGCGCTCACCCGCGAAAACGTCAGCAGCCCGAGCGGACGTATCTCCGAGGGCGCCGGCTCGGAGAGCATCCGCGCGCTGGCCCCGATCCGCACCACTGACGAGCTCAAGAACCTGATCGTGGTGGGACCAGGGGCCACCGGCCTGACCACCACGACCACCGGTACCGGTGGCAATGCGACCGCGACCGCGAGCACCGGGCGGGTGGTCCGCCTCCAGGACGTGGCCGAGGTGGTGGATACCTACCGCGAGCAGACCCGGCTCCAGCGGTTCAACGGCAAGGACGCGGTCGGTTTCTCGCTGACGAAGCAGGCCGACGCCAACAGTATCCAGGTCGCCGACAACATCAAGGCGGCGGTCGCCACGTTGCAGCGCTCCCTCCCGCGCGACGTGCGCATGACGATCACCAGCGACACGTCCGTGTTCACGCGCCGGTCCATCGACTCGGTGCTGTTCGACCTGAATCTGGCCGTGCTGCTCACGGGTATCGTGCTGCTGCTGTTCCTGCACACCTGGCGCAACACGTTCATCGTGCTGCTGGCGATTCCGACTTCGCTGGTTTCGACCTTCCTGGTGATGTTCTTCATGGGCTTCAGCCTGAACATCATCACGCTACTGGCCCTGGCGCTCACGATCGGTATCCTCGTGGACGACTCGATCGTGGTCATCGAGAACATCTCACGGCACCTGGAAGAGGGGCAGGACGCTCGCACGGCCGCCTTCCGAGGCCGGAGCGAGATCGGGCTGGCGGCCATCTCGATCACCCTGGTGGACGTGATCGTCTTCTTGCCCGTGAGCTTCATGACGGGCAACATCGGCCGGCTCTTCAAGGAGTTCGGCATCACGATCGCGGCGGCGACGCTCTTCTCGCTGTTCGTCTCGTTCACGCTGACGCCGATGCTGGCGTCGCGGTGGCTCCAGCCCGGCCACGAGCGATCCGGCCCGCTGGCTCGTTTCGGCGTCTTCTGGGACCGTGGCTACGACAAGATCGCAGCGGGCTACCGATGGCTGCTGGCGCGGGCGCTCAAGGTCCGCTGGCTGGTGGTGGCGGCCAGCTTCGGCATCCTGTTCGCCTCGTACATGATGCTGCGACTGAACTTGATCGGCTCGGAGTACGCCCCACCGGAGGACGATGGCAACTTCCAGGTCAACATCACGATGCCGCCGGGCACGTCGCTGGCTGGCACGGATGCTATCACGAAACGCGTCGAAGCCGGCATCGCGGCGATCCCCGAGGTGCAGAACGTCTTCACCTCGGTTGGCGGCGGCGGCGGCTTCGGCGGTGGCGGTGGCACGCGCAGCGCCTCGATGGCCGTCCAGTTGAAGGACAAGCACAGCCGCGAGCGCTCGGTGTTCCAGGTGTTGAACGACGTTCGCCGCGTTGGGCGCTCGGTCCCCGAGGCCCAGGTCCGCGCGAGCGTCTCCAGCCCACTGGCAGGCGGCGGCGGCGGCGGGCTGAGCATCCGCATCCAGGGTGACGACCTTGCCAAGCTCGGCGAGATCGCGTCACAGGTCGAACAGGCGGCGAAGACCGTGCCCGGCGCGGTGGACGTCCAGAACAACGCCGAGCAGAAAGACCCCGAGGTTCGGGCGATCGTCGATCGCGAGCGCCTGGCCGACATGCGGCTAAACGCGACCCAGATCGGCGATACGATGCGCACGATGGTTGGCGGCACCGTCGTCACCCAGATGCGCCCAGAGGTCGGCGATCAGGTGGATATCCGGGTGATCGCGGCCGACGCGGTGCGCGCCACGCCAAGCCAGCTCGGAGCGATTCCGCTGATCGTGGATGCCACGACCACGGTGCGGCTCGATCAGGTCGCCCGGCTGGTGGTGGACTCTGGTCCGGCTCGCATTCAGCGCCAGGACCGGCAGCGCGTCGTGGAAGTCAATGGGTCGGTAGCGGGACGCTCGCTGGGAGACGTGGCCCGCGATCTCCGCGTCGTCACCGATGCGATCGCCCTGCCCGAGGGGTATCGGATCACCTACGCGGGGCAGGTGCAGCAGCTGGAGCTGGCGTTCAGCACGCTGATCTCGGCGCTCGGCCTGTCGGTCGTGCTGGTGTACATGCTGATGGTCGCGCTCTACGAGTCGTGGCTGACACCGTTCGCGATCATGTTCAGCCTGCCCGTCGCGCTGGTCGGGGCGTTCCTGGGGTTGTTCGTGACGGGAAACACGTTCAACATCTTCTCGCTGATCGGCATGATCATGCTGATGGGTCTGGTCGGCAAGAACGCGATCCTGTTGATCGACTTCTGTACCAACCTCAGACGCCAGGGCATGGGCCGAACCGAGGCGATCCTCGAAGCTGGCTTCATCCGGTTGCGCCCGATCATGATGACGACCTGCACGGTCATCTTCGCGATGCTGCCGCTGGCCTTGAAGCTGGAAGAGGGCGGCGAGTCGCGTGCCCCGCTGGCGGTGGTCATCATCGGCGGCGTCATTAGCTCGACCTTGCTGACGCTGGTGCTGGTGCCGTCGGTGTACACGATCCTGGACGACGCGAAGGAAGGCGTGGCCGCGCTGGGCGCCTGGATGCGGCGTCGTCGGGGCGAGCCGGTTACGGCCCGCGCGATCCCCGCGATGCAGACGTCGATGGTGCCGCCGCCGGTCCGAGGCGGCGCCGAGGACTGAGCCTCCACTCCCGCACGATCGTGAGACGCGCACTCAGCGTCGGTGGGGCGCGATGAATCGCGCCCCACCGACGCTGAGTGCGCGCTGGCGTTGCCAGAAGGCGTTACCGGTCTGCTACACTCCTCGGACGTGGCGCCGAGCCGCGCGTTGCCGTGTGCGCGCCCGCCCTCGTGGCTATGCACTCCCTCGGGGATGCGTCCCAGACTGAGGGAGATATCAGACGGAAGTGACGATCGTGCCCAAGCTCAAGACCCACAAGGGCGCCGCCCGCAGGATGCAGTACAGCGGCAGCGGCAAGCTCATGCGCACCCGGCAGATGAAGAGCCACCTGCGCCGCAACAAGTCGAAGCGGACCGCCGGCGAGCTGGACGAGATGTTCGTGGTGGCCAAGTGCGACCTGCCGAGACTGCGGCGGCTCCTGCCCTACGCGAAGTAACGCACTGCTGAGATTCATCGCCCGAGGCTTCGGGACGGCGAGAGGACAACATGGCCCGAGTCAAGCGCGGCGTGACCCAGCATGCACGCCACAAGAAGATCCTGGAGCTCGCGAAGGGGTTCCATTCCGGTCGGAGCCGCCTGCACAAGACCGCGAATGAGGCGGTCCTGCACTCGCTGGACTACCAGTACCGGGACCGCCGCAACAAGAAGCGGGATTTCCACCGGCTCTGGATCATCCGCATCAACGCGGCTGCTCGGCAGAACGGCCTCAGCTACAGCCGGCTGATGGCTGGCTTGAAGGCGGCCGGCGTCGAGATCAACCGCAAGATGCTCGCGGAGATGGCGGTGTCTGACAGCGCGTCGTTTACCAGCCTGGTGGCTCTGGCCCGGGACAGCCAGGCGAGTGGAGCAGTCGCAACCGCCTGAGCCAGCCCCGAGGTCGCAGAGCCGCCAGGAAGCAGCGGACGGCTCGTGCGATGGTCACTGGAGCGCCTTCGTCGAGCAGAGACGGAGGCGCTTCGCTGTGAGACGCGACTGCGACAGGCACGCTGGAGAACAGACACGATGGACGACTGGCAAGGACGGATCACCACCCTCCGCGAGCAGGCGCTGACCGAGCTCGCCGGGGCGAACGAGGCCGACGCGCTCGAACAGTGGCGCGTCACCTACCTGGGCAGGCGCGGCGCGCTCGCCGAGATCACGCGCGGGCTCGGCGGCCTCTCGCCCGAGCAGCGCCGGACGGCGGGGCAGGCTGCCAACGAGGCGAAGAACGCCCTCGAATCGGCGCTCGATGCTCACTTGTCGGCGGCTCGCGCCCAGGCGCTCACGAAGGCGCTCGAAGCGGAACGGATCGACGTCTCGCTGCCGGGCCGGCCGGTCTCGCGAGGCGGCCTCCACCCGACCAGCATCATCCTGCGCCAGATCACCGGCTTCTTCCAGTCGATCGGCTACCAGGTGGTCGAAGGCCCGGAAGTCGAGCTGGACAAGTACAACTTCGAGATGCTGAACATTCCGGCCAACCACCCGGCCCGCGACATGTGGGACACGTTGTACGTGAACCCGCCCGAGGTGCTGATGCGGACCCACACCTCGCCGATGCAGGCGCGGGTGATGGAAGCGCGGGTCGCCGAGGCGAAGGCGGCCGGCACCGATCCGCCGCCGGTGCGGGTGATCGTGCCGGGCCGCTGCTACCGCTACGAGGCCCAGGACGCCACCCACGAGTGGATGTTCTATCAGGTCGAGGGGCTGGCGGTGGGCCAGGGCATCACGATGGCCGACTTGAAGGGCACGCTGTTCGCCTTCGCACGGCACATCTTCGGGCCACAGGTGAAGGTCCGCTTCCGCTGCGACTACTTCCCGTTCGTGGAGCCGGGCGTGGACATGGGCATCTCCACGCCCGAGATCAAAGGCGGCGACTGGCTGGAGATCCTGGGGGCCGGCATGGTCCATCCCAGAGTTCTTCAGATGGCTGGCTACGACCCTGACAAGTACACCGGCTTCGCCTTCGGGATGGGTCCGGAGCGGATCGCGATGCTCAAGTACGGCATCACCGACATCCGCCAGTTCTACGGCAACGACCCCCGATTCCTGGAGCAGTTCATCTCATGAAAGTGCCAATGAGCTGGCTGCGCGAGCTGGTGGACGTCACGCTGCCGCTCGACGAGCTGGTCCACCGCCTCAACATGTCCGGGACCGAGGTCGAGGCTGTGATCGAGGTCGGCAAGGAGTGGGAGGGGATCGCCGTTGCCACGGTGGTCGCGCTCGATCCCCACCCGAACGCCGACAACCTCCTCGTCGCCAAACTGGACGCGGGGAAGTCATTCGGGACGGTGACGGTGGTGACCGGCGCCACCAACCTGTACGTCGGGGCGCAGGTGCCGTACATCCGGCCGGGCGGGAAGCTGCCCGGGGGCCGGACCATCGAGGCGGCGAACCTGCGCGGCATCGACTCGGCCGGGATGGTCTGCTCGGCGGACGAGCTGGGCCTCTCACCGGACCGGACCGGCATCTACATCCTGGACGAGAAGATCGAGAACGGGACGGACATCACGACGCTGTTCTCGGACACGGTGCTGGATCTGTACATCACGCCGAACCGCCCGGACACGATGTCCGTGGAGGGGGTAGCTAGAGAGATCCACGCGATTACTGGCGCGCCGTTGCGGCGGGTCCAGACCGCCCCGCCCGGCGGCAGCGTGTCCTCCGGCGACAAGATCAGTGTCAGCATCCCCGACCCCGATCTCTGCCGGCGGTTCACGGCGGCGTACGTCGCCAACGTCAAGATGGGGCCGTCACCGCTCTGGCTCCAGCGGCGGCTGCACCTCGCCGGCGTCCGCCCGATCTCGAACGTAGTGGACGCGACGAACTACACGATGCTGGAGCTGGGGCAGCCGCAGCACGCCTTCGACGCCGACGCGCTCGGACCGGTCGTGATGGCGCGCCGGGCGCGGCCGGGCGAGCGCCTGGTCACCCTGGACGACGTGGAGCGCATCCTCGATCCTGACATGCTGGTGATCGCGGACGCCCAGAAGCCGGTCGCGGTGGCCGGCATCATGGGCGGCGGCCCGACCGAGGTCGGCGACCGCACCGTCAACGTCCTGCTGGAGACGGCCAACTTCCTGCCGGCCACCATCCGCAAGACCTCGGCGGCATTGCGGCTGCCCTCCGAAGCATCGCGGCGTTACGAGCGCGGCATCGACCCGGACCTCGCCCTGCGCGCCTCCAGGAGGACGGTCGCTCTGCTCGCCCAGATCGCCGGCGGGACGCCCCCGAGCGACATCGTGGACGTCTATCCGGGCAAAACCGAGCCACGCCGCATCCTCGTCCACGAGGACGAGATCGGCGGCCTGCTGGGCTACACCTACTCGCGGGAGCTGGTCACCAGCGTGCTGACCTCGCTCGACTTCGGCGTGGAGCCGGTCGACAGCAAGCTGCTGGTGACGGTGCCCGGCCATCGGCCGGATGTGGAAGGGCGGGCCGATCTGGCCGAAGAGATCGCGCGGATCACCGGCTACGACGAGATCCCGACGACGCTGCCGACCGGCGCGCCGCCGGAGCCGTACATGGAGCCGTTGATGCTGGCCGGCGAGCAGGCGAAGGACGTGCTGATCGCCGCTGGCCTCCGCGAGGTGAAGACGTACTCGCTGGTGGCGCCAGGATCTGACGCCAGGATGCGGCTGGACGGGGATGGCTCCAACGGCGCCGGCCCGCATTGGGCCTCGCCAGGCCGCGACGGCCTGACCCTTCACAACTACCTCTCGACCGAGATCAGCGTGCTGCGGACGACGCTGCTGCCGAGCCTGCTCGACACGGCCCGCGCCACCCTCCGCAACCGCGAGCGGGTCGCCATCTTCGAGATCGCTCGTGTCTACCTGCCGCCGATGACGCCGCTGCCCTCGGAGCGACTGCGGCTCGGCATCGTGATGACCGGTCCGGGCGCACCGGTTGCCTGGAACGCGCCGGCCCGCCAGACCGACTTCTTCGACCTGAAGGGCGCCATCTCGGAGCTGCTCGGGCGGTTCAACGTGCCGCATGAGATCGCCCCCGCAAAGGCGTCCGGCTACCACCCTGGCCGCTGCGCTGAGCTGCACCTGCCCAGCGAGCTGCCGCCGCACCTGGCCCGCCAGATGCAGTTGGAGCCGCACGAGACGGTCACCATCAGCATCGGCTACCTGGGACAGTTGCACCCGACCATCGCGGAGCGGTTCGACCTGGGTGGGCGCGAGGTGTACGTGGCGGAGTTGGCGTTCGACCGGCTGGTGGAGCACGGCCAGGGGCAGGGTCAGCTAGAGCCGCTCGGGCGATTCCCCGGCCTGGACCGCGACCTGGCCCTGGTGCTCGATCGTGACACGCCGAACGCCGACGTCGAAACCATGATTCGAGAGAATGGCGGCGAGCTCCTGGAGCGCGTCGCCCTGTTCGACCTGTATCAAGGGGCGCAGGTGGCGGCCGGCAAGCGAAGCCTGGCCTACACACTGCGGTTCCGTGCCCCCGACCGGACCCTGACCGACGCCGAGGCCGACGACGCGATGTCGCGGATCGTGGCGTCGGTCAGGAGCAAGCTCGGCGCCCAGGTACGCGGCGCCGACGCCTGATCGACGGTCTCGACGGGGCATCAGCAGAAGGAGAAAGAGGACGTGGCCGATCAGACGGATGCCCACGTCGAGACAAAATACAGTTTGGGGCCGCTGGAGTTCGAGAAGGTCCGCGAGATGGTGGCCTCCCGGACCTCGTTCTCGGCGGGACGGGAGCTGGCGCTGGCCCTGGAGCCATCCGCCAACGCTTTCCTGGTCGAACGGTGGCAGTCCGCCACCGAGGAGGCGAGGCGGCTGCCGTCGCTCAAGCCCGGGCTGACCCTGGCCGGCGCCCACGACGTGCGCCCGGTCGTGCAGCGCGCCCATCTCGGGGGCATCCTCCAGCCGCTGGAGCTGCTGGACGTGGCGTCAACCGCCCGAGTCTCTCGGATCTGGCGCGGGACCGTCTTGCGGCTCAGGGACTCGCTGCCCCA